>NZ_FQZE01000007.1 GCF_900141875.1 Tangfeifania diversioriginum | reverse complement strand
GAACCAAGCAGCATTTAAAGAAAAGCGTATTAAATTTCTTGAGAATCAACTCGCACAATTAAACAACGTTGCATGATTGTGTATAAGGTAGGTTAAAAAGGTTTGAAGAAAAGAAATGAAGAATCAAAAAAAGAGAATGTTTACATTTGTAAACCGCCAATTAAATCAGTGATATTGTTTAATCTATGCTCTTCGAGGTATTTTTTCATGCCTTCAATGATTTCAAGGGGGATGAACGGATCTTTAAATAATCCGGTTCCAACCTGAACGGCCGATGCACCGGCCAGCAAAAATTCAATGGCATCGGCAGTGTTTATAATTCCGCCAATGCCAATTACCGGAATTTTTACAGCCTGCGCAACCTGCCAAACCATTCGCAGTGCAATTGGTTTAATTGCAGGGCCTGAAAGTCCCCCGGTTATGGTTGAAAGAAGAGGTTTACGTGTAGCCGAATCAATTGCCATTCCCAAAAAAGTATTTACCAGTGACACACTATCGGCTCCCTGGCCTTCAACAGCTTTTGCAATTTCGGAAACATCGGTAACATTTGGCGAAAGCTTGACAATTAAAGTTTTGTCGTACACTCTTCGGACCTCCCTGGTAACAGCTTCCGCCCCCGGGCAGGTAATTCCAAAAGCCATTCCGCCTTCCTTTACATTGGGGCAGGAAATATTTAATTCAATTGCCGGAATTTTGTCCAGTTCGTTAATCTTTTCGGTTAATTCAATGTATTCTTCTACGGTAGAACCATTTACGTTTACAATAAGCGGCGTGTTGTAATCCTTTATTTTGGGGTAAGTAGTTTCAATGAAATAATCAACTCCTTTATTTTGCAGGCCAACAGCATTTAACATCCCTGAGGCTGTTTCAGCCATTCGCGGATATTCGTTGCCATCGCGATTGCGCAGAGTTGTTCCTTTCAGGAAAATCCCTCCCACCTGCGAAACATCATAAAAATCATTAATTTCCTCTGCAAATCCGCACGTTCCAGAAGCGAGCATTACCGGATTTTTTAAATTCAGTTTATGTATTTTTCCACTTAAATCTGCCATTTCAAATCATTAATATTAAACACCGGACCGTCAGTGCATACACATTTGTTACCATGTTGAGTAGGTTCAATACAGCACAAGCAAACGCCAAAGCCACAAGCCATCAGGTTTTCGAGCGATACTTCACAAAAAACACCTGCTGCCTTTGCTTCTTTGGCAACTGCTTTCATCATTGCATCAGGGCCGCAGGCATAAACTTTATCGTAAGCATTCAGTTTTTCCCGGAAAACAGGATGGTGGGTAACAAAACCTTTAGCTCCCAGCGTACCATCTTCAGTTGTAAAATGTAAATTTGCAAATTTTTTATACTCATCAACCTGAATATGGTCTTCAGCACTACGTGCGCCCAGGATTATATCTACATTATCTGTTTTTAACTTCGATTCTTTTGCCAGAAACAGAAGTGGTGCAACTCCGCTACCTCCTCCAACAGCTAGTATTTTCTCATTTGCCGACGGAATAGTAAAACTCTTACCAAGCGGATAAATAAGGCTGATTTTATCTCCTTCGTTAATCTCAGTGAGTACTTTTGAACCTCTGCCCAGAATTTTTACAATAAGTGATAACGTGTTGTTGGAATAATCGACTTCGAAAACCGAAAACGGACGGCGCAGGAATATTTCTTTCGCATTTTTGATGTCAACATTGACAAACTGCCCCGGGGAAATATCGGGTAAAGGCCCGGGAGCGGCCAGCTTTAAAAGAAAATTGGATTGATTTAGTTTTCTATTTGAAATTACAGTAAAATCACCTACTGCCTTTTTGCCCATATCCTAAATATTTACCTGCAAAGATAGCTTTATTTTATTTTCAGAAAATTTGAAATTGAAGAAACTTAATAAAAAAAGGACCGCTAACTGGTAACGGTCCCTCTTCTGTAAATGTAATTAAAAATCTTAGGGCTTGTAAATCGAGAAATCAATATATTTAAATTATCATCTCGTCATTGTTTAAGGACACTACAAATGTAAAACAATATTTTGAAAACTGTTTATTTTTGTAACATTTTGTTTTGTGTTTTACAACATAATATTTCAAATGTAAATAAAAGGTCTCTGTTTCCATGGGTAAAGGAAAGAAATCAAAATATGAATAATTAAGATAATTAATTGGGAGTATAAGATGTAAAAGTTCCGTCAGAATGAAGCAATATCACCTTTTCAATCTTATTTTTAAATTGATTGCCAGTGATTTCAGCATCAATATTATTTGAGGTATTATCATTCCTTGTGGAGGTAGTTTCAATTGAACTGTTAGATGTTCTATTGAGCATGTCTTCTTTGCCTGTAAGCAGCCAGCGGGCGTTTACATCTGGAAATGTAAGCAGAAATCTTTCGATAAAAACAGCCCCTGGTTTATTTCTGCCATTTAATATATGCGAAACATTTGAACGCTGAACATCAAGTAAATCAGCTAATTCGCCAGCTGATATACCTTTGTAATCAATTATTTTTTTTATGCGATCTTTCATTTCTGCATTGCACATTTAACCTATACAAATGTAATTATATATATTTTTATTTCCTAAATTTTTCCTGAATATTTATTTAATGCTGTTTGATTAAATATTTCCCTTTGTTCTTCTCATATTTAAATAAGCTCTTGATATACAATTAGTAAACTTAAAATATCAAAACCTGTAATTAACTTTAATTAAATATTTGTTTTATTCTGGCAACCAATTATTTAAGTTAAGAAAATAAGTGTTTTAAGTGCTGAAAGTAACCACAAATGTATATTATCTATAAACTACTTTAAATAAACAAATTTAATTGGTTGGAATAATGAGTTTTATGATATTAAATTTTGGCAATTGCGTTTAATTGCCTTTCAAATAAAAGTGGAATTGGGCTTTGTACTTGCATGTTTTTCTGAAAGATTAAAAATAATTTTTGTGATGCACATTTGTATCATTCAAACCTGTTACATGCCCACAATAAGTTTACAATTAAACACAGACTCCCATTTGTTTACTTCATATTCTCTTCAAAAATGTTAATACGAAGAATAAAAGAATCAGGATGATTCTTTTATTAATTCAATTTATCCCAAATATCCGGAATGGTCAATTCAGCCCCTTTCATCATTTTTCTTTGGCCTGTTTACGTATATTTGTACGGTTAAATGAAAATATTCAATTCTCGCGAATTTAAAAGTACTCCTATTTGAGTTCAAATAATTGACTTATAACACAATAATAGATTGAAAGGAGATTCGTTCACAAGTAAAATTTAGTTTAAAACAGCATGCGGTCATTTCAAATACTTTATATTCTATTTTTTATCATTTTTTATTTATTGTTGGCCGGAGGATCAATAAAAAATCTAACTGTAATTTTTTTGCAGAATAAAAAAAGATTGCTCAAGCGTTTATTATGGTTTTTGAATGTGATAATTATTTTAGGATTTATTTCATTGTATATCTACCCCAACCAACCCCGAAATGCCACCAACTACCCCATTTATTTTTACTTTAATGCCATCCTGTTTACCATTTTTATTTTCAATATTCCAAATGCGCTGGCTTTTGTACTGCATTGGTTTTTTGAAAAGAAATCAATAATAATTTCGCTGGCAGGTTTCGTAATTTCAGCAGGATTGGGTATTAGTTTACTTTATGGTGTTGTAATTGGAAAACAAAATTTAACTGTAAAAGAAGTTACTTTGACTTATCGAAACCTGCCGAAAAATTTTGATAATTATCGGATCGTCCAGTTTTCGGATTTACACATCGGAGGAATGTTAAAATCGAATACAATCCTGAATAAGACTAAAACAAAATTTGAAAGAATGGATCCTGATCTACTCTTATTTACAGGGGATCTGGTTAACAATTTCCAAACGGAGACCAACGGTTTTCTGCCGGTTTTAAAAGATATGGGTGACCTCAGTCTTTCCTATTCTACATTAGGAAACCACGATTATGGTGACTATACCGATTGGGATTCACCTGAAGAAAAGCTATCCAACCTCGAGGGAATTATTTCGGTTTTGAATGAAACCGGGTTTACGCTTTTAGAGAATCAGCATACAGTAATAAAAAAGGGAAATGATTCCATTTTTCTGGTAGGGGTTGAAAACTGGGGGCATCCGCCGTTTCCGCAGTATGCCAATCTGGAAAAAGCATTACAGGGAGTGCCTGAAGAAGCCTTCACAATTTTAATGACGCACGATCCGGCCCACTGGGAAAGCCAGGTTAAAGGCAAAAAGAGTATTGAATTAACATTGTCGGGGCACACACACGGATTGCAATGGGGCCTAAAGCCAGCAGGTATTTCTTTTAGTCTGGCCTGTCTCACAAGTAAATACTGGGGCGGACTTTACCGAAACGGCGCATCGGTGCTTTATGTAAATACAGGGTTAGGCACAATTGGAATCCCCTGGCGGCTCGATATGCAGCCCGAAATAACGGTTTTCACGTTAAAAAGAGGAGAAATCGATTGAAAAAAGAAAATCGAAATAAACATCTTTCACTTCGGGAATCCATGATGCCCGGAAGCCGATATCTGCCGGCGCATAAAACCTGAAAAAATTAACATCCGAAGTAATTTCGGTACCAAAGGAAGTGATGTCTTTCACAAAGGTTCCGGTAATTTCCCCGTTGTGATAGAAATTTCCTTTCAGCCGCGAGAGGTCGCCAAACAATGCCATTTTTACGCGTCGAACATACAATAATCCTCCCAGGTTCCAATCGGGATAAAAAAGCGGAAATTTATAATCAACACCCAAAGTTGACAAGCCCGTGGTATTTATTTTCCCCCAGTTGCGTGCATACCTGACCATGTCGGAAAACCCAAGCGAGCCGTCATTACTTGTTTTTTGCGTTCCGCCATACAGTTTTATTCCATGTGAATTTAATAATCCCGGTGCATAAATTACCGATTCCAAAGCCCACATATTTCCCGGATTTAGTGAGCCAGCTACTGAATGCCGGTAAGCACCATCGAGCACAAAGCCAAAATCAGGATACATGTCATGGTAACTTTTCCGTAAAAGCTGGTGGTAGTAGAACCGGTAACTTAACGTGTGGAAATTTCCGACGTTAAATTTGTCGGGAGTTGAATTGTGCCTTTTATACGATGTGAAATTGTATTGTAGTTCAGGCTGAAGATACCGGTTATACTTGCCTTTGCTCAAATTAAAAGGAAAGCGAATTCCTGAACCTGCACGCAATTCTCCCCACGTAAATTTCTGAGAGGTTGTATCCTGGCTGATAATATTTCCATTCCTGTCGGTGGTTTGTTCAATTTGTAAGTATTTCGATCGCCTGTTTCCGTTGGTCAGTTCAAAATCAATTTTTGGGTACCAGCCCTTATACGTGTAATTTCCGTAAAACTGACCGGATTCTTCAGCATAATCCCATTTGTAGCCCAAAACCGTTTCGGCAGTTCCCAGTTTATTTTGCGACATCAGGCTGACTCCCGGCGAAATATCGTACGCTCCGGCATCGATAAAAAGCGGGGCCCAACTGTGAAAATTAAACAAATGGGCAGCTTTGCTGTATTTCTTTGAATCATACGAAACCGAATCTGTGGCGCTGAAATCAGGTTTCCCAATCTCCTGTTCCGATAAAGCCTCGGCCAGCTGATATTCACCTTTTTTTACTTCTGAAAGCGGAGTTGCATTTTCGGACTCGGCCGGAATTGAAATCAAACGAAAACCATCAGCAGTGTAATCGCTTACAACTATTTTTGAACTATCTGCCGAAACAGCCGGCGATTCAATCCCAAAACGCGGTTCATAAACTTGTTCAACCACCTGGTTTGAAAAGTTATACCTGTACAAACTGTTCTTCGCAGAAAAAGAACTGACAAAATACAAGTAATCACCCGCAGGAACCAAATGCTTCAAATCGCCCAAATCTTCATCCAGCAGTTGTACCATTTCATTTTTTTGAAAATTGACTTTTGCCAGTCGTTTTCCTTCTGCTGAAAGTGTTACGGCGGCAACTTCATTGTCGTTGATCCACACCGGTGAAAAAAAGTAGTTGTTTTCACTGGTTTGAAAACGCTCAATTAATTCGCCTTGCGGAACCGAATAAACTGAAAGGTAATAGTTGTTTGAAAAATCGGTTTCCACCACCACCAGTTTCTTTTTATTTTTTGAAAGTGCCGGACTGAAACTCTTAAATTCAGGTTTTAATTCGAGTAGCCTGCCTGTTTTTAAATTATACAACCTCAATAACGATTTTCCGCTGTGTTCCCACCTCAAATCCGGTATTTGCTCCGACCAAAGAATCCATTCACCGGAATACGAAACCGATTCATTAAAAATAGGCCCGGGCTTGAAAATTTTTTCTTCATTGCCGTTCAGATCAATTTTGCTGAAAGAAGGAATTTCATCATACGAAGTTTTATAAGAAATCAATGTTGAATCATTTAACCAATGGTTGTAGTTATAGCTTGCAAAATATTTTGGCTGAGAAGTTACAGGCTCAAATTCAGATGGTTCGTAACGCTCATCAGAAACAATCCAATCCGATTGCAGATTGTTGAAAACCGATTTGTAGAGCGTTTTCTTTTTCAATCCGGTTTCTTTTTTAAGTACCTGGTTTACCGGAAAAAGAGAAAACGGCTTATTTCCCACTCTTGTTAAAACTTTCTCCCACAGGTCGGTGCCATATTTGGCGCGTGCACTTCCCACCATGTAGTAACCCAGTTTGTAATGGTTGGGCACAAAATCGCGATACGAACCTAAATAGGCTTTGTCGTAACGAAACACGCCTTTCTCAACTACTTGTGCGCGATGTTCCATCAAAAATGAAGGAAATCGTCCGCGGCCATAATCACTTAATGCTGTTTCAGTAACAACTGCATCGCCTTCAATAATCCACCAGGGCAGGTATCCGCCAAAAATCAGCGCAGTCCCCTGCTGGCCGAGTACAGCTTTTACAATTCCGGGAAGCAAACTGTTCACTTTATCCACCTGAACCACATGGCGGAATTCGTGCAGTGCCAGCTGTTCGAGCCAGTCCTGCGGATAAATTCCCTGATGTGGCGTGGTATAAAATTCAGCGCGTTTGGGTGCCCAGGCTACAAGTCCGTTCGATTTAACCGTTTGTGTGTGTAGTATTACCGATATTTTCCGGGGTTTATGGTTTAGCGAATAAGAACCATAATTGTAAACAGCTTCCAGTTTTCCGGCCAGCTCTTGTGCCTGTTCTTCATAATAATCAGGATAAATGAGCTGAAAATTTTCCGTATTAATCTGGTGCCATTTTATGGAAGCCGGGTCCTGTCCCGTTTGGAAGTACTGGGCAAATGCCAGGTTCGAAATCCAATAAAAAAATATCAGTAATAACGTTTTCTTCATTCCTAAAAATTAGGCTTCCAAAATACGAACAAAGAAATTCACATAAAACAAAAAACCCGGAAAATTCCGGGCTTCTTCATTATAAATATTTCTTTATTTAAACTTCATTCACGCCTAAAATCGGAATTGGATTTTCATCATCGCTCTGGTTTAAAACCGATTGATAAAGTGTGGCAAAAGCCGCATGGTACCACATTATTGAAATAACAACTCCAACAAAAAACGCAATTAACCCAGCAATAACAACAAAGATGGACACAATTGCCATCCAGAATACTTTCCAGCCGTGCCCCCTGGTCATGTGCCAGCTTTTTTCCACTGCCTGCATGGCTTCCAAATCTTTGTCCATTACCAGATACGGCACAAATGCCAGGCGACAGGCAACAATTATACCCGGCACAATTAATAATACTAACCCAATTACTGTTAATGCAGACACAATTAAATTGGCCAACACAATTTGAAGGTATTTGCTTCTAAATCCGTCGAACAAAACTTTAATTTCTGTTTCTTCGTCGCGCATACCTTTTAGAAACAGGTATTTCTCACCGTAAGTAATTACCGGAAGAAAAAGAAACCCGTAGGCTAAGCCAAATATAGCAGCGGGCATTACCCACACAAAGTTCATCCAGTTTGCGTTGTCAACCTGATAATTTACACTCAATGGACCTCTTAAAAGCCCGGTTATAACCACTGCCAGCAAAAGCACCAAAAATGGTTTTCCGAACATGGTGCGCCAGCCGTAACTAAAACTTCCTCCAACCGAAGGGATTAAATTGTAATGTTTTTCTGTTTCCATTTTTTCAAGTTTTAAAATTTTCTGTTTTCATGCATTGTTGATTCAAATGTAGGCCTTCTGTAAAAAAAATCCTTCCTACTTTGGTTGGATTTTAAATATTCACTACTTTGGTAGCCAGCAACAACAGCGGCAATTCGTTAGATTTGTATCCACTACCAAAGTAGTAAACCATAAAATGTTTATTGAGTATTTTTCGTATCTGGCAACTTTTATCGCAACTACCGGATTGGCAGTTATTGGTACGCTTGTTTCGTATCAGTGTTTTCACAGAATGAAAATGCCGGTACTGCAAATTTTGCTGTACCACCAGATTTTTCTTTTCTCTTTTTTTCTTTACGGAATATGGGGCAACCTGGCTATCCGGGAAATTATTACCGATATTGATTTGAGTGCCGAACTAACCCACAAACTTGCATTTTACGTGCCTGTTTTGGGCACCCCGTTTTTAATTGTGAGCTGGTACATGTTGCTGAAATTCGGGTTCAACCTGAATAATTATAAAATTCCGAAACCGGTTGTTTATATTTATTTCATCGGATTTATCGGAACATTGCTTTTGCTCACTTTTGCCATTCAAAATAATTACATTGAGCTTCCGGGAGAGCCCGACATTTCAATTATTTGGGCATTGGCTGGTTTTAATTTTATAGTGCATGCAGTGTTGATTTTACCTTTTGTGAAACCCAACAAGAGTGCAAATGTCCCTTTTCCAAAGAAAGAATTGCAGAAAACTTTTTTCATCTATTTTTCCGGTGTGGTCCTTTATACTTTTTTGCTGGTCTTTTTCGATGCATTTGGTTTTGTTTCAACAAACTTAGCATTGCTGGCATTGTTTGGTGCCAGTGTGGTATTTCCAATCAGGCTGAAATACCTGGCTCATGAAAATGCCAACGAAACCAAAAATATTGATTTTGAATCGTTTTGCTCGAGATATGAAATTTCGAAGCGGGAAGCCGAAATTGTACAGGAAATTTGTACCGGGAAAACCAACAAGGCAATCGCCGAAAAGCTTTTTATAACGCTTCAAACCGTTAAAGATCACACGCATAGAATTTATACGAAAACCGACGTAAAAAGCCGTGTTCAGCTGGCTAACCTGGTGCGCGACAAAACCGGGCTAAACGATTTTTAGCCACGAATCAATCTTCAAAAAACATATCTTCTTTAATGCGTTCAATACGGTTGAGGGCATAGGTCACATTCTTTGCTTCTTCCCCGCCCTCTTTCAAATAAATCTGATAATAATTGAGCGCCAGTGTTTTATTTGAGTTGAATTCCTCGTAAGTTGTGGCAATTTCAAAAAGCACTTCATGTGCAGAAGGATTTAGTTCATAGGTTTTTTTAAGCGCTTCTATCGATTCTTTAAATTTGCGCTGCTGCCCCAGAATCTGCCCCAAATGATGGTACATTTCGGGAAGGTAGGTGGGGTACGACATTTCGATGGCTGCTTCCATATATTCTTCTGCTTTCTCGTAATTTACAAGTTTCTTGTTGCATAAACTCCTATAAAAAAGAACAAAAGAATCATTAGGATTCAGTGAATAGAGGGAGCGCAAAACTTTAAGCGATTGCTTTTCGTAACCGGCAAAATAGCAGCAGATGGCATAATTCAGGTTGATTTTATAAACGGAATCTCCACCCGCCGAGTAGTAGTTTTCAAATTCAGCTTTGGCAGATTCGTAATTTCTGAGCCCGAACTGAAAATTGGCCATCTCCAGATAAAAATCCGGATCACCCGGGAATTGCTTTATTCCTTTATTAAAGAGAGCGACAATTTTATCGTTATTTTTCCGGGCTGCATAAAGTTTCATCAGGTTGAAATAGGATGAATAATCGCGCGGATTTAACTCCAGCACCTTCTCGTACAACCTGGTTGCCTGCTCTTTTTTCCTGATCTGATAGGCACAAAAAGCATATTGTTTGTTCCAGTAAACATTGGAAGAATCGGCCTGGTAAATATTTTCAAAAACAGAAAACGCTTTTCGGTATTTTTTGAGTTGAATGTAGTTTCTGCCCAGTTTTCCGGCGATTGGAAGATTTTCGGGTTGCTCTTCGGTTGCCCTTTGGTAATGCTCCGTGGCATCGTGGTGGTTACCTAATGTGGAAAGTGCATCAGCCAGTTCGATGTTAATTTCCGGGTTGTCTGGCTGCAGTTCCCACGCTTTTGAAAAGGCATTCACTGCTTCCCGGTAATTTTGCATTTGATTGAACACAATTCCCTTTTTCATAAAAAGTCCGGCATCCGGTTTTTCATGAATACGTTTTTCAATTTGCTGCAACGCCTCATTATAGTCGCGTTTCAAAATCAGTAAATCAATTTTTTCCTGCGAAAACACAATTGTGGGGATGAGCAGCAGAATAAGCAGAATTTTATTCATAGCAGAAATATTACCTTCTTTTAAAATGAATTGCCCTTCCTGCGAAAGAGAAAATCTGTTTCAGATGCTGACTCATCACTTTCACGGGAAGGGCAAATCAACCTTTCAACTTTACTGAAGTGCAAAATTTATAGGTACAGTGTAGCTCACATTTACATTTTCTCCCCGCTGTTTTCCAGGCGTCCATTTGGGCAGGCTGTTTACCACGCGCAGTGCTTCTTTGTCAAGCGCAGGATCAACCCCGCGGGCAATTCTGGTATTGGCCACGCTGCCGTCTTTTGAAATCACAAAAGTTACATATACTTTTCCCTGAATACCGTTTTCCTGGGCTGCCAGCGGGTACTCAATATTATTTGCAATGTACTGGCGTAAAGCCAATTCGCCACCCGGAAACTCCGGCATATCTTCCACAATGTAGAATACATCAGCGTCGTGGTCGAGTGTTTTCGGTTCTTCTTTCTGAACCAAAAAGATATTGCCAAGACTATCGGTTTCAATTTTAAAACTGTTTACGTCGGAGTACCGATTTGTAAACTCTTCCATGTCTTCTTCTGTTCCTTCAATTTTCATTCGGCCATCCTCCAGGAGGGTCGATTTTATGGTGACTACATTTTCATCAACACTTGGTTCCTCCAGTTCCATTGTTTCTTTCTGCTCGCAGGCAAAAAACACTATCAGTACAAGGGCGGTAAAAACGCCCAATATAATTTTCACGTTAGCAATTTTCGAAGATTTCATTTTTGACATCATTTTAATTCGGTTTTTAATTAGTGAATAATTGAAATTATTGGTTAACACCAGCTGACCACCGGCAAACTGATTCAGCAAAAGTTTTTTGTAATAGCCGCGGTTTACACCGGAGCCAAGCACTGCCTGATCGGCCAGAAACTCGTGGTTCTCGCGAATGGCGCGGCGCAGCATCCACATAAACGGATTAAACCACTGAAAGGCAGTGAGCAGTTCGAGGATTAAAACATCGAGCGAATGTCCCTGTTTAATGTGTTCCATTTCGTGCGCCATCATGCGGTCGTAGCCTTCGCTGTTTTGCAACGGGCGGCTCACAAAAACATAGTTCATGAAAGAAAACGGGCTGCACTCTTTTTCCAAAATTACCAGTTTAAAACGGTCGTGTTGCTGTACCTGGTTTTTCAGAATGACAAATGCAATTTGAGTCACCCTGAATAAAAACCTGACAAAGAAAAAGGCCACGCCTGCCAGATAAATCCAAATCAGCAAAGTGGTTGAAAGTACGGCCTGTTCAACTGTTACCGATAAATCCTGGCCGTAAACGGTAACTGATTCCAGCACGTTACGATACGGCGTAACTGTTATTTCCGAAAGCATTACCGGCTGTGGCTCATACACCCTGAATTTGAGAAACGGCAACACTACAGAAAATAAAAGTGAGCCCAGCAAAAACAAGCGGTTCAGCCTGAAAAACGTCTCTTTACGCAGAAAAATTACATAAATAGTGGCCAGTAGCGAGAGGCTGATACCGGATTCAAGTATAAAATTAACTGTGCTATTCATCTTTTTCAGGATTTTCGTTTTCCAAATCGCGCTTCACGTCGTCCATCAGTTCATTTAAATCCGAAAGGCTCATGTTATCCTGTTGGGCAAAAAATGAAACCATCTCTTTAAACGAACCGCTGAAATAGTTGCGCATAAAATTTTTCATAAACGAGCGGGTATATTCTTTTTTCGAAACAAGCGGATGATATTCGTGGGTTTTTCCGTAGGCCGTGTGCCCCACAAACCCTTTTTTCTCCAGAATGCGAATAATGGTAGAAACCGTGTTGTATGCCGGCTTTGGCTCGGGCATTTCTTCTATCAAATCTTTTACAAACGCCTTTTCTTTTTGCCAAAGCAACTGCATCACCTGTTCTTCCGCTTTTGTAAGTTCTTTCATTTTATTCTGATTACTAATTTTAAATCTAAACTATTGGCTACAAAAATTGTGCCTGCAAACTAAAAAATTAGTTGACCCGGAAATAATTTTCAATCACTATGTAAATTGTTATTGTAACTGAAAATTAATCACCGCATTGTAATAAACCTTAACCGGTTTTCCACGCTGTTTGCCGGGTTTAAAATTGGGCAAACTGTTTATAACCCGCAGGGCTTCTTTATTCAGTGACTGATCAACTCCCCTCAGAACTTCGGCATTGCTTACGGCACCCTGCTCGTTTACTACAAATTTTACATACACTTTCCCCTGAATGCCGTTCTCCTGGGCTATTATAGGATAGTTTACTGCATCATTAATATATTTGTACAGTGCCCTGTCACCTCCCGGAAATTCTGCCGGATCCTCAGCGAAGTAAAAAATTTCTTCCTCATCTTCCTCCTCCTCTTCATGCGTTTCCAAAACCGGTTGAATATCAATAATTGTTTTATCGTCGGCTTCCGAGTCCTGAATCACAAGCTCATCATCAATTTCCACATCATCTTCCACAATATTCAGCACCTCCACAACTTTTGGCGGCGGCGGTGGTGGCGGTGGCTTCACTTCGGGCGCACGCGTTATTGGTATAATCTCCTCCTCCACTTCATCTGACACCAAAATGCCGAGCGATTCTACTTTGCCGGGGTTAACTTTCCAGTTAAAGGCCAGAAAAGTGAATGACAAGGCAATTACAAGCCCGGTTAAAAAGAAGGTATTCCGCTTGTTTTCGAGGTCTGCTTTGTTCGATTTTTTTGTTTCCATAATTCTTAGTTTTAAAAAATCATTTAAACTGAAGTACATTTCTACTTTCAATGCAATCCGGATTGTTTCTCTCCTCCTTGTGATCAATCAGCTTTTTGTTTCTTGTTTCAAATATAAAACTAATATTTTAGTTTTCAAACTAAATTATTAGTTTATTGATATATTTTATCACAAATGACTTATTATCAGATTAAAACAAAACTAAGTTTTTAGTTTAAATAAAATGTTTCAGGTTCATTATTGTAATGTTTTATGCATAAATCTATATTTGAAGTGTCATTCAATTTTTGATTATGAAGAAGTTTAGTTGGTTTCTTCTTTTTATTGCAATTGCAATCCACCTTTCGGGTCAAAATTTTTTCAGGGAAAATTTTGATACCGATAAAAAATACATCCTGCTCGCAAATCCAACCACAGCCAACTTAACAACAGTTAATTATCTTGTTAACAATGGATTGCTTAAACTCAATCTTGATGAAATTCATTTTGTGGGAGTTTATTATGAAAACCAAAAATACGATTTTGCAAAAACCCGGGAATTCATCGAAAAAAATGGCTACCATCATTTCAAACTGCATGAATTCAGAGGCAACCTGAATGAAAACAGGTTGTTCGAGAACAATATTTTTTCGGAAGAGTTAAAATTTGTTTTTCAAAATTCATCGGGAATAATTTTTTTCGGCGGCCCGGATATTCCACCGGCTGTTTACGAGGAGCAAAATTCGCTTTCGGTGGTTACTGATACTGAAAGGCATTACTTTGAAACCACTTTCCTTTTTCATTTGCTGGGGGGATTTCAAAATGAAAATTTCACGCCTTTTCTGGAAGAAAACCCGGAATATTTTATCACCGGTTTTTGCCTGGGCATGCAAACCATGAATGTGGCCACTGGTGGCACACTTGTTCAGGATATTCCGGCAGAAATTTACGGTGCCCAAACCGATGAAAATATCCTGCAAACCGGCAAAGAAAATCTACACCGCAATTACTGGCAGAATGTTTCAAACGACTCCAAACTGATGGGCATCAATTTTCACTCTATCCGGTTTACTGAACACCCGTTTTTTACCCGCAAAGTAAATATCAGGAAATCATCTACCCCGAAGGTTTGCAGCAGTCATCACCAGGCTGTCAAAAAACTGGGAAAAGGAATGGAGGTTACAGCTGTTTCACCCGACGGAAAAATTGTAGAGGCCCTTGCCCACAGTACTTACCCACACGTTTTTGCCGTGCAATTTCATCCCGAGGTACCTGCCCTACACGAGAACCGCGAAAAATTAAAATTCAATCCCGATGATGAACCCCGGACTTATCACAAAATCATCGGAAAAGAAGGCAGAAAATTTCATAAAAAATACTGGAAATATATTTCAAAAACGATAAAGAAAGCCGGAAGATAAACAGGCTTAGCAGAAGCCGGCAAACCAATGCGATGCCTGGTTATTTGAACAGATCCTTAAGTCCTTCGCCTATCTTATTCAACGATTTCTGCAAATCATCCTTTGTAGATTTTCGAACCTCTTCAGTAATCTTTTTCCGGGCATCATCCAGGTTGATTTTAACTTCCGGTTTTCCCACAGGGCCACTCAAAAGCACTGATGCGGGCAGTAATTGTATGCGCTCCTCGCCGGGCAACACTTTAAGTATATTTTCAATATCGGGGCCGAATGCCTCGCGCTGCACATTAAAATCCAACCTCAAATCGAGTAGATTCTGTGTGTTAAGGTTTCCGGCGATGGTTGTCTCCTGCCCTGCCACGCGTGTTGTAAAAGGTTTCAACTGAATGGTTCCGTCATTTACTTCAACAGAAGCCTGGAAATCATCAACCTTTACATTCTGAAGACGTTCCGATTTGAGCAATCCTTTTAATTGATCAAACATGGGAGATTCAACAATCTGCAGATTTTCAGTACTGAACAATCCGCTACCGTCGATTGTAGGCGCAATCAAACCAAAGCCAGAACTAAGCTGACCGTTTACTTTCAGGTTGGTGTTGAATTTTCCCTGGCTTTGCCGGGCAACGGGAAACATTTTTTGCACACTGGTAAGCGTTTGAAACGCAACAGGAATATCAATATCAGCCAAATCGAAACCAAAATCAAATAGCGGTTGGTTTTCCGGTGTATTTTCATAAGAACCGGTTAATTGGAGCTGGCCGTCGAGCATGTGCATGTTCAGACCGTCGAGGATAAGCTTTCCGTTGCGGGCTGTTATCAGGCCATTTACGTCGGTAATGGGCAGCTGTTCAAAAATTACCCGCTGAATGTTGGACTGAAAAGTGAAGTCAATATTTTTGGGCACATCAAAAACCAAAACTTCCTCATCATCCTCAACTGTATTCTCATTTGATTCAACAGTTTGGGGAACTTCTTCCGTTCTGGAATCATCAGCTACCTGCAGACGAAGCAGTTCGTTCAAATTAACCAGCGAAGAATTCAGTTGCAGGTTTCCGGCCAGGGTTCCGTCTTTCAAAACATAATTCAGGTAATTGGATACATTCCCTGCCAGCCGGAAATCGCTCTGTCCGATATTCATGTTTAATCCGTTTAGCGTGACGGCTTGGGGTGTGAAATCAAGCTTACCTTCCGGCACCAAAATTCTCTGGGTAAGTGAAGGCGATTCATACACAAACTGATTGAGCAAAACAGATCCGTCAGACCGGATTTTATCGTACTGCTCGTTTTCAATGGCCGAATAGTTGCCTTTCACCACCAAATTGGCGTCGATCAATCCGGCAATATTTACGCTGTCAAGCGGCAAAGCATCTTTCAATTCATCAAAATTGACTTTCCCGATGAAGTTCCCGTCGAAATAGGGATCGCTAACCAAATTTTTCAAAACAAGTGACAAATCCACCGGGCTGTTTTTCACTTCAGCATGTGCTTTTTTAATGTTCACCTCGGTTAAATCAAGCACTCCCTGCGGTTTTACAATTGACACATCTGCCGAAATATTTTTGATTTCTTCGGGAAGGTCGGCATAGTGCACGTTGCCATCCGCCACATCCATTTTAATGTCGAGAGCAGGATAATCGTCACCCAGGTAGAAACCTTTTACCGTTCCCGATATTGCTGCCGTTCCGCTGGTTTCAATATCTTCCAGGTACGATTCGTAATCGGGCGGCACCAGTGCCAGGAAGTTATCAAATCCCGACTCTTTTGTTTTCAGCTGCAAATCGAAAAACATGCTGTCGTTGGGCATCTGAATCAGGCCAAGCACTTCCAGCGGAAGGCGATTAACAAGCAGTTCATTCTCCTGGATTTCGATATCCATCACTTCGTAATCCACATTCAGCACAGTGCGGGTTTCAATGGCCAGGTTAGAAATATAATTCGAGCCTTCATAATTCAGCGAAAGTCGGTCGGATGTTCCCTCGGCAAGCAGTTGGGCTGCTGTTCCGTACATTTCTCCTGAAATATTGATGTCAATGTTTTCGAGCTGCAGAAGCATATTCAGGTCGCGGTCGTCGTAAATAAAATTGGCACCGGTAATTTCAATCATTTCAAGCTGAAGTTCCATTCCACTATCTTCAGCAGGTTCTGGTGCTTCTCCGGTTTCTTTGGCAATATCCCAGTTGGCATTTCCGGTTTCCCCCACAACAAGTTTCATCTGCGGGTTCACCAAAATAATTTCTTCAATGCCTATTTGTTCCCGGTTAAATAAACTTCCCAGTGGAGTATTTGCCTGTAACGATGATATAGCAAGCAATGTATCGGTTTGAAATTCACCTTTTCCGGTAACCAGAACATCTTTCAATTCGAGTGTGAGTTTTGGAAAATTGCGGAATAAAGAAAGTTTAAGGTCCGCAAATTCTACTTCAGCATTTACATTTTTATTGATGGTGGTTTTGGTTTTCTCCATCAGTGTTCCTTTAAAAAACAATGGGATGGCAGCCAATGCGGCAATTAACAAAACCACTACTATTCCGATAATTATAAGTGTTTTTTTCATGTTCTATTTTTAATTATAATAAACTCGTCACACAACTCGTGGAACCACTTTGAGTGGTGCCACGAGATGGTAACAAAAGTTTCAATCAGCTTTCAAATAAATCAATTAAACGTTCATCAATGAAATAATTTGTTTGATTTTTAATTTCATCGACGTTCAAATCTAAAATCTCCAGAGTTAGTTTTTTGTTCACCAAAGTCCCGTTTCTTTTACCAATATAATCGTTGTATGATGAAAATTCCCATTCTTCAGGATTTGCCACAAAACCTGCCACAACTGGATTTTGATGGATATAATGGAAGCAATAAAAATCATAACCTAAACTGGTTGGCAAAGAAATATGATCACTTTTAATCTCGGTTAGATTTTTCATTTTTGTGTTTTGCCTGAACAACGAACCAGACTTGTTTTCCTGTTTATTTATTGCTCGTGTATAACTGCTGAGCATAATCCGCAAATTATCAGAAAAAACAGATACTTCAGCATCATTCTGATATCTGGTAACCAACTCCGATTTTTCTGTCGTGTATATCATTAAGTGAAAATGATTAGGCATCAAACAATAAGCCAAAATTTCACAATATGGGAAAATGTGCTTTCGAATTTTATGCAGGAAAAAGAGGTAGTTATCACGATTAAAGAATATTTTCTGGCGATTATTTCCCTGATTATAAACATGATAAATTTGATCTCTTTCGGGCATAAAAAAGTATTTTGAATTTTTCTGTCGAAGTTAGGGAATATTTCTTAAAACTCGTTCTTAAAACTCGTGGCACCACTCGCAGTGGTTCCACGAATTCACGAATTCACGAATTCACGAGTTCACGAGTTCACGAATTTAAAACCAACCTGCGCAACATTTGCAAAGCCGTTTGGCTGGAACGGATAATATTCCGTTCACGGTTGTCGCCAAACACAAATTTTTCGGCAACTGTTTTATCCGGGCCTGCAACTGCAATCCATACTGTACCTACTGGTTTTTCTTTGGTTCCGCCTGTTGGGCCGGCAATACCACTGGTGGCAACTGAAAAGTGTGCATTCAGCTTGCGACTGACGCCTTCGGCCATTTTACGAACAGCCTGTTCGCTTACAGCACCATTAACATCGAGCACCTCTTTCGAAACATCTAACAAATTTTGCTTCATTTCATTGGAATAGGCAGTTACACCTCCTTTGTACCACTCCGAGCTACCTGCCACCGAAGTGATAAGGTGCGAAATAAAACCACCGGTACAACTTTCAGCAATGGCCAAAGTTTTACCTTTCTTTTTCAGAATTTCACCAATTACTCCGGCCAAAGTTTCGTTATCGTACCCGAAAATATTTTCAGGAATAATTTTCTGCAATTTTTCAATTTCCGTTTCTACCTGCTTTTTCAGCAACTCTTTATCTTTTCCAATTGCTGAAAGTCGCAACCTGACAGCCATTGGGTTGGGAAGATAAGCAAGTTTTATATTTTCAGGTAGAGCATCTTCCCATTTTTCAATCATTTGGGCAAGCATCGATTCCGGCAACCCTTGTGTTAAAACCGTTTTGTGGTAAATGGCTTTTGCTTTCCCGTTATTTTCCAGCCTTGGTAAAATTTCAGATTCTACCAGGTTTTTCATCTCGAAAGGCACTCCGGGAACAGAGACCAAAATGGTATCGTTTTTTTCGAACCACATTCCGGGTGCAGTGCCTGCTTTATTGGGTATTACAGTACAATTTTCAGGAACCAGCGCCTGGTCGTGGTTTAGTTTATTCAGATCGATATTGCGGTTTTTGAAACGCTGTTTGATATGCTCAAATGTCGGTTCATGAAAAACCAGTTTTGTGTTGAAATATTCGCACAACACATTTTTGGTAATGTCATCTTTTGTCGGCCCCAGTCCGCCGGTGAGAATTACCAGGTCAACCTTTTCTTCTGCATTTTTTAATGCTTCCAGAATGTGATTCTTATCATCGTGAACCGATGTAATCTGGTAGATTTCGATTCCGTGCAGGTTAAATTGTTCGGCAATCCAGGCCGAATTGGTATCAACAATCTGGCCAATCAGAATTTCATCACCAATAGTTATTATTTCTGCTTTCATTTATTTTAGTTTCTCAAAATATTAGTTTCCAGGGATATGCGTTCACAATTGGATTTCACGAATCATTTTCCATAAATTGTATAATTTCATCAATATATGATTGAGCTGAAATTATCATAGGTTGTACATCTTCCTCTGCTAAATTAAAAAGATCATCGTAATCACCCGTTTGCCTTAATTCATATAATTTTGAGTAGAATTTACCGGCATCTTTTGAAATCATTCCTTTTTTTATAAAATGTAATCCGAGAAGATGAATGACTCCGCGATGGGTTTGGGCTGCATATTCATTTTTAACCAGAAGGGCACTTGTTACATAATAACATGCATAATAGAGTCTGTTAGCAACGGCATTCCAATACCCTAAAGTAGCAATTCCTTTAGCCTCATCAAGCGTATCTTTACTTTTCTGAATCCGAAAAGCTACAATAGCATGTCTTTCATCTTCTGATAAACTCATAAAATAACCGCCTCTCTTTCAACATTTTTATAAAATGGGGTAAAACTGCGTTTTTTCCACTCAGCTTTTGAATAGAGTTTTACTGAAAATTGTTCACCTATTTCCCAACCTAATTCGTAAATGGGATATGAAATTAATTCATAATCTGACGGCTCTATTTTTTCCTTATTTAATATTACAAGCAAATCCCAATCAGAATCGGATTTTGCATCTCCCCGCGCACGTGATCCGTATAATAAAATCCGGGCATTCGGTGCAACAGTTTCCAGAATCTGTTTTACTTTGCTTTTGATATGTTCATTACTTCTTTTCACTACTATTCAAAGATATAAAATTTCAAAGAAGCGTTAATAATTACATTTTTGCGAACAAACAAAATAATCAATAAGCGCTGTTGACAAATTTGCCTGATTTTGATTATTCAAATTTCCTCAAATGTCTTAGTCGCTGTAACAGCGGAGGATGGGAATAGTTGAAAAACACGTAACGCGGATGCGGCGTAAGGTTGCTCAGGTTTTTTACCGAAAGTTTTTTCAGGGCAGAAGCAAGTGCTTCAGGTTTGTAGTTTTTAGCGGCAAAAGCATCGGCCTGGTACTCATTTTTTCGGGAAAGTTTGTTCATGAAAATCCCCAAAACAAATGATACCGGCGAGTACAAAATTCCAAAAGCAATCAACCCAATGTGGAAATTAGGTTCTTCCACTCCAAGTGCGCGGCTCAACAACGGACTGTCAATCAGCAATGAAAAAATGAAAAGCACAATCCCCGTTTGAATCAGTGAAATAATCAATCCCTGGATGATATGGTTCTTTTTGTAGTGTCCTATTTCGTGTGCCAGAACAGCCACCAGTTCATCGGTTTCCATGTCGTTGATTAATGTGTCGTACAAAACAATACGCTTTTTTGGTCCGAGGCCAGTAAAATAGGCATTGGCTTTTGCCGAACGTTTTGAGCCGTCGATCACAAAAATATTGTCGAGTTTGAAGCCAACTTTCTGCGCAAACTCTTCGATGGCAGTTCTCAGTTCACCTTCTTTCAGTGGTGTTTGTTTATTAAAAAGCGGGACAATCAGGTTGGAATAAAACATCGACATAAAAATGCTGAAAACTGCCACCACCAGCCAGGCATAAATCCAGAACATATTTTGGGTCTTCTGGTAAATAAAAATTACGAGTGCCAGCAAACCGCCGCCAATAATGGCACCCAAAAGCCAGCCTTTTAGCTGGTCAAATACAAATGTTTTGGGCGTGGTTTTGTTGAAACCGTACTTCTCTTCAATCACAAACGTATCGTAAATGGAGAATGGAATATTCAAAATATCGGATGCAAACATCAAGATTCCGAAAAATAGTAATGCTGCCAAAATGGAATTTGAAGTTATGCCCCCCACCAAACTATCTACGTAAGCAAAACCATAAAAAAGAAACATAACCAGAATCAGCACAAAACTGAAAGTTCCGGTTATCATTCCAAACCGCTGGTTTTCTTTCTGGTAGGCCTGCTGTTTTTTATATTTTTCTTCGTCGTAAATATCTTTCACCTCGTCCGGTAGTTTTTTGCTCATCCGGGTAGTATTCAGGTAATCGAGGTAATTCTCGAACAGAAAGTCGAGAACAATGATGGCGATGATGCTCCAAAAAATAATTTCGTGCATGTTGTTATTTTATTGAAGTGCAAAGATAATATTTGGGTGACGCAATTACCTGTGAAGTGATTACTTTTTCGCTCATTATCCGTCAAGCGGATTCGAACAGCTGGACGGATTTATGTAAAAAAAAGATGGCACCTCATCATTGAAATGCCATCCTTTTTATGAACCAGTCAAAGCTTCACATTGAGTGAGACTATGGCGAAACTTATTCTACCGGTCGATCACCACCGATTTACTGCGGACTTTTCCTTCCGAGTAAAGGAAAACCCGGTAAACACCGCCTGCCAAATCACGGACATCGATGTCGGTGTTGTGAACCCCGGGGAAATTATCTTTCGGATTCAGCACTTTAATAATTTGCCCCAGCGGATTTACCAGCCTGATTTCCACATCCTGCTGATTGCCGGTGGCATAAGTCACCCGGAATGAACCATCCGATGGATTCGGATAAAGGTTGATGAACTCAAACATGGAAGCTGACTTCTCACCTGGAATTTCTACAGACGAGATGACCGAATCAGGATTGGCTAAATCGATTTCTCCATCGAACACCACGTTGCCCTCTTCACTAATCAGCGCCATACCCAATTGTGGCAGTCCGCCTTTCAGTACAAGATTGAAAGTAGGCGCTTGTCCTGAACCCGGCCTGTATGGGCACGTCAATTCAAAGAATGCATTGTGCCTTGACATATAACTTTCTGTGCCGTCGGAAATGCCGTCGTCGTCAGAATCCGGATCAATGGCGCCGGGAGTTACTCCAGGGTCACCATCGTCACAATCACCTGTGCCGCCAATGGCAAAGAATTCTGCATCACCATTCAAATCCTCTTCATCTGCAAATCCAAATGAAACATACTTAATGCTTTCGTCCAACTGCTCAGCCATTTCGGGACTGACAGAAACAGCCACCAATTTGCTTTCTACACCAACTTGCACCGGGTCCCACGGACTTACCACAATGGGTTTTCCGTTCCAGTTAAACTCGTAGCAACATTCCGTACCGTCACATTTAGTAACACAGACAGTTATTTTTCCCTTGTAGTTGAATGCAGTCAGGGTGAACAACATATTATTTACAGCCTGCGGGCTAAGTGTTCCCGATGCCGGAATTGATGTTGAGTTCCAACTCTGGCCGGATGCAGTTCCGTCAATAGTTAAAGTGCCGGTATTAAAATTACCCGCCGGTGAGGAACTGATTTCAACCGAACATATCGGGTTGGAAGGATCGGGATTAATAATCTCGAAAGTACCGACATATTTGCTGAAGTATGGCCATGAACGACGCAATTTAAAATCGATAACAGGACAGCAGTCTGAAGTTGGTTCCGCCGCTTCACAATCCATTTCAACGCGTCTTTCACATTTTTCGCCGTTTGCGAAGTAAGCTACATAACTCACAACCACAACGCCTGTTGAATCAGGGGTCACGCAGGTAATCAAATCTGCAGATGTTGAATTTGTATCAAAAGTGAAGCTGCTCTGTCCTGCAAATCCTGATGAAAGAGAAGTGCCGTTTAAGGTAGCAGTTGCAAATATTCCGTTGTGGATGTTCACAACAACTGAATCGGTTTCGCACTTGGAAACAAATTGGGCGCAACATTCACCAGCTAAATCAGGATCCTGGAAAATATCTACTGTAACAGATTCGCAGCATTCAGAAGTGGTAGCTTCGCAGTCCATTTCAACACGCTTCTCACATTTTTCGCCGTTTGCGAAGTAAGCTACATAACTCACAACCACAACGCCTGTTGAATCAGGGGTCACGCAGGTAATCAAATCTGCAGATGTTGAATTTGTATCAAAAGTGAAGCTGCTCTGTCCTGCAAATCCAGACGAAAGCGAATTGCCGTTTAAGGTGGCCGATGTAAAGGTTCCGTTAGTGATGTTCACTACCACTGAATCGGTTTCACATTCTGAGACAAACTGTGCGCAACATTCTCCCAAATCAGGATCCTGGAATACCTCCACTTTCACGTTTTCGCAGCATTCAGAAACCTGAAGCGAATCTGCTGTAATACAAACCGGGGGTGCAGCTATTGGCGTCAGCGCAACAGATTGGGCTGTACCATCCAGCAGGAAATTTGCAGTGGAAATGGCTGCAAAATCGTTGCAGGAAGTCTCCTGAAGTGTGGCATCTGCAGGCACTGTAACATCAAAATCTTCGCGCAGGGTAACACCCGGAGCCAGTGCAAATGTTCCATAGTCCATTCGTATGTTTTGTCCGGAAGAACCGCCTGCCCAGCCCGAAGTAGTGCAGCCTGCATTTAGTCCAAAGTCGGGCAAACAAATATTTTGCCCGGCTGCATAACTGAAAGATGCAGATGGAGAAGTACCTGAAGGGGACAAAGAAGTTGTATGTGTGCCGGAATTAACATAACCGACTCCAAACTGACTTCCACGCGAAGTGTTTCTGTTCAAAATCAGCCAGTCGTTAGCGCCATCGTTCATCGCAAGCAGGTCAACAAGACTGACGGAAGTTACAGGTACATTCGATGTGTTTTTGTAATTCAACCGGTAACGGGCTGTGCCTCCTGCGCCAACGGTAGCCGACGAAGCGAAGTTGTTGCCATTGTCGCTGCTCACCTGTTTTTCCACTTCCTGACCGAAATTGGCAACTACCAGCACGTTTGCCGTATTGGAAGTTACAGCAGAAACCAGGTTTCCGCCCGAAATTTCGTATTTATTTGGCGTTACGCCCGGCATGGCCATACTGTCAACCATCACATCGAATTCAATATAGTGGTAAGGCAATGTCCAGGTTCCGTAATAGCCACAGTAACCAACGTAAAACAACTGACAATCGGATGCAATGTCGGGCAATTGCCATTCAAGATTGTTCCCGCTGTGATTAGGCGTTACGCCTGTCCATGCCGTCGCTCCTGAAGGCAAATTCCCACTACCCGAGCAGTCGGGATTATAATTACTGGCTACATAATAAGTTTCATTTCCCACATAAGAAAAATTACTGTGCAACGCATCCTGGATGAAAGCTCCTGAAATATCGGCGCTGCCAATATTCTGCACACGCATTCTGAAACGTAAAATATCGCCCGGCTCATAACTGTCTTCCGGTGAACAAACTTCTTTCAGAATACAGGGTTTGGGTTCGCCCTCGCCAACTGTAAACGAAACACAGGCATCATCCAGTGTCAGATTGTTTGACAAACCATCGAAAGATGCACAGTTTTCAATCACAGTGCCCGGCGGGTTGGCATCCACTGTAAAATAAATGTACAGGTTAATCCAGTTATCGACGGGAAGCGAACCTGTCATTTTCCACTGCAGGTCATTCACGGTAATACTGAGTGGCCCCGAATTATAAAAATTTGAAACAATACTGGAATTGATAACATCGTTTCCTGAATTCGCAGTTAGCGACATGGATGTGGTTGCACTGCCACCAAAAACACGAACACTGTTAACGGTTATGCCTGAAGGAATAGCATCATCAATATCAAATGCAGACAGAGACACATTCCCGTTGTTCTTAAAAGCAATACGATAATAACCATCGCAACCGGGAACCCGGTTGGTCATGTAAATAAATTTCTGAAAATATGCATCAGGATTAGGCTGAATAGTCGCCACTTCTATGCAGGTTTCGTTACTGACATGCGAAACCTGTGCATTACACATATCGCCATCGAGTGTGGCATCGTTGGTAATTTGTGTCCCGTTGGGAAAAGTAGCCGCCGGATAATACACGGTGATATCGCAATAATAATATGCATAAGGTGTTGCAGCATTGAGCGTTCCGCCGTTAGGCTGCCAGGTAAATGTATTTCCCGATGCAGTTGCTCCGCAACTACTGCTGACAAAAACCGCTCCGGCAGGCAAAACATCGGTAACCACTGCATTATTCATATTTTGCTGACCGGTTACATTGCCGTAAAAAGGACTGTTTTTCAAAACCGAAAGGCGGTAAGTCACCGTATCTCCGGCTCCCATCAAATAGCCACAGCTTCCGCCGTTTGGATTTACAATGGCACCTGAAACGATTGATTTTGTGACACGCCAGGGATCTTCTGCGGTGGCTGTAGTACTCACATGAGGAGTGTTATACATTTTGTCGTTGATACGAATTCCGGCCTGATTACGCACACTTGTTCCGTCGCAGGTTACTCCTTCAGGAAATTTAACAACAATTGTAAACGACCCCGATGAAGCACTTCCTGAGGGAAGCGAACTTAGTGAATAAGTTACCGTTTGTCCTGAAATGTTTACCGAAGGGGTTACTCCATTCACATTGGAAACAGGTGCAACTGATACCACTTCGAGGCTTGCGGGGACATCGTCCTGGATAAAAACATCAGTCGCTCCGGCAGGGGCCGAAAACATAATGGTATAACTGAAATTTACTCCGCTCTGAATTGAGGTGTTGCTCACAATTTTTTTTAGCGAATAGCCGCCCTGACCATTCCATTCGGCTTCATTGGGGTTACCGGTTTGTGCATTGACATCTGCACTTCCAAACAAAATCAGGAGTAAAGCAAAAAAACCACTAAATAGTAATTTTAATTTGTTTGCAGAGTGAACTGAAAAACCGGAATTATGTAATTCCCTTTCGGCTTTTTCATTTTTCTTAATTTTTTTACAGATTGATTTTGAATTAAATAACTGGGAGAAGTAAAAATTTTTCATAAAATAAGAGATTTATAATGATTATGTTTTGTCCATTTCTGTCAGCCAAATATATTAAATATTCATACTAAAAGGTATTTTTATATTGATAATTTAAATAAAAACTCCCCAAGAGCCTATTCGCTGAAAGGATTTTCTTAAAATTGTAGTCAAATTCTAAATCAATAAATTCAATGAAAGCATTGCTATCTTTTTTATTTGCAACACTCTTTTTAGCAACAATTAGCTGTTCAGCCCAGGAAAGTGCAGAACAAAATGAACCACTTAACATCTTGGTATTTTCAAAAACAAACGGATTTCGTCATGCCTCCATTTCATCGGGCCTGAAGATGCTGTATGATTTAAGCCGGGAGCAAAACTGGGTAATTACTACAACTGAAAATCCTTCTCTTTTTGGAAAAGATTTTCTGGATAATTTCGATTTGGCTGTTTTTCTGAATCCTACCGGAGATGCAATTGACGATGCAGGACAAGATGCCTTTGAGAAGTTTATGAAATCGGGCAAAGGGTTTGTGGGCATTCACGCCGCTGCCGACCATGAATATGAATGGCTCTTTTATGGCAACCTGGTAGGAGGTTATTTCAAAACGCATCCACCTGCACAGGAAGCCACAGTGGTTTTTGAGAATTACGATCACCCGGCCATGGAACCATTTAAAGGAATGGATACTTACACTACTTTCGACGAGTGGTACACATTCAAAAGAAACCCACGCCCGAATGTTAATGTGCTGGCAACTGTTGATGAAAACAGTATTAAAAAATCAAAAAATGATGACTGGAAAATGGGAGACCACCCCATCATCTGGTGGCACGAAGATAACGGAATCCGCTCTTTTTATACCGGATTCGGACATACTCACGAGGCTTTTCAAGACGAATTAATTATTGAGCATATTAAAAATGCCATAAACTGGGCAGGCAAACGCATTGATTAATCTTTTTACAAACTCATAAAATATTCAGGCATCCGTTCTTTTGGATGCCTTTTTATTTTTTAACAAGAACAAAATTAATTTTATCCGGTTAATATCAGAAATTCGGGTAAAATGAAAAAGAAGAAAAACTGGCAGATAAAACTGGGAATTTCCATGATGGTGTTTTCAGGCGTATTTTTCGCAGCCACATTTGTTATTCCAATGCTTGACCTACCGGCAAAAACGAAGATAATCGCATCAACTGCAAGTTTAATTGTCATGGAAATTGTTTTCTGGTCGGGCGGATTACTGGTTGGAAAAGAATTATTTACCCGTTACAAAAAACAAATAAATCCCAAAAACTGGTTCAAAAAGAAAGTGATTGAACCAGAAAAATCTTCCAAACATTCCTGAACCTCTTTTCATTTCCATAAGTTTTTTGTTTTTTTGAACTGGTAAAAGAATAAAATATATTTATCTCTACGACCTTAGCAATGAAAATTAAGAATTTATTACTGTGCCTAATTTTTGTTATAGGAGTGAGCTGCAACAACCCAAACAAGAAATCAATTACTGAGAAAAATAAAATTAATTCTGAAATTGCAGTCACTGATATTATTCCTCGACAACAAAACAGCAGGTCAGATAAAAAAAATTCAGAATTGACTCCGATTATTGATTCCTTAAAAGCCACCAATTCCAAACTTAAAAATATGGTTTTTGTTCCCGGCGGAGTTTTCAACATGGGGGCACGCGATGCGCAATTTGCACGGGAAGACGAGTATCCTGTTCACCCGGTAAAAGTAAACAGCTTTTTAATGGATCCACACCCGGTTACCAATGCCCAGTTTCAAAAATTTGTGGAGGAGACAGGATATATTACAACAGCTGAGCAGGATATCGACTGGAAAGAATTAAAAAAGCAGCTGCCTCCTGAAACCCCAAAACCAGCCGACAGTCTTCTGGAAGCATCATCATTGGTATTTACTCCCACCGACCAGCGCGTTAACCTTAACGATGTGTCGCAATGGTGGACCTGGGTTCGGGGTGCCAGCTGGAAGCATCCGCAGGGACCGGGAAGCAGCATCGAAGGAATGGAGAATCATCCAGTAGTGCATGTGAGCTGGGAAGATGCCACTGCGTATGCAAAATGGGCCGGGAAAAGGCTCCCTACCGAAGCCGAGTGGGAATACGCAGCGCGGGGTGGCAACGACGATCGTATTTACTCCTGGGGTTTTGAAAGAATAAATGAAGGCGCACCAAAGGCGAATAGCTGGGACGGAGAATTTCCTTTCTACAATTCGCAAGATGATGGGTTTAAATTACTGGCTCCTGTCGGACAATTTCCACCAAATGATTTCGGATTATACGACATGGCCGGAAACGTGTGGGAGTGGTGTGCCGATTTGTATCATCATGACTATTACAAAACATTTGACACGAAAAAGATTGCGGACAATCCTCAGGGCCCCGCTGAAAGTTACGACCCAATGGAACCGAATGTAGCCAAAAGGGTCATCCGTGGTGGTTCATTTTTATGCAATGATTCCTATTGTTCGGGTTACCGGGCAGCAGCCCGTATGAAAAGCAGCGAAGACACCGGCATGTCGCACATTGGATTTCGATGTGTGGTTTCGGTGAAATAAAAAACGCTCCTGCAGATGAGAAGCGTTTAAAGGCAATTATTTCAAGGGCTCCTAAAAAATTTTATACCCAAGCGAAATCATAAAAGTGCTGTTTTTGCCATCCAAATCGGAATTTACCTGGTGCTTGTAAATATTTGCACCGTTTTCCATCCTGAAATCAATGGTAAACCCCATTAAATCGGCTCCAATTCCATACTGAAAAGCAACGTAGTTATCTTTGTAATACTCGGGCTCCAACAAGTCGTCGCCATCAATTTCATTGGATGTGAGCACACTAAAAACCGGCCCACCCATTAAACGTACATTGGCTCTTTCACCATCAATAATTTTAAGACCTAACAGCAGCGGAACATCTACCGAATTGAAATTAAAACTGGAAGCAATATCAAGTGCTTCACCCTCCAGTTCTCCACCTTTAGCGCTAAAATAGGCTTCGGGCTGAACAAAAATTCGACCAAACCCGATACGTCCAAAAGCACCAACATGGTATTTTATTATCGATTCAGAATTAATTTCGCTTTTTTTGAAGGTTACCTTCGAATTGTTCAACCCGGCTTTTAAGCCTAAATCAAACGTAGGCTGAGCAATTACTGACGCAGAAAAAACAATAAATAATAAAGAAAAAATAATTCTTTTCATGGCATTTATATTTTAATGTTTCACATTGATAAACGAATATAGTTAAGAACAAGTATATCTTTTTAAATCAAAATGCAATTTTATTGCCACAAAAACCGGGCAATTTATTACAAATCAAGAATACTATTCATTTGTTTCCCTTGCTATTGCTATATAATTGTAAGATTTACTATATTGGCAGTTACAAATTAAAAATCAATAACTTTAATCAAATTGATAATGAAAAGAAGATCGTTCCTGAAAAAATCAGCTGTAGTTGCCGGAAGTGCATTCACTGCAAGTTCGCTGCACGCGTCAGCATCAGTTCCTCCGGCAGAAAAAGATTTTTACGAATTGAAAGTTTTCCGGTTGACCGGTGGCGGAGCCAGAAATCAGCTAAAAAAATATTACAACGAGGCCGTTATTCCATTTCTGGACAAGAGAGGTGCCAAAGTGGGTGCCTTCAATGAATACAGTCTGGAAGATCCTCCAACAATGTATATTCTGCACGCCCATAAAAGTCCGCAGGAATACTGGGAAGCAGTTCAGGAAATGAAATCAGATAAAAAATTTCTTGATGCTGCACAGGAATATTTTAAATTGCCTGCCGACCAACCGGTTTACGAACGTTACGAAACCTTTCTGATGGAAGCTTTCGATGGCATCCCGCACTTTAAAATGCCCGATAAAAACCGTGGCTTGTTTGAACTGAGGACATACGAGAGTTATAATGAGGATGCCGGTCACCGGAAAGTTAAAATGTTCAATAAAGAAGAATTGCCGTTATTTGAAAAAGTAGGTTTGCATCCGGTTTTTTTCGGGCAACTTTTGGCCGGACGCTTCATGCCGGCACTCACCTACATGCTCTGGTTTAAAGACATGGAACAACGCGAAACCAACTGGGGCAAATTTGGATCAAGCAACGAATGGAAAGAAATGAAGGATAAACCGGAATACGCCAACACCGTTAGTAAAGTGCGAAAAAAATTCCTGCTGCCGGCGGATTTCAGCCAGATTTAAGCTCTATTGATATCAAAAAAAAAGAAATCTCAAATCCAATTTATTGAAATGCGCTGTTACAACATTTTGGAATACAGTTTTTAACTGAAAAAATAGAAGAAGTAACTTTTGAATTTGGATCTCGTAAAGCAAAAAATATCACTACGTCTGTTAAACTATAAATTCTGTTTAATTATTAAAAAGGAGTGCTTCCCGTACTCCTTTTTGATTTTCTCATTTTGAAAACAACCTTTTTTAAATTGTTAAGCATGAAAGCACTTGTACTTGATGAATACAACCAGTTAAATTACCGCGACTTTCCTGAGCCAAAAATTCAGTCTGATGAAGTTTTGATAAAAGTGAAAGCCTGCGGAATATGCGGAAGCGATGTGCACGGGATGGACGGCAGCACCGGCCGCAGACAACCTCCGTTGGTCATGGGGCACGAAGCCTCCGGCGAAATTATTGAAACAGGCAGTGAAGTTGCCAAATGGAAAAAAAGCGACCGTGTAACTTTCGATTCAACGGTTTACCCGCTAAACGACTGGTACACTCTGAAGGGTCACTACAACCTGAGCGACAACCGCCAGGTAATGGGCGTTTCGCCAAAAGAATTCAAACGCCACGGTGCTTTTGCCGATTTGGTGGCCGTACCGCAACACATCCTGCATAAAATTCCTGACTATGTTTCATTTACCGAAGCCGCCATGGTTGAACCTATTGCTGTGGCAGCCCATGCAATCAACGTTTCAGGGCTGAAACCGGGTGACAGCACGGTGGTTGTGGGCACCGGAATGGTGGGTACATTTGTAGTGAAACTGCTGAAAATTTTTGGTACAACCCCGGTTATTGCTGTCGATATCGATGAACAAAAATTGCAGCTTGCCAAGGAATTCGGTGCAGATTACACTTTCAATTCCGACGATAAAAATCTTCCTAATAAAATTGAAGGACTCACAAAAAACCGGGGGGCCGATTTGGCTTTTGAAGTGGTAGGAATCACCGATTCGGTTAATACAGCGATTAATTCCATCCGGAAAGGCGGCGCGGTTGTTCTGGTAGGAAATCTTTCACCCGAAATTCAGTTTCCATTGCAAAAAGTGGTCACACAGGAAGTTAAAGTTCAGGGCAGTTGCGCCATAAATGGCGAATACGAACTGGTGCTCGATTTGCTCGCTTCCAAAAAAGTGGATGTCAGCAAAATGATTTCGGCTGTTGCCCCGCTCTCCGAAGGTGCCGACTGGTTCAATCGCCTTTACAACAAAGAGGCCGGGCTGAACAAAGTGATTTTAGTGCCCGACAACAATTCAAAATGAAACAAACAACACCATGAATTCAAATTTTTATCTTTCCGGGAAATCAATAGCTATCATGTTGGTTTCTGGCCTCTTTTCCTTGTCCGCATTTGCGCAGGATACCGAAATCATTCTGCCCGAAATTTCTGTTTCAAAAACCAATACATCAACCGTAAAGAAATACGAGAAATTTGAAGTGAACATCGAACTTGAAAATGTCAGTTACGAAAATCCTTTCGATCCGGAAGAAATTGATGTGTATGCCATTTTCAGTGCACCGTCAGGCAAAAGCTACCGGATAAACGGTTTTTACGATAATTTCAACAATGCCAACCAGTGGAAACTGCGTTTTTCGCCAAACGAAACAGGCGTTTACAATTACCGTTTATTTGTTTTCAACCAAAACAAAACAGGAGCATCGGACTATGGATCTTTCCGGGCGGTGGAATCAGAACACCGCGGCTGGATAAAACCATCGGACAATAATCCGCACTACTTTGAATACGACGACGGCAGCTCATATTTTGCAGTGGGTGTTTATTCTCCCTGGAGAAACGATCAGGAGCGTTTTGAAACTTTTGCAAAATACGATGCCAACCTTTTTGCTATCTGGGACATTGGATACGGCGGTTTTGTAAACGGCACCGGAATTATTGAGGAAGAACTGGGCAAATACAATCAGGAGAAATTGGGCCGGATTGATTCACTTTTGACCATTCTTGAAAAAAACGACATTAAACTGATGTACGCCATCTGGCCACACGATCTGTTTTCGGAGACTGTGTGGGCTGCCGAATGGGACAAAAATCCGTACCGCCACTTAATCGATGTGGAAGATGTGTACAGCGATTCACTGGTTTGGGAATATCAGAAAAAGAAGTACCGCTACCTGATTGCCCGTTTTGCGCACAGCCGCAGCTGGGGAATATGGGAGCTGATAAATGAAATGAACGGAACCGACGGCTGGCAGAAGGGTCGCCACGAAGAGGCGTACGAATGGGTGGCCAAAAGCGATAAATATTTCGAAGAGCATGATCCGTACAATCACCCCACCACCGCCTCTTTTAGCGGGGGATTTAACGAATACCGCGAACCGCTTTACGAGCGGAATGATATTCCCAATATCCATTTTTATCCGGAACAGGGCTGGCCGCTCAAATATCCGAAAGACTCGCTGCGAAGTGCCATGTACAACTACGCCTGGGCCACTCAGCGATTCTGGAACAAATTTGAAAAACCAGCCATTTTTGGCGAAGCTGGTGCAGATCTGGCCTATTTTGAAAACGACCGCGAAGAATACCACACCACCTATCACAATGCAATCTGGGTCTCCCTGTCGAACGGACTGGCCGGAATTCCGGTTTGGTGGCAATACACACATTTAAACGAACAGGACTGGCAACACCTTCAACATTTGTCAGGTTTTGTTTCCGATATCGATTTTGCAAACCTGCCGTACCAACCGGTAAAAGCAACGGCTGACGGAACCGATGTTTACGTGATGGATGCCGGCGACCACGCATTTGGATGGGCGCGTTCATACCAAGAAAGTACTATCAGCGGTGTTCAAATTCAAATAGAAAAACCTCAAAACGGAGAATTTGAAATTGAATGGTTCAACACCTGGACGAGTGAAACAATAAAAACAGATAAAATAACCGCTGAAAACGGCATACTGGAAATTAAAGTTCCGGAAATGAATCCCGCAAAACCAGATGTAGCTTTCAAAATTTCCGCCAATTAATTACATTCCATTTCATTGCTAAAATCGTCTGCCAATGAAACAATATTTTTACGTTACATAAAACTTAACCATTTGGTTAAACTTTTTACTTAAATTATTTGGTCAATTCAATTACATGATCTAATTTTGACCATCTGGTTAAACAAAATAGTTAAATTTCAGACAATAATGAATAACATAAAAAAAGACAACACCGAAGAAAAAATCCTGGATGCCGCACAAACTGTGTTTATCAGAAAAGGAATGGACGGCGCACGCATGCAGGAAATTGCGAATGAAGCCGGAATCAACAAAGCACTGCTTCATTACTATTTCAGATCGAAACAAAAACTGTTTGAGGCCATTTTCAAACAGGTTTTCAAACAGATTTTTCCTGATATCAAAGCATTTATCCACGCTGAAATACCCATCGAGAAGAAGCTTGGAATTTTTGTAGAAAAATACATTGATTTATTGATGAAGAACCCGTATTTGCCCTCATTCATTCTGCAAGAGATTCACCGCGATCCTGAGTTCCTCGCTTCCGTAATTAAAGGGCAGGGAATTGATCTGCACGAGCTTTTCACCATGCTTGGAAAAGAGATGGAAGCGGGCAACATCCGGAAAATGGATCCGCGTGAATTAATGATCAACATCCTTGGGTTGAGCATTTTTCCATTTGCTGCCAAACCGCTCATGCAACTCATATTTTTCGATAACGATAAAAAGGCGTACAAAGAATTTCTGAAACAACGAAAAGAAACAGTGAAAGATTTTATTCTGAATTCAATATTGCTGAAAGCTTGAAGCTTGCGACTTGAAGCTAAATGAGTCACAGTATCAGTCGCAGTTTCCAGTAAATGAAAAAATATTCAACAATGAAAAAACTACTTATCCTATTATTTCTTCCGGTGCAATTGGCATTTGCCCAGCAACCTGTCACGCTGGAAGAATGTTACCAACTGACGCGGGAAAATTACCCGAACCTGAAAAAGGCAGAACTGTTTCAGGAAATTTCGATGTTGAACAAGGAAAACATCAGCACGAATCACCTGCCCCAGGTTTCACTCAACGGACAGGCAACTTACCAGTCGGATGTGACGAAAGTGGATATCTCCATGCCGAATGTATCTGTTCCGTCGGTTTCCAAAGATCAGTACAAAGCGTACGCAGAATTCCGGCAGTCGATTTGGGACGGCGGCCTGACTGCGGCTAATCAACAACTGGAAGATGCTGTTCTGAAGAGTAACCTCAGCGAACTGGAAGTAGAATTGTACAAACTGAACGAACAGGTGACGCAGGCTTTTTTCACAATTCTGGCAATGAAACAGCAAAACGAAGTGCTGGAAGCGCAGAAAAAAGTGTTGCAGGAAAAACTGAGAATGGTGCAGTCGGGCATCCGCAATCAAACAGTCGAGAAATCGGCGGCGTTCTCCATTGAGGCAGAAATTATAACACTGGAGCAAAACGAATTGCAACTGGAAACCGGAAAGGACGCTGCCCTGAAAATGCTTTCCATCCTCACTGGAGAAGAAATTACGTCTGTGGCGGAATCCAAACTTCAAAAGACGGAAACAGGGGATAATGCAAAAATTGTGCGTCCGGAACTGCAGTTGTTCTCCAATCAAATGGCGCAGATGGAAACGCAAAAGAATCTGCTCGATAAAAAGCGAAACCCGAAAATGTTTGGATTCGGCCAGGCGGGTTATGGCAAACCGGGGTTAAATATGCTGAGTGATAAATTTGATACGTATTACCTGGTTGGCGTTGGCGTTTCATGGAATCCGTTCGACTGGAAACAGACCGAACGCCAAAAACAGGTGTTACAACTCCGTCAGGAAATGGTACAGCAACAGGAAAATACATTCAGCCAAAACATTCAACTGCTTCTGGCACAGCAATCAGGGCAGATTGAGAAACTAAAAAAAATGCTCGAAAAAGACGAAAAACTGGTGGAGCTGAAAACAGCAATCACAAAAGCCACTGCCTCAAAATTGAAAAACGGAACAATAAACTCTGCGGATTTCGTCCGCGATGTGCAGGCTGAAACTATTGCCAAGTTGAATCGCGAACTGCATGATATTCAGTTGAAGGAAGCAATAGAGAAACAAAGAATAATTCAGGGAAAAGTGGCAGAGGCAAAAGTGATCAGTGATCAGTCACAGTAGGCAGTAGAGACGCACAATTGTGCGTCTCCACCAACCCAATTCACCTGGTGACTCAAAGTTCACCTGGTGAATGAAAATAAAAGAAAACGCGCTAAGCGCATAAAAACAAAACATAAAACAGTAACAATGAAATACAATTATCTAATTATCGCAATCACCATCCTGTTTTTAGGATGCGAAAACAACGAGGAAAAATCAGATGCTTTCGGGAACTTTGAAGCCGACCCGGTAATCGTTTCTTCGGAATCATCCGGAAAAGTGTTTCAGTTAAATGTGGAAAAAGGACAGAAAATTGATGAAGGTTTTGTGGCGGCGGTTATCGATTCCACACAACTTCATTTAAAACTGAAACAGTTGGAAGCGCAGCAGAAAGCGGTGCAGTCGAAACGGCAAAGTATCCGGGCGCAAATCGATGTGCTGAAACAGCAAAAAGAAAACTTGCTGGATGACAAACAACGTGTGGAAGATATGCTGCAGGACGGTGCTGCCACAAAAAAGCAACTGGACGACATCACTGGTCAAATTGCAGTAATAGACCGCCAGATTGAAAGCACGCAAACTCAGTTCACCTCTGTTAACAGCGAATTGAATGTGCTGAAAACGCAAATGGCATCAACACGCGATTTAATTGACCGTTGTACGGTTGAATCGCCTGCAAATGGCACCGTCCTGGAGACTTATATTGAACAGGGTGAATTGGCCGGACCAGGCAAACCACTCTTTAAAGTTGCCGACATGGATGATCTGATTCTGAAAGTTTACGTCAGCGGCGCGCAACTTCCTGATGTAAAAATCGGAAAGCAAGTGGAAGTGCTCGTGGACAAAAACGCAAATGAAAACCAGTCGTTTGCCGGCGAAGTGGTCTGGATTTCATCGGAAGCCGAATTCACACCCAAGATCATTCAAACCAAAGAAGAACGGGTAAAATTGGTGTATGCAGTAAAAGTTAAAGTACAAAACGACGGCACGCTGAAGATTGGGATGCCGGGGGAGATTAATATTAGTCGCAGTGATCAGTCACAGTAAACAGTCGCAGTGAGCAGTCGCAGTCACAGTTTTCAGATAAAAAGAAACAAAATAATTTAAAAATAGAGATAATGGATTTCAAAAAATTAATTGTTTATCAAAAAGCATTCAAACTGGCAATGAAGATTTACAAAATCTCAATTTCATTCCCCAAAGAAGAAAAGTATTCTTTAATCGATCAAATAAGAAGATCCTCGCGTTCTACCTGCACTAACGTAGCCGAAGCTTATCGGAAAAGAATTTACCCAAAGCATTTTATCAATAAACTCACGGATTCAGATGGTGAAAACAGTGAAACAGTGGTGTGGCTGGATTTTGCTTTAGAATGTAAATACTTACCAAAAGAAACATACAATTCTCTGCATTCTGAATGTGTGGAAATAGGAAAACTGCTGAATTACATGATTAATAATCCGGATAAATTCGGAAGCAGTAAAGCTTTTTAACTGAGACTGAAAACTGAGACTGCGACTAAATTAATAAAATACAAGACATTAAATAAAATAAAAGTGATCATAATTAATGAAATAACAAAGTCCTACAACGAAACACAGGCGCTAAAATCCATTTCGCTGAAAGTTGAGAAAAACGAACTCTTCGGTCTGATTGGTCCTGATGGCGCTGGAAAAACTACATTAATGCGGATTCTAACAACGTTGCTGCTGGCGGATTCCGGTGAGGCCAAAATGGACGGTCTGGATGTGGTGAAAAATTTCAAAAAAATCAGGCACATCGTGGGTTACATGCCGGGGCGGTTTTCGCTGTACCAGGATTTGAGCGTGGAGGAAAACCTGCATTTTTTCGCCACTGTTTTTGGAACCACGGTGGATGAAAACTACGATCTCATCCGTGATATCTACCACCAGATTGAGCCATTCAAAACCCGCCGTGCCGGACAACTTTCCGGCGGAATGAAGCAGAAACTCGCCTTATCGTGCGCGCTTATTCACAAGCCCAAAATCCTGGTTCTGGATGAGCCAACCACCGGTGTGGACGCAGTTTCGCGGAAGGAATTCTGGGAAATGCTGAAAAAGTTGCAACAAAAAGGAATTACCATCCTGGTTTCCACGCCTTACATGGACGAAGCCGATTTGTGTGATCGTGTGGCGCTGATTCAAAAGGGTGAAATACTGGACGTGGATTCGCCACAACGCATTACCGAAAAATATCCGCACCGCATCATTCGCGCCCGCTCAGATGAAATCTACCGGTTGATTCAGGATTTGCGGGCATACGAAAAAGCGGAATCGGTATTTGCATTTGGTGAATTTGTCCATTTCACCGGCACCGATGACGATGTGGAACCCAGCGAACTGGATGATTATCTCCACAAAAAGAATCATAAAAATGTACTGGTGGAAGAGATAAATCCTGGGATAGAGGATGTATTTATGGGACTTATGAGGAGTGAGCAGTCGCAGTCGCAGTGAGTAGAAAGTAACTAATCAACAAAAAAATAGAATTATGGATTTTAAAGAATTACTTGCATACAAAAAAGCATTTGCACTGGCAATGAAAATTTATTCGATTTCAAAATCATTTCCAAAAGAAGAAAGATATTCTTTAACAGACCAAATCAGACGTTCCTCCAGATCCACTTGTGCAAATCTTGCCGAAGCTTACAGAAAACGAATATATCCTAAACACTTTATTACAAAACTTACTGATTCTGATGGTGAAAATAGTGAAACAGCAGTCTGGCTGGATTTTGCATTAGCCTGCAATTATTTACAAAAAGAAGAACATGAATCACTTTATGCAGAGAGTCTGGAAATTGGTAAACTTCTTAACTACATGATGAATAATCCGGATAAATTCGGAAGCAGCAAAGATTTTTAACTGCGACTGTGACTGCGACTGTAAACTTTTTAATTATGAAAGAAGAAATTATCAGAGTAAAAAACCTCGTCAAAAAATTCGGCTCGTTCACGGCCAACGATAACCTCACGTTTGATGTGTACAAGGGCGAGGTGTTTGGTTTTCTGGGGGCGAACGGTGCAGGCAAAACCACGGCCATTCGTATTCTTAGCGGACTCTCCTCTCCTACTTCGGGGAAACTGAATGTGGCCGGGTTCGATGTCTATACCGAAACGGAGAAAATCAAGAAGAATATCGGTTACATGAGCCAAAAGTTTTCGCTTTACGAGGACTTGACGGTGGCCGAAAACATTCGGTTTTATGCGGGGATTTATGGGATTTCGCCCAAACGTAGAAAGGAAAAAATGGGTGAACTGCTTAAAAAGCTGGAAATGGAAAAAGCTAAAAACAAGCTGATTGCCGGACTGCCGCTGGGGTGGAAACAAAAACTGGCATTTTCGGTAGCAGTTTTTCACGAGCCCAAAATTGTGTTTCTCGATGAACCCACCGGAGGAGTTGACCCTGTTACACGCCGCAAATTCTGGGACATGATTTACGAAGCCGCTAACGATGGAATTACGGTATTTGTTACCACCCACTACATGGACGAAGCCGAGTACTGCGACCGCGTTTCAATTATGGATGCCGGCAAAATAGAAGCGCTTGACACACCGGCAAAACTGAAAGAAAAGTACAATGCCAAGGATATGGATGAGGTGTTTTTGAGGATAGCGAGAGCCTCCCCTAACCCCTCCGAAGGAGGGGGACAGGAAACAATCACTAATGAATGAGTAGTGAGTAGTTAGTCAATAGTCTTTAGTAAAAAGAGCAAGTGTAAATATTATCAAATTAATTTATTGTTTAATCAAAATTTAAAATCATGAACAAATTTAAAGAACTAAAAGTGTGGCAGAAATCAATTCAACTTGTAACAAACATTTATTCAGCCACTATTAACTTTCCCAAAAAAGAGATTTATGGAATTACTTCACAAATCAGGAGGTGTGCTGTTTCTATTCCTTCCAATATTGCTGAAGGAGCCGGAAGGGGAACAAAAAAAGATTTTTCGCATTTCTTAGATATTGCCAAAGATTCCTCTTTTGAACTTGAAACACAACTAATTATTTCCAAAGAACTTGGATTTATCGACCACAACATTTACGTATCAATATTTTCTGAGTTAGAGAAAATTCAAAAAATGATTACCGGATTACAAAAAAGCTTAAACTAAAAACTAACTACTAATGGCTCAATTACTTTCCTTCATCAAAAAAGAATTCTTCCACATTTTTCGCGATCCGCGGACGATGCTGATTTTGTTCGGAATTCCGGTGGCGCAGCTACTGATTTTCGGAACGGTCATCAAAAACGAAATCAAAGATGTGCGGATTGCCATTTACGACCAATCTAAGGATGAAACCACGCAGCAGATTACCAACAAACTGCTTTCGTCGGGGTACTTTGTTTTGGTCGACGATCTGCAAAACACCAGCGGAATAGAGGAAACCTTCCGAAAAGGTGAAGTGAAGGAGATTATCGTTTTTGAAAGTAATTTTGGCGAGAAACTAATAAAAGAAGGGACAGCAAACGTGCAGTTGATTGCCGATGCATCGGACCCGAACATGGCGCGGCTGGCCGTTTCCTATACCCGCGGCATCATCAACGACTACGTACAAAAAATGAATCCCAATCAAGAGCTGCCAATGCAGATTCAGCCGGAAGTGCGGATGTATTTTAACGAGGAGATGAAAAGTGCCTACATGTTTGTGCCGGGAACGATGGCGCTGATTTTGATGCTCATTTCGGCAATGATGACTTCCATCTCCATCACCCGCGAAAAAGAGCTGGGAACCATGGAAATATTGCTGGTATCGCCGCTGAAACCGGCGCAGATCATCATCGGAAAAGTATTACCATACCTGCTGCTGTCGATTGTCAATGCTTTTGTAATTGTGCTTATCGGATTGTTTGTTTTTGGCGTTCCCATTACCGGAAGCTTTATTTTGCTGATGCTCGAAACCATCCTTTTCATTTTGATGGCTCTCTGCTTGGGCATCCTAATTTCCACCATGGCAAAAAGCCAGATGACCGCCATGTTTATTTCGATGATTGTACTGATGCTGCCAACCATTCTGTTGTCGGGTTTTATTTTTCCCATCGAGAACATGCCCGAGATTCTGCAGTGGCTGAGCCACATCATGCCCGCCCGCTGGTTCATTTCCATCATCCGCGGCATCATGCTCAAGGGAGTCGGAATGGCCTTTATCTGGAAAGAGACGCTAATATTGATTGGAATGACTTTGTTTTTTGTGGCGGTGAGTGTGAGGAAGTTTAAGATACGATTGGAGTGAGAGCCCCTCTAACTCCCCCAAAGGGGGAGAAAACGTGCAACCTGTAACTTGTAACAAATGAAAACAATAAAATACCTTCTCCAAAAAGAATTCCTCCAAATTTTCAGGAACAAAACCATGCTGCCGATGATTATTGGGGTGCCGTTGATGCAAATGCTGATTTTGGTTTTCGCAGCTACCTACGATTTGAAAAAAATCGATATGGTGGTGGTTGACTACGATTTGTCTTCTGCTTCGCGAGAGCTGATAGCCAAATTTGACGGCATTCCGTTTTACAACGTAACATCGATTGTGCCCGATGAACAATTTGGCGAGGAAATGATGCTGACCGACGAGGCAGATGCTGTGCTTGTAATCCCGGCCAACATGGAACGCGAACTGGTGCGCGAAAACGAGCAAAAACTGCAACTGCTTGTCAATGCCATCGACGGAAATACGGCTCAACTCATCTATTCCTATTCGGCGCGAATCTTCGGCGGGTTCAATCAAAATCTAATTGCGGAATGGCGGGGCATCCCTAATCTCACGCCACCAAACGAAATAAAGATCACAGAAAGTTACTGGTTTAACAATGAACTGGATTACAAGTGGTACATGGCGCCAGGAATTCTGGCGATTCTGGTCACCATCATCGGAATGTTCATGTCGGGGATGAACCTGGTGCGCGAAAAAGAAATCGGCACCATCGAGCAACTTAATGTTACACCCATTCGCAAACATCACTTCATCATCGGCAAACTGGTTCCGTTTTGGATAATTGCATTGTTCGACCTCGCATTCGGGTTGTTTATTGCCTGGCTGGTTTTCAATTTGCCGGTTGTGGGAAGCCTGTGGCTGCTGTTCGGTTTTGCCGGACTTTACCTGTTGGGCGTGCTCGGTCTCGGGTTGTTTATTTCCACGGTTGCCGACACCCAGCAGCAGGTGATGTTCATCAGCTTCTTTTTTATGATGATCTTTATTCTGATGGGCGGCATTTTCACACCCGTTGAAAGCATGCCCGAGTGGGCGCAGACTTTCAACCACCTCAACCCAATTTACTATTTCATGAAAATCATGCGCAACATCCTGCTCAAGGGTTCCGGTTTTTTCGATTTACTGGAAGAATTCTTCTCACTCGTGGTGTTGGGGATTATCTTTTTGAGCCTTGCGATTTGGCGGTACCGGAAAACGACTTAGAAAGTGGAGACAATCAGAGTTCAGTAGCGTCCGAAGTCACAGTTTCCAGTTCTTTTCCGGTACCGCACATAGTAAATGTTTTGCAATTGTTGTCCCAAATGTTCAGTTAATTTCTGGGATCCAATGAGTGGAGTGATATGGCAAGAAAAATTCTACACAAAATGGAGTAAAGGATGTTACACAATGCAAATAATTTACCCAAGATCAAATAAATACCAAATAAATGAGCCTTCGACTCTTGCAACTTAATTGGGTTTATATTTTAAAAGTAACACCCAATTTTCCGCCGGAATATGTTCCTCCGCCAAATTCAACGTTAATAGCAAAGTTATCGCTCACAAAATAGCGAGCACCTACCTGCCCGGTAAAATAGACTCCGGATCCCCTGAACCATGAATAACTATACCTGTCATTGTCTGACCAAATGGAATACCCAAGCGACAAGCCTGCATATATATCATACTCCGGCGGCACATCAAACAATTCATTAAAATGGTAATTTCCAATTCCGGCAATCGTAATTATCGAAGGGCTGTAAACTGAATATTTACCCCACTTTCGGTAACTAAACTCGCCGCCTACTGAAATGTTCTCTGCCACACCAAATTCTATTCCGCCGTAAAAAGGTAAACCATAGGTAGAAAGGCCAATCCCAACATTAACTTGAGATTCACCTTCTTCAATAGGTTGGGCGTTTGATGCAAAAGCAAAAAAAAGAATTGTACTAAATAGTAATGCAAATTTTTTCATGAAATTCGTTTTATAAAGTTAATAACTAAAGTTTTATATTAATATTCAAAAAAAAATGTTTCTACTCGAAAAATTAAGCCGTTTGTTTGGTATCATAACTTTCTATAAAAAATGTTTTTTAATTTTCCATACATGATTCAGTCATCATTTTGAATGCGGTTTCCAGCTTACGTGCCTGTTCTAAGTCTTTTGCCTTAATTTGAAATTCATCTGTAAAATCGTCTGCTTCGCCGTTTTCATAAACTTGTACCAAATCATTTTCCCCTTTAATTTGAATGGTAACCAACGCCTCGGCGCCATCGGTTTCAAAATGAATTTTGTTGACATCCACGTCTTTCAGGTTAAATTCATAAACATATCTCGTATCGTCACTTACATCGGTTAAATTGTATTTAAGAAGGCATTCGCTGCTTCCTTTTTCAAGCGATTGCTGGTACGTATCGGTTTCCACCACAACATCTGCAACAGCACTAAGCACATAATTTTCTGCTTCGGAAACATCAGGAAAAGCAACTGACTTTTCCATTTTTTCCAAAGCCAGTTGGTTAAAACGGGAAAAAACAGCAGCCACTTCACGAGCAGTTTCCACATCCGGACTTCTGATTTTCATTTCGCTTTCATAGTCCACATCTTCGTTATTTTCGGTAACCCGTATCAATTCACGATCACCTGCTGTCTTTAATTCAATCAACACGCTGTTTTTGTCCGTATCAAAATTTACCGGAACCTTACCAAAATCGGCCGCGTTAACAACGTATTCATATTTTTCACCTTCCGAAACATCGTTCAGTGTATAAATAAATACGAGGTCGTTATCGGGAGAAATCTCAAATTCCTGATCATACGCATCCTGGTTAATCACAACCTGTCCGATATTATTCTGAAGAATATCAAGACACTGCTGGTAAGAAAAGCTTGAATAATCTACGGTTTCCTCTTTTTCGGCCAGTGCAACAAGTGCTTCAAGCTGAGCTTCAAGCATGCGGGCTTCTTCAATTGAATTTACTTTTAATTCCAGTTCGTTTGTATAATTACCGGTTTCGCCATTCTCGGTATAGGCAATCAAATCGCGCTCGCCTTTGGTTACAACGGGAATGACCACTTCTTCCCTATCAGTCTCAAAATCAATTTTATGCAAGTTCAAGTCTGCAATATTAACTGTAAACTGTTCTACTTCATCACCGGTGGCATTGCTTATTTTAAAGGTTACAATGTTGTTGTTTTCCGAATCAAAACTAAATTCCTGAACATAAACGTCATCGTTAACTTTAACTTCCTGAATTGCATTGTCGATTTCATTCAGTAAGGTTTGCTTGTCGTTGCTGACACTTATTAATGATTCTGAATTGTCTTTTGCGTATTCGGCAACTGCCTTCAACGCATCGGCCAGTTGCCGCGCTTCTTCAATTCCTGAGGCATAAAAAACCAGCTCGTCATCGTAATTCTGAATTTCACCATCCTCTACAACCTTAACCAAATCCCTCCCTCCGTTTGTGCCGGCTGTAATTTCCACGACTTCTTTACTGGGTTCAAATTTTACCAGGAAAGGGTTAATGTCAATCGCATTTACCGACATAATAATTTCTTCTCCTTTACGGGAATCAACAATACTGATTGACAGCAACAGGTAGTTCTCGGGATCATAGCTGAAAGTCTGCCGGTATTCGGTTCTTTTGTCTTTCACCGGAACTGTGTTCTCCTTAAGAAAATCCAGTTTTTCCTCTAGTTCCTGATCTTGTGCAAGCAAGTTAGCTATCAGGAAAATTGCGGTAATTGTTAGGTATGTAATTTTCATTAATTTGATTATGAAAGTTTACTTTGATTTCATAGCAATCTCACCCGATTGAACACCGGTAATTTCAAATTGGCCTCCGTACTTCCTGTCAATAATGGTTGCAAGTTCATCGGTACTTCCAACATGTCTGACCGAATATATCGCTGTATTATCAGCAAATTTTGAAAGTTCAGCCTTTTTTACTTCAGAATGGCTTTCTATCAAATTTAGCAATGTACTTTTTTCAGAAAAAGAGACATCATTAACGATTAGCATCGTAAGGTTGGAACCCAGTTCATCTTCTGAAGGCAGCGGAATATTATCCATTTCATCTGTAAGATATTCAGTTGCCTCAATTATTCCTTTTTCCAGAGCATCAGCAACCGCAGGATCAGTATCAGAACTGTGAGCTAAAAAACTCACTCTAAAAGATTTAGCTGTTGTACTTTCAGTATTGATGCTTTTTGATTTTAGAATTTCACGAGTTTGCGGATTTATTATTTTTAAAATGAATCCAATTTTCGCTTTTTTCACAGCCCCACCAATTCCCAAAACTCTGGTTCCTGTAGATGAAGAATTATATTCGGTAACTTCACCTGTAACAACAATCTGTGCAAGTTTCAATTTCCCTTTTTCCAGTCCAGTGGCTGAATTAAAATATTCGGAGTTTGAAGCGTCGATTTCTGAGGTAACATCCGCCATGTTTTTTTGCTCCTCCAGCACGTTAAAACAGTTGACCTCACTGAGTGCATTAGTGAGCATTGTGCTCATATTCTCGCCCAGAACAGATGGTGCATTTGATGCTGTTGCAGAAAAGCGTGCAACGGTTATGCGAATTCGCTCATCCAGCGGAATATCTTTACATTTTTCTTTTATGGCTTCGAATGTTGTATTCACATCCGATCTTTTGTCTTTGTTGTTTTGCGCAACTGCATTTTGAACAGATACATACATGCAGCAAACCAAAATTATTGCTAATGTCTTTTTCATTTTTTTTTGCTTTAAATGATTAATACATATTTTGATTCATAATTCCCGACCTTTCTTTTTATCCGACTCTACCATTCCACGTCTGCTATCTTCCTCTGAAATATCCTGTTGCATTTTTTTTTGAATTGATTTAAATTCTTCGGTACGCTCGGAAATAGCATCTTCATCGTAAAGCACCCGGCTGTCTCCAATTTCAATATATTGATTGTTCGGATCTCCAAAATCATTTAACATGACCACGGCAACATGCAAATCTTCAATTCCTTCCTCTCCGATAGTGCCTGTGAAAATAATTGTATTTAAGGCCGAATCGTTATCGAATGTGTCATATGTCATATTTTTGGCAAACACTGAAAAATCATTTCCCTCTCCTACAAGGAAGCTTCCATAACCTTCTCCTTCCTGAGATGCATCTTCTTCTACATATTGAGTTGTTATGGTAAGTTCATCATTATTTTGTTCGAAGAATGAAATCAGTAATTCATTAAATTCAAAACCGATAATATCTGTTTCAATATTGCTCGACATTAAAATTGATGGATTCATTAGAAATGTCCCTTCGATATTCGCCGGATTTCCGCCGGTATTAATGGGCATATCCAGCGAATCAAGAATATCCAAAATATCCTGTGGAATAAAATCATTTATATCTCGCGATAAACCATTTTCTTCGATTAAATCATTCATCTCATCTTTTTTGCAATTAGTGGCGATTATCCCAACAAGGAATAATGTTGCTAAAATGTGATTAATATTTGTTTTCATATCATAAAATTTTAATTTTCACTTACTAAACAGATGCAATTAAAATCTCCATTTTACTATTCATTATCTATTTTTTTAGAGAATCCATCCTTATCAAAAATCAATCGTGCACTCCCCACGTCAATATAACTGCCATCAGGATTATTGTAATTGTCCAACATAACCACAGCCATGTGTAAATCCGTTAATCCATCTGAACTCCATGTACCTGAATAAATTTGGGCAGAAAAGGCAGAATCTTTACCGGTGCTGTTCAATGTTTTTATTTTCGAAAAAACGGAAAAATCATTCCCATTTCCTGAAATAAAACTCTCCTGCCAGTCTGCTTGTGATGAATCCTGTGAAAATTTTGCCATTAACTTCAGCTCCTCGTTGTTCTTACCGGAAAACAAAATCCGAATACCTTCAAATTCGTAACCAACAGAATCATCCTTAAGATTACTAGATAACAAGACAGGCTGCGAAACAAGAAAGGTGCCTTCAATATTTGCCGGATTCCCCCCGGTATGAATGGGCATTCCCAGCGAATCGAGGATATTGAAAATATCAGATGAAATCAAGTTGTTGATTTCATACGAAAGACCGTTTTCTTCAATCAAGTAACTGGGTTCATCTGTTTTACAACTAGTGCAAACAATTCCCAGAAAGAATATTCCAACAAATAAGAAATAAAATTGTGTTTTCATATTTAAGCCATTAAATATTTTTGCTACTAACTACTCACCTAAAATTGCAAAGTCAAAAGTTCCACTGCTAACCTCTATTTGTTCTCCGTTTGGATTATCTGTTGATGTATCGATGCCAGTTGCTGTAAACTCAAACGTGCCTTTTACCCTTGATTCGGAAAGCTCGGTAATTGATACCGTTCCCGCTCCAACTTCCTCACCGACAATGTAAATATTCTCACCATCGTCAACGCCATATTGTCCATCCGCAATTTCGAAAGTTCCGGTTTCAGGATTTAATATATTCAGTGTGATGGAAGCCGCCGGATTGGCGTTGGAAAATAATCCAACAATTGTTAACTGTGTTGCATTTGTTTTTATTAAAAGGGCCGAGCCAAGATCAGTACATATTTGATCACCATTGACTTTGGCACTCATAATATTACCTGTCCGGCTTTCACAAGGTGAGTTCTCTAATTCCGAATCATTTTTACTACAGCCGGATAAAACAAGCAAGCCAAATATCAGCATTAAACTGGCTGAAATTTTTACTGTTGCTAAATATCTTTTGAAACGATTTTCAATTTCATATTTATTTTTGATTCGGGCAGAATCGTTTTGCTTATTTATTTTATTCTTCATCATGATATCCTTTTAAAATCATTCGATTATAACCGTTTTCCTAATTGTAAATTCATCGTTTTGCAGAACAATAAAATAGATACCCCCGGAATATTCCCGCAGGTCGAGTTGATGTTCACTTTCAGCTACTTGCTTTTTAATGAATAGCTGCCCTGTAGTATTTAAAAGTCCCAGCGTGTAACCGTTTTGCGAATAATCATTCCATCTTATAGTAAGGTAATCCCTGGCCGGATTCGGATAAATATTGAACTTTGTTTCTGCCGGCTGATCATCAATCCCTGTTGAACCGGTTACAGCTAAAGCAACCTGAATACTATCCGATTCGAGTGCCAAGTCATTTGTTTTCAGCCAGAATATGTAGTTTCCGTTTTGCCCGGCAGAAGGGGTAAGCGATAAAATACCCGGGGTGTTCCACGATGAAAAATCAAAAATATCCGGATTATCCATTGCTGAAATCATGTAGGCCAGGCTGTCGCCAAATGCCAAATCGGCATCCTGAAACAGGGAGTCCATTGAAATTTCCAGATTTTGATTTACTGACATCGACAACTCCAGGTTTTCTTTTAACGATTCAGGGGCATTGTTCTGCCGCAGGTTTATATCTTCAAGAAAAACCGAATAGCCCCGCACTCCTTTATTGTTTTCTGCATAAAACTCAATGGAATAATTTTCATCGAGGTTCAACCCGGTTACGGAAGCCATAATTGTTGAATCCACATTTTTACGCGCCGGATCAACAGAAGCGTTCATCCAGATACTTTCAAATTCATCGTTATAAAAGCGATAAAAAATATTTTCAATTTTCGCAGTATCCGATTCGCTGATTACAAACGATTTTGCAACCGGCAGCGACCAGACTCCCAGTTTATTTTTCGCACGCATGTAAATGTTGTGAATTCCAGGTTCGAGATTAGAGATATCAAACTTAAAGGTACTGTCCAACAGGTTAGTACCGTTTTGCAGCGCAATCAGGTTTCCATCGCCTTCTTTTACAGCTTCGTCAATAGAATACTCTACGGCTACAATACCATCTGTAACCGGCTCTTCAGGAATGTAAAACGAGCGCTCGGCAGCAAACGACCAGGCTCCATCTTCGTTCATTGCCCTGAAATGGATGGTATGATTTCCGGATTCCAGTCCTGAAATATCAATATTGAATGCATCATCCAACTCCATTAAATTTCCCGGAATTTCGAGTGTGGTTCCTTTTCCTTCCGCCACAAAACCGTCGATGCTGTATTCGAGCCGGGTAATGTTTTGTGCGGAGACCATAGTGGTAAATGTCCAGAATAAGGACAGGAGAAAAATATATTTATTCATAGTCAAATCCTCCCGCTTATTGTTTAATTTTTATCTGAACAGACATTTCATCCCCGGATACAAACCCACCCGTTGAAAGCTCGTAAATGTTGGGTAGGTTGGGCAGTCCCGATAAGCGATACGGATCCGGGCCGCCAAACGGACCGATGTCGGTTCCGTCTGTTCCTGCACCTTTGGCCGGGCTGTTTTCAGAGAGCTGGTATTGTGCATCAGTATCAGGAACATCACTTCCGGAAATAAACAACGTGCTTTGTGGAGCTGAGAAGTTGTCATTTTCATTTCCAAATGCACCGGTTAAGGAAACATTGTGATGGACGGAAACATCGGGAAGTGGTTGAATCGTAAAATCATCTTCATCTTCATTAAGATAAATGTTGTTGGATATTTCCAGGTTTGAATCTGAACCAAAATAAAGATTATTATCCATAAATAAATTGTGGATAATTACCCCATCAGAACCTCCCGGCACCCGCATTGTTCCTACAACCAAGTTGTTAGAGAAAACCAAGTTGGTGCATATTCCGTTGTCATAGCTACCTGTTCCACTTTGGAGGCCGGCTCTCCAGATATAACATTTTTTTATTTGAATATTATTGTATACCGTCCCGTCATCATCTTCAATATCAATTCGGGGAATAAAACAACTTTCAATGGTAATATTATCAATTCCATCATCAAGGAAAATTCCTTCGTATGAACCACCTGAAGGACATACAATACCTACAATCTTTGAATTGTTGCTACCTGATGCAAGAATAATTCCACCAAAATTTGCAGGCCTCTTATTAATTTGTGTTTCCATTTTTTGATCCAGATAATAGCCAGGACCAATAAGCGTTAAAGGTTTGTCTATCGTCACATCACCATAGTTAATGTTGCTACCCGTTACATAAATCGTATCTCCGTCTGAAACCGCGGCATACGCATCTGACCAGTTAATAAACACGTTTTCACTAATGATGGGAGACTCGAGGTTGTTGTTCAGGTAAACAATTTTTGCGTGCAATGTGGTAATTACAAATGTTGCTGCGAGAAAAGTAAATAGTTTTTTCATTTTGTTTGAATTTAAATTTGAATGTTTTAATTGTATTTGATTGAATCAGATTAATCCGGTTTTATCAGAAGAAAACTCATGGTACTATTTGAAAATTGGAGCATCCCCAAATCCGGAGGCTCCGGCTTAAGGGCAAAATTTGCCAGGTACGCCATTCGTGTCAAGATTTGTTTAGGTTGTGTGTACGTAATCAGAACCATTTAATTCACATTGTTATTTTCAATAAATATTTTGTGTTCTATATGGTATTCAATTTTCGGCTTTATTAGTTTGCCGAAAGTGAATCAATTTTTTAATTCCGCTACCCGGGGTCTGAAAGTAAGGTAGTAATTAAATAAGAAAAGAATATCTCATTCGTTTGTGTTTATCAGTCCAGGAGAATCCATATTCTCAATTGTTGCCTGATTCCACTTTTTGACACTGTTAAAACATGTCTGCATTCTTATAAGCGAATAATTCATTCGTGAAAACCTCAATAGAATCAACTGCACAATCCCCTTATAATGAACATTTTATTCAAATATATGAAATGAAAATTAAAAATAAAAGTTTTTAAGGTATTAATTTCACTTATTTTTAATACTATCCCCACCTGATCGCTCAGTTCGCTGAATGAGAACTTTGTTTTGGTTTTCAATTCATAAAAATAATTCACCAGATGTTTTTAACTTAAATCACTGAGATATGAAGTGTTAACCTATTTGGGAAGCAAGCTGTTTCCGTCATTTTAACCGCAAGCGAACAACAATTTGTGGACTGGACTGCTGCTTACAGGGTCAAAACAAAGATTTATATTAAATTATTCGAAATGCTAAAATTATAATTTTTAAAATTACCTCACCCAAAATTAAGTCGCTGGTCGGTCAACATAAAGCTGGGAGGTTCCCACTTTTACAACAACAATATCTTCTCCGCTGTCAATAAAACCGGTTTCAGCCATCGCATCGTAAACTTCGCCTTCAATTATAACTTTTCCTCCGGGACGTAAAACGGTTTGTGCAGTTCCGGTTTTTCCTTTCAGGTTTAAAAATGATGATTCTACATTCAAATATCCTTCGCTGATATTCTGAACAGTGTTCAGGGAAAGGTTTTTGAAAACACCAGATTGGGCTGTAAACAGCTTATTGCCCAGATAAAGTGCTAATATAAATCCGCCAAACAGACCAAACACAACAGTCATAATAGCCACCCCCATTTTACCGGTATCAACAGGGCTAAAATCAAAATCGACATTTCCTACCAAGCTCAGGACCAAACCAATAAATACCAGCAAAATCCCCGAAATTCCGGCCACGCCAAACCCTGGAATTACAAATATTTCCACTGCGATTAAAATCAGGCCAATCAGGAAAACGATAACTTCCCAGTTAGCGGCAAGCCCCTCGAGGTAAAGCGGGGCAAAATATAGCACGGCAGCCAGAATGGCCACTCCAATCGGGAACCCAATGCCCGGCGATTGCATTTCGAAGTAAATTCCACCAATAATTGCCATAATAAGCAATCCGGAAACTACGGGGTTTACTAAAAAGCCAATAATCCTTTCAATAAACGATGGCGAATATTCCACAATTCTGTATTCTTCAATACCAACTTTTTGCAGCACTTCCGGGATGTTCTCTGCCACACCTTCGCAAAAACCGTATTCGATGGCTTCACCCGGAGTAAAAGTCAACACCTTGCCTGTATCAATAATGCCCTCAATAAAAACAGAAGGATCCACCATTGCCTCAGCAATATTCGGGTCGCGTCGCCATTTATAAATGGTATCATTTCCTGAAATGATAGTATCTTTCCCGTGGGCTTCGGCAGTGGCACGCATGGTAGAACGCATGTAGCTTTGGTATTTGTCGGGCATAGCCTGGCCGGTTTGGTTAACAACCGTTGCAGCGCCAATACTTCCGCCAGGACGCATGTAAATGCTGTCGCAGGCAACAGAAATCAGGGCTCCGGCCGAGGCTGCATTGTTATCGATAAAAACATAAACAGGAATAGTACTTTGCAGAATTTTAGTGCGGATGGAATCGGCATCAAGCACCGTGCCACCATAAGTATTCATGTGAATCAGAAAAACATCGGCGCCCAATGTATCGGCAGCTTCAAACGCCTGTTGTGTTTGTCGCCAAATAGCCGGCGCAATTTCTTCCTTAATATTGAATTTATATACTAACTTTTCATCATTCTCACCGGCTTCCGAATTGTAAACAACCGGTAAAATCAATAAAACAACAAGTAGCGACTGTAATATTCTCATTTATAACTTTCTTTCTGAATTCTTTTGAAAACGCATTATCTGTAATCGGTTCGAACAGCTAAGTTATAAATAAATCCGGCACAATGCGTAAAAAATTATCGCGGACAAAAAAAATCCAAATTCACCTAATTTACTACCTTTGCAGGGTTTTAAAAGGCAAAAGAATGGAATTTAACGCATTAACGGCAATATCGCCGGTTGACGGCCGGTACCACAGTAAAGTTGAAAATCTTTGGAAATACTTTAGCGAGTATGCTCTTATTAAATACAGGGTTTTTGCAGAGATTGAATATTTTATCGCACTTTGCGAATATCCGCTGCCACAGCTCAAAAATATTTCGAAAGAAAAGCTGGAAGAACTCAGGCAAATACACCAACAGTTTTCGGTTGAAAATGCAACCCGTGTAAAAGAAATTGAAAGCGTTACCAACCACGATGTTAAGGCAGTTGAATATTTTTTAAAGGAAAAATTCGAGAAGCTGGGACTGGAAAAATACCGGGAATTTATCCATTTTGGCCTCACCTCGCAGGACGCCAACAATACAGCTTTGCCCAAATCAATTCACGATGCACTGGACGAAGAATATTATCCGCTTTTGCAGCAGGTAACCGAAAAGCTGGAAGAACTGGCTGAAAAGTGGAAAAATATTCCGATGCTTGCCAAAACCCACGGACAGCCGGCATCGCCTACCAAACTCGGAAAGGAAATCAAAGTATTTATTGAACGGATTCAGATTCAGCTCGCGCAGCTGCATGCAGTTCCGTGCCATGCCAAATTTGGCGGTGCCACCGGTAATTTCAATGCACACCATGCGGCATACCCCGAAATTGACTGGCCGCAATTTGCCAATAATTTTTGCAGGGAAAAACTTGGACTGGAACGGTCGCAGTACACCACTCAAATTGCCCATTACGATAATTATGCTTCAATTTTCGACGCGCTGAAACGCATCAATAATATCATTCTCGATCTCGACCGTGATATGTGGAGCTACATTTCGATGAACTATTTCAAGCAAAAAATTAAAAAAGGTGAAGTTGGCTCATCTACCATGCCGCATAAAGTTAACCCTATCGATTTTGAAAATTCCGAAGGCAATATTAGTATTGCCAACGCCGGGTTTGAACAACTCGCTGCCAAACTTCCTGTATCGAGGCTGCAGCGCGACCTCACCGATTCAACCGTTACCCGTTTTATCGGCGTTCCTTTTGGCCATACCATAATTGCCTTAAAATCTACGCTAAAAGGACTAAACAAACTGATGCTCAACGAGCCGGCTATAAAAAAAGATTTGGAAAATAATGTGGCTGTAGTTGCCGAAGCCATTCAAACCATTTTGCGGCGCGAATTTTATCCCAATCCCTACGAAGCGCTCAAAGATTTAACCCGCAAAAATGAAGTTATCGACATGCCAGCTATCCACAATTTCATTGATAATCTGGATGTTGATGAAAAAATAAAAAAAGAATTAAAAAAGATTACTCCACAAAATTACACCGGAGTTTTCTAATAATTAGCCATGAAAGATTTTCTTCAAATACTTCGCCGCTTTATTCCACCCTACAAATGGAAGCTCGTTTGGAATATCATTTTCAATTTTTTGAGCGCCATATTTGGGGCTTTCTCATTTTTATTGTTAATCCCTTCGCTGAAAATTTTGTTTGGTACGCAGGAACTGGTTACCCAAAAACCAGAAGTTGGCCTCAATGTTTCAGCATTTTCCGAGTACAGCAACTACCTGATAAGCAAAGTCATACTTCAATACAGCCACGAAAAGGCACTGGTTTTCATTGGCATTTTCATAATAATTACCGTTTTGCTGAAGGTTGGATTTTATTACCTGGCCAACTACATGATTGTGCTAATTAGAAACGGCGTGGTGCGGGACATCCGCTCAAAAATTTACCGGAAAGTACTGAAACTGCAGCTGGGTTTTTTCTCTGACGAACGCAAAGGTGATATAATGGCCCGCATGACCGGCGATGTTACCGAAGTGGAAAATTCCATCATGAACTCGCTTGAAATGATGATTAAAAACCCAATTCTTATCATCGTTTCGGTGGCGGTAATGATTTATATGAGCTGGAGCCTCACCCTTTTTGTTTTTGTGATGTTCCCAATTGCCGGCTTCATTATAGGGCGCATTGGCAAAAGCCTGAAAAAAGAGAGCCGGAAAGGACAACACAAAATGGGAGAAATACTTTCAATTATTGAAGAAGACCTTTCCGGGCTGCGGATTATTAAAGCTTTTAATGCCGAAAACAGGGCAATAAATCGGTTTGAAACGGAGAACACCAATTATTTCAAAATAATGAACCAGCTGATGTGGCGCAGGTTTTTGGCCCACCCCATGAGTGAATTTTTGGGAACTACCGTTATTATTATTGTACTCTGGTATGGTGGTCAGCTCATCTTAAACCAGGAAGGGGCACTCGGGGCAGCTGCATTTATTGGCTATCTTGTTTTCTTTTATAATATAATTAATCCGGCAAAAGCTTTTTCCACGGCGTTGTACAGTGTTGAAAAAGGACTCGCTTCAATGGAAAGGATCGACAAAGTTTTACACACCCCAACTCAAATAAATGACAGTTCGGATGCGGAAGATATTGATAATTTCCAATCGAAAATCAGCTATGAAAATGTTTCGTTTTCATACAATGAAACGCCAGTTTTAAAAAATATTTTGCTTGATGTAGAAAAAGGAAAAACAGTTGCACTGGTTGGCCAGTCGGGCAGCGGAAAAACAACGCTGGTTGACCTGCTCCCCCGCTTTTGGGATGTCAGCCAGGGACGAATTACCATTGATGGCAAAGACATCCGCCAACTGAAAATAAACTCGCTCCGAAATCTCATCGGGTATGTAAACCAGGAACCTATTTTGTTTAACGACACCTTTTTTAACAACATTGCATTCGGTATGGACAATGCCACAAAAGAAGATGTTATTAATGCTGCAAAAATTGCCAATGCGCACGATTTTATAATGGGTTATGAAAATGATTACGAAACCTCGATTGGAGACCGCGGGGATAAGTTGTCAGGCGGCCAGAAACAGCGCATTTCTATAGCCCGTGCCGTATTGAAAAACCCTCCAATAATGATACTGGACGAAGCTACATCCTCGCTCGATACCGAATCAGAACGCCTGGTACAGGATGCACTCGAAAATCTGATGAAAAACCGGACTTCGCTGATTATTGCCCACCGGCTGTCAACCGTAAAACATTCTGACATGATTTGTGTGATGCACAAAGGGAAAATTGAAGAGCGCGGCACCCACGATGAGTTGATGAAGTTGGGCGGACGCTACAAAAAACTGCATAACATGCAGATGTTTTAATTTTATAATAAAGGGAAACAAAAAAAGCTGCATTTCTGCAGCTTTTTTTTGCACGGGAGGAGAGACTCGAACTCCCGACACCTGGTTTTGGAGACCAGTGCTCTGCCAACTGAGCTACACCCGTGTTTATTTTGCGAGTGCAAATATAGCAATTCAGTTTAAATTACCTAAAATATGTGGCCATTTTCAAATACTGATACCGGTAATATTTTTTCAGAACTATAAAATGCCCGACCAACTGATAAAACAGGGCTGCAGATGCCTATCAGTTGTTTGTGGGCTCAAAAAGTTATCAACAACTTTATTAAATAAAAAAATCCGCCGGTTTCCCAGCGGATTTTTTGCGGAGAGAGAGGGATTCGAACCCCCGGAACCTCTCGGTTCAACGGTTTTCAAGACCGCCGCATTCGACCACTCTGCCATCTCTCCATGGCGCGACAAAAGTAGAATTTTTTTTCAATCAAAAAAAAACTTACCGGTAAAAAATTATCAAAATGCTGAAAAAAAAAGGGATTTAGGGTTGTTTTTTTAAAACTTATTTCAGAATTTAGCTAAAACTTAAAAAGGTTCTCTGAAACTATTGATTTTACTGGTTGTTTAGAGTATAACACCTAAAAATCAATGATTGTATTTTTGATAGTATTGCGATTTAATTTACTATATTTCAACAATTTAATTATTTATTAAAATTATTAACTTATGAACAAAGCACAATTAATTGATGCAATGGCCGAAGGAGCTGGCCTGACAAAAGCAGATGCTAAAAAAGCTCTAGATTCTTTTATTGGTGCAACAACTAACGCTCTTAAAGGCGGTGACAGGGTTGCATTAATCGGTTTTGGTACTTTTTCAGTAACAGAACGTGGTGCCAGAACAGGCAGAAATCCACAAACAGGAAAAGAAATTACTATTCCTGCTAAAAAAGTGGTTAAATTCAAAGCTGGGGCCGACCTGGCAGATTCTGTTTCGTAACAGAACAGTTTTTTGGAAGAACTTACAGAGGGGAGCTAAACGCTTCCCTTTTTTTGTACAAAAATTTTGAAAGATGAATAAAAAACTTATTAATTACCTAACCACTTTTGTTACCCCCGACCGGCTTCAACTGTTTGAAAAAGTACTTCAGTACCGCACCTCCTATTTAACCGTTGTGCTTGAAGATATTTACCAGTCGCAAAATGCAAGCGCTGTTTTACGCAGCTGCGACTGTTTTGGAGTACAACATGTTAATGTTATTGAAAACCGCAACACATTCAATGTAAACAAAGAAGTGGCGTTAGGTTCGTCCAAATGGCTTTCTATCAGAAAATTTGCTGAATCCAACAATAACAGTTTAAACGCCGTGAAAACCCTGAAAAATGAAGGGTACCGAATCATTGCAACATCTCCGCATAAAAATGATAAAACGCTGGAAGATTTTGATTTAACAAAAGGGAAAGCCGCCCTTGTTTTTGGTTCGGAACTGCCCGGAATTTCGGATACAATTATGAAGGAAGCCGATGAGTTTGTTAAAATACCTATGTTCGGATTTACCGAAAGTTTTAATATCTCGGTTTCAGCAGCTATCACTTTACACCACCTCACCGGGAAACTCAGAAATAATGCAACTATTAACTGGCAGCTTACAAGTGTTGAAAAAGAAAATATTATGCTGGAATGGCTTAGGAGCACCATAAAAAGAAGTGCGCTGCTCGAACAACGATTTCTGGAAAATGAGAAGAAAAAACAAAAGTAACTACTTCATCATTTTTTCGAGCTCATCAAGCTTTACCAGCTTTACATTTTTTTTTCTCCAGTCATCAAAAGGAAGCGGGATATTGGGTAATTCTTTAATGGCATCCTGCACCACAATTACATTTTTAACTCTTTTGCCAAGGCCTTTTACCGCAGCATCGACACAAACATTGGTAGTTACACCATAAACAACTACGGTTTCGGGATTCAGGTGTTTTAAAATCACTTCAGTTAAAGGATTCCCCGCAAAGACATCGAAGGCATCTTTCCGAATTACAAAATTGCGGTATTTTTCCCGGTCAAACAGTTCGGGAGTTATCAGGAATTCCCGGTCCCAATCAAAAACTACCGGGTCTTCGGGGTCGGTATCTTTTATGAAATCAGCTCCTCTTGTATCTGCCATACAATGCTCAGGAAACGTTTTTATAAAATCGGGTGAAGCATCCAGTTCAGCGGAGTTGGCATAATGATAATCGGCAGAGTTTACTACCCGAATCGAATTTTTTGCAGCTAATTTTGTAAGTTTTTTCCACTGAGGCCTTATTGTCTCGGCATCCTGAACATAGAGTTTTCCGCGTGGATATACAAAATCAATTTGGGTATCTACATTCCAGAATAGCCAATCTGTTAAATCCATTTTTATCTTCTTTGGTATAAATTACATTTAAAGATATTTATTTCGGATCGGACAACTATTTTAAAAATGTTAAAAATTGATAATAAAAAACCCGGACTAAAATTGCCCGGGTTATATTTTACTGAAAACCAATTCATTCTATTCCTCTTTGCAAAAAGGCTAAAAATTCATCATCTTGGAATGTAACTCCCAGTTTATGCTCAGTTCCGTCAGGCTCAATTATTACATGAAACGGAATACTGTTGGTAGCATACTCAGTAATCTGAAAATCAAGATTTTTCTTACCCATTGTTTTCTTCACTTTGCCATCATTTGAGGAAGTTATCCATTCATCTTCAGGCAGGGTAGTTCTATCGTCGGTGTACAAAGCGATAATTACATACTCTTCTGATAAAAGATTCAGTACCTGCGGATTGGCCCACACTGAATTTTCCATTTTTTTACAGTTGGCACACGCATGTCCTTTAAATACCAGAAAGACTGGTTTGTTTTGCTCTTCGGCACAAGCCATCCCCTGCTCATAATCGAAATAACCGTTCAGCCCATGTGGCAGGTGGAGTTTATCGGCGTATTTGGCAGGGCCGCAAAGTTCATTGGGAGTATTTTGACCACCTGCGGCAGAATGACTTGTAATATAAGTCTGGCTGGCACTCTGAGGTGGCAACAATGCAGAAATTGAACTTAATGGCGAACCTAACAAACCGGTAAAAAGATAAACTACAAAAGTGAAAGTTGCAATAGAAAGAAACAACCTTCCTGTTCCAATATAGGGCAAATCACTGTCGTGCGAAAATTTGATTTTACCCAGGAAATACATCCCAAGCAGGAAGAATAGTACAATCCATATTGCCAGGTAAATTTCGCGACTAATAAAATTCAGTCCATACACCTGGTCGATATTACTAAGGAATTTTAATCCGAATGCCAGTAAAATAAAGGCAAATACAACTTTTATTGAATTGAGCCAACCGCCTGATTTTGGCAATTTTTTGAGTGCTGACGGGAAAATAGCCAGCAAAGTAAACGGCGCGGCAAAAGCCAGTCCGAAGAAAAACATTCCAATCAACGGACGCATTCCGCCATCCTGAACAGCTTCAATAATTAAAGCGCCAATAAACGGCCCGGTACACGAAAATGATACGATAACCGTTGTTAAAGCCATGAAAAAGGCACCTACAAATCCACCTTGTTCTGCTTTCGAATCGGTTTTATTTACCAAACTGTTGGGTAAAACAATTTCGAACGCACCGAAGAACGACACGGCAAATACCAAAAACAACAGGAAAAACAGGAGATTAGGTATCCAGTGGGTGCTTAATACACTTCCTACGTTTGGACCAAATATTCCAATTGAGAACAACGCCCCCAGCACAGTGAATATCATTAATATGGAGAAACCGAAAAAGAGGCCGTTTTTGATAGCTTTTCCCTTGTTGTCGCTTCCCCGCATAAAAAAAGATACTGTCATAGGAATCATTGGAAAAACACAGGGTGTTAAGATTGCTGCCAGCCCTGCCAGGGCAGAAATAAGAATGAACAACCAAAGCGACTGTCCGCTGGATGACCCGGAAGTTGTTCCGGAAACGTCTGAAACCTCCTCCTCGGGTTGAGAAGCCGGTTGTGCTGCTACACCTCCGTTAAATTCAAACGAAAAATCGGCTTCATTTGGGGGGAGGCAGGTTTCATCGTCGCAGGCCATAAAAAGCACATGGCCTGAGATTTCCACCGGATCGTCATTCTTAAGCCTGATTTTTTGTGTCAGGGTTGCTTCTTCCACAAAATACCGTAAATCCATTTGAAAGGTGTTGTCAAACTTTTCAATGGGCTGCGGCTCTTTTTTTAGTTCCCCGGCAAATTCAAATTGCGTGGAATCGTCAAAAACAACCTGTGTGGCAATGGGGCCTCCTTCCGGAAGATAAGTGTCATACAAATGCCATTCATCTTCAATGGTGGCCGTAAAAATCAATTCCACATCTCTCCCGTCCTGTTTCGCATCAAACGACCATTTAATCGGTTCAATAATTTGTGAATTGGCTAAAAATGCAACCAGAAAAAATGATAGTATAAGTGTTATTTTTTTCATATTTCTTAAAAATGTTAAATCTAAAAATACATGCACAAATGTAAATATTTCAATATAACAATCATTAATTTTTAATGTTTGGTTTGTTAATGAAGGGTTAAAATGAATTAAATTTTCAAACAAAAAGCCGGATAAACTTATCCGGCCATTTATAAAATAATTTCCTCTAAATTCTCGTCGAAGAAATGGTATTCGAGAAATGCATACGAAGTGTTGGGTTCAACTTTAACCCACTTCAAATATTTTAAAATCCACTGGTTTCGTCTGCTCTTAAAACCTTTTGTAAGATATGCAGCAATATAGGGGTGTACCTTCAGTTGAAGGCGTTTTTTATTCAAATCTTTAAAAATATATTTCACTTTATTCTCCAGTTCATCGGCGAATAAAATGGTAGGCATAATTTTCCCGCTTCCGTTGCATGTTGGGCATTTTTCGGCCGTTTCAATAATTTCTTCGGGGCGTACCCGCTGGCGGGTAATCTGCATTAAACAAAATTTACTCAGGGGCAAAATGTTATGTTTTGTGCGATCGTTGGCCATAACATCTTTCATATGATCATACACCTTTTGCCTGTTTGTCGCAATGTGCATATCAATAAAATCGATAACAATAATGCCTCCCATATCTCTCAACCGCAATTGTCGCGCTACTTCGTCACATGCTGCCAGATTCACTTCCAGCGCGTTGGATTCCTGATCTCCCCCACCCTTGGCTCTGTTGCCACTGTTAACATCAATTACATGGAAAGCCTCAGTGTGTTCAACAATGAGGTAAGCTCCGTTTTTAAATGAAACCGTTTTACCGAACGAGGCTTTAATTTGTTTTTCAATTCCGTAATGTTCTAAAATCGGGCGGTTTCCTTTATAAAGCTTTACAATTTTTTTCTTGCCGGGCTGAATGCTGTCGATATAATCAGTTATTTCGTTACAAACAGCCTGGTCGTTTACAATAATGCTGTTGAAATTAGGATTATAAATATCGCGTAGCAGAGCAGTTGCTCTGTCAATTTCGCCTATAATCAGCGATGGGGCCGAAGCACGTTTAAGCTTATGAAATGTGGTTTCCCATTTATCTACCAGACGGCGTAATTCCTGGTCAAGATCAGCAACTTTTTTGCCTTCAGCAGCTGTTCTGACAATTATGCCGTATTTTCTGGGCTTGATGCTCTGAACTAATTTCTTCAGCCTATTTTTTTCCTCGTTGGTGCTAATTTTTTGCGAAACCGAAACTTTTTCGCTAAAAGGCATTAAAACCATGTACCTTCCTGCAATTGAAATTTCAGAAGTTAAGCGTGGCCCCTTGGTCGAAATAGGTTCCTTGGCAACCTGCACAAGAACTTTCTGACCTGCTTTAAGTATTTCGGTAATCCTTCCCTCCTTGTTAATGTCGGGGTTGGAATGAATCCTGGAAATCGAAGTTATTTTATTTTTCCTGGAAGAAACAATCCGTAAAAACTTATTAAGTGTGGAGAACTGCGGCCCCATATCGAGGTAATGCAAGAAAGCGTCTTTTTCGTAACCTACATCTATAAAGGCTGCATTTAAACTTGGCATTATTTTTTTTACTTTTCCAAGATAAATATCGCCAACTGCAAATTTCGCCCCGCTCTTCTCCCTGGTAAATTCAACAAGCTTTTTGTTTTCCTGTAATGCTATAACAATTTCGGATGGAGTGACGTCTATTATTAAATCACTACTCACAACCTAAATATTAATATTGTTAAATATATATTATATACTCTTATAACAGTTTAAACCTAAGACAAAATGCCTTAGGTTTAAACTGTTTATTTAACAAATGAACTAAAAATTATTTTCTCTTCTTGTGGCGGTTTTTACGCAATCTTTTTTTGCGCTTATGCGTTGCCATCTTATGTCTTTTTCTTTTTTTTCCGCTTGGCATAATTTACTCTTTTACGTTATTTTTTACTTGTGAAACGAAGGTTTTAGCTGGTTTAAATGATGGAATGTAGTGAGCAGGGATTATAATTGTGGTATTTTTTGAAATATTACGTGCAGTTTTTTCTGCCCGCTTTTTAACCACAAAACTACCAAATCCTCTCAGGTAAACATTTTTACCATCTTCTAACGAATCTTTAACGGTTTCCATAAATGCTTCAACCGTTTTCTGAACAGTTACTTTTTCAATTCCTGTGTTTTTCGAAATTTCATTTACAATATCTGCCTTTGTCATCTCTTAAAATATTTAGTTTTCAATAAATTAATCGGGTTAAACTGGTGTGCAAAAATAAAAATAATTTAAAAACCGGAAAGCTTTTTAATTAATTTATTTTTGCATTTAACGAAAGAATATGAATCAATTAGCATAAATGAATCAATTTGTACCACAAATCCACCTCTGGTATAACAGAAATTTCAGGGATTTACCGTGGCGAAACACGCATGATCCCTACAAAATATGGATTTCTGAAATAATTCTTCAGCAAACCAGAGTTGAGCAGGGGAAAAATTACTATTTAAATTTTATTAATCGGTTTCCATCCCTAAAACACCTTGCCGGAGCCTCCGAAAATGAAGTTTTGAAACTTTGGCAAGGACTTGGTTACTATTCGCGGGCCCGAAATCTGCACCAAACTGCCCGTTTCATTCAAAACGAACTGCAAGGAAAATTTCCGGAAACATATGAAGACATTATCCGGTTAAAAGGAATTGGCCCCTATACAGGTGCTGCAATAGCCTCGATTGCTTTCGGACTGCCCTACCCTGCAATTGATGGAAATGTTTACCGTGTACTTTCCAGGTATTTTGGAATATCAACTCCTATCGATTCAGGAAAAGCCAAAAAAGAATTTCGTGAACTGGCATCCGGGTTACTGCCTCCAAAAAATCCCGGCTTTCACAACCAGGCACTGATGGAGTTCGGGGCGCTTCAATGCACGCCTAAATCGCCCAACTGCAAAAACTGTCCGGTTGCAGACTCCTGTTTTGCCTATTCAGAAAAACAGGTTGAAGAACTGCCTGTAAAAGAGAAACGGACCAAACAACGAAAACGCTATTTCTACTATTTTTATATTGATGACGGGAAATTTACCTGGCTGGAAAAACGCACTGGAAACGACATCTGGAAAAACCTTTACCAGTTTCCGTTGCTTGAATCCGATAAAGAACTTACTGATTCGGAAATTGGAAATTTAAAAAACATACCATTTTTAAACGGACATTCTGCAACCGTGAATAAAATTTCGAAACCAGTCAAACATATTTTAAGTCACCAGGTAATTTTTGCCACACTGATTCATGTTGAAATTCCATCGATAAAATCGCTAACTGATAATCTAATAAAGGTTGAAAAGAATTCAATCTCCGATTTTCCGGTTCCCCGGTTAATTGAAATTTTGATAAAAAACGCAGGGGATTTTTAATTTATTTCAGTATGATTGTGTGAAATAAAATGAGATTTCGTATTTTTAAGTAGTTAACCTAAAATAAGTAAAAATGTCAGTAAACAAAGTAATTTTAATTGGTAACGTAGGAAATGACCCCGAAGTAAAACATCTCGATCAGGATGTTAAAGTTGCTAAATTCAGAATGGCAACATCAGAATCCTACAGAGCAAAAAATGGTGAGCGTGTGACAACAACTGAATGGCATAATATCGTGTTATGGAGAGGGCTTGCGGGAGTCGTGGAGCAATATGTAAAAAAAGGTTCAAGGCTTTTTATTGAAGGTAAATTAACTCACCGCCAATACGAAAAAGACGGTGAAACAAAGTTTTTTACTGAAGTCGTGGCAAATAATATGGTTATGCTAGATACGAAAAACAACTCGCAGGATAACAACCAAGAGTCGCCAGACTCACAGGCCAGCAACAACCAAAGTGGATCCGGTAATTTTGAAGGAGTTTCTGAACCGGAAGCTGATGACCAGGGTGGCGACGACGATTTGCCATTTTAAGTAAAAAAAATAGAAAGCTCCGCCACCACGGGGCTTTTTTCTTTACACAAACCCCTTAATAAAACGTCAGTAAAAAAATTAAGTCGTTATTTTTGCGTTTACTCTGCAAAACGTAGTTACTTGCAACATGAAAAAAATTTTGTTTTTAATTTTTATTCTTACCGCTGTTTTGGCCTGTAATCAAAAACATTCACCCAAGCCACGCGGTTTCTTCCGCATCGATTTTCCCGAAAAACAATACCACACTATAAACCGCGATTTTCCCTATCAGTTTGAAATTCCTGATTATGCCAACATTACTCCCGACAGCAGGAATCCGGGGAAAAAGGACTGGATTAATATTAATGTACCCGAAAACAAAGCTGAAGTACACATTTCGTATTACCAGTTGCAAAACGCTCCCAAACCCAGCCGCCAGCTTTTGGCCGAATTTATTGAAGAAACGCGCGAACTCGCTTATAAACATTCCGTAAAAGCCAATGCCATTGAGGAACAGATTTTCATGAATCCGGGCAGGGAAGTTTACGGAACCATCTACCGGATAAAAGGGAATGCAGCCTCCCCGGTTCAGTTTTTTCTGACCGACAGCACCACCCATTTTTTGCGCGGCGCCCTTTATATACGGGCAACGCCAAATATCGATTCACTAAAACCCGTTGTCGATTTTTTAGAAGAAGATGTAATCCGGCTCATTGAAACAACCTACTGGGATTAATGCCATTTTCAAAAAAAATAGAAACTCCGGAAGGAGTAATCGGAATCTGGAAACTGACCGAAAGTAGTTCCATCCTGGAGGCCGACTTTCAATTTTCGGATGCTGAAAAAACAACTTTTGAAAGCTTTAAACTTGAAAAGCGCAGAAAAGAATTTATGGCCGTACGCTTGCTGCTGAAAGAAATTCTGGATGAAAAAGCAGAAGTTATTTACGATGAATCAGGAAAACCAATACTAAAAAACAGCAGCTACAATTTAAGTATTTCCCACTCCGTTCAGTTGGCAGTTGTCTTTCTTTCCAAAAAAAATATTGGTATCGATGCGGAAAATATCCACCGCAACATTCAACCCGTGGTCAACCGTTTTCTTTCTGAAAAGGAAAAAGAACAAATAAACAATACATCCAACATTCAAACTACACAAATAATATACTGGAGTGCCAAAGAAGCCATATTTAAATGCACTTGCGAAAAAAACATACAATTCAACACCGATATTTTAATTCAGCCGGAAACAAATCCCGGTGAATTATACGGACAGATGTTAAAAAACAATCGCACAGCGCATTTTAAGCTCAGGTATTTTTTTCATCAGAACAATGTGGTTGTATATTGTGTTGAACAAGGAGAAAAAAAATCAACAGAATGAAGAAGACAAAAAACCAGATACTTATTATTTTCGGTGCCTCGGGCGATTTAACCAAACGCAAATTAATACCCGCCCTTTTCGACCTGTTCCAGCAAAAAATGTTACCCGAAAATTTTGCCGTTTTAGGAGCATCACGAACTAAACTTTCTGACAAAGATTTCAGAAAACGAGCCGCTGAATTTCTTCCCGAAAACAAAGAAACCCAAACATTTGCCGAAAAATTGTTTTATCAGCCCGTTTCACCACATGAAACTGAAGACTTCAAAAAACTAAAAAAAAGGCTCGAAAAATTGAGTGCAGACCAAAAAACAGATGCCAATTACATTTTTTATTTGTCCACTCCCCCATCTGTTTACGGAATCATTGCGAAAAACCTTTGCGAAACCGAATTAAGCAAATCGGATGAATTTTTCAGGCGGCTCATTGTTGAAAAACCATTTGGAGCCGACCTCGAATCGGCCCGAAAACTCAACAAACAGCTGCTCAAATATTTTAATGAAAACCAGGTTTACCGCATCGATCACTACCTCGGGAAAGAGAGTGTGCAGAATATGCTGGTCACCCGTTTTTCCAACGGGATTTTTGAACCACTGTGGAACCGCAATTTCATCGAGCGGGTTGAAATCACTTCGGCAGAAAATATTGGTGTTGAAGGCCGGGGCGGTTACTACGACGAGTCCGGCGCACTGCGCGACATGTTGCAAAACCACTTGTTGCAACTGGCCGGTTTCGTGGCCATGGAGCCTCCGGTTGTTATTGAGGCAGATGCTATTCGCAACGAAATTGTAAAAGTTTTTCAGTCGCTGCGCCCCATTCCCGAAGAAAAGGTACCCGAAAATGTTATTCGCGGACAATACATTAATTCAACTATAAAAGGGAAAAAAATAAAAGGCTACCGCGAAGAACCCGGAGTTGATAACAATTCCAGGACCGAAACATTTGTAGCCATGAAATTCTTCATTGACAACTGGCGCTGGGGCGGAGTTCCTTTTTACATCCGGACAGGCAAAAAAATGCCGGCCCGCGTAACCGAAATTGTCATCCATTTTAAACAGGTACCGCATCATCTTTTTAATAATTCAGGCGAACAGGGACCTATTGACAATCAGCTTGTTATTCGCATTCAACCCGATGAAGGCATTTTACTGAAATTCAGAATGAAAACCCCCGGCGCCGGATTTCAGGTGCAAACCGTTAACATGGATTTTCATTATTCCGACTTATCAGAAGTACGGCTCCCCTCGGCCTACGAGCGGTTACTGCTCGACTGCATGCAGGGCGATGCCACACTTTACTCCCGAGGTGATGCGGTGGAAGAAGCCTGGAAATTTGTGCAACCCATTCTGGATGCCTGGAAAAACAACCCGAACATTCCTATTTACGGCTACCCGGCAGGAACATGGGGCCCCGACAGTTCAGACAAGCTCATTCAAAACGGTGACTGGAGGTATCCCTGCAAAAATCTTTCGAACGACGGAACCTACTGTGAACTATAAATAGAATTAATTCTTAAATTTAGGCACTTAAATATTTAATTATGACTGCCTCAACAGAAGTAAAAATATTTGCCAAACCCAAAAAAGTGGCTAAAAGGGTAGCAAAGCAAATATTCAAAATGACTCAACGTTCCTCTCAGCCACGTTTTAATATTGCCTTATCGGGTGGAAGTACGCCGAAAAAACTTTTTAAGATACTGGTGGAAAAGCACAAAGATACTATTCCGTGGGAACGCCTCCATTTCTGGTGGGGCGACGAACGCTGTGTTTCGCCCGATGATGAAGAAAGCAATTTTAAAATGACCAACGACATCCTTTTTTCGCAAATTGATATTCCACAGGAAAATATTCACCGGATAAAGGGGGAAAACAATCCCGAAGAAGAAGCCAAACGATATTCGGAAGAAATTTCGGAAAACCTGAATTTGCGTGATGGCATCCCGGTTTTCGACCTGATAATCCTTGGCATGGGAGACGATGGCCACACCGCATCAATATTCCCCAACCAGTTGAATTTGCTGGAGAAAGAACAAATTTGCGCAGTTGCTGAACACCCTGAAACCGGGCAACAACGAATTACCCTCACAGGCAAAGTAATCAATAACGCCAATCGGATTTTCTTTTTGGTGACAGGTGAAAACAAAGCACAGCGCATTGCTGAAATTATGAATGACGAGGAGGAAGCCAAACTTTTACCGGTCTATTATATTACACCGGAAAACGGCAAACTCATCTGGTACATCGACGAAGCCGCATCTTCAAAAATTGCCTGAGAATAAAGTCAGTTTGCAGGTTCCATGCGAAGAATTTCTTCGCCAAACTTTATGGTTTCCCTGACTACCTCATCGACTGATCCGGAAGTCAATTCACAGGCAATCACATGTTCGCCTGCATTGGGAAACGCCATTTTCACTTTGCGATCTTCGGGGGTTCCCAGCTTTTCAAACATATTCAGCATGGCACTCACTTTCACTACTTCATCCTGGCTATCGTCATCTTTATAATAATATCCCAGAAAAACAGGAGCAGTCACCCGTTCATAAGTTTCATCAACCATGGTTTCCTCAACCAGCTGTTGCAGGTAAACCAACGCTTCCAGCCGGTATTTACAATACCAGTACTGGCATTCTTTTGATGTGGAATCCTGGCTTGTTACCCGGTATTTCCCATCGTAAACCGAACGGGCGATTTGCAGGCCCCAGGGTTTGGAGAGCATAAATGCGGTATTGTTGTTTATCCTGATGTTGGGCGAATAGAGGACCAATCCATCAACGTATTCCGGAAATTCCGCAGCAAGTTCCAGCGCAAGTGTTCCGCCTGTGGAAGTACTCATAATGACCACCTTTTTCCCAAGGCTGCGTGCAATCATCAGTGCTTCTTTTGCCGATTCCCACAGTCGATCGGGAGTCATGTCAATTAAAGGATCTTCGGTGTCCAAACCATGCGAAGCCAGCCGGGGAAAGTAAGCATTGGCTCCAAAGTGCCTGGCAAACTCAACATTTGCCGGAAATCCCTCGTACCAGGATGCCGAAAACCCGTGAAGGTAAAGCACGCTGTAATCAGTGCGTTCTCTAACTGAATCATTCGCCCACACGATGCGCGATTCATTGTCGGGCCGCACAGGCAATTCGGCTTCTTTTTCCGCAATATATTCCTCAATGTTACGTATGCTTGCCGCCACCGATGGCAGGTTTTTGTTCAATTCGGGTTGTGGAGGTTTTGGACCGAGCAAATAACCGGCAATCAGAACAACTACCAGGATCAGCAAAAAACGTTTTAACTTCTTCATTTTCGAACGATTTGTTTTTCAGAATTCAGATTCAAATTTGGGCTGAAAATACAATTTTAATTGCGACAGCACAAAACGGGACCCAATAGATTATCCGGCTTTTTGACGATTACCAGCGCAAAACAAATCCCGCTGGCAAATAATATCAGATAACTACCAGTAATACAATCAAAAGAAAAATTACAGTGGAAATGCTGTACCCGTGTTGTACTAAATAGCTTTTTATTGCCAAACCTGTTAATGCAACTTTTTCATCCTGAAAATTTTCGAATTCAAAACTTCCGTTGGAAATGGTGCTTGTATAATTTACTGATTTGTTATTTCCGGCTACTATCCAGTTCAGGTGAAAAATATTTGTATATGCAAATTCATATTCTTCAGAATCAGAAAAATAAATTTTTGCTCTCAATTTCCAAAAGTCGAATTTTATCTCCCCTATTTTTTCTTTTTCGGAATTGAAAATATTGAGATTACTATTTAAAAAACCTCGTGGATTCAAAAAGATTCTTTTCCCGTTTAACTCACCAGTGAAGTACATTTTAAAAGCAGAATTAACGAGAAAGCCAACTTGTTTTCCATTCTGATAGAGCAAGTATCGCGAATCGAGAAGATTTTTCACCCAGACAATTTGAGATGTGTTCATAGTTGTTGATTTGGGATTAAAAATAATAAAAAATCAGAATTCGATTGTCAGCTGCACCGGTTGTTTTTGCTCTTCATGCTGAAAATTCGAAAGTGTTAACCCCAGCAAACGAATACCTTTGTTAAAATTTCCGGATTTCATGAGTTTTCGGCTTTCGGCCAAAAGTTCTTCTTTCGAAAGCAAATACCCGTTGATGGTTTTACTCCGGGTGTGCTGTTCAAAATCGGCATATTTAAATTTCAGGGTGAATGTTTTGGCTTTTATCATTGCCCGTTGTGCACGTTTCCAAACTTCATCAGCAATGTTCAGCAATTCTTCTTCCAGTTCGTGCTCCAGGTACAGGTCTTTAGAAAAAGTCTGCTCTGCGCCCAGCGATTTCCGTTCACGCGTTGGCTGCACCGGACGGTAATCCTCTCCTCTGCAAATATTGTAATAATAATTACCAGCTTTTCCGAACAAACGAACCAGTTCAAACCGGTCGAGCTTTTTCAGATCGCGGCCAAACCACACCCCAATATTATTAAGTTTTGCCGCGGTTACTTTTCCTATTCCGTGAAACTTTTTAATTTCGAGACTCTCAATAAAATCCCGGGCTTTATCGGGGGTAACCACAAAAATTCCGTTGGGTTTATTCACATCAGAAGCTACTTTTGCCAGGAACTTGTTGTACGAAACACCTGCCGAAGCCGTTAATTTGGTTGCTTCGAAAATACGATTTCTGATTTCCTGAGCGATAAGCGTGGCCGATGGTTTTCCTTTTTTTGCATAGGTAACATCGAGGTAGGCTTCGTCGAGCGAAAGCGGCTCAACCAAATCGGTGTATTCAAAAAAAATCTCGCGGATTTGGTGTGAAATTTCACGGTAACGCGAAAACCGGCCTTTAACAAAAATGAGTTGCGGGCATTTGCGTTTGGCCGTGGTGGATGCCATGGCCGAACGTACCCCAAATTTCCGGGCTTCGTAACTTGCAGCTGCCACCACTCCCCTCTCGCTGGAGCCACCTACCGCAACGGGTTTTCCTTTCAACTCAGGATTATCGAGCTGCTCCACCGACGCATAAAAAGCATCCATATCCACATGGATTATTTTTCGGATTTTTTCCAATTGTCTTGCCCATTAAAACTGAATGGCAAAACTAATCAAAAATTGACTTCCACTTTTCCTTCTGCTTTTTTCAGCTCCACCTCTTTCGTTTCTCCCTCGAATGTAATTTTGTATTTTCCGTAGAACGCCGGAACTGAAATCTCATCTTTATTAGTTGCCCCGTGCGCATTCACATTCGTCCACCACTCGTCAAAAATTAAAAATTGATACGCTTCACCAGCGGGTGTGGGTGTCCAGTCGCGTTTATAGAGCGACGATTGCGGAATCCAGTTGGCGCCTTCCCAGAATCCCCACATCAGAATGCCGTCAACGGCCGGGTGGGCAAAACAAATTTTGTAGTAATCCACCAAATCCTTAGCTTTTTGCTTTTCCTCTTCAGCTGTCATTTTCAAATCGCGGTTTTGGTAATATTTTGAGCGCTGCCCGGGCATGTTGAATTCGGTAATTTTTATAGGCAGGTTGAATTGTGCCAACGAATCGAGCGAACGTTTCAGTTCGCCACGATCAAAGGATTCCGCATGTAGGTGTCCCTGCACGCCAATTCCGGCAATGGGAACGCCCTGCGCCAGCAAACCACGTATGTGTGCCATGTATTCGTCAAGCATGTTTCCGGTAAGAATGTCGTAATCGTTCAGGTAAAGTTTGATATCGGGATCGCCGTTTTGCGCCCAGAGTGCCATTTTTTTGGTGATATCTGTGCCCAGCCGATCTTCGTAATAATTGCCGTGAATCATTTCATTGTTCAGGTCGTATTCGGCGAACCGGCCTTTGTAGCGGGAAGTTACTGTTTCAGCACGTCTTTTCAACGTATTTTCCAGCTCTTCATTCGAAAGTTCTTTTATCCAGGGCTGAATAAACCGTTCGACTCCCCAGAACAGGTTGTGTGCCCGGAGTGGAATATTATTTTCTTCCGTCCATTCCAACATGGCATCTACCAGTGAATAATCCACCTCGCCTCTGCGCCGCTCCATTCCGGGCCATTTCACGGCGTTCTCGGTCACTGCCGAATTGAAATTCTGAAGGAAAATTTGCTTATACATTTTCAGATCATTTTCAGAGGCTCTTCCATTAAAAATACCATCGCTGATGGCGCAACCGAACCAAAACTCATGTTCCTGTTGCTCAACCCGAATTTTGGCACCTGGCTTTGCCTTAATGATAATTTCTCCTTTCCGGTGCTCGGCAATCGACTTTTCAAGATCATCCAACTGGGCGGTTGCCGGCAAAGAAAATGAAATGGACAAGACAATTATCAAAAACAGAAATGTATATTTTCCATTAACTGAATCTACAAATGATTTCATAGTTTTTTATTTTGTTTTCACCAGTTTATAGTCATCCATCGTTACAAAAAAATCATTCACAATTCCGTAAATATCGAACCATTCCCAAAGGGTAATTTTCCGTGGATTGTTGGGCCGTTCCACCCATTTTCCGTTTACATAGACGGGCGCCGGAATCTCGCGGGTTTCGGCCCAATCCGGATTTTTTACCACCGCCACGGCAGCCATATCGAAAAGTGCACGACCGGGAGGATCGCCCCACATTCCGTATTGGCTAAACAAATTTGCTGAATAATCGCCAAAATTGGTAAAATCGCCGCCGTGTCGTCCGGTTACAGGAGTATCAATTTCAGGCCCCTTTCCGGGCATCCTTTGCAATATTTGAGCTTTGGAAACCATTACGGCAGCCGTTCCCGAAGGTTTTCCGCCACGCACCAAAACCATTTCAAACGGTACATCCACATCCAGAATGTAATTCATCGATGCGATGTCCCAATCCTGGTTGTGCTCGCCCGGCTCCGGGTAATTGGAACCCAGCCATACGATTCGCACATTTTCAGCAATGGCCGGCTCTTTCATCAGTGCCAGGGCAATGTTGGTGAGTTTGCCCACCGGCAGCAACACCAGCTTTTGGTTGCGTTTTTTCATGGCCTGCTCAATAATAAAATCCACCGCTTCGTGCCCGTCGAATTCGGGTTCGCCAATATGATTCTTAATTTCTTCGAAAGAACCATCAGCACCGGTTTTAAGCGGAATTTTGCCGTAAAAGCCGCCGCAAAGCTGCATCACCCGTTTGGCCTCTTCGTAATGGTCGCTCACATCCGATTCATCGGAATAACCGCTGGGAGCACTGGTGGCATTCACCGTAACGCCTTCCACGTTAAAATGATCGCCGCTAAACAGCAGGTAAGCCAGCGCGTGCTGGTCGTCCACTTCGTTGTTAGCATCGGTATCGAAAATAACCGGGATTTTGGAACTATCCGTCATGTTACAGGAGCTGAAGAAAATAGCCAGCATCAATAAAGACGGGAAAAATCCGTTCCCGAAAACCTGTTTTAAATTAATTCTTTTCATTTACTATCCAATTTAAAATTTGTTCAACATGAATTATTTGACCGATTATAAAGCCCCTGAGGACATTGCATATGAACGCTGATTTTCAGACTTATTCTGCGCGAATCAGCGCTATCTGCGGGAGCAATATTTCGCATTAGAATTTACATTGATTCACTATTACTCAAAATAACCCCTGGCACCCGGATCGTTAGTTGAATAAACCAGTAAATCTCCGGTTTCAATCCGGTAACCTTCCGAAATGTTTTTGGCTTTCAGCGTTACGGTATGCTTCTCTTCCGACGAGTCGTAATTCCAGGTCAGTTCGTGCCGGCGAATCAGCCATTTTGTTGGAATTTTTGCGGTTTCCAGCAGCTCTCCATCCACATAAACATCCATTTCCAAAACAGCTTCCGGCAGATTGCCTTCTTTGGCAGCCCGTCCGTCAACCACAAATCCACAACCTTCAATTTCAAAAGAAAGTTCGGGATTTTGCCTGGTTAATTGTTTCCCAATTCTTCTCCGTTCAGTCGGGAAAAGACCTTCAAAACCTACTTCAAGCGGAACGGTTTCCGGAGCCTGGTACTGAATCAGAAAATCTTCCCCTTCTTCGCTTCCACCGTATCGCTGAATCATTTCCGATGCATGACGATAGCCTATGTCATACACTTTATTCAGCGACATGTCGGTGTATTGAAAATTCATACCCTCCACCTTGCCAATGCCTTGTTTCCAGTAGTCAGGAATCTGGCTGTAACCAATCATAGTTCCGAGGATTCCGGCAGCATTGGCCGGATTGCAATCGGAGTCATATCCACAGCGCGTGCTGATATCGACGGTGGCTCCAAAATCGCCGTTTCCGTATAGTAATCCGATGACAATGTATGCCGCATTGATTTTGGCATCGATGTTAAACGGCCGGAAAACCCCGTCGGGGCACCCTTTGTCGAAGGTCCATTTTTTCTGGGCTTCAAACCAGGCCGATTTCCAGTCCTCGGGATCCTGTTTGTACCACTGAATGACATCGGCAATGCACTGGTAAAATTCACTCTCGGGAGGAACAGTTTGCAGCGCCTCTTCCACGATAAACTCCATATCGTCGTAAACAAACGCCAGCGAGTACATAGCCGCCACGTAGATTCCACCGTAAACGCCATCGCCGTAATTCATGATGTGGCCAATTCGCCAACCGATGTCAGCCGCTGTGTTGGGCATTCCCGGCGCCATCAATCCGGCAAAATCGGCTTCAATCTGAAAATCGATGTCATCGGCGTGCGGATTGTTTTTCCAGAAACCTGATTCGGGCGGCATGATGCCGTTGAGAATGTTGTACCGCGCCGCCTGATTGGCATGCCAGAGCGGATATTCAGCTTTTGCAAATGCCAGTGCGTGGAGCGAGTCGGGCGCATCCAATCCATGTTTTTCAAATACATCCACAAAGGTCAAATCCATATACACATCATCGTACAAACCCGGTGAATTTTCGTAATACCACAACATTCTGGTTTCATCCCATGGAATGGGGACGTGGTCGCCAATCATGGTGCCGTTCCACTGAAATTCGGTGGGCCCGCCGTACGTGCAACCAATTACCTGCCCGGCCCAGCCGCCTTTGATTTTGTCTTGCAAATCACTTTTGGAAATTGTCAGAATTTCACCTTCGGTATAAGAAATTTTGTCATTTTCATTCTTCTTGTTCTGACAACCAACAAAAAAGAAGAAAAGTGTCAATGGAAATAGCAATGTCTTCATTATTTTGGTTTTAGTTTCAAATCGATTTTAAAATTGAACATGTTGAATTTCTTCCAGCGTTGGCGCCGATGGTTGCGCGCCCATCCGGGTAACTGAGATTGCTGCCGCCCGCTGGGCAAAATCAACGGCTTCTTTCAAATCCATTTCTCCGGCTAATGCCGCAGCAAGTGCGCCGTTAAACACATCGCCGGCAGCAGTGGTATCCACTGCTTTTACTTTGTAGCCAGGAATGATTCCCTCAAAATCAAAAGTTTTAAGATAAACACCTTTTCCTCCCAACGTTAGCAGCACTGTTGTTCCCCCCTTTTCAAAAATTTCTTCAGCCATTATCGGGACGTCTTTTTCAGAAAATTCATTTCGGGACGTGATGATGGCTGCTTCGGTTTCATTGGGTGATATTATGGTTACTTTGCTCAACAAACTTTCAGGGATTGCAGCTCCGGGAGCCGGATTCAGAATAAACGGAATTCCCTTTTCATGCGCCACTTCGGCTGCTGCTTCCACTGTTTCAAGGGGGACTTCCAGTTGTGCAAGCACCATCTTTGCACCTTCAAAAACGTCTTCAAAACCATAAATATCCTCAGGAAACAAATAGCTGTTGGCACCGGGAGCAACGGAAATGCTGTTTTCTCCACCTTCGGCTACATTTATGAGCGCAATGCCCGAATGAATGCCTGGCTGAATTTTTATGCACGAAGTGTCTATTCCTTCATTCCGGTAATTCTCAATCGCCTGCTTCCCAAACGAATCATCGGAAACACAGGCGATAAAAGTGACATCGGTGCCGGCCCGCGCCGCAGCCACTGCCTGGTTAGCCCCTTTTCCACCGGGGATGGTCATAAAATCAGTTCCCAGAATGGTTTCACCGGAAGCTGGAATGTATGGCACTTTTACAACCATGTCGGTATTGGAACTTCCAACGACAACAATTTTCGGTTTTTCCATAACTTTTTAATATAACCGTGCAACAATAATCAGGGCGAGGCCCACAACAAAAAACAGAAACATGGCAGTCAGTAAACCGTTAACACCTTTTGCACCTTTAAATTCTTTCCAAATGAAAACCCCCCAAAGTGCGGAGACAAGAGTTGCTCCCTGTCCAAGACCATAGGAGATGGCGTAACCAGCCTGCTCCGCTGCAATAATGTTCACCACAGTTCCAAGTCCCCAAATCGCTCCACCCAAAATTCCGATTAAATGAAGCCGGGTATCGCCTTTTTTGAAATAGTCGCGATAAGTTACCTTTTCTCCTTCAATTGGTTTATACATAAAAATGGTGTTCCACAGAAAATTCGAAACGAACAGTCCGATGGCCATAATCACCGAAGCCGAGTAGGGAGTTAACTTACCAGCTGCAGGATTAACAAAGTTTTCGGTCATGGAAGCAGCAACAAAGTAATACCAGAATCCCATCAGAACCCCTGCCGCCAGGGAAATAACAATTCCTTTTGTTTTTGTGGTGGTTTGCGATGGAAGTTTCCGGTAAGCCATTGCACTGAGAATGATGGCAAAAACCACAAATGCGACTCCGACAAACAACACTACAGGATTGCCCACAGGCGTTGAAATGTAATTCACGATTACACCCAATGCCAGCGCCAGTCCGATGCCAATAGGAAACGCCACCGACATACCGGCAATGGCAATGGCTGCTACCAGCAGAATGTTGGCAATGTTGAAAACCACACCGCCCAGAAAGGCAAACAACAGCGATTTCCTGTCGGCCTGCGCCAAATCGGCCAGAAAACTTCGGCCTTCAGAACCAATACTGCCGGCAGTAAAAGCCAGAAGTAGTGAAAGAAGCAAAACCCCGATGGCATAGTCCCAGTAGAATAATTGAAACGGCCAGTGTTTCTGTGCCAGTTTTTGGGTGTTGGCCCACGAACCCCAGCATAACATGGTGATAAAAGCCAGAAAAACAGCCACACCGTAAGAATGTATAACTACCATAGCTTTAAGTTTTTAAGTTTCGCTTTCGGATTGTCAAGCACCAGCAGCCAGTCGTTGCCTTTACCCGAACTTGGTGGTACAAACTGGTAACTGCTTTCATTTTTTATTTTACCAATTTTTGTGGCTTTTCCGTTGCGTGGATTATACCACCAGGCAATTACACCGCTTTGCATTTCTGATAAATCAATATTCAGTTTTTGCCCCACACCAGCATACACCAGCATAAACGACTTGTCGGATGCCACGGCCGCCCGAACATGCAGGCTGTCATTCGGATTATTTCCCAAAATAACGGATTGATTGGGGACAAGCAGATGAAAGGGCCGCTTTTCAAAAATTTCTCGCACAAATCGCATTGATTCTGCCCCCGGCCGGTCGAGTGCATCGCGCCAGTCGGTTAAACAGGGAATGGCCATATCGCCACCTTCTTCAAACATCTGCCAAATGGCATTGTTGCCATACGTGTATCCGCAAGCCCCGGCCAAAAAATTCCAGTAGGCATGCACGCGCACATCATGATCATCGAAAAATCCCTGCTCAAAGTGTGCTCTTTTAGCAATAGTGTGGTCATCTTTCAATACATCTTCCGGGACAGGCAAGGAATTACTCCAGTCAAGGTAGTTCCAGAATTCTACCGGGATGTCTTCATAGGCAGGTTCGGCATCCAGAAAAGGCTTGCGGGGCTCCACATTCGACAAAGTTTCAGCAAAATCATAAACACGCATGTAATGATGGGAATGCCCACATTGGTAAGTGTTGAAATCGAGCCAGTCTTCGTGGTGCAATTTTTCGTGAGAAGAGCTGTAGCCTCTCGGGTGGTATGTAATCAGGTGATTTTCCCCATCTCCTTTCTTCAGGCCATTGGCCATTGCCCGCCAAACCAGCTTTTCCTGCTCATTGGCCACATTACGGTCGCCACCCAAAATCCAGACTATGGGTTTATTTTTATAGCGGTTTCCCAGAAATTCACCAAAAATAAATGCATTATGCTCGTTAAAAATCACGGGGCCACCGCCGTGTGCAGGAGTCACTTTATCGCCCCAGGTGGGAAGCATACCCACAACAAGTCCAAGTTTTTCTGCCTCGTTGACAATAAAATCCACATGCTCAAAGTACTTTTCGTTGGGCTGGATGGGATCTTTTTCAATTAACGGAATTTCGCCATAAGCATTGGGTTTGTTAAGCCCGTCCCGTTCAGCGAGAACAACGGCCTGGATCACCGAAAAACCTTTCTCTTCACGATTCTTCAGGTACATCGTTGCATCTTCGCGGTTCAATCTATGAAAAAGCTCCCAGGCGGTGTCGCCAATCCATAAAAAAGGTTCTCCGTCAGATGTTTCAAGATAACTGTTATTTTTACTAACTTCTATGAACTGAGCTTTTAAAAAAAGGGGAAGTAAAAACAGTAAAAGCAGACTAACTGGTTGTTTCATCATTTTATCAGGTTAGGTTTTCAAAATAATTCAGGAAGCCCTGCGAATTATTAACTCATCAAATATATGTAAATCTCCCGGAATTTCAGGAATTTTGATTGTCTGCTATTCATCATAAAAAATAATACCCGCTTCGTACCTCAAAAAAGCTCCGTTACTAATTCAAAATACGTTCAATTTCATTTAATTTTTCATTGGCCTGTTCGTCATCAGGCCTCAGTTCAAGAGCTTTTTTAAACCAGAACCGCGCCACATTGTAATTTTCATTTTCAAATGCTTCGTTCCCTTTTTGCACATGGCTTTCGAAAATTTCTCCGGACTGACCGGCCAACCCTTCTTCCACGCGTTTTTGAATTTCTTTCAACTGCTCTAAGGGATAACTTTCATTTGCTTTTACTGACAGTGCCCGGTTGTACCATCCGCGTGCAACAGCCAGTTGGTTTTCACGCAATGTAGAGTCGGCCAAATTGATAAACTGCTGGTAATCGCGATCGCGCTGACTCATTAGCAAACTGCCTATAATCCGGTTAATTTCATCAATCCGCTGGGATGGATAAGCTTCACCGGGTTTCACATCGAGTGCTTTGTAGTACCAGGCACGGGACACGTTGTAGCGTTCACTGTCAAAATAATCGTCGCCCAAAGCGATATATTCATCATAAAGCTGATTCAAACCGGCTTCGCTCATTATTTCCTGTTCCTCTATTTCAGATTGCCGTTCGGCTAATTGTTCCCTCCTTCTTTCCATATCAGCTTCAGCCTGCTGCTCTGCACTAATTCGCGCCTCTTCCTGTCGCAGCAGATTTTCAATTTTCACAACCTGACTTTTCGGATAACTTTCATCCGGCTTCAGTTCCAGTGCACTTTCATATTCCTGCCTTGCATCCTGGTACGATTCAGATTCGAAAAATCCGTCGGCGGCCAGAATAATTTTGCGATACTTTTCATCAAGCTCCTGTTGCTGAAACATATTATTTATAGTAGTAATTTGCTCTTGAGGATAATTTTCAACAGGTTGAATTTCCAATGCTTCTTCATAAGAAGCTTTGGCCTGATCAAGATTTCGGTTTGTAAAATCTCTGTCGGCACGGGCGATGGCGGCTTCGTAGGCCTCCTGGGCGCTGGCGAGCTGTGTTAGAATATTTTCAATTTCATCGATGCGCTGCTGCGGATAAGTTTCGTCGGGTTTTACTTCCAGCGCCGACTGGTAAGACGTGCGTGATGTTTCATATTCTTCCAGGTTGAAAAGGCTGTCGCCATGGGAAACGGCCCGGTTGTAATTCCGGTCGCGTTCGGCTTCCAAAGCTGCAAGTCGTGCCTGTTCTGCTGCTTCGGCTTCGGCAGCCAGACGGGCACGTTCTGAAACGATGGAATCGATTTGGGCCAGCATTTCATCTGGATAGGTTTCATCGGGTTTGGCCGCTTTCGCTTCGTTGTAACCTGAGCGCGCATCGTCAAACGACTCGTTTTCAAAATCGCGATCGGCTTGGGCGATGGCAGCATCGTAAGCTTCCTGGGCGCTGGCGAGCTGTGTTAGAATATTTTCAATTTCATCGATGCGCTGTTGTGGGTAGGTTTCATCGGGTTTCACTTCCAGCGCCGACTGGTAAGCCATGCGCGAAGGTTCATATTCTTCCAAGTTGAAAAGACTGTCGCCACGTGAAACCGCCTGGTTGAAATCCCGGTCGCGTTCGGCTTCCAAAGCAGCCAATCTTGCCTGCTCGGCGGCTTCGGCCTCTGCAGCCAGACGGGCACGTTCCGAAACAATGGAGTCGATTCGCGCCAGCATTTCATCGGGATACGATTCTTCGGGTTTGGCTGTTTTGGCTTCGTTGTAACCCGAGCGGGCATCATCGAACGACTCGCTTTCAAAATCGCGGTCGGCTTGTGCGATGGCATTATCGTAAGCTTCCTGTGCAGAAGCAAGCTGAGCCAGAATATTTCCAATTTCATCGATGCGTTGCTGCGGGTACGTTTCATCCGGTTTTATTTCCAGCGCCGACTGGTAAGCCGTGCGTGAAGGTTCATATTCTTCCAGGTTGAAAAGACTGTCGCCACGTGAAACGGCCCGGTTGTAATTTAGGTCGCGTTCAGCTTCCAAAGCGGCCAATCTTGCCTGCTCGGCGGCTTCGGCTTCGGCAGCAAGGCGAGCACGTTCCGTTTCTATGGAATCGATACGTGCCAGCATTTCATCGGGATAGGTTTCGTCGGGTTTGGCTTGTTTGGCTTCGTTGTAGCCCGTGCGCGCGTCGTCGAACGACTCGTTTTCAAAATCGCGATCGGCACGGGCGATGGCAGCATCGTAGGCTTCCTGAGCCGCGGCGAGCTGAGTCAGAATATTTTCAATTTCTTCGATGCGCTGCTGCGGGTAAATTTCGTCGGGTTTTACTTCCAGCGCCGACTGGTATGCCATGCGCGAAGGTTCATATTCTTCCAGGTTGAAAAGACTGTCGCCACGGGAAACCGCCTGGTTGAAATTCCGATCGCGTTCAGCTTCCAAAGCTGCAAGTCGTGCCTGTTCTGCTGCTTCGGCTTCGGCAGCCAGACGGGCACGTTCTGAAACAATTGAATCGATTCGCGCCAGCATTTCATCGGGATAGGTCTCTTCGGGCTTGGCTTGTTTGGCGTCGTTGTAACCTGAGCGTGCATCGTCGAATGATTCGTTTTCAAAATCGCGGTCAGCTTGGGTGATGGCGGCGTCGTAGGCTTCCTGTGCTGCGGCGAGCTGTGTCAGAATATTTTCAATTTCATCGATGCGCTGCTGCGGGTAAGTTTCGTCGGGTTTTACTTCCAGCGCCGACTGGTAAGCCATGCGCGAAGGTTCATATTCTTCCAGGTTGAAAAGGCTGTCGCCACGGGAAACCGCCCGATTATAATTTTGGTCACGTTCGGCTTCAAGCGCGGCTAATCTTGCCTGCTCCGCTGCTTCGGCCTCGGCAGCCAGACGGGCACGTTCTGAAACAATTGAATCGATTCGTGCCAGCATTTCATCTGGATACGACTCGTTGGGTTTGGCCTGTTTCGCTTCGTTGTAGCCCGAGCGTGCGTCGTCGAACGATTCATTTTCAAAATCGCGGTCGGCACGGGCGATGGCAGCGTCGTAGGCTTCCTGTGCTTCCTGCTGCCGGGAAATCATTCCCCTGATTTCTTCTATGCGGACAATCGGGTATTGCTCTTCCGGCTTCACATCCAGAGCTTCCCTGAATTTTCCAACAGCTGCCACCAGTTCATTTTCTTCCGTCAAGCGGTCGGCTTCATCAACAATCGCCTGGTATTTTTCGTCCCGCGCCCTGGCTTCAGCTTCCAGTCGCGCTTGCTCAGCTGCGGCTTCGGCAGCTTCTTGTTCAGCCAGTAATCGTTCGCGTTCTGCAACAATCGAATCAATTCGGTCAATCATTTCCGGAGGATAACTCTCGGAAGGTTTAATATTTCGAGCTTCCTGATAGTTTTCTCTGGCCTCCGGATAATTCTCCGCTTCAAAACTTTCATCAGCACGGGCAATCAATTCACTATATTCAGTATTAATGCGTTCCCGTTCAGTAAAAATGGCATCAATCTCCGAAATTTTCTCTTCAGGGTAATCTTCACCGGGTTTGACATTCAATGCCAGCTGGTATTGTGCTTTGGCCTCCTGAAGTTCTTCGGAATTAAAAAGCCGGTCAGCTTCGGATATTAACTCTGCATATTGTTTATCAAGTGCCTGCCCGGCTAGAATTTCATCTATCTCATCAATTCTCGAGAGTGCGTGTTCATCTTCGGGCTGAAGTTCCAGTGCCTGCTCATACAATCTTCTGGAGTTCAAATAATTTTCATCATCAAACGCAACATCAGCCTGGCTTATCAAACGGGCAAAGTTACGTTCAGTTTCCAGAATTTCTTCAATTTTGGAAATCTGTTCGGTGGGCCACTCTTCGTCTGAGAAAAGGTCAACTGCCTGCCTGTAATCAGCCAGTGCTTCAGAATATTCTTCGCGTTTGAAAGCTCTGTCGGCCGATTTAATCAACCGGTCGTAAAGGGTACGATTGGCCAACTCGTACATTAAATCTTTAATTTCCTGAATTTTGGCAGAGGCTACTTCGTCGCCTGGTTTAAAAGTGAGGGCTTTTTCGTAAAAAGAGATGGCCTCCTCGTAGAACTGCTTCTCAAAGTTTAGTTCAGCCTGAAAAATAGCTTCATCGTAACTTTTTTGTTTTTCAGCATTTTGTGCTTGCCGGTTCAAAATAGCATTCACTTCATCAAGTTTTCCCCGGGGGTATTCTTCTTCGGGTTTTAGTGCCAGTGCCTTTTCGTAGGCTGTTTGCGCTTCATTGTAAAGCAATTCGTTCAATGCATTGTCGCCCTGTTTTACGAGTTCATCAAACTGGCGTGACACATCTCGCTGATTAAAAATTTCATCAATTTCAGCCAGACGTGTTTTAGCATGTTCATTTTCTGAATTAATTGACAGGGCCCGTTGGTACGAACTTCTGGCTTCATCGAACTGTTCTCTTTCAAATTGCAGATCGCCCTGTTTTAAAAGAGATTCAAGCCGTTCGGCCAGTGCTTTTTCCATTTCGCCGGCAACCATCAGCAAGCCCAGCAGATCGTTAATTTCAGCTATGCGATCTTTGGGGTATTGTTCGCTGGGAAAAATCTGGCTGGCGGCTTTGTAACCGTCGAGTGCATTTAAAAATTGCTCATTGTTGTATTCAGCCTCAGCCTGTTCAATAAGCTGATCGTATTCCTTTTGCAACTCGGCACGTTCGGCACGGGTGAGCGCGGCAAGATAATCGGACTCATTATCAATCATTTGCGACTGAAGAATGGCTTGTTCAATAAGGTGCTTTATTTGTGCATTGTTATAATACACATCCGAAATAAAATTATCAACATCTTCGCTGTAATAAATTTTCAGCACTGTATTTTCCGAAAAGGTTCGGTCAATCCCTTCAATTTCAGTAAAAAGATTGATATCAACGGGAAAAGGCGGAAACAGCGGATCCGATTGCAAAACACTTCGCGGAACATTAGTATCCACAACAATTTTTTGCGGAAAATTATCTTCGCGGGTAAAAATAAGTGTGAATTCGTGGTCATAATTCAGTTCTACCCGGTAACGGCCATCAGTACCAATCCCATAGTTGTCCATCCGGTTGCCGTCGCGGTACATCTGAATTACAGCACCGTCAACTCGTCCTTCTTCAACACTCACCGTTCCTTCAACTGTTAACCCGTTGCTTCGCTGGGCAGTTAACTGTGATACAGAAAGCAGGAAAATCGCAAACCAAATAATTTTGAGGTATAATTTTGTCATATTTTTTCTATCAGCTGATAAAAAAACGAAAATATAATCAATTAATTATAACATGGCCTTTATTAAATCCGGTATTTTTGAGCCAAATAATTTTATGTTTTTAACCGATTTTAAGGAGAAATGTGTTAGTTTGTTCCGCCGATCGACTAAAGATAATTTTTGATGAAACGCGAAACCAGCCTGTTTGCAGCACTTTTACCAATTCTGGTCCTGATAGCATTGTTAACTTTCAATGTGCTTCTTTTTGAGAATACCCTGTCGGGTGCCAATCAAATTGCATTGTTGCTGGCTGCAGCGCTGGCCGGACTTGTTGCCCACCGCCAGGGGTTAAAATGGAATAAAATCAGGGAAAAAATTGTCTCGACCATCGGATCGGCCATGCCCTCTATTTTAATTCTGCTTCTCATTGGCTCGCTGGCCGGCACCTGGATGATTAGCGGAGTGGTTCCGGCAATGATTTATTACGGGCTCGATATTATCAGCCCCAAAATGTTCCTGTTCACAGCGGTGGTGGTTAGTGCCATAGTGAGCGTTGCCACCGGGAGTTCATGGTCAACCATAGCCACAATTGGCGTGGCTTTACTGGGAATTGGAAAAGCTCTGGGGATGAATGAAGCGGTAGTTGCCGGCGCAATAATCAGTGGTTCGTATTTTGGCGATAAAATGTCGCCATTGAGCGACACCACCAACCTGGCCCCTGCCATGGCCGGAACTGATTTATTCACCCACATTCGGTATATGACTTTCACAACAGTTCCTTCGTTAATTATCACCTTAATCATTTTTCTGTCTATTGGCTTTAGCTCCGATTTTTCGGGTTCAATGAACAACATCAGCACGGTAAAATCGGCCATTGAGGGAACATTTAACACCAACCCCCTACTTTTTCTGGTTCCTGCCATTTTACTGACCATAATAATCCTGAAAGTTCCGCCATTGCCTTCGCTACTTGCGGGTACATTGCTGGGCGGTATTTTTGCTGTTATTTTTCAACCTGAAATAATAACAGAAGTAGCAGGAGCTGTCGAAAATTACACCAAAGCCTCCTACCTTTCGGTAATGCAGGCCATGTTTGGCGATGTATCGCTGATTACTGCCGATGAAAATGTAAACGAATTGCTCAGCACATCGGGAATGCGGGGGATGCTCGACACGGTTTGGCTCATTCTTTCAGCCATGGTATTTGGTGGAGTGATGGAATCGGCCGGCTTGCTGCAACGAATTACACGCCCCATTGTTAAATACGCCAAAAGTACCGGCAGCCTGGTGGCCTCAACTGTGGGCACCTGCCTGTTTTTCAATACAACCGCAAGCGACCAGTACATTGCCATTGTGGTGCCGGGGCGAATGTACCGCAAAACCTACGAAGAAAAAGGACTGAAGCCCGAAGTACTGAGCCGAACGCTGGAGGATAGCGGAACAATGACATCGGTGCTCATCCCCTGGAATACCTGTGGTGCCACACAATCGCGCGTTTTGGGTGTGGCAACCGGCGATTATTTGCCCTACGCCTTTTTCAATCTGATTAGTCCGGTAATGACCATGATTTTTGCTTATTTCAATATAAAAATCAGGCGGATTGAAAAAGACGAAAAAATGACTTCAACAGGTAACGTGAAAGTTGATTGATTCTTGAGATTAAGTATCTTTGTTTCATGCCCGGATTTTTAGATCAGGAAATAAAATTTTTACCCGGAGTTGGGCCCAAACGTGCCGAACTACTGGGGAAAGAGCTGAAAATTAAAACATTCGGCGACCTGCTTTATTATTTCCCCTACAAATATATCGACCGCACCAAATTCTATCACATTTCGGAAATACACGCGCAAATGCCTTACATTCAGATAAAGGGCAAAATCAGGACTATGGAAACCATAGGCGAAGGAAACAAACAAAGGCTCACCGCGCGCTTTTACGATGAAACAGGAAGCCTGGAACTGGTGTGGTTCCGTGCCATCAAGTGGCAAAAAGAAAACCTGAAACTCAACAAAGAATACATTGTTTTTGGGAAACCGTCGGAATTTAACGGCCGGATAAATGTGGTGCACCCCGAAATGGAAACAGAAGAGGAGAAACAGCTTAAACCGTCGGGGCTTTTTCAGGGGTATTACATTACCACCGAAAAAATGAAAAACAAGTACCTCAATTCAAAAACGATTCACAAACTACAGCTCACACTACTTCAACTTGCCACGGGCAAAATTGATGAAACACTTCCACAAACGATACTAAAAAAACTCAAACTCATTTCGCTGGAGAAAGCGCTGACTGCCATTCACAAACCCGAAACTACCACCGAACTCAAAAATGCCCGTTTCAGGCTGAAATTTGAAGAGCTTTTTATTATTCAGCTGAAAATTTTGGCTTTAAAACATCAACGCGAAAACAAATTTAAAGGGTACCGTTTTGAAGAGGTGGGTTACAATTTCAACACGTTTTACAACGATTTTTTACCGTTTGAACTGACGGGTGCCCAAAAAAGGGTGATAAAAGAAATTCGTCGCGATGTAAAACGGAATGTTCAAATGAACCGGCTTTTGCAGGGCGATGTGGGCAGCGGCAAAACGCTGGTGGCATTAATGACCATGCTTTTAGCCATGGATAACGGTTTTCAGAGTTGCCTGATGGCACCCACCGAAATTCTGGCACAACAGCATTATCAATCGCTTTCCGGATTTCTGCAAAATATGCCCTTAAAAGTAGGGCTGCTCACCGGTTCCACAAAAAAAAGCGAACGCCGGCAACTTCATGAAGAACTTGAAAACGGCACCCTGCAAATTTTAATCGGAACTCACGCCCTGATTGAAGATGTAGTCAATTTTAAAAAACTGGGGCTGGTTGTTATTGACGAACAGCACCGTTTTGGCGTGGCCCAGCGAGCAAAACTCTGGAAAAAGAACGATTTAATTCCGCCGCATGTGCTGGTAATGACTGCCACGCCAATACCACGCACACTAGCCATGACCGTGTACGGCGATCTGGATGTTTCGGTAATCGATGAACTTCCGCCCGGACGCAAACCCATTGAAACGCATCACTTTTTTGAAAATAAGAGGAAACAGGTAAACAACTTTTTGAGGATGCAGCTGCAAAAAGGCCGGCAGATATATGTGGTTTACCCGTTGATTACCGAATCGGAAAAAATGGATTTGAAAAACCTGGAGGAAGGTTTTCGGCATATTTCGGAAGCTTTTCCGGATGTAAAAGTGGGCATGGTACATGGCAGGATGAAACCCGATCAGAAAGAAAATGCAATGCAAAAATTTAAAAGCGGTGAATCGAGGATTTTGGTGGCCACCACTGTTATTGAGGTGGGTGTCGATGTACCCAACGCTTCGGTAATGGTCATCGAGAGCGCCGAGCGGTACGGCCTGTCGCAGCTGCACCAGTTGCGCGGACGTGTTGGCCGCGGTGCAGAGCAGTCGTACTGCATTTTAATGTCGTCGTATAAAATAAGTAATGAAAGCCGGAAACGGTTGTCAACCATGGTGCGCACCAACGACGGATTCGACATTGCCGAAGTGGATATGAAACTTCGTGGCCCCGGTGATTTGGAAGGAACACAGCAAAGCGGCATTGGTTTCGACCTGAAAATTGCCAACCTGGGAAAAGATGGCGAAATTCTGAAACTGGCCCGCGATGTAGCAACCGATTTACTTGATAATGATCCGGGGTTGCAACAGTCTGAAAACAGAATTCTGCTAAAAAGCCTGCGCGCCGGCAAAACCGGCTTCGACTGGAGCTCGATCAGTTAAAAGCTTGTCAACTTAAAAAATTCAAACTGAATCAACCGGGTTATTCCACCGGGCTTTTTGTTTCCAACGGGTTTGTCATCAACCTGGATTACAGGAGTGATTTCGCTGCCTGTTCCAGTAATGAACAGCTCATCCAATTCAAACAACTCCTCCTCAGAAACAGCTTTTTCCTGCACCTGAATTTTCAGCCTTTTGCAAATTCCAATGACTGCTTTGCGCGTAATTCCGGGCAGAATTAAATTGGACAGCGGATGTGTGTAAACTGTTCCGTTTTTCACGCCAAAAACACTCGAATGTGTAGCTTCGGTGACAACTCCGTTGCGGATCAAAATACATTCCCCGCCGCCATTTTCAACCGCTTCGTTAAAAAGAAAAGTATTGGGCAGCAACGAAACCGATTTGATATCGCAACGCAACCAGCGAATATCTTCGTGCGTGGTTACTTTAATTCCGTTTTCGATATTTTGAGCCGCTGACGGCAAACTGAAAGCAAAAGCGTAAACGGTGGGTTCATACTTGTCGGGAAAAGAATGAATCCGGCGATGCGCTCCCCGTGTAATCTGAAGATAAATTCCTGCATGGGTTTCTGTCAATTCATTATCTGCCAGCAATTTTTGAAAAACTGATTTCAAACTGCCCGTTTCACGAAAATCAATTCGAATCTCACGGAGACTTCTTTCGAGCCGTTCAATATGATTGGCATAACGAAAAGGTTTGCCATTGTAATATTTTATCACCTCGTAAACGCCATCGGCAAAAAGGAAACCACGATCGTTGGGTGAAATGCGGGCTTCTTCCTCCGGCACAAATTTCCCGTTTAAATAAACCGTATTGCTCATTCCTGCATATTTTTCAGTGTTTTAATCTCTTCTGCCCAACGCTGGTCGTCAGGTGTTTCCAATATCAAAGGGATTCCGTCAAACCGGCTGTCCTTCATAATCATTCGGAAAGGCTCCCAGCCGAGGGATCCTTCGCCCATGCTGTTGTGCCTGTCAACTTTCGATGCCAGTTCCTTTTTTGAATCATTCAGGTGCATTCCTTTCAGGTAGTCAAACCCGATCACTTCTTCAAACTCACGAAAAACATCTTCAAAATTATTCAGAATGTCATAACCTGCCGAATAGGCATGGCAGGTGTCGATGCACACTCCCACCCTGTTTTTATCCTCCACCTGGTCGATAATTTCTTTTATCTGATAAAATGAAAATCCAAGATTGGTGCCCTGACCCGCGGTATTTTCAATTACGGCAGTCACTCCTTTTGTTTGCTCCAATGCCAGGTTGATGGAGTTGGCAATGGTTGCCAGGCACTCTTTTTCGCTGATTTTATTGAGATGGCTGCCCGGATGAAAATTGAGGCGATCGATGCCCAACTGTTCGCAGCGCTGCATTTCGTCCAAAAAAGCATCACGCGATTTTTGCAGTGCCTCTTTTTCGGGGTGCCCCAGGTTAATCAGGTAGCTGTCGTGCGGTAAAATCTGCCCCGCTTTGTAACCGTATTTTTCACAGTTTTCTTTAAACTTTTTAATATTCTCGTCAGTAAGCGGTTTTGCTTTCCATTGCCGCTGGTTTTTGGTAAACAATGCAAAAGCAGTTGCTCCTATTTTATGCGCATTTACCGGTGCATTTTCCACTCCGCCGGCAGCACTCACATGGGCACCTATGTATTTCTTATTCATAACAATTTGCTTTTAAAAACGTAATAATGACACTGGAATAGTTTTTGCAAATTCAGTACTGGTGAACAGTGAAGCGAAATTAATTTTATTGTACCAATTAAAAAACCGGAATACCATGAAAACGATATTTTTTTTGTTGATAGTGTTTTTCACAACAGTAACATTAACCAACGCGCAAACGCAGGAAAAGAAAAGCCGGAAGGAAATCAGGGCCGAACGCCAGACTGAAAAAATGAAAGAAATCAAAAACATCCTGAAAGAGAAAGACTTTGTTTTCAGGCCAACACATGCCATGCCCATGGGCGGCGGAAGCATTTACCTGAATTATTCATTTGACTTGAAAATTAAAGGCGACACAATTGATTCGTACCTGCCATTCTATGGTCGTGCGTACCATGTTGATTACGGTGGCCGCAACTCAGCATTCGATTTTACTGAGCTGGCTGAAGAATATAAAATGGAAAAAGACGAAAACGGTTACGTGGTTGATTTCGATGTAAAAAAAGGAATGGATAACATCAGTTTCACCTTCAAAATTTCTGAACAGGGGTATGCCACACTGAATGTGATCAGCACCAACCGGCAGGCCATTTCGTTTTACGGACGAATTGAAGCACCGGAAGAGGAATAACTCCCTATTCTGTTCAGAAACTAAATTTCGAAAGGTAACTTTTTAACCAGCTCAATTTTTTCGGGCGAAACTTTTGCCTGCATGGGAATTACTTCAACGCCGGCTTCAACGGCTTTTTTCAGCATGTTTGAATAACCCGGATCGATTTCGCGGGCAGGGGCAAAAATCTCCACATCGCTGCGCTGAACGATGTAAAGCATCACGGCACGCATTCCCTGCTTTTTCACCTCAATCAGTGTTTTTAAATGCTTGAGCCCGCGGGCTGTAACCGCATCAGGAAAAAGGGCGTATTTCCCTTCTTTTAGCGTTACATTTTTAACTTCCACAAAACATTTTTCGTGGTCGTTTTCGGCAAAAACATCAAATCGCGAATCGTTAAATTTCACCTCGCGTTTCACGGTGGTATAACCAGTAAGCCCCGGTATTTCACCTGCTGAAACAGCTTCAAAAGCCAGCTTGTTTGGATTTCCGGTATTGATACCCACCCAGTCGCCGTTAATTTTTATCATTTCCCAGGTAAATTTTGTTTTGCGTTTGGGATCGTTTACAGGCGACAAATAAACTTCGGCGCCGTTTTCGAGGCAACTTTTCATGGAGCCGGAGTTGGTGCAGTGGGCAATAACTTCGGAACCATCATCGAGTTTTACATCTGCCAGAAAACGTTTGTAGCGTCTGATTAAAGTTCCGTGTATCAGTTTATTCTGAAAAATCATAATATATCAGAGTTGTGTGCGGGCAAACGGCACAATATTTTGCGCGGCAAATTCATTATTCAGGTATTTGTAGTAACCGGTAATGGCAATCATCGCTGCGTTGTCCATGGTGTATTCAAATTTCGGAATAACCAAATGCCAGCCTCTTTTTTCTGCTTCATTTTTCAGTGCGCTTCTTAACCCCGAGTTAGCCGAAACCCCGCCGGCAAGTGCAATTTCCTTAATGCCTGTTTCTTTGGCAGCCCGTTTTAGTTTATTTAAAAGAATTTCAATAATGGTATGTTGCAGCGAGGCGCAGAGATCATTTTTATTCTCTTCAATAAAATTGTTGTTCTCTTTTATGTTATCGCGCAAAAAATACAGAAAGTTCGTTTTCAATCCGCTGAAACTGTAATCGAGCCCGGAAATCCGGGGTTTTGAGAATTCAAACCTGTGGGGGTTTCCCTCTTTTGCCAGCCTGTCCACATGTGGCCCGCCCGGATAAGGCAGTCCCATCACCTTGGCACATTTGTCGAAAGCTTCGCCGGCAGCATCGTCAATGGTTTGGCCAATCACTTCCATGTGCAGGTAATCGTGCACTTTAATAATTTGTGAATTACCGCCCGAAACCAGCAGACACAAAAACGGGAACCGCGGCGGATTAAACTTTGTATCTTTCTCTTTAATGAAAAGCGCCAGCACGTGACCCCGCAAATGATTTACCTCGATGAGCGGAATTCCGGCAGCCAGCGAAAAACCTTTAGCAAACGAAGTTCCCACCAGCAACGATCCCAGCAACCCGGGGCCACGGGTAAAAGCAACTGCCGAAACTTCCTCTTTGGAAATTCCGGCCCGTTTCAATGCCAGGTCAACTACCGGAATAATATTTTGCTGATGCGCGCGCGAAGCCAGCTCGGGAACTACTCCGCCATACTCCTCGTGGACTTTCTGCCCGGCTACCACATTCGACAAAATTACCCCATCACGAATAATAGCTGCCGAAGTGTCGTCGCACGACGATTCAATCCCCAAAATGGTAATTCCACGCTTTTTAATCTCCGTCATATTGTATTTTTCAAATGAATCGTTATTTTTAGCGAAACCTTACTTTTCCGAAAAAACACATTTATACTATTTATCAAACCATAGTGGTTAATAAATAAAGGAACTATTCCTAATTTTGTTTCCGAAAAAAGCTAAGTTCGTTTACTAATTAAAGGACAAAAATATTAAAAAAGGCTGGAAAATAGGATTGATTGTACTGGCATTCATAATTGGCATGCTGGGCGGGGCATACATGGCGTTGCAAAACAGCAATGTTCAAACTTTTCTTACCCAAAAAGTTACATCGCGGCTGTCAGAAAGGATTGGTGCAAAAATTAGCGTGGGCCGGGTTGACATCTCACTTTTCAGAAATATAATTCTGGAAAATGTGCTGGTAGAAGATCAGCAACAGGATACCCTGATTTTTTCACCCAACGTGTCGGCAAAAATTGACAGTTTTCAATTCAGGAAAAAGAAAATTGTGCTGGGGCAGTTGACTTTTATTGAAAGCAGAATAAACATTAAGCGCGACACTGCGGGCATTTTTAATTTTAATTTCATTATTGATTCGCTTCAAAACAGAAACGAATCACCCGCAGAGTGGCAATTTTATTGCAACAATTTTAATTTTTACAGCCCTGAAACTCACATTCAGAACTATACTCCGGAAGAAGAAAAAAATTTGTTCCGGCTTCAGGATTTCATGCTGAACATTTCGGATTTTTCACTGGTTGAGGATTCCGTGTTTTTTAAAATTAACCAGCTCACATTTAACGACAGCAAAAATTTCAAAATCAACAAGTTACAATCAAGTTTCAGTTCGACTAATAAAAAAATCGAGCTGACCGGCCTCACCGTGAATACTGAACGATCAAACATTCCTGAAAGTGAATTCACGATTGAATTTCCTTCTGCCGAAACGGAAAATGCACCAGCCAGTGCACAATTCGATTTTTCTTTCTCCAACTCAAAAATCAGTTTTTACGACGTGGCCCAACTTATTCCTGCACTGAAAGGAATGAACCAGGTTGTAGATTTTTCGGGCCGGATTTTTGGGAGCCTCGACGATTTAAAAGGACGGAACCTGGTAATGAGTACCGGCCAAAATACATCGGCCGAATTTGAATTTTACGCCAACGATATTTCCGATCCCGAAAACCTGTACCTTTTTGTGGACCTGAAAAATTCGCAAACTTCGTTTCAGGATTTAAGCCGGATTAAACTGCCTGAAAAATGGGGAACCGGGTACCTCAGCTTTTCGGAGTCGCTTTACAAAGCCGGGATTTTCTCCTACCAGGGAAATTTCACCGGATTTTTAAATGATTTTGTGGCATTTGGAACACTTTCCAGCGACATGGGCATTGTGAACACCGACGTGTCGGTTACTCCCGATGAGGAGAGACAGGTTATTTACAGAGGGAAAGTGGCCACCGAAGATTTTATGATTGGTGAACTTTTGGGAATCGACCTGGTGGAAGACATTACTTTTGACGGTACCGTTGACGGATATTTCGACCGTGCCGACCAGTCGGTGGCAGGGGCTTTCAACGGAAAAGTGGACAGTGTAAATATTAACGGATACAACTACAAAAACATTCAGATTGATGGCATTTTGGACAACCGCATGTTCGATGGCTTAGCCATAGTAAATGATCCCAACCTCAAATTTGATTTTCTGGGAACACTGAATTTCAACCCCGAAGTGCCTGTTTTCGATTTCAGGGTGGAAATGGACAAAGCACTGCCAGGCAAACTAAACCTGAGCACAAATTTCCCCGACTCTGAATTATCGTTTACAATGACCGCCAATTTTACCGGCGACAAACTGGATAATATTGCCGGTTCTATTGCCGTTGAAAATGGCATTTACAAAAATCGTAATGGGGAACTGAATCTCGAAGGAATGGAACTTCAGTCGGTTACCGGCGGAGCAATGAAATACCTCTCATTTACCTCCGATTTTTTTGATATTGAAATAAATGGTGATTACCATTTTCAAAACATACTCAATTCGTTTGAAAAAAGTATGAGCCGTTATATTCCCGCCATAAATTACGAAAGACTGGCCACTGCAAAAGATAATAATTTTGGATTTCAGCTCGATGTGAACAACCTCGACAATCTCACTGCCGTTTTTTCACCAGGGCTCAAAATTGAAACTCCATTCCTGCTTTACGGAAGGCTCGACTCAGAACAATCATTTTTTGAAGTTAAAGGAAGTATCCCGGGCTTCAACACCAATAACCTCATGGTAAGAAACATTTTCATAAGTAATACTCCTGAGAACGGCAACTTCTCCTCAAAATTCAGGTTTGGAGAAGTACGCCTGAGAAACGGGATGAGCATGGAAAATTTAACCATCAATTCGGAAATCGAAAACAATACAATCGACAACCTGATAGCATGGGGAAATCCGGACGACATGAGTTACAGCGGAGAGGTAAAAACCAGAACTATTTTTACCGAAAATGAAAATTCAAAACTTCCGTTCATCCGGGTTGAAGGATTTCCTACCCACGTTAACATTGCCGATACGGTTTGGCAAATAAGTCCTTTTACGGCAACAGCCGACAGTAGCCACATCGAAATTAACGATTTCAATTTTTTTAATAAAAATCAGCACCTCAGCTTGAATGGCATTATTTCTGAAGACAAATCGAAAATTTTAACCCTCGTTCTCGAAGATTTGAATTTAAATAATGTGGGCACATACCTTAATAAAGATCTTCCGCTTGGAGGGATTGTTAACGGCTCAGCCGGCCTAAAGGATTTTTACGGTAAACGCATCATTTTTTCTGATATAAACGTCAGCAACTTCAATTTTAAAGACCAAAAAATTGGAGATGTTGAGCTCACCAATGAATGGGATTACATAGAACCAGTTCTTAATTCTAAACTAAGAATTACAAACAACAACCGGTTAAGTCTTTTTGCCGAAGGCTTTTACAACCCCGAAAACAACGAAATAAATTATGAGGCAAATGCAGACAGTCTTTCACTTGTTATTCTTGAAACTGTTATTCAAAAAACTTTTTCAGATATTAGCGGAAGTGCCTCCGGCAAACTGAAAATCCACGGCACTACCGATAAAATTTTGTTCGACGGAGCGCTACAAGGTTCAAATGCTCAATTAACCATCGACTACACGCAGGTAAGCTATCATTTTACCGATTCAGTATATTTTAAAGGCGATACGTTGCTGTTCGAGAAGATTACAATTTACGACAAATCAGGAAACCGCGGAACTTTTGACGGCACCATCGTGCACACCAATTTCCAGGATATGATTTACGACCTCTCGGTAAATACTCCTAAAATTGTAGCCATAAACACTACCATGAGAGACAACAATCAATTTTTCGGGAAGGTAGTAGGCAGCGGCAGAATAACCATTACAGGAAGGGGAAAACAGGTAAGAATGAATGGTAATGCAACAACTTTAAATGGTACCAATGTTAACATTTCGCTTGAAAACGAGGGGGAAATCGAACGCTACGATTTTATCCGGTTTACTTCATCCGAAAATGACGAACCCCAGGAATTTATATTTCCTGAAACTGAGGAAGAAAATTTTAGCCTCAACCTCTCTATCAATGCAACTCCCGAAGCCAGGGCACAACTCATTTACAACTCGCAAATTGGTGATGTGATAAAAGCACAGGGCGAAGGTGTTTTGCTTTTTGGAATGGATAGCGAGGGGAATATTACACTTTCGGGAAACTACACAGTTGAGCAGGGCGATTACCTCTTTACGCTTCAAAACGTAATTAATAAACGTTTTTCAATTGAACAGGGTGGAACCATCGAGTGGTCAGGAAATCCTTATGAAGCTACAATCGACATAAATGCTGTTTACAGGCTGAAAGCCTCATTGTATGATTTACTTGTAGATTCATACTACGAAGATATTTATCAAAGCCAGCGTGTTCCTGTTGAATGTAAAATTTTACTTACCGAAGATTTATCCAACCCTGAAATTGACTTTGCCATTGATTTTCCAACTGTGGAAAGCCGTTTGGTTGAAGAGTTGCGGCAATATTTCAGCACACCGGAGGAAATGAACAAACAAATTCTTTCGCTGGTGGTTCTGGGTAAATTTTACACCCCTGATTACCTTCGCGGAACCTACGAAGCGCAAAACCCCAACCTGATTGGCACTACGGCCAGCGAGCTTTTTTCAAATCAGTTGAGCAACTGGCTTTCGCAAATAAGCAACAATTTAGATATTGGACTTAATTACCGCCCCGGAAACCAGATAACAAATGATGAAATTGAGCTGGCCATGAGCACCCAAATGTTTAACGACAGGGTAACCATTAACGGAAATATTGGAAACAACAATAATCCCAACTCAACCAACAGCAGCCAGCTTGTGGGCGATTTCGACGTAAACGTAAAACTGATACCGAGTGGAAAAATTCAGTTTAAAGCCTACAACCGTTCCAACAACAACCTCATCTACGAAACAGCGCCGTACACGCAAGGAATCGGGTTTACTTTCACTGAAGATTATAACAGTTTTAATGATTTGTTACAAAAAATGAAAAATATATTCACGCGCCGAAAGGAGGAATAAACTGCCATAATTGGAAAATATTTCACTGTGATTTCAACACAATAATTTTAACCTGAACCATTTATAAATTTTAAAAATATGAATAAAGTTCAGGTTAATCCCGACTTAGAGGAAGTTAAACTTTTGAAAAAAAATTTTACCTAATCTTAGTCGCTGTCTGAGACAGGGATTATTTAGGGATAATCCGGGCTAAAAATTCTTTTTTGGTTCAATAAAAACTAATTTTGCCCAAATTTATATACTTACAATGACTGGAACTTCTGAAAATTTCAACACAAACTGGCGCCGGGTAGCCTCTTCAATTTACCAAAAACCAAGGGATTCAAAAATATACGGATCAGTTGAAATCGATGTCACCGAACTGGAAAATTTTATTGCCCAAAAGCGTAAAGAGGGAATTAAAACTACCCTGACCCACATAATGACACTGATAATTGGCAGGGCATTCCTCCAGGAAGTTCCGGAACTCAACGCCTACATAAAAAGAGGAAAAGTTGTTAAACGCAGCCAGGTTGACGGGATGGTAAGCGTGCTACTGAAAAACGGGGAAATGGGCTCGGTTAAAATTGAAAATGCCGACCAGGTTACCATTAAAGAATTGTCCGATCTCATGGCTAAAAAAATAAAGCAGTCGCGCCAGGGCGACGAAAACAAAGCCATGCAGTCAAAACATATGCTTTCATCAATTCCATGGCCATTTCGCACATGGTTATTCAACCTCTATAAAATAGTAACCATCGACTGGGGACTGTCGCTGCCCGGTGTAAATCTTTCTTCCGACAGCTTTGGGTCGTATGTCGTTTCAAATATTGGCAGCCTTGGGCTCGATACAGGATATGCTGCCCTCCTGCCCTCGTCAAATGTTTCAATTGTTTTGATTGTGGGGAAAGTGTACAAAAAACCCATGGTTATTAACGATGAAATACTTCCCCGCAAAGTGTTTACATTATCAGCCACGCTCGACCACCGCGTAGTTGACGGCTCGCATGGCGGCAGGCTTTTCAGGTTTATCAAACACATGGTTAAAAATCCGCAGCTACTCGAAACAAAACCCGACACATTGTAAAATGCCTCTGCTTTTTCAAAATTGAAAATTTAATCACCCCCCAAAGCCGCATAAATTGTTGTATAGCATATTGAATGTTTTCCGTGTACGAACACGAAAACAAAAAAATTTCATTAATTTTGTAACACCTATACAATAACATTTTTATTAACACTTTAAAAATTAACTAATTATAAAAAACAATAAACAAATACGGATTAAAGACATTGCTGAAAAAGCAAAAGTGTCGATAGGGACAGTTGACAGGGTGTTGCACAACCGTGGTGAAGTAGCTGAATCAACCAAAAAGAAAATACTGAAAATAATAAATGAGCTGAACTATCAGCCCAATATTCTGGCCAGCACACTGGCTTCGAAAAAATCAGCCGTTTTTGCCACGCTGTTTCCGCAACCCCCTTCTTCTGACGGGTATTGGAACAAACCTGTAATTGGCGTAAAAAAACGTATTTCAGAACTTCAGCAATACAGCGTGGAGCTGGTACAATTTACTTTTCAGCAAAACAACCCGCAAAGTTTTGTAAAAACTGCTGAAAAAATACTGGAGTTGAAACCCGACGGAGTCATTTTAGCTCCGTTTTTCAAAAAAGAATCCCTGCGATTTATAGGAGAACTAAAAAAACAAAACATTCCATTTGTTTTCATCGACTCAGAAATTAAGAATGCCGATCAACTCGGCTACATCGGCCAAAATTCTTACCAAAGCGGTTTGGTTTCGGGTAAACTACTCGATTTGATGCTCCCCTCAGGAAATATCCTCATCATTCATTTTGCCAAAGAAATGGATAACCAAAACCATTTGGTACAGCGCGAAAAAGGTTTTTACGACTGGTACTCAAAAAACAGTTACGACAATCATCAACTCTTCACCATTGAAGTGCCCGATACTTTGGATGAAAAATGGATGGAACCGGTTGTAAAAATGATTGATAACAAAAACATCAAAGGTATTTTTGTAACCAACTCCAAAGTTTTCAATGTAGGGCACTTAATCGAAAAATACAAATCTGCACACAGGCTGAGAGTTATTGGCCACGACTTGCTGAAAGAAAACATTACCTGCCTGAAAAAAGATATTGTTCAGTTTCTTATTTGTCAGCGCCCCGAAGAACAGGGATACAGCGCCATTAATAAACTGTTCAGGCATGTGGTCCAGAAAAGAGTGGTGCCCAAAGAAAACTATACCTCCATCGATATCGTAACCAAAGAGAATGTTGATTATTACAAAGAATTTAAATAAAGAAGTATGTTAGAAACACTGTCATTTGAAGACCTTCGGGGAAAAGTTTGTGTTATAACCGGTGGTGCCGGTGTGCTCGGAAGCACTATGGTCAGAGCCATGGCATCAACAGGAATGAAAATAGCCATTGCCGATATCAATAAAGAAATTGCCGATGAAGTAGCAGAAGAAATTGCTGCTGAATCAAACGCAGAGGTAATTGGGGTTGCCGCCAATGTTTTAGACAAAGAATCGCTTGAGCAGGCTAAAACCATTATCAATGCCAAGCTGGGCGACATTGACATCCTGATAAACGGTGCCGGAGGAAACAGCCCGCAGGCCACCACAAAAGTGGAGCAAATGAAAGAGGAAGATATTGACAACCTCGAAGATACTTTTTACGGGCTGGAAATGGAAGGCTTCGACAAGGTGTTTGCCCTCAACTTTAAAGGCACACTGCTTCCAACAATGGTTTTCACCAAAGACATGCTTTCGCATAAAAAAGGAGTAGTTCTGAATATTTCATCTATGAACTCCTACCGACCGCTCACAAAGATTCCGGCCTATTCCGCCGCCAAAGCTTCCGTTAACAATTTTACTGAATGGTTGGCAGTACACCTCGCCAAAGTGGGAATTCGGGTAAATGCCATTGCGCCCGGCTTTTTCATTACTAATCAGAACCGCTTTCTGGTTATGGACGAAAAAACGGGAAATTTCTCCCCCCGAGGACAAAAAATTGTGGACAACACACCTATGGGAAAATTTGGAGAACCCGAAGATTTGCAGGGAGCAACACTGTTCCTGATTTCAGATATTTCGAATTTTATTACCGGAGTTGTGCTTCCTGTTGATGGCGGTTACAATGCTTACGGAGGAGTGTAATAAGCCTCCCCTAACCCCTCCAAAGGAGGGGGAATTCAGAAACGGCCAGTATAATTTAGGCATACAAAACCTGAAACCTGGAACTTGGAACTTGGAACTCGAAACTTTAAACTAAATATAATGAAACGAAGAAATTTTTTAACAACAAGCGCCGGTGTAGCAGCCGGGGCAACAGTGCTTTCAAGTCCGGTGGGGGCTGCAGTATCCGCCCAGCGAAAAAAACGGCTGGCACTCGTGGGAACCGGAATCCGCGGAACCGGGTTCTGGGGAAAACGCGTGGTCGAAAATTACAGCGACATTGTTGAATTTGTTGGGTTGTGCGACATCAATCCCGGACGGCTTCAGTTTGCGCTGGATTACATGAATGTGGATTGCCCGGTGTTCACTGATTTCGAAAAAATGATGAATGAGACAAAACCTGAAATGGTAATCGTTACCACCGTGGATGCAACACACCACAAATTCATCATAAAAGCCATGGAAATGGGAGCCGATGTACTCACTGAAAAACCCATGACCACTGACGAAGATAAAAGCCAGGCCATTCTGGATGCCGAAAAACGCACAGGCCAAAAATGCACCGTTGGGTTTAATTACCGCTACGGAACCTTATTTACAGCAATAAAAGAACAGCTGGCTAAAAAACCCGTGGGCGAAATTACGTCTGTCGATTTTCACTGGTACCTGAACACTTACCACGGTGCATCCTATTTCAGGCGCTGGCATGGCGAGCGCGATAAAGGCGGAACACTGCTCGTACATAAAGCAACGCACCATTTCGATTTGCTGAACTGGTTTATCGATTCCGACCCTGTGGAAGTGACTGCCTATGGCGACCTTGAGCACTATGGAATAAACAATAAATTCAGGGGAGTCAACTGCCGGAATTGTGCCTACACCGACAAATGTGACTATTACTGGGACATTACAAAGGATCAGCATTCGATGAATTTGTACGTGAAAAATGAAAAATACGACGGCTACATTCGCGACAACTGCCTGTGGCGCGAGGACATCGATATTTTCGATAAAATGTCTGCACAAATCAAATATGCCAATAATGTAGTGGTAAATTATTCGCTCACAACCTATTCACCTTACGAAGGCTGGCGCATTGCCTTTAACGGCCGCGATGGCCGGATTGAGTCGTGGGAAGACATTCCGTGGCGGCAACAGGAAAAAATCAACCAGGCCGAACTCCATGCCGCCGAGATGAACCAAAATGCCCCGGGCGAAGTACGCTACGACGAGATTTTCAAAATGCATAACTTCGACCGCGACTTTGAAATGATAAAAGTGGAAGCGGCTCGCGGTGGCCATGGTGGCGGCGACTCACGCCTGCAGGATAAAATTTTCCGCGATCCGGATATGGCCGATCCATACAAACACTCGGCCGGCACACGCGACGGTGCCATGTCGTGCCTCATTGGTGTGGCTGCACGCAAATCCATCAACGAAAAACGACCGGTAAAAATTGAAGAACTGACAAGCATTAAACCTCATCCAACAAGAGGAGCTTAAATAATTTAAGCCGGTATTTCATTGCCGGCTCTATTTTAAATATTTTCCGTTTGCGTTACCGGAAAAAATTGAACAAAAAAACAGATAGTATGAATATTGAATTGAAAAAAAACTGCAAATATGCGATGTTGGTGCCTACGAGTATGGGGACACGAATTATACCCGACAATGGACAACCGGTTCATGCGAGCGATAAATTTACGCTGTATGCAACCAGCGCCGAAACAAATGTAGCCAGTATTTCATCGTACCTCGGCCTGCCCGTGAAAGTGCTTACAACTTTTGTAAAGGGCAGTCCCATTGCAAAGTTTATACAAAGCAACCTGAAAGCACGCCACATGGACTACGAAGGTCCGGAGGTTGAACAAGGTTCTCCCTGGGGGTACCGGCACCAAATCAATATTGCCGACAGTGGTTTTGGCTCCCGTGGCCCGCGCGTATTTAACGATCGCGCCGGTGAAGTGGGCCGCACATTGAATGCAAAAGATTTTGATCTCGAACGGATTTTTGGAGAAGAAGGCGTGCAGGTTGTACACATGTCAGGGCTGATTGCAGCTCTTTCTGAAGAAACCAGCAAATTCTGCCTCGAAATTGCACGAGCTGCAAAAAAACATGGCACACGCATTTCATTCGACCTAAACTTTAGGGCATCCTTCTGGAAAGACCGTGATGTGGAACTGCGAAAAAACTTCACTGAAATCGCCAAAGTTTCAGACATCTTAATCGGCAACGAAGAGGATTTCCAGCTCTGTTTTGGCATTGAAGGCCCACCCGCCGGTGGTGAAGGAATCGGTGCTAAAATCGACGGATTTAAAGGCCTCATCAAAAGGGTGAAAGAAACATTTCCCAATGCTTCGGTATTTGCTACCACCCTGCGCGAAGTGGTGAGTGTAAATGAACACATGTGGGGTGCCATTATGCTCGAAGGAGAAAACAACTGGCAGGTAATTGAACCACGCCGCATAAACGTACTCGACCGCATTGGCGGTGGCGACGGATTTGTAGGTGGCCTCCTCTACGGTATTTTAAAAGGCTGGGACCCCGAAAAATGGCCGCAGTTTGGCTGGGCTACCGGCGCTATGGCGGCCACTTTCCTCACCGACTACGCCCAACCCGCCGACGAAGACATGGTGTGGAGCATCTGGTCGGGAAATGCAAGAGTGAAAAGATAACTTATGTGCTCTATGTGCCTATGTGGTTTGCTTTTTAATACCACATAGGCACAATGGGCACAATAGAAATAATTTAAAAAATGATATACTACGAAAACGGATCGACAGAAACAAATCTCACAGCAAAAGATCTGAAACAGGGGTTGTTTGAAGCGCTCGAAAAAATGGGTGCTAAAAACAAAGTGCTGGCTGTGCCCCCGGATTATACCCGGCTGCCATCGCGGTCTGGGGAACTCACCGAGTTTGCCTGGCAATACTACGGCAAAAAACTCACCGATATCCTGCCGGCGCTGGGCACACACTCCCCCATGACCGAGGTGCAAATCAGCCACATGTTTGGAGACACACCTAAAAACCTGTTCCGCGTGCACGACTGGCGAAACGACGTAATTACACTGGGAACCGTTCCTTCGGAATATGTAAGTGAAGTTTCAGAAGGAGCCGTGGATTATGAATGGCCCGTCCAGGTAAACAAACTTTTGGAAGAAGGCGGGTTCGACCTCATTCTTTCCATCGGGCAGGTGGTGCCGCACGAAGTGGTGGGAATGGCTAACTACAACAAAAATATTTTTGTGGGAACCGGCGGATCCGAAGGAATCAACAAAAGCCACTTTATTGGCGCGGCTTATGGCATGGAAAAAATGATGGGACGTGCCGACACGCCTGTCCGACGCATTTTCAACTATGCCTCCGAGAAAGTTGCATCGCACCTGCCAGTTGTTTATGTGCAAACCGTTGTGGGACTGAATGAAAATGGAAAACTACAAACATACGGTCTCTTTATTGGCGACGATTACAGCGTGTTCGATAAAGCAGCCAAACTCTCGCTGGAGGTGAACTTTGAAATGGTTGAAAAACCGCTGAAAAAAGTGATTGTCTGGCTCGACCCTACCGAGTTTAAAAGCACCTGGCTGGGCAACAAAAGTATTTACCGCACCCGCATGGCACTGGCTGATGAAGGCGAACTGATAGTGCTGGCACCTGCGTTGGTGGAATTTGGCGAAGACAAAGAAATCGATCGGCTCATTCGGGAATACGGCTACCACGGAACTCCACATACAATGAAAATGGTAGAAGAAAATGAAGATTTACGGGGCAACCTGGGAGCCGCAGCGCATCTTATTCATGGTTCATCTGAAGGTCGTTTCAGCATAACTTATTGTCCGGGTAACCGACCGGAAAACCTTACCCGGAAGGAGATTGAAAATGCTGGCTATAAATACGCCGATATTGAGGAAATGACAAATAAATACAATCCGGAAAAATTAAAAGACGGATTCAATGTAATGCCCGATGGCGAGGAAATTTTTTATATTTCGAATCCGGCAATCGGGTTGTGGGCATATAAAGACAGGTTTGAGTATTAACAATAACCACATAGACACATAGGGCACAATAGAAACTATATGAGCGATGTGTCTATGTGGTTCAAAAAATAACGCTTTGATGAAAATTAAATGGGGCATAATCGGTATTGGAAACGTAACCGAAAAAAAAAGCGGGCCGGCATTCTACAAAAGCCAAAACTCTGAATTGGTGGCAGTAATGCGTCGCAACGCCGAAAAAGCAGCCGATTACGCCCGCCGACATAACGTTCCCAAATGGTATTCCGATGCATCAGAACTCATTAACGACCCGGAGGTTGATGCCGTTTATGTGGCTACCCCACCCGATTCACACGCAAGTTATGCCATCGAAGCAATGCGTGCCGGCAAACCTGTTTACGTGGAGAAACCCATGGCGCGGAATTATGCCGAATGCCAGAAAATGCTGAAAGCTGCTGAAGAAACCGGAATGCCGCTTTGGGTGGCGTATTACCGGAGAAGTTTACCCGCGTTTTTGAAAGTGAAAGAGCTGGTTGAAACCGGCGCAATTGGAAAGCCGCTCTCAGTACATGTTACTTTGCATAAAGCTCCGCGCAAAACGGACAGCAACCAACCACCAACCGACTGGCATGTTCGTCCTGAAATAAGCGGTGGCGGTTACTTTTTCGATTTGGGGTCCCACGAACTGGATTACCTTGATTTTGTTTTCGGGCCGATAAAAAATGTTACAGGACTGGCAGCAAACAGGGCTGGTTTGTACCAGGCAGAGGACACTGTTATTGGTACCTGGGAACACGAATCGGGAGTTACCGGCAGCGGAACCTGGTGCTTTGTTACAGATAAATCGGCCGAAAAAGATGAAATCGAAATCATTGGCGACAAAGGAAAAATCATCATTCCCTGTTTCACCCACGGAAAAGTACAGATTATGAGGCCGGAAGGAATCACCGAAATGGGATTTGAAAACCCGGAGCATATTCAGCAGAACCTCGTTCAGCAGGTGATTAATGAGTTACGAGGTGAAGAAAAATGTGTGAGCACTGGTGAGTCTGCTGCACGAACTGCAAAAGTAATGGATAAAATGGTGAAGAATTATTATAAAGATTACAAACCACAACAGGCACATTAGGGCACAGAAGATTTTGATTTAAAGATGATAACACAGAAGTACATAAACGAATTAACTTATAAGATTACCGGGTTTGCTATAGAAGTTCACAAGGAACTTGGCCCTGGACTTCTGGAAAGTATTTACGAAAAATGTCTGGCCCATCTTTTAAAACAAAACGGTTTTGAAGTAAGCCAACAGCAAATTGTTCCTATAAATTTCCGGGGACTTAAATTGAATGCTGATCTCAAGCTTGATTTGCTTGTTAATAATTTAATTATTGTAGAATTAAAAACAGTGGAAACTATTTTGCCGATTCACGAAGCGCAACTGTTAACTTATCTAAAGCTGCTTGATAAACCCAAAGGATTGCTTGTAAACTTTTATTGTACAAATATTTGGCGAGAAGGTCAAAAAACTTTTGTAACAGAAAAATTCAGGGAATTACCTAAAGGATATTAATTTGATAATTTTAAGAAAGAATATCTTTTTCAAAATTTAATTATTGTGACCTAATGTGCCTTATGTGGTTCAAAATATTATACCATAAAACAAGCCATGATAATGTTATTCACACAATTAAAATTATAATGAGATGAAAATAGTAATCGACGATAAAATACCATACATCCGCGGAGCATTTGAGCCATTTGCCGAAGTAGTTTATTTGCCCGGAAGCAAAACAACACCTGAAGTAGTAAAAGATGCCGATGCCCTGATTACCCGCACCCGGACCAAATGCAACCGGGAACTGCTTGAAGGTTCCAAAGTAAAATTTATTGCCACGGCAACAATTGGCTTCGATCACATCGACACAGAATACTGCAAACAGGCCGGAATTGAATGGACCAACGCGCCCGGCTGTAACGCCGAAAGTGTCAACCAATACATTGCATCTGCCCTCTTTTCGTGGTCGATGAGAAAACGTACCGACCTGACAGCTAAAACCATCGGGATTATTGGAGTGGGCCATGTAGGCTCAAGAGTGGCACATTTTTGCAAAACCATCGGAATGAAAGTTCTCCTGAACGACCCGCCACGCGAAAGAGTGGAAGGCCCGGAAAATTTTGTTTCCCTTAAAAAAATCCAGGAAGAAGCGGATATTATCACCTTTCATGTGCCACTCAATATGACCGGACAAGACACTACCTACCACATGGCAGATGAACCTTTTCTTCAGAATCTGAAAAAAAAGCCATTGCTCATCAATTCCTGTCGTGGAGAAATTTTTGATTCCGAAGCGCTATACAACGCTTATGAAGCCGGCGACATTTCTGAATTCATCCTCGATTGCTGGGAGAATGAGCCGGACATTGACCTGGATTTATTGAATATCTCAGAATTTGGCACCCCCCACATTGCCGGTTATTCAAAAGACGGAAAAGCCAACGGCACCAAAATGAGCGTGCAGGCAATCAGCCGTTTTTTTAATTTGGGAATTGACAACTGGGAACCAACAAATATTGAACCTCCTGCAAAACCAATTATTGAAATCGACGGCAACCAGCGGCGTGAATATTCTGTGTTGGCAGAAGCGGTGCTTTCAACCTACGACATTGAAAACGATGACGAAGCACTGCGTGAAGCGCCCCATCAGTTTGAACAACTCCGCGGCGATTACCCGGTGCGAAGAGAATTTGATGCACACACAGTTGAAACAAAAAATGTGGAAGAAGAAACGTTGAAAAAGATAAAAAATTTAGGATTTGAAATAAAACCACAATAGGCACACAGGACACAGTAGATTCTTATGTGACCTTATGTGCCTATTGTGGTTCAAAAAAATAACATCAATTAAAAATAAAGAATATGAAAAAATTAGCTGACATTGGATTAATCGGGTTGGCCGTAATGGGCGAAAACCTGGTGTTAAACATGGAGAGTAAAGGTTATACAGTTGCTGTTTATAACCGGACAGTGAAAAAAGTGGACAAATTTATTGAAGGCCGGGGAGCCGGGAAAAACTTCATCGGCGCGCATTCCATTGAGGAACTGGTGGCTTCGCTCGAGCGCCCGCGCAAAGTGATGCTTCTGGTGAAAGCCGGCCAGCCGGTTGACGATTTCATCGAAAAAGTGATGCCGTACCTCGAAGAGGGAGATATTATCATCGACGGCGGAAACTCGCATTTCCCCGACACCATGCGCCGCACCAAATATGTGGAGAGCAAAGGTTTTCTTTACATTGGAACAGGCGTTTCCGGAGGCGAAGAAGGTGCCCTGAAAGGCCCATCGATGATGCCGGGTGGTTCGCCGGATGCATGGCCGCACGTAAAGGATATTTTCCAGAGTATTGCGGCCAAAGTGGAAGACGGCCAGCCTTGTTGCGACTGGGTGGGTGAAAACGGTGCCGGTCACTTTGTAAAAATGGTACACAACGGAATCGAATACGGCGACATGCAGATTATTACCGAAGCCTACCACCTGATGAAAAACCTGCTGGGCATGAGCAACCCGGAAATGCACGAGGTATTCAAAAAATGGAACGGAGAGGAACTCGACAGCTACCTTATTGAAATCACCCGCGATATTCTGGGTTACAAAGATGAAAACGGAGAGGAAACTGTTGACTTCATACTGGACACCGCAGGCCAGAAAGGAACCGGAAAATGGACCGGCATTTCGGCACTCGACCTGGGAATTCCGCTCACATTAATTGGCGAATCGGTTTTTGCACGTTGTCTGTCAGCACAAAAAAAACTGCGTGTGGAAGCGTCAAAAGTGATCAACGGCCCGACTCCAAAATTTAATGGCGACAAAGAGCAATTCCTCGACGACCTGAAAATGGCACTTTATGGATCAAAAATTATATCGTATGCGCAAGGTTACAACCTGATGATGGAAGCAGCGAAGGAATACAACTGGAATTTGAATTACGGCGGCATCGCGCTTATGTGGCGCGGAGGCTGCATTATCCGTTCCATCTTTCTGAAAGACATTAAAGAAGCTTTCGAGAAAAATCCCGAACTGCCCAACCTGCTGCTTGATCCGTTCTTCAAAGAAAAAGTGGAATCAGCCCAGGATGGTTGGCGCCGAGTTTGTGCCACCGCACTCACCAACGGAATGCCGGTGCCCGCTCTCACCGCTGCCCTCACCTATTTCGACGGATTCCGCACCGAGCGTTTGCCGGCTAACCTGCTGCAGGCTCAGCGCGACTACTTTGGAGCGCATACTTACGAACGAGTGGACAAACCACGCGGTGAGTTCTTCCACACCAACTGGACCGGCCGCGGCGGCGACACTGCGTCATCTACTTACAACGTTTAATAAACGATAATCACAATACCAATTTAACGGGAAGCAGCTTAGTTTGCTTCCCGTTTTTTTATAGCCCCGAAAACATATTTTTCTAAATATATTCAAATTCAAAAAAATATTTGTAAAAAATACTTTACATTTAGTAAAAAATACTTATCTTTGTGACGTATATTATTAACATGAAGTAAAACAATTTCTACATTTAAAAATTAAAGCTATGTCATACAGAGAAAAAGAAAACATCATCAACATTTTCAGCGGATTGCTAATTACAGCCATTTTTGCATGGGCAGTTTACCAAAGACATTTGGATGGCCGGATTGATTTAACCGACGATTTCCAGCAATGGGGAATCATTTTTCTCATTTATGCCGGCGTGTCGGTTGTGGCGCGTATCATTATTTACATCATTTTTCACATCATTAATGCCATTGTTACCAGGGAAGAAGATATTCCGCAAGAAGATGAACGCGATAAACTAATAAAGCTGAAAGCCACCCGCAATTCTCACTACACGTTTTCCATTGGTTTTATGGCGGCTATAATTTATCTGGCGCTTGGATTCGCTCCTTACACCCTGTTTATTGTATTTGTTATCAGCGGGCTTCTTTCTGAAATTATTGATAACGGCTCACAAATTTATTACTACCGGAAAGGAGTTTAATATGGCGAAAAAGAAAATCGAAAGCAAAATAAGAAATAACATCCGCAGGTTGCGTTTCAATGCCAATGAGCTGACTCAGCAGGAGCTGGCCAATGCCGTGGGCGTATCGCGGCAAACCATTGTAGCCATCGAAAAGGAGAAGTATTCACCGTCGCTGGAACTGGCTTTCCGGATAGCGGACTATTTTAATACACCGCTCGAAGAGGTTTTTTCGTTTCATCCTGATGAAGAATAAACCGCAAAAAGACAATTAAACTTCAACTGATTTCATGTTCAGAACAATTTTTTTAGGTTAAAATATGAAGAACGAAAAAAAAACGTTCTTCATAAAAACTTAAAAATGAAATGAATGTAATAAAACCGGCAAAATCTAAACCTGACCTGTTTAAAGTAGCTGTTTATGCACTTCCCCCCTGCATTATCATTCTTTCGTTATTTTATTACTGGTTTGTTATTGCCGACCGATACGAAGTTTTTTTATACTTCCACAACATGGCGCCAAGGGTGCCCGACACTTCGCCATTCAGTTTTGTAACCGCCAGCCGTTACTGGATGAGCGGACTTGTCGCCTGCGGTTTTGTGCTGCTAATTTATTTTCCTGTCAGCTTCATTCTGTCTCGTGCAAAGAATAATTTCACTCCTCCGGCCTTAAAACATGTATTGCTGTTCAGTTTCCCGGTTTTAACTGCCGGAACACTCATCATCACAATGACTCTGAACCACCCGGTTTTACCATTTTTACATGCGCTGAAAGTTTTACTCGCCACACTACTCGGATTGGCTGTTGTTTTGAAAACTGTGGAATTAGCAGGCGAAAAGATGCTAAAAATTCTGTTGTACGGAATTGATGGAGTGGCGCTGGCGCTGATAATGATAATGTCTTCCACATTGGCTTCAAACTTCCACTTTTTGTCGCCGCCCCAACTTACCATTTTTCTGATTATATGTGCATTGTGTTTCGGAATTCTTGGTTTTACGTCAATTTTTTATGTGTGGAAAAATATAAAATCAGTTTCAAAAGAAATTATTATTACTGCATTCACTATTGGCTATCCGTTTGGCACCGTTTTTCATTACCTGGTGGGAACCAACGGCCATTATTACATAACTAACAGCGACAATTTTTTTACTCGCAATTTTTTGATACAACTACTGATTTGGCTGAGTGTATATACGATTGTTTCGGGAATAGTTAGGTTGAGAAATAAAAAGCAGCAAAAAAAAATTCGATTAAAATTCTTAAACCCAAAACAATACCACCAAAAAATTGGTTATAAACAACACAAATTCATTTTACAAAACTATGACTGAAAACGAACAGGCAAAAACAGCAAAATATTCCCAGATTACTGTCAGGAGTAAAAATGAATCGAAAAAGGTTAATATAACCTCAGAGCTAAAACCCGAAATTAAAACCTCTGTTCTGAAAAAATGGCAATCGCTGATCGATACAGTTGCCAAAATTGTAGATGTTCCCTCAGCCCTGATAATGCGGTTAAACGAAAATTCAATCGAAGTATTTTTAAAAAGCGGGACCGATGGGAATCCTTATAAAAAAGGTGAAGAAACCAAGCTGGCTTACGGATTATATTGTGAAACGGTAATTGGTACACAAAAGAAATTACTAATTCCGGATGCCACAAAAAATGGGGTCTGGAGTACAAATAATCCGGATGTGGACATCAACATGGTCTCCTACCTTGGGTTTCCAATCAACTGGCCCGATGGCGAAGTTTTTGGAACAGTTTGCCTGCTCGATAATAAAGAAAATCATTACAATGAAAATTATACGGAACTGGTGCAACAGGTAAAACTTTTAATTGAAACCGATCTCGAACAACTGATTACCCGACAGCAACTCGAAGAGAAAAACCAAAAGTTAGCGCAGTTGAATCAAAACAAATCGCAGTTTCTTTCACTCATATCGCACGATGTGAGAGGTGGAATCGGTACGATCAATGAATTACTGAAAATTATTATCGAAAACTTCGACAAATACAGTTCAGAAAAATTAAAAATGTTGCTCAAAACTTTGAACGAAAAATCAGGGTATTCTTTTCAGATGCTCGATAACCTGTTAACCTGGTCGAAAAACGATATGGTTGAATTAAAACCCGTCAAATCGAAATATAATATCATCGATCAAATCGAGAATCTGCTCTACTATTTCCACTATTCCATTTCGATGAAGGAGATTCAACTGGTAAAAAATTACAGCAGTGATAAAGTAATGGTCGATGCCGATGAAAATATGATAAAAGTAAGTTTGAGAAACATACTTTCGAATGCTGTAAAATATACACAAAAAGGGGGGCAGATCATACTCACAGTTCACCAGCATAAAAACGGCCAGACTGTTGAAATAGAAGACACCGGAATTGGCATGGACAAAAACCTGGTTGAAAAACTTTTTACTTACAATAAGGAACACAGGAAAACAGGAACCGCTGGTGAAGACAGTGCCGGAATAGGGTTGATGCTAACCAAAAATTTCCTGGATAAAAACAATGCAAAAGTTGAAATAGCAAGTAGCCCTGGTGAAGGTACCCGTTTTACCATCAGATTTTAACCACGATGGACAAAACACATTTGATTGACGTGCCTTTAAATAACTGAATACAGGTAGAATGAATGTCGGAAAAATAACCACAATTGACGATGTACTGGAATCGTTGGATAAAATTATTTTCCAGTCAGTGACTCAAAACGACACATGCGGTTATTTTGCTGCGCTTTACAGGCAGGTAACTTTCGAAGTAAAACAAGGAATTGAAAATAACTATTTTGATGATGGTGCCCGGATGAAAAGGCTGGATGTGGTTTTTGCCAAAAGGTACATCGATGCATGGCACGCCTGGCAAAACGGCCAAAACGTCAGCCAGTCATGGGACGCAGCTTTTCGGTTTTCTGAAAAACAATCGCCGGTGGTTTTGCAGCATTTGCTGATGGGAATGCACGCACACATCAACTTCGATTTGGGAATTGCCGCTGCCGAAATCTCGCGAAACTCTGACATTCAGCTTCTCAAAAACGATTTCTTCCGGATTAACAATATTTTATCGATGCAGGTAAACCGCGTTCAGAATAACCTCTCTTCAATCTGGCCTTTTCTGAAAAAGATACTTGCCAGAACCGGGAAACTGGACAATCATCTGGTTGACTTCAGTATGGAACTGGCTCGCGATGGTGCTTGGAAGTTCGCTGAAAACCTTTGGAAAACCCCAATTGAAAAATGGGAAGAATGCATTTATGAAAGAGATTCAATTATTGCAGCTAAATCTGAAATTGTAACCAATCCGAAAATCTGGATAAAAATAGTGTTCTGGATTATCAGGCTGAGCGAAAGAGGAAGTGTTCCTGTAAAAATCAATTATTTGCTGCAGGAATGAAACCCAAAACTGAAAAGTGCCTGAAATCAGTTCAACATAAAAAAAATGAATGCAGATAACTTTAACTTATCCGGTTGTGTATGAAAATATAACGACTAACACATTGGCAAAACTTCAGTACAACCTGCATTTTCATAAATATTTTTAATAGTTTTAATCAAAATTAAAAAATCAAAAAATGAAAATATTGCGGTTTGGAATACTGTTTTTAACCTTCGGAATACTAATCAGTTTTACTTCAAAAGCAGATGTAACGCTACCTAAAATATTCAGCTCCAACATGGTTTTGCAGCAGGGAATTGAAATTCCCGTCTGGGGTTGGGCCGATAAAAATGAACGTATCCGCGTAACATTTAACAACGAAACGGTAAGGACACGTGCCGATAAGGATGGAAACTGGATAATAAAACTGCCGGTTCAGAAATACGGAGGGCCACATACGCTGACAATAAACGGCAAAAATACCGTTGAATTTACAAATGTGATGGTGGGTGAAGTTTGGATTGCTTCAGGTCAGTCGAACATGGAAATGCGCGTTGACCAATGCAATAACGCCGAAGAGGAGATTACAGCAGCCAGCTTCCCTTCCATCCGGCTTTTTACCGTTCCCAAAGCTGTGGCTCAGTTTCCGCAGAATGACATTAGCGACGGCGAATGGGTGGAATGCTCTCCCGAAACTGTTGGTGCTTTCTCTGCTGTGGCCTATTTTTTTGGTCGCGATTTGCACGAAAAGCTGGAAGTGCCCGTCGGGTTAATTCACTCATCGTGGGGAGGAACCGTGGCCGAAACCTGGATAAGCGGAAACACCATAAGCGATGATCCTGATTTTAAGAATCAGCTAACTGAATTGCAGCAGATGAATCTGGAACAGTACCGCCAGGCCAAACTTGAGCAAATCAGAGAAATCCTGGGAGGCGAAGTCCCAACCGAAGACAAAGGCGTGGTTGACGGCGAACCGGTTTGGACAGGACTGGATTACAACGACGGCAACTGGAGGAGCATAAAAACGCCCATGTACTGGGAAAACCAGGGATACGTTGATATTGACGGAATTGGCTGGTACCGCAAAAAAATTACGCTCAACGAAGAACAAACCAACTCCAACCTGACACTTCACCTCGGTAAAATAGACGACTCCGACATCACCTTTTTCAACGGCATTGAAATTGGCAGAACCGAAAACATGTACGACGAAGAACGCATCTATTCCATCGATAAGAAATACCTGAAACCAGGCAACAATATGATTGTGGTTCGCGTGCACGATACTGGCGGAAACGGCGGTATTTGGGGAAATTCTGAAAACCAGTTCCTGGCCATCGGAAATGAAAAGAAAGATATTTCAGGCGATTGGAAATTCCGCATATCGAAAGCTGAAGTCGGTGCCGTAAATGTTGGCCCAAACTCCTACCCCACGCTTTTGTACAACGCCATGATCAAGCCACTGGTACCATACGGTATAAAAGGCGCCATCTGGTACCAGGGCGAATCGAATGCCGGCCGTGCTAAACAATATCAACGAATTTTTCCTTCACTGATAAACGACTGGCGCAATCACTGGCAGCAGGGGAATTTCCCATTTCTTTTTGTTTCGTTGGCCAATTACATGCAACCACAGGAACAGCCAGGTGAAAGTTCATGGGCCGAACTGCGCGAAGCCCAAACCATGACACTCAGTTTGCCCAACACTGGTATGGCACTGGCTATTGATATTGGTGAAGCCGATGACATTCACCCGAAAAACAAACAGGACGTGGGCAAACGCCTGGCTCTCGATGCCTTTAAAATTGCATACAACAGAGATGTGGTGAATTCTGGTCCCATGTACGAATCTGTTGAATTTAGAAACGGGAAAGCTTTCATCAAATTTTCTAAAATTGGTTCAGGGCTGAAAATCAATGATAAATACGGCTACATCAAAGGGTTTTCCATTGCCGGCGCCGACAAAAATTTCCATTGGGCAAAAGCTGAACTGGTAAACGAGAATACTCTTGTTGTTTATGCTGATGAGGTGCCAAACCCGGTGGCTGTGCGCTATGGCTGGGCCGATAATCCCGATGATGTGAATTTGTACAACAATGAAGGATTACCTGCCAATCCGTTCCGAACCGACGACTGGCCGGGAATTACCAAATAATTCACTTTTCTTTTTGTTTGAATTACAATATGAATTACTTTTGTGTATCTTTATATTTAATCAAACAAAATGCAATACGGCTTTTTCGACGATAATTCGCGTGAATACGTCATTACAACCCCAAAAACACCCTGGCCCTGGATTAATTACCTCGGCAACGATGATTTTTTCAGCCTGATTTCCAACACAGCTGGTGGGTACTGTTTTTCCAAAGACCCGCGGTTCAGGCGAATTACCCGTTTCCGCTACAACAATGTGCCCATCGACGATAACGGGAGGTATTTTTACATAAAAGAAAATGAAACCATTTGGTCGCCGGGCTGGAAACCGGTAAAAACCGAACTCGATAATTATGAGTGCCGGCACGGGCTTGGTTATACAAAGATTTCAGGAGCAAAAAACCAGTTATCTGCCGACATTACTTTTTTTGTGCCTTTAGATAAGCCCGTTGAAATTCAAAAAGTAAAACTTAAAAACCACTCGGCAGAAACGAAAAGTTTCAAGCTGTTTTCTTATGTGGAGTGGAACTTGTGGAATGCCCTCGACGATATGACCAACTTTCAGCGAAATTACAACACCGGCGAAGTGGAAGTTGACGGCTCAACCATTTACCACAAAACCGAATACCGCGAAAGGCGAAACCACTTCGCGTTCTATTCAGTAAATAAAAAAATTGATGGTTTCGATACTGACCGTGAATCATTTGTGGGGTTGTACAACGCGTTTGCCGATCCGGAAGTGGTCAGCCAGGGAACACCCAATAACTCGGTAGCGCATGGCTGGTCGCCGGTTGCTTCGCATTACTTGGAAATTGAACTGAATCCCGGTGAAGAAAAAGAGCTGATTTTTCTGCTTGGTTACGTTGAAAACGAGGAGAATGAGAAATGGGAATCGAAAAAAGTAATCAATAAAACAAAAGCCCGCGGGTTAATACAACAATTTGCCACTGCTGAAAATGTGGATGCAGAACTGCAAAAACTAAAAGAATACTGGAATGAACTGCTTTCGAATTACCAGATAAACAGCCATGACGAACGACTTGACCGGATGGTAAACATTTGGAATCAGTACCAGAACATGGTCACATTCAACATGTCGCGCTCGGCCTCCTACTTTGAGTCGGGAATTGGCCGTGGCATGGGATTCCGCGATTCAAACCAGGATTTGATTGGATTTGTACACCTCATTCCCGAAAAAGCCCGCGAACGGATTTTGGATTTGGCTGCCACGCAACTCGAAGACGGCGGAGCCTGGCACCAGTATCAACCGCTCACCAAAAAAGGAAATGCCGATATTGGCGGCAATTTTAATGACGACCCGCTCTGGCTAATTCTTTCCACAACTTCATATATAAAAGAAACCGGCGATTTTTCCATTCTAAAAGAAAATGTCCCCTATGAAAATGACGAATCGAAAGCACAGCCGCTGCTCGATCACCTGAGCCAATCTTTTTTGCATACAGCGAACAACCCAGGGCCGCACGGGTTGCCGCTTATCGGGCGGGCCGACTGGAACGACTGCCTCAACCTCAACTGTTTTTCCACCAATCCCGATGAGTCGTTTCAAACTACCGAAAACAAATCGGGTGGCGCGGCTGAGTCGGTGATGATTGCCGGCATGTTTGTCCTGTACGGAAATGATTATGCTGAACTGCTGCAAATCCTGGAAAAAGAAAATGAAGCCCGCCAGGTTTTGGAGGAAGTAAACAAAATGAAAACGGCCATTGAAAAACATGGCTGGGACGGCGACTGGTTTTTGCGTGCCTACGACTTTTTCGGGAAAAAAATTGGCAGCAACGAATGCGAAGAAGGAAAAATTTTCATCGAATCTAACGGATTCTGCACCATGGCCGAAATTGGCAAAGATAAAGGCTGGTCGCGAATGGCGCTCGATTCAGTAAACAAGCACCTCGACAGCAAATACGGTATTGTGCTCAATCATCCTCCTTATTCTGAATATGATCTCAGCAAGGGGGAAATTACCAGTTATCCTGAAGGGTACAAAGAAAACGCAGGCATTTTCTGCCACAACAATCCCTGGATTATGATTGGGGAAACCGCTGCCGGAAACGGTGAACAGGCGTTTGAATACTACAAAAAAATATCTCCCGCTTATTTGGAAGAAATTAGCGATTTGCACCGCACGGAACCTTACGTTTATGCCCAGATGATTGCCGGTAAAGATGCCTGGAAACCGGGGGAAGCCAAAAACTCGTGGCTCACCGGAACCGCAGCATGGAACTTTTTTGCCGTATCGCAACATATCCTTGGAATTCAGCCCCATTACAACGGACTGGTTATAAATCCCTGCATTCCCAAAAACTGGGACGGATTCAACATTCAGCGAAAATTCAGGGGAACTACTTTCAATATTAAAGTGATGAACCCATTTCATATTTCAAAAGGAATAAAAGAGTTGTGGGTGGACGGAAAAAAAATAAATGGAAATAAAATTCCGGTCCAAAAGAAAAGCTCCTGCAACGTAAAAGTGGTAATGGGATAACAATCCGTCCAGCGGCTCTGGCCGCTTGACGGAAAACTTATTAATTTGTTTTATGTTACCCGTTGAGTTGTGAGAAGCGATTTGACAGTTAATAAAAAATCATTTCGCCGTTTCCTGTGAATTTGTATCTTCGGAATTCCAAAAAATTTTGTCACAGTTTAAAATTAATTTCTATGCAAAAAATAAAACAACTCACTGTTGCCCTGCTGCTTATTGCAGGCTTAACGTTTAGTGCCCATGCGGCAAACGACTCCGGTTTACTCCGCTTCCCCGATATCAACAACGATTTGGTTGCCTTTGTGTATGCAGGAGATATCTGGACTGTAAATGCAAACGGCGGCGATGCCCGTCAGCTCACGTCTCACGAAGGAATGGAACTGTTCCCGAAAATTTCTCCCGATGGCAAATGGATTGCCTTTTCAGGCGAATATGCCGGCAACCGGCAGGTTTTTGTGATGCCTGCAGAAGGCGGAACACCCAAACAACTCACCTGGTACAATTCGGTGGGCATGATGCCCCCGCGAGGCGGTTTCGACAATGTGGTGCTCGACTGGACACCCGACAGCAAAAACATCCTGTTCCGCTCCAACCGGACTGAATTCGGTGAACGAAACGGAAAATATTTCACGGTAAGTATTGACGGCGCTATGGAAAAACCGCTGCCAATTGTCAACGGTGGGTTCGCCGTTTTCTCTCCCGATGCCAAAAAGCTTTGTTTCACGCCGGTTGACAGGGAGTTCAGAACATGGAAACGCTACAAAGGCGGACGCGCCACAGAACTCTGGATTTACGATCTTGAAAACAATACATCGGAACAAATGACTGATTTTACCGGTTCTGACCAGTGGCCGGTGTGGGATGGCGGGAATATCTTTTTTGCATCGGACCGCGACTTAAAACTGAACATTTACAGCTACAACACCGAAACCAAAGAAACTGAAAAAATCACTGACTTTTCAACCTACGACGTGATGTGGCCTTCCGGTCAAAACGGACAGCTGGTTTTTGAAAACGGCGGATTTCTCTATAAAACAAACCTGGATTCCGGCGAAACCGAAAAAATTACAGTGAATATCAATTATGATAATCCCAACCGATTGCCCTGGTTCAAAAATGTGAAAGACGACATTCACAGTTACGCTGTTTCCCCCACCGGAAAACGTGCTTTGTTCGACGCACGCGGCGATATTTTTTCGGTTCCGGCAGAAAACGGTATCACCCAAAACCTGACACAAACGCAGGGTGTGCGCGAAATTTATCCCAGCTGGTCGCCCAACGGGAAATACATTGCTTACTACTCTGATGCCACAGGCGAATACGAAATTTACCTGCTCGAAAACAGCAAAGATGCAGAACCGGTGCAGATTTCTTCCGGTTCGCAGGCCTGGAAATACGACAGCGAGTGGTCGCCCGACAGCAAATACCTGCTGTATTCCGACCGCACCCTGAACCTGAAACTTTTTGATGTAGAGGCAGAAAACGAAATCATCATCACCAAAGGAGCCACCAGCGAAATCAGAGACTATTCCTTTTCGCCCGATTCCCGGTGGGTTGTTTATTCAAAAGAATCGGACAACGGACAGTCGGCTGTTTGGGTGTACAACATTCAGGAAAAAGAAAACCACCAGCTGACAGAAGATACATTTAACGATTATTCTCCCGTTTTCTCGGCAGGCGGCGAGTACATTTTCTTCCTGTCGAACCGCGATTTCAACCTCGATTTTTCGAGTTTCGAATTCGACTATCTTTATAACAATGCCACCCGCATTTATGCTGTGGCTTTGCAGGCCGACGGCCCCAAATTGCTGAAAGATAAAAACGATACCGAACCGGTTAAAACTGACGATCAGAAAAAAGAAAATAATTCGGCTGAAAATAGAAACGGTGAAGAGGTTGTTCAGGTTAAAATTGATTTTGAAGGAATAACCGAACGCGTAATGACATTACCGATGGGTACCGACAACTACCGTAACCTCGCTGCAGTTGAGGGTGGCCTGCTGTACATTACCGGCACCAAGTTGCAGAAATACAACATTGAGAAAGAAGAAAGCTCTGAAATCATGGATAAAGTACGACAGGCTCTGGTTTCAGCCGATGGCAAAGCGATGCTTTACCGCTCGGGCGGCAATTTTGGCATCACCGCCATTAAACCCGGAATCAAATCCGGCGACGGAAAGCTGAACCTGGAAAATATGGATATGAAAATTGACCCGATAAAGGAATGGAACCAGATTTACAACGATGGCTGGCGCATTTTCCGCGATTATTTTTATGTTGAAAATCTGCATGAAGTGGACTGGAAAAGCATTAAAGACAAGTACAGCAAACTGCTGCCTTACGTTGGACATCGTGCCGACCTCGACTATATTTTAAGCGAAATGGTTTCCGAATCGAACACCGGGCACGCTTATGTGAACTGGGGCGATTTTGAAAATCCTGAACGCGTGGAAGGCGGGTTACTGGGCGCGCATCTTGAACCGGATTCAAATGCAGGCCGATTCCGCATTGCTGAAATTTATCCGGGCGAAAACTGGAACAACAGTCGCCGCTCACCGCTTACTGAAGTTGGAGTGGATGTAAATGAAGGCGATTATCTCATCAGCCTGAACGGACAGGAAATTAAAACCGGTGAAAATCCTTACCGCTTCCTGGAAAACAGTGCAAACGAACTGATGGAGATTACGGTTTCAAAAAATGCGGATGGCAGCGATGCCCGTACTTCACTCATAAAACCTATAAAAAGCGAACTGGAACTCATGTACCTCGACTGGGTAAATAAACGCCGCCAAATGGTTGAAAAACTTTCCGGCGGACGGATTGGCTACATTCACGTTCCAAATACTTCGTATGAAGGTAACCGCGAGCTTTTCAGGGGAATGTACGCCTACCACAACAAGGAAGCGCTCATCATCGACGATCGGTACAACGGTGGCGGTTTCATCCCAGATGTAATGGCCGATTTGCTCGAGCGCAAAACACTGAGCTACTGGCAACGCAACGGACTGAACCCGATGCAAACTCCCGGAGTTGCACACAACGGACCGAAGGTTATGCTCATTAACGGCTATTCCTCATCGGGTGGCGATGCTTTTCCCTACTACTTTAAAAAGAAAGGTCTGGGACAGCTCATTGGCACCCGCACCTGGGGCGGACTGGTTGGTATTTCGGGCAATGCATCGCTGGTTGACGGCGGCAGCATTTCGGTCCCGCAATTTGGGGTATTTGATGAAAACGGGGAGTGGATTATTGAAGGAATTGGCGTTTACCCGGACATTGAAGTGATGGACCGCCCCGAAGAACTGGCCAAAGGCAACGACCCCTCGCTTGAAAAAGCAGTGGAAGTTTTACTGCAAGAGCTGGAAGAAAATCCACCGAAAAAAGTGGATACACCCGAGCCACCGGACCGGTCAGGGTTTATTGAGAAAGATATTCGGTAGAATTCGTGTAGAACGATTTTCCCACAAAGTACTTACAAATTCTATTCACTTAGTGTCCCGGATTTGCCAGCTAAAGCAGTGGCTTTGTTCGGAGCTCGTCCCCCTTTAATTGCTATTTTTTGCCATGAAGATAAATTGTAGCCAATTAAAGGGGGAACTCAAAGGGGGATTTGCAACTAGCTTTACATCTCAATAAACTGCAACCTAATACGTTTTTTGTAAGATAATAGGTGAATACTTATTACACTAGCTACTTCAAAAAAAATTCCGGGAACTTTTCACCTCATTTTATTGTTTTAGCTGAGAAACTCAAAAATATGATCAGCATGAAAAAAATAATTCTTCCACTTCTTTTCCTGGTTGCAACTTCAAATGCATTTGCCCAGACTTCATTCCATGATTTCACGGTTAAAGATATTGAAGGCAACCAGTTTGAGCTTTCCAGCCTCGAAGGCAAAAAAGTACTTGTAGTAAACACGGCCTCAAAATGCGGTTTAACCCCGCAATACGAACAGCTTCAGGAAATATATGAAACGTACGGCGGAGACAACTTTACAATAATCGGTTTTCCGGCCAACAACTTTGCCAACCAGGAGCCCGGTTCCAATACTGAAATTGCAACATTCTGCGAAAAAAATTACGGGGTTACTTTCCCGATGATGTCAAAAATTTCGGTTAAGGGAGACGATATTCACCCGGTTTACCAGTGGCTTACCCAAAAGAGTAAAAACGGAAAAATGGATTCGGAAGTGGGCTGGAATTTCCAGAAATACTTGGTTGATGAAAATGGCCAGCTTGTTGACATGGTGGAGCCCAAAATGAAACCAACCAATGAAAAAATTGTAAACTGGGTAAAAAATTAATTGATTATCATGTTTATAAGCTGAAAAAACACCTCGTTCAGAAAATCAATTTTTTACCCCAAACCTCAGGGAGAGCAAATGATTTTCTTCACATCCCCTGGGGGCGGGGTAAATGAAGAAAATTTATTTGCGAAAACGATAATCATAAAAAATTAGCTCAGGCCCTCAACTCATCCTTTAATTTTTTCAGTGTTTTAAAAGAATCTTCGTAGCCCTGTTTCATCAGGTCCTCAATCTGGTCGGTATCGGTACGGTTAAACGATGACAGATCGGGTTTTATCAGCAAATCTGCATCTTCGGTTTGCAATTTCGATGCAGTCATCAACGTGTAATGAAAGCTGTTTAAAATCACATCCAGTATATTTCCTGGTCTTTCGTACGCATGATTGGCATTTAAATCAACACCAATTACATAATCTGCCCCCATTTCGCTCACCGTGTTGATAGGTACATTTTCCACAATCCCGCCGTCAACCAGCAATTTATCATTCATTTCAACCGGGCTGAAAATTCCGGGAATGCAGGTGCTGGCCATTGCTGCCCGCGCCACAGGACCTTCCTTTAAAACTACTTTTTCGCCGGTAGTTATATCGGTGGCAATCATGGCAAGCGGAATACCTGCATCTTCAATTTTTTTATCGCCGATGTGACGGATTATCAGCTCGCCCAGTTTTTCGTTGGACAGCAGTCCGTACCTTGAAAGCGTAACTCCTGTTATGTCCATCCATTTCAGTTCCGAGGCAATTTCCTGAATTTCCTGCCAGCTTTTTCCGAAAGCAAAAAAAGAAGCGACAAATGCGCCGATACTGGTTCCTGCAATGTAACTAATCTCTATGTCATTTTCTGCGATTGATTTGAGCACTCCCACGTGGGCTGCCCCCAAAACAGCCCCGCCTCCCAATGCCAGTCCTATTTTCTTCATAATGCTAATAATTATGCACACAAGTTACAATAAACTAAATAAAAGAGCTAAAAAAAAAGACCGGAAACCCCGGTCTTGTGATGCGGTGATACTACCCACGCGCAAAATTTCTTAATGTATTGTTTTACAACAACTACTCTTCTTCGTACCTGATTATTTCAACCGGGCACTGCTCAGCGGCTTCTTTTATGCCTTCTTCGTTCCCGGCTAAATCAGCGTCGTCTTTCACAAAAGCTTCGCCGTTATCATCCAAATCGAAAACCTCCGGACAAATATCGTTACAAATTCCATCGGCTATGCAACCTTCTTCAATCCATACTTTTTTAATTGCCATAATAACCTCCTTTTAAATTTAAATTAGAATTAATTAAATGAATTTTAAACAAATACTATAACTTCAAAACATAGAATAAACATAGAAATAAAATATTAAATACTAAAAAATTAGCCTGAAAAAATTGTTGCAGCACATTCATTGAAGTGAAAAATTGATTGCCCTGAATTACTTATTCATTGGGTCGATTTTCTTTTTGCATCCTGAAATTTTGTATATTAAAAACAAAATCAAAAAATCAATAAAAATGAAACGAACTGCATTACTCATTCTGGTAAGGCACCGCCAGGAAACCGCCGAAAAGGTGCAAAAAATTTTAACCGGCTGGGGTTGCTACATCAAAACCCGTTTGGGCATTCACGACGGTGTGTTGGAAAACTGCTCCGACAGCGGCCTGATTTTCCTCGAACTTACCGGTGAAAAAGAAAAACATGAAGAGATTACCCGCAAACTCAACCTTGTAAACGGAGTTGATGCAAAGCTGGTGGCTTTGGAAGTGTAAAAAAGCTCTGACTGCAAACCGGATTACAAGGCTTGAAACATTGATTTTAACAGATGCCCTTTTCGTTTGATTCAGGAAGTCAATTTTTAAAATGGTGAAAATTGAATTTTTAATCATAAAAAAAGTCGTAACTTTTTAATCTTCATTTAATCATTCACTTAAAACTTAAAAAAAATGGAAATTCTTGTAACTATTTTAATCGGTGCTGTAGCCGGATGGTTAGGCAGTGTGATTTACAAAGGCAGCGGGCTGGGAATTATTGGGAATATTATTGTTGGAATTGTTGGCAGTTTTGTCGGCTACTGGCTTTTGGGAAAACTTGGAATCAGCCTTGGCACCGGATGGGTTGGCGCTATTTTAACCGGCGCTATCGGCGCTATCATTATTTTGTTTCTGCTGAATTTAATTTTTAAAAAACGATAATACTTCCATTATCAGATTAAAAGGCTGATGATAAACCACCAAACAAAATTTCAAAATAAACTTTCATTTAACCGGGAACTGCTGAAATTTCCAACTTTTCCAGGTTGACAGACGTTTATTGGAAAGTTGGGTTGATGACCGCCAGCGGACAGATCAATAAAAGCAAAAACGTTATATTTGTGAGAATCAAATAAATCGGTAAAAAATGAAAGATAACATTTATAAAAAAGGAATAAACCGTCGCGAATTTTTGCAAACCGGAGCCAAACTGACGGCTGCCGGTATGTTTGTGGGATTGGGAACATCGAATTTATTTGGAGCCACCACCGGAAATACAATGGGTGACCCGGTTGCCCGTATAACACTGAACAACGGAGCGAAAATGCCCCTCCTTGGTTTCGGAACATTATACCTCGACGATGAACTCGGTATAAGGTCTGTTGCCGAGGCCATCTCGCTGGGATACCGGCTCATTGACACAGCCACAATTTACGATAACGAAGAAGCAGTGGGGGGCGGAATTAAACGCAGCGGAATCGACCGCAAAGAACTTTTTGTGACTTCAAAGGTGTGGGTCGAGGATTCGGGGTATGAAAAAGCGAAAAAGGCTTTTGAAACATCGTTGAACAAACTGCAACTGGATTACCTGGATTTGTACCTCATTCACCGCCCGCGTGGCGATGTGCACGGATCGTGGAAAGCAATGGAAGAACTTTACAAAGAAGGCAAAATAAAAGCCATTGGTGTGAGCAATTTTACTGCAGCCCAGATAAAAGATTTGATGGATAATTTTGATGTGAAGCCGGCAGTTAACCAGATTGAAACGCATGCCTTTTTCCAGCAGCCCGATGACCTGAAGTTTTTAAACGAACACAACATTGTACACGAAGCGTGGTCGCCACTGGCACAGGGACGAAACGGACATTTCAACAACGAAACGCTGGCGGAAATCGGCAAACAATACGGCAAAAACAATGCACAGGTGGCACTGCGGTGGCACTACCAGCGTGGCATCATTCCAATTCCGCGCAGTTCTCAGGTGGCGCACATGAAAGAAAACCTGGATATTTTCGATTTTGAACTGACCGATGCAGATCTCAAAAAAATTGAAACACTCGATTTAAATGTTACACAGTTTCCGGAGTGGGAATAAATAAATTGAACCACATAGAACACATTAGGCACATAGTTATCGATAGAGCTTTGTGCCTTTTGTTTTTAATATAAACCCTGAAATCATTGTCATTTCGACGAGGTACGAGGAGAAATCTGTTCTACTTCCAGCAGCCAAACCTACAATTCACTGATTTTGTTGAAAACTGTTGATTGTTTTTACCAACAATCCGTTGCAAACCAAAAAGAAAGGGGTTATTTTTAGATTGTATTTTTCATACCTAAAAAGATGACCGGAAACGCAACTGAAATAAACAACAGAAATATAAAAAACAAAAGGTGTACAATACATTTAAATGAGAATGTGTTGTTCACTTTTAGTGGATATATAAACGTTACCGCAAATGGTTGAAAAAATGACGACATGTATAGAAAACTGAAAATTATTATCAATAAAGGCAACCTTTGTAAAGAAAATTAAATTCTCTTTACAGAATGTAGTATATTTGTAAAGAAAACATCGAAATCTTTACACAATGAATCAAAATGAAAATTGGAAATTAAGAGAACTTCCATTGGCTGTTGATGTTGAAACAAAAGCAGTCTTGAAAAGTTTACCTACTGCACATGCAGCATTGGCGGAATTGAAAGGCATTGCATCGACAATTCCTAACCAAAATATTTTAATAAACACTTTGGGGCTGCAGGAAGCAAAAGACAGTTCAGCAATTGAAAATATAATTACAACCCATGATGAATTGTACAAATCGGAATTAAACCTTGATTCTTTTAAATCGCTTGATGCGAAAGAAGTTCAAGATTATATTTCTGCGTTAAAAAAAGGGTTTGAATTAATTAAAAACAAAGGATTAATTACAAATAACATAATCGTTGAGATTCAAAAAGAATTGGAAGGAAACAGTGCCGGTTTTCGAAAACTTCCCGGGACTGCTTTGAAAAATTCATCAACAGGAGAAACCATTTATACTCCACCACAAGACGTTAATGAAATAAACAAATTGATGGCAAACCTCGAAAAATTTATTAATGCCCCATCAATGTGCGATTGTGACCCAATTATTAAAATGGCAATTATCCATTACCAGTTTGAAAGTATCCACCCGTTTTACGATGGAAATGGACGAACAGGAAGAATAATAAACATACTGTATCTAATTATTGAAAAATTACAAAATCTCCCAATTTTATACTTAAGCAACTATATCATTCAAAATAAATCAGATTATTACAGATTGTTACAACAACTCAGAGACAACGAAAATTGGGAGGAATGGCTTTTGTTTATAATTCATGGAATTGAAAAAACTTCGAGGGAAACAATTGATTTAATTATCCAGGTTCGGGAGTTAATGTTGGAATACAAACATAAACTTCGGGACAACTACAAATTTTACAGCCAGGACTTGTTAAATAATCTGTTTAAACATCCCTACACAAAAATTGAATTCATTGTCAATGACTTGAATGTTTCAAGAATTACAGCTGCTAATTATTTAAATAAACTGGCGGAGGATGGAATATTAAGAAAAGAAAGAATTGGTACTGGAAATTATTATATAAATGAAAAATTATTTAATCTATTGGCAAAAAGATAAAACCACATTGCGGTAACCCCGCTATCGCACGATTTCATCGTGTGATTCAAAACTCAATAACATGTACGCAGGAAAATTCAACTGTCAAGAATTACTTGACAGTTCAAACCGAGGGCAGACAAGAGGTTTAGCGCAATTTGAAAATTTACAACAATAATGAATACAAAAAATGATAAAAGCCGGGCATATAACAATGGTAACCGTTGTACACCCCCCATAATTTCTTATAGATTTTGGCCACGGTTCGCGACGATTGCAACCGGCACCGCATTTTTGTTGAAAACTGTTGATACTTTTCATCAACAATCCGTTGCAAACCTAAATGAAAGGGGTTATTTTTAGATTGTATTTTTCAACATAAAAAGATGACCGGAAACGCAAATTAAATAAACAGCAGAAATATAAAAACACAAAAGGTGACAATACATCTGGTATCGGGGTGTTTTGCAAACATTTACTGCATTTATAATTTGAGAACCAAAAAAATCGATGAACTTACAACCAACAATATTTATCAGTTCCATAATTTCGGAATTTTATGATTTAAGAGGTGCTCTTAAATATTTTCTCGGGAAAAGTGGATTTCGTGTATTAATGTCAGAAGAACCAGACTTTGGTGCTGATTGCGGAATAGATTCGTTAGATAATTGCAAAAATCAAATTGAGAAATCAGATTATTATTTATTGCTAATTGGAGACAAACCTGGAACAGAATTCGAAATTGATGGTAAGCAGACTACAGTTACATTCGAAGAATTTAGACATTATATTAGGTTAGTTAAAGCAGGTAAACGATTAAATTTTATTGCATTTGTCAGGCAACAAACTTGGACAAACTATACAAATGACGATTTAACCAAAATTCATCCGTTGCAAAAGGATTTGATTAATGAATTATTAAATAATACGCTGTTTGAAAATCAAAAAATTGGTAGATGGAGATATACTTTCGAGAAATTTAGTGACATCATTACCACACTTGAAACAAATCAAAATGGACTTTTTTTGGAAGCAACAAGAAAAGCATCAATCTACAAAACCTATATCAAACGAGAGATTCTTGATATTTACAAATTTTTAATTGAAAAGAAGAGCAAAACAAATGAAATAATTGCAATCACTGAAATGGTTGAATTGCCTGAATTAAACTTAGATTTTCTCAACCGTTCGTATGTTAATCGTGAAACAGCAGCCAAAATTCAAGGACTTTTAGTTATAACATCCAAAAAAAATTCACTCGTTAGGAAAATAAATCGAGTATTTAATTACATCGCTCAAGGCGAATTTTCACGATTTGACAATGCCAATGAAACATATGTCCTCCCAGAATACATCAAACTGATAGTTCAAACTTTAGAAATCCTTGAGAAAATATTTGACAACGCTAACAACACAGAACTATTCAATACAATTGTAAAACGAGATACAGATAACTTCCAAATTAACGGTGGAGAATACATGTTAGTTAAATCAATTTTTAGCGACTTAAAGCTTTGTATAATGAAATTGTCAGTCTTAGTAACATGCTTCAATGAAAATTGGTATGACATTGAAAAAAGAAATGATGAATTTTATTCTTATCGTGGTGGAGTAAAGAATATTAATGACGAAGAAGCTAAAAAATATGCAAAATACTATTTAAATAAATAAAAAAAATTCGCTGACAAAAGCTATATGTAATGCGGGGTACAGTAGATAATTCACCGCAGTTCTTCATGGCAACAACACCAATTCGTCTTTGACGATTTGGTTTAAAAAATAAAGTAATGAATAAACGAATTGGCTCAGTGCAACTTGAAAGTGAAGTGCTTCGAAATCCCGTACAGCACTTAGCCAAACCGTTATGCCTAATTTTGAATTAAGAAAAATGGATGAGTAAAGATGTCAAATTTATATTCCTTGATGAATCTATTACACTTGAAGCTAACTTATCTTCCCTTACAGGTGTAATAATTCCAATGACAAAATTTGAGAAAGTCGTAAGTGACTACTACAAGATAATAAGTGTAATTTTTGATTATCTTGAAAAAGCAACAGGTAAAAAGCAGCAATTTCCTCCAATTTTACATGGAAAGGATTTTTTAAGGAATTCAAAAGAAAATAAAGCTTTCGACTTCTCTTCAGTTACCGATGAATTTCGATTATCCGTTTTTAAAAAAGTAATCGACATTATTAATGATAATGATTTATTTGTTATTCGTTTAGGATATAGCAACTTCAAAGAAATTGTTGAAACTTTCACAATTGATGACAAATTACATAATTTGAACTGGTTCAATTTGTCAAGAACTATTAGTAAATTTTATGAAGACACTCTTTTTATTCCTGTTATGGAGGGTATTGATTCTTCAATAGTCCATAATTTTTGTGGTACAATTTATTCTCTTAATTATATTAAAAATTTGCATCCAGAGATAGCAAAAAATGTAGCGTACAACTATAAGGAATCCAACACATTTAGTTCAGTTTTTTTTACAAAATCAAAATATAATGAGGCAACACAAATTGTAGATATTATTTCATATTTACTTCAAAAAGTTGATTATGCAGACATTACCGGGAAAAGGAGTTCATTTACAAAAAAAATCATAGAAGTAGTATCACATCTGAAAGAGGAGTGTTTTGCTAATTCAATTATTGAGATGAAATGTGAAAAAGACAAAGCATAATAAATAGGCCTTCTTGCGGTACGCAGTGCCAAGCCCCCGCTATCGCACGATTTCATCGGGTGAATTAAAACTCAATAACATGTACAACAACGAAAAAAGAATCCCGGCAAAGCCAAAATCCTTTTCAATAGTATCGTATTCCTGTATTAAACGAGCTCAACGTTCACGGCATTCATGCCTTTTTGGCCCATTTTTTCGTCATAGTTTACTTTGTCGTCTTCGGTAATTTCATCAACCAAACCAGTGTGGTGAACAAAAATGTCTTCACCTGATTCGTTTGATGTGATAAAACCATAACCTTTGTCGTTGTTAAAAAACTTTACTGTTCCTTCAATCATAATCGTAATCTTAAAAATTGTATTTATATATATTTGCTTGTTTGTTAATCAGTTAACAAACGTATAAGCCATTCCTTTTTTTCCGGCCCTGCCGGTTCTTCCTATACGATGAATGTAGCTATCCATTGTTTGTGGAAGTTGATAGTTAATCACATGAGTTACTCCATCCACATCGATGCCCCGGGCTGCCACATCGGTAGCTACCAAAACCTGCGTTTTACCCGATTTAAATAACCGAATAGCTTTTGTGCGGTAGTTTTGTGATTTGTTTCCATGTATTACGTCTGTGTTGATACCCGATTTGCGAAGCTGTTTGCTTATTTTGTCCACATTCCGTTTTGTTTCGGCAAAAAGAAGTACCTTATCAAAACCTTCGCCGCTCAATAAATTACGAAGCACCTGAAATTTATTCTCATTTGCCCCAACCCGGAGAATGTCCTGCTCAACCGTATCGGCGGCATTATTAACATTGTTCACATTTATCTTAACCGGATTATGTACGAATTGATTAATGAGCTTTTGCTGCGATTTTTCGTAGGTGGCCGAGAATAACATGGTCTGCTTTCTGCTGTGCATCAGCGCAATAATTTTCTTAATGTCGTCGATGAATCCCATATCAAGCATCCGGTCGAATTCGTCGAGTACCAGTATCGGTGTGTTTCCAAGGCGGAGGGCACCCCTTGAGGTTAAATCGTTTAGCCGCCCGGGAGTACCAACAATCAGATGGTTCTTTTTCCGTGCTTTGGTAATGTCGTTGTTTACACTGGTTCCGCCAATAAAGCAGGCCGAAAACAGTCTGTGTCCATGGGTTAACGATTTAAATTCATCTTCAACCTGCATGGCAAGTTCCCGGGTTGGAACAACCACCAAACATGTGGTAGTGTCATTTGCCAACATCTTTTCAATTGCAGGGATTAAAAAAGCCCCTGTTTTACCCGTTCCGGTAGCGGCAACGCCAATCAGGTTCCGGCCCGAAATCAACTCGTTTATCGATTTTTGTTGAATTTCGGTTGGTTCTACGTAGCCCTTGCGCTTAATATTGTTTATTAAACTTTGGCTAAGCGGCATTTCGCTGAAGTTTTGGTCGGCTTTAAAAGGAGTTTCTTCAAGGCTAACAGCCTGTTTTACCAGTAATGCAGGATTTATCGTAGAAACTTTATTCTTTCCTGAATAGCGTTTCTTTGTAGTGTTTCTATATCTCTTGTTATTCATGTATTCTTTTATTTGTTGTCCGGTCTTCCCGGATATTCTTTTGCTTATTCAATATATTTTTTGTGGAAAATGCTATGGCAAGTAATCTTTACACCTTGTTGAATTGTGCTAACGGACTGAACGATATCAGCAATTTATTAGTTTTAATACAAAGGAAGAAAGGGAAACCTGTGATGATAAATGTGATAATTTTTTAATAATTCTAATAATTAATTTAGACAAATTTTCTTTCAAAGAAATAAGTAAAATGGATTCGTCTTCAGAAAATTATCAGGAACAATTAAACTTACAACGGATACTCTGTTGTGCCTTTTTAGCGGCAAACTTTTTTACTAAACTATGAACTGCTGAATAAAAATCAGCGCGGCAAAGCTACACAAATAAACCCAACCACCAAATTAATTTGTATTTCGCTCCGCTATCGCGCAATTTTAAAGGCTAAATATTATTTTGAGGTGTTGGTGAAATCTTCCACGCAAAGACGCGCAAAACTATATGCGCAGAAGGCGCGAAGTTTAAAGATTATTGACCACCCGGTGAATGTTATCCTTTAAATCATAGGCAAGAGGATTTTCATAAGCCTACTCCAGTAATCCCGGACCAATACTTTTATGTATTTCTATTGCTGCACCAATAACCTCATACGAGATTTCATTTTCAGTCATCTGTTTTTTTGCGATTTTGGCGTTTGTTTCATTTTGCGGACTCTGCGTGGAATAAAAACAGCTAAAATTCTTAGTTATGAGCAAATCAGCAAGAAGCGTTTTTACTTATGGTATCTATTTGGCAATCAATGGTCTTTTGCTTTTACTGGCCCCCAACATGTTAATTACTTCGCTGGGCATCAAACCTGCTACCGAAGATTGGATACGACTCTCGGGAATACTGCTTATGGCAATTGCCGTCTATTATTTCCTGGCAGCGAAATATGAGCTTGTTGTGATAATAATTGCTTTTTCTGAAAATATCTGATGCTAAAGTTAAAAAAACATGAACCGAAACTGGACATGTTAAGAAATAATAGCATAGCTTCATTGTTCCGAACGAGATAAAACATTGAGAAATTATAACCCCCAACTACAATCAGGTAGCCGGGAGAATGATTCTCCCGGTCCCGCTTATTCTGATTTTTCGTCGTTGTTTTCTTCCGTTTCTTCTTCTTCAGAAAAATCAAGCATATCTTTTTCCTGAAGCGTATTATACCAAAGCAAAACTTTTTTAATGTCGGAAACATACACCCGGTCGCGGTCGTAATCTGGCAACACTTCGCCAAAATAATCCCTCAGCTCTTTGGATGACGATTTATGGTTTATGGTTTTCCCTCCATCTTCTTTTTCTGAAATGGCTTTAAAAACATCTTTTAATGGTATGTCATCGGCATCGGTAAAAATGGCAATGTCTTCGAGGGCCGAAATTTTTGACGTGGAATACGCAGGCATTCTTTTCCCTGTTTCCAATGACTCAACAATAATATTATTTTTCGATTCGGCAACCATTTTAAATAATCCGGGTTGTCCTGAAATGGCTAATATTCCTTTTAACATGGTATTTATTTTGGGGGCGAATATACAATTTTTGGAATTGCCTGAAAACAAACTTCAGTTAAAATTGAGCTGGTATTCCACACCGGCTTTAATCCATCTGCCGGGCTGTACAATATTTCCCAGGTCGAAATAGGAACGGTTAAAAATATTACTGGCCGACAATGTGAGTTTCAGGTTGTTTGACTGGTACATAACCTTTCCGTCAAAAAGCCAAAAGGGCGGATAGGATACTTCCCCTGTCTCGGTTCCGTTGTCAAATTCGGTAAAAGCACCTTCCCTGTCCTGAAAAACAGTACGTAAATTAACCGACAAATTGCCGGTAATCCGCTGCGTAACCGAAGCTGTAAATTTATGTTTCAGGTTATCGAGCACATAATTGGAAATATACCCGGTAATATCTTTTTCCTGATTGTTATAGAAATAGCTCAAATTAAACATTTCGGGCAAGTTTTTTCCCAGTTTTTCATTCAGCCTGAAATTTAACGCTGCTTCGGCTCCGCGGCTGTTTATTTGAGTAAGGTTTTGCGATTGCCACAATTCGTCACTGCTTTGTTTCACCCAGTCAATCATGTTTTCGCCCTTCCTGAAAAACACGATAAAATGCCCGCGGGCAAAACCTTTGTTTAGTTTTACCCCCGATTCAAGAGTGGCCGATTTTTCCGGTTTCAAATCCGGATTGCCAATGTTGGTGGGGCCGCTGTAATACAAATCGGTGAACGTGGGCATCCGGAGCGATGTATTAAATGAAACAACCAGTTTTGTGGCTTCATTTAATTGATAGCCGGCATCTATTCCGGGGAAAAAATTCCACCCCGAGTTTTGGTCCGAAATATGGTTCGCCATCAACCCGGCACTCACTGAAAATGCATTTGTGGTATAAAAATGGTCGATAAACAACGATACGGTCGATCGGTTTTTTGAATGTGTATAAAAAGCTTCCTCACCCGGCACTTTCACGGTATTTTCCATCTCTTCGCCCAATACATTACTCCTAATTCCTTCATAACGAAATTCGGCACCGGCCGCTGTTTTTCCTGCTGCCCACCGAATCCATGAATTCACATTGGCCCCGCCGATATTGGTTAAATGATAATTGTGGTTTGAATACCAGTCGGGTGGATTATTGCGAAACAGCATAAACTTGTCGGTGTGCCTGCGCCAGTAAACAGCCGGTGTGAAATGAAACCGCGAATTGGATTTCCAGCGGGCAGCAGAAAAGAATGTTCCGGTCTCTTCAAACTGGTTGGGATATTTAGGCGAGTAAAAACTATTTGCTCCAAACTCTTTCTCTGAAATGCCCAGTTGAACAGAAATATTTCCTTTTGAAGTATAAGCTTTTCCGGAATAGAATAAATTGGAAATGCCAAAATCAGTATTATCAATATATCCGGAAGAACTTTTACGGTTGGCTGCCAGCATGTGGTTCATTTTGCCGGTTTGCAAACTACCCGAAAGATTGGAGTTGAAATAATTAAAACTTCCGCCACTGAGTTGCAGCCGAAGGGTATTTGCCTCGGGCTGGCACGTAATTATATTCACAGCCCCCGAAAAAGCGCTTGGCCCGTAAACCCTGGCTGCCGGGCCTTCCAAAACTTCAATACGTTTTATTTGTGAAAGACTAACAGGAATATTTAAATTGTGATGGCCGGTTTGCGGGTCGGTAATGTTTATTCCATTCAGCAAAATAATTGTTTGATCGAAAGAGCCCCCCCGGATACTCACATCGGCCTGGACACCTCCGGCTCCCCGGCTGCGGATGTCGGTTGCGGCCACATAACCGAGCAGTTCCTGGATACTCTCAACAGGCGCACGCTCAATTTCATCCGCCTCAATTATAGTGAGAACCCGTGCAATTTCTGAATACACCGCTGGAGCTCTCGACGCAGAAACTTCAATTTCATCAATATCGTATTGCATTTTTACTTCTGATGTATCTTTTTCTGAAGCGCCTGTTTTTAAGGTTGCTAAAAAAAGATAAGCAACAGCCAAAACCGAAATAACCACAACCCGTTTAATGGTAGCAAATACTGAATACCCTTTTCTGGCCCACACTTTAAAAATCAGGGCATTTTGTTTATAACCGTTGTTGTTTTGCTTATTTCTCATCAGTTGTAAAAATTGAGCAGCAAATATAAGAGTTGAACTGGTTGTTGCGAGCCAAAGCAACATTTTTTTCATACAGGTTAACACCAGGTAAACATTTTGGTTCAGGGCACTTTACTCAAAAAACTGGAAAGCAAAGCAAAAAAAATCATATAAATTCAAATAAAAAGGCTTTTTTTGGGTTGTTTTTTAAGGACGTTAGGAAAGCTTTATTAAAATGAAAAGGATACTATTAATTTTTACGCTGATTATATTATCAAATTATTTGTCAGCCTTAAATTTCAACCCCGGAAATTTAGAGGAAACACCGGACTCTTCAGGTGTCAGGGTACCCAAAACAATTTTTGTAACGGCAGTGAATTCGCAATCAGAAATTAACCAACATATTTTGGAAGGATTTAAAAATATATCCATTTCTGATAATTTTCCACTCCCTGATCACGAGCTAAAGCTACTCCCCTCTCCCGGGTTTAACTTGCCAAATTCTGACAATACAGCGGATGCCAATTTCCCCCGGTTAATTTCGTGGCTGAACGATAATAAATCCGGTCAGCAAATTTTGTCGAAATGGTACAACCGCAAATCTGATGGCAGTTTTGATTTTAGTGAATTCCATGAAAGTGAATTATTCAATAATCACCCCGAACAAGAAACAACGAATGATTCTATCCACGCTATTTCAGCCATAAAAAATAGTACCCAACCATTTGTAAATGGAAGCTACCTGGTTGTTTTCGACTTTCAGGATATCATTACAATGGAGCAATATTATGATGAAACCAAAACCAGCGAAGAGAACAGGATCTTAAACGGTTACCAGGCAACTGTAAAAAGCCTGATTTTTAAGTTCGATTTCAATGAACCTGTTTCAACAAAATTTTTCAGTGATTATTGGTATTCCGGCAATGCTGCAGAAAATGGGACCAGAAAAAAAGCATTTGAAAATGCAGCACTACCGTTTATCCTGGTTAGTGTTCATCAGCACATAATATCTTCCACCCAGCACAACCCCGGAGAAGAACTTGCACCTACTCAGCAGGCAAGCAAAGAAGAGTTGCTGGCCAATTTTCCTCAGTTAGCTGTCAGCAATATTTCTGAAATACAAAATAGTGCCCCCTCGGGATTGCCCGGCCAGGCAGTGGTTTCCGATACAAACCCGGTGAAAGCAAAAATTAACAGTGAAGCGAGCCTGAAATTCGACAACCGGTTTGCCGTTTACCAAAATCAAATTTCCGAAGCGGGAAAAGTTCAGCCCCGGCGTGTTGCAGTTGTGCGCTCAATGAGCTACCCCCAAATTTCGGAAAATGAAGCTGACAATAGCGAGCGCACTTCATTTTATCAAATAGCAGGAAAAAAAATCAATGCAAATGAAATGTACCTGAAAAAAATGAACGATGCAGGTATTAACATTTTTGCAGGCACCACCTTTAATGGCCTGGCCTCGCCAACTGCCCGTGTGGAATTCTATTTTTCAAAATTGATGGGTGGAATGGTTATTCCCGGGAAAACAGCGAAAAATTTGACTTCGGTTAAAATATATTTTGAAGGTGGTCGACAAAAAGACACCTATTTTTTGAACGAGGCCCCCGATAACTTCACGTTCACCAGAGGCAGTCTCGGGTTCAGCAAAAACTACTACCCGTTCAGGTTTATGCACTGGGGGCCATTTATTGGTTATGGCCTGGAATATACAACCAGCGCGAATTCGGACAATTTACTTTCAACCAACTTTGCGGAAATGGGCGTAAGGACAGGTTTCAATATTGTACACAATTTACAGCTCATTGGATCAGTCAATTATTACATTCTGCTAAATTCGGTATTAATGGACGGCGACAAAAATGTGATAAACCAGGACTTTAATTATACCGAACAGTTTCCCGGCCGGTCAGGCCTGGGATATAGCCTGGGATTGCGATTAATGTTGTAGCTAAAAACCGAACTTTTGTAGTTTAGGTCTTACAAGAAATCATTAAGTATTCTCAATTCACCCCCTTGTAATTTGCTGAATTCATGCAAATTCACTATATTATTGAATCTTTCGTTTAAATAGACGAAAAAAGTATAACGCAGCAAATGAAAGAAAAATGCCACATACTATTAAATCGATTCTGTTCAGAGTTTGTCATAAATATTTTAAACAGAATAAGTTATGACGGAGCGAAACAACCCGAACTTAATTTTGTTCACACACGCATAAATTTTCTTTATAAAGTATAGAGAAAATCAACTAATAAAAGACCTGAAAATCTTTTGCGTTATTCAATTCCTATCTATATTTGTTTAGACAAATTAAAAATAAGAACAACAAAAAATAAAATGCCATGACTCAAATTCAATTTAACAACGCACTTCTAAGTTTAAGAGACAAGTTACATTACTATGCCCTGAGTCTTACTTCTGACTCAGAAAGAGCTGATGACCTTTTACAGGAAACCATGCTAAAGGCTTTAACTTATCGTGACAAGTTCAGGCAAAATACGAATTTCAAGGCATGGATTTACACCATCATGAAAAACACATTTATCAATGATTACAGAAGAAATGTGAAAACCAGGAATACATTTGATGATTCCAACAACGATTTCCACCTGTTGTTTTCAAAAGACAAAGTTTATCCCTCGCCGGATTCATTTTACAGCACTAAGGAAATCCACAAGAGTATAGATGCGCTTGATGAAGAATATCGTATTCCGTTTACTATGTTTTTAGATGGTTACAAGTACAAGGAAATTGCAGACAAACTTGACCTGCCGCTTGGCACGGTAAAAAGCAGAATTTTCTTCACCAGGAAGAAACTTGAAAAATCACTTCACGAGTATTCAAACAACTGATTTTTTCAAAAAATATTGATTTAAAAAGATCGCCGGTTTTCGGGGATCTTTTTTTATTTTTATACAAACGTGCAGAAATTGCGAATTGAACTAAAATATTCAATCCAATTACCTACTGGATGAAATGACGTTTTATAACCAAAATGAATGATTATGGATAAAGTTATAGCAGTGCATTTAGCAGAAGGATTCGAAGAAATTGAAGCAGTGAGTATTATTGATGTTCTGCGAAGAGCAGGCTTGAAAGTTGTAACGGTTTCGGTTACCGGGCAACCGGAAGTTAAGGGAGCGCACGACATCATAATTACTGCCGACAAACTTTTTGAGGAAGTTAACTACTCAACTATTGAAATGATAGTATTGCCCGGCGGAATGCCTGGTGCTAAAAATCTTAAAAACCACTCCGGATTAAATGCGCAAATTCTTGATTTTAACAAAAGCGGCAAACCACTGGGTGCCATTTGTGCAGCACCAATGGTATTCGGAAACCTGGGACTTTTAAAAGGTAAAAATGCCACCTGTTTCCCGGGATTTGAAAGTGAACTGAAAGGCGCAAATGTTACCGGAAACGCTGTTGAAGTAGCAGATAATATTATTACCGGGAAAGGAGCCGGAGTTGCCATTCAGTTTGCACTTAAAATTATGGAGCACTTCAAAGGACAAAAAGCAGCCAATGAATTGGGCAACAGAATGGTTGTTAATCAGTAGCCCCTTGCAGAAAAAAAATCAAACTCAGGAAGAAAATGAAAATAATAATCTTCCTGAGTCTAAAAGCGTTTAACAACCAGGCTGGCTGTTTCATACAAGTCTAAATTTAATTTCTCATTTGGTTAAAATCCAAATTTTGCCGGTAACCACATACTAATTTCGGGGAAATAGGTGACCAGCAACAGTACAATTACCATTGCAATAAACATAGGCAACAGCGGCTTAACCACCTTATCGATTCCCAAACCGGCCACACTGCAACCAATAAACAGTACTGAACCAACAGGCGGAGTACAAAGTCCCACACTCAGGTTCAGCACCATAATAATTCCAAAATGAATCGGATCGACCCCAATAGCTGTAACGATGGGTAAAAATATGGGTGTGAAAATCAGCACAGCAGGCGTCATATCCATAAAAACTCCCACAAAGAGGAGAAGCATATTAATGATTAGCAAAATCATAAACGGATTGCTCGTAAGCGCCAGTAACCCTTCGCTTACATTCTGCGGGATATTTTCGTAAGCCATAATCCACGACAACCCCATAGAAGAAGCCACAAGCAGCATAACAACACCGGTAGTTTTAACCGATCGTAAAATAATGTCGGGTAAATTTTTAAACGAAACCTGTTTGTAAATTACAGCAAGAATCAGCGAGTAAAGCACAGCAATGGCCGATGCCTCGGTGGCAGTAAAATATCCGGCTACAATACCTCCGATAACAATTACCAGCATCATCAGGCTGGGAATGGCATCAAGGAATTTCCGGGTGCCGTCCAGCGCTTTTTCTTTGTGTTTTATGGTTCGCACAACCACCCAGGCAGCTAATGCAGCTAAAATGACAAAAAGAAATATGCGGTTAACTGTGGGCGAAAAATTAGCCTTCGAAAATGAAACTCCCTGATAAGCAAGAACCAGAAAAACACCAATTGCAGAAACAACACCCAGGGTTTTAAGTGCAGCTTTTAATCCTTTCCGTTTGTATATGAGCATGGTGACAGCTGTGATGATAATCCCGATTCCCGTAAGAAACCCCGGCAAATAACCGGCAAGGAACAGCGCGGTAATTGAAACACCACCACTGGCAAGGGAATAAACAATGAGCACATTGCTGGGCGGAATGGATAACCCGGTTGTTGCTGAAGTGATATTCACAGCAGCGCTAAAATTTTCGGGGTAACCTTCTCTTTTCATTTCGGGTTGCATGATGCTGCCGATAGCTGAAGCAGAAGCAGCAGCCGAACCTGAAATAGCTCCAAACAGCATGTTTGCCAGCACATTCACCATTGCTACTCCTCCGGGAATGCCTCCAACGAGCACCCGGGCAAAATCAATGAGCCGGATGGCAATCCCCCCGCTGTTCATTATATTTCCTGCGAGAATAAAAAAGGGAATGGCCAGCAGGGCAAAACTGTCGAGGCCGGTGCCCATCCGCTGTGCAAAGGTGGTAAGTGCCGGAATGACATCCACACTCACCAGCATGGTAAGAATACCGGAAATACCTATACTGAAACCAATTGGAACTCCGATTACCAAAAGGATTATAAAACTGACGACCAGTACAATTACTTCAAAAAATTCCATAGTTAGTTCGTTTTAGGGTTTCGGTTTTCTTTAATTTGGTTCATTATATTATCTATATCAAAATAGGCGATTAAAATCCCGCTGATGGGCAACACGAGGTAAACAATACCGAGCGGCATTCCCAGTGCCGAGGATTTTACATCAAGGTAAAACCGTGTATATGAAAGCCAGGTTCCACCGATGATAAAAACAGCAATTGAAAATAGTATCACCAGAATACTGATAATCATCTCCAGTTTGAATTTACGCGCAGGGGAGCTGCGTTGAATGAGCAGGTCGATGGCCAGGTGTTCGCGTTTGCCTGCAACATAAGCAGTGCCCAAAACACCAACCCAAATCAACAGGTAACCGGCAAGTTCGTCGGTAAAATTACTCGGCGAATTCATCACATACCGGCTGGTCACCTGCCACAATACGTCAATCACAAGAACACTCATAAAAAATACGAGTACCCATTCCAAAATTTTTTCTATTCTGTTTCGTAATGTCATAATATCTGATTTTATTCAACTGCCTGAATGCGTTGTATATAAGAATAAATAGCCTCATTACTGCGGTAGCTCTCGAGCAGGGGCTGTACTTTTTCAATAAATGGTTCTTTGTCGGGATAGTTGATTTCAACGCCCGCCTTTTGCACTTCTTCCAGCGATTTCTTTTCCGAGGCTGCCCATAATTCCCTTTCCAGCACTGCCGATTCGTCGGCTGCCTGCTGAATCCATTCTTGTTCCTGTTCGGTTAATTTATCCCATACAAATTGGCTGATAACAAGTACATCGGGAATGGTGGTATGCTCGTCAAGCGAATAGTATTTGCAAACTTCGTAGTGCCGCGAAGTATAAAGGCTTGGCGGATTATTTTCTGCACCGTCAACCACACCGCTTTGCAGGGCCGTGTAAAGTTCGCCCCACGAAATTGGTGTAGCTGATCCACCAAGCGCTTTCACCATTTCCATGGCCGTTATACTGCGCATAACCCGTATTTTTAGTCCCGCCAAATCATCGGGATGGGTAATGGGTTTCGATTTGGTATAAAAACTTCTGGCACCGGCATCGTAATAAGTCAGGCCACGAATCCATTTGTCCTTGGTGCTGAGCAGCAAATCTTTCCCAATATCGCCATCCATCACTTTAAACAGGTGATCTTTCGAGCGGAAAATATAAGGCAACCCGAACACTTTATATTCGTCGGCAAAACTTTCCATTACCGCTGCCGAGACTTTTGTAATGGCCAGACTACCAATCTGAACCAGTTCAACACATTGCTGTTCAGAACCAAGTTGCCCCGAAGGATAAACATCAATTTTAAGTTTTCCATCCGATAGTTCTTCGGCTCGCTGTGCCATAAACATCATTGCTTCGTGCACAGGGTGATCGGTGGGCAATCCGTGCGCCAGCTTCAGCTCGGTTTTATTGGAGGGCCCCATACAGGAAAATGCTGTCAATAAAAATACCACTCCGGTTAGTTTCAATAATTTTTTATAATTCATTATACTAATTGGTTTATTTGTATTTTCTGATGATTTCAAGTACTTCTTCACATTTTTTTGTAATGGCAGCATAATTTTCTTCTGCCAATACTTTTTTGGAAAATAACTTTGATCCCATTCCCACGCAGGCAACGCCGGCTTCAAACCAGCTTTTCAGATTTTCTTCATCGGGTGCTACCCCACCGGTTGGCATAATGCTGGTCCACGGCATGGGGCCTTTTACAGCTTTCACAAATCCGGGGCCTCCAACCTGCGCCCCCGGAAAGATTTTCACAATTTCGGCTCCCAGTTCATGTGCTCTTCCAATTTCAGTAGCTGTAGCGCAACCAGGGCTCCAGGCAATTTTCCGTTTGTTACAGACCCGCGCGGTTGCTTCGTCGGTCAGTGGCGAAACTATAAAATTGGCCCCCAGTGCAATATACATGGCAGCGGTTCCCTCATCCACCACTGAGCCTACACCCATAATCAAATCGGGATAGTGCTGAATGGCCCATTTGTTTAGTTCAGCAAAAATAAGGGTTGCAAAGTCTCCGCGATTGGTGAATTCAAACACACGAACTCCGCCATCGTAACAGGCTTTGACAACCTTTTTGCATACCTCAGGATCGGCATTGTAAAATACCGGAACCATCCCGGTTTCCTTCATTTTTTGTGTTACTTCTATTCTGGTAAATCTGGCCATAATTAAGCCCCCTCTATCTCCCCCTAAGGAGGAGAACTGGCGGGACAACCAGTTTTTTAAAATATTAAAATTCAAAATTCAAACAATTCCCCTCCTTTGGAGGGGCCAGGGGAGGCTTTCATCTCGCTACTCTTCCTGACGCATCTCCGCTCATAAGTTTTTCCACTTCATCAACCGTTACCTGGTTAAAATCGCCGTAAACGGTGTGTTTCAGACAGGATGCGGCCACTGCAAAGTCCAGCGCTTTCTGGTCATCGTTGTAGGTGAGGAGTCCGTAAATCAAACCACCCATAAACGAGTCGCCGCCTCCTACCCTGTCCACAATGTGGGTAATATCGTAAGTGGGCGCTTCAACTAATTTCTTTCCGTCCCAAAGTACACCCGACCAGGTGTTGTGATTGGCATTTACCGACCCCCGCAGCGTGGTAATCACTTTTTTGCAGCGTGGAAAACGTTCCATAATCTGTTTTGAAACTGACTCGTAGGCTGCAGCTAAAACCTGTCCTCCGGTTACATCCACACCTTCGGGTTTTATGCCCAGTACTTTTTCGGCATCTTCTTCATTTCCGAGAATTATATCAGTACCGGCAACCAGTTCAGGCATTACTTCTTCTGCTGATTTGCCATATTTCCAGAGTTTTTTCCGGTAGTTCAAATCGCAGGAAACAGTGATTCCATTTTCGTTGGCTTTTTTGATGGCTTCCAGGCAAACATCCGCTGCTCCCTGCGAAATAGCCGGTGTTATTCCCGTCCAGTGAAACCAGTCGGCTCCTTCAAAAACTTTGTCCCAGGCAATCATTCCGGGTTCAATTTCAGACACAGCAGAATGTGCACGATCGTAAACCACTTTGCTTCCCCTGCTGACTGCCCCGGTTTCCAGAAAATAAATTCCGAGCCGCTCGCCGCCCCAAACAATTTTGTCGGTCACCACACCCTGTTTGCGTAAATCCATCATGCAGGCGCGACCAATATCGTTTTCGGGCAGCCGGGTAACAAAATCAACTGGTATTCCGTAATTGGCGAGCGAAACGGCCACGTTGGCTTCTCCCCCGCCAAAAGTGGCTGTAAGCTCCGCAGCCTGGGAGAAACGTAAATAACCGGGCGTTGCCAGCCGCAACATAATTTCGCCGAAAGTAACTACTTTATTCTTCATAAAATTTTATTTTTGCAATCGATTGCAAAATACTCATTCTTTTAAAAACAGAAAAGAAATAGGAACCAAATAGGAACCTTTTATTTAAAATTAAAATAGTTGCGCGCGTTGTTGAAACAGACATCTTCCACCATCTGGCCCAACATTTTCATATCGTTTGGTAATTCGCCGTTTTCCACATCGTTTCCGATTAAATTACACAGTGTGCGCCGGAAATATTCGTGGCGTGTGTACGAAAGGAAACTGCGCGAATCGGTTAACATTCCCACAAAACGACTCAACAAGCCAAGGTTTGAAAGTGCATTTATCTGCTTTTCCATTCCGTCTTTTTGGTCGAGGAACCACCAGCCCGAGCCAAACTGCATTTTTCCGGGAACTGTGCCGTCCTGGAAGTTTCCAATCATGGTGGCAATTAGCTCATTGTCGCGTGGGTTCAGGTTATAAACAATGGTTTTCGATAACTGATCGTTTTGATCCAGACGGTCGAGTAATTTGGAAAGCGGTCGTGCTATTTCGAAATCACCAATGGAATCGAAGCCGGTATCGGGGCCCAGTTTATTGAAAAGCCGTGTGTTATTGTTTCGCAGTGCACCAATGTGAAACTGCTGTGTCCAGCCGCGTGAATGGTCCATGATTCCGAGTTCATACAACATGCACGATTTAAACTTGAGAATTTCGGTTTCTGTTAAATCGGCACCGTAGCGCACTTTGCTGAAAACATCAATAATTTCGCGTTCAGTGTAATCCTCCGCATGGGCGGTTTCCAGTCCATGATCCGACAAACGGCATCCGTTTTCATGAAAAAACTGATGACGGCTGTCCAGCGCATCCATCAAATCTTCAAAAGTATTAATTTCTATACCTGAAACCTTTTCCAGCTTATCAATGTAGTTATTGTACGCTTCGGGGTTTTCAACTGCCATCGCTTTGTCGGGCCGCCAGGCAGGCAGCACTTTCACTTCAAAACCGCTGGCTTTAATCTGCCGGTGATATTCCAGCGAATCAACCGGGTCATCAGTTGTACAAATGGTATGTACATTGGCCATCCGGATGATATTCCGCACTGAATATTCGGGTGTTTGCAATTTGGTATTGCACTCGTCCCAAATTTCTTTTGCCGTTTCCGGGCTTAACATTTTTTCAATTCCGAAGAACTTTTTCAGCTCAAGATGCGTCCAGTGATAAAGCGGATTCCGCAACGTAAAGGGAACAGTTTCTGCCCATTTTTCAAACTTTTCCCAATCGGATGCACCGCTGGTACAAAAATGTTCGTCCACGCCGTTGGTGCGCATGGCCCGCCATTTGTAATGGTCGCCGTACAACCAGATTTGGGTTAGGTTTTCAAATTGCTTGTCCTCTGCAATTTCTTTGGGTGAAATGTGACAGTGGTAATCGAAAATCGGCATTTTGGCCGCATGGTTGTGATAGATTTTCTGCGCCGTTTCCGTTTGCAGCAGAAAGTTTTCATCCATAAATTTTTTCATCGCTTATTTTTTTAAAGGTCGAATAATCTTTTCAGGTGACGTTCATAAATATTTTCTTCAACACATTCACCAATAATTTCGGCATTTTTCTTCAAAAGATCAGTAAAATCATCTCCCATTTCAGCAGCCACTTTGTAACCTACATGAATGAGTTGTCTGAAATTGGGATTATAATCGGGATGGCCGGGAATGTGACGCAGCGTACTGGCGAATTTTTCGCCGATCCAGTCGTTTACCTCAGTTGTTGTTGGCAATTCATTGTCTTTAATATCAATCACATCAGCATAAGGTCCGCATAATTCATCTTTGCGCAACCGGGCATTTTCATAAATGCTTTTAGCTGCTTCCAGTCCTTCCCCGCCCGAAATGGCCAGTCCAATAACTTCTTCGAGCCAGGTTGTTCCGGCAGTTTTCACATGCAGTCCCTTGTCATACTTTTTAATAATTTCTGCCATTATCGGGTAAATTGAAAACTTATCGGAACCGGAATGGATGCTCAATTTTAAATCTTCCGGAAGGCCGAATTCATTCACCGCATAATCGATTACCAAAACATCTTCTTCAAATTCTTTGGCAAACTGATCCAAATCACCCACATAGTCAACTCCTTTGTTGAATCGTCCCGTAAATTTGGGAGCAATGGTTTGCGCAGGAATCCTTTCATCGGCTATCATTTTCAGGATAAAAAACAGCTCAAGCGGTGTCTGAGGCGACTCCACCTCATCCATGGAAACTTCGGTAATGAAATTTCCTTTTCCTTTGGTTCCTTCGATGTGGCGGTAAATTTTCCCGGCTTCTTTAATGGCTGCTAGAAATTTGGCAGCCACAGAATCCAGCAACTCCTCATTAATTTCAATGAGATTAGCGAGCCCCGGAACAGCCACTTCACTTCCCAGGTTTTTGCACGATTCTTTAAATTTCGCCACATCGGCAGGTGCGGGTTCATTTCCAATATAAGCAGCCACATCGAGCGTAAAAAAGTTGGCATGCAAAATAAACCGGTCCACATTCGACAAATTGATGTGATCAGCATCCACAAAATAAGGTTTCTCCCAGTTGAGGGCTTTTACTGCTTCATCTGCTTCAATACGAGTTCCTTCAGGTTCGGAATGCACAATGTTGTGTTCGCGATTTGATTTATTCCATACAGGTGTTACATCCACCCCGTTTTTATTGGCTTTTATCAGCGCCTTCAGCTGAGCCTGGCCTTCGTGGTTAAAGCGGTCGCCAACCCCGAAACTGTATTTTCCCAATTGCATAATATTGTTTTTATTAGATTTAAAATCAAGTAAAAAATGTTTTCCGTGTACGAACACGAAAATAGAGATATATTTTCTGGCACCAAAAATTATTTTGCTGTTGTACAATCATTTTTTAAAAATTATATCAGGGAAACAGCTCCATACAGGCCCACGAGGAATATTGCAATGCAACTTACCCAAAGCGCCACATCGTAAAATTTTGATGATTCAAGGCCAAATTGTTTTTGCCGGTACCTGAAATGCAATCCGGCATAAGAAGTTAAGAATCATATGGAGAAAATGCCTCCCAACTATCTGCTGCCAGCCGGCTTAAGCCGGCTGTTTCTTCATTCATTTTATTTTCGGAATCACCAGGCTGAAGCCTGGAGTTCATTTTATTCGATTCCCAATATATCTAACGCATTATTAACCAAAGCATATTTTACTCATTTGGATCAGGTCGAAAACCAGCGCCAGGCTTCAGCCTGGTGGAAAGAAAAAGCCTACCACTGCTTCCTGCCAGCCGGCTTAAGCCGGCTTTTTATAAAACCTGACTCAATCATCAAAAAATCCATAATTTCGTTTCCATTCATTGTATTCCTCCTCAAATGATTTGCGCCTGTGATGTTCATCCTGATTTCGAATATACTTTTTTAACACGTCAATTTGCGATGCACTTACTGAAAAAGCTCCGTATCCTCTTTGCCATGAGAACTTTCCCTGAACTAATTTTTGATCATTTATCCAATGCGATGATGCCCCTTTAACTTTTTGAACAAAATCAGACAAGCACAAATTTGCAGGTAAGTCTATCAGCAAATGAATGTGCTCAGATTGAACGTTTATTGCCAAAACAGAACTTTTCATTTCATTCGATTTTTCAATCAATAAATCTTTTAATTTAATTTTGGAATTGGATTGAAATACGCTCAACCTTTCTTTTACAGCCCATGTAATATGGAGGTAATTTCTGACAAATGAGTGTAACATGGTTTGATGTTATTTAAAGCCGGCTTAAGCCGGCTGGTTCTTCATTTTATATTCTTTCGGAATCACCAGGCTGAAGCCTGGAGCTCATTTTATTCGATTTCCAATTTAGTATAGCTGGTGAAAACAAGATTCTTTTTTTTATCAAATTATATTCTTCTGAAGATATTCAATCCAGCGACAGATCATTTCGAAAAACATGTCAAACGACTCCTCAAAACCAGCGCCAGGCTTTAGCCTGGTGAAGAAAATGCCTGCCAACTGTCTGCTGCCAGCCGGCTTTTTACTGAAAATCAAGCAACACCTTCAAATAGTTCTCTTTCTCTTTTTGAAGCAATTCAAATGCCTGCTGAATTTGTGAACCCGGCATCACTTTCGAAATCAGTGCATCCGGTTTCAGGTCGCCGGAGTTCAGGTGTTCCAGCACTTCCGAAAATTCACCATGACTGACACGTGATGTGATAATCTGGCCTTCTTTCCAAATCAACTCTTTAAAAACCACAGGTGCCGGTTCGTCGCTCAATCCTAAAACACATACTTTTCCGCCACCGCGCAAACTTTGTATTGCACTGCGAACAGGGTGATGAATTCCTTCAATTTCTTCAGCATGACCAACTGCTTCAAATGCGATATCCACTCCATTTCCACCGGTGTGTTTTTTAATCACATCCACCGGATTTTCTTTTCGGGGATTAATTCCGATTACATTTTCATTGTATTTTTCAGCAATTTCCAAACGGTTTTCCAGCGGATCAACCATAAAAATAGTTCCATCAGTTTTGGTGCGCGCAGCCTGCAAAATCACCTGTCCTACCCTGCCGGCTCCCCAAATAGCCAGCACATCTCCTTCACTGGTTTTTGCGCGGTTATTGGCATGAAACCCGATTCCGTAAATCTCGACCAAAGCCACATGCTCGTCAGGTAAATGTGGTGCCGCTTTAAACAACATGTGCGGTGGAACAGAAATGTACTCGGCAAAACCGCCGTCCATATCAACGCCCAGCAATTTCAGGCTCGTGCATGCCGGATAATGGCCACGTTTGCAAGCCGGGCACTCGCCACACCAGATAATCGGGTCGATGGCCACTTTTTCCCCTTCTTCAAACCCGGAAACTCCATCGCCCACTTCGGCTACAACACCTCCCATTTCGTGGCCGGGAATAAACGGTACGGGAGTTCGCGGATGAAAATCGCCGGGAAAAATATGCATATCTGTTCCACAAATACTGGCAAATTTAATACGTACCAAAACCTCTCCGGCCTTAACTTCAGGGGTTTCAACTTCTTTCCACACAAAATGATTGTAAGATTCTAAAACAGCAGCTTTCATAATCAGTGTTTTTTAACTTCAAAATCCCAAAATACAATTAATTTTAGCAAAAAAATACCTCGGGCTAATAATGAATTCTTTAAAAAAATTACTTTTGAAAAAAATTAAGAACACTTTGCATTTTTTTGAAATAAATTTTAAACCGATGAAAAAATTACAACTTATCGCGTGGTTAATTCTCACGCTTGCTTTTGGAACACTTCCCGCAACGGCACAAGAAAAAATCCCCGACTGGGAAAATCCGGCCATGTTCAACCAAAACAAAGAGAAACCTCGGACCTTTTTAATTCCTTTTCGCAGTGTGGACGAAGCACTCAGTCAGGATAAAAAACAGTCGGTTTTCTACAAAAGCCTGAATGGAATGTGGAAATTCAACTGGGTACGCAAGCCCGCCGACCGGCCGGTTGATTTTTATAAACCCGATTACGATGTTTCGGCCTGGGATGAAATTTCGGTGCCATCCAACTGGGAAATTCAGGGATACGGAATTCCCATTTACGTAAACCACCAGTACGAATTTGCCGATTACAAAGCCCCGGTTTCGGATGAGATTGAGTTCGTTGATGATATTTATCCGGCAAACCCCGGAAATGTTCCCGATGATTACAACCCGGTTGGTTCATACCGCCGAACGTTTACCGTTCCCGAAAGCTGGGACGGACGGCAGGTTTTCATTCAGTTTGGCGCCGTAAAATCGGCGTTTTACCTTTGGATAAATGGCGAAAAAGTGGGCTACAGCCAGGGAAGCAAAACTCCGGCTGAATGGGACATCACCGAATATTTACAGGAAGGTGAAAATGTATTGGCTGCCGAAGTATTTCGCTGGTCGGATGGTTCATACCTCGAGTGCCAGGATTTCTGGCGCATCAGCGGGATTGAGCGCGACGTATTTATTTATTCTTCGCCAGAAGTACGCATTCGCGATTTTTTCGCCACAACCGACCTCGATGCGGCATACAAAAATGCGAACCTGCAACTGGAAGTGGACTTAAAAAATCACACCGACCGTTTACGTTCGGGCAATTACCAGGTTGCATTTCAGCTTTACGATGAAAACCAGGAGTTGGTCACCGAAGAGTCACAGGATGCAAACATTAACCGGAAAAAAGAATTGCAACTTTCATTTTCAGAAGAAATTCTCAATCCTAAAAAATGGACGGCCGAAACGCCCAATCTTTACACCCTCGTTATCATTCTGAAAAATGAAGACGGCGAAACGGTCGAAACAGTGAGTCACCGCATCGGTTTCCGGGAAATTGAAATCAACAATACGCTTTTCACTGTGAATGGAGTTCCGGTTCTGATAAAAGGCGTAAACCGCCACGAACACAACCAGTACACCGGGCATGTGATTTCTGAAGAGCAGATGATTCAGGAAATCAAATTGATGAAACAGCACAACATCAATGCAGTGCGTAACAGCCACTACCCGGCTCACGAGCGGTTTTACGAGCTGTGCGATGAATACGGTTTGTACGTTACCGACGAAGCCAACATCGAGTCGCACGGCATGTACTACGGCGACCATTCGCTGGCGAAAAAACCGGAATGGACTGCAGCACATGTCGACCGCATGATGCGTATGGTAGAACGCACAAAAAACCATCCTTCGGTAGTGGTTTGGTCCATGGGCAACGAAGCCGGCGATGGTGTTGTTTTCACCGCCGGTTACAAAGCCATCAAAGAGCGCGATCCATCACGCCCCATTCACTACGAACGCGCCATTATGGACGACAATACTGATATTTTCTGCCCACAATACCCGGGCGTAAGTACACTTAAAAACTATGCTTCAGAACGTCGTCCAAAAACCATGATTGCCAGCGAATACTCACATGCCATGGGCAACAGCAACGGCAATCTGGTGGATTTGTGGGAAGTGATTTACCGCGAAGGAAACGACCAGCTTCAGGGTGGTTACATTTGGGACTGGATTGACCAGGCGCTGGTAAAAACCGACGAAAACGGCACGGAATTCTGGGCCTACGGCGGCGATTACGGTGAAGGAATGCCAAGCGACGAAAATTTTGTTTGTAACGGAATAATTTCAGCCGACCTGACACTTCACCCTGCCATGCAGGAAGTGAAATATGTTTATCAGTATGTTCGTTTTGAGGAAGTTCAGAACGGTTACAAAATCTTCAATTTCCACGATTTTATTGATTTAAGCGATTACGAAATCAGCTGGACCGTTTCAGGAAATGGCGAAAAAATGTACGCCGGTGTATTGGAAAATTTCAATATTGAGCCACAATCCAGCCGGATAATCAATCCACCCTATCCCAATTTTACACCGGAACCAGGCGTAGAATATTTCATCGATTTCTCGGTGAAACTGAAAGACGACAAACCATTCCGACCGGCAGGATTTGAAGTGGCACAAGATCAGTTTGAATTCGAAATGTATGTTCAGGAAAAAACTGAAACCCCTGAATACGATGCACTTCAGCTTACAGAAAACGGAAACATGCTGGAAGTTACCGGTATAAATTTTACCATTCAGTTTGATAAAAATGCCGGCACGTTGGCTTCTTACGAAATAAACGGAATGGAATTGCTGCAAAAAGGGCCACAGGTAAATTTCTGGCGCCCGCCAAACGACAACGACAAGGGCAGCAACATGGTTGGCCGTTTGGGAATCTGGCGCGAAGTGACCAACAAAGTCGCACCTTCTTCTGTAGAAAGTTCGCAGCCCGAACCGGGGAAAGTAATAATTGCAACTCATTTCAACCACGAAAAAGTGAGTTCGGCACAAACAGTCAACTATACCATTACTGGTAACGGAAATATTTCAATAAATACAAAACTTGCGGTTGGCAACGACGAACTGCCCGATCTGCCGCGTTTTGGCCTGAAATGGGAACTGCCGGTGAATTTTGATAACCTGGAATATTTTGGTCGCGGGCCGCACGAAAACTATGTGGACCGGAACCGCAGTGCGTTTGTGGGCAACTATTCCGGAAAAGTGGCCGACCAGTATTTTAAATATGTTCGTCCGCAGGAAAACGGCTACAAAACCGAAACACGCTGGTTTGAACTGCGAAACGAAAACGGCCTGGGAATCCGCGTTTCAGGGAAACCGCTGGTTGGATTTTCGGCACTGCACAATCCCATCGAAGATTTCGACATGATTGATGGCAATGACTACCGCCACACCAACGACATTGTGAAAAAAGACGGCGTGTTTGTCAACTGCGATTTGAAAATGATGGGCGTGGCCGGCGACAATTCGTGGGGCGCACGGCCCTACCCGCAATACGCTGTTCCGGCAAAAGATTATGAATTTGAATTTACGATTCAGCCGGTGTTTTAACACATAATCTAATAAAACAGGCATGATCAATTATTCTCCATTAGGATAATTTCTCATGCCTGTTTTACAAAAATTAGTTATTCATTTAAAAGCTTCTTAACCTCACCAACTAACCTTTCGGAATAGGGAAATAAACGCAAAACCGTTTCTTCATCATAATCAAAAAAATCGTTGTAATCCCCTTTATGTCGTTTTTCCGAAAGTTCAGTGAAATGTTTTGCCAAATCCCTATCAATCTTTCCTGTTCTTACAAAATATTCACCGAATTTTTGTCTCACACCGGAATGACTGGAAACTTCGATCTTTTCTTTTGTCAACAAGGCACTAATCGCATAAAAACAAGCGTAATACATCCTGTTTATAGCTGTATTCCAAAATTTGTTTTCAATGTGAACCGCAACCTCCCGGATGGTTTCATCGGCCCGTTTAATTCGATAATTTATATAATCTTCAGGCTGATATTCGTTCATAACAAAATACCTTCTTTCATTACATTTTGGTAAAAAGGAGTAATCCGGTATTTGGTTTTCCATTCTTTTTCACTGTAAACCATGGGGCTTATAACTTCTCCAGTATCGAATTCAAGATCAAACAAAGGATAAGTTACTTTTCTTTCCTCTTCGGAAGTAATTTTATCCTTATCCAGCAAAATCAATAAATCCCAGTCCGATTCCCGCGTTTCTGTTCCGCGTGATCTGGAACCATACAGATAAATTTTTGCAGAAGGCTCCCGTTCTTTTACAATCTGTTTTATCTGCTTTAGTATTTTACTTTTCGCCTTTTTCATACATCAAATATAATTAAAAAGCATATTATTCCCATTCTTCAATCGCTTTCTCCAATGCTTCCGGGTAATTCTCATCTCCCTGATGATAAACTTTGTTCTTCACTTTTTTTATGTCTGCTTCTTCGGTTGTGTTGTAGCGAATGGGCGGATTATCTTCGGTGCAAAACAGGTAATTTTCTTTCACCAGGTTTGTGGTGGCCCGGTGAAAACGCAGCGGTGATTTGGCGATGTTGTAAATCAGGTTTTCGGCCACTACCACGTCTGTGGTTCCCTCATCCAGAAACATCCCGTTGCTTTCGGCACGACCGGCATTTATTTGTACATCATGAATGCGATTTCCAATCAGTTTGCTTCCCGGTTGCAAACCAAGCATGTAAATCCCGCCGCCGTCGCTGAGTGTTTGCATGATATGATGAATGTGATTGCCCTCGATTGTATTGTCGCGGCAGGGCGTGGGTTGCGGATTCCACATCCAGCCAATTGAAACCCCGGTGTAGGGCAAATCATAAATTTCATTGTTTCTGATGGTAGTTTCTGCGGTCAGCCCGCACCAAATTCCCACAGCGCCAAAAAACTGTGCGCCGCAATCTATTATTTTACAGTTCGAGATTAAGTTCCCAAGCGCCACCTGTTCCGGTGCTGCTTCGTACCATGTTTCACCGTCAATTTTACGGTCGCGACCTTCGCCAATCATGATGCCGTTTCCCGAAATATCGAAAAAAGAAGAATTCTCGATGCGACAATTCTTTGCCCCGGTTCCAAACCAAACTCCTGAACCACCCAAATTTTCAAATGTGCAATTGCTGAAGCTACAGTTTTCAGTCCAGACTGCTTTTACAGCAGCCGGAACCACCGACCACCCCATTTGTGAAGAATGACTATCAAAATGACAGGCCTGCACTCCAGCGTATCCTTTTTCAGGTATTTTCCAGGCACTGTGTTTAAATGAAATGCCTTCAAAATGAACGTTTTTCAGAGGCTTATTTTCATTTCCGGTCAGTTTTATTATTCCTTCTGAAACTGGTACGAAAATGTTCAAATCATTTGGGTTCAAATCATCAGGAAGTTGCAGAAAAACTGTTCGGGATTTTTCATCAAAGTACCATTCGTAATCGTTATCCAGAAATACTTTTGAATTTTCGAGAAAGTAGCGGGGATCAGGCTCCCAGTTATCGAGGTTGAAAAACGCAGGATTCCGGGCTCCAATTGAATCCACTGCAGTTAGTTTGTTTTGTTCCTCATCAATCTCATCAACCTGAATTCGGGAAACAGACCAGTCGTGAAGCAAAACCAATTCCGGTAAATCCGACTCTTTGGTAATGGGAAAATCTCCTTCATCAAAATAAAAATGAGTCCGGCGGTCGTCACCCACTTTTTTCACTCTCAGGTAACCGTTATTCGGGTGCCGGGCACGAATCAGTCTTTTCTTATACATAAAAAGTTCCCTTATTTTCTCCGGGCCGGAAACTTCAGCTTCCCACAGCCCATCTGAGTTTTCAATCCAGCCTGTCACTTTTTTTCCACCAGAAATCAGCGGTTTTTCCTCTTCGGCAACCGACCTAAAATATAAATGACCGTTTCCGATTTTCAACTCAGCAGAATTCAATTCCAAAGGATTTGTAATGACATAATCTCCGGCATTCAGCCAGATGAAACAATCATCATTTTTGTTTTGCTGAAAAAACTCCTGCGCTGCCGTTACTGCCCTGGTCACCGTTTTGAAAGGCTTTTGCCGGGTTCCTGAATATTCATCGTTCCCTTCAATTGCCACATAAAATTCAACAGAAAATACCGACAGATTACCAAAAGATAAAATCATTAACAGCATTGCAGTTTTGAAAAAACAGGATTTACACATGGTTTCGCATTTTGATTCAGATTTCTAAAATATAGAATTTAAACGAAGGAATCCTTTGATAACTGAAAAATTCCAGGACAAAATCAGCCAAAACTCCCGGAATAATTTGAAATACTCACTACCACCGCGAAGGATTGAGGCGCTTAAACAAATCTTTGCCGGAAATGTTATTTCGTTAAGATTACAAGACCAAAATGTCTTAAATAAAAAAGTATGTACTTGGAAAAACCAGAAATTACCACAACAGCCCAAACCACTACCGGAGCTGCGCTAAAAGACTACTATCTGGCTAATTTAAGCCGGCAACTAAGTATTCTGGGACGCCGCGAAGTTCACAACGGAAGGGCACACTTCGGAATATTCGGCGATGGCAAAGAGATTGTTCAGCTGGCTTATGTCAAAGCATTTAAAAAAGGCGATTGGCGCTCGGGATACTACCGCGACCAGACTTTTATGCTGGCACTTGGATTGCTGAAACCCGAAGAATTCTTTGCCATGATATACGGCGATACCGATGATGAAATGAACCCCTCCACCGGAGGACGAAATTTCAACAATCACTTTTCCACTCCCAACATTGATAAAAACGGCGAAATAAAGAACCTCTCCGAACAATATAACTCAGCTGCTGACATCTCTTCAACCGGTGGTCAAATGCCCCGGCTTCTCGGTTTGGCGCAGGCTTCAAAAATTGTCAGGGAAAATCCCGAAATGAAAAAGCACCTGAAAAATAATGTTACCGGCAATGAAGTTGCTTTTGGTAGCATCGGCGATGCCAGTACTTCGGAAGGGATGTTTTTTGAAACCATCAATGCTGCTGCTGTTATGCAGGTACCAATGGCTGTTGCGGTTTATGACGATGGCTACGGTATCAGTGTCCCGGTGGAACTGCAAACTGCCAAAGCAAGTATTTCTGAAGCATTGAAAGGGTTTCAGAAAGAAAAAAACACAAACGGAATAAAAATATTTACCTGCAAAGGCTGGGATTATCCGGCCCTGGTGGATACTTTCTCGGAAGGAATAGATTACTGCCGCAAAGAGCAGATTCCGGTGCTGTTTCACATTCAGGAACTCACGCAGCCACAAGGTCATTCTACCTCTGGTTCGCACGAACGCTACAAAAGCAAAGAGCGGCTGGAATGGGAAAAAGAATATGACGGGCTCAACCAGTTCCGAAAATGGTTGCTTGAATCGGGAAAAGCAGATGTGGAAACCATTACTGAAATTGAGAAAGAAGCACTAAAAAAAGCCAAAGAAGCCAAACAAGAAGCCTGGGAAAATTACACATCAGGTGTTCATGCCAGTTCTCCCAAACTTGAAAAAATAGTTCAAAATGTAAAAAACCTTTCAGAAGGAAAAATTGATAAACTGGATGACTTGGATGAGGTAAAACAAAGAATATTTCCCACACGCAGAAAATATTTAACGTTTGCCAAGCGCCTGTTTTTCGAGCTACATGGAAACGAAAAACTAAATGATGAAAGAGAAAAACTAAGGAACTGGATAGCTGAATTTGAAGGACAAAGTTTTGATTTTTACAACCGGCAATTAACCCGCGAGAATCAGGATTCTGCGGTAAAAGTTACCTCTTCACCCGTTAAATATGATGACGATTCAGCGGAAGTTAACGGTGCTGAAATTATCAATTCCAATTTTAAAGTACTGTTCCAAAAATACCCGAACCTGGTAACTTTTGGTCAGGATACCGGGATGCTGGGTGATGTAAACCAGGGAATGAAAGGCATGCAGAAAAAATACGGTGCCCACCGTGTTTCCGATGCCGGTATCAGGGAAACAACAATAATTGGTCAGGGCGTTGGATTAGCCATGCGTGGATTCAGGCCCATTGCCGAAATTCAATACCTCGATTACCTGATTTATGCACACTCCACACTCAGCGACGATTTAGCCACGCTGCAATACCGTACTAAAGGGAAACAAGCGGCTCCGGTAATCGTCCGCACGCGGGGGCATCAGTTGCAGGGAATGTGGCATGCCGGTTCACCCATGCAAATGTTGCTGGGCTCGCTGCGAGGAATGCATTTGTGCGTTCCTCGAAATATGACACAGGCCGCTGGAATGTACAACACACTCCTCGAAGCAAACGACCCGGCACTGGTTATCGAGCCGTTGAAAGGATATAATGTAAAAGAAAAATTGCCGGCTAATCCAGGCGAATACAGAGTGCCAGTGGGGGTTCCTGAAATTTTAAAGGAAGGGTCCGACGTAACTATTGTAACTTATGGCTGGAATGCCCACCATGCAATAAAAACTGCGGGGTTACTCCAGAAGCTGAAAGGCATTTCGGCTGAAGTAATTGACGTTCAAACACTCATGCCTTTCGATGTTAACCACATCATTCTGGAATCAATTAAAAAAACCAATAAAGTAGTTTTTGTTGATGAAGATGTGCCGGGGGGTGCCACGGCTTACATGATGCAAAATGTGATGGAAGAACAAAAGGCTTATGATTACCTCGATACGGCACCGCGCACGCTTCCGGCAATGGCACACAAACCCGCCTACGGAATAGATGGGGAATATTTTTCAAAACCAAATGTGGAAAAACTTTTTGCAATCATTTATGAAATGATGCACGATGTGGATATAAAGAAATATACAGTTTTATAATTTTTTCCTGACACATCCAATAATTTTAAGCTGAAATAAAAGGCTGTCTTTTAAAAAAAAGATGGCCTTTTTTTAATTATCAGATGTAATTTTCAAGGCACCATAAACAGTATATTTTTGATTACAAAATCCGAATCGATATAAAAAGTTCAACTTTTTTATAGGCTGAACATTTCAATTGGCTTTTGAATATTATCTTCGCAGACATTGAACCGAACAGGTTATGGATTTTTCAAACAAAATTATATGGATAACAGGAGCTTCCTCGGGAATAGGGAAAGCTACCGCCATGGAGCTTTCCAAAAAGAAGGTTCATTTAATTCTTTCTGGAAGAAATGAGGAAGCGTTAACTAAGGTGGCCGTTTTTTGCCAAAAGAATGGCAGCTCTGCAAAAGTAATCCCGTTCGATTTAGGCAACGAAGAAGCTGTAGCATTGGCAGCCCAAAAAGTTTTGGCAGAAGAAAATAAAATCGATGCGCTTTACCATTTTGGAGGCATCAGCCAAAGGTCGTTAGTGAGTGAAACATCCACAGCCGTTGATCGGAAAATTTTTGAAGTGAATTTTTTTGGCACCGTTGCCCTTACCAAAGCAATATTACCCGCTATGATTGCAAACGGAGGCGGACAAATAGCGGTAACATCGAGTATTGTGGGAAAATTCGGGTTCCCGTACCGATCAGCTTATTCTGCTTCAAAACATGCACTTCATGGTTTTTTTGAAAGCCTCAGGGCCGAAAATGCGGCTAACAACATCCGGGTTTCAATTATTATTCCCGGTCGCATAAAAACAAATATTTCGGTTAATGCGCTCGAAAAGGACGGAGCAGCACACGGAAAAATGGATAAAGGTCAGGAGAAAGGAAAACCGGCCGACGAAAGTGCAAAAGTTATTTGCCGGAAACTGAAAAAAGAACGAAAAGAAATACTGGTTGGCGGAACAGAACTGATTATGGTGCATATCCGCCGGTTTTTTCCACGAATTTATTATTATTTGTCGTCAAAGGTTGAACCTTTGTAAAAAACTCAAAATCAAAAGTAAGATGTCAGTAAAAATTAACGGGATTCAGCAGTTGGGTGTAGGTGTTGAAAATTTACAAAAGGCCTGGAAATGGTATCGCGAGCATTTCTCCATGGATATCCGCATGTTTGAAGATGTGGCCACAGCCGAACTCATGCTTCCGCACACAGGAGGTAAACCACGCGAACGGCATGCGGTGCTGGCGCTCAATATGCAGGGCGGCGGCGGATTTGAAATATGGCAACACAAAGGGAAAAAACCGGAACGGCCCGGTTTTGAAATCCAGATGGGCGACCTGGGCATTAACATCGGGAAACTGAAAACCGACAATATTAATAAAGCATACCAGAAATTTTCGGCTGAAAAACTGAATATTCTGGGTGACATTGCAAAAGACCCGGCAGGAAATGAACATTTCTACCTGAAAGACAATTTGGGCAACTTATGGGAGGTAAAGCATGAGCACGAAGTTTTCAGGCGCGAAAAATCGGTGAACGGCGGAGTGCTGGGAGCTGTAATAGGTGTAGAGAATTTGGATGAAAGTCTGAAAGTTTACCGCGATATTTTAAAGTACGATAAGGTTGTTTACGACAAAACTGACTCTTTTGCTGATTTTGCAGTTTTACCCGGCGGCAACGGACAATTCAGGCGTGTACTGCTCAAACACTCCGATGTGAAAAATGGTGCTTTCAGCCCGTTTTTCGGCTCATCGTATATTGAGCTGGTACAGGCACTCGACCGCCACCCCCGAAATATTTATGAAGGTCGGATTTGGGGCGACCCCGGGTTCATCCACATTTGTTACGACATAAACGGCATGGACGAGTTCCGCGAAAAAGTAAAACAGGCCGGATTTCCTTTTACAGTTGACAGTGCCCGCGATTCAGACAGTTTCGACATGGGCGAGGCTGCAGGTAATTTTGCCTATATTCAGGCTCCCGAAGGTACACTAATTGAGTTCGTGGAAACCCATAAAATACCTATCCTGAAAAAAATTGGCTGGTTTGTGGATTTCCGTAAACGTGGCCACCATCCGCTGCCCAACTGGCTGCTGAAAATGTTCCGGTTTAAGCGGGTGAAGGACAAGTAATCAATCCGTTACCGCCCTGTCCACTATCGACTTAAATTCATTGGCATACGTATAATCAGCGGGCATTAACTGTGCACCGGTAATCACTATCATATCGTTTTCAGGATTTATCCAGAATTTGGTGGAAGCAGCACCTGCCCAGCCGTATTCACCGGTTTCAGGATCATAACTTCCGCCCAGGCCATAACCCTTATCCCCTTCGTACCTGACTCCATCAGGCAATTGATCCGATAGTATCAACTGAGCAGTAGATTCTTCGATTATTCGTTTTCCATTCAGTTCTCCCCCATTCAAAAGCATCTTGCTGAACTGAAGGTAATCGTCCATGGTGGAAACCAATCCGCCGCCACCCGAGAACAGTGTAACTGGCTGCATAAATGCCATGCTCATGCCACCTTCCGCATTTTTTAAATTTCCCGATTGCACCGCATGTAATGCCGAAAGCCGGTCATGTTTTTCTTTGGGCGCATAAAAACCGGTGTCGTCCATTCCAAGTGGTTCAAAAATTTGAGTTTTCAGGTATTCATCAAACGGCATTCCCGACAAAACTTCAACGAGATAACCTGCCACATCAATTGAAAGACCGTATTCCCAAGTTGTTCCGGGCTGATGTTTTAAAGGCAATGAAGCCATAATTTTCACCTTTTCGCCAATGGTACCTTCCCAGCCGCCAGCGCCGGATACACGGTACAGCGAATCGACGTATGCATTCTGATCCCAGCCATACGGAATTCCGGAGGTGTGCGTTAGCAGATGCCGGATTGTCATTTCTTCCTGCTGTGGTTCAAGTGTTTTGGTTTCAGAATTGTACACTTTGGTTGCTGCAAATTCAGGAATATAGGTGGAAACTTTGTCGTCGAGCTTAAACTTACCCTCATCGTACAATGTCATTAAAGCCACCGCGGTAATGGGTTTTGTCATCGAAAAAATCCGAAATATGGTATTGTCCTCCATTGGCTTTTGCGCCTCCAGATCGGCAAAACCAAAATTTTCGCGATAAACCGTTTCGCCATCTTTATAAATTAATGCCGAAATACCTGCCAGTTTCCCGCTGTCGATGTATTCCTGCATTTTTTCACCTGCCAGTTCCAGTGTATCCACCGAAAGGCCATTTACTTCTGAGTTCACATTTGTGGAGCACGAAAACTGAATGAGCACAGCGCTCATCAAAACAATAAAGGTTGAGAAAAAATTCTTCATAAGTTATAGTTTAAAAAAGGTAGTTTAGTCCAATGTATAATCCCGAATCTCCGTCGCGTTCGTCGGCAGCAAAACCGTAATCCACAGCAATTACAAAATTCTGGTTCATGGCAATGCGCAGTCCGGCGCCGTAGGAATAGTGCATCGCTTCAGCACCACGATCGAAATAATCAGATTTTAAATCACCATATACATTCGTTAATGTGGTATCTATTTTCTTTGTAACTCTTCCAAAATCCATAAATCCGTTCAACCCCAGGTAAAAATTATTATTTATAAACTGAAACCGGGCGAATTTCCAACGGGCTTCCACATTTCCGTAGAAAAACCCGTCGCCCACAATCCGGTTCCGGCGAATACCGCGTAACGATTTTGCTCCGCCGAGTCCTTCGGAACTGGCGCCTTTCAAAACAGAAGTAATCACCTGTGTTTGGTAATAAAACGGTGTATGTCCGGCAACCGTTGTTTGGTAAGACAAGCGATAAACCAGCGACAAATCTTTGGGCACTAGCGTGAAATACTGTCGGTGTGTAAGGTTGAATTTTACGAAACCGCTTTCGGCACCCAGAAATTCGGGGGCTCCAACCAAAACAGCTTCGGTCCAGATTCCCTTCATGGGATTGGGTTTGTTGTCGCGCGTGTCGTAAACCAAACCGGCTTTGAGTGTGGGCACAAACCCGCCGTCAGCTTCATCTTCGGGTATAATACTCCATTCATCCCTGTACTTTTCATAAAGGCCGGGTTGTTCCGCGAGCGGGGGTAATTTTTCCGCATCGTCTTTTCCATCGTTTAATTTGTCGATATCCACCGAGCCCACCGAAAAATTCAACAAATTTATGCCGGCAGCCCAGCGAAAATTGCTTTCTGAAAAATTGCCCTGCAAATCCACTTTAAACCGAAACAGTCGCCGGTCGTATTTGTAAAACATGCGGCTTTTATACTCTTCTTCTTCGTCGTCAATCCAGTTCGGGTTAACCACTGCATCATAACCGTTAAAACCATAAAAATCGTAAGCCTGGTCCGAAAGATAACTGATATCAACCGAAGTTTGCAGCCCCTCAATCAACTTATCCGAATCGTAGTAAAACCGGTTAATTCCGCTGCCTTTTGTAAAACGCGACACCTCAAAATAGAGTGAATGATCGTAGTTGGGATAACGGCTGCCATCGCCATAATTGTATAAATTTACCAACGCTCCATACTGAAATCCCAAATCGGTATCGAAGGTAATGGTTGGCAAAGCACCAAAATTCCATCCTGTTTTTGTAACATCTTCCTGCGACCAGGCATAAAAAGAGATGAGGAAAATGCTCAACAAAAGAGAAAAAAACTTCTTCATAAAGCTTGATTTAGTGAGAATTGCATAACTTTACCTGTTATGAAACTGATAACATAATTAGTAAAAAAGTAAATATAATTTCAGCAAACTAATATAGAAAAAATAACAGTGGATTTTAACTTTCTGAAAAATTCAGTTGATTATGAAATATAAATTTGTATTTTTAAACTTTTCAATATATGTCGATAGACTTTTGAAATAAATTTAAAACTAAAATCAATAGTAACACGTGTTAAGATGAAAACAAACAGGAGAAAATTTTTCCAGATTGCCGGCGTTGCGGGAGCCGGGATGCTTTCAGGAGGATTAGCATCATGCAGCCGCGAAAGCAATGGAAGCGGTGAATCGTCCCTTTCAACCATCAAAGAATCAGTAAATAAGTCGCATCCGCAACAGTTTAATATGAGCGGATATGCAGCACCTAAACTCGAAACAGTTCGAATAGGTTTTATTGGTCTGGGCAACAGAGGTCCCGGGGCAGTAGAACGGATGTCGAATATTGAAGGGGTAAAAATTACCGCATTGTGCGACAAAAATCCGGCGGGTGTTGAGCGGGGCCAGCAAATTCTGGAGAAACACGGTCTGCCAAAAGCAAAGGAATATACTGACAGTGAAGAGGCCTGGAAAGAGCTGTGTGAAAGTCCGGATGTGGATTTGGTTTACATTGCCACCCCCTGGGATTTGCATACCCCCATGTGCGTTTATGCCATGGAAAGCGGGAAACATGCGGCCACCGAAGTACCGGCTGCCGGCACGGTAGAAGAAGCCTGGCAGTTGGTAGAAACATCGGAACGGACCAAAAAGCATTGCATGATGCTGGAAAACTGTTGTTACGATTTCTTTGAACTTCTTACATTAAATATGGCCCGCCAGGGTTTCTTTGGCGAAATTGTGCACACAGAAGGCGCTTATATTCACGATCTACTGCAAAATAATTTCGGAAAAGGTTCCTATTCTGATATGTGGCGCCTGAAGGAAAACCAGCAACGCAACGGTAACCTCTACCCTACTCACGGCTTGGGCCCTGTTTGCCAGGTTCTGAACGTGAACCGGGGCGATAAAATGGATTACCTAACTTCTATGTCAACCGACGATTTCCAGATGGGAAAAATGGCGGCTGAACTTGCAAATGAAGATGGTTTTTATGAATCTTTTGCCACCGACAGTTACCGCGGAAATATGAACACAACAACCATCCGCACCAACAAAGGCAAAACCATTATGATTCAACACGATGTAACCAGCCCGCGTCCGTATTCAAGAATACACCTTGTGAGCGGTACCGAGGGGATTGCACGCAAATATCCTACCCCGGGTAAAATTGCCAAAGGACACAGTTGGTTCAGCGATGATGAAATGAAAGTACTTGAAGAACAATACACACCTGAAATTGTAAAACTAGTTGGCGAGATGGCCCGTAAAGTTGGTGGCCACGGCGGCATGGACTTTATTATGGACTGGCGCTTGATTGATTGCCTGCGCAATGGTATTCCACTCGACCAGGATGTTTACGATGCAGCGCTGTGGAGCGTAGTTGGGCCACTCAGCGAATGGTCGGTTGCCAACCGTTCCGATTCAATTGATGTACCTGATTTTACAAACGGGGCGTGGAAAACCAACGAGCCTGTTGATATTGAACTCAATCGTGGCGGTACAACCGGAGTAAAAGTTACAGCCGAAGCTGAAAGCCAGCTTGACGTATAAATTCATTTAGTCATAGTCTCACTCAGAGTGAGACTATGACTTTATTTATTCCCCTACTTATACATATCACTAAATAGCTTCTGAAACAGCATAGCAGTAATGCCCAGCAATTTATTTACTTATTCCAGTTCAATAAAAATATTATATCGGTACAGAAAGTTCAAAATTTAAGTCTTCTGAGGATACTTTTTCCGACCAATTTCGGTTACCTTGGTTTTGTTATAATTATCAACTTTAATATCCGATTCTTCCAATTTCCCAAATCACAATCCTTTATTCTCAAATTCGATATTATCAAATATTAAATCGACGACATCCCTTTCGCCTTTTCAGTAATAATAAGATTTAGAATCGTAATTTTGTAACGTCTTATCAGGCAAACAGAAAAAACCAGAAAGTTGAAATCAAATAACTTTAAACCTGGGAGGCATTTTTGATAAATGAAAAAATCAATTTTAGTTGTTTTTATTTTTTACATTCTCCAAATTTCATCGGGATTTTCAGAGATGAATGCGCAGGTAGCGGAGGTTGACACTACTGTGTGGAATTCCTCCGGGGAAGATTTAAAGGCCCCTCTTATTTACCTTGACTGTCGCAGGTGTGATTTTGACCTAATCCGCACCGATATGACATTTGTTAATTATGTACGCGACCCCGAACTGGCCGATATACATGTATTTGTAACCGATGAAGAAACCGGGGGAGGCAGCAGGGAATACCAGTTCAGCTTTATTGGGAAAAGGAATTTTGAAGGGCAGGAACATACATTGAAACATATTATTGACCGGGATGCCACGCTTGATGAACGACGCAATGCCCTTAAAAAATATGTAAAAATGGGGATTGTATCGTTTATCTTAAAAACACCGTTGGGCACGCAATTCAATATTGAGTATGAAGGGTCCGGGGCTAATCAGTCGCTACAGGAAGTTTCAGATCCCTGGAATAACTGGGTTCTTGAGGCATACATTGGCCGGGTGAGTTTCGATTTGGAATCGAATCAGAGTGAGCTGAATTCGAGGTGGGGCATTTTTGCCGACCGGGTTACTGATGAATGGAAATTACGCATCAGGCCCTACTTTAATTATGGCAGGATAAAAATACAAACAACTGAAAATGAAGACCCCGTAATTAGCGAACAACGCCGCCACGGGCTCGACAGTTATGCCATAAAGAGTTTGAATGACCACTGGTCGGCTGGAATTTTTGGCGATTACCTTACGCATAACGGACGTAACATCAGGCACGAAATTATGCTCAGCCCCGGTATTGAATACAGCATCTTCCCCTACGAAGTTGCCACCAGGCGATCCATTACATTTTCTTACCAAATTGGTTATGGTTATGTTGATTATTTTGAGGAAACCATTTATAACAAAACCACTGAAAACCTGTTCAACCATAAAATTGAGGGGCGAATTAATATTCAGCAACCCTGGGGAAATATTGAAACGGGTTTGGAGGGATCGCATTACCTGCACGATTTTGCCCGGCGACGCATCGAATTTTATGGCCAAACTTCGGTTAGGTTATTTGAAGGGTTCTCGCTTACATTTCAGGCCGAGTACGATGTAATTCAGGATCAGTTATCACTTCCCAAAGGAGAGGCTTCTCTTGAAGAAGTACTGCTGAAACAACGGGAGCTGGCCACCGACTTTTCTTTTTCCACTTCAATAGCTGTTACTTATACATTTGGTTCACAGTATGCAAATATTGTAAACACCCGATTTTAAAAAAGTCTCCCACGAATTCTTTCAAAAATTTTATTGTGCCAGATTAACAAAACATTTGTTTTTGAATAAAATCATAATTAATTTAGGCCGAAAAAATAAACCAAAGTAGAATATAAATATTATTTGTACTAAAAAAATGGGCATTGTTAATTTAGTATAGTTTTTTTTTGTATATTTGGATAATTATTAACCTATTATTAATCAATATGAATAGTTGTCCAAAATGTAAAAGCCAGAATTTTCGTAAAGATGGTATAGTTAAACAAAGGCAAAGATATTTTTGCAAGGATTGCGGCCACCACTTTACAGTTGAGCAGG
>NZ_FQZE01000046.1 GCF_900141875.1 Tangfeifania diversioriginum | reverse complement strand
AGACAATGGAATTATTAGTGAATTTTCAACCTGCTAATAACGGAGTTGAACAATGCCTATTAAAAATAAATCGTTAGTTTTTCAGCAAACCCTAAATAGAATTATTTATACAAATATGATTAAAAATATTATATGCCTAATAATGTCAGCAATGATGTTGGCTTGCACTAATAAATTAAAACAAGAAATTGACACATCAAATTATAAGTTAATTACAATTGATGAGATACCTGAAAATGCCGGATTAAAATACTCCGAGGTTTTTGATAGTATCAAGATAATACCTTTAGAAACTACAGATGAATCATTAATTGGACGGATTGATAAAGTAATTTATCATGACAACAGAATATACGTAATGGATCAGGTATTAAGTAAATCGGTTTTGGCTTTTAATAGTGATGGGAAATACTTATTCAATATAGGAAATAATGGGAAGGGACCGGGAGAATATGACGAACCCAATGATATTGCTATCGATCAGTTTTCTAATAAAATAATGATATGGTGCAATAACAACCGTAAAATACTTTCTTATTATTTTGATGGAACTTTTTTCGAAGAAATAAAATTAGATTATTTGTTCGATTCTTTTTCCGTTGTCGGTCCCGGAATATTTGCCCTTTATATTGACCGCACCAATTATGTTGACAATGGAATAAAAATAAAACATCATCTGCTCATAGTAAATAAGAGCGGCGAAGTTTTAAAGCATGAGTTTGAATTCGGTAATTTAACGAAGGGTGGATTTAACTTTTTTAATAACAATATTCATAGTTATAGTGTTTCTCCAGGGTATAGTAACTCAATATTTAGGATTGGCCCTGATAGTATATCCCTTAAATATCAAATTGAGTTTGGAAAACATACAATACCTGAAGATTTTTTTAAATTTCCTAAATATATTTTTAATGAGGAATTGGAGCATTCTGATTATGCTTTTCTTAAAAGTTTTTCTGAGTCCGAAAATTATCTTCTCTTTTCCTTTGTTTATAAATCAATGATATATAATGGATTTTATTTTAAAAAAGAGGAGAAGCTTTATTTTGCAAACTTGTTTTTAAACGATTTTGCGGGATTGGTTAAGGGAGGTGCCATTCTTACAGGGAATAACGATTTATTTTTAAGTTACTTTGAACCATATCAAATTGAATCCATAAAGGACATTTTAAACCGTTCACAAAATGATAATATCCAGATAAAGAATGAACTTCTGAATATGATTCAAAACTCTAATGTTGATTCCAGAATGTCGGAGTACAAAAATTTGATCAAATCTGCCACATTTTCTATTTCTAAAAAACAGAATGAAATAATTAATGCTATAAATCCGTCAGACAATCCGGTCTTAATATTATATTATTTGCGAAAAATCGCTTAATTAAGGCCAATGTTTTAAAAGTAAAAATAATGAAAAAAACATTACTCTTATTTGTTGTTGTGCTTGTAATTGGGTGTAACAAAAACAAAATGAAAGACTATTGTGCAGTTGATTTAAGCCAGACACTAAAATATGATATTTCAAATTATCCGAACGCAAAAAAATTGCCTGTTTTTGGAGAACAATATTTCATTCCGATGGAAACAACTTCAAACCCCAATAACATTCTGGGAGAAGTGAAAAAGATTAGTGCAAGTCAGAAATATATTTTTTTGGCTGATGATCAGAAAATTATATGCTACGGGTTGGATGAAAATTTGCAAAAAGGAACGATAAAATACACCATAAATAATATTGGGAAAGGCCCGGAAGAGTATTATAAGATTGAAGATTTTGCGATAAATAAACGGTTTTTATTTATCTACGACGTGCATAAAGTAAATTGTTATGACATAAATTCGGGTGAATTCATTAGCTCCATAAATCTGAATTTTGCTGCCAGAGAGTTAGCGGCATTAAATGATTATCTCGTTTTTTATGCCAGTTCATTTCAAAATCAACCTGAATACAACTATGAAATAATTGTTTTAAGTATAGATGGCAAAAAAGAACACAAATACTTTAAAAACAGCGAAAAGTATTTAGGATCGGTTGACGGAAGCCAGTTGTGCAGAATTGACAACGAGCTGTTTTATTGTTCCCCCTTTCGAAATATCGTTTACAAGTTCGACGAGCAAGCTTCTCCCCGCCCGTTTCTGTTACTTTCGGCAGACGCTGAAAATAAGGCATTCGACCTTACTGTCCGCGATGATATAAATAACCGGGACGACCTGAAGAATGGTGATTATTACTACAACTTTACAAGTCTTCAAAAGTTGAACGAATATTGGTCGATACGGTATTGCCACAATGGCAATTATTATACTGTTTATATCAATATTCAAAATCCGGATAAAGGATATATCGCCAGCACCTCATTTTTATCCCACACAGTTTATAAAAACCATCTCGTATCGCCAGTCGATAGTTGGAGTATCGCAAAATTTGACCCTCAATTATTTAAAGATGACACTACAGCCCTGAAAATGTACTCAAGAGTATTGAATGTAAATGAAAATGACAATCCATGCCTGTTAATAGAAGAAATTCAATAATAGTATTTTTATTACTATTTTCATGTAGCAACCCCAATAAAACAGAAATTAATGTAACGAATGCATTTAAACTGAAAAAAATTACGATAGATAAATTTCAGGAACCACTTCCCTGGCATGAATTTGCTGATACATTATTTGTTGTACCCCTTGAAACCAATGACGATTGCATAATCTCTAAAATTACCAGGATTACTTATTGGCAAAACAGATTTTATGTGCATGACCAAAGACAACAAGCATTGTATATTTTTAATGAAAACGGCAAGTTTTTAAATAAACTCGATAAACAAGGAAGAGGACCGGGAGAATATCTTGATTTAAGGGATTTTAAAATCGACAGCAAAGGGAATATTTATATTTTAACTTACAACAGGATGCAAATTTATTCCCCTGATTTAGAATACTTAGATGATATAAAATTCAAAATTTTTGATTCTAATGGTGATTTGTTTGGTGCAACCAAATTTGCATTTGCAGGAAAAAAAGGATTCTACCTTTGGAGAGGGAGCTTTGGAATTCATGCAAAACCAGAAAAAACTTCCTATTCTATGGTTAAAATCGATTTGAAAGGTAAAATACTGGAAAAATATTTTCCTCTTGAAAAGAAATTATATATGGGAACCCGTTTTTTTGAATCGGAAAACGGATATAACTTCAGGTATTTTACTGGTAACGATACTATTTATTGGCTTGATGAGAATAGATTATCTCCGAAATATTTTGTTGACTTTGGAGATAAATCATTGCCAACAGGTTATTTACCCGGAGAGTTTGGTGCCGATGTCGGCCGAACAATTAAGCAACCTGAAACCAGAAATTATGCCATTGATGTCGATAATGTATATGAAACAGACTCATTTTTATACTTTTCCTTCATTTATAAAGGGCACTACTATTTTACCATCTACAGTAAAAATTCCGATAAACATATTACACAACAAAATAAGTTTCAATATCCAATCTCGCCACAGATAGTGAGTTGTACAAAAAATAATTATTTTGTAAGTGCTCTCCCTGCATTTATTTGTCTTAACAGAATACAAGATTTGAAGAAATCTAAAAAAGCAGATTTCAGACCTGAATATGAAGCAATCATAAATAAGCTGGATAAGCTTAAGTCCTCGGATAATCCCGTATTATTTATTTTTTCAATAAAAGAATTCTGAAACGAGAAACGAGCAGGACGAAAAAATTGCCCTGATAAAGTATTCTACCGCCTGGTTTTTGTTGTCTTTTGAAAATGCACTGAACACTGTAAATTTTTGTACATTCGAAATAAAAAAAGAGATAATGATAGTAGAAAGACAAAATAACGAAATAATTGTCCGGTTCAAAGCCGGAACAAAAGCCTCGAAAATACAACCTATCCTCGGTTATTTAAAATATGAAGAACTGACTCTAAATTCTGAGGCTGATAATAATAATATTGACAGGCTGTTAAAAAAAATCAAAAAAGGAAGGTGGGAGAGGATCCAAAAAGAAATTGGTTGGGATGACTAAGATTGTTGTCGACTCAAATATAATTTTTCTTGTAATCTTTAATACGTAGTTTTTCTGTCTTGAAAGCATTAGCAGCCAGGAGCAAAACGAGGTTTAAATTTTATCCAGATAAGAATTATAAAGGAGGAATAATTTTTGTTAAATTCACAAACTAAACCGTTAACTATCGGCCCATGAGACTAAAAAACATAACCTTAAAACCCGCTTCGCTAATTAAATTAGCCGGTTACATTTTAATCGCTGTTGCTCTTATATCCTGCACCGGTACTGCCGGCGACGATTCGGAATCTTCTACAGAATCGCTTCCCGAAGAGAAAAACCTCGTAGATGTAATTGTGCTCGAGCGCGGAGATTTTACCCGTGAAATCATCAGCAACGGGAAGCTTTCAGCCATTCAAAAGGCGGAGCTTTATTTTAAAAATCCGGGAATCATTGAATCCATCAGTTACCGGAACGGACAAACAGCCCAAAAAGGCAGCGAACTGGCACGCCTCCAAAACGATGAATACCGTTTCAGTTTAGAAAAAGCTAAGGTTGCCATGGAGAAAGCCGAAATTGACCGGATAGATGCGTTGCTGAGTATGGGCTACAAAGATATAAACAGTGCCATACCCGAAGAACATCTGCGAATTGCCAATATTCGCTCGGGCTACAACCAGGCAAAAATACAACTGGATGAAGCACAACAGCAACTCCGCGACGCTTCGCTGGAAGCACCTTTTACCGGCAAAGTGGAAGGAATAAAGCAAAAAACGTTTGAAAAAGCCAATTCGTCGGAACCGTTTTGTACACTGATAAACGACAGCCGTTTTACCATCGGTTTTCCGCTTTTGGAAACCGAAATCGGCCAGGTGCAAACCGGCCAGAAAGTAACGGTTACCCCTGTGGCAGGAGCCAATGAAACCTCCGGGACGATTAGGGAAATTAATCCGCGTATCGATGAAAACGGACTGGCATGGATAAAAGCGGAAGTAAATAATCCGGACGGCTACCTCGAAGGGATGAATGTTAAAGTGAGCATCAAAAAATCGATACCCGGCAAGTTGGTGGTTCCCAAGCAAGCCGTTGTGCTGAGGCAAAACCAGGAGGTGCTTTTTCGATACACGGACGGCATTGCGTACTGGACCTACGTGAACGTACTCGACGAAAATGAACACTACTATTCGGTAGTTGCACGAGAGGGAGCCACGCTTGAATCAGGCGATACCGTAATTGTCTCTAACAACCTAAATCTTGCGCACGAAGCGGAAGTGGAAATTGAATAACAGCAACTTTTTTAACTGCTGCAAACGGCGGAATAAATATAAACACCGATGAAAAACCTTTTATTCTTAATTGTATTAATCGCTTCTTTTTTGTTTTGCAGTTGCCGGCAAGATGCGAATCAATTAAAAGTGGTTAAACTCGATGCTACGCAATCAGAAAAACTTGTTGCCGGAGAAGTTCAGAAAATCATCCCGCTCGAAACCACGGAATCATCACTTTTGAATAGCGTTTCGAATGTTTACATCGATTCGCAAAATGATCGCATTTTCATTCTTTCCGATTTTAATATTTATATTTTCAACACACAGGGAGAATATATTCGAAAACTGAAAAAAGGGAAGGGGCCGGATGAAGTGCAAATGGTTATTGCATTTGATGTAGATCCGAAGAGTAAGCGGCTTTACGTGCTGGATTTGGCTCACACAATTTGCATTTTTAACTATGCAGGTGATAAACTTGAAAAACGGAAACTGGAGAATTTCTACAGTTTGGACATTCACCTTCTGGAAGATGGAAACCTGTTTCTTTATCGCAATTACGTGGGTGAGAGTGAAAAGTATTTCACAGGCATCTACAGTTTTGAAGAGAACAAAGTCAGTCGAAAATTTATCCACGCTAATGAAAGTCCCTACTCGATTTTCTGTATCGGGAATGCGAACAGCTTTATGCAAACTGACAATCAGCTTTACTTTTACAGCTCAAACTTATTTGGATTGTACAGATTTGAAGCGGACTCTTTTCAAAAAGTCATTTCGTACGATCTCGGTAAAAAAGCGGTTCCTGCAAGTTTTTCAACAAAATATGTGGAATCACGGAAAAGATCAGCGTTTCACAGGGATGCAAAAGACGCCGGGTACGTTCCGTATTTACGCCGAACTTTTAAATTTGGCGGGTACTACTTTGTAATTGTCGATGATGAAAAATACAGTTGCTATGCCATCAATGAACAAAAAAGAAGCAACGTTTTTATGAACGGGCAGCTTTCTTCCTACTTCAATTTACCTGACTTTGAATCTCTTCGAACACCAGTGGGAATTCAGGATGATTTGATGATTTTGAGTTGTGCTCCGCTCGATTTTTTTGAAAACGGGATAGAAGAAAAAACGAAGCAGGTTGAGTTAGGAGGGAATAAACTGGAAGTGAATTACGATGATAATCCAATCTTGATTTTGGTAGAATGAATGATAAAATTTTATTATAAAATGGTACTAAGAGCATACTCTGAAAAGTCAATTCCAGCCACTAAGACGCTAATATACGAAGTTTTCACAAAGAATAATTTGCAGATAATTAGGCCTTTGTGTTTCTTAGTGTTTTCGTGACTTTGTGGCATATCTTCTTTTTTTTATTTTTCAGAGTGGACTCTACTAACTAAATAAAACTAATAAAATGGTCAAGTTCCTAATCCACCGTCCTGTCGCAGTAACAATGGCTTTTTTAGCTCTGTTGCTAATTGGTTTGGCAACCACCACCAGCCTTCCGGTTTCACTGATGCCCGACATCGATATTCCCGTGGTTTCGGTGCGGATTTCATCTGGCGGATTGCCTGCCCGGCAACTGGAAAACACAGTGGTAAAACCACTGAGAAATGTGTTGAAGGAAGTAAACCATGTGGAAGAAATGAAAAGTGAAACCCGCGACGGTTCGGCGTGGATTGAACTTCGTTTTCAGCACGGAACACCCATTGATTTGGCTTCGGTAGAGGTGAATGAAAAAGTAGACAAGGCTATGAATTACCTTCCGCGCGAAATGAACCGCCCCGAGGTCATTCGCGCCAGTGCGTCCGACATTCCTGTTTTTTACCTGATGGTCACTCAAAAAATCGAAGACCTTCCAGATTTTGCAGTTGCATCAAACAACGCTTCCACTTCCCCCTCTGGGGGGAATACAAGGGGGGCTTCTTCCCCCCTCCGGGGGGACCGAGGGGGGCTTGAATTAAGCAATTTCACCAGCCAGGTTATCCGCAAACGACTGGAACAACTCCCGGAAGTAGCACTGGTGGATATGAGTGGACTGCAAACGCCCGAGATAAAAATCACGCCACATAAAGCGTTTTTGCAAAGCGGCGCTTTTTCAATTGCCGGGCTCGAAACAGCGCTGCAGAACAATAACATCAATTTGGGCAACCTGCTTATTCGTGATGGGCAGTATCAATACAACATCCGGTTTAACACACGGCTGCGTGATGTTTCCGATATCGAAAATGTACCGGTCAACCTGAACGGAAAAGTCGTGACACTGAAAGAGATGGCCGCAATTGAATTGCAGCCCCGGAAACCTGCCGGGAATGTCCACTTTAACTCGGAAGATGCGGTTAGTCTGGCCATCATAAAACAGTCGGATGCAAAAATGGCCGACCTGAAAGATGAGCTTGAATTTTTGGTTACCCATTTCCGTGAAGATTACCCCGACCTCGATTTTGCCGTTACCCGCGACCAGTCGAAGCTTCTTGAATACTCCATCAATAACCTGGAGCAAAGTCTGCTGATTGGCGGGCTGCTGGCATTTCTGGCGATGTTCCTGTTTTTACGCGAACGCCGGGCGCCGTGGCTGATTGGAATCAGCATTCCGGTTTCACTGTTGATTGCGCTGCTGTTTTTCTACCTCGCCGGACTCTCCATCAACATTATCTCGCTCTCCGGTTTAATTCTCGGTGTGGGGATGATGATTGACAACTCCATCATCGTCATCGACAACATCACCCAGCACAGGCAACGGAAAATAACAAATAACAAAAACCAAATAACAAATAAATCCCAGGTAGCAAATTCCAAACAACAAACAACCCCGATGAATTTTTCTCCTAACGTTGAATTTCACGGGGCAGGCAAACCACAAACCACAAACCACAAACAATTAAACCGCTCCTGCATCAACGGTACCAACGAGGTAATCCGTCCGCTCATCACTTCGGTTCTCACTACCTGTGCGGTTTTTATTCCGCTCATTTTTATGAAAGGAATGGCCGGCGCCCTCTTTTTCGACCAGGCAGTGGCCGTGTCCATCGGGTTGATTGTTTCGCTTTTGGTTTCCATTACACTGCTTCCCACCTTGTACAGGTTGTTTTACAAAGGCCGCCAACAAAAGGAAGTAATAAACAAAAAGCTGCCCCGGTATTTTAGCTGGTACGAAAGCGGATTAAAGTTCGTATTGCGCCGCCAGGTTGCTTCGCTGGCAATTGTTGTGCTGATGTTGGTTGCGGCCGTTTTTTTAGGCCGTGAATTAAAAATCGCACAATTCCCTGCAGTGAGCCACGATGAAATCCTGCTGGAAATTGACTGGAACGAACCGGTCACGCTGGATGAAAACAACGCCCGCATCAGTGAAATGCTTTCGGGACTTCAGCCCGATCTCGTTTATGTGATTGAAGAGGCCGGGCGGCAACAATATTTGCTGAACAGCGGCGAAGAAGCCGGAACTTCGGAAAATAAACTGTTTTTGAAAGCGGCTTCACCCCGCGAACTGGACGAAATCACAGAAAAACTTTCATCGCTTTTCTGGCAGCGCTACCCGGAGGCAGATATCAGTTTTACGGAATCGGACAACCTGTTTAACCTCGCATTCGGAAAAACCGAAGCGCCGTTGATTGTCCGGTTTACTCATTTCAATCCCGGTCGTGAAGGTTACCTTGATGAGTTGGCTGAATTGCAAAAAAAGATGGGCACACTGTTTCCCGGAAAGGTGCAATCGAAACTGATTACCCGCGAACTCATCCTGCTGGAAACTGACCCGGAAAAACTACTCCTGTACCAGGTGAATAACACTGAACTTTTCAGGCAGGTAAAAAGTGCGTTCGATGCCAACACGGTTTTTACCATCAACGACAACAACACTTTCATTCCGGTGAGCATCGGCAACAGTTACGCATCCATTTACGAGATTGTACAAAATATAACGGTTACCAACGACAACGGCGAACAAATCCCGCTTTCGGGGCTGGTAAAAGTCAGCTCGGGAACCGGTCTGAAATCGATTGTGGCCGGGAAAGAAAGTGAGTATTTTCCGGTGCTGCTCGACATTGGTTCCAATGAATATTCCGAAGCCACCCAACGCATCGAAAATGAAATCACAAACGAGAATTTCGACATCAGTTACGGTGGTTCCATTCTTTCGGGAAAAGGGATGCTGAAAGAACTGTTGCTGATAATTGCGGTGAGTTTGCTGCTGCTCTACTTTATTCTGGCGGCGCAGTTCGAGTCGTTCGTCCTTCCGCTGATTGTGTTGTTCGAAGTTCCCATCGACCTGTTTGGTGCATTTCTGTTTTTGGCGCTGTTTGGAGCAGGAATCAACATCATGTCGGCTATAGGGATTATCGTGATGGCGGGAATCATTATCAACGACTCCATTTTGAAAATTGACACCATCAACAAACAAATGGATGAAGGCAACTCGTTGGTTCGTTCGATATTTATTGGCGGACAGCGGCGCCTGAAACCAATCCTGATGACCAGTTTGACGACCATCCTCGCGATGACTCCCTTTCTGTTTCAGAAGGGAATGGGCGCTGAATTGCAAAAACCACTGGCACTGGCAATTATCGGCGGAATGATTGTGGGAACCCTTGTGAGTTTGTACTTTATTCCGCTGATGTATTATTTGTTGAAAAGAAAAATTTAGTGAACTTTAGTGTTTTAAAGTTTTGATGGCAAAAAAAAGGCAAGGCCACTAAATCACAAAAGCACAAAATAACACGAAAAAGAGTTCAAGCTTTAATAAATAATTTAGTGAACTTTGGTGTTTTAGAGTTTTAGTGGCAATAAAAAGGAAATGCCACTAAATCACAAAAGCACAAAATAACACCAAAAGAATAATACGATGAAAAAATATGCACCGATTTCACCCGAATTGGAATCAATTGGAAAACTGATTGTTGATTCAGCTTACACGGTTCATAAAAATTTAGGTCCCGGGTTGCTGGAAAAAGTATATGAAATATGTTTTTGTCATGAGTTGGAAAAACGGGGATTAAGTTGCAAACGGCAACTGGACATTCCAATTGTTTATGACGGCCTGGAATTTAAAGAAGGTTTACGTTTGGATGTGTTGGTCGAGGATAATGTAATTTGTGAATTAAAAGCAATTGAAAATGTAAATCCGGTTTGGGAAGCCCAGGTTTTGAGCCATTTGAAACTGACGAACAAAAGATTAGGATATTTAATCAATTTTAATGTTGTAAATATTGGATCTGGTATAAAAAGGTTTGTTCTATAATTTATTGAGCTTTGGTGATTTAGTGGCAAAAAAAGAAGGGCCACAAAAGCACCAAAACACAAAATTGCACAAAGAAGAATTTGATGTATTAAAGAAAGATTTGGTGAGTTTTTTGTGTCTTCGTGTTTTCGTGGCAAAAAAAAGAAATGCCACAAAAGCACAAAAACACGAAATAGCACGAAAAGAGAATTCATGATTTTAAGGAAAAATTTAGTGAACTTTTGTGTCTTTGTGTTTTATGCCATTGGCATCACTATGTGGGTGGCAAAAAACGAAGAAAAGCCACCAAAGCACCAAAGCACGAAATAGCACGAAAAAGAAAATCTATTTATCCTTTTTCTTTAAATTTGTCTGCATTTTTTTATCGTAAGCCTGTCCGCGCGGAACGAGGTATTCAAAAATTACGGTGTTACCGTCGGGTTTTATTCGCAGAAAAAAGAAAGCCCTTAAATCGCCAATCCGCAGCCGGTAAATATTTTTGAAACCAACCAGTTTTTCGCAGTTGGTTAACTGGCTCACGTTCTCCGCTTGTTTGGTTTCAATAATTGTGGTTTTCACTGAATCCGGCATTTTACCAGACAAATTTTTAACGGCCTTTACAAAAGCTTTGGAGTACTCCACTTTCATAATCCAAGCCAGTTTTCAAATTCTTCTTTCTCGCTGCTGCTGATTACCTCTTTCCCTTCGGGGTAGTTGTTTAGTAGATAAGAGTAGAGTTGCGAGTCGCGAATATTTTCAGCCAAATCGTCAAGCGAATGTTCTATCAGCGCTTTCAGGTTTGTACCTTCTTCAGCCGCTTTTATCGATAATATTTTAAACGTATCCTCCTTTATATCTATAATTTTCCTTTTCTTTTCATTTTTCATGTTTAATCTCCTTTTTCTACAAAGATATATTATATATACGGAATATACAATTGGAGTTAACTGTGACGTTTCAGTTGAAATCTAACCGCTAAATGAGGTTTTGCTTGCTGGCAAAAAATACTGCCTCGGCAGATGTACTGGCATTTAGCTTTTTTAAAATCTTTGTTTTGTGGTTTTTCACTGTAGAGTCCGAAATCCCGAGTTTTTTGGCAATTGCATTGGTGCTAATGCCGATTGCAATATATCTTAAAATTTCTTTTTCCCTGTTTGTTAGCTTCTTAATTTTTACCTGTTCAAATACTTTTTCTTCAATATTCAGATTATACCGCGTTTTGTCATCCTGCATAATAATATGAACATCGCCTGGTTCTTTCCGGGTGGATAGCGTTACCAGGCAAATTGCCATCCAGATATTTCCATCATCGGTTAAAATCAGGGGACTAAGTTTGTGATTAATCATTATCACACTTTGGTTGCCTTTATGCTTTAACCTGAAATCGTACGAAATTGTGGCTTTTTCGCGTCTGCTTACGGGTAAATTGTAAAAGAAATTGAAACCTGTTTTATTTAGAAGAAGCAACAGCTCCAAATCGTCGGACGGCACACACAACGGATAAAAGTCATATCCGAGGTTCATCACTTCTTCCTGTGAGTATCCGGATAAAAAGAGTGGGTTTGGTGATACATAATGAAAAGACTTTTTATAATAGTCAACAATATAGAAGCTTAAATCGTAGAGTTTGGTTAACGCCTGTAAAGCTTCCAGGTAATGTTCCACTTTACGGTAATTCTCACTCCCGATATACCTGGTTTGCTGAATGGGATCAAAGAAGCTGGATGAGATGTTTTTCATTTTAGGTTTGATTATTATTCACTCAACAAATATAATAACCCATAGTCTATTTGCACTATACTTTTAAAACAAATATTGTGAAATGCGCTTGTGGCAAATAATTACAAATGATTGTATATGAGTACTTTGTTTTTAATTTGTCGCATTTCTGATACAATATTATTACTCAACAAATTTGTCCAAAAGTCCTATTGTTTTTCTAATGTTTTCCGGGTAATTTGGAAGTGTAAAAACTCATAAAATAACTGTACCTGGAATTATAACCAAAACGACATGAAAAAAACAAATTTCGCCATTCTTTTCAAATTATTTCTTTTATTAACTCTTGCAGTAAGCACTGCATGCAGCAGAAAAGCGAAAAATGAAACACATGAAACCGACTCATTTTACACAATTCCCTTTGCCGAGATTATTAAAAACCAGCGGGAAGTAAAATTATCGGAATTTGCAAATGAAGTGGAATTTATACAGCTTGAAAACACACCGGAAGCCTTGATTGGAGGTGTATTTGATTTGAAACTTACAAAAGACTATATTTTTATTAATTCAGGCAGAAATCCTGTTATGCAATTTTCTCGTGATGGGAAGTATTTACAATACATTGGAAAAACGGGAAGAGGCCCTGGAGAATATGATCTTTGCCGTAAGCTTTCTGTCGATGAAAAGAATGAGCTAATTTACATCCAGGCCAATGCAAACCGTAGCATGTTGGTTTATAATTTCAACGGAGAACACATAAAAACCATTCGGTATCCGGCGATGGAACGCCTGAGTAATGTGTGGAGCAGGGATAGTTTACTGGTTAGTTTTCAGGAGCCAATGGAAGGAAATGAACCTTATGTTTTTATGGAGCACAACGAACCGGGGGATACTCTGCAAGCAATTGTAAACCAAATATTTTGGAACAATGACGAACAATATTACAATATGTATTTGAATTATCTTAAGGCTTTTTATCGCTTTGACGACAAACTTCATATGAAGGGTTGGTATAACGACACGGTTTATACTTATGATGAAAATAACAAGATTGCCCCCAAGTTTTTTATCGATTTAAAAGAACACAAGCTTCCGGATGATTTGATATACGAACGAAAATGGACCCGGATGTTGCCCGACAATCTCTGCTGGGTAGATGTACTCGAAACTTCAAATTACATTTTTATTCCTTATGGTTATCATTTCGACATCGTCAATATGAAACCAACAAAAGAAGAAGAGGGCTGTGTTTTGTATAACAAAAAAACCAAAGAAGGAGTGGCTGTTGAAGAAGCCAAACAGTGGGGATTTTTCGACGATATTTTCGGCGGCCCAGATTTCAAGCCAATATATACAAACGATACATTAGCTATAATGCCTATTTCTTCTGCTGAAATGAAAATGTACCTCGAGTCGAATGAATTCAAAAATCGGGATGTCATATTAACGGAAGAAAAAGAAAAGCTAATTCAGTTAAACAAAACGCTGAAAGAAGAAGACAACCATTTTGTGGTACTGGCGAAACTGAAAGAATAAAATGACCGATAAAAGAATTTAGTGAACTTTAGTGTTTTAGAGTTTTGTGCCATAGGCATCACTATGGGGGTGGCAAAAAAGAAGACAAGGCCACTAAAGCACAAAAACACGAAATTGCACGAAAAGAGATCAAATTATTGAATAACAGTTAGAATGATATTAAAAGTCAATGCTGATAATGATGATGAAAGAAGAAACCGATTAATAAATAAAAACCACCGTTCAATAAATGATGCTTTGAACTGAAAAATTAGATAGTTATCTTTTTAATAATCAAAAACCAAAACCGATGAAAAGAAATCTAAAAATTCCAACAAAATGTGTCCTTTTATTATTTGCTGTTCTTTTCAGCTTCGCTTGTTCTAAAAACAATAATTCAGGAGAATTAAAATCAATTAACATCCTGGAGGCAGAAAAGTCGGAGTTAAATATTTCAGAAATTGCTGAAAGTATCGAATATCTTCCTTTGGCAGGTGATTCCGTTCTGGCTACGATTATGAAAGTGGTACATGCAAATGGAGATTATTATGTGAAAGACAACAAATCTAAATTCCTGCGATTCGATAAAAACGGGAATTTGAAAAATCAAATCGGGCGAAGAGGAAAAGGTCCGGGAGAATACAGGTATGTCAGCAATTTTGTGGTTCATCCTAATGGAAATGTTTATATCAGCGGCGGTAAGGAAGGGAAAATTATGGTGTTTTCTCCTGAAGGTAAATTTCTTCGCACCTTCGACATTTCCCAGAAATACGTAAGCAATTTCGAGGTTTTTAACGATAATTTTCTGCTCTATTTTGGTCCGGGAGCAGAGCACATTCCGGAAAATATGGAAATTGTTGACACCAATGGTACGGTTCTCAAAACCTTTACAAATCAATATAAATTTGAAAGAGGAAAAGCCATTCTTAGTTTTACTGGCGAATGTATAATGTATCCGCTGAACGGGAAATTGTATTTCAAAGAAATTTTCTCGGACACACTGTTTTATTTTGATGGAGAGGAAAAGATTCCAAAAATAATCCTGAACTCCGGCGATAATCGTTTTTCGCCGGAAGCACGAACAAAAGCCATTAAAGATCTAAGTGCCGATCCGAGGAATCCGAGTAATGCACTGATTGAAAGTGTCATTCAGCGTAGCCTTTTTGAAAGTTCCAGGTACCTGTTTTATAGTTACGGATTTAATAAGAAGGGACATATTTTAATTCTGGATAAAAAAAGCGGGCAACAAACAGAAATTGACAGGGAAGTTGGAATACGAAACGATTTGGATGGCGGCCCAAACATTACCTTAAAAATGAACAAAAATGACAATACCATTTTAGCCTGGGTAGATGCCTTTGAATTAAAATCCCATGTTGCATCCGAAGCTTTCAAAAACTCCACCCCAAAATACCCCGAAAAGAAAAAAGAACTGGAAGAACTGGCCGACAGTTTAAGTGAAAACGACAACCCGGTTTTAATGTTGGTGAAACTGAAAGAGTGATTGATAAATTGTGAAAATGATAAATGGTTAAATTGTGAAACTTTTGATGGGTAAAAACCTTGCAATAGTGTTTGAGAGGAATGTGATCATTCCTTGTCTTTTTGTGATTGTAATTTATTTATTCTTGATGATTGGATATAATAAATCTGTGTCAGCACAGGAACAGGTAGTCATTAATCCAAAAATAAATTGTAATAATGAAATTTTATTTTCTGATTTATTCGCAGATATAAATTATATTCCACTTGAAACAAAAATCGAAAATTTAATCAGCGAACCATCAAAAGTACGTATAACAGACAGCTTAATATTTATTAAAAATCATAAACCGCCTGCTTTACTGGTTTTCAATTATAGCGGTAATTTTATTGCAAAAATAGGAAGAGAGGGAAGAGGTCCTGCAGAATATAATTGGTTAAGAAGTTTTTGCATTGATGAAAAAAACAGACATGTTTTCATTTATAATAAGTATCCCGATAAGCTTTTGATTTATAATTACGATGGAACTTTTGTAAAAAGCCATTCATATAAGAAGGATATTTATATGAATGATATTGAATTTTTTTCAGATGACAAATATGTATTGATGAGAGATAACCGAAATGGGGAAACACCTTTCAGTTATGAATTTTATACAAGTAACCACCAGCTTATTGAAAAAAAGATAAAACCTCTTTCATTTTCAATGAAAGGCTCATTTGGGTTAACCGAAGCATTTAGCTATTATGCATATAATAATATCTTCATAGTTAAGGAAAATTTGTTAAACGATACGTTATATTCCATTTCAGAATCTTTAGAATTTGTTCCTCGCTATGTTTTTAATTTTGGAAGATTAACCTTTCCGGTTGAAGTACAAATAAATTCATGGGAAATTGCACTGAAAGCCCAAAGCAATGGATGGGAATCAGGCAGTGAAATGGATAAATATATAATGCCGGCAGGTATTTTTGAAACTCATGGTCATATAATTTTGTGCTACAGGCTGAATGAAAAATTTCACTGGGGATATTATAACAAGAAAACGAAAAAAGCATGTTCTTATAAAAATTGGGGAATTAGAAATGATTATGACGGTGGGCCGGATTTTCACCCTATTTATCAAAAAAATACCCTAATGCTTGGTTTTATACATGCTTACGAGTTCATTGAACATGTTAATTCAAAAGCTTTCAAAAACTCCACCCCCAAATACCCCGAAAAGAAAAAAGAACTGGAAAAACTGGCTAATAGTTTGGATGAGAATGACAACCCGGTGCTGATGCTGGTGAAACTGAAAGAATAATTTCAAAAATAATTCAAAATGAAGAACCTAACTATTTTACTCTCGCTGATTATTGTCTTATTTTCCTGCAAACAAAAAAGGGAAGTAGATAATATTGTTGACCTTACCTCAATCATTGAACCCAATGTTACCAATTTATCTGAACTGGGATCAGAAATAACGTACATTCCTTTGGAAACAAAGGCGGGTTCATTAATAAAACGAATAGACAATTTAATTTATGAAGACGAATCATATTTTTTAGGCTCAGTAAATAGATCCCCATTACCTGAAGATGGTAGTCCATCTTTTGCACGGTCAGGTAATGAACTCTACCGATTTTCAAAAAACGGAAAATTTCTTTGCCAAATAGGTCGCGAAGGAAGAGCTCCTTCTGAATACACAACCATCAAGGATTTTTTCTATAATGAAAGCAACAATACAATCGAAATTTTTTCTGGTAAAGAAATCAACGAATTTTCGTTGGATGGAATATGGAAAAAAGACATAACGGTTGAATACGACCAGTTGGCTGCGTTAGGTTATACCAATAATCAGTTTCTTGGATTTATCAGTAATTCAGCAGGGCAAGACAAGTATAGCTTTGTTCTGCTCGATGCGAATGGCCAAATGATAAACAGATTTGAAAACAAGTATAAGTTTACTCCAGCACAGGGTATTTTTCACCCGTCTGAATGTATATTTTATCGATACGAAGGTATTTTACATTGTAAAGAGCTTCATTCCGATACTATTTTTTCTTTTGATGATGGAACTTTTATACCCAAATATATTCTAAAACAGGGTGAAGCAAAATATACACCTGAATTGAGAGAAGATGAACAATATATCTTTAAAAATCGCGACAAAATTATTATTCAAAAAAATGCATCTGAATCAACAAACTATCTATTTTTTCAGTACGATTGGCAAAAAAGGGATAACTTTTTCATTCAAAACAAATCAAATGGGACTCAATATTTAATCGATAACGGGACAGGGCTGGTTAATGACCTGGATAATGGACCAAACTTTAAAATTCAAAATACTGTAACCGTTGATGGTATTGAATACATGATTTCCTGGATTGATGCATTTGAACTCAAAGCCCACGTTGCTTCCGACGAATTCAAAAACTCCACTCCCAAATACCCCGAAAAGAAAAAAGAATTTGAAAAACTGGCCAACAGTTTGGATGAGAATGACAATCCGGTGCTGATGCTGGTGAAACTGAAAGACTAATATTTGTATGATTCGTGTAATCCTAAATATCTTACTATTGTCTGTGTCATATTTTTTTGTAAATGAGAATATGGTAGGCAATCAGGCAGATAGCGTCAAATCCAGTTTGCACAAAAGTGACTCAAATCTAAGTTTGCCGATAATTGATTTAACAGATATTCCTGAAAAAGAAACCTCGGTTAATGTCAGTCAGTTTGCTTCAGAAATTACCTATTTGCCTCTCGAAACAAAAAAGGAAAGCATGATTGGCCCGGCCGTAAGATTTCATTTATTTGATTCAATCGTAGTGAGTAGTGCTCATCATCAGATATTAATATTTGATTCGGAAAATGGTAAATTCTTGCAGTCCATTGGCGAATATGGCCGCGGCCCGAATGGCTTTATGAATTCTAAATCTTCATACCTTAAAAAAGGACAATTAATAATTACAGCCATAGGGTGGGACTATCATTTGATAGAATTCTCTGTTGACGGAGAAATTGTCAATAAATTGAAACTGGATAAATATCCCAGGGATATAGCATGGTTAAGTGATAACTTGTATGCCGTTTATTACAAAAAAGTTTATAATTCTGATAGTTTACGATTACAGATATATGACATCAAAAATAATAAAGTTGTCTCTGCACTTTATGACAAAAGAAAATTTCAATATACACCAGCGCGAACCACAAATTATGGTGCTTTTTTCTATTATTACAACAATGATTTATCGATTAAAGAATATTTTAACGATACCGTGTTTCGGGTTGCCTCGAATAAACTGATTCCCGCATTTATATTTAAATCAGGAAAGTATAGCCCGCCTTTTTTCGAAAAGCATAAATTTGACTATACGCAGTATCATAACATTCGGTACATTTTAGAAACGGAACATCTGATCTTTTTCCAGCTATATTTTAAAAAGCGGGGTTATTTCTGCTACTATGATAAACGTACTAAAAAGGTTGCGATTCCAAATTACAAAAATTTGAAAATTAATGGATTTGAAAATGATATTGATGGGTTTATGCAGTTTCGCCCAACATCATTAAGTAACAGAAATGAACTGATTGGTTTTTTGGAACCATACAAGATTTTACAGTGGTTTAAAGAAAATCCGGATAAAGCTGCAAGACTCCCTCCGCATGTTCAAAAACTGAAAAATATAAAAGAAACCGACAATCCGGTGGTTGTGATAGCAAAGCTGAAAGAATAAGTCGCCAGTGTTAAGAGACGGCTGGCAGGAGAAAGAATTTAGTGAACTTTAGTGTTTTAGAGTTTTGTGCCATAGGCATCATTATGTGGGTGGCAAAAAAAGAAGGAGGGCCACTAAATCACCAAAGCACGAAATAGCACAAAAGAAATTTATTTGTTTGAGATTGTTTGAAGTTGTTCGAAATGAAACTCAACCCATCAAACCTCTCGAACTCTCAAACTTATCGAACTGCCGAACCTTCAAACTTTTCAAATTCTCAAATAAGCAGTTTTGTTTCAACTAAAACTTTAGGTATGATATTTGTTTGATTTTCAAAAACTAAAATCTGTCCGATGAAACTACTAAAAACCGTATTTCTGTTAACCGCTGTTTTATTTGTGGCCTGCCAGTCAAATCCATCGAAAGAAGAAAGTGCTTCGAATCAACCCGAAAATCAAAGGGCAAAAGACCAGTTTTTCACCATCCACTTTGCGGAAATTGTAAAAGAAAAACGTGATGTGATGCTGTCGGAAATAGCCGAAAATGTTGATTTTGTTCAGTTCGAAAACAATTCAGAGAAAGCTTTGCTGGGCAGGATTAGCGATATTCAAATTACACCAAACTATATATTTATTAAGCATTCAGGGACAGGACTCCTAACTCAATTTAATCGAAATGGAAAATATGTCAGGCACTTTGGGACTCTGGGGCGAGGTCCCAGAGAATATGCTTTAATACGCAAATTTTCGCTTGACGAACAAAACAAACTGGTTTACATTCACACAAACTGGACACGAAAAATTCTGGTTTACAACTTTGATGGTGAGTACATAAAAACAATCAAATTTAAGGCAGTTGAGCGAACAAATGTAACCTGGAGCAGGGATAGCTTGCTTATAAGTTTTGGTGAACCTCATGTGGGTAATGAACCTTATGTTTTTATAGAACATAATGCAACCGGAGATACTCTTCAAACCGTTGCAAATCATAATTTTTGGGATAGCAGCGAATCGAGTAATTCCATGGTGGGTTTTTGGGGCCAGAATATTTTTTATCGGTTTAATAACAAACTTCACATGAAGGGTTGGTACAACGACACTGTTTATTTTTATAATGAACAGAATAAAATAGTCCCTAAGTTTTTTATCGATTTAAAAGAACATAAAATTCCTGACGATCTGGTTTACGAACGAAAATCAAGCCGCCCCATGCCAAAGAATAGTTATTGGATAGGAGTTCACGAAACGCAAGATTATATATTTGTTCCGTATGGATCGCATTATAACATACAAACCCGAAAACAGTTAAGCGACGATGAAGGATGCGTTCTCTACAATAAGACAACCAAAATAGGAGTTGCTGTAAATGAAAATGAAATTGGCGGTTTTATAAACGATTTAACTGGTGGCCCTGATTTTAAACCCTTATATACGAGCGATACCACCATTTACTTATCAATTTCGGCACTGGACATGAAAATGTACCTCGATTCTGACGCATTCAAAAACCGGGAAGTTAAATTTCCGGAACAAAAGGCTAAACTGGCAGAACTGAACCGAACTTTGAAAGAAGACGATAACCACTTTTTAATGGTGGCTAAACTGAAGAAATGATAGCGTTACAAAATAACCTGAAAATGGATGACAACGACGTGCTGTTTATTGGGGAAATGTGAAAAGTAAATTGATGGCTCACTTAATATCATATTAAAAAATACAATACAATGAAAAAAACGGTAACACTGATTTTGATTTTTTTCGTATTTCATTTTATTGTCTCTGCGCAAAAAGAGGTCCGTTTTGATTTAGATGATTTCCCCAAAACCGAGGCATTAAAAGGAGAACGTATTACATTTGATCCTCCTTTAATGGATCCATGGAAAATGGAACTGGCCGATTCATTGTTATTTCTATTGGGATCGGGAACCGAAAAAGCAGTTGATGTTTACAATTTACATACCCGGAAAAAGATGACCCAATTTTGCAGGCGTGGCCGGGGCCCGGGAGAAATGATCTTTCCTTTTTTAATTCAATATATTCAGAATTCTGATGATGCTGTGGTGCACGATTTGAACGGGAAAAAAGTGATTATTTATTCCCTGAAGAAAATCCTGGCGAAAAATCCGAACAACTATTCGAAAGTTGTAAATGTCGATTCTTTATATCCACGAAAGCTTGTTAAAATTTCCGGCGACAGGTTTTTTGTCACACTTATCGGACATCCGGATGCATACATGAACTGCCTTTTCGATATGGACGGAAATGTAGTAAAAATGCTAAATAAATTCCCCGATCCCGGTATGGAGAATAATAATACGCTGGCTTCCAATCTCTATCAAACAAACATTTCTGCTTCACCCGATTTGTCGAAAGTAATCCTCTCATACGCTTACTGGAGGTGGATTGAAATATTTAATGATCGTGGAGAATGCATAACAAAATTTATAGGGCCTGATTTTACAGTACCAGATTTTGTTCGCAGGAAAAACGGGTTGATTCTAACCTCGAGAAACAGTGTTGCTTATTGTTATGCCGCAACAAACAACGATAGTTTCATCATTCCGTTTTCCGGAGAAAAAGCGAAAATGGGCGGATCCAATTTTTATAAATACGCTTTGCATTTGGGTTACGACGGTGAACTGATTTGTAAATATACATTTGATCCTGTTGTTTCCGATATTCAAATAGATTGGAAAAACCGCATTATTTACGGGTTAAATAAAGAACTTGAACCAGTGGTTTATAAATACCATTTTTAATACAGGATAATATTTATAATTGTTTTGATTGTGCGTTTCAAACCCAGCCCCAATGTTCCACGGCTTCCTGATGCATGGCTCAATTAAAACTCCGTTAAAATCGCAATATAAAAAGTAAAAAATTGTAAATTTGAACAAAATGAAAACACTGAATGATATAAAACAGAAGTTGACAGACCGTAAATCCGACCTTTTCTCCAGGTATCCGTTAAGGTCATTAGCTATTTTCGGCTCGTTTTCACGCGAAGAGCAAAACGAAGTAAGCGATCTGGACATTATTGTTGAATTCAATGAAAAGATAGGAATACGTTTTATTGATCTTGCCGATGAGCTGGAAGAAATTACCGGCATTAAAACAGATTTGGTTTCGAGAAAAGGTGTGAAAGAGAAATACTTTAAAATTATAAACAAAGATCTTATCTATGTCTGAACGAGATATAAGTCTTTTGCTTGGTGATATGCTGGAATCTGCTTTGAAAATCAAGCGATACGTTGAAGGTATGGATTACGAGTCGTTTATTTCAGATGAAAAATCAGTTGATGCCGTTGTCCGAAATTTTGAAATTATTGGAGAAGCTGCAAATCGCATTGACCCGGATTTTAAAATTCGTAACCCCGAATTGGAATGGAAACGAATAAGAGGCTTCAGAAACAGAATTATTCATGAATATTTTGGAATTGATTTCGAAATTGTCTGGACCATAATTGAAGAAGATATTGACAATTTAATAGACTGGCTTGAGGTTCTTGTCAATGAGAAAAATGAATAATAATATTAAAGATAGAACTAGAGCCAATGAACAAACCGACAAACAACAAACCTGCCTTCTCCCCCTTCTCCGTCATCGTTGTTTTCCTTGCGCTGATGATTATTGGGATGGCGTTCATTCCGGTGCTGGATGTACGGTTTAAACCCAGCCGGAACCTGCCGCAACTTTCCGTCCGGTTTTCGTGGCCCGGTGATTCTTGCAAAAACACAAATAAATGCTTAATCATCAGTAATTTGGGTTGTTTCTAAATTCGAAAATATTGCCCTCTCCATTTTGAAAAAAAAATAATAAATTGTAAATTGTTGATGAAACTTAAATAAACGCCATTAAATTTTAACGAATAGCATTATGCATTAAACACATCAATTCAGAAAAATAAACAACGACACTACCAAGAACCAATAAATTTTAACTGAGAGATGGCACGCTTTTCTATCCATCATATTTCAAATAATAGTTGTACCGGTACAATAAAAAGGGGCGGTAAACTTTTACCCGCTAAAGTATTATCAGTTTACTGCCCCGTGTACCACCTATCCCGATAGCTATCGGGAGAAAGGAGGTGATGTGACAAAGATAAACAAATAAAACTTTTCAGAAACTACGGTTTCTTTTCCTGTGAAATGATACATCAGGATTTAAATATTAATAGAAATTCTTAAAAAACAATAAGAGATGAAAAAAATATCAAAATTAATAGGTATAGTATTTTTATTTGTGTTATTAAGTAGGGTTTGCTGAAAAACTAACGATTTATTTTTAATAGGCATTGTTCAACTCCGTTATTAGCAGGTTGAAAATTCACTAATAATTCCATTGTCTG
>NZ_FQZE01000009.1 GCF_900141875.1 Tangfeifania diversioriginum | reverse complement strand
CAGACAATGGAATTATTAGTGAATTTTCAACCTGCTAATAACGGAGTTGAACAATGCCTATTAAAAATAAATCGTTAGTTTTTCAGCAAACCCTATTTTAATATTGATTCAAATTCCGGTTTTGCTTGCCGGCTGGTTTTCAGGCGAAAAATTCGAGGCAATCGTCCAAAATTACGATCACTGGATTCCATTATCACTTCTCGCAGCAATCGGTATTAAAATGATTTTTGAAAGTTTTAAGCTCAACAGCAAACTTCAAAAATTAAAATCCTTGACAATAAATTTGCTGTTGGGAATTGTTTTAGCTATTCTCATCGATTCGTTACTTATCGGGATGAGCTTTGCCTTCTTTAATTACGATCTACTTTTAATCCTTTTAATATCAACTGTAGTTTCTTTTTTTGCAGCCCTTTTGGGATTAGTTTTAGGTAAAAAAATGAACAAAAAATTCCAGTCACAAATTAAAATCATTGGTGGTTTTATATTAATCGGCTCCTGCCTTAACCTGCTGCTTCTTCCACAGGTTTAACATGCCAAAAAAGTATTTGGCCTTCCACATTGAACTTCTTCCGTAACATAAGATTTTGAGCCCGAAAACAAATTCTTTCTTCTCCCTTTAAAAATAGATGATTTTAAGTAATTTTCTTTCTATTTTTAAGACTTAATCATGTAAACACAGCAGATCGGGGAATTGCACCAAAACTATTACACCTCATGCTGTTAAGAAAAAAGTTACTCATTATGAAAAAATTACTACTAATTTTCACAGCTTTCTTTATTGTAAACCTCGCATCGGCGCAAATTAGTGCCAAGCTAATGCGCTATATGGATGTTTCCGGTTCGCAAATTACATTTGTTTACGGGGGCGACGTTTGGCTGGTTGACAAAACCGGGGGAACAGCCTATCAGGTTACCAGTTCACCGGGCGAGGAATCGTGGCCACGGTTTTCGCCCGATGGCAAACACATTGCCTACACGGCCAGTTACAACGGGAATGCTGATGTTTTTCTGATTCCTGTATCTGGCGGTGTACCTAAACGAATTACCCACAATGCCTTCCCCGACAGGATGGTGGACTGGCACCCCGATGGGGAAAAACTCCTTTTTGCATCGAACCGCGAAAACGGGATTTCAAGACTGAACCAGTTTTTTATGGTAGATAAAAACGGCGGATTCCCTGAAAAACTTCCCATCCCGTACGGCGAACTGGCCAGCTTTTCGCCCGACGGCAAAAAAATGGCCTACATTACAAAAATTACCGAAAACTACCCGTTTAAAAGGTACCGGGGTGGTTTGACTTCCGACATCATTGTTTATGATTTTGAATCGAAAACCACCGAGCGGATCACCGAAAACAAATCGAACGACGGCCAACCAACATGGGCAGGAAACAACATTTATTTTTTGTCTGACCGCGGCGAAAACATGCGACTTAATGTTTGGGAATACAACACCGGTACGGACGAAATAAAACAAGTAACTTTTTACAAGGATTTTGATATTTCGTTTATGACAGCCGGCCCCGATGACATCGTTTTTGAAATGGGCGGCGACCTCTACCTGATGGACCTGCAAACGCTGAAACCGCGAAAAGTAGAAGTGAACGTAATCAGCGATTTATCCACTGAAATGCCGCAAACCAAAAATGTGAGCCGGAATATTTCAAATGCAACGGCATCCCCGGGCGGGAAACGGGTTGTTTTTGAAGCCCGCGGCGAACTGTTCAACGTGCCGGTTGAAGAGGGTTTCACACTGAATATGACGCAATCAAGCGGCGCATTCGACCAAAGCCCTGCCTGGTCGCCCGACGGAAAAACCATTGCCTACTGGAGCGATAAATCAGGTGAATACGAACTTTACCTGCAAGACAGCGAAGTAAAAGAAGAAGCCCGGCAGTTGACCAAACGCGGGAAAGGTTTTGGCTATAAATTGTTCTGGTCGCCCAACAGTAAAAAAATTGCATTTATCGACGAAACCAACACCATTCAAATCATCGATGCTGAAAGCAAAAAAATAACAGAAGCCGGCAACACGCGCTGGAACGTTGGGCACGGGGCACGTTTCAATTTCCCCATTTCGTGGTCGCACGATTCAAAGTGGATTGCTTTTACCGAACGGCTCAACAATGCCAACAGCGCCATTTTTGTCTTCAATACTGAAGAAAATAAAAAACATCAGCTTACTACCGGTTTTTACGAAGATAACTTACCGGTATTCAGCACCGACGGAAAATACCTGTTTTACCTCACCAACCGCAACATGGACGCAGCATACTCTGACCTCGACGATGGTACCTGGATTTATCCCAACGCAACTCAAATTGCAGCGCTCAGCCTGACTCCTGAAAATAAATCTGTTTTAGCGCCCAAAAACGATGAAGTTGAAATAAAAGAAGATAAAGAGGAGAAGGAAGAAAACGGAAAGGAAAACAAGGAAAACGGGAATACTGAAAATGGAGATGGGGAAAATGAAGAGAATGAAGAAGACAAAAAAGCAGAAATCAACTTCGAAAATGCCGAAGCGCGGGTTGAAATTCTCCCACCCAAGGCAGGAAATATAAGCAACCTCATCCCGTTCGACGGCAAATTGGTGTACCTTCGCCGGCCCAACACAGGCTCAGGCGAACGTTCGTCGTCGCTCCACTTTTTTGATTTAAAAGAACGCGAGGAAAAAGAAATTATGGGCAACGTGAGCCAGGTTGCTGCCACTGCCGACGGGAAATCGTTAATCATTTTAAGCCAGGGGAAATATTGTATTATTCAACCTGCGCCAGGGCAAAAAATTGAAAATCCCATTCCTACTGACGGCCTTGAAATGGAATTAATTCCCAAAGAAGAGTGGAGACAAATATTCATGGACACATGGCGCCGCCACCGCGATTTCTTTTACGATCCCAACATGCAGGGAGTTGACTGGAAAGAAATGCACGACCGCTACAGTAAACTGCTCGATGATGTACGCACCCGCTGGGATGTCACCAACCTGCAACTCAACCTGGTGGCTGAATTAAGTGCCGGCCATACCTATGCGATGGGAGGCGATGCCGAAAGTTCACCTTCACGCTCAAACGGCTTTCTCGGAATCGACTGGGAATTGAACAACGGAAAATACCGCATTAAAAGAATTGTACAACCTGCTGAATGGGACACTGAAGTGCGCTCTCCGTTCGACAAACCCGGTGTGGAGGTGAACGAAGGCGATTACATTTTGTCGGTCAACAAAGTAGATCTCAATCCCGAAAAAGATCCTTATGCAGCTTTCGAAGGGCTATCCGGCAAAACAGTTTCGCTCGAAGTAAGTCCAACCGGCCAAAAGGACGATGCCAAAAATGTTGTCGTCAAATGCCTTTCGCGTGGAGAAGAAATTAACCTGCGCTACCTGGAATGGATTGAAAACAACCGCAAAATGGTGGATGAACTGTCGGACGGGCAGCTCGGCTACATTTATATGTCGAACACCTCGGCACGCGGTCAGCTGGAACTTGTCCGCATGTTTTACGGCCAGCTCGATAAAAAAGGATTCATCCTGGACGAACGATGGAACGGTGGAGGACAGCTTGCCGACCGTTTCCTGGAACTGCTCCAGCGCCCGGTTACCTACAACCTGCACTGGCGCCACGGTAAAGACCACACCAATCCGATCAAAACCAATACCGGACCGGTGGGAATGCTTATTAACGGATGGGCTGGCTCAGGCGGCGACGGCCTGCCGTGGGCTTTTCAGGAGCTGGAAGCAGGCCCGATTGTTGGCGAGAGAACGCTCGGTATTTTGGTTGGCCCGGCTACCGGTCATCGGTTAATCGACGGCGGTGCCATAACTGTTCCCGGAGCACGTTTGTACGATAATGACGGGCACTGGTTTTGGGAAGGCGAAGGCGTAGCTCCCGATTTCAAAGTGTGGGACGATCCAGACATGCTGATGCAAGGCCGCGACCCGCAAATGGAAAAAGTGGTGGAAGAAGTACTTGAACTCACCAAAGAAAACAAACACCTGATGACACCTGCTCCTCCACTGGAAGACAGGACAGCAAAAGGACTCAGGGATTCGAACTAAGTTTAACCCGCAGAGTGAAAAAAGGTTAGCCTGAGATTTAAAAGGCTGACCTTTTTTCATTTTTGCCCGGGACTCAAAATATCAGTTGCTGAAAAATCCTGTTATGGAACATGTTTTTAAAAAATGCTTAAAAAAATAATAAATAGTAAAAAACACTTTTTTAGATTTACAATCTGATTTCACAAAATAATGGATTACTACAAACAACAAACAAAATTTTTAGTAGCCGTTGACTGCGTTGTGTTCGGCTACGAGGCAGGAGAAATTAAGTTATTACTTTACCCGCGTGCCTTCGAACCTGTGAAAGGTTCATGGTCGTTAATGGGTGGGTTTGTGCGCGAAGATGAATCGTCAGACCAGGCCGCCTGCCGTGTTTTACAGCAAACAACCGGCCTCAATGATATATTTTTGGAACAGGTGGCCACTTTTTCTGCACCTGAACGCGAAATTTACGAGCGGGTAATCAGCATTGCCTATTTTGCTTTGATACGAATCGACCGTTACAAAAAAAGCAAAGCCGATGAATTTGGTGCAAAATGGTGGCCCATTAACGAATTACCCAACTTGATATTCGACCATGACGAAATGATTCGTCAGGCATTGAAAAAGTTGCAGCAAAAAGCAGGCACCAGCCTGGTGGGAAGTGAGTTGCTGCCCCGAAAATTTACCCTGTTGCAGCTCCGGAAATTATACGAAGCCATTTATCAGCGCGAATTTGATCCCGGCAATTTCAGGAAAAAAATGCTTTCGCTCAATGTGCTGGAACGCATGGATCACAAAAATTCTACTGAATCGAAAAAAGGAGCATATTATTACAAAGTTAAGGCAGATAAAATTGAGGAAGAACTGGAACGAATTGTAAAATATTAAACAGAAAATATTAGCTAAACTCTTCAAAATCGAAATACTATGAGTACACTTGACTGGATTGTTCTTGGTCTGTTTGCGTTAATGCTGGCAGGCATTGTAGTTTGGGTTTTAAAAAAGAAAGACAAAAACACAACCGATTATTTCCTGGCAGGACGTGATGCTACATGGATTGCCATTGGGGCATCCATATTTGCTTCAAATATTGGTTCTGAACACCTTGTTGGCCTCGCGGGCTCAGGTGCCGAAAGCGGAATGGCAATGGCACACTGGGAAATGCATGGCTGGATGATTTTGTTACTCGGGTGGTTATTTGTACCGTTTTATGCACGAAGCAAAGTATTTACCATGCCCGAGTTCCTGGAGCGGCGCTACAACCCACAAGCCCGTTCTTTTCTTTCCATTATTTCGCTGGTAAGCTATGTATTGACCAAAGTAGCCGTAACAGTTTATGCCGGCGGCGTTGTTTTTAAAGATGTTTTCGATATTGAATACATCACGGCCTTTGGTTACAATATTGACTTTTTCTGGATTAGCGCCATCGGTCTGGTTGTACTCACAGGGCTCTACACAACATTTGGCGGCATGAAAGCAGTGCTTTACACTTCGGTGCTGCAAACACCCATTTTGCTCATCGGGTCAATTGCGGTTTTGGTACTTGGCCTCCATAAAATTGGAGGTTGGGGTGAAATGATGGAAATTGCCCGTGCCAATGTTACTGTACATGGTGACTCAATGACCAGTTTGATTCGTTCGCCCAAAGACCCCGACTTCCCCTGGACCGGCGTAATTCTTGGCTCTGCGATTATTGGGTTTTGGTACTGGTGTACCGACCAGTTTATTGTGCAGCGCGTACTCTCGGGCCGCGATATGAAACAGGCACGCCGCGGTACTATTTTTGGTGCCTACTTAAAACTAACTCCGGTATTCATTTTTCTGATTCCCGGAATGATTGCATACGGATTGCAACAAAAAGGTTTGTTCGTGCTCGAAAACAACGATGCAGCCTTTTCAACAATGGTAAAAGAACTGCTGCCCATTGGGTTTAAAGGGATTGTAATCGGGGGAATTCTTGCGGCGCTGATGAGTTCGCTGGCTTCGCTGTTCAACTCATCGGCCATGCTGTTTACTGTCGATTTCTACCAAAAATACAAACCGAATAAGGAAGAGAGGCACTATGTTATTGTGGGCCGCATTGCCACCGTGGTTGTGGTGCTGCTGGGCATTGCCTGGATTCCGGTTATGCGCGGCCTCGGAAAAGTGCTCTACGAGTACCTGCAGGATGTTCAGTCGCTGCTGGCCCCGGGAATAGCAGCGGTTTTCCTGTTGGGTGTCGTTTCGAAAAGGACAACACCAGCTGCCGGTATCTGGGGATTAATAATCGGCTTCACGCTGGGAATGACCCGCCTCGGGCTGAATATCTTTTCGGGATCAATTGCCGAAGATTCGCTTATATACCAGATCTTCCTGGTACATAACTGGCTGCACTACGAAATTTACCTCTTCTTCCTGGTAATTGTTTCAATGGTAATTATCAGCTACTTTACGAAGAAAAAAGATCCGGCTCTTATTACCGGGCTGACATTGCGATCGGCCTCCGCTGAACAAACAGCAGAAACCCGATCGTCTTACAACAACTGGGATATCATCAATTCAATTATCATTATTGCTATTACCCTGGCATTTTACTACTATTTCTGGTAAAATTTATATTGAAATAATCAAAAAAATAGCTGCCATTTCTGGTGGCTATTTTTTATTTTAGAGGATATTTAATTTCAGTATGTACGATATAATTGGTGATGTACACGGATATGCCCAGCCGCTAAAAAACCTTTTAAAGGAACTGGGATACAAAAAAAACGGCAGTGGCTACTCCCACCCTTCCCGCATAGCTGTTTTTACCGGTGATTTTATTAACCGCGGTCCGGAAATCAAAAAAACAATCCGCCTTATCCGCACTATGGTGGAAAACGGCAATGCGCTGACAATACTCGGAAACCACGAAATTAACGCGATTATTGCCGATATAAAAGATGATAACGGAAAGCCGCTGGTGAAGCCACCTATGAAGAATTTCATGTCGGTGCTGAAAACCATGAAGGACTTTTCGGGTAAAAAAGAGGAATGGAAAAGCCATCGCAACTGGATGCGCACATTGCCGTTATTTCTCGAGATGGACGGGATTCGTGTAATTCATGCCTGCTGGTCGGATGCTGCTGTTGACTATTTGAAAAACAATATTCCGCATGAAAAAATAAAAAAAGATGTATTCCGAAAGATTTATAAAATCCCCGATGCTGAACTCACAAAAAACATTTGGCTGATTACAAAAGGCCTTCAATTTAAATTGCCTGCCGATTTAAGGATTCAAAACAACAAAGGAGTATCGCCGCGTTCGTTCCGCATCAGATGGTGGGAGCCCCCAAAAGGAAAAACGTTTGAAGAACTTTCATTCGAGAGTAAATTTCAACTTCCTGGCTATACAATCCCTGAACAGATTCTGCCCGAAACGGTCCCCTATCCACCAGAAGCTCCAATTGTTTTTTTCGGTCATTACTGCCGTTTCAATGGACCACATATTATAACGCCCAATGTTTGCTGTGTAGATTCCTGTGTTACAGGAAGTAAAGTTTTAACTGCTTACCGATGGGAAGGAGAACCACAACTTACTCACCAAAATCTAATTCAAACAAAAAAATAATTTCACCTCAAACTCCCTGATTTACAGACATTAATAACTTTAATTAAAAATATTATTTTTTTGTATTGCAGAAAAAAAAAGAAAGTATATATTTGCATCACCTTTACAAAAGCGAACTGCTTTAAAAAGGGAGTTCTTGAAAGAATTGTAACAAAAATGGTGGCGTAGTTCAGTTGGTTAGAATATCGGCCTGTCACGCCGAGGGTCGCGAGTTCGAGTCTCGTCGTCACCGCAAAGAAAAGCAGCTCAAACGGGCTGCTTTTTTTGTTATAATAAAAAGCTGCCGGGGGGTCGCGAGTTTCCCGAGTACTCGGGATCGTCACCGCAAAAAAAAGCAGCTCAAACGGGCTGCTTTTTTTGTTGAAAAAAAAATGAGCTGACGGAGGTCGCGAGTTTCCCGAGCACTCGGGATCGTCACCGCAAAGAAAAGCAGCTCAAACGGGCTGCTTTTTTTGTTGAAAAAAAAAATGAGCTGACGGAGGTCGCGAGTTTCCCGAGCACTCGGGATCGTCACCGCAAAGAAAAGCAGCTCAAACGGGCTGCTTTTTTTGTTATAATAAAAAGCTGCCGGGGGGTCGCGAGTTTCCCGAGTACTCGGGATCGTCACCGCAAAAAAACAGCTCAAACGGGTTGCTTTTTTTGTTGGTACGTATCAGGATTTTTGCAATAAAATTCTTGAATTATGGATTTTATAGTTTACATCTTACAAAGCAAAAAAGATAATAGTTATTACATTGGATTTACTTCTGATCTAAACCAAAGGCTGGAATATCATAATTCAGGAAAATCGAGATATACCTCCAGAAAGATGCCATGGAAAATCGTTTACACCGAAAAACACAAGACTCGGGCAGAGGCAATGCTCAGTGAAAGATTTCTTAAAAAACAGCGGAACAAAGAGTTCTACAAAAGACTTATTGAAAAGATAAATTAATGGTCGTGAGTTTCCCGAGTACTCGGGATCGTCTTCGCAAAAAAGCAGCTCAAAAGGGCTGCTTTTTTTAAAAATTTTTAATAATCTGGGAGTCCGCTGGCTTTTCAATGTGCCCCATGAAAACAACAAATCAGATCACAAAAAACCCGGTCTGTCGGGTGACAAACCGGGCTGATAGTATAATTTCACCTTCTGAAAATACAGCGTTGTTATTTTACTTTTTCAACGATTGCTTTGAACGCTTCAGGCTGGTTCATGGCCAAGTCGGCCAGTACTTTCCTGTTAATTTCAATATCGTTTTTCTTTAACAATCCCATAAACTGTGAGTACGACAACCCTTCCAAACGGGCGGCCGCGTTGATTCGCTGAATCCACAATGCACGGAATGTTCTTTTCTTGGCTTTTCTGTCGCGATACGCGTACTGCAAACCTTTTTCGTAGGTATTCTTCGCGACTGTCCAAACATTTTTACGCGCACCGAAGTAACCTTTCGTTCTCTTCAGTATTTTTTTTCTCCGGGCACGTGATGCTGCATGATTTACACTTCTTGGCATACTTTTTACTTTTTTGGTAATCGGCGGTCCACCAGCCGGCGGAACACTTTATTGCGCAATCACCTGGTTAATTACTTTTTTTTTAATTAATTAAAATTATTTCATGTTCAGCAAAAGCTTCACATTTCTCTGATTTGCCTGGTCAACGGTTGTCCAGTAGCCCAGATTCCGTTTCCGTTTTTTGCTTTTTTTCGTCAGGATGTGGCTTTTGTAGGCATGTTTCCTTTTAATTTTCCCTGTTCCGGTCAGTCTGAAACGTTTCTTTGCACCGGAATTCGTTTTCATTTTTGGCATAATCCTACTTTGTTAAAATGTTATCAAAGAACTGTATTATTTCTTTTTCGGTGAAATTATCATTGTCATTCTTTTGCCTTCCAGCCGGGGCATTTGCTCAACTGTGCCTAATTCCTCGAGTTCGGTGGCCAGTTTCAGCAGCAAAATTTCGCCCTGTTCTTTAAAAATAATGGAGCGGCCTTTAAAAAACACGAAAGCTTTCACTTTTGCTCCGTCTTTCAAAAATTTTTCAGCATGCCGCATCTTAAAATCAAAGTCGTGGTCGTCGGTTTGCGGGCCAAAACGAATTTCTTTCACAGTAATTTTCTGCGCTTTGGCTTTCATCTCCTTTTGTTTCTTTTTCTGTTGGTAAAGAAACTTGGAGTAATCGGTTATCTTACAAACCGGCGGATCGGCTTTGGGCGAAATTTCCACCAGGTCCAACTCCATCTCATCGGCCAGCTTCAAAGCATCCCGAATGGGATAAACCCCCTGGTTTTCAATATTATCTCCCACCACTCTCACTTGTGGCGATGTAATGTTCCTGTTAATCCTGTGTTGTGGCCCACGGTCCCTTCGTCTGTACGGTGACCGTCCTCCTTTTCTTTTAATAGCTATTTTAAAGTCCTCCTTTATTTAGTTAGTTATACAATCCAGATAATTGATTTCTAACTTCATTCGTCAGAAGCTCAGCAAATTCGCTTAACTCCATTACCCCTTTGTCTCCTTCTCCCTGGCGCCGAACCGAAACGGTTTCCGATTCTGCCTCTTTTTCTCCTACTATCAGTAAATAGGGTATTCTCTTCAATTCGTTGTCACGTATCTTTCTACCAATCTTTTCGTTACGATCATCAACGACGGTGCGAATATCGGAAATATTTAGAAAATCTGAAACTTTTTGCGCATAATCATTGTACTTTTCGCTTATTGGTAAAACCACAGCCTGCTCAGCAGCCAGCCACAGCGGGAATTTTCCGGCGGTATGTTCAATCAACACAGCCACAAAACGTTCCATGGAGCCAAACGGTGCCCGGTGAATCATAACCGGTTTGTGGCGGTTATCGTCCGAACCGATATATTCAAGATTGAACCGCTCGGGCAGGTTGTAATCTACCTGAATTGTGCCCAGCTGCCAGCTTCGTCCCAGTGCATCTTTTATCATGAAATCGAGCTTGGGGCCGTAAAAAGCTGCTTCTCCGGTTTCGGTAACTGTTTTCAATCCTTTTTCTTCACAGGCTTCAATAATTGCCTGTTCTGCTTTGTCCCAGTTTTCAGGGTTGCCAATGTACTTTTCCGGCGTTTTCGGGTCTCGAAGTGAAATTTGCGCCGTGTAATCTTCGAAACTCAGTGCTTTGAAAATGATAAAAATGATATCGATTACTTTTTTAAACTCATCTTTCAGCTGATCGGGACGGCAGAAAATATGCGCATCGTCTTGTGTAAAACCACGCACGCGGGTAAGTCCGTGCAATTCGCCACTCTGTTCATACCGGTAAACCGTGCCAAACTCGGCCATGCGAACCGGCAAATCTTTGTATGAATGTGGCTTGACTTTATAAATTTCGCAGTGGTGCGGGCAGTTCATCGGTTTCAAAAGATACTCTTCTCCTTCTGCCGGAGTGGTAATGGGCTGGAAAGAATCTTTGCCGTATTTGTCGTAATGCCCCGATGTTTTGTAAAGATTTACATCGCCAATGTGCGGTGTTATCACCTGGTCGTAACCGTATTTTTTTTGCACTTTTTTCAGAAAATCTTCGAGGAGCATCCGTAACTGAGCGCCTTTGGGCAACCAGAGTGGCAGGCCCTGCCCCACTGCCTCCGAAAAAGCAAAAAGCTCCATCTCTTTGCCAATCTTGCGGTGATCGCGTTTTTTGGCTTCTTCCAGCATTTCGAGGTATTCAGTGAGCATTTTTTGTTTCGGAAAGGTGATTCCGTAAACACGGGTCAGCATGGGGTTCTTTTCATCTCCCCGCCAGTAGGCACCGGCAATTGATGTCAGCTTAATTGCTTTGATATAGCCGGTGTTCGGAATGTGCGGCCCACGACACAGGTCAGTAAAAGTGCCGTGTTTGTAAAGTGTAATCGTGCCGTCTTCCAGCTCACTGATTAATTCCTGCTTGAATTCATCGCCTTTGGAATTGAACAGTTGCATGGCCTCTTTTTTCGAAATTTCCTCGCGCACGATATCATTTTTCTGCCGGGCCAGCTCAATCATTTTCTGCTCGATTTTTTCCAAATCTTTTTCAGCAAGCTGTTTTTCACCGGGCAATGAAATATCGTAATAAAATCCGGCATCCACAGTGGGGCCAATTCCAAATTTGGTTCCCGGGAACAACTGCTCAATGGCCTCGGCCATCAGGTGAGCCGACGAGTGCCAGAATGCTTCTTTTCCCTCCCTGTCATCCCACGTATGAAGCTTAATTTTTGCATCGTGATCAATTTTACGGGTGAGATCCCAAATCTCGCCATCCACTGAAACCGATAAAACATCTTTTGCCAGCCGGTTGGAAATGGAACGTGCTATTTCCAAACCGGTTACCGGTTCTGCAAATTCTCTCACACTGTTATCAGGAAGTGTTATTTGTATCATTTGTTTTTTAAATTCTGTTTTTTAACGATTTGCAAAGATAATGATTCATTCAAAAGATCAATCTGTGCAAGCCAGTTGTTTGAGAATAATAACCATTAGTCAACATGAGTGTTCAAAAAAAAATATATCAATCAGATATTCGTTCTTTTTAATGTAATTTCCTAACAAACTAAATTCTGATTATTTTTGAGCTTTTCGAAAATTATGGATTTATATACATCAAGATTAAGAAGAGATAAAATGAGAAAATTTGCACTATTATTATTTGCAGTAATTCTGAGTTTAGGCTTAAACGCCCAAACCGGCGAAAAAATCACCCTCGAAGATATTTTTCAGAAAGGGACGTTCAGTGCGCAGTCGGTCAGGGGCCTGCGCTCGATGAACGACGGCGTGCATTACACCACGCATGAAAACGGAACCCGGATAGTGAAATACAGTTACGAAACCGGTGAAGATGTGGAAACGCTGTTCGACATCACCAAAATTGAAGATGCACCAATTTCGTCGTTCGCCGGTTACGAATTCAGCAACGATGAATCCAAAATATTGTTAACTACCGACATCAACCGCATTTACCGGCACTCTTTTACCGCTAAGTATTACGTGTGGAATTCGGTTACCCAAGAACTGGCCCCGCTCTCGGAAAAAGGGGCACAGCAACTGGCCACCTTTTCGCCCGACGGCCAACGCGTTGCTTTTGTGCGCGAAAATAACCTGTTCATTAAAAACCTGAAATTTGGCAGCGAAAGCCAGATAACTTACGACGGCAAAAAGAACGAGATAATCAACGGTGCGCCCGACTGGGTTTACGAAGAGGAGTTCGGTTTTAACAAAGCTTTTTGGTGGTCGCCCGACAGCAAGTTCCTGGCGTTTATCCGGTTTGATGAAACTGAAGTGCCGGAATTTAGCATGACCATGTATGCCGGCGAAAAACCGAGGATTGACAGTAACAGCGTTTACCCGTCGCACGAAACATTCAAATACCCGAAAGCCGGGGAGAAAAACTCCGATGTTACTGTCCACACCTACGAACTGTATTCGCGGGTAACGCAAGAAGTGGATTTGGGTGATTTACCCGATTTTTATATCCCGCGGCTGAAGTGGACACCCGATGCAGAAGACCTTGTTGTAATGCGGCTGAACCGGCGCCAAAACCAGCTGGATGTGTTATACGCCAATCCTTACACCGGTGATTCAAAACCGATTCTTACCGAAAAAAACGACCGGTACATTTCGGAAGATTTTCTCGATGCCTACACCTACCTCGACGACGGGCGCTTTGTAATAATCAGCGAACGCGACGGCTGGTCGCATTTGTACCTGTACGACCGGCTCGGTTTCGAGCAGGGGCAACTTACCAAAGGTGAATTTGATGTAACCGGTTTTTATGGTTTCGACGAAGATGAAAAATTGTTTTACTACCAGGCAGCTGCCGAATCGCCACTTCGGCGGGAAGTTTACTACACCAGCAAAAACGGCGAAACAAAAGGAAAACTCTCCACACTTGCGGGAACCAACCGGGCTGATTTCAGTAAAAATTTCAGTTTCTATATAAATTATTACAGCAGCAACAGTACCCCCAGCCTCATCACACTTCATCAAAATAAGCAAAGCGGCCTGGGACGGGTTTTTCAAAAAGATAACAGAGGGGATCAGATTCGCGTTTTACAAGACAACACTTTGCTGAAAAACAGGTTGAAAAACTACACCGTTCCGCAAAAAGAATTTTTCACGTTTACTACCTCCGAAGGAATTGAATTAAACGGTTACATGATTAAGCCGCCCAATTTCAACGAAACACAGGAGTATCCGGTTTTTATTACCCAGTACAGCGGGCCCAACTCGCAAAGCGTGCGCGACTCATGGGGCGGCGTGGGCTGGAACCACTACCTGGCGCAGGAAGGATTCCTGGTGGTATCGGTTGATCCGCGCGGAACAGGTGCGCGGGGTGAAGATTTCAGGAAAGCAACTTATTTGCAGCTGGGCAAATACGAATCGGACGATATGGTGGAAACGGCCAGACATCTCGGCTCACTCCCTTACGTCGATTCCGGCAATATTGCCATTTTTGGCTGGAGTTACGGCGGTTTTATGACCCTGCTCTCGATGGAAAAAGGTGGCGAACTGTTTAAAGCGGGAATTGCAGTGGCACCGGTTACCAACTGGAGGTTTTACGACACCATTTACACCGAACGGTTTATGACAACCCCGGAAGAAAATCCGGATGGTTACGACGATAATTCGCCGCTCACCCACGCGGGTGATATTGAGGGTAGATTGCTTATCGTCCATGGCTCGGCAGACGACAACGTGCACGCCCAAAATACCTATGAATTTACCGAAAAGCTGGTGCAGAAAGGAATTCAGTTCGACATGGCCATTTATACCAATCGTGCCCACGGAATTAGCGGCGGTAACACAACCATGCACCTGTACACCAAAATGACCAGCTTTTTAAAAGATCAACTTCAGTAAAAATAGTGCTTAAATTTTCTGAATAAAAATTCCGATTCGATGAAAACCAGCCGGAATTCCAATTTTAGTTTTAACAGTTTCAGTGCCGTTATTTTCGACATGGACGGGGTGCTTGTGAATTCCGAGCCGTTTTACGTGGAAGTGGAACAAACGAATTTCCGGCAGCTGGGACTGGAAATTTCGGAAGAGGAACATCAAACCTACCAGGGTACTGCCACCGACCAGATGTGGAAAATCATAAAAGAGCGCCACTCCTTGAAACAACCGGTGGATGAACTGGTAGAGATGACCAACAGTCTGGTTACACCTTATTTCAGTTCACTGGTGGAGATGGAACCGATGCCCGGGGTTGAACAACTTATCAAGAAGCTAAAAGAAAAAGGATTTCCGCTTGCACTTGCCTCTTCATCCACTCCCGATGTGATTGATATCATTCTGAAGAAAACCGGAATGAGAAAATATTTCGATGTGGTGGTTAACAGCCAGTTGGCAGGGGCCAGCAAGCCGGAACCGGATATTTTTATGCTGGCTGCCAAAAAGTTGGCCGTTCAACCCAAAAAATGCCTCGTTATCGAAGATTCCACCAACGGCATAAAAGCGGCCAAATCAGCTGGAATGTTTTGTATTGCTTTTGCCGGTCCCGGCTCGGAATTGCAGGACCAAAGCCAGGCAGATTTAATTGTGACGGATTTTGGAGAACTGATATGATTTTACTCAATGCATTAAGCAAAACAAAAATCCAAATTATAAAATTATTCATTACCAGAGGTTTCTGAAAAAATATACAATGATGTATTACTTCATAGCTTAAGAGCAGCCCCTTGATCCAAATTCAAAACGCAATCCGGGTGGGTCCGTAAAATTGTTGCCGGACAAGCGGTTGAAATTTCGGCATTCAGTGTATTATAAACTGCTTCGGCTTTGCGTTCATCTGGCACAACACAACTGATGTGTTTGCAGCGCATGATTGCAGGAATGGTGAGTGAAAGTGCATGAGTCGGCACGTCATCCAAAGTGGGGAACCAGCCCTCACCCAGTTGTTGTTTGCGACAGGCTTCATCAAGTTCCACCACTTTCACCAGTTTCGGATCGTTAAAATCGGCCACAGGCGGGTCGTTAAACGCAATGTGCCCGTTTTCGCCGATACCGATACAGGCAACATCTATTGGATGCTCGTTCAACAGGTTTTCGTAGCGCAAAACTTCGGCTTCTGCGTCGGGTGCATCTCCGTTGAGGTAATGCACCTGCTTGGGCTGAACCCTGTCCAGAATCCTTTCTTTCAGGTATTTACGAAAGCTGGCCGGATGGGTAACCGGCATTCCTTTGTATTCATCGAGATGAAAAACCGTGATTTTTTTCCAGGCGATGGCCTGCTGCTGCAACTGTTCCAGAAACTGGAACTGCGATGCTCCGGTGGCCAGAATCAGGTTGGTAAACCCTTTTTCGGTAATAGCTGCATTTAATTTTTCAGCTACGGAAATGGCCGCGGCTTTTCCCATTTCATCTGTACCAGGAAAGACTTTTACGGTGAGGTTGTCTTTTTGAAATTCAGTTTCATTCATTTTTTTAAGTATTTAGTATCAAGTATCGAGACGGCTAGTATCAAGATTAGGAAGTCTTGTGTCCCGTTATCTTAAATTCATTCTCTCTATGTCAACAATTCTGTTATAGCAAAATACGTGGTTATAAACGAAAAGATTACCACAGCCCAGATTCCTATGTTCTCGCGGATATTAGCTTTATTGGTTCCCATGAGTTTGGACCGGTTGATCAGCAATAATATTGGAATGGCCACGGCGGGTAGAATCACGGCCTGAAATGCCTGCGAAAAGACCATTAGCGCCGGCGGACGTTGCTCCAGAAAAACGGAGCCAAATGCAAAAAGCATGGCCACAAAAATGAGTATTCGTGACTGGGTTGAATGAATATTCCGTGGTTTTCCTGTGTAATCGGCAATTAGCCAGGGAGCAATCAGCACAATAGGGAAGATGGTGGACAAGCCAGCTCCTACAATTCCTAAAATCAGGATAAAAGCTGCAGCATTTCCACCAATGGGTTCAAACAGTTGAATCATTTCTACAGTGTTGTCCAGTTTCAGTCCCATCACATGGAGTGTACCAGCCGCAACAGCCATAATCACCCCGCTCAGAAACAACATCATGGCGGCAGACACAAAGGCATCCTTTTTTTCTGCTTTCAAATTTTTAATGCCCCAGCCCTTTTCAGCCACCACCGTACTACGCATGACAAACACAGCTGCCGAACAGGTTGTACCGGCAATGGCTGCTGCCAGTCCCATGGCCCCCGGGGTGTCGGGTATTCCGGGAACCAAACCTTTGGCAATAACTGACCAATCGGGACTAACCATAAAAAATACTACAATGAAGGAAAGCCCCATAAAAATTACGAAAATGGTGAGTACTTTTTCGAAGGTTTTGTACTGACCGAACCAAAGCAGCAGGTACAAACCGGTGGCCAGCACCAGGATAATCCAGCCGCGACCAACAATCCGTTCGTTGAAAAGCAGGCGGATGGCTTCCTGTACCAAATCAGCCACAATGCCCATTACGCCCATCAGTGCCAGCAACTCGCCTATTATCAGCGCGATTAAAATATAAAGGGCCAGTACCCAACCGAATTTAAATTCGTGTTTGATGTTGGTCAGTGCGGTTTTCCCTGAAACCAGGGTCACCTTACCGTAGGCCACCATTAATACAAAGGTAAAAACACACGACAATACCAAGGCCCAAAACAGTTCCATGCCGTGTTCGGCACCTGTTTTGGCCATGGTGGTTACGCTTCCGGTGCCGATGTTGTAACCGATGAGAAACAGTCCGGGTCCGACTGCTGCGAGGGAGATTAGTATTTTTTTGTATAATTTGCTCATGTTAAATTTTTTATAAGCTCCAAAATTCAAAAGACAATTTCCTCTATAGGAGTCCTTCGGACAAATAAATTCCAATTTTTCAAATAGCAAATCTCAAATAAATCTCAATTAATCAATTGATTAAACTCCAAACTTCGTCATAAAATGGGATTAATTATTCAGATTTGCTGATGATGGATGAAAAGATTTTTTTCAATTCAACAGATTCCTGATATAAAGCTTTTCCTTCCTTTTCGTCTGTGATTACTTCATTGCTTTCCATAATTAATCTGGTCCAATAAGCCGATTCTTTTGCTTCTTTTCTACAAATTCGTAAACGAAAAATAAAATCCTTTTTGCTAAGTGACTCATTCGCTTCAATATAATTTGCACCAACGGAACCTGAAGCTCTCACCAATTGTTTAGAATCTTCAAGATTTGCAACTGAATGAGTCAATTTTTCAATCCATTTTCTTATTCTTTTCGCAAATTGAAAAGTTCTTTCCTCCAAATCATAAACCGGTTTTCCTTCTTCAACTATATCTTCCTGATTCATAGCCATTTGTTTTTTCTGGCAATTGAGTTTTGGTATTTGTTTGTCTTTTGTCTTTTGCTATTTGTAATTTATTTGAATTTTGGTTATTGTTATTTGTAATTTTTATACACCTTCTCCCCCTTCACCCAAGTCTCCTGTATGTTCACCTGAAAATCTTCCAGGGTAAACAACACAATGTCGGCGCGTTTGCCGGGTTCCAGTGTTCCGCGGTCGTTCAGGTTATAAAGGCGGGCCGGATTGGTACTGGCCATTTGCACCGCATCGGCCAGGGTGCAGCCGGTTACTTTCATAATATAACCTACACCTTTGGTTATGGGCGATGCCGAACCGTACAGCACATTCTGGGCGGGGTAACGCAACATTCCGTCGTTGGTCAACTCGATGGTTTCACCTGTGGAGGTTTTGTACTCGCCCGGTTCCAGCGCTGCGTAATGGGTAACGTCGGAGGTGATGATGGTTTTCTCCACTCCTTTCACTTTGTAAAACACCTGTATTTCTTCCGGCAGCAGATGAAAACTGTCGCAAATGATGCTGATGTTCAGCCGGTCGTCGGATAATTGCGGCCAGAACGGATTGCGGTGACGGTTGATCATATTAGCAGCGCCGTTGCCCAAATGTGTGGCAATTTTTGCACCGCGGTCGATGGCGGCAGTTACCGTTTTCATATCTGCGTTGTGGTGCCCCAGTGCTATAACAATGCCTTCCTGACTGCATTTTGTGATTAAATCCAGGGCTCCTTCCATTTCGGGTGCCAGCGTCAATTGGAGAATGTTTTTGCCCGAGGCTTCGTAAAGTTTCAGAAATTCGTTCCAGTCTGGCAATTTTACAAACTGTTTGGGATGCGCCCCGCGAAATCCGTCTTCCGGGTTAATATATGGTCCTTCGAGGTGAAACCCGGGAATTGAACCCCGCAGTTTTTTGTCATCCACCGCTTTGGAAAGCAGTTCAAAATTACGGGTTAATACATCGATGCTATTGGTGGTAAGCGTTGGCAAATAGGTCGTAACTCCTTTTTTCCACAACTCGCTAGTTGCTTTTTCAATCCCCTCGGGTGTGAGGTCGCTTTCGCCAAAAGCAAACGACACACCGGCAAATCCATTCACCTGGTTGTCGAAAAAGCCCGGTGCAATGTACACCGGATTATCACTAACCGGTTTATCCAGGGTTGTGACGTCCTCAATCATTCCGTTGTTGATTTTTACCTGCACCGGCTGTCCGGTGAAGTAATGAATTCCTTCGATTACCTGTTGTGCATTCATTTCAACTGTTCCAAAAAAAATTAGAAATGCAATTACAATGTAGATTTTTGTTCGAATTATTTTGTTCATTTTGTGCCATTTTTCAATTCATTTCAACATTCAGCGTTAATTTTTTATTTGCATATCCTGTTAAAGTTTAAATTCCCTACTCTCTTTCCGGCTTTTCTCCATGATTTGTTCCATAGATACCGGTTTCCCGCCTTTTTCTTTGCTGAGATCGGCAGCTTCCATGAAAGCAAGGATCTCCAGTGTTTCTTCAGGAGTGACTGGAATAATACCCGAATCAAAATACTTAACTACTTCTTTTAACAAAGGATTATATCCGGCATAGGTTCCCAGGTTGACATTTTCTTTTTCACCATAGATCGTACCTCCATAGCCTCTTTTCCCTTCTCGGATACCCCGGAAGGTGCCAATTCGTCCATCTTTCCAGATGCCGGTAACAAAATCAGCTCCCTCAGTGAATGCTCTGGAAACAGTTTGGCAACCTGTTCCCATTGCAGTGAACAGTGTTTCAACACCATGAATTCCATACCAGAACAAGTCGGGATGTGTCTCTTCCAGAGTTGCAGGGCTAAAAGCATCGGCTCCCAGGATTTTTCCAACCGAGCCGGCTTTAATCTCATCCATGCCACCGATGTACCGTAGCGATGAAGAGGAGAATACAGGAACGCCATAATGTTCGGCTGCGTTAAAAATAATCATAGCATCAGTGAGGGAAGCAGCCATTGGTTTGTCGATAAACATCCTTTTTCCTGCTTTTAATATAGGTAAAGCCTGCTCCAGGTGGCGCCTCCCGTCGTTGGTCTCCAGGAGCACAACATCAACTTTTGAGAGCAGTTCCTCAATGGATCCCACAATCTCAACTCCCATTTCTTTAATTTGCCGGGTATAACCCTCAATGCGTTCTACACTTGAGGGAATATCGAGACTCCCTTTTGGATAAGCGGCAACTACTTTGTAACCAAGATATTCACTACTTGCTTCCTCGCCATTCAAAGTTTTTGTAAAAGCAATACTGTGTGACGTATCCAACCCGATAATTCCCACGCGTTTACCTTGCGCCTCAACCGATCCGGTATTTTTTGCAATCAAAGGCACAGAGATTGATATCCCCAGACCTGCTAATGCACTGTTTCTGATAAAATTTCTTCTTGTTGACATCATAAAAACATATTAAAGTTTCATTTCCCATCCTTTTTCATACTCGCGTGACCAGAGTTTTTGCGCTTTCTTATCGCCTTTAATGTGCCCGTTTTCAGGATTGATTTCCAGCGAATGGCCCACGCGTTGTGCAATATTGCCGAGCTGTACCAGCGCGGTACTTTTATGTCCTGAGTCGATATCGGCTACAAGGTTTTCTCCTGAAAGGATGTTGTTGAAAAAGTTGCGAATATGCAGCGAATCGAGATGGCTCGACGGATTGGCGGCATCGCGCGCATCCACTTTTTGGGTGTCTTTTACTTCTTTTACCACATTGTTTTTCAGATCGAAAACGGTGTACTCGTTACCACCGGGGATAAACATGCTTCCTTTTTCGCCATAAAAAATAACGCCAACCGAACTCCCCTCAATGGGTTTCCCGTTGCAACTGCGGCCTTCCCAGGTCATGGAAATATTCTCCTGAAAATCGAGATTAATCACCTGTGTGTCCGGTGTTTGCCAGTCGTCGGAATAGTGGTATCGACCGCCGTTTGAACTTACTTTCACCGGAAAATCTACACCGAAGCCCCAGCGCATCAAATCCACCATGTGGGTACCGTTGTTCAACGCCTCGCCGGTGCCCCAGTGCCAGAACCAGTGCCAGTTGTAATGTACAATATTATCTTTGTAGTCCGTGCGCGGCGCCGGCCCCTGCCACAGGTCCCAATTGAGCCAGCCGGGCACAGCCGCTTTTTGCCCCACGCCAATGGGGCCGCGATTATTAGTGTACCAGCCTTTTCCAAAGTATGGCCTGCCGATAATTCCGTTTTTCAGCTCCTGAATTCCTTCCACCACATTTGGGTAAGAACGGCGCTGGTTGCCCATTTGCACGGATTTATTATACCGCCTGGCTGCTTCCACCAGTATTTCACCTTCGCGCGGATTGTGGCTGCACGGTTTTTCCAGGTAAACGTTTTTGCCTGCCTGCATGGCCAGCAGCGCTGCCGGAGCATGCCAGTGGTCGGGCGCCGCAACAACTAAAATATCCACATCTTTGCTTTCCAGCGACTTTCTGAAATCTTCAAATCCCTGTGGCTTTTTGTTTTGTACTTTTTGAATATTGGCAGTACATTTTTCAATGGCACGCGAATCCACATCGCACACATGAATTACCTCGCAATTTTCCTGGAAGGCAAAGTTTTGCGCCAGCGCATTTCCGCGTGAATTTACCCCCATTACAGAAGCACGCAACACGTCGTTGGCGCCCATAATGCGTGCATAGCTCGATGCACTGAAGCCCGGGAGAACGCCACCAACCATCAGTCCGGCAGAAACTCCTGCCGATTTCTTAATAAAATCCCTTCTCGAATTGAAATTTTTAGTCATAATATTTTCTTTTATTGATTGTTTTTTATTCCATTTTGATTGTGCCGGTTAAAGTTGATGTAAAAGTCAAGGTTTTCACGAATGATGATGTCCAGCGGTACATATTGAATTTTCTCCGGTTCTTTTTTCCATACAAAAAAATCGAACAATGTTTGAATGGCGCGTTTCCCTTGCTGTACCGGACTCTGTGAGATGACAAAGTCAATTCCCCCGTTGCGCAGATGTGCAATATTCGCTTCTACCAAATCATACCCCACCAGCCGGATATCCAAATCATGTTTACGGTGGAATTCTGAAATAAGAAAAGCTTTGGAATTGGTGACAAAAACACCTTTTATTTCCGGATTTTTGATGTAATATTTGGTGATTTCGCGAAAAACCTCCTCCTTTCTCGTTGACTGGATGGTTAAAGCATGAATGGTTTTACTTTCTTCCAGCCCGTTTTTATTGAAATAACCTCTAAACCCTTCCTCCATTCGCCGGAGTGCCGATGCATTCTCAAATCCTTTGACCATGTTCACCATTAAGATTTCAGCTTTTTCAGGCAGCATGGAGTTGAGCAGCCGGCCAGCGATGTAGGCGCTTTGTTTCACGTCGGGACCAATGTAGGAAAGGCTTTGTCCATGGGGAATATCGGCATCGATAAAAATATACGGAATGCTTTTTTCCCGCAGTTTCGCTGTAAAATGTTTACTTTCCCGAAGAAAAAGAGGGGCAAGCACAACTCCGCTTGGCCCAAGTTCTGCAATTTTAGCTGCCTGTTTAATAAAACTTTTCTCATCGAATAAATCGTAATAATAATATGAGGTGATGATGCCGTAATCTTTGAACTGCGCCGTCGCCATTTCCAGTCCATTTAGTGGCATCGTCCAGTAATGCCCCGGGTATGGAGCAGAGGGAATCAGCGCACAAACTGTAAACTGGTTGCCAAGTGCAAGTGCACGAGCTAGCATGTTCGGATTGAAGTTCAGTTTTTCGATAGCTTCCTCAACCTTTTTTCTTTTTTCCGGGGATACTTTGCCGCGGTGGTGAATAACCCGGTCGATGGTGCCCACCGAAACATTGGCGTATCGGGCTACATCCTGGATGGTTACTTTTTTAGTTCGCTCCACTGCCTTTTCAATTAAATATCATCAAATCTAATGAAATGAAAATCAATATCAAAACAAAAATGTGTGCGTACACACAATAAAATTACTGAGCGTTTTACAACGTTTTATTTTTCACTGAAAATAAATGATTTATAGTTTAGCAAAAAAAAGAAAAATGTTTTAAAACAGAAAAGTGTGCTCGCACACATTATTTGGGTATCAGGCGGATTATTTGTTTTTTTACATGCATCTAAATATGTGAACAGATGTTGGTAAACAGTTTATTGTTGATTTTAGGCCTTGCGGTTTTAATTAAGGGCGCCGACTGGTTGGTAAGCGGTGCATCGGCACTGGCCAAAAAATATCATGTTTCCGATTTGGTAATTGGATTAACTATTGTAGCCTTTGGAACATCGGCACCTGAACTGGTGGTAAATGTGATTGCCTCATCGCAAAATTTCAACGATATTGTTTTGGGAAATGTGCTGGGAAGCAACATTGCCAATCTCTTTTTAATTCTGGGCATTACCGGAATCATCTATCCACTGGTGGTGCAGTCAAGTACAACCTGGAAAGAAATTCCCCTTTCGCTGTTGGCGGTGGTGATTTTATTCCTGCTGGCCAATAACTTTTTTATACTTGATAACCCGGTAATATCGAGGCTCGACGGACTGTTTTTGTTTCTGATGTTTGGCCTGTTTATGTTTTATGTTTACCGGCTCACAAAAACCGACAAGGCACCAGTGGAGGTTGAGGTGAACGCAATGTCGTCATTCAAAATGATAACATTAATTGTAATTGGACTGGCCGGGCTGATTTTGGGCGGAAGGCTGGTAGTAAACAATGCAGTTGAAATTGCCACAATTCTCGGGTTGAGCGAAAAAATCATCGGGTTTACGATTGTGGCCATTGGCACTTCGCTGCCTGAGCTGGCTACTTCGGTGGTGGCCGCTCTGAAAAAGAACACCAACATTGCCGTGGGAAACATTATCGGCTCCAACATCTTCAATATTTTTCTGGTGATTGCTACCAGTGCAGTGGTTTCCCCGGTAACGTTTAATCCTGTTTTTAATATCGACATCTATCTGCTGGCCGGGGGAACGCTTTTCCTTTTCATTGCCATGTTTACCGGCGGAAAAAAGAAACTGGATCGCTGGGAAGCAACTATCTTACTGCTAATTTACCTGGGATACACGGCCATGCTGGTGGCAAAAGAAATCTGAATTGAACTTCTGTTTATCTTCTAAACATATTTAGGATTTTTTTGTTTTATTTTGTAATTAAAAAATTAGACAAAAAAGTTAACAATGGCAGACAACTGGACGACAGAAAATATTCCTGACCTTACGGGAAAAATCATTATCGTGACCGGCGGGAACAGCGGACTTGGTTTTGAATCGGTAAAAGCATTTACAGCGAAAGGTGCAGAAGTGATTCTGGCCAGCCGTTCCGTAGAAAAAGGAGAAAAAGCAAAGGCTGAAATTTTACAGCAACATCCTGAAGGAAAAATCAAAGTAGCAAAACTCGATTTAGCTGATTTGGATTCGGTACGCGGGTTTGCCAAAAATTTTCAGCAAAACCACAACCGGCTGGATGTGCTGCTGAACAACGCCGGAATAATGACAACACCCTATTTTAAAACCAAAGACGGTTTTGAAGGGCAAGTGGGAACCAATCACCTTGGACATTTTGCACTAACAGGGTTGTTGTTGCCGGTTCTGAAAAAAACATCGCAGTCGCGGGTAGTGAATGTGAGTAGTGTAGCGCACAAGCAGGGCAAAATGAACTTCAGGAACCTGCTTTTTGAAAATGGAAAAGGTTATTCACCCATGAAGGCCTATGGCCGTTCTAAACTGGCCAACTTGTTGTTTACCTACGAATTGCAGCGTTTTTTTAAAGCAAACAACATCGACAGTGTTTCGGTGGCTGCGCACCCGGGTGTTTCGCAAACCGACTTGTTTCGCTATCTCGATGAAAAATGGTACTTCCGGATGGTGCGCCCACTGTTTAAAGCCATTTCACAGGAAAGTAAAATGGGCGCTTTGCCCGAAATCAGGGCTGCCGTTGATCCGGAAGTTAAAGGCGGTGAATATTACGGGCCATCAGGTTTTAGGGAAATGAAGGGTCATCCGGTTAAAGTAAAATCCAACAGCGCTTCGTACAATGAAGAAGATGCCCGGAAATTGTGGGAGGTTTCGGAGAAGTTGACGGGGATAAAATTTAATTGAGATATCAAACAAAAACCGCCGGAACATTCCGACGGTTATTATTTCATAAAATATTTAAAATGGGAAGGAGTCTGAAAACTCCTATTCCCCGATTACTCAACAATCGGTGTCAGCACCAGATTCCGGTACAGCACTTTTCCGTGATCGCCCTGCAGATAAATGGGACCCGGACTGTAAAGATCAGCACTAATAGCTCCACCGGTTGGTCCGTAAACCGGTTGATTGTCAATGATGGTCGTTCCGTTCAGTTTCACCGTTAAATGGCGTTTGTACAATGTAATGTCCATTGTTTGCCATTCGCCGGCAGGTTTTTCAGCAGCTTCCGATGGAGTGATTCGACTGTACAAAGCGCCCATGTTATGCGAATCAACCTCTTTCCCATATGAATCCACCACCTGAACTTCATACATTCCGCGCAAATAAACGCCGCTGTTGCTACCTTCGGGAATATTCACTTCCAATGTCAGGTTAAAGTCTTCAAACTCCTGTTCGGTGCGGAGATTGCCATACCAAATGTGTTCCCCTTCTTTTTGTACAGGGTCGTTTACCAGAACGCCATTTTCTACTTTAAAACCATTGACCTGGTTCGGGTTCAGCAATTTCCAGCCGTCGAGGTTTTTGCCGTTAAACAATTCAACAGGATTGCCGTATGTCGCATCCGAAAGATTAGGTTTCGAAGGAACACCAGGCGATTTCCAGCCATAAAATTTCATTTTATGTGTTCCCATCCCGTTCCGGGCCGCCTGCATCGAAACGCCCGAAATACGGTCGCCACTGCGGGTTATTTTCAAATAATGGGGTTGAATCATTTTCCGTTCACCGTTTTCACCGTCAAGCGAAAGCTCCCCGGCCCGCATTACCATCAGGTGGTTTCCATCAATTACTGAAACATGCTGCACGGGTAGCACGCTTCCCCCCTGCCAAAGCAGCCTGGCATCCAAAAAACATTTGTTTTCAAACACATGAAGCCACCCCACCGAGCCGCCTTCAATTTCAATGTTCCACATCCCGTAAAAGCCATCTGGTTTTTGGGCGTTGGAGAATCCGGTTGCCAAAATGAGGGCTACAATTAATACTGATAACTTTTTCATTTTTTTTAAGGTTTACTTGATTTAAATTTATGTTTCAACAAATTTACAAAAAATCAGTTGACTTAGCTCAATTCAATCAAAGTCGGAATCTCTCCTCCACCAGCTTGCGGACAGAGAGTGCTTAGGTGAATCACCCATCCAACCACCTCGATTTGAATCACTTTCCATTCCAAATGATGGTAAGAAGAATAGGCAAAATATAATTAAGAGCTCCGAATTAATTCAAATGCGTTTTTTGGCGTTCAAAATCCAGAAATCTTGTGATAAAATTCATAAATTGCATCAAATCAAACTACTCACCCCAATTCCGGCAAGCCGAAATTCCCCCTCTCTACGTGTAGAGAGGGGGCAGGGGAGAGTCAAATTAAACTAAAATGAGCGAAAACCATACACCAATCAGTCGTGCCAGAAAATTGCGAAAAAAAATGACTCCGGAAGAAAAACTTTTGTGGGCAAATTTGAGAAACCGGAAACTAAAAGGGCTTAAATTTTTAAGACAGCACCCAATTGTTTATGATACGATCAATAACAAACCCAAATTTTTTATTCCAGATTTTTATTGCGCTGAAAAAAAGTTAATTATTGAAATTGATGGTAAAATTCACGAATTTCAAAAAGATTATGATGAAAGACGGGAAGAAATATTAACTAACATAGGTCTGAAAATTATTCGGTTTAAAAACGAGGAGTTTAAAAATATCAGCGCTGTTTTGAGGAAAATCAGGGAGTTTGTGGAAGGTTAAATTACTCACCCCAATTCCGGCTATGCCGGAATTCCCCCTCTCTACGTGTAGAGAGGGGCCAGGGGAGAGTCACAGCACCAAATCACACGCTTCGGGTGGCATCCAGTGTTTGTCTTTGCCTTCCCATTTTACGTTGCAGCCAATGGGATTGGTTACCTGAACCGAAACCGGTTTTCCTGAAGTAAGCTCATCGAGCGCCCGCTCCAGGTCGTTTACCTTCATTTTTGAAGTATCCCGAGGATTATCCACACCGCGACCGGTGTAAACCAACTTACGATCCTCATCGAACACATAGAAATGTGGTGTTCGTAACGCACCGTAGGCCAGTGCCACTTCCTGCGATTCGTCGCGCAGGTATTTCCACGGAAATTTGTGCTCTTCCATCCGCTTTTTCATGTGCTCAAAATCATCGGTTTCGTAGGTATTGGCGCTATTTGAATTAATGCCCACAAATTCAACTCCTTTTGGTTTGAATTTTTCAACTGTTTTACGAGTGACTTCATCGCTGCCAATCACATACGGACAATGGTTGCAGGTAAAAAACACCACCAAATATTTCGCATCTTTAAAACTGCTGAGCGAGTAATTTTTCCCGTCGGTTGCCGGCAGGTTAAAATCAATTGCTTGTTCTCCAATTTCCAGTGTAAATGCCATAATTTTAAATTTTAAGATTATAAATTTTAAGTATCAAGATTTTTAGTATCAGGTATCAAGATTGTGAGAATTACCGATTTTGTTTTATGCTTCATTTTATTTTTTGTTTCTCTGTCTTGTGTCTAACCATCCTGATACTTGTATCTTTTTGTCTTGCTACTTGTGTATAAACGTCTTGTCTCCTTATAAAAAAATTCATCCGTTAAATGTTTAATGCAAACCAAAAATCTTACGTATTTTTAACCGTTTTGAAATTCAAATAGTAAATAAGTTTTCAGGAATGAACCGCGAAGAAGCTCATCAAAAAATAGTGCAACTTCGAAAAGAACTCGAAGATCACAATTACAAATATTACGTACTGGCACAGCCCGAAATCAGTGATTACGATTTCGACATGCAACTGCGCGAACTGGAAAAACTGGAAAAAGAGTTTCCCGAATTTGACGATCCCAACTCCCCAACCAAACGGGTGGGCAGCGACATCAGCAAGGAATTTGAACAGGTGGAACACCGCTACACCATGTTGTCGCTTTCCAATGCCTATTCCGAAGAAGAATTGAAAGATTTTGATACCCGCATTAAAAAGCTGGTAGATGAAGATTTTGAATACGTTTGCGAGCTGAAGTTCGACGGTTCTTCCATCAGCCTGCTCTACGAAAAAGGGAAACTGGCGAGGGCAGTTACCCGCGGCGACGGCACCAAAGGCGACGATGTAACCAACAATGTACGCACTATTCGTTCGGTGCCGCTCACATTACGAGGAAATAATTATCCCGAAAATTTTGAAATCAGGGGCGAGGTAGTCTTGCCGTTCAAAGTATTTGAAGAACTGAACCAAAAACGGGAAGAAAACGGCGAGGCACTGTTTGCCAATCCGCGGAATGCCGCAGCCGGCACGTTGAAAATGCAGGATCCGTCTATTGTTGCATCGCGCAAACTGGATGCTTATTTTTATTATATCCCCGGCGAAAAACTACCGGCTGACAGTCATTTTGAAATGCTACAGAAAGCCCGTGAATGGGGTTTCAAAGTTTCAGAAGCCACCAAGCGATGCAAGAACCTCGACGAAGTTTTTGCTTTCATCAAAAAATGGGATGAAAAACGATTTGAATATCCTGTTGCCACCGACGGAGTAGTAATAAAAGTAAACTCGCGGCGAGTGCAGGAAGAACTGGGTTTTACGGCCAAATCGCCACGCTGGGCCATTGCCTATAAATTCAAGGCCGAAAGTGCCTCCACTGTGTTGCGCTCAGTTTCGTACCAGGTAGGCCGGACCGGCGCAGTTACCCCGGTGGCCAACCTCGACCCGGTGCCCATTGCCGGAACCATAGTGAAACGCGCTTCGCTACACAACCAGGACATCATTCAAAAACTGGATTTGCATTTGAACGACACCGTTTTTGTGGAAAAAGGCGGGGAAATTATTCCCAAAATTACGGGAGTGGATCCCGCAAAACGACACCCCATGTCGGCACCGGTCCGGTTTATCAAAAACTGCCCGGAGTGCGGCACTCCGCTCGAACGTAAAGAGGGCGAAGCAGCGCATTACTGCCCGAACGAGGTGGGCTGCCCGCCACAAATCAAAGGCAAAATGGAACATTTTGTCAGCCGAAAAGCGATGGACATTGACGGGCTGGGGCAGGAAACGATTGAACTGCTGTACAACCAGGGACTGGCCAAAGGAATTGCCGATTTGTACCGTCTCGAAAAAGAGCAACTGCTTCAACTTGAACGTTTCCAGGAAAAATCGGCACAACGCATTATGGATGGTTTGGAAGAATCGAAAAAAGCCCCGTTTCAACAAGTGCTTTTTGCATTGGGAATCCGCTACGTGGGCGAAACAGTGGCCAAAATACTGGCAAAAGAACTTCACTCTATCGATAACATCAGGAATAAAACCAAAGATGAATTGGTAGCCATTGATGAAATTGGCGACCGGATTGCCGAGAGTATTATCGATTTCTTCTCTAAACCGGAACACATCGAAATGATTGAATTTTTGAAAAAACAGGGCCTGCAATTTCAGATCAGTGAAGACCAGCTGAGTGACCGGACTGATAAACTCAGCGGTTTGAGCATTGTTATATCGGGAACTTTTGAGAAGCACTCGCGTGACGAGTTGAAACAACTGATTGAAAAAAACGGTGGCAAAAATGTAGGGTCACTCTCAAAAAAAACCAGTTACTTACTTGCCGGCGACAACATGGGGCCAAGCAAACGCGAAAAAGCTGAAAAACTCAACATCCCGGTTATTTCCGAAGCGGAATTTTTACACTTATTGAAAACATAGTGTTCTACACACAAAATAAATATTATTTATATCGTTTTATATACAGAACAAATTACACTATATTTGTTCTACATACGAAACAAAATAGATGGATAAAGAAATAATAAAACAAATAATCATTGAAAATCAGGAGTTCATAAAAGATGTCAATCTTTATGAAAGGGACAACAAACTGGAAAAACAGGGCAACTACGTACTCATAGGTGCCCGGCGCGCCGGGAAGACCTATACTATGTTGAAATACATTAAAGACACACTTTCTGAAGGAACTGATTTATCTCAGATACTTTATATCAATTTTGAAGACGAGCGGCTGATTGAACTTAAAACAAATGACTTAAATCAAATAATTGAAGCATTCCGCGAACTTTTTAATGATAAACCTTTAATCTTCTTAGATGAAATTCAAAACATCCACGGTTGGGAAAAATTTGCACGCAGACTCGCTGATCAAAATTATCAGGTTTTCATTACCGGAAGTAATGCTCAAATGTTAAGCCGTGAGATTGCTACTATACTGGGTGGGCGTTTTCAGATATATGAAGTTTTTCCGTTATCATTTGAAGAATATTTAAAGATGAACCAACTAATTCCTGAGAAAAATTGGGAATATTCATCTCAACGGTTTGAGATCAGAAAACTATTTGAAACCTATTTTTATTTTGGCGGCTTTCCTGAAATAAACAAGTTTGATGAAAAAAAACTATGGCTAAGAAATTTATACAGTAAAATATTCTTTGGAGATATTATTACCCGTTATAAAATCAGAAACGATTTTGCACTCAAAATATTGGTTAAAAAGTTAGCCGAAAGCGTACACGATGAGATAACTTTTACACGGATACGAAACATAATTCAGTCATTGGGGATAAAAATCGGAACGGCAACAATAATTGAATATTTGAGCCACCTGCATGAATCATGGCTGGTTTTTAAAATAGAAAATTACTTTGCAAAAATTACCGAAAAGGAAACATCTGGAAAGTACTATTTTATTGATAATGGAATCTTATCACTCTTTCTTTTGAATCCCGAAACAATATTACTGGAAAATATAGTTGCACTGCAATTGAAGCGCACATACGGAAATGATTTTTATTTTTTGAAAAAAAATTATGAAGTTGATTTTTATGTTCCTGAGGAGAAATTAATGTTACAGGTTTCATATAAACTAACCAAACCCGAAACAGAAAACCGTGAAATTAATGCAATGCAGGCACTTTCAGAAACTGTTGAAACAAGATCAATGGTCATTATTACACTCGACATTGAAAAGAAAGTGGATTCAGGAAAAAACAAAATTAGTTTTATCCCGGTTTGGAAATGGCTTTTGAATTTCTCAAATTAAATACACTGCGCTTAAAAAGTATTTTTTCATTTCATTACATTTGCGCTACCGATGAAGATAATTGAAAAAATTGCGTACTACACGCTCAGCAAAAAAATAAAAGCCACAGAAAGGCAGGTTGAACTACTTCATCCGGATCAAGCCAGGAAGGTGGGAGTGGTTTGGCGGCCTGATGAAAAAGCGGCCTTTCAATTCCTTCACGATTACTTTGCACGCGACAAAGTCATTTTCAGAAATATTTGCGTGTACGAAGATCACGCCGGTGTGCCGGCAGACACAAGCATCATTACTTCAAAAGATTTAAACTGGCTGGGATTGCCTAAACCCGGGCCGGTTGACGAATTTATTGAAACGGAGTTCGATGTTTTGTTCAACATCGCACTGGAACAAAACCTTGTGCTCGATTACATCACAGCACTCAGTCGTGCCAAATTCAAAATTGGCTGGTCGCCCCAAAAAAGCAATTTTTTTGACCTCAATATTAACATCTCCGGCAAGCAGGATGCATTATACCTTGCTCAGCAACAAATTTATTATCTTGCACAATTAAATAAAACTACATAATTATGAATCATCGTTTTACAGGTGCCGGCGTAGCTTTGGTAACGCCATTCACCACTGAAAATAAAATTGATTTTAATTCGCTTGAAAGAATTATCGACAACCAGAAAAAAGGCGGCATGGATTACCTGGTAGCTCTGGGAACCACTGCCGAAACCCCTACCCTCACGGCAACCGAAAAGGCCGAAGTGGTAACTTTTGTAAAAGAGAAAAAAGGCGACTTGCCGCTGGTGGTTGGCATGGGAGGAAACGACACCCGCAAAATCATTAAACAGATCAATAAATTCAATTTCAACAAAGTTGACGGGCTGCTTATTGTTACGCCGTACTACAACAAACCTTCGCAGGAAGGGATGTTCAACCACTACAAGGCCATTGCAAAAGAGAGTCCTGTGCCCATTATCCTATACAATGTTCCGTCGCGCACGGGAGTGAGCATGAAAGCCAAAACCACCATCAGGCTGGCCGAAGCATCTGAGAAAATTGTTGCTGTAAAAGAAGCTTCGGGCAACCTGACCCAAATCACCAGAATTAACAAATACAGCCCCGATCATTTTTCAGTTATTTCGGGCGACGATCCCATGGCGCTTCCCATCCTTTCAGTTGGTGGCAGAGGGGTAATTTCAGTTGTAGCCAATGCATTACCCCAAAAACTGAGCAGCATGATCCATTTAGGAATGGAAGGGAATTTTGCTGAAGCGCGTAAAATCCATTTCGAGCTGACAGAAATGCTTGGACTGCTGTTTAAGGAAGGAAATCCGGGTGGAATTAAAGCGCTGCTGAATATTCAGGGAATCATTGAAAATGAATTGCGGTCGCCGCTGTATCGTATCAGCGAAGAAACCTACCTGAAAATTAAAGAAGAATATCAAAAGCTGAGCTAATCAGTTGCATAACCACAAAAAAACCGGTGAGTATATGCTTACCGGTTTTTTGTTGCAATTACTTTTTTGAAAATGATGTTGCTGATCCGCTCTTTTCGGGGATGGCAGCAATTTCGCCAATTGAAATGAACGGGTTGTTGTTCACCTCATCTTCGGGCACTTCAAAACGCATACGCGGATCGTCGTGGGCGATTACCTCACCGGCCAAATCCATGTGGTTCGGACCGCGAACATTGGTTGCTTTAAACCGTTTCATGGCGAGGTAACTTTTCCCTTCGCCCCATAATTCAATCCGGGTCTGAAAATAAATTTCATTCAGTAGATCCTCACCTCTAAGCGATTTAATCCGGTTTTCGGCTGCCGGGTTGCGTTCTTTAACAAGTTCCCAAAGGGCCAGTGCCCCTTCAGGATCTTTTCCGTCTCTCGCTAAAGCTTCGGCTTTTATCAGGTACATTTCGGCCACACGCATGTAGAGCAAATCATTTGTCCATGTGCGGTCGCTCAATGGTGTCCGGGCTTCATGATAAAATTTCCAGACAGGCAGCAGGCCGCCATCATTAAACATATTTACAAACTGACCTTTACGCACGTCGGTTTCGGGAATTTGTTCCCATAAATTACGGTCAATTCCCTTGTAATCGCCCACACCGGCGTAGCTAAATGTGAAAATATCCATGTGCCCCCAGAAGCTGGCCAGTGCGTAAGTATTATCAGTTGTCAAATCTACTCCCCAAATCCATCCCGGGATGGCAACATTTCTGAAACCGGATTCAATTACTTCACCGGCACTCATCAGCGTAAAGCCGCCATTGGTTACTACATCGTTGGCTGCTTCAACAGCACCTGCATAATTCCCGGTGGTTAAATAGGCATAGGCAAGATAGCCCTGCGCCACATATTTATTAATTTCAACTTTGTTGGTTCGTTCATATCCTTCGAGCGCTTCAACAGCATCTTCCAAATCTTTTATAACAAGGCTGTAAACCTGCTCAACCGTAGCGAGCGGTTGTGCTTCGGTGGTTAACTGTGTTTCGTAAACCGGCACGCAGGGTTTGTTTTGGTTTCCATCATAAGTATGTTGGTAAAGATTGTCCAAATAAAAGTAAGCATACGCACGCAGGGTTTTTGCCTGCCCGAAATAAGCGCGGTTGGTTGGGTCTTCGGGCATGGCATCGCTTCCCCCCAGACCATCGATAACCTCGTTGGCAGCTTTTATAATGGTAAAATAATATCGCCAGTTCATCGACGGGCGGAGATCCGTCATCTTTTGGTCTTTTAATTCATACACACCGGAAAACCAGGTGTAAGTTTTACCGCCCAGTGTCATATCGCCGCTCATTAAATCAGTGGCAATATCAATCGATTTCTGTCCGTAATCATCGTGTCCTGTGGTGCCTCCGGTTCCCTGGGCAAAAGTGAGCGAATAAATCCCCGAAACCATTGCTTTTGATATATCCGGATTGGTTTTCGATGCTTCTTGCAACTGTTCTGCCGTTATTGGCCCCGACGGTTCACGGTCGAGAAAATCTTCGCTGCAGGCTGTAAGCAGAAAGGAAATAACCGTGAGCAATAAAAATGATTTTATATGATTATTCATTTTGCTGATTTTTTAAATTTCTCAATTAAAATTGCAGCTTAATTCCAGACGCGATGGTACTCAACGGCGCATACCGCGTTGTTCTTGAGCTACCCGATTCAGCGCCAACCGGAATAAACCCCCGGCGCGCAGTCAACATGAACAGGTTATCGCCGGAAACCCATAAAGATGCCCGCCCAATATCAACAGTTTTGGTGACCGATGCTGGCAACGTGTACGATAACCTCACATTGGTTAAGTTGAGAAAAGCGTTACTGACAATAAACCGGGAAGAGGTAGCATTGACATTTTTGTCGAAATCGGAGGAAAGGCGCGGCACGTCGGTTACATCGCCCGGTTGCTGCCACCTGTTGAGAATATCCTTCGACCAGTTGCTTTTTCCGGGCAAATGATTTCCCATCAGGGAGGCATAAATGTTGTCGTACGAGTGCCCTCCAATACTGTAGGCAAACTGCGACGTAAGTTCGAACCCACTCCAGGAAAAATCGAGCCCAAAACCGCCGGTTAAGTCCGGAACAACCGATTTATCGATATATTTTTTTGTGGCTTTGTTATAATCGGCAGTGGTTTCAACCCCCAATTCCGAAACTGAATTTTCATTCCGGTAGGTTACCATGTCAACAATATATTCCCGCTCACCGCCAACTTCATTATAATAGCGGTTCCACAGCGAGAGTCCGGTTTCAGTGTCAACGCCTGCAAATTCCCTCACATAAAAATCATAAATCGAATGTCCTTCCGAATAGGCATAAGTTTCCTGAACTTCCAGTATTTTTTCTTCACCGGTTGAATCATCAATGGGCATCTGTGTGATTCTATTCCTGTAATTTCCTCCGTTAACTCGTAAATCGAGCGTCACTTTGCCGGTATTTATCAGGTGTCCAATCAATTCAAATTCAAAGCCTGAATTTAAAAGTTCCCCATCGTTTACGGGTACCTGGGAAAATCCAAGCGAAGGGGCAACCTGTTTGTAAAACAGCAGGTTGGTTGTTTTTTTCGTAAAATATTCAATCTGCCCCGAAATTACATTGGCCAAACCAAACTCAATTCCGGTATTGAATGAATTGGAACTTTCCCATGTTAAACCCGGATTTCCTTTGTAATCAAAGCTAAACGACAATTCATCATTCAAATTTGAAATTGAATACTGGTCGAAGGTAGGGTAATTACCGATGTCCTGGTTTCCCAATGTGCCCACACTGGCTTTCAGCTTCAGGAGGTTGATCCAGTGAGTGCCGGCCAAAAATGATTCTTTGTTGAGCATCCATGCAGCACCAAGCGAACCGAATGTGCCCCATTTATTATCCGGGAAGCGCGAAGTGCCGTCGCGGCGTGCGGTGGCGTACAGGTAATATTTTCCGTCGTAATTGTATTTTGCCTGTCCGAAAAAACTTTCCAGGGCATAATCCACCACCTCGGAATCCATCCAGTCCATTATTACCGCGTTGGTCCATTCAATATTGTATGGCCGAGCGATATTCGATTTCTGCCCCTCCATAAATGCATCGCGGTAAAGTGTGTTTTCGTGGGCGATAAAAGCTTCAATACTGTGTTTGTCAAAAGCATTACGATACGTTAAAATTTGATTCCAGGTGTAAGAAAACCGGTTATCCTGCCGCTTTAAGATTCTGCCGAGTCCTTCGGCATCGCCGTAAAACGGATTGGTAAGTTTGGAATTATTCTGCCCGTAATATTGCATACCAAAATTGGTATTGAAACGAAAATTATTCAGAAACCGAGCTTCCACGGCGGCATTTCCTGCAAAATTATGAATGATGTAAAAATCCCTGTCGAGCCGGGCAGCACCGGCCGGGTTGATATTTGCCCCAAAGCCACGGGTCCCCGTTCCACGGTCGAAACCATAATCATAAAGAAATCCGCCCACTTTGGAGTCTTCTACTTTATTTCCATTTTCATCGCGCACGTAAACCGGATAAACAGGGGGCATTTCATTTACAAAGAAAAACCCGTTATTGGCCACCTCCCTTTGCCCTGGAGAATTCCTTTCCATGTATGAATAGCTGAGGTTCAGATTGGCAGACAACCAGTCCCGCAACTCCTGATCGATGTTGGCCCGTGTGCTGAAGCGGTCGAATTCGGACCCCACATAATATCCTTCGTCATTGAGGTATCCAACCGATGTGTAGTAGCTTCCGTTTTCTCCGCCGCCACTCAGTCGAACACTTGCTTCCCGGCGTTTTGACGTGCTGAAAACTTCGTCGGCCCAGTTTTCCGGGGTATATTTTCTTTCGGTAGTTGTAAACTGCCCTGTGGCCGGGTCAATCAGCTCATTGTCATCCGCATTCCACATATTATAGTAGGGAGACAAACCGTTGCCTACTGAAAAAACATCTTCGGCAGCCACTTGCCCGGGATTTCCAATTCCCTGCGAAACGTATTTATTCTTCAGTCCTTCCCAGCTCAACTGCACATATTCTTCAGGCGAATCAATAACATTGTAGAGCGGAATCAGGCGAAGGTTTATTCCGTAATTTACATCCACATCGATAACCTGTTTGTTTTTCAATCCTTTTTTGGTGGCGATAACCACCACACCATTTGCGCCCCGTGCTCCGTAAATTGCGGTGGCCGATGCATCTTTCAGAACGGTGGTGGATTCAATATCGGCCGGGTCGATGGAGGCCAGGTTACCATTAAACGGAATGCCATCAACAATGTACAGCGGTTCGCGACTGGCATTAACCGAACCGAATCCCCTTATGCGCAGAGAAGCGGTTGTACCCGGCTGGCCGGAAGAGTTGATAACCTGCACGCCCGCCACTTCGCCTGCAAGTGCTTTGGTAATTTCCGATGTATTTTTGCCGGCCAGTTTTTCACCTTCCACTTTCGAAGCCGAACCAGTAAACGATTCTTTGGTGGCCGTTCCGTAAGCCACTACCATCACTTCATCAACGCCAATAACATCAGGTTCCATAACCACATCAACAGTTGCTCCCTGAATGGCCACTTCTGCCATTTGCATCCCCACAAATGAAAAGATTAAAGTCCGGGCTTCTCCGGGAATGGTAAGAACATATTTCCCGTCACTATCGGTAACTGTTCCCAAAGTTGTTCCTTTCACCACAACCGATACTCCCGGAATTGGCGTATTGCCTTCAGAATTGGTTACGCTACCTGATATGCGCCGAGGTTGGGCATTAATCACCTGAAAACCAGCCAAGGCAATGGTTAACAGCATTAGCGCAATTTTCTTCATAAATATTTGCTTTGATTCGGTATTCTCTCTCTCTCTTAAATGCAATGGTATGAACCAAAAAACCACTGCACCAAACAAGGAATGCAAAGTTATTATATTCCTTACGAGTAAAAACAATACTTCCCACTTTTCTCGCTGAAAGTCATAATATCTATTCATTCTACTGAATTTTACTGATGCACTAAAAAATAAAGAGGATGCCATATTGACATCCTCTTTATTAAAAAATTATAATTCAGAAATAGCTTAGAATACTATATCTATCTGAGTCCTATCCTTTCTAAATTTTTTGGGTGCTTTTTTCCCTTGAATTTCGAAATTATTACCAGCACCTAAATCTTGTTTTATAATTAGGTTTGCTGAGGAACGAACATTAAAGGAAGCAAAGTTTTGTGTATTGATATATGCAGACTTAGTTTGCAATGGTGAGAATACTAAGTTGTAGTATCCATCCAACCAGCCACCTGCAGCCTCGCTATTTATAAGATAACCATCTCCCTGGCTTGTTGATGTCATAACCAGGTTGCCCTGCATATTGAATGTGAAATCCATAACAGCAGTTGTACTGACACCTTCAGCATCGGTAGTGTATAACGTTGCATCATATGTAGCCGATTCGGTCACAATATCGGGCAACACCTGCGGTGTAACAGACATAATACTGGTTGACGGATCAAATGAAGCAATAACTTCGGCAGCATAATCAATACCAGTTATAACCAACGAATTCTCATCTTCACCTTCGGCAATGTTTATTTCCATATTAGCGTCTGCTTCACCGAACTGACTCAATCCTGACATTACGAAATCACCAAGGAAATCTTCTTTGTCGTACGATACGGCATCTTCAGAATAGAAGAATGTTTCGGCGAATTCGCCAACAATGGTTCCATCTTCAAAGTGGAATATTAATCCCAGGGTGTAAATGGTAACCCCTTTGGCATTTACCACAACGGATGATTCAATACTATCGCTGGGTGAAACATAAATGTCTTTCCCCATAAATTCAGCACCAATCGACTGATTTTCAGGAATTGTTACGCTTTCTTCTTCCTCATTGTAGTAGAAAGCAACACCATAACCTTCGGCATAGAGATTCGACAAATAATAGAGGTTCTTGTATTCACTCTCCTCATTTTCCGGATCGATATCAATGGCCATTGACAATGTTTGACTCCAGTTATCGCTGTATGCTGCAGATTCAAACTCTCCAACCTCACCTGCGATGGCTTCGTATTCCACATCGTTAAAATCATCAATCTTCAGGTTGGCAGCGATGAAAGCATCTTTGGTCAAGTAAATATAAGTAGGTACAGAAGCTGGATATTTACCACCATCATTATATTCTGCTTCACTTACAAATAAAGAATTACTCGGAAAAGTTATAACCCCATCCACAATTGTTCCTAATGGATAAGAGGCTTTATCGTCAGATAAATTATTATATACAGATCCTATAGAAAACATTCCATCACCCCATGCCATGCCCAATTCATGAGCATACATAAATACCTCACCGGTTGCATTATCGATTTCGATTATGGTATAATAATCGTTGTTTTCATCAAAATCACCCGGATAATTATATGGAAATCCGTCATAAATTCCATCTTCATCCGGGATAGCTTCATATTCTTCTCCAACCCATTCTCCAGTTGGAGCTACTCTGTATGCATTTTTGAAACGATAGCGGGTCATACCTGTAACTTCAGCTTTCTCAGCATTCACATACATCGGCAGGGCTTCTACCCCATAAAAATAAGCCACTGTTCCATCCACATAAACCATAGGTTCTTCAACAGCTGCCCATTTGATGCGTGTCACGCTGGTGGTTACATAGGGTAGTGCTGATGCATACGGATTAACATATTCATCGCCTTCAACGGCCAACTTCAAGTTATAAGTTGTTCCTTCACCGGCATCAGGAAAAGTCACTGTAAAATCCACTTCTGTTTCACCATCTGCAAAGCTAATGGATGACGGAACGTTATAAACATCTTCATCATTTACTTCAACATTTACAGGAACCTCAACTGCACCGGATGAAACCTCACGAGCAATTGTTATCGTAATTTGAGTGGGTTCTGTTGGTTCTAATTCATATGCGCTTGTATTTGAAGCCGGGAAATAAACCCCCTGACATCCATCAGGTACAGCCGGGCTCGGCTCAACAGTATCTTCGAATTCACTGCAGGCTGCTACTGCAAGAGCAACCAAAACAGAAATTGCTATCAATAATTTATTAATTTTCATAATTTTCTTTTATAGATGTGAAACTTTATAAATCTGCAACTGGCGAAGGTGCCGGTACGGCTGGGTTGTTATCTCCTTCAGTCAAAGCAGGGTTTGCCTGAATTTCGGCCTCGGGAATACGCCACAATAAAATATCGCTTCCGGCCGGAATATTAAATACCATAGTGGCATTTGGGAATGCTCCGCCCCTGCGATCTACATCTTTATTTAAACGCATAATATCAAACCAGTTCATCCCTTCACCCCAAAGTTCGAGCCTGCGGTGAAAAAATACTTCCTCCTGAATTCCTTCGGGTGATGAAGCATTACAAACATATCCCGGATCACGATAATTCTGCACAAAGCTTTCAAGAGTAGTTTTGCCATCACCACCACTCATTGCTTCGGCTTCGGCCTTAATTAAATACATTTCTTCAATGCGCATTAACGGAATATCGTTTGCGTTTGTTGAAGTTTTGGGCTCCTCGTTATATGGAGCAAATTTCACCTGGGTATAAGCAGGATAACCATATCCAGCCGCTGCTTCAGCTTCAGCTTTGTTTAAATTTGGTGAAGTTTCATTTTCGTCTAACCACCAGCCTTTGCGCACATCCGTTTCGGGAATGGATTCAAATAACGATTTGTTAATTTGCTTTCCACCGGAGAAGTTGGCATAACCATAATTAAGCGAGCCCATGTGCGATGGCCAGTTCACAATACCTGAAGAAACAACATCGTCGGTTTCCTTAACAATAATCCCCCACATCCAGTTCGATTCGTCGGAACTCCAGAATGAAGGCTTGCTTACATCAGCAATTGAAGCAGGTGTAGCACCAGAAACTTCGATAGCCTTGGTGGCATCAGCAGCCGCTTCGCTCCAATTTTGCATTGTTAAATTAACTCGGGCGCGTAATCCATAAGCAACGGCAAGGCTAATATACCGTTTATCGGCACGGACAATTCCGTTTTCTTCAGCAGAAGTCAATAAATTTACTGCGTTGTCAATATCCGATGTAATCAATTGGTAAACTTCCTGAACTGTAGCACGTGGAGAGCCATCGAGCGCAGCTTCATTGGAATTCTCATTGGTAATAATCGGCACACAAGGTGCTGATTCGTTACCTACGTAATTAAATTGGTATAGCTGTGCCAACACCCAGTAACTAAAAGATCGGGCAGCCAGGCCTTGTGCCAGATAATACTGGGAAGTAGGATCTTCTGTTTCCGGATCAATGGCATCAATCACGTTATTGGCAGAACTGATAATGGCATACATATCATTCCACAAAATTTGGCCTTCGTTGGAAGTATATTCACGGTCAGAATATTCAAGGTTATTACCATTCCAGTTATAACCATTATCATCCGATACCAAATCGTATCCGTTGTGGTCAGTAAACAGCATTACTGAAGGATAGCCAAAATCGTTGTGACGTTCTGCCCCGAGAGCAGTTTCATTAGGCATGTACTGAGTGAACTGTGCAAATATGGCATTTACACCAGCTACTGCCTTTGAAGGATCATTATCCAAAACTTCTTCTTTTTGCGAAGTCGTAATCGTGTCTCCTTCTGGGAGTGTATCCAGATCCTCGCAGCCTACTGTGGCAAAGAAAAAGGATACCAGTAATAAGATAATATATTTTCTATTCATAATAATCTACTTTAATAATTAAAACATTAAATTAAGACCTCCCGAAATTGAACGAATAGGAGTATATCGCGCGGTAGTTGCAGAAATATAACTTTGGCGCGGGTCTAATCCTTTACGGCTGGTCAGCAGCGCTACATTATCAGCAGCGAAATACACACGAATTCTTTCAAATTTTAACTGGTTGCTAATGTCAGAAGGTAAAGAATACCCAACAGTTATATTATTCAAACTCAGGTAATCAGAGCTGGTAATAAAACGTGTTGAGGTGGAGTTGGCATACCTGTCATTTGCATTCAGCCGTGGTACATCGGTGTTGGTATTTTCAGGTGTCCATGCATTATAGATATCCTTGTGCCAATTGTTTCCGGCAAAGCTCGACATTCCGTTGTGCATTAATCTACGGTATCCTGAGTCATAAATCTGACCTCCCAATTGGTAAGAGACCTGTACTGAAGCATCAATTCCGTAGGCTTCAACAGAAGTACCAAAACCTCCGTAAACTTTTGGCAACAAGTCCTCAGTAGCAATTTTGTAAGATGTTGCTATTGAATAATCACTTGTTTTAATGGCACCACCGTCTTCATCTTCGGCCCAGTATTGTGCCATCCCAGTTTCAGGATCTACTCCTGCGTAATCAACCAGGTACATCCTGTACATCGATTCACCTTCTTCATAAATGCGTGTACCATCAATTAAATCACCTTCCAAATCGGGATGCAGTTCATTAATTTTATTTTTAATGAAGGTAGCATTCGCATATACATTCCAGGTTAAATTATTCAGGTTCAAAATATTCGAGTTAAGGTCAACCTCAAGACCGGAGTTGGTCATTGAACCAATATTCATTGGAATTTCAGTATATCCCAAACTTGCAGCAACCGGCTTATAATAGAGCATATCGGCTGATTTACGGCCAAAATACTCCACTGTTCCTGACAAATGGTTCTTGAAGAAACCAAAATCAACTCCCACATTATAAGAGGTAGAAGTTTCCCAGGTTAAATCCGGATTACCTTTATAAGTTAATGTTCCGTCAGAGAAAACACCTTCGGCACCTGTCATTTCGTATTGGTCAAGCCAGGCGTAATAGTTACCAATATTGTCGTTTCCTTGCTGTCCGTAGGAGGCTTTTAATTTCAACATATCAACCCACGAAACACCGGCAAGAAAACTTTCGTTGTTTAACATCCATGCTGCACTTGCCGACCAAAAGTTTCCCCAGCGATTGTCAGGATGAAAACGTGAAGAAGCATCGCGACGGTACGTCACATTTGCAAAGTAGGTATCGTTATAAGAATAATTTAAACGGCCTAAAATCCCCTGGGTTGCATAAGTATCTTTTGCACCTCCGCCCCTAATTTGGTCAATGGCATTATTCACATAATAACTTTCAGGATTGTAAAGGTTTTGTCCAGTTGCAAAAACGTACTCTTCAGCATAGGAATACCCATCGTAACCAACTGTTAAATCAAATTGGTGTACATCATTAAATTCACGCTGGTAATAAGCAATATACTGCTGGTCAAATCCGGTTGTACGAGTCTGTTCCTGATAGGCCGTACCACCATACGAAGCACTTTGCCCCATGTATGCATTACCAAGGTCGTTATACTTGGTATTGTCAACATTAAGACCATATTTTGCTGTAATCGTCAATCCTACGACAGGCTTAATTTCTGCATACCATGAACTATTCACGATATCCATCAAATAATCGGTTTTATTATAAACCAGGTCACCTGCAGGGTTGGCAATTTGCATAAACGAACGTGAATAGTTAGTACTCACACCATCACCGTAATCATAAACTTTACGACCATTATTCAATAATATATCCTGAGTGCTTCCATCCCGCACATAAATCGGATAAACAGGAGCCACGTAGTTTGCTATAAAAAAAGCATTTCCGCTGGAGTTGGTAGTTACCTGTTCTCCCGGATAGTCACTGGTTATTTGGTTATAGTTTACGTTTGCGCCAACTTTTAACCAGCTTTTCACTTCATGGTCACCGTTGAAACGACCTGAAATCCTGGTAAATCCAGAACCTGGCACAACTCCCTGGTCATCCATATAGCCAAAAGACATGAAGTAATTTTGCTTGTCATTACCACCTGAAATCGACAGGTTGTATTCTTGTCTCGGATTTTGCTGAAAAGTTTCATCAGCCCAGTCATCTGGTGTATAATAATAAGTACCGTCATTATATCCTAACTGAGCATTGGGATTTAACTTGCCATTTTTACCAATAATAAGTTCACCTTCGGGAACAGTATAAATCTGGTACCCGTAACCACCTTCAGTATTGGTGATAATTTTTTCGTTTGCATAAGCATTGGCCCGGGTTGGCGTGTAGCCTAAGTTATAAATACCAGCATTGTAAATTGATCTGTATGCAGTTTCAGTATAATTCTGGTGACTGGTTAACACATCATAGTTTTCAATCGCCCGTGAATTTACACCATATTTAACATCCAGTGTAACCCTGGGTTCTCCGGCAGTACCTTTTTTGGTGGTAATCATGATGATTCCGTTGGCACCGCGTGAACCATACAAAGCAGTGGATGCAGCATCTTTCAATACTGTCATCGACTCAATATCCGAACTGTTAAGTGAAGAGAGGTCACCGTCAAACGGGATACCATCAACAACATATAACGGATCCATTTCGGCATTGATAGACCCCACGCCACGCACTCGAACAGTAGCGGAAGTACCAGGCTGGCCGTTGTCACTCAATACCTGAACACCGGCGACTGCTCCCGCCAATGCATTTGAAACATTGGATACCTGCCGTTTTTCAAGTTTTTCATTGTCCATAACCGCGGCAGAACCGGTAAATGAACCTTTGGTGGATGTACCGTAGGCAACCACCATAACTTCGTCAATACCTAAAATATCAGGTTCCATTACTACATTAAATGTAGTACCTGAGGTAATATCAACTTCTCTGGTTCCCATACCAATAAAGGAAAAAACCAGAGTTTGAGCATCTTCAGGAACATCGATGCTGAATTCACCGTTGAGGTCGGTAACAGTTCCCAAAGTTGTCCCTTTAACAGAAATCGAAACTCCCGGAATTGGCATTTCGTCCTCCGAAGAAGTAACCGTACCGGTTATCATCCTCGTTTGGGCGTGAGATGCCAAAGTTCCTATGAAAAGAAGAATCGTAAAGAATAGTGCAATTTTTTTCATAGATCAAATTTTAAAATTAATAACTCACTCTTTTTCACAAATAGGAGGGCTAATATAAAAAAAAATTCAGTGATTAACATATTTTCACAATTAATTGAACTTTTCAAACTATTATTCATTTAAAATCATCATAAACTAATAAACTCTAATGATGTTCAATCTTTTTCTTAAAAAAGCTGAAAAATGGAAATATAACTACAGCCCCCATAAAATCTAATGACTTAGGTCATAATTAAACTGATTTAATGCAAGATGACTCAAAAAAAACGAAAAAAATTCAGCTGGCTCAAAAAAAGAAAATTATTTTTAATTTTTTAAAATACTAAACTAATTGTCCGATGAAGAAATTACTTTTTATTTCGATTGCTCTTTTCTTTTTTGTTCCTTTTTCATTTTCTCAATCACCTGTTAACGTAGTTGTTATTGGTGCCCACCCCGATGATGCCGATGGAGACGCGGGCGGCACAGCCATAAAATTCTCAAAAATGGGACACAATGTGCTGTTTGTTTCGTTAACCAACGGCGATGCCGGGCACCATGAAAAAGGCGGCGGCGCACTGGCCAAAATTCGCCGGGCTGAAGCCCAAGAAGCCGGAAACAGATTTGGAGTAAAATATATTGTTTTAGAAAATCACGACGGAGAGTTGCTGCCAACACTGGAAAACCGGAAAGAAGTTATACGGCTCATCAGGCAGTGGAATGCCGATGTGGTGATCAGCCACCGCCCCAACGATTATCACCCTGACCACAGGAACACTTCAATACTTGTGCAGGACGCTGCCTATATGGTTATTGTGCCGAACGTGGTAACTGATACCCCGCCACTAAAAAAGAACCCGGTATTTTTATATGCACAGGACCGCTTTCAGAAACCTTATCCTTTTCAACCGGATATTACCGTGGACATTACCGATGTGTACGACCAGAAAATTTATGGTATGGCCGCACACGAATCACAGTTTTTTGAGTGGTTGCCCTGGACCAGCGGAAGGTTAGATGAAGTACCCGAAACCGAAAACGAACGGCTGGAATGGCTGGCCGGATTGCGCAAGCCACGTATCACAGAAGAGATGCGGCAATCGCTCGAAAAATGGTACGGCGTAGAAAAAGCGAAAAATGTAAAAGTGGCCGAATCCTTCGAAATTTGTGAGTATGGAAGAAGGCCTTCGGATGATGAGATCAAAAAATTGTTTCCGATGTTGGGGGAATGAAAAAACATGAGCCATAGCCTCACTTGAAATGAGGCTATGGCTAAGCTCTCCTACTGTTGTTTATCCATCGAAATAAATTTACCACTGATTGAAAAGTCCGGAATGAAATTCTACTTCAATTCCCTTAAAACTTAATTTATAAGAATGCTGAACATGGGGAGAAATACAAAAATTTTTCCCTTCGGGATAAAATTCACGAAATTTCAGCAACGCTTTCGGTGAAAATTTATCAGGATTAATTTTGCATTCAAAAGCATGAACTTGCCCTGTGCTGGCCTTTGCAATAAAGTCTATTTCATTTCCATAGGTATCCGCCCAATAAAATACGTTTCCTTTTTGTGTCCGAAGCATATCTAAAACAAGGTGTTCCCATAGAATGCCTCTGTCAGTTTCTCTTATTTCATTCCAACCTTTTACATGAGTAACAAAACCCGTATCAAAAGCATATACTTTTGGGCGTTTCACAATCTCTTTTTTGCCTCCCCCATAAAAAGGCGGCACAGGGAAAATAGCATGAGCTAAAGTTAATGCTTCAATGTGTGCCATTACAGTTGGCCTGCTCAACCCAGATTCTTTTGCCAGAGAAGAAATTTCAAGCATACCTCCGCTTTGCAAAAAAATTAATTGCATTAGTTTTAAAAAACCTGTACGATTCCTAACATTGAACAATTCCTGAATATCCCGGGCATAATAACTATCCATCCACTCCGAATAATGCTCCGCAATTTTTGTATCAGCAAGGAGAAATTCAGGCAATCCTCCTCTAATTAAACGACGATCCAAATCAGAAATGCCAAAATTAGCGTTGCATTCCGACCAAAGTACAGGAGGTAAAAAGAGCTGTACTTTTCTACCGGCTAATGAATCCCTAAATTTTTTAGTTGCAGAAAGTGTAGAAGACCCCGTGGCAAGAATTTTTATTTCGGGGAATTCATCTGTCCCAATTTTTAAAACAGCACTTGGATTTTCAATTCGGTGAATTTCATCGAAGATAACTATATTGTTTCCTGTCACATTGTGAAAAAAAAATTCCGGATCTTCAATTTGTCGTACCACAGAGGGCAAATCACAATTCATGTAAATAGCATCAGGAACCATTTTACACAAAGTGGTTTTACCACTTCGGCGTACACCCGATAACCAAATCAATGATCTTTCTTTCCATGCTTCATTTAACTGCTGCAACCAAAAATTTCGTATTATCATGCAACTATAATTTACAAATAAACGGTTTAAATGTAAAATAAATTTAACAAATATGCAATTCTTCAGAATATTAGTTCCGATAATTTTGCAGATGAAGAAATCAGTTGGCTTTTCATGATGTTGGAAAAGTAACCAAATTAGTCATAGCCTCACTTTGAGTGAATAAAAAGTAAATCTCCCGCTCCTGCCAGACGCAGGCTGGGATTTCGCAGGTTTTCGCAGAAAATAAAATAATCAGCGTTTATCTGCGGAATCTGCGGGAAATCAATAAATATTAATTAGTTGGAATCCCCTTAATACTCATTAGAAAAAATTGGGGCTACTCAAACTTCACCCAATCAATTCCGGCCATGTTGCCGGGTTTGGCATTTGCATCGGCTCCCACAATTTTTACGGTTAGAATGTGTTCACCTTCATTAATTACCCGGGAGCCCAAATCAACCTCCACTGCTCTTACCCCTTCAGAAAAATATCCATTAAATTTCTGTCCAAGAGGACGTCCATCGAGGTAAAGCTGGATAATTCCGTAATCAGGTGCCTGGGTTAGTCGTGCTGAAATCCGGTATCTGCCATCCTCTTCCAGAATGAAACGGGTAAGCAGTTCGTCGTTCGTTTTCCCATGTCGCCACCACAACTGGCTGTCGCCGCTCCAGCCAAAATCACCTCCTTGCATGCCGGCAGTACCCGTAGGTGTCAAAGCTAATTCAAGATGTTCGCCTTCAATCATCCCATCTTCATCCACTACCGGCGGATAAATAGCTGAGCGGTCGAGAGCCACTGGATTTTTTACGCTTTCCACATTGATTTCGGCGTTGGTTTCAACTCCCGGACGGGCGTACCAAAACGATGACATGGCAAAATTAATGGTTGTTTTTGCCCAGTGCCACAATTCAATATTGGAGCTTATTTCAGACTGAAACGGAATGGCATCCAGAGTGCGGTAGCGCATGTTCACCGTCATTCCCGGATGAAAATTTCCAGCGCCGGTAGGCTGTGCAATAAACGGATGGGTAAATTTTTCGGGCCGGCACCAGGCATATCCGTAATAATCCTCGGTACCGGTGCCGATAAAGGACGGGAACTCTTCCCCGTCCACAAAAATCTTTTCGTCCCCTTCGCCCCACCAGGCATCGGCCGTATTGAAAACAGTGAGTGCATCCCCCACGTAAAGCCCATGCCCTTTTAAATCCACATAATTCACATCGAAATGCCATTTGTGGTTATCCAAATCCGGATCTTTCGCCGTATTAATCTGGTAATGTTCTTTCCATGCCGCCCCAAAATACAAACTTGTATTGCTCCATTTATAACTCTCCAAATCAGCCGCAGCCTTTACATTTACTGTTTCTTCACCATAGTTGGTGAATTTAATTTCAACATTTTCTTTAAACGGCATCAACCAGTACGATTCCATATTTCCGTTCTCTGTAACTTTTGTGTACCAAGTGTTGGATGGATTAACCTGGTAGCCGGTTCCAAAAAACTCGCCAACAGGAATCCAGACTGTTTCTTCACCGTCGAAAGAAATGGAAAGCACTGTGGAGCGGAGTGCCTGCGGCAGGTTTTCGCTTTCAAGTGCAGCCGATAAATAGGAAACAGCCTTGTCGGAACCTTCAAAATTGAGCGTTAACGATTCACCCGGCGCCAATGCTTTTTCACCTGACAGTTCTTTTTGATCGGGTGCTGAATAGCCGGCCAGCAAAAAACGACCGGTTGCATCAATAAGTTCGCGGTTTTGCTGAACTACTTCGGGAGAAATGCTTTCCACTTCAACACCTTTTTCGTAGGTGCGGTAACAAATGTTGTAATAAATACTTGGGCGCCTTCCCTCGTCCGTGATTTCCACGGCATCGCATTCGTATGTAATTTTACACTGACTGGCATAAGGCAGGGGCAGGTACAAATTGTGTCCGCGCTGGCCGTACTCAGTTTCGTGCGAAACCGATGCAGCGAGTGGTTCCTTTGCCAACATTTCGCCACTCAGCAGTTTAAGAATATCTCCTTCAATAACAGGTTCCTGTTTGTTATCGAGATAAATCCGAACCGTGCCATCCGCAGCACCTTCGCCTGCAAACGTCATCCACCAGCGCACCACAGCGCCCGGTCCTTCGGCATCGAAAAGTACAAATTCGCGTCGTCCGCTGTTTTCTTCTTCACGAATAAATTGCGTAAAATCGGCATTTGCCCACCAGCCCTCTTCGCCTGGTGTAGTGCTTTGGCGGTCGTAACTGCTAAATTGTTTTAATGTGTATGGCTTTTCAGGCAAACGTGTCAGCACTTCACGATCAGTCATTTCGCTGAGGAGTGAATTCAGGGTCACTTTCTCCTTATTACACGATGAAAACAGTAAAGAGGCAATTAGTCCGATTAGAAGAAATGTACGGTTCATGATTGAATATTTTAGTTTTGCGATAAAACACGAAGGTAATAAAACAGCAGTTACAACTTCAGCCTGATGCCAATTTTTGACAACAACGCTGCAAAGCCAATCATTGCAAATGCCCAAACCAGCGACCCGGCAATTACCAAAAGCGGACTTTCGAGCTGCTTGTAAAAAAGCAACGGGAAACCGGTCATCCATACAATATAATATATAAGATCTGGTGCCAGGTATGTGGTGAGCGAATTTTGACCCGCAGGTTTAAACACATTGCACCATTTGGATTTTCCCCACACGTCAATAATCAGGAAAAGTACCACAAATAGAAGAATACTTATTCCTGTACAAATCGTTTACAAAAAGCATCAGGAAAAGGGTGAGCCCACGCATGATGTCGATGGTAAGAATTCGTTTCACAAGCCTGGTCATTTTAATTTGGGGTGAAGATAAAAAAATCAGGTTTGACGGAAAAGGAAGATGGTTAAATCACTGGCACTTCCCAAGTAAACAAATTCAAAAAAGTTCGTTCGCAGGCAAAAAAAACTGCCATCCCGGAAAGGCAAAAACCATTGGCCAGGACAGCAGCATTCTAAATTGAAAATTAAACTAAACCCAGACCTACTTAATCGTCATGGTCGTCATTATCGTCTTCATCATCGTCATCTTCATGGTCATCCCAATCATCGTTGTCGTCATCGTCATGCTTGTTTTTATATTTTCCGTACGCATGTCCTTCAGGTTTCAACTTAAGGAAAATTCCAACTTCTTCCATCATTTCCCGCATCAAACCTGCAATTTCCTCGTTTGATTCATCGGAAAAAATCAACACTCCCTCTTCGCTGAATTCAAATTCGGGTACATCATCAAAATCTATCACATTAAACATTTGTGGCAGATTAAATATTACCATCAGCTCATTTAAGACACCCTCATCAATAACAATTCCGGTATCATTTTCAATTTCCATTTCAAATTCTTCTCGGGTACTAAATTCGAATGGAATTTCCAGCTCTTCAACAACCATTGAACCTTTTATAAAAATTGAATTCCCACCTTCGAGCAGGTTTTCAGTTTCCAATTCAATTTCCTTGTACACACCGGGATAAACTTCCAGCCAGTTAACTTCGGGATACGATTCTCCTGTGAGCAAATTGATTTCAAAGGGGCCTTCAAAAATAATTTTCTGGTGGTCCTTATTTCTATGTTGTTCTTTCATTTCCTTGCGATCAACCAGTGGTTTGAATTTAATTTTTTCAACCCCGATGAAAGCTTCATCGATGATCATTGTATCAAATAACATTGAAGCACTTTTCAGTTGCGTAGTCTGAGGTTGGGTGCCGGCCTTTAATGAAAGCCGGGCAACTGCCTGACCCTCCGGAAGTGGTTGTTCTTCCACCCTGTCTTCCTGACAGGAAGTTGCGATAATTAAACTTGCTGCTACCATAATTCCTAAAATCCTTTTCATTTTTTTCATACTATTTACGTTTTAGTATTTATTAGTTTTGAATTACAAACTGGTTTTGCAATAAGCAAGTACGCAACCTTCATGCACATTCAAACCACCAACCATAAAACACTGAATAAATGACACTTAAACATTTACCACAAATCAACAACACTATCAAATTGATAAAAATTTATCATTTTGACAGTAAGAGATAATTCATCTCTATCAGCAATTCAACCCGATAACCACGCGGGTTGCGAGCAAACTTATCCCCGACGAGTTTATCCGGTTCCTGACCGATACAAGCAAACCGGTTTCAACGCCTAAATTGTTTTTTGCCGAACTTTTGCTTAATGAGCTGGCCAATGATCCCGGCGCGCCGCTGCATAACCTGCCTTATCCTAACCCCGACCACCTGCGCGAATGCCTGATAAAACTGAACAAAACAAAAGGTAAACTAACCAAAACAGTACTTCGTTTCCTGCGTGGAGACATCTCATACCGTACCATTAAAAACGGGTTCTTTATTGGTGAAAAAAAACATTTACTTTATTACCCGTTCCCAACGGTTAAAGAGCTTGAATCGAAACACTTCGGCTGGTGCCGCCCGGCATTAACGCAGCATTATTAAAAAAATTCATTAATTTTCCCATTCATTTCAAAATCTGCTTTTATGCGTAATTTAGTTTTAGCATTGGCGTTGTTGCTTTTTTCGTTTTCCTGCAAAGACAAGGAAAATAATAACGAGAATCTGCCTGAAGAAAGTATCCTGGAGTATGGCGGCGATTTCTCCATCATGAAAAAACTGGAAGATGCCGGCGGCGAATATAAAATTAACGGCGAGACAAAAGAGGGATTACAAATTTTTAAGGACAATAATTACACCTGGTGCCGGTTGCGTATATTTCACTCTCCCAACATGGAAGGCCCTGTTTGCAACGATTTGGGATACACCATTGCTTTGGCGAAGGAAGCAAAATCGTACGGATTCAAATTCCTGCTCGATTTTCATTACTCCGATACCTGGGCCGATCCGGCCAAACAATATGTGCCGGCAGCCTGGGAAAACCTGGATATTGGCACACTGAGCGACAGCGTTTACCAATACACCAAAAAAGTAATGAATGCACTGAATAATTCAGGAGCAGCCCCCGACATGGTGCAGATAGGCAACGAAATAAATAACGGCATGATTTGGCCGCAGGGAAAATTGTGGAACAACGATGGCAGCGCCAATTGGGAAGAACTGGCGACTTTACTGAAAGCCGGAATCCGAGGTGTAAAAGAGGCAGAAAACGGAGCGAATATTCCCATACTAATCCATGCCGCAACGGGCGGGAATTTAGTTGAGTCGGATAATTTCTACAGCAACATTCTTCAACGGGGAGTGGAATTCGATATTATCGGGTTGAGCTACTATCCCTGGTGGCACGGCACTTTTGATGACCTGGAAAACAACCTCCAGTTTTTGTCGAATAAATATGAGCAGGAAATATCAGTGGTTGAAACCGCTTATTATGCCAACGGCTGGTATCCTGAGCCGGCAGAATGGATACTCGACGTGCAGCCTTTCCCGCCAAACGAACAGGGACAATTTGATTTTTTAGTGAAACTAAACGACATTCTGAAAAAGTACCCGAAAGTTACCTCGGTGTATTACTGGAAACCCGACGGACTGGAAGTTCCCGGAACCGGAGTGCCGTATCTCGGAAGAAGCCTTTTCAACCGCGACGGGAATGCGTTTAAGGGAATTTCGGCGTGGAAAGCAGAAAATTAACTACTTCAGGTTTCGCCGTTTTTCGCGCCTGCTCATTTCAAGTCCTCTGATTTCAGTGGGATGGACAACCGGGGTTTTTGGGGATGAAATCAAAAGCCCGGTTTCATTTTCACTTAAAATAAATTGAGGAATAACAAACCGTAATTCATCTGAATTGAGGCTGTGTTGAAAAATCAGAAGAATGAGTTCATTCGCATTGGGAGGGACAACACCAATTTGCTGGCCGGCAAAATTTTTTTCATTCACTTTTAATTTTTCATCCGGGTCGATTACATTCCGGTAGCAAATAAGTGTTCCGTCGGGCTGAAGCATAGTTACCGAATTTGTCCAGGTGTGGTACCAGTTTGCCGGGTCATCGTCGCGAACAGCGCCGGTAATTTCCACCACAGTGCCGGTTCGGCTGGCAAAAACCGGATCGTTGGGTTGAACGTTAAATCCTGTTGCGTTCCACGATTCCGGTTCGTCGGTTCCCCAAAATCCATCAAGATTTTGCACATCAAAAACCGATGCCGTTTCGCCGGGTTTTAGCGGAATCAGGTACGGGAAATCCAGATCGGCCAGCGCCATAGGGTTTGAGCGGAAAGTTTTCAACTGGTAATTGAAACGCGGCACTCCGGCATCGGGCCGTCGCAACAAGGTAAAAAGCGTGTTGAATCCCGGTTCCAGCAATTTGATGTAAGGCAGCGGCTCATCAAAAGTAGTATTCTCCAAATCGGCAAAATCAACTTGCAGAAAAATCGGTGCCGGCGTATTGTTGTATGCCACAAAATCCACATCGCCCACACTGTTGTAGTTGGCTTGCACTTCTACCGGCTGGGCAGCTGCTGTGAAGTATCCAGCAATAAAAAGGATGAAAACGAAATATTTAATCATAGAGCAATTCATTCATAAAAAGCGAAATTACCTTAAAAATGGTACAATTTCATCTTTCATTTCAGGAAATTCATCGATTAGCCTTTCATCGGCCAGTTCAAAATCTTCATAATGAAACCCCGGGGAAACAGTGCAACCAGCCAGTGCATAGCTATCAGGATTTTGCAGGTGGGCAGCAAACCAGGTATTTTTCGGAACAATGACCTGGAAGGTTTCCCCACGGTCCGGGTCGTTGCCCACCAGGTATTTTTTCAAATTCCCTTTTTCAAGCGAAAGGATTTCGATGGCTGAAGTACCTGCATAGTAATGCCAGATTTCATCGGACTTAATGCGGTGAAAAGCTGAATAATCATTGCCTTCGAGCAAATAATAAATGGAAGTGGAGAAACTGCGTTCTCCGCGGAAATTGGCCGGCAGCCCGGTTTGGGGCACCACATCATCCGACAAATAAATTTCCCTAAAATATCCGCCCTCGGGATGTTTTTCCAATTCCAGTTTTTTAATCCAATACGCTGCTGTTTTCATAAAAGGAGACAATTAGATTTTTAGACCATAGACACAAGACATTATCAAAAAATTCAAATTTCACATGACAATCAACCATTATTCAAATTTAAAAATTTATTTTGCTGAATCAGAACATTATTAACATGTATTCAATAGAGGAAGCAAAAAAACTACGGCTGGAATTCTGGGGGCAGTTTGGCAAGCGGTGCGAGATTCATCCATCACTGCGCGAACGGAAGAAAAAGTGGATGCTGCATCGCACAAAAACACGGGGTGTTGCGCTACGTTTTGAGGCTTCGAGATCGGATGCAAAAGTCATACTGGAACTCAGCCACAAAAACGAGGACAAACGCCTGAAAGCCTACGAAATTCTGGAAAACTACAAAGTGGTTATTGAAGATGGTTTTCCTGATGGGTTAATCTGGGAATTCTTTCACCAACGCGAAGACAGCGGACAGGAAGTGGCCCGGATTTACACGGTGCTGAATAACGTGAATTATCACCGCCGCACAGACTGGCCCGACATCTACAACTTTTTCATCGAAAACATGCTCCGCCTCGAAGAAAACTTTTTGATGGTGCGCGACGTGTTGAAAGAGGAAGTGGGATGAATTCAGGCAGCCGGGGCAACTATTTCAATTCCATTCTTTTTTATTTCTGCAACTAACGGATTGATTTCATTAAAATCTCGAACAGTAAAAGGATGTGGTTCAATTAATAAATCATCGTCAGTCCTTAAATTTAAAAGTTCTATTTGTAAATCAATAATATCGTTAACTGACTTAAAAACAATAGCTAAATCAATATCACTGTCAGAATGATTGGCCCCCCTGGCAAACGAACCAAACAGGATGGCACTTTCAATCTGATATTTCTCTTTTACCAATCCTATATACCTTTTTGCAATTTCTATAGCTGTTGTTTTATCCATTTTCTTAATTCTTTAATTTTAGCTATCCAGCGTTCAGTAAATTGAGGAGTACATTTTTTGTAAAAATCCTGTTTGTAGGTATCGTACCTGGCATTGATATTAAACGTGGTTATTGTATCAAGCCACATTTTATACTCATCATTAAATTCAAATTGGGTTAATTTTGCCAACCTGCGTAAATCATGGGTATATGGAGCGTGGTTTTGAATATTCCGCACAACAGCAGCTTTTAATAATCGTTCCAAAACCAAATGCCCAAGAAATAACGACCAATGCAAATCTTTCTTTTCATAAAGATGAATCATTGTTTCAAAATCCCTGTCGGATGTTTTTTCCCAATGATTCGTAATTTTTTCGATATCTATTTTTTCATTGGCCATTTATCAAATGTATGAAAAAAACATTTTGATTCACATAATTTACTCCTCCAAAAAATACCTCAGCTGGTCGAGCATAATCGGCACATCTTCGCTGTCGATGCCCTGATTTTTGAGGTGCGGTAAATCTTCCTCAAAAACTTCCAGAAATTCCAGCTCCGAAAAACCGGTTTTCGAAATTGATTTTTTATAATTATCGAGTGCGTTCATTCGGTTGCCCAAGCTCCACTGCACGTGTCCCATATTCATAAAATCGTGCTTGCCGGGTGCATCCTCAATCACTTTCATGAAATATTTTTCGGCCTGCTCTTTTTTTCCTGAGAGAAAACTGCACCATGCAATGGGTCGCCACACTTTTTTATTTCCCGGTGCCAGGTATTCCACCTTAAAATAACATTTCAGCGCTTCCTCAAATTGCTCAAGCTCCAGATAACAATGACCAATATTCAGCTGATTATTCAAACTTTCGGGATCGATTTTTTCGGCTGCCTGGTAATATTCCAGCGCCTTTGCCGGTTGTTTGAGATTGCGGTAACACAGCGCAATTTTTTTGAGGTTCCACAAACGGTTCAAATCATACAATTCTGCTTTCAGGTAAGCATCAAGCGCTTTTTCAAAGTCGCCCCGTTTTTGGTAACAATAAGCTATTTTCTGGTACAATTCGCCGTCTTTCTTCTCTTCCAGAAGGTAATTGTAAATTTCGGCGGCTTCTTCAAAATGGTTTTTAGCGAAGTAATATTCAGCAATGTTCCGCAAAACTTTGGGATCTTCTTTCAGGATATTTCCCAAGGCAATTTTATTGTAAAAATCGAAGCGCCAGTTAAAAATATCTTCAAAGTCATTTTTACGCGGGTGCAGTTTAAAAAAGCGGTACAAATCCTGGATATACTGATTGGAAATAAATTCCGCTTTTCGGCCGGGTGAAACCAGCTCTTCGTCTTTTCCCAGTTCTTCCAGCTGCCCCATTTCGGCTTCCATGCCCTTGGCCAGGAACTCGCGGTTTTGCTCCGGCAGGTTTTGCATGCTGAAACAAAACGAATACTTATCGGAGTTACATAAAATGGGGGCACTGCTGATAACTTCCACAAACTTCCGGTTGGTTTCGTCGTTGGTGTCCACCACATTCGAGATGGAAGGATTTTCGGTATAAAACGGCAAAAACCAGTTCCCGATTTCATTGAAGAAAGGGAATGATTTCAGCATGGAAAACGACCCCATGAATACATCAGCGCCTTCCATCTGCAATTCCGAAAACTCTTCCATTTTATCCATTAACCCGGGCGAATCCTTGAAAATCTCCTCCCACTCCGGGTTTTTATCGTCGCCCAAACCTTCTTCCATCAGGCTGTCGAGGTTAATTTTATCTTTAAAATTGGGGCTGATGCGGATCATTTCGGGAATAATTTCGTCCCTGATTTTTTGCTGAATTTTTTCGGTTTCCTTACTTCGGATAAACTGAACGATAATCCGCTCGAGATTTTTTTTGAAAGCAGGATCTTCATTCAGGATTTTCAGCCGGCCTGTAATAGCCGGGTAAAATGGCAACCGGGCATCGTAGCGGTAAAAATTGATAAGCAACCCCACCAAGGCACGCTGGCTCACTTCTGGCTCTTCGGAAGCATACGCCTCAAAAAGCACCGAAAATTTGGCCTCATCGAAATAACGTTGCAGACTGAGTGTTACTGCTGAAATTATAAACGACCGGTAAGCCACCGAGCTGAGCGGATTGGTAAAAAATCCGGTAAGTGTTTCCTTCTCGCCGTTTTGCAGTTTATCGCGAAACCAAACATGGTAAAAAAGCCTGAACATTTTTTGCTGGTGTTCGCGGGCGGCTGTCATTTTATCCGAATTTGTTTTTGCCTGGTTGTTTACTATTGATTGAATCTCATGATCCAGATAAAAATCTTCAAGCTCAGAAATATAATTTTCAAGATTGCTGATATACTGATTTTTAAACAACCGTTTTTTTTCGTATTCAACCGATGGCGAAAATTTGGTGCGCAGTGCCTGGTTCACATTTTCGGCCAGTTCAAAAACCGAAACAATTAATTTGCGGTACACCTTCTGCCGCTCCGGATCCTGGATTCCTTCAACGGTGTATTTTAGCATAAAATGGTATGTTTCTTCCAGGTTGCGGTATTCGTCGTTAAAAACGCCAAGGTTATTATCCGCAATCAGTTTTCCCAGCATGTCGAATGCAGGTTTCAGCTTGCGGCTTTCCAAATTTCTGCAAATTTTCGAATAACTTTTATTGAGCTCCTGTTCTGTCATATTTAATTTTCTTAATCAAATTTAGGCGAAAACGAGATCCCATCAAAAAATAAACCAAGGAAAATAACATGCGGAAATGGCAGGGATTCTCATTAACAGTTTAACAAGCAAAATTGTCAAAACGAATTCACCCTGATTTCTATTTCATTTTTTCCCGGGCTCAACCGGATTGTGCCAAACGCAGGATTTACGGTTTCTCCGTTTATGGTAACCACATCTTCAGAAGCAAAATCTGTAATGAACTCGCCCGCCATATTTGAAGGCAATTCAATAGTATATCTTGCAAACCGGTTATTTACCCGATTGTATTCACCTGTAATTTCCCCCCGGAGTGTGGGCATTTTAACGGAGCTGTTTTTTAAGGTACCCATTTGTGGTTTTATGGTCACCATTTCAAAACCCGCGGTTTTGGGCTGAATTCCCCACAAATACCGTGGAATAATATTGGCTGGAACAGCACCCCACGCGTGGTTCCAGTCGGAGTTAGGTTTGTATTTCATGTCCCAGGCTTCCATGGTAATGGTTGCCCCCACTTTAATCATGTTGTACCAACTGCGGTCGTGGGTGGCGTTCATCAGCTCCAGTGCATAATCCGCTTCTCCGGCATTGTAAACGGCTTCCATTAAATACTGCGCACCATAAACACTGCAGGCCATTCCGCGTGATTTGATGTGGTTGACCACATTTTGTTTGTACTCCTCCGGCACAATTCCAAATGCCAGCGGAAACATATTGGCATGAACCGATCCGTGGTCTGTGCCCAGTCCGTCGCTGTAATATCCTTTTCCCTGGTTATACAACTGTTCATTAATTGATTTTTTCACCCGGGCTGCCCTGAATTTAAAATCGAGTTTATCGCCTGTTTTTCCCAGCAGTCCCGCAAATTCAGCCATAATATTCATGTTTTGGTAATACAGCGAATTGATTACGGTATTTACCGGCCTGAACACAAAACCGTCGTCTTCGCCAATTACGCCGCCAAACCCACCTTTTTGCGGCCAGTCCACAATATCGCGCAACCGCTGGGTAGAATCGGCAAATCCCAGGTTCATCATCAGTTCACCGGTGTGCCCGGGCGCGGATGTCGATATAAAACCGTCTTCCACCTCCAGAGCCATCAAGGTTTTATGCTTTAATTCATCGTAATACTTTTCAATCAGTTCGGTATTCCCGGTGTACAAGTAATCCTGGTAAAACATGAGCGCCACATGCAACTGCCACTCAGTTGGCCAGGTGGGTTTTTCCATAAAATACTCGATGGTTTTGCGCGCTATGGCATATTCGTTGTCCACCGAATAATGGCTTAACTGATTCAGGTAAGCATCGGCTTCGTAGGGAATCCGCTCGCGGTCGCCATCCACATAAACTCCGGCAAATGATGTAGCTTTTTGCGAATATTTACAGAGCTCCCAAACCTGGTTCAGAATGGTGTTGGAACTGGTAAAAGCGCTTGTCCCTTCTTCAAAATAATTAAAATAAGCAACCTGGGTTACATCGTCAGAAGACAAACTTTTGATCCCTTCAATTTCAGCATAACGGAATGGCATAATCACTGGAAAGGAATCGGGAAGCGCCACTGCCATTTCGTTGGTGTTGCGTTTGTCGGGTGTCAGTTCAATCTGGTAATTTTTCTTTTCAGGCGAAACTTCCAGCTGAACTTTCTGGTACCGGATTGTTCCTCCCGGGTTGCGATCGATTTTTCCTTCCAGCAGTTTTTCGCCCAAATGAATGGTTAACGTTTCCGATGTTTTGGCTGAGTAATTAATTTCAAGTGTTCCGAATGCAGCTTTCCCAAAATCAATAAAATAACTGCCATCCGAATCCTGAACCATTTTTTTTGGTTGAATCCTTTCAATTTGAAACCAGTTGGAAGTAGTGATGCTTTTTTCTTTAAAACTTCCGGTGGTAAATTTTTGAGGTGAAGAATATTCCGATAGGCGGTTGTCTTGATCAAAAATCCGCACCTTCCAGAAATATTCCGTGTTTTCCGACAGGGGTTCGCCGCCAAATTCAATATCAACCGAATGGCTGCTGCGTACATTTCCGCTGTCCCACACGTCGCCGATGTTGTTATCGATGTTTTGTTTGGTTGAAGAAACCAGGATTTGATACCCTTTTTGAATGACCGCTTCTTTGGGCACCACCCAGCTAAATTCAGGTTTGCTGTCGATTATTTTTGTGAAACGCGGGTCGCGAATATATTCCACGGTTAGATCCGACGGAATACCTGAATAAGGATCGGCATAGCGTTGTCCCAATTCTTCCATCTTTTTGCGGAACGATGCCAGTTCTTTTTGATATTTTGGATTTTGGACCAGGTTGTTTATCTCTTTCGGATCATCTTTAAGATTATAAAATTCTTCCGACGATTTATCGTTGATATAGCGCATGTATTTCCATTCTGCAGTGCGCACTCCTTCGCTGGGCGGAATATGTTCAAACTCCCAAAGGTGTTCGATTAAAATGGTATCGCGATTAAGTGTTTTTTCTTCGCCTGAAATTAGCGGCACCAAACTTTTTCCCTGGTAAATTTCAGGGATATCAATTCCGGCATAATCCAAAATAGTGGCAGGAATATCAATATTTAATCCCATTTCGTCGATATCACGATGTTTTTGCGTACGAGGATCGTAAATAATTAATGGAACCCTCACTGAATTATCGTACATCAGCCATTTGCCTGAAATCTGGCGTTCGCCGAGGAAAAAACCGTTGTCGCCCATTAAAATAATTACCGTGTTTTTGTCCAGGCCTTTTTCAGTAAGTTTCTTCCTTATTTTGGCAATTTCAAGGTCGATGCCATAAATCATCCGGTAATACCCTTTGGTGCTTCGCTGGTATTTTTCGGGAGTATCGTTTTTCCAGAACCAGCGAACGCGGTTAAAACCATCTTTTACCGGTTGTGGCAAAACCTCAAAATATTTGTCCTCCGAAATATCGGCTTTGGGCATTTCCATGTTCTGATAAAGTTTGTCCGGTTCTTCCTGCCAGAAATACTGAAGCGGTGCGCCGTCGTGCGCATGTGGTGCACTGAAACTCAACGACAGGCAAAAAGGTTTATCCACAGGTGCATCATCGATAAAATCGAGCGCCTTTTGCCCGGTATAACGGGTCAAGTGAACTGTATCACCGTTTAGTGATTTATAACAATATCCGCGGTAATCCTCAAACCGGTTGTTCCGATCGAAAATTTCCACCTCATCAAACATCTTTTCACTGCCGGGATAATTCACACCAAACTTTCCGAAAAAACCAGTGAAATATCCTGCTTGTTTTAGCAATTTGGGATAAGCATTTTCCATAAACTCTCTTCGTATATTTCCGGTTTGGAAGGTGTACCTATGGGTACGCTCGTGAACTCCGCTAAAAATACTGGCGCGACTCGCCGAACAAATAGGAGTTGTTACTATTGCGTTCTGAAAATATGCACCGGCATCTGCCAGTTTATCCATTTCGGGAGTGGTTGCCAAAGGATTTCCGGAATACCCCAATGCGCTCCAGCGCTGATCGTCGGTAAGGATGAAAATGATGTTGGGATTTTCCGACTCGTTTGTTCCGCTCTCCTGAGCAAATGACAGAGAATTGCAGCAAAGGAAGCTGAAAGAATACAGTAAGATGGTTAATTTTAGTTTCATTTTTGTTTATCTATTTATTTTATAATTCAATTGTAAAGCTGTCACCGGCATAATTATCTTGAGGTAACTTAACCGACACGTGGGTAAGTCCATCCTTTTCATTCCACACAGCGCTAAAATTATCCCCATATTTTTCCATTTTTTCTGAAATAGAAAGATGAAATCTGCTCAGCTCGCGGTTGGGATCGGCCACTGAAATTTCGGTCACTTTCTCATCCTTCATTTTAAGCATTATAATACCGGGATTATCAGAAATAAGTTTCAGGTTTTCAGAAACCTGGATTTCGCCAGCCTGGTAAAAAACGGCCTGGCAGATTCCCAGCTTCGTGTTCATTACAACTTGTACTTCAGGGGTATTTGAAAGTATGCGGATATTATTTTGGGAGCTGTTCTGTTTCATTTTTTCGACCGTAGCCGCCGGCACAACAATATACTCATAGGTTTCATCCGATGGCCTTTTGCCGTGGGGTACCCAAAGTTTAAAAATGTCGAGGCTGATTTCATCTTTTGGTGTACTGCTTTGTTTGCTGATCTTCCACCACGAACCGGTTTCGGCGCTGTTTTTTAATTGCACCGTTGCCGGGTTTGGAAAAACGTAACCGATTCCATCATGAAAAATCCAATCCACGCTTTTCAATTTTTTTTCGCCATGTTGAATTACCGAACTATTATTTCCTGAAGAAACGGTTACATCGCCCTTCAGCAGGCACTGATTCAGTGTAGTAACAACCGGGGAGTTGTCATTTTTACAGGAAATTCCTGCTCCGAGGCAAACAAACATTTTATCGAAAAAAAACCAGGATTTGCGGGCAATCAACGGATCGTGCGGACTTTTAAAATCGAAAGCCACCGCCCCGTAAATACCATCGGTTACTGCTCCCACAAAATCGGTCAGCCCAATTTTCTGAATCTGGCTGGGATCAGGTAATTCAGGCTTTTGCATGATGGTAGTTCCCGACACTTTTTGATAGTCGAATACCGGAAAAATGTCGTAATATTCATCGCCGGTGCGCGAAATGTGGTTAGCGCCGTCGCCCCGGTGATGATTGAGTAATCCTTCGCTGTTGTAGGGTACTTCCATGTTATGGTTGCGGGTTGAATACATCCGCACCGAAGCAAACCAACCGGGCCGCTGAAATGAAAAATGTTCCGAGTTCCAGAAAAAAGTAGCATGCGAAAGTGTAGGAGCGATCCCATTATTTCGGATATCGGCAATTTCCTGTAATTCTTTTTTACGGTAATTGGTTGTGAGGAGCAAATTCTCAGCAGTTTTTGCACTGTAAGGCCGCAAAGTTCCACGGCGGCTCACGCTCCGGTTTTTAGCCCCCGGATCGGGATATTTCCCGAAAACAGCAGTTTTGCAAATACCATCGAGGTAATAATCCACTAACCGCGATAATTTTTCTTCAGCAAACGCAAAACGGGTACCTGCCGTGTAAACCGCCCACTCTACAAAGGCATTGGCATATCCGATTCCGTAAGAGAGGGTGTTATTTACGCCATCGGTACGATGATGAAAACTGTTTCCGTACTGAATGCCCCTTCCGCCTGCCGATCGGTTGCCAAAACCTCCGGAATGGCGCCGGTAGGTATAACCGTATTTTTTGCCAACCCACTCCACATACTTTATTTCATTTTCAATTACCCTGACTACTTTTTCAAAAGTTTCACGATCGCCGAGGAAAAGCATGTTTTTGGCCTGAATACCGGCAATTTTAATGCGATCGCCGCCAGGTCGTGCGCCCGGTGCATCAATGTTGGCCCGCCCAATAATTGGCTGTGTTTTTTCCACCAACTCTTCCGGAAGATCGTTACCGGCAAGCAGCAATACATCAACCAGGTTGTCGGGTGTACCAATCTGGTTAAACCACCAGTTTTCGCAAATGTAGTCGTTGTCCACCCAGTTTTTCAATGCAGCTTCCAGCGCTTTTAATACTTCCGGGCTTTTATAAAAAGCAGAAGATTCTTTCCGGTATGCCCACGCCAGGTTAACCATATTGGAATAATGCCGGCTGTGCTGAAAACCTTCATTCGAAACATCTTCGTAATCGATGCCAGGCCAGGTGCCGTCCTCCTGCAAATTGTTAATCAATGGCTGAATTTCAGCGTCATTCACGCCGGGCTGAATAAGGGCTTCCACCACGCGTTTTTTAATGATTTCAAAATCGGTTGAAGCGCCAATTGAATTGGTTGCAAGGGCAGTAAGCACAATAGCAGTCAGTAATTTTAAATAATTTCTCATATAATCAATCTTTATCCAAAAATCCACCACGCAGAGTTTTACCCCCCGACGTATTCCGGGAAGAATGCGAAAAATTAATTTCCAGCCAGTCTCACTTTTATGGTTTCTTTTCTTCCTTTAACTATCCATGCCGGAATACGCAATTCAATTCGTTTCAATCCTTCCATTTGCCGGTCGAGTTCAAAAGGAGGTGGATCCAGTGAAACCACTGAAAAATCAAAATCGGGGTGCGACAAGTTTTCCACCTGCAGTGTTTTTCCATTTTTTGACAATTCAATGCCCCCCGGCTGGATTTGCACATTGGCTGTGGTCATTAGCTGCCAGACAATAACTTCAGTTTCATCCGAAGTTTCAATATTATCTTCAATTATCAGCGAGGAGGAATTCTCTTTCTGAAATTTGCGGATAACTCGTTTCATATTTTCGCCGTAAACTGCTGACAAGTCAAACACAGCCTCCGGTTGTTGTCCTTTTTTAAAACTGATGAGTGGGGCAAATCCGTCGTTCACAAACAATTCGTTATTTACTGAAATAGTGCTGTGCCCAAAATTATTTTTGGTAAGCAGTTTCCAGCGGTCGCACTCCTGGCAGCTTCCCCACAAATTGAAGCCTGTTTTCTCGAGTTCGTGATACGATTGATTTCCCGGATCAATCACCCAGCGAACGCCGTTCAATTCAAAAATAAACGACCCGGCATCCATGTTCCCGTGGCTTGTTGTAGCGCGGCCGCCTTTTCCGCCAAAATAAAATTGGTGTGGATTGTCATCGTCGCCTCTGAAAACAACCACCGGGTTGTCGCCCTCGCCTTTCCAGGCAGTGGGCAATTTCTCGTTAGTGCTTTTCTCAAACTGCGAAATCCACACCAGTGCCGCACCACCTAATCGCTGAAGTTTTCCCATTTTGTTTGGCTGAATCAAAAACCGTTCACGTTCAAAATAATTTTTATTCCCGGTTTGAGCAGCAAACCAAGCCAGCGCAACATCTCCTTTTTCACTGCGCTTGTCGCCACAATCGGCAAAGTTGTAATACCAACCCGACGGTGCATTCATTAAAACCCTGAATGTCGCACTTTCTTTAAATGCCGGGTAATCGGCAATGCCAAAATCGGTACCGAAAGCACTTTGGAGCATAGCCGAAGTGATAACGGAAAAACTGGTTCCATATCCCCAGTACGTAGAGCCTTCAGGATACAAACCATCGGGGATGTATTCTGCCAGTGCGAAAGGAATTCCGTTAAGCGACCGGTGAATTGTTTTGGCAGCCAGCTCCGGGGCTTTTTCAGCAACTGCAATGGAAGCGGCGATCATGCCCCCGTTACACACCTGGTTCCAGTTGTTGGTACCGTTCACCCACCATAAAGTGTCGCCATTTTCGAGCCAGGAAGGTTTAATTCCCTTTTCAATCAGCGCATTTTGGGCCATTTCGATGGTTGACTGAGGCAAATTTCCGGCTGTCCAGTCGAGTGCCAGTGCCACGGCCAGCGACATTTCAGCTACGTCCAGAAAATGGGAAGGGTTCCAGTCTGCAAAATTACACACTGCAATCACCTCATCGTTTATACGCTGCAAAATTTCTTCCTCCTTTTCCATCCGGTAAACCATACCCAGCATATTCATCCGGTAAAGCATTTCGCGTGAAACGGAAAGTAACCGGCGGCCGGTCATCACCCGCTCCAGCAGTGGTTTGTCAAGAATTTCAGCAGCATTTAACTGAATGGCTTTGTACATATTCTGAACCACCGGATTGGTTCTCAACTCTTTTTTTAGATGACTTTCAATTTTAGAATTCAGAACCAGACGCGGTTGCGATTTCCGCAGGTTCTTCCTGAGGTACTGTTCAGTAACCGGATTGTTTAATTTTGGAATGTCTTCTTCTCCGCTTTCGGATAGAGAAAAGGCCTGCGAACATTGAAATGAAAATGCAAGGAAAATCAGGATAAAAATCGGCCAAAACGAAACGATATTTTTTCTCATAGTACAGTCAATTTAGGTTGAAGTGTACAATTTTAACAAATAATCGAGAAAAATCCCCGCAGAAATATGAATTTGACAGAATAAAATCCAGTGAATTACACGCTACTTTTGGTACTCCTTCACCTCCACCTCTCCCCGTGCCACACGCAGGGCATTCATGGCCAGCGCTTCCAGTTCGTCTTCGCCAGGGTAGGTATAAACTGTTGCAATAAATCCGGTTTTTATTTGGATGTATTTTTCGAGTTCCTCGTTGTAAGCTAATCCGCCGGTAAGGAGTATGGCATCAACTTTTCCTTCGAGCACTACCGCCATTTCACCAATAATTTTTGAAACCTGGTAAAACAACGCTTCCTGGATAAATTTTGCCTTTTCGTTGCCCGATTGCGCCAGCTCCTGCACTTCCTGGGCACTGTTGGTTCCAAGATAGCCCACGTAGCCTCCCTCGCCCACAACCATGCGGCGAATTTGGTCCTCGGAATATTTGCCGCTGTAACAAGCTGCAATTAATTGTCCAACAGGAAGTGTCCCGGCTCGCTCTGGGCTGAAAGGGCCTTCGCCATCAAAACCATTGTTTACATCCACCACCCTGCCTTTTTTGTGGGCACCAACCGATATTCCTCCGCCCAAATGAGCCACAATCAGATTCAGCGTTTCATATTGTTTGTTCACTTTTTGGGCATGAACCCGCGCAGTAGCTTTCTGGTTCAGTGCATGAAAAATGGAAACCCGCTCGAAATTGGGATGCCCGGCAACCCGGGCCACATCATCCAGTTCGTCGGTTACCACCGGATCGGCAATAAAGGCCTGCGCATTTGGAATTTGCAAGGCAATGTAATCGGCCAACATAGGCCCCAAATTACTTGCATGTTGTCCAAGAACTCCTTTGTGGGCGTGTTTAATCATTTGGTTGTTCACACGATAAACCCCCGACTCGAGAGGATAGGTAAGTCCCCCGCGGCCAATAACCGTTTTGATGGAATCCACCTCAATGCCTTCCTCTACCAGTGCATCGATAATAAATCCTTTTCTAAAATCGAACTGTTCGACTACATTTTTGTAACTCATCAACTCATCCATCGAATGCCGGATGGTTTTGTTCAACACACATTTATCATCGAAATAAACAGCAAACTTGGTGGAAGTTGATCCCGGATTTATGGCTAATATTCTGTGCATTCGTAAAAACTGATTAACTGATTAACGAGGCCATGGCAATTGAATTAAATTTTATTCTTTCGCTATCTCCCCTGGACACAACCACAGCAGGCACTTTTGCCCCTGCAATAATTCCTGCCATCTGGGCTTTGCAAAGTTTCGAGTTGGTTTTGTAAAATACATTGGCTGCGTCAATATTCGGGAAAAGCAGGCAATCGGCATCGCCGGCCACAGACGAGGTAAATCCTTTTATCGATGCTGAATTCCGATTAATGGCCACATCGAGTGCCATTGGCCCGTCCACTTCGCCGCCTTCAATTTGTCCGTGTTCCGACATTTTTGCAATAGTGGCTCCGTCCATGCACGACTGTATGGAAATAATAATTTGTTCGGTAGGGGCAATTACCGCCACTTTGGGTTTTTCAATTCCCAGTGATTGTGCAGTTTGAATCAGGTAGCGGGTCATGGTAATTTTCTGCTGCAAATCGGGATAAGGAATCACACCGGCATCGGAAAACACCAGCAGTTTGTGGTAGTTCGGGTTTTCCATCAGGGCCACATGGCTTAAAATCCCCCGGGGGGGCACCAGTCCATACTCCTTTTTCAGCAGCACCTTCATAAACTTATCGGTAGAAACCAAACCTTTCATTATCAAATCAGCTTTCCCGTCGTGAATCAAGCCAACTGCTTTCTCGGCAGCTTCGCGTTCCGAGAGGGTGTGAACTATCTCATAGTTATTGATATCGATATCCAGATTGCTGCAAGTTTCTTCAATTCTCTCCCTGTCTCCGGTTAAAATAGCTTTCACCAAACCCATTTCAACCGCTTTATTCAAAGCTTCCAGTGTATTTACATCCACACCGTTTACAACAACCAATCTTTTTTCGGGTTGCTTTTTTACCTGTTCCAGTAAATCTTCAAAGTTTAGATTTTCCATATTTAGGATTTTTGTCCGAATTTAGAACAATACTTTTTCCCAATTGGTAACTTTTCTCAGTTTTATTTATGTTTTTAACCATAGTTAAAAAACTTTCGGATGTCAAAACGAAATCTACACTATTGAATCGACAAAGAATTTTAACTTAATCTGTCCTTCTGCTTTCGTTTTGCCAGATCGGCCACTTCGCGGGCAATCATCAATTCTTCGTTGGCCGGAATAATCACGATTTTCACGTTGGCTTTTTCCTGCTGAATGATTGCTTCCGTACCATTCAGCTCCGTGTTTTGTTTTTCGGAAAGCTGAACACCCAAAAACTCCAAATCACTGCAGATTTCTTTTCGGGCATTTGCACTGTTTTGCCCTATGCCACCTGTAAAAGCCAAAAGATCGAGCCCGCCCATTGCAGCAGCATAAGCTCCAAAGTATTTTTTTATCCGGTAATGATACACCGCCAGCGCCGTTCGCGCAGCTTTATTGCCTTCTTGCGCTGCCTTTTCCACTGCACGATAATCGCCCGAAACACCAGAAATCCCCAGCAAGCCACTCTCCTTGTTTATAATTTGCTGAACTTCTCTGTTCGACAAATTAAAATTTTGCTGAAGATATATCAGCACTCCGGCATCGATATCGCCGCAACGCGTCCCCATCAACACCCCTTCCACCGGGGTAAGCCCCATGGAAGTATCGATTGATTTTCCGTTTTTTATGGCAGCTACCGATGCCCCGTTGCCCAAATGGCACGAAACAATTTTGGACGATTGGTAATCCAAACCGGCAATTTGGCTGGCACGCTGCGATGCATATTTATGTGAAGTGCCGTGAAAACCAAACTTTCGGATTTTATGTTTTTGGTACCACGAGAACGGAATGCCGTACAAAAACGCCTTTTCAGGAAGTGTATGATGAAATGCAGTATCGAAAACCCCGGCATGAAAAACATCCGGTATAAGCTTACGAGTGGCATTTATTCCTTCAAGATTAGTCGGATAATGCAAGGGAGCCAGCGACACTAATTTTTGCATTTCAGCAACAAGGGAGTCAGTTATTTCCACGCACCCGGTTCCATTTTCACCTCCATGGATCATTCTGTGTCCAACTACATCTACTTCGCTCAGCGATGACAGACATTCATTGGCCGGACTTACCAATTCTTTTAAAATAGCATCCAGTATTTTTTTACAGGAATATCCATTCCACTTTTTTACGGTCTTTTCCTTTTGGGAACTGATGCGAAAAGTTGTATTTCCTTCGCTGTTTTTTTCAGCAACTCCTTGTAAAACGAGGATTTCTTCAGGCATACAAAACAACCTGAACTTGATGGAAGAACTACCGCTGTTAATTACCAGAACATTCATGGAATAAACCTAAAATTTGAAGTAAGCACAGTACAGCCTCTTAAGTTACTAAAAAGTGATTGAAATGCACGAATAAATCCTAAGGTTTTAACAATTTCAACAAGGTGTTATACAATATATTAAATTCATTTTAAAAAAGCATTTTTTCTATTAATTTAAAAGCCTTTTAAAAGTGGGTTGATTCAAAATCAAAAATCTGTAACGTGGATAACATCTGTTTACCATACAACCTCAATTGCTTAAACTTCGAAGTTTCATTCGAAACAAAAATATTCAGGAAAAATAGTAACCAATTTTACAAACACAAAACAAACTACCGGAGTGTTGGTTAAATAATACTGTTTGCAAGCAATTGAATAATTAAAATATAGACATTTATAATTCATTAATCATTTAAATTCTAAGCTATGGTAAATAAAATAACCAGTCTTGCTGAATATTTTCAAAAGTATGAGGAAAGCGTTTCCAACCCTGAGAAATTCTGGGGCGACATTGCCGAAAACTACAAATGGCAAAAAAAGTGGGATAAAGTCCTCGACTGGAAGTTTAAAGGGGAAGGTGCCCCGGATGTAAATTGGTTTGTTAATGGTAAACTGAACATTACCGAAAATATTTTTGAACGGAACATGGACACCCGTAAGGACCAGGTTGCAATAATCTGGGAGCCCAATGATCCGAAAGAAAAAGAAATTAAACTGACCTACGGCGAACTGTTTGACAAAGTGAAACAGTTTGCCAACGGGTTAAAAAAAATGGGGATTAAAAAAGGCGACAGGGTTGCTATTTACCTTCCCATGGTTCCGGAACTTGCCATTGCAATGCTTGCCTGCGCGCGCATCGGTGCTATCCACTCCATTGTTTTTGCAGGATTTTCGGCCACAGCACTGGCCGACAGAATTAACGACGCCGAAGCCAAAATGCTCATCACCTCCGATGGCGGTTTCCGCGGCACCAAGTCAATTCCAATGAAAGGAATTGTTGATGAAGCTCTTGCAAAAAGTCCTTCCGTAAAACATTCTATTATTTTACAACACACCAACGAAAACATCAATCTAATAGAAGGCCGTGATGTTTGGTGGCATGATGTAATTAAAAATGCAGGTACAGACAACACTGCCGAGGTGATGGATTCCGAAGATCTGCTTTTCATTTTATACACATCCGGGTCAACCGGTAAACCAAAGGGAGTTGTGCATACTACAGCAGGTTACATGGTTTATACCGAATACACCTTTAAAAATGTGTTCCAGTACACCGACGGAGATGTTTACTGGTGCACCGCCGATATTGGTTGGGTAACCGGACACTCCTACATTGTTTACGGACCACTGCTTGCCGGAGCAACTACGGTTATGTTCGAAGGTGTTCCTACATGGCCCGATGCCGGCCGTTTCTGGGATGTGGTTGACAAATACAAAATAAACCAGTTTTACACGGCACCAACTGCCATCCGCGCACTGGTTGCGCAGGGCGACGAATGGGTGAACAGCCACGACCTGAGCTCCCTGAAAGTTTTGGGAACAGTTGGTGAACCCATTAACGAAGAAGCCTGGCGCTGGTACCACGACCTTGTAGGCAAAGGAAAATGCCCGATTGTAGATACCTGGTGGCAAACAGAAACCGGCGGGATTATGATTTCACCGCTGGCCGGACTCACACCTACCAAACCCTCGTTTGCAACGCTCCCGCTGCCAGGGGTACAACCCATTCTTGTTGACCCCGAAGGAAATGAGCTGAAAGGAAACGGAGTTGAAGGAATTCTCTGCATCAAATTTCCCTGGCCCGGCATGCTGCGCACAACTTATGGCGACCACAAAAGATGCTACCAAACTTACTTCTCGGCATTCCCCGGTTTATATTTAACCGGCGACGGGGCCAAGCGCGACGAAGAAGGCTACTACCGCATTATTGGCCGCATTGACGATGTAATCAATGTATCCGGTCACCGCATTGGAACAGCCGAAGTGGAAGATGCCATTAACCAGCATCCCAAAGTAGTAGAATCGGCAGTTGTTGGTTATCCGCACGAAATTAAAGGTGCCGGAATTTATGCTTATGTAATTTGCGAGGATCTCACCGACGAGGAAATGGAGAATATTGAAAATGAGATCAGGGCTACTGTAACCAAATTTATCGGCCCGATTGCAAAGCCCGATAAAATTCAAATCGTGAGTGGCCTTCCCAAAACCCGTTCAGGAAAAATTATGCGGCGAATCCTCCGCAAAATCGGAGAAGGCGACGCCACTAATCTTGGCGACACTTCCACCCTGCTCGACCCGGGAGTTGTGGAAGAAATTATAAACGGAGCCAAAGTGAATATAAAAAGGGAATAAAATTCAACTCTTTCAAAAGCACCTTCAGCAAGAAGGTGCTTTTTTCTTTTAAACCAATAAAAAAACCAAATTATGAACTATCAAAAAGTAATGAACAGGTGGCTGGTAGTTGCCGGGGCTATTTTAATACAATTGGCGCTGGGAGCTATTTACGCCTGGTCGGTATTTACGCCCCAGCTTACTTCAGCCGAAGGAATCTACCACTTTTCAGCAGGTGAGGCCGCATGGATTTTTTCAGCAGGGCTCTTTTTCTTTGCCCTCGTTATGATATGGGCAGGCAGAAAGTTAGCCACATTGGGACCACAAAAACTTGCAATTGCAGGTGGCTTCACACTTGGTCTCGGCTACATCCTGGCCGGTTTCTTCGGGAGCAACTTTTTAAATCAGCTAATTTTTATCGGTGTTATTGGCGGATCCGGAATTGGCCTGGCTTATGTTGTTCCAATCGCCGTGGGTGTTAAATGGTTTCCCGACCGCAAAGGAATGCTGACCGGACTGGCCGTTGCCGGTTTTGGTTTTGGCGCAACCATTTGGGTTAAATGGGCCGGCTCCTGGGGAGGTGGCCTTCTGAACAACCTCCATCTTTTTGGCCTGGATGGAGTACGCAGCGTTTTTATTTTGTACGGGATAATTTTTGCTGCCATGGTTTTAATTGGCAGCCTGGTTATGAAAGATCCCCCGGAAGGTTGGCTGCCCAAAGGCTACACTCCTCCTGATGCCAATTCCAGCAAGGCAACCGGCGAAGTTAATTTTGATACCGGCGAGATGCTCAAAACCCCGCAGTTTTACATGCTGTTTTCAACTTTTGTATTCTCTGCTCTTGCAGGGTTAATGGTTATCTATTGCATCAAACTATTCGGTATCGATGCATTAACGTTTAAAGAACTCGGCTCGCTGACCCCTTCAAGTTCTGAATTCAGCAAAACAATAAACTGGGCAAGTTCAGTTGCCGGAACAGCAATGGCCGTTTATGCCATTCTTAATGGCCTGGGCCGAATCATCTGGGGAATTGTATCTGATAAAATCGGACGCAAATTATCCATTTTCCTGATGTGTCTTTTGCAGGGCATTGTAATGCTGTTGTTGTACAGGCTGGGCTCAACTACTTCTACTTTCATTATTGCCGCAGCCATTATCGGCTTTAACTTTGGCGGAAATTTCGCACTCTTCCCGGCTGCCACTGCCGATTTTTTCGGAAATAAAACGGTAGGCAAAAACTATGGGTTTGTGTTTTTTGCATACGGAATTGCAGGTATTGCCGGGCCGCAAATTGCCGGGTTATTTAAAGACGCAGCCCAGGGGGCCGACACTCCGGCAGCATGGCTCACCCCTTTTATAATTGCAGGTGTGGCCTGCATTGCAGGAGCAGTTATCATTCTGCTTGCAAAACCACCAAAACGTAAAACAAAATAATTATCGACACTGATTATCCATACAAAAACGTCCTCTTTGAAGGGCGTTTTTTATAACCGGGAAACAAAAAATGTTGTCAAACAGGTGACTGTAAAATTGTTTTTAAACATATAACCAGAAATAGCCCAACTTTATAACCATTTAATTTACTGATTTTTAGTATTTTTAATCCCTGCTAATTTCTAAAACCGCAAAGAACAAAAATTTCGGATCATGATTTTTTTTCATGATTTTTATAAGAAATTTCTGCCAACTTTAAAGGCAGATAACAAATATTCAACAAAATAAAAAAACATATACCAATGGCCATCAAGAAGTTAGACAGCATTTTCAAACCAAAACGGATTGCATTAATCGGAGTTTCCAATAATCCTGAAAGCGTAGGTGGAATTACCTTGCGTAATTTAGTTGGAGGAGGATACAACGGAGTAGTTTATCCTGTAAACCCAAAACGCGAAGCCGTTTTTGGTATTCCCTGCTATCCCGATGTAAAAAGTTTGCCCAAGGTTCCTGACCTGGCAGTAATTATGACAGCAGCCAAACTGGTTCCCACGCTGGTTCGGCAATGCGGCGAGGCTGGAATTAATGGTATCATCATCATGTCGGCAGGTTTTAAAGAGGCTGGCGAAGATGGTAAAAAACTCGAGGCACAAGTAAAAGAGGAAAAATCGAAGTTTCCTGACATGCGGATTATCGGTCCCAACTGCCTGGGAATTTTGGTTCCGGGGTTAAGCATGAATGTGAGTTTTGCCAACGGAATGCCCGAAAAAGGTCATGTGGCCTTTATTTCTCAATCGGGTGCACTTTGTACTTCAGTGCTCGACTGGGCTTATGAATCGCACATTGGGTTCTCCTATTTCGTTTCAATAGGAAACTCCATGGATGTAAACTTTGGCGATTTAATCGACTATTTTGGCCAGGATCCCAACACAAAATCCATTGTGCTTTATGTTGAATCCTTATCGCATGCCCGCACTTTCATGTCGGCAGCACGTGCATTCTCACGCGAAAAACCAATTATCGTATATAAATCAGGCCGTTTCCCCGAATCAGCAGCCGCGGCAGCATCCCACACCGGTGCACTGGCATCGGAAGATTCAATTTACGACGCTGTTTTCCGCAGAGCAGGCCTGGCCAGAGTTTACGATTTTGGCAACATTTTCGATTTTACCGACCTGGTTGGTCGCCGGCGCATTCCTAAAGGAAACCGGCTGGCAATTGTCACAAACGCTGGTGGCCCCGGTGTTATGGCAACCGACTCCCTTATTTCGTGGGGCGGAAAGCTGGTAAAACTTTCTGAATCAACCATGCAAAAACTTAACGAATACCTGCCACCTTTCTGGTCGCACGGAAACCCGGTGGATGTATTGGGAGACGCAACACCCGAACGTTTTGCCGAAGCAACCAAAATTGTGTTGGAAGACGAAAAAGTTGATGCCGTGCTCGTTTTGCTCACCCCGCAGGCAATGACTGCCCCCACCGAAACAGCTGAAGCTATTGCCGAAATGGCAAAGAAAACCTCCAAAACAATTATGACTGGCTGGCTTGGTGGTGCCAGCATGCGCGAAGGAATACAAGTATTCAACAAAGCCGGACTATCAAGTTACCCAACACCCGAGCAGGCCATCCGGGCATTTATGACACTCTCGCATTATGCCGAAAACCAGGAGATGCTTTATGAAACCCCCAAAGAGGTGCCGTTATCGTTCGAATACGACAGAAATCTGCTGCGCGAAAAATACCTTAAAGAGGTTTTCCCAAAAGCTAAAATCCTGAACGAAGACGACTCAAAGATGCTGATTAACGATTATGGCATCGATACAACTCATCCCACGCCAGCTGCTACAGATGACGAAGCCGTTAAAATATCAGAAAAGAAAGGTTATCCGGTAGTAATGAAAATTTACTCACCTGACATAACACATAAATCGGATGTTGGCGGTGTTGCCCTGAATATTAAAGATGAAGAAATGGTAAGGGCCACTTTCAGGAATATGGTAAAAACTGCGGCTGAAAAACGCCCTGATGCAAAAATTGACGGAGTTACCATACAAAGAATGGTTGATAATAAAGATGCCGAAGAAATTATCCTCGGAATTAAAAAGGACCCGGAATTCGGAACCGTCATGCTGGTGGGAATGGGAGGCACCTCGGCCGAATTGTTCAAAGACAAGCGACTTGAATTTCCACCGCTGAATGAACAGCTTGCAAGGCAAATGCTTCAGTCATTGAAAATTTACCCGTTACTGGAAGGTTACCGCGGGGCACCGGCAAAAAATATCGACAAACTGGTAGAAGTGCTAATCCGCATGTCGTACCTGGCAGCCGATTACCCTGAAATTAAAGAACTCGATATTAATCCGCTAATAGTTACACCGAATGATGTTATTGCGCTTGATGCCCGCATTGTGGTTGATGAAGAGGTACTGGCGACCCCGGTGAAAGAATACTCGCACCTTATTTTACGTCCGTATCCGGAAAGCCTGATTACAACCAAAGAATTAAAAGACGGCTCGCCGGTTACGCTAAGACCCATTAAGCCGGAAGACGAACCCATGTGGCTTGACCTGCTCGCCAGTTGTTCGAAAGAATCGATTTACCACAGATTCAGGTACGACTTTTACTTCGATTCGCATGAAGTGGCCACACAGTTCTGTTTTATTGATTACGACCGTGAAATTGCCATTGTGGCTGAAGTGGAACAGGAAGGCAAAAAACACATTGTAGGTGTGGGACGCCTCATTGCCGACCCCGATGTGGAGGTGATGGAATATGCCATATTAATTACTGATGCGTGGCAGAAAAAAGAATTGGGTTACATCATTACTGAATATTGCATGAAAGTTGCGAAAATCAGAGGTGTAACAAAACTTGTTGCAGAAACGACCCGCGATAACAAACCAATGATTTCTGTCTTCAGAAAATTGAATTTTAAAATTAGATTTAATGAAGATTCAACCGTTTCAGTAAAAAAAGAGTTAAACGGTGAATCGGAATAAGTTCAAAAAACAAATAAATCAACTCGAGGGTGCCTAAAAAGCCATTATGCCTGTTATACTCAGCGTAGTAAAAAAAATAGTACAGCTAAAGACAGATGTTTTTTTACAAAATACTTCCGTTGGAAGGCTACGCTCAACGTAATAAAAACGGCTGATGGTAAACATTTTTAGGCAGCCTCCTGTTTTTTGAAAAATTTTAATGGATATTGAAAAAGCAGAAAAGGCAGTAAAACTAATCCGAAAATCAAAATACATGGTCGCCTTTACAGGGGCGGGAGTTTCTGTCGAAAGCGGAATCCCACCTTTCAGGGGCACCGGCGGGTTATGGAATTCAACACACCCTATTTTTCTTGAAATTGAATATTTTCATAAAAAACCACTCCAGGCCTGGAAAAAAATTAAAGAAATATTTTACGACAAGCTTGGCGACGCTGAGCCCAACATGGCCCACGAAGTGCTGGCAAAAATGGAAAAGCGCAGTTTCCTGGAATCGATTATTACGCAAAACATCGATCACCTGCACCAAAAAGCCGGGAATAAATATGTGTATGAATTACATGGAACGTATCGCCGGCTGGTTTGCACCGAGTGCAATACAGAATACGACATGAGTTTTGCCGATTTGAATTTCCTGCCGCCCACCTGCTACATTTGCAAAGGCATTTTAAAACCCGATATGGTTTTTTTCAACGAAGAAATTCCGGCTTTTGCCAAAAAACGTTCGTTCGAAGAAGCCGAAAAAACCGATCTGCTGCTCATTATTGGCACCCATGCCGAAGTGCTGCCCGCCGCACGAATACCGGAAATTGCCAAAAAAAACGGGGCAAAAATTATCGAAATAAACATCAAGCCATCCCCTTTTTCGCACTCCATTACCGATATTTTCATACAGGCACGGGCTACCGAAGCAATGGAAAAAATCGGGGAGCTGCTCTATTTGTAACCGCACAAAAAAACCGGCTGAACAAGTCAACCGGTTTCAATTGAAAATCAATTTATCCTCTGTTCTACAACATCTCTTTCATTGCTTTGTAAGCTTTGTCGCCATAAACAATTGAAGGTCCGCCGCCCATTACCACAGAAACACCTATGGTTTCAACAATCTCTTCCTGAGATGCGCCGGTTTCAATAGCAGCTTTCACGTGGCAGGCAATACACCCTTCGCAGCGGATACTAATAGCAATGCCAAGTGCAATAAGCTCTTTTTGCTTGGCCGTCAAAGCTTTATCCTCTGCTGTTGCATGATGCATTGCTCCAAATCCTTCAGCTATTTTCGGATTCTCTTTCGAAAGCGTTCCTATAAAATCATAAACTGCTTTTGCTTGTTCTGAATATGTACTCATAATTTTTTCATTTTTAATTTAAACTAACTAATGGTTAAAAATAAATAATGCAACACACTAATCAACTGACAATAATCACAAATAAATATGCTTAAAAACAGCACAATAATCACAATTAAATCCAACTCAAATTTCAATTGACTATCAGTAAAACATTTATATTTTTGAAAAGGTAAAAACTGAAAACCATGGAACAATTCCTAACAAAAAACTGGAACCTTAAAGCACCTAAAATAAAACAGATTGAAGGTTACAGTAATTCCAACTTTAAAATAGAAGACAGCGAAAAAAAATACATTCTGAAAATGTACCCGAATGAAAAGCATTTGGCTAATTGGGCAGAAGCTGAAAACAGGTTGCTGCTGTGGCTAAACAAAAAAGCCGAAGACACTTTTCCGTTCCCGGTTTTAACCAAAGGAGCCCAAACTTTTTCGTATGATGCTAAAAAACGAAACATTTTCAGGTTACTCACCTGGCTCGATGGCGATTTTTGGTTTGAAGTAAAACACACATCCAAATTGGTTGAATCGTTTGGAAAATTTCTGGCCAAACTAAATTTGCACCTGCGCAACTATCAGGATTATGTCATTGAAGCCCGCCATTCGGAATGGGACCTGCAACATTTCCTTGAAGTAGTTCAGCAAAAAAGACACTTCATCTTAATTCCGGAAAACCGCAAACTGGTTGACTATTTTTTGTTGCAATACCGCGAAAATGTGCTGCATGAATTGCACAACATGCGAAAATCCGTTATTCACGGCGATGCCAACGATCGCAATGTGCTCGTACAAAACGAAGCAGTTTCGGGAATCATCGATTTTGGCGACATGTGTTACTCGCAGCTCATCAACGAACTGGCCATTGGAATTACTTACGCTGTTATGGGAAAAGAAAATCCGGTGGAATGGGCACTGTCCATAATTACGGGATATCATGAAATTTTCCCGCTTCAGGAAAGAGAAGTTGATTTACTCTACTGGCTCATTGCAGCGCGGTTGTGCATGAGTGTGTGCCATTCGGCTTTCGAAAAAATCCGTCAACCCGAAAATAAGTACATTGCCATCAGCGAAAAACCAGCCTGGGACCTGCTGCACAAATGGGTAAAAATTAACCCGGTTCATGCGCGCAACGAATTCCGAAAAGCAGCCAGATTTTCCATACCCGCTGAAAAATCTGAAAATGAAGTCAAATCGGAGCGGCTGAAATCAGTCAGCTCCATTTTTTCCGTCAGTTACAAAAAACCCGTTTACATGGAGCGGGCTGCTTTCCAGTACATGTTCGACAAATACGGAAACAGCTACCTCGATGCCTACAACAACATCCCGCATGTGGGGCATTCGCACCCGCTGGTGGTGGAAGCCGGGCAAAAACAGATGGCACGGCTCAACACCAACACCCGCTACCTTTACGATAATTTGAATGAATACACTGCAAATCTTTTAAGTTGTTTCCCAAAACCGCTTAACAAAGTTTTCCTGGTGAACTCGGGCAGTGCGGCAACTGATTTGGCATTGCGCATGGCACGCCATTTTACCGGCCGAAAAAAAGTGGCAGTTGTGGAACACGGTTACCATGGAAATACGCAGGCCGGCATTGAAATCAGCCACTACAAATTCAGTGGGAAAGGTGGACAGGGCGCATCAGAAAATGTGATTTGCCTGCCCATTCCAGACGTTTACCGCGGTGAATTTCGGTTTGAAAATGCCGGCGTTTTCTTTGCCAAACAAGCCATTCAGCATATTCAAAACGAAAAAGAAAAACCAGCTGCATTTATTGCCGAACCCATTGTGGGCTGCGGCGGGCAAGTACCACTAGCAAAAGGGTATTTAAAAGAAATTTACACAGAAATCAGAACGCTGGGAGGGATTTGCATTTCCGACGAAGTACAAACCGGCTTCGGACGGCTGGGAAATTATTTCTGGGGATTTGAAATGCACGGCGTTGTTCCCGATATGGTCATTCTTGGGAAACCCATGGGAAACGGCCATCCGATGGCCGCAATGATTTGCACCGACGAAATTGCAGAAGCGTTCAACAACGGCATGGAATTTTTCAGTTCCTTTGGTGGCAACCCCGTTTCGTGCTCCATCGGACAAGCAGTACTCGATGTTCTGGCAGAAGAACATTTGCAGCAAAATGCAAAAAAAGTGGGCGATTACTACCTGCAAAAATTGACAGAACTTCAGCAAAAAAATGAGCGCATTGGCGATGTGCGCGGTTCAGGGCTATTTATCGGTTTTGAATTTGTGAAAGACCGCATTACACTGGAACCGGACACTGAACTGGCACAAAAAGTAAAAAACGAACTGCGCGAAAAATTTGTACTCGTGAGCACCGACGGCCCGTTCGACAATGTCATCAAATCGAAACCACCGTTGTGTTTTTCTAAAGAAAATGTGGATGAAGTAATTTTAGCAGTTGAAAGAATATTGAAAGAAAAATAAAATAAACAACTCTCCTATCGTCATTATTTGCGCCAAACCAACGAAACTTCTATTTTTACTGAACTTAAATATGAACCGTATGCAACCCGATTTCAACCAGCTAAAAACCCAACTCGAAGGCGACCTGTTTGCCGACAACGTGCAACGTGTCCTCTACTCCACCGATGCTTCGCAATATAAAGAATTGCCGCTGGCCGTTACGCGCCCAAAAAACAAAGAGGACATCAAAAAAATAATTGCTTTTGCCCGCGAAAACGGCACTTCTATCATTCCCCGCGGCGGAGGTACGTCATTGGCCGGCCAGGTGGTGGGCCCAGGAATTGTGGTGGATATTTCAAAATACATGAATAAAATCCTCGAACTGAACGTGGATGAAAAATATGTAATTGTTGAACCGGGAGTAGTTTTGGCTGAGCTGAACCAGATTCTGGCCAAATACAATTTGCAGTTTGGCCCCGAAACATCCACCGCCAACCGCTGTGTTATTGGCGGCATGCTGGGCAACAACTCCTGCGGTTTGCACTCACTGGTTTACGGCAGCGTGCGCGAACACATCCTCGAAGTGGATGCCGTTCTTTCCGATGGGTCGGAAACCACCTTCAAATCGCTTTCAAAAAAAGAGTTTCAGAGAAAGCTGAACGGAAACCCCAACCAACTCGAGAAAGCCATCTATCAAAATATTCATGAGATGCTTTCCGATCCGGACAATCAAAAAGAAATCCGCGAAAAATTTCCCGATCCGAAACTCACCCGCCGCAATATGGGCTATGCCATCGATGCGCTACTCAACTCAGAAATATTTTCCAACGGTGAATCACAGTTCAATTTTTGCAAGCTGCTGGCCGGTTCAGAAGGCACACTCGCTTTTTCGCACCGGATTAAGCTGAACATTATTCCGCTGCCGCCCAAACATAAAGGTTTGGTATGTGCCCATTTTGATACGCTGGAAGAATCGCTGCAGGGGAATTTGATTGCATTGAAGCACCAGCCCACGGCCATAGAACTGATGGACGACACTGTGATGCAGGCTGCCAAACAAAACATCGAGCAGCGCAAAAACCGCTTTTTCGTGAAAGGCGATCCGGGTGCCATGCTCATGATTGAATTTTCGTTTGAAACGGAAGAGGAACTGCAAAACAAAGCCGCTGAGCTGGAAAAAGATTTCCGGGATGCCGGTCTCGGCTACCACTTCCCGCTGGTTACCGGCGATGATAAAATTAAACGGGTATGGGCACTGCGCACTGCCGGGCTCGGGCTGCTGGCCAATATTCCCGGCGACCGCAAAGGAGTTCCCGGAATTGAAGACACCGCCGTGGCGCCCGACCGGTTGCCCGATTACGTGGCCGACATCAAAAAAGCACTCGAAAAACTGGGATTGTCAAGCGTGTTTTATGCACACATTGCCACCGGTGAAATCCATTTCCGGCCGCTCATCAATTTTAAAGACCCGGAAGATGTAAAACGTTTCGACACGCTGATGAACGAAACCGCGGCACTGGTGAAAAAATACCGCGGATCCATGAGCGGCGAGCACGGTGACGGACGTGCACGCGGAAAATTCATTCCTTTCATGTTGGGCGAACATAACTACGAGCTGTTAAAAAACCTGAAAAAAACGTGGGACCCACACCACATTTTCAATCCCGGCAAAATTACCGATACACCACCCATAACCGAAAACCTGCGGGTAACTCCCGGAAAAGAGATTCCTGAATCAGATACCTATTTCAATTTCTCTAAAAACAAAGGTTATATCCGCAGCATTGAAAAATGCAACGGCTCGGGCGACTGCCGCAAAAGCGAGATGATTGGCGGAACCATGTGCCCCACTTTTATGGCCACGCGCGACGAAGACAAAAGCACCCGAGGACGGGCCAACATTCTTCGGGAATTTTTCTATTCGCCCAAAAATGGAAACGCCTTCGACCAAAAAGAAATATACAACATCCTCGACCTCTGCATTTCGTGCAAAGCCTGTAAAAGTGAATGCCCGTCGAATGTGGATATGGCCAAACTGAAAGCTGAATTTTTGCAGCACTATTATGATGTGCACGGCATTCCGCTGCGCTCGCGATTGGTGGCCTACCTGCCCCGCCTCAACCAATTGGCAATGCTGGTTCGCCCGATATCCAATTTTATGATGAAAACCACTTTGTTGAAAAAAATCATTGGGATTGCACCACAGCGCAACCTGCCTTCCCTTTCCAACATTACCCTGAACCGCCGCACAGCGCAGGGTATCCCGCATCCCGAGAAGGAAATCAAAGGCAAAATTTACCTTTTCAACGACGAGTTTACCAACTACAACGAGAGCGACATTGGAATTAAAGCCATTTTGCTGCTCACGCGGCTGGGCTACGAGGTAAAAATCCCGGTGCATAAAGAGAGCGGCCGCACGTTCCTGTCGAAAGGCCTGGTGCGGACTTCCAAAAAAATAGCTACCGAAAATGTTGAGCTTCTCAAAGATATTATTTCAGAAGAGACGCCGCTAATCGGCATCGAACCATCGGCCATCCTGGCTTTCCGCGACGAGTACCCCGATCTTGTGGATGAAAATTTACAACCCTTTGCCAAAAAGCTGGGACAACATGCATTGCTCTTTGAAGAATTTATATCAGAAGAGATGGATAAAGGAAACATTGATACATCGGAATTTTCAACCGCAAAAAAACAGGTATTGCTGCACGGACACTGTCAGCAAAAAGCAGTAGCCAGCACTGAACCCACAAAAAAGATGCTTTCGCTGCCCAAAAATTATTCGGTAAAAGAGGTCCCATCGGGTTGTTGCGGAATGGCCGGTTCCTTTGGTTACGAAAAAGAACATTACGATCTGTCCATGAAAATCGGGGAAATGGTGCTTTTCCCGGCCGTGCGCCAGGCAGAAGAGGAAGTCATCATTTCAGCGCCCGGCACCTCGTGCCGCCACCACATAAAAGACGGCACAGGAAAAACAGCTAAACACCCGGTTGAAGTGCTCTATGAAGCGCTGGAAAATTAAAGATACTAAACAGAAAGTACATCCGATTATAAAAAAAAGACTCATCCGTCATCTTAACCACATGTCTTGAACCTCTTTTCAGCATTATTGTTTGAAGGGTATAAAAATAGCAGTATGACTGAATTCTGGAACGAACGATATGCGGTAGAAAAATATGTTTACGGAACGGAGCCCAACCATTTTTCCAGGGAGCAAATAGAACAACTGCCACCGGGCAAAATATTGTTTCCGGCAGAGGGCGAAGGACGTAATGCAGTGCATGCAGCCACAAACGGCTGGCAGGTAACAGCGTTCGATGCCAGCATTGAAGCTCGCAATAAAGCCGAACGACTGGCTGTACTAAATGGAGTTTCCGTTGATTACCACACCGTTGATTATGAAAATGTGAGTTTCCCGGAAGAAAGTTTCGATTGCATTGTGCTTATTTATGCCCATTTGCACCCGCTGAAAAGAGAGCAAATCCACCGCAAATTAGCCACGTTCCTGAAACCGGGCGGTAAGCTTATCCTCGAAGGGTTCTCAAAAAAACAAATCAACTACAATACCGGAGGCCCCCGCAACGAGGCCATGCTCTTTTCCCTGCAGGAAATCCGGTCCGATTTTCAATCGTTTTCCCATTTAACAACCACCGAAAAGCAAATTGAGCTTGCCGAAGGCATTTTTCACAACGGAACAGCCTCGGTTATACAGGTTTGGGGAAGAAAATAATATTCGCTATATTTGCGGAATAATTTATCATTTCATCCGTTATCAAATAAATGTACACCATTAAAAAATAACTTTTTTAAACGCACAGGCGTAAAAATAATATTGAGACTACGGCATTACTGACTAAAAACTCATGTTGCCAGTCGTTTAAACATATTTTTACAAACAACAATTATATTGAATTAAATAACTTAAGATTGCGGGACGAAAATTAAAAAAACAGAAGTTAATTTTTGGTATGTAGCAAGTAATTACTATAATTGCAACCGAATTTCAACTAATTCTCGTCTCCACTTTATTTGTTCCAAATAAATTATCAAAAAAACAATTTAACAGGATAAGAGAATATTAATATTACACCAATGTACGATATTTTAGAATTGAACAAAAAGCTCGTGCCCGAGCTGCGTGAGATTGCCAAAGAACTAAAAATCAAACGCGTAGAATCATACAAGAAACAAGATCTAATATACAAGATATTAGACACACAAGCTGTTCAGGAAGCCGAAAAGAAAGAACAGAAATCAACTTCGAAAGAACAGAATAAAGAAGACCGCCCGCGAAAAGGTTTTTTGCGAAAGAAGCAGGACAACAGCCAGCAGCAGGACAACCAGCAGGATGACCAGCAGCAGCGCCGCGGGAGACGTCCGCGCCGCGACAGGGTGGAACCTGTATTAAAACGCCAGCGAATTGAACCCGGCAGCAAAAAGGAAGAACCGCAAAAACCCGAAATAAAACAATCGCGACAGGATCAGATAAAAGCGATAATCCAGAACTTCAACCTGGAAAAAACGAAAAACCCCGAAGAAGCTGCCAAACAAAAATTAAAAGAACAGGAAGAAAAAGCCGCTGCCAAAGCTAAAAAACACGAAGAAAAAGCAAAGCCGAAAAAACAGGAAAAAGCGGACGCCCCGGAGGAAGAAAACAATGCCCGGGAAAAACAGGATAACCGGCCGCCACAGGAAAATAAAGATCAGGAAAAAAAGAAAATTCACAGAAAAGATAACCGCGACCAGAACAAGCATCAGCAGCGAAACGGAAACAACAAGTATTACGAATTCGACGGAATTGTTACCAATACCGGAGTGCTGGAAATCCTCCAGGACGGTTATGGGTTCCTTCGTTCTTCCGATTACAACTACCTGAATTCGCCCGACGATATTTACGTTTCACAATCGCAGATTAAACTGTTTGGATTAAAAACAGGCGACACCGTAGAAGGAACAATTCGCCCACCAAAAGAAGGCGAAAAATATTTTCCGCTCATTAAAGTGCTCGAAATTAACGGCCGCACCCCGCAGTTTATCCGCGACCGCGTTCCATTCGACCACCTTACCCCGCTATTCCCGGAAAAAAAATTCCAACTCACCGGAAACGGGCACGACAATATTTCCACACGTATTGTGGACATGTTTGCCCCGATTGGAAAAGGCCAGCGTGGTTTGATTGTGGCGCAGCCCAAAACCGGTAAAACCGTATTGCTGAAAGAAATTGCCAATGCCATTGCTGCCAATCACCCAGAAACTTATATGATTGTGTTACTGGTTGACGAACGTCCTGAAGAAGTTACTGATATGGCACGCAGCGTAGATGCCGAAGTAATCGCCTCCACATTCGACGAACCGGCAGACAAACACGTGAGGGTAGCCAACATCGTGCTTGAAAAAGCCAAAAGAATGGTTGAGTGCGGCCACGATGTGGTAATTCTGCTCGATTCCATTACCCGACTGGCACGTGCGTACAACACGGTTCAGCCGGCATCCGGCAAAGTGCTTTCGGGTGGTGTTGATGCCAATGCATTGCACAAACCCAAACGCTTCTTCGGTGCTGCACGTAATATTGAAGAAGGTGGCTCGCTTACTATTTTGGCCACAGCCCTCACCGAAACCGGTTCGAAGATGGACGATGTTATTTTCGAGGAATTTAAAGGTACCGGCAACATGGAGCTGCAACTTGACCGCAAATTATCGAACAAACGAATATTCCCGTCGCTCGATATTCCCGCCTCAAGCACCCGCCGCGAAGATTTGCTGCTGCCCAAAGAAATGCTCAACAAACTCTGGATTTTACGCAACTACCTCGGCGATATGAACTCAATGGAAGCCATGGACTTTATGAGAACCCGACTGATGCGTTCCAACTCCATTGCAGAATTCCTGGCATCGATGAACGACAGCTAACAATAGCACAAAAAAATATACACTTACAAAGCAGGTCACAAAACGACCTGCTTTTTTTTGCTTCAATCTAAAATTCATTTCTTCTGTTAAAACGTCAGAGCGACATTAAAATCAATCGTTATTTTTAACAGATATAAATTGCATAAAAATATCATTTTTGACATCTACACATTACAATTTAAGCCAAAAACTGTTATTTTTGTAAAAAAGTAAGTCTTGGAATATTTTCAATTTATACATAACAAATTACTCGAAAGTACTACCCCTACGCTAAAAAGGGAGCTGCAAAAAAGCATTGACTGGAACCAAAAGCTAATCTGCATTAAAGGCTTCCGCGGCGTTGGCAAAACTACCTTTTTGCTCGATTATACCAGGCAAAACTACCCGGACGACAAGGGCGTGCTTTACGTAAACCTGAATAATTTTTATTTCACCAAACGAACCATCGTTTCTTTTGCCGACGAGTTTGTAAAAAAAGGCGGAAAGGTTTTGATGCTGGACCAGATTCAGAAATACACTGACTGGTCGGGAGAACTGCGCCGCTGCCACGATGAATTTCCCGGGCTGAAAGTAATATTTACTTCATCGCCCGTATTGAGAATTACGGAAGAAAACCCTGACCTGAAAGGCATTGCAAATGTTTATCACCTCGAAGGGCTCTCTTTTCGTGAATACCTCAACCATGTAACAGGTATCAGTTTCCCGGTTTACACTTTTGAGGAAATACTGAAAAACCATGTTGAAATTGCCAAAGAAATTGTATCGAAAGTCAGGCCCCTGGCCCATTTCAGCGACTACCTGAAAAATGGTTTCTTTCCCTATTTTATCGATAATCCGAATTTTTATACCAACCGCCTTCTTAAACATATTAACCTGGCCCTCGAAATTGATGTGCCATACATCAATCAAATCGAATTAAAATACCTCTCAAAACTCAGAAAACTGTTGCATATCATAGCCACAGAAACTCCTTTTTCGCCAAATGTGAGTAAATTGGCAGCTGCAATTGAAACATCGCGTGCAACGGTAATGAATTACCTACGCTACCTGAAAAATGCCAGGTTAATTCATTTGCTCTATTCCAACAACGATGAAGACGAGATGAAAAAACCGGATAAAATATATATGCATAATACCAATCTGCTGTATGCTATAGCACCTAACAATACTGATAATTTGAACTTACGACATACGTTCTTTTGCAATCAGCTTGCCTACAACTTAACCGTAAAAAGCTCAGAAAAAGCTGACTTCCAGGTGAATGAAAAATATCATTTTAAAGTTGGAGGGCGCAAAACAGAACCGGGGAAAAATTTTTATTCAGCAGCCGACATGATTGAGACAGGCCGGGAAAATAAAATACCACTCTGGCTGTTTGGTTTTTTATACTGAAAATTCAACTAACGAAATATTAATTTTTGCAATAAAAGGAGAAATACCATGACAAAACAAAAAAAATTCATCACATGTGACGGCAACTACGCTGCATCGTATATGAGTTACATGTTCAGCGAGGTAGCATGCATCTACCCTATTACCCCATCGTCCACTATGGCCGAATATGTTGACGAGTGGGCAGCAAACGGTAAAAAGAATATGTTTAACCGTCCTGTTCGCCTGGCAGAATTGCAAAGCGAAGGCGGCGCATCGGGAGCAGTTCACGGAGCTGCCCAGTCGGGTGCACTTACCAGTACATACACAGCTTCGCAGGGATTGCTGCTGATGATCCCCAACATGTACAAAATAGCCGGCGAACTCTTGCCTACCGTTTTCCACGTTAGCGCACGCGCCCTGGCCGGACATGCACTCTCCATTTTTGGCGATCACAGCGATATTTACGCTGCCCGCCAAACCGGATTTGCAATGATTGCTTCCGGGTCGGTACAGGAAGAGATGGACCTGGCAGGGGTTGCCCACCTGGCAACTATCAAATCGAGGGTACCTTTCCTGGCTTTCTTCGACGGGTTCCGCACATCACACGAAATTCAGAAAATTGAAGCCATCGACATGGAAGACATGAAACCGCTGGTGGATCAGGAAGCCCTGAAGGAATTCCGCAACCGCGCCCTGAACCCGGAACATCCGGTAACCCGCGGTACAGCACAAAACCCTGACATCTTCTTCCAGGCCAAAGAATCGGCCAACAAATATTACGATGCGGTACCTGATATTGTAGCGCACTACATGAAAGAAGTCAGCAAAATTACAGGCCGCAAATACGAACCATTCAGCTACTACGGCGACCCGGAAGCCGAAAATATAATTATGGCCATGGGCTCGGTTACCGAAACCATTCGCGAAACCATCGACTACATGAGCGCACAAGGGAAAAAAGTAGGAATGATTGCCGTTCACATGTTCCGTCCGTTTTCAGTGAAATATTTAATGAAAGCGTTACCCGACACAGTTAAGCGCATTGCTGTGCTCGACCGTTCGAAAGAACCCGGATCGGCCGGTGAACCACTTTACCAGGATATAAAAACTACTTTCTACGGAAAAGAAAATGCCCCGCTTGTAGTTGGAGGCCGTTACGGACTGGGCTCTAAAGACACCACTCCATCGCAGATTCTGGCAGTTTACGAAAACCTGGAAATGAAAGAGCCGAAAAATGATTTCACCATCGGCATTGTGGATGATGTAACATTTAAATCGCTGCCGCAAAAAGAAGAAGTGGACATGACACCCAAAGGAACTTACCAGGCTAAATTTTACGGACTGGGGTCCGACGGTACAGTGGGTGCCAACAAAAACTCCATTAAAATTATTGGCGATGCCACTGACAAATCGTGCCAGGGATATTTCCAGTACGACTCGAAAAAATCGGGAGGTTTCACCTGTTCGCACCTACGTTTTGGCGATAAAACCATCCGCTCCACTTACCTGGTTACCACACCCGACTTTGTGGCCTGCCATGTTCCTGCATACATCAATATGTACGACATGCTAAAAGGATTAAAAAAAGGTGGCTCGTTCCTGCTGAACTCCATCTGGGATGAAGAGGAAACTAAAAAACGCCTGCCCGACCACATGAAGAAGTACATGGCCGAAAACGATATCAAACTCTACATTATCAACGGCACCAAACTGGGTGAAGAGATTGGCTTGGGAACCCGTACCAACACGATTATGCAGTCGGCTTTCTTCAAAATTACCGAAGTAATTCCATACGAAATGGCTGTTGACGAAATGAAAAAAGCCATTGTAAAATCGTACGGCAGAAAAGGTGAACAAGTTGTAAATATGAACTTTGCCGCCGTTGAGGCCGGTGGTAAAAACGTGCACAAGGTCGAAATTCCGAAAGAGTGGAAAAACATTGAACTAAAAGACACCAATGGCACTTCTTCCCGCCCGGAATACATTGTAAAAGTGGTGGATACCATCAATCAGCAGAAGGGCGACGATCTTCCTGTTTCTACATTTAACGGGGCCGAAGACGGCACCTTTGAAGCCGGAACTGCCGCTTACGAAAAACGGGGAACCGCTGTGAACGTTCCCGAATGGCAGGCTGAAAACTGTATTCAGTGTAACCAGTGTGCCTATGTTTGTCCGCACGGCTGTATCCGTCCATTTTTGTTAACCGACGAGGAAGTGGAAGCCGCACCCGAAGGTACCGAAACCAGGGTAGCGACCCCATCGAAACTGTTCAACGGCTTAAATTACCGTATCCAGGTGAGCGCGCTCGATTGTACAGGCTGCGACAACTGTGTTGACGTATGTCCATCGAAAGAGAAATCACTCATTATGAAACCACTGGACACACAACGCGACCAAATTGAGCGCTGGGACTACATGGTGAACGAAGTTTCGTTGAAAGAAAAAGTGGTGGATAAAACCAAATCAGTTAAAAATTCACAGTTTGCACAACCCCTGTTTGAATTCTCGGGTGCCTGCGCAGGTTGTGGAGAAACACCTTACATTAAACTCATTACCCAACTTTTCGGCGAACGCATGATGGTGGCTAACGCTACCGGATGTTCGTCAATTTACGGAGGTTCGGCACCGTCAACTCCTTACTGCAAAAATAAAGACTCGGGCCACGGTCCGGCATGGGCCAACTCGCTGTTCGAAGACAATGCCGAGTATGGTTTTGGTTTTTCTGAAGGAGTTTCTGCACAGCGCAACCGCATTGCCGACATCATGACCAACGCGGTTAACAACGGCGCATCGGACTCCGAAAAAGAAGTATTCAACCTTTGGCTCGAAAATAAAGACAACGCCGACGGTTCGGTAACTGCTTCGGAAAAAGTGCTCGAAGTAATTGAAAAAAGCAAGAGCGATTATGCCAAAGAAATCCTGCAACTGAAACAGTACCTGGTGAAAAAATCTATCTGGGTATTTGGCGGCGATGGCTGGGCATACGATATTGGCTTTGGTGGCCTCGACCACGTAATGGCCAGTGGCGAAGATGTAAATGTGCTGGTAATGGACACCGAAGTATATTCCAACACCGGAGGTCAGTCATCGAAATCGACCCCCGTTGGAGCAGTGGCCAAGTTTGCGGCTTCGGGTAAAAAAATCCGTAAAAAAGACCTGGGCGCCATGCTCATGACTTACGGATATGTTTACATTGCACAGGTTGCCATGGGCGCCAGCCAAACGCAATACCTGAAAGCAGTGAAAGAAGCCGAAGCTTACCCTGGCCCGTCAATCATCATTGCATACGCACCGTGTATTAACCACGGCTTGAGGTCAAGCATGGGGCGTACGCAGGAAGAGGAGAAAAAAGCGGTTAAATCGGGTTACTGGTCACTGTTCCGCTACAACCCGCTGTTGGAAAATGAAGGTAAAAACCCGTTCCAGCTCGATTCGAAAGAACCCGACTGGAGTAAATTCCAAGAGTTCCTCAACGGCGAGGTGCGTTATACTTCACTCAAAAAATCGTTCCCGAAAGAAGCTGATGAACTGTTTGCTTCGGCCGAGGAAAATGCCAAATGGCGCTACAATTCATACAAGCGCTATGCAGCCATGGATTTTTCAAAAGGAGAAGAATAAACGGCTCATAAAAAACCACAGCATAGATTCAAACCGCTTCGCCACCTGGCGAGGCGGTTTTTTTTTATGCCCCGGAACGAGGTTTGTAATCGCCGATTTTAAAGGCACAAATTACAAATTTGCGCCAACGGACTTCGATTAGATGAACTGCTAAATCAGCCCCCAATGAACGTGTCTGTAAAACTTAAATGGAAACCGCTACAAATTTCAGGAAGCTGCCTCAAAAGTTCTTTGTGCTATCATTCTGAGCAAATCGAAAAATCCAGGCAATCAAATACGTTTATTTGTTAATGGCCCCTACTCCTTCTCTTTCGGGGAAGGCCGTGATGGGGCGTCCTCTTTCTTCGCCTCTTCCCAGTATTTGTCCATCTCCGCGAGGCTCATTTCATGCAGGTCTTTTCCTTTCATCAGCGTTTTGCTTTCAAGGTAATTAAATCGTTTCATAAATTTCAGGTTGGTGCGTTCCAGCGCTGCTTCCGGATCTACGCCATACAAACGGGCGGCATTCACCATTGCAAAAAACAGGTCGCCAAATTCGGCTTCAATTTTATCTTTATCCACTTGTTCAATTTCGTGGGCCAGTTCATCCACTTCTTCTTTCACTTTGTCCCAAACCTGCTCTTTGTATTCCCAGTCGAACCCCACACCGCTGGCCTTTTCCTGAATACGGTTGGCTTTTACCAGGGAAGGCATCGCAGCCGGCACTCCTTCCAAAACCCGTTTGTTGCCGCCTTTTTCTTTCAGTTTCAGCGCCTCCCAGTTTTCTTCCACTTTTTTAGGCGAACCGTCCACATCCACATCGCCAAAAACATGCGGATGACGGTAAACCAGCTTTTCGTTGATTCCCTTCAGCACATCACCCATATCGAACGCCTCTTTTTCAGAACCAATTTTTGCATAAAAAACAATGTGCAGCATCAAATCGCCCAATTCTTTTTTTATCTCCTGCAAATCGTTTTTCAGTATCGCATCTGCCAGTTCATAAGTTTCTTCAATCGTGAGTTTTCGCAGCGATTCGAGCGTTTGCTTTTTGTCCCAGGGACATTTCTCGCGCAGTTCGTCCATTATTTCGAGCAGTCTTTCAAATTCTTCTGTCTTCGATTTCATAATTTTTTTCTGATTATTTCCGGTTTGTTCAAAACACTAAAAAAATCTTCAAAAATATTGAACCTTTTATTTTTCGCGTGTATTACCGGATAATTGCTGTATTCAATATGTAAAGATGAAAATTTTTAGCCGTAAATTATATTTTTCAATCACATTAGTTTTAATTTTACTTGTCGCGGGATTTTTGCTGATGGCAGGGCCTGAAAAAGTACAGGGAGAATTCAGTGAAGAAATGTTCAGTTTCAGAAGAATAACGCTGGCACCGGTTATCATTTTATCAGCCTATGGATTATTAATCTTCGTTATTTTTAAAAAGAATTGATTTTTACGCAAAAAGACATACAAAAAGTTACCGATGAAAAACTGATGTTGCGCATCAGGAACGGCGACAAGATGGCTTTTAACGAGCTGTATGCACGTTATCATCAGCGGCTTTTTTACTACTTTTTCAGAATGCTTGGCAGCGACCGCGAACTGGCGAATGATTTGCTGCAGGATATTTTCGTAAAAATTATTCATAAGCCGGAGCTGTTCAACGCCGATTATCGTTTTTCGAGCTGGATTTTTTCGGTGGCAAACAACATGTGCAAAAATGAATACCGGAGAAAGGAAGTCAGAAAAATTATCTCGTCAGATGCTGACATTGCAGAAATTTCGGCCGGGCAGGATTCGGAAAGCGACGAAGATAAAAAGGATTTGATAACCCAAATATTTGCTGAGCTGGAACAACTCGATGAAAACCAGAAATCAATTTTGATTTTGAGGTACAAAGAAAATTTCAGCATCAAAGAAATTTCAGAAATACTGGAACTTCCCAAAGGAACTGTAAAGTCGAGGCTGCATTACGCACGTCTCGAATTATCAAAAAAAATGACGGAAAAAGGAATTGTAATAAATGGAAACCATGAATAAAAACGGATTTACTGACGATGATTTAACCCGGCTTTTTGAAGAAGATTCAAAAAATGTTTCGGCTGATCCGGGAATTGGGAAAAGACTGGAACATTTATTCATGATTAAAAGCGCGTCGTACCGCACGTTTCAAAATTCATTTGCCGGATTTTTTAAATGGATTTTTTCCTGGTCGAATGTTCCGGTAAAAGCCGCATTGGTTTCTATTGTCCTTTTTATTTCGGTAATGAACCACCAAACGGGCAACCACCAGTTTGTGGCACCGGGCTGCGACACGATGATTAAAAGCGATCCATTCAAAATCGATTCGGCAAATATGCTGCCATTCAATGCAGATACCTGTTTATCGGAAAATTCATAAAATCAGCTGAACGACTGAAGGTACATTTCCAGTTTTTGTTTCATATTTCTGCTTTTTACAGCCATTCCGTTTTTGGCGGCAAACACGGCCAAACGGTTCAGGTAATATAGCTGCCGCTGTATTTCTTCCTGTTCGCCAGCCCGACGCGATTCGTCTAGCGTTTGAAAAAAGTCGAGTGTTTGAGTGATATCATTTTCCAGATTCGCAATAAAAACTTCGGCTTCTTCAGTCAGCCCCGCTTCGTATAAAATTTCAACCTGCCGAACGGTAAAAATATCGTAAGGCAACTGAGACAACGGGAAATGCTCCAGTGAAAGTTCCATCAGGTTGGCCGCTTTTTCTTTTTCGCCTTTTTTCAGCAAAGCGAATGCCACTTCGTTAAACACATTCCGCACCTGGAAAACATTAAAATTCAGCCGGGTATTCCAGTCGATATTCACAGCAGGGTTCGAAATATTTCCCCATTGAAATGCTTCCGTCAGTTTTTCGTACAATTTGTCGGCATCAAAATTTCCCAGGGAAAAAATATCGGTTTTTTCAAATTTACCGGGCACAACCTGGTAAACAAAACCGCGGCATTTCAGGTGCTCCTGCAATCCGTATTTCCCGGCCTCCTGGTCCGACACAAAACAAATAGGACGCTGCAACGCATTTGAACTGATAATATCCCACAAAGCCAGTTCGTGTTTGTACAGGTATTTTTTGTTTTTCAGCGAAACGTCAATTTCTCCTTCATTTCCACCATCGTAAACAAGAAAAGAAAAGTTGTCCGATGGAAGAAAATCGACTGTTTCACCTGAATTCAGTGTTACTTTCGACTTTTTGTTATCACTTTTCAGAAACTGCAATCCCTCTTCCCACGATGTGTCACGATGAATGCGGTTCAGCACCGGTATGAAATCAAGTTTCCCAAAATCGTACTTTCTTTGAGGCAGCATCATTTGCAATCCGCTATCGTTGTACTTTGGTTCGCGCAACCCGCCAATAAACCAGTCAGCCGATAAAAACGGCATAATGACAATCCGCACGTCGGTACGTAATTTTTCCACTTCCTGGCAATACAACAAAGGATAGGTATCGTTGTCTCCACTTGTAAAAAGAATGGCATTTTCGGGGCACGAATTCAAAATATTCGCGGCAAAATCGCGGGCAGCATAACGGTTTGCACGGTTGTGATCGTCAAAATTCTGAGTGAGCATTAAAACCGGTGCGGCGCAAAAAAGCAACGAAAAAGTAATTCCGATCCACAAATTTTTCCTCTTGAATTTGTCAAATTTAGAAACGATGGCCGGCAAACTTATGCCAATCCAAAAACAAAAAGCCATAAAAGCCACCACAAAAACGTAATCGCGTTCGCGTGGAGTAATCGGGATTTCGTTAATATAAATTGTCAGTCCCAGCCCGCCCAAAATAAAAAGCGCCATCACAATCCAGAAAGTTTCGCGGTGCGTCTTGTAATGAAAAAACAAACCTACGAGTCCAAAAACCAGGGGAATAATAAAATATTTATTTTGTGCTCTGTTGTTTTTCAGCCAGTCAGGAAATTTTTCCTGAGGGCCAAGCCGCCAGCTGTCGATAAAATTTATCCCCGACAGCCAGTTGCCGTGCATTGCGCTGCCATCGCCCTGAATATCGTTTTGCCGGCCCGCAAAGTTCCACATAAAATACCGCCCAAACATGTATCCCAGTTGGTAGCGGACAAAAAACCGGAGATTATCGGAAAGTGTAGGAACAACCAACGTTTCCCAGCGGCCGGAGTGCGTTCTCACTTTTTTCCCTTTAATATCGATCCAGCTTTTATAGGCCTTCACATGCCGATCTTCGCGGCTGTACATCCGCGGAAAGATTGTTTCTGTGGCTTTATCGAATTTATACGTTGGAGCCAGATTGGTTTTACGGTATTTCCCCTCCTGATAATTTTTTGAAAAACGTTCATTTGCGCTCACGACCGGGGAATTGTAACTTTGGCCGGTCAGTAGTGGCCGCTTTGGATATTGCTCGCGGTTCAGGTAATTTATCAGCGAATAAATATTATCGGGTTGTCCAAAATTGACCGGCGGATTGGCTGACGAGCGAATCACATTCACGGAATACACAGAGAATCCGGCTAAAAAAAGAAGCACCAAAAAAGTAATTACCACCCCTGTTTTTGATGTTTTCTTTTTAAAGTAGAAAATCAAAAAGCTTAGAAAGCCAAAAATTACTGCAATGCCCGCCAACACGCCGGAATGCAATGGCAAACGAAAACGGTTCACAAAAAGATAATCGGAAAACGCCAGAAATTTCAAAGTAAACGGTGTTAAAACATACAAAACAAACAAAAGCAGTGCACTGCCTGCGCTGAAAAACAGTAAGACATTTTTCGTGTTGTAGCCGCATATTTTAAAGCCCCAAATCATTACAACAGAAGGCAAAACCAGCAGGTTGAGCAAATGAACTCCCATTCCAAGCCCGGTAATCAGCGCCAGGAAAAGCAACCACTTCTCATTGCCGGGCCTGCCAAAACCTTGTTCCCATTTTAACGCTGCCCAAAATGAAATTGCGAGCATAAACATGGAAAGTCCGTACACCTCGCTTTCCACAGCCGAAAACCAGAATGAATCAGTCACTGCAAATGTTGCTGAACCGAGCAACGCGCTGCCAATTACCAAAAGCCGGTTGTCGGCAAATTTGCGAATAATCAGCACCAAAATATGAAACAGCAAAAATACGGTGAGTGCGCTAAAAAACGCCGACATTAAATTTATGGCCCACGCTGTTTTTTCGGGATTTCCCATCGACAGAAGCGAAAACAACCGGCCGGCGAGCATGTACAGCGGCGCCCCGGCCGGGTGATTGATTTCGAGTTTCGACGCAGAAAGGATAAACTCGCTGCAATCCCAAAAACTTGTGGTCGGTTGTAATGTAGAAATGTATAATACCTGTGTGGCAACAAACAATAGTATGCCTGTCAGTTTAACATCGTATTTTTTCAGCATAAATTTTTGGTATGATATACACGCCGCGAAGAAAAGGTTCAACCCGAAATGCAATTAATTTTGTAATTTTGAGCTACAGAAATTAAAAAATGAATTGATTGGAAAAACGAATTTACCTCGAAGGGATTGACCCGCTGGAGTTTTTTGGGATCAACAATGCGAAAATGAACCTCATCAAAACATTGTTTCCCAAGCTGAAATTAACTGCCCGTGGTAATGCACTTCATATACAGGGAGAAGAAAAAGAGATTCAAACGTTCGAAAAGAAGTTTGCCTTGCTTCTCGATCACTATTTTCAGTTTAATGTATTAACCGAGGAAATTATCCTGCAGATAATGGCCACCGGTATTTCGTCGATTGAAGAAGAAACCGCCGGTGAAAAAGACATCATCGTTTTCGGTAACAGCGGCAAACCGGTGAGAGCACGCACTCCCAACCAACGAAAGCTCACGGAGGAGAGCCTGAAAAACGACCTGGTTTTTGCGATAGGCCCTGCCGGAACAGGAAAAACTTATACCGCAATTGCGCTGGCAGTTCGGGCATTGAAAAACCGTGAAATCAAAAAAATTATCCTGAGCCGCCCGGCAGTGGAAGCGGGTGAAAACCTGGGATTTTTGCCGGGTGACCTGAAAGAAAAAATCGATCCGTACCTGCAGCCGCTGTACGATGCGTTACAGGATATGATTCCACCACGCAAACTGGAAGATTTCCTGCGCGACGACATTATACAAATTGCCCCGCTGGCATTTATGCGCGGCCGCACGCTGAGCAATGCGTTTGTCATTCTCGACGAGGCGCAGAATACCACAATCAACCAACTGAAAATGTTCCTCACCCGCATGGGACTGAATACCAAGTTCATAATTACCGGAGACATTACCCAAATCGACCTTCCGCGACGAAGTAATTCAGGTTTATTGTTTGCCATGAAAATATTGAAGAACATTGAGTCTATTTCAGTTGTTCAGTTCAACAGAAATGATATTGTACGGCATCGCCTGGTGCGCGATATTGTAGATGCCTACGACAAACACGCTGAAGAAAAAGAACAGGCGCGATGAGAGACCAAAACAAAAAAACAGAATAAAAAATGAGCAAAGCATTAACAAAAACAGATTATCATTTTCCCCACCAGAAAAGTGTGTATCACGGGAAAGTGCGCGACGTGTATAACGTCGATGACGATATCCTGGTGATGGTGGCCACCGACCGCATTTCGGCCTTCGATGTGGTACTACCCAAAGGAATTCCTTTCAAAGGACAAGTACTGAACCAGATTGCCGAAAAATTCCTGGATGCCACGGCTGATATTGTCCCCAACTGGAAAATTGATTCGCCCGACCCCAATGTTACAGTGGGTCACATGTGCCAACCTTACAAGGTGGAAATGGTTATCCGCGGCTACCTTACCGGTCATGCCTGGCGCGAGTACCGCGACGGGAAACGGTCGATTTGCGGAGTGCCCCTGCCCGAAGGAATGGTTGAAAACCAAAAGTTCGACCAGCCGATAATTACCCCCACAACCAAAGCTGACGAAGGTCACGATGAAGACATTTCGCGCGAGGAAATTATTGCCCAGGGACTGGTGGACAAAGCGGAGTATGAAATGCTGGAGGATTACACCCGCAAACTATTTGAACGCGGAACAAAAATGGCAGCCGAAAAAGGATTAATCCTGGTGGATACCAAATACGAATTCGGTAAAAATGACGACAAAATTTACCTCATCGACGAAATCCACACACCCGATTCTTCGCGCTATTTTTATGCTGATGGCTATGTAGAACGCCTGGGCAAAGGCGAACCCCAAAAACAGCTGTCAAAAGAGTTCGTTCGTCAGTGGCTCATCGAGAATGGTTTTCAGGGAAAAGAAGGCCAGCAAATTCCGGAGATGACCGACGAGTTTATCAATTCCGTTTCTGACCGCTACATCGAGCTATATGAAAAAATTACCGGCGACAATTTTATGAAATCAGATACCTCAAAAATAAGTAAACGCATTGAAATTGCGGTTACCGAATTTTTAATGGGACAAGTATAAAATGATAAAAAGTCATGGCACCACTCAAAGTGGTGCTATGACTATTAATTCCAATATGAAACCAACAACTTCGCTACTGACAATCATTTTATTTTTATTTGCCTTCAACCTCAACGCACAGGACGAATTCACTTTTGTTACTGAAGGCCAAAAAGCACCGGATTTTACCCTTACGCTTGAAAACGGCGAATCAAAATCGCTCTCTGACCTGGAAGGGAAAGTGGTCTGGATCAACTTTTTTGCCACCTGGTGCCCTCCGTGCCGGAAAGAACTCCCTCACCTTGAAAATGATGTGTATGAAAAATTCAAAAAACGTGAAGATTTTGAAGTAATGGTAATTGGCCGCGAGCATACATGGGAAGAGGTAAATAAATTTAAAAAAGAACACCATTTCGCGTTGCCTTTCTATCCCGATCCTGAGCGTGAAATTTTTTCGAAATACGCCAAACAAAATATTCCCCGAAATTTCATCATCGATAAAAACGGAACTATTGAGGTAGCCTACATCGGTTTTAACGAGGAAGATTTTGAAAAAATCATCCGAAAAGTTGAAGTACTTTTGGAGAAATAAAATGGTCATTCTTCTCCTAATATATTAGCTGATATCACTTTTCCATAAAAGCCTGGAAATACCCCATTCAATAAAAACACTATTTTGTCCTTATTTTTGAAATGTCTATTTTTGCCCCCATTATTTTCAAAAAAATATGTTTTTACACAACAGAATAAATAAGGAAGAGCTGAAAAAGCGTTTAATGGAGGAACCGTTTAAACGCAAAACCATTTCGTTTTACAAATATCACTATCTGGGAAACCCTCAGGAATTCAGGGACAGCATTTACCGCGACTGGTTTGCACTGAATTGTTTCGGGCGCATTTACGTGGCGCGCGAAGGAATCAATGCCCAGATGAGCGTGCCGGCACATCATTTTGATGACTTCCTGAAAACACTCGGTAAATATGAAATTCTGAAAGGTATTCCTATCAAATATGCCATTGAAGACGACGGAAAGTCATTTTATAAACTCACCATAAAAGTACGCCCTAAACTGGTAGCCGACGGTCTGGATGACGGAAATTACGATGTGACCAACGTGGGCAAACACCTCACTGGCTTGGAGTTTCACAATTTTGTTGGCCAGAAAAACACCGTGGTGGTTGACATGCGCAACTATTACGAAAGCGAAGTGGGCCATTTTGAAGGGGCCATTTGCCCCGAAGCGGATACTTTCCGCGAAGAACTGGAAATTGCGACCGACCTGCTGCAGGACAAAAAAGATAAAAAAATTCTGCTTTACTGCACCGGCGGAATTCGTTGCGAGAAAGCCAGCGCTTACCTGAAAAATCAGGGTTTTAAAGATGTGAACCAGTTGCATGGCGGCGTGCTGGAATATGCCCGGCAAATTAAAACCGCCAATCTCGATTCAAAATTCATTGGGAAAAACTTTGTGTTCGACGAACGGCTTGGCGAAAGCGTAAGCGGACAAATTATTTCGCGGTGCCACCAGTGCGGAAAACCGTGTGATACGCACACCAACTGCGCCAACGAAGGCTGCCATATTCTTTTCATACAGTGCCCGGAGTGCGCCGAAAAACATGAAGGGTGCTGCACACCGGAGTGTCAGGAAGAAAAAAATGGAAAAACTTCCGGGAAAAAACCAAAAGCCAAAAAATTTGGCAACAGCCGGAAATACCGGAAAAGTTTGGCACTGATTCGTTCGGAACAAAATTTGAAAAACACCAAATATCAAATACCAAAACTCAAATAAATTCCAATTTTTTTAATTCAAATATCCAAACAGATTTAGCTGCTCTTATTTGGAAATTACTAATTGGAAATTGGAGCTTATTTGTATTTTGGAAATTGTAATTTGAAATTTTATATGGTCAACTTTTGGCAAAATATACCAGACCCTGCATTTTCGCTGGCGCCCATGGAAGATGTTACCGACACGGTTTTTCGCGAAATCGTACTCGGTATGGCAGCCCCCGAAAAACTGCAGATCGTTTTTACTGAATTCACCTCGGTGGAAGGAATGAACCATCCCAAAGGCCGGGAGCGGGTTTCGGAACGGCTAATTGTAAATGATTCAGAAAATGAGCTGTTAAAAGCAAAAGGCGTAAAACTGGTGGCCCAGATTTGGGGCCGTAATCCGGAAGTTTATCACACCATAGCAAAACATATTTCAGAAAATTATGATTTCGACGGGCTTGACATCAACATGGGGTGCCCGGTAAAAAAAGTGGTAAAAACCGGTGCTTGCAGTGCACTTATTGGCGAACCAGGCCTGGCAAAGGAAATAATTTTGGCTACCAAAGAAGGAACCAATTTACCGGTGAGCGTAAAAACCCGCACAGGCATAAAACAGCACCAAACGGAGGAATGGATTTCACATTTGCAGGAAACCGATCCGGCTGCGATTATTTTACATGGCCGCACTCAACGCATGCAGTCTGAAGGTGAAGCCTGCTGGGACGAAATTGCTAAGGCTGTGAACGTAAAAAACCAGGTAAAACCTCACATTCCGCTTCACGGAAATGGCGACATTTTTTCGTATGCTGACGGACTCAAAAAAGCTGCAGAAACCGGTGCCGATGGAATTATGGTTGGCCGTGGAATTTTTCAGAACCCATGGTTCTTCGATCCAGAAAATACGGAAATCACACAAGAGGAACGCATTCGAAAATTATTGGAGCACACGCGGCTTTTCGAACAAACCTGGGGAGGCATCAAAAATTTCAATATTCTGAAACGGTTTTACAAAATTTACCTTAACAGTTTTCCGGGAGCCGCCAAATTGCGCGCCGATTTGATGGAGGTGAAAAACTACGAAGAGGTTTATCGTTATTTCAACCTGTAATTCAGTTATAGCTCTTTTTTGCTGATTTTGATCAGTTTGTTGTAACGATCGGGAAAAACCGGTGTCTTGTTATAAAAATCAAGACTTAATTCAAAATGAGAAAAATTTTACTACTGTGTGCTGTTGTTTTGCTCTTTTCATGCTCTCAGCAAAAATCCAAAATTTATCAATGGCGTGGTGAAAACCGAACCGGCGTATTTCAAGAAGAAAATCTTTTAAACGAATGGCCTGAAAATGGACCAGCTGAAATATGGTTTGCCGAAGGAATCGGGAACGGTTACGGTTCGCCAACGGTAACTGAAAGTGAATTGTTTATTACCGGTGAAATCGACAGCCTGGCCTGGATGTTTTGCTACGATTTGAATGGCGAATTAAAATGGAAACAAAGCTACGGGAAAGAGTGGGCCAAACATTACCCCGGCTCACGATCGGCTCCCACAGTGGTTGGCAACATGATTTATGTGAATTCGGGTGCGGGAACCATTTCGTGCCTGGATCGCGAAAACGGAACGCTCATCTGGCAAAAAGATTATGTGGAAGATTTCAACGCCATTTTCCCGATGCACGGTTTTTCGGAAGCCCCGGTTGTAAGTGGCAACAAAGTTTTTTGCACGCCTGGCGGAAAAGAACACAACGTGGTTGCTCTCGACCGTTTTTCCGGTGATGTGGTTTGGAGTTGCAAAGGAATGAGCGAGCGAATGGGTTACAACCCCGGAAATATAATCGAACTGCCCAACCGAAAAATTTACGTAACATTTTCGGCTTATCACATGCTAGGAATTGATGCGGAAACCGGAGAACTGCTGTGGACACAATTGCAGGACAACACTCCCGTTGACAAACGTGAACAGGGTGTTGGCGATACACACAGCAACAATGTAATTTTTGAAGATGGATTCATTTATTATGCGGTAGGTGACGGTAACCGCGGCGTAAAACTTCAGCTTTCAGAAGACGGTTCTGAAATTACCGAAATATGGCGAACCACTGATTTGGATACTTACATGGGCGGTTTTGTAAAACTGGGCGATTACATTTACGGTTGCGGCACGCGCAAAAAAGATTTGAAAAGTTTTGATGCAGAAACAGGCCAGCCGGTCGATTCGCTGAAAGCTGGAACGGGGGCAATTGTTGCAGCCGATAATATGCTTTATTATTACAACTGGCGCGGGGAACTCTCGCTGCTAAGCTGTGAAAACGGCAAGCTCCAAAAACAAAGTTCATTCAAAATGACACGGGGTAGCAAAGAGCATTTTTCGCATCCGGTGATTAAAAACGGAGTTTTATATCAGCGCAGAGGAGATGCTTTGATGGCGTTTGACATTCGGGTAAAATAATTTTAAACTTAGCGTCTTTGCGCCTTTGCGTGATTTTCTTTACTTAAAACGGAGGGTCAAGATTTTCCCATTGCACTTTCCAGTCGTCGGGGAAGCCAGGATTGTGGTTTTCTTCTCCTTCAAAACCGGTACACATGGCGGCCACAGCCCAAAGCAACCCGCCATTTCCCGGAAGGTAAATCCGTAAACGGTCATCCTGGTAATTGTGCCCGTTGGGCAAATAACTGTTTTTCTGAACATCTTTCAGAAGCAGTTCAACAGCCTCTTCCGGTTTTCCCTGGCGGACTGCGCAAATGGCTGCCATCGGGTAATCCCAGCCCCAGGTGCGCGGCCAGTTCCAATTTTCAGCGATGTAGTTGAAAGTATTTTCCATGATTTGCCTTTCAGCCGGAACCGTTTCGGGGAGCAGTCCAAATGCTCCCAAAACCATTGGATGGTCGGAATAGTAATGCTCATTCTCATAAGAATCAGGTGCACTTTCTGCCGCCAGGTATAATCCGTCTTTTTGCGCAAACGACGGCAGCCCGTCAATCACTTTTTGCCATTCCTCGTTTTCTGGCAGGTTCATTCGCTGTCGCCATTTTTGGGCAACCGACAATCCCCAATGCCAATAGGCCACTTCAAACGGCGGATTGTAAGTTTTCTCCTTTTCGAGGCTCTCCTGCGCCGGAATCAGTGGCGGACCTAAAATGTAGCGATTGTTTTCGTCATTCCAACGGGCAAAATCGGCCATAAATTCTGCGGTTTCAAAAACCAATGGCGCATATTTTTCGAGCGTTTCCCGATATGGTTTCTCCCGGTAAACCAATTCGGCAAAATAGATGATGTGCGGTTGCTGCCAGATAAGGAACTCCCCTACTCCCGACGGGCTGTCATTTCCTGCCGGGCCAGTCATTTTGGGCCAGCGCACACCTTTGTAACCCTGAATTTCGGCCTTCTTTTTTGCCTTTTCAAAAATATCGGAATAATAACCAAGGCCTTTTTCCAACAATTCCGAGCGGTTCCACAGTGCCCAGTGCACACCATGCCACCAGTGCATTTCAAGATGAAATTTTCCGTACCAGCTGTTGAAAGTGAGTCCCGTTTCCTGTGGCGGAAATTCGCCGGCACACTGTATTCTGGTTAAGTATTGCGAAAGTATAGTCCGGCGCTCCAGTTCTTCAGCTCGCGGATCGTCAGTTCCTGAAAAATCAACAGCACCGCCGGTTTCCCAGAATTCCTGCCAATGACTGGCTGCAACTTCCTTTGTTTGCAAAAAATTTAATGGCTCAGCAAAATTATTATTCGGACTGTATTCGGCTGAAAACGAGAAAATTTCCGATTCACCAGCTGGCTGAAGCACAAAATAATGCGGTTCTTTTTGAATGATTTTGGCATTTCCACTCCAATTCAATTTTACAAAATAAGTAGTGGAATCGAGATTGTGTTCAAAAACAGCGCTGTTATTATTTTCGCTGATAACTGCTGACTGATGTTTTTCCGGACTTTGCCAGTCGGAAGCTCCGCCGGTATGGTTTCCGGTGGGATAAGGAAAACGCAAATTGATACCAACCAGCCCATTTTTTATTCTTTCGGATTGAACCTCAACTGCAATTATATCGCGCGATGGATGGCAGGTTGTCTGAACTTCCACCTTTTTCTGTTCAATTTTGAATGAGCTGGAAATGACACCTTCCCAAAGATTCAGGGTTTGTTCAATTTCCTCAATTGCATCCGGCTTTACACGCTGTCCGCCTGCTTTTAAAAGTTCGAAACCGATATTTCCGAGGTGTAGCCGATGCGGATTTTGCCTGAAATAGTTGGCTGCATCGCGTTTTCTGCCGGGCTCGTTCCATTGTACCGCATACGAAACTTTTCTTCCTTCCACATCAAAATACTGATATGTTTCCTCCAGCCGGTAATTTCCCTGGTTTGGAAAACTGTGCCAGCCCCATTCAGATTGGGTTCCCAGGCAAACGCCGTTTTCATACATTTCGGGGAAGGTTTGCAACCCGGTGGCATCTACTGAAAAAGCAAAACTACCATTTCCAACCGAAAGTGAGCCCAGCGAATCAAATTTGTTGACCGTTACATTATGTCTTGAAACCAAAGAAAAACGGTCGATTTTTTCTGAAGCAGATTTTCTCTTTTGAGAACAGGACAAAAAGGCGAGGGAAATAATTACAACGGAAAATAACGGTCGCATGATTCTGGTTTAAGTTTTTCCGGCTCAATTTAGCAAATCTTTATGGTGTTCGGCTCCAGGCGGAATCAAATGAACATCGTTCGTGCATATTTTCTTATAAAAGCCAACATAAAAGATGAAAATACGAAAACATAAGTTAAAAAAGAGCGCTGAAAAATGCCAGGCGCTCTCTTTTTAAACAAGACTCATCGCTAAAATCCCGGTACATATTTGTATTTATAAAAAACAGGTATTCCTGACGATAGCTTTTCAGTCTCTTCTTCAATGTATTTCCTGAAACCTTCTTCTGTTTTCCACTGATCCTTGTCAAGGCCCCACACGGCAAAAAAGTAGTGTTTTGACGGCTGGCCGCTTTCGCAATGCTGACCGATGTAGTATGTTTCGGAAATAATATTGCTGAACCCTTTTTCAGAAACGGTTTCAAAGCCGCGTTCAAAAAAATTGATATCCGAAGTTCGTCCGATTTTCCCGGCTTCCTCCAGGGGAACAGCAACCGCCATTCCCAGCTCATCGTTATTAAGCGACTGAACATCGTGCGTACCGATTACCTGGAAATCATTTGATTTAAACTGGAAAGGTTCCCGTTTCAAATGGCTTGTAACAATGCCGGTCACTATTTGCGAACCTTCGGGACAGCCGGTTACCGTAACATCTGATTCAAACCAGTATTTCCCGGGGTAAATCGTAATTCGTTCCACTGCGTCCAGCATTTCACCATCCACTTCCCAGCCTTTGTATCTCAGCTCAAAAACCGAACGTAGCGGGCCTTCCACAATTTTGTGATAGCTGTAAACATCAGTTGACCCCAACCGGAATAATGAATCTTCTTTCAGAAGCGCCAAACCACCTGATCCCAGTGAGCTTCCGCAATGCAATACATCCATTCCCCAGTCGGCCAGTTCGTGGTAGCTGCCTATCTCGGGGGTATGAATTTTATCGATTATCATTTCCGGTTTGAGCTTGCCAAACAAATCTTTCACATTCCGGCAGTCGAAATAATTGCGGAACCCGATTTTATCATTTTCCCAGTTTACACTTTCTCCCTGGGCAATAATTTCAAAACCATCGTCGCAGGGCAAAGCTTCGTAATTATCAACTTCCTGAAATGAACCATCCTCTTGTGTAATTCCCAGTCGCAGATTTGTTCGTTTATCAAACTTCGGATATTCATTTTCCGGGAAGAAATCAATTTCCATTACAAGCGTTTCACCGGCTTCAAAATCAGTAACCAAAACCACCTCATCCCATTCTCCGTCGCCGTCCAAATCATCAACCTGGGTTGGGACAAAATCGCCATTCTCAAATTTGAAAACCGGCAGTTCCCCTGCTTCAAGTTCAACATACTCAGCAATGGAAGCTCTCTCCAGTAAGACGACCTCATCTTTCCGTGGGCTGTCGAGAGGATTTTCAAATGTGTAAGTTGACTTTTTCTTACACGAAAAGGAAAGGGGAATCAGCAACACAAGCAGGTAAAGTTTGGTACTCATTTTAAATTTCATTTTCGCCTTTTACATACCCAAAGTTTGCCAGAATTCCGCCATCGACATAAAGTACCTGGCCGTTAACAAAGTTACTGGCCTGAGAAGCCAGAAAGAGAGCTGCATTGCCCACATCTTCCGGCTCACCCCAGCGACCGGCGGGAGTGCGGGTCATCACCAAATCGTTGAACGGGTGGCCGCCTTCACGGATGGGCGCTGTTTGCGCAGTGGCAATGTAGCCGGGGCCGATTCCGTTAATCTGAATGTTGTACTTGGCCCATTCGCAGGTCATGTTGGCGGTAAGAAGTTTCAATCCGCCCTTAGCCGAAGCGTATGCCGAAACCGAGTTGCGACCGTAAACGCTCATCATGGAACACATATTGATAATTTTTCCATAGCGTTTTTCAATCATTTTGGGAACAACCCGTTTGGAAACGATAAACGGGCCCACCAAATCGATATCAATTACCTGCTTGTAATCGTCAACTGGCATATCGAGGATGGGAATCCGTTTAATGATTCCGGCATTGTTCACCAGAATATCGATGGTTCCCACCTCTTTTTCAATGCGTGAGATTCCGCTGTCAACATCCTCTTCGCTTGTCACATCGAACTTCAGCGTATATACATCAATTCCTGCCTCCGCGTATTCTTTTTTGCAGCTTTCCAGTTTTTCATCGGAAATATCGTTCACACATATTTTTGCACCGGCTTTTCCCAGCACTTTTCCAATGGCCATTCCAATACCGTGGGTGCCCCCGGTTACAAGTGAAACTTTTCCTGATAAGTCGAATAGTTCGTTCATATCGTTTTGATTTTTTTGAATCACATTAAAAAATAAAATTACCTCAAATCTTTCGGTTCAATATTGTCCATATCTGTGTAATCGAGATTTTCGCCGGCCATGCCCCAAATGAACGTGTAGTTGGCCGTTCCTGCCGCCGAGTGAAGCGACCAGTTGGGCGAAATCACCACCTGTTCGTTGTGCATCCAAATGTGGCGGGTATTGTCCGGTTCGCCCATAAAATGACAAATGGTTTGATCTTCGGGCAGGTTAAAATAGAAGTACACCTCGTTCCTGCGGCTGTGCCTGTCGGCGGCATGGTATTCCACACGCTTCCGGGTTTCAGCTCAGTCATTCCCATTTGTAATTGGCAGGTATCAACTACCTGGTTAATTATCAGCTGATTGATAGTGCGTTCATTGGAAGTTTCAAGTGAACCTTTATGCAGCACATTGGCATCGGCCAGCGTAATGTGTTTTACCGGATATTCTTTATGGGCAGGTGCCGAGTTAATGTAAAATTTGGCCGGATTTTCAGCTGATTCTGAACTGAATTCCACCTCTTTGCTTCCTTTTCCGATATAAATGGCTTCTTTGGTGTTCAAATCGTAAGCGGTTCCATCCACTTTAACGGTACCTTTCCCGCCAATATTGATAGCTCCTACTTCGCGGCGGTAGCAGAAAAACTCAGCTTTCAACGGATCAATCGTCTCCAGTTTCAGTGGCTTGTCAACCGGAACAGCGCCCCCCACAATGAACCGTTCTATGGCCGAATAAACCAACCGGATATTACCGGGATCCATCACTTTTTCCATTAAGAATTCTTTTCTTATTCGCTCTGTATCATACGTTTTAAAATCCTCAGGATGGTATGCAAACCTTTCTTCATAAATTGTTGCCATAATCTATTCCTTTTTATTAAAGTCTTATCTACAAATATAACCAGAATAAACAAAAATGCAATCGATTGCATTTCTAAAAAAATAATTTTTAACTTTACCATTAAATTGAAGTAAATGGGCAAGCAAGCAGAAATAACCATTCACGACATTGCAAAAAAACTGGGGATTTCGGCCTCAACGGTTTCGAGAGCGTTAAACAATAATCCTCTGATTAGCAAAGCTACGCAAGCAAAAATTAAAGAAACGGCGGCAAAAATGGGGTACCGGCCCAATACCATGGCGGCCAACCTGCGCACCCGAAAAACCAATACCATTGGGGTAATCGTTCCACTCATCAACAGGCATTTTTTCTCATCGGTAATCAGCGGCATTGAAGATGTGGCCTACAACAGTGGTTTTGCCGTTACCATAACGCAATCGAACGACAGTTTTGAAAAAGAGGAAAAAATTGCCCAAACCCTCTATTCCAACCGGGTTGACGGAGTAATCGTATCCATTGGAATGGAAACTACAAAATTCAACCACCTCAAACATTTTTCAGAACGAAACATTCCCCTGGTATTTTTCGACCGTGTTGTTGATGAAATTGAAGCGCATAAAATTTCGGTTGATGATTTTAACGGCGGATTTAAAGCCACACAACATCTAATTGAACAGGGAGCAAAAAAAATTGCCCATATTGGCGGACCACTTAACCTGAATATTTACCGCAAACGGTTAGATGGATTTTGCGCTGCCATGAAAAAAGCCGGACTTGAAGTTGACCGGCAAATGCTTTTGCATAACAGCCTGACCCGAACCGACGGCACCAATGCCATCAAAAAATTGCTGAAAAACCCACAAAAACCTGATGCCATTTTTTGTGCCAACGACACCACTGCGCTGAGTGTGATTATTTATTTGGTTGAAAACGGAATAAAAATACCTGAAGATATTATGGTAGTCGGGTTCAGCAACGAACCGTTTTCCGAAGTGGTTACGCCTTCCATAAGCACCATTCGGCAACCCGGATTTGAAATGGGGCAAAAAGCGGCAGAACTGATAATTGAACAAATAAAGCAAAAAAATCAGCCTTCCCTTTTTCAAAACATTGTAATGCCCACTGAACTTATTATCAGGCAATCTTCATTCAAAAAAAAGGGATAGAGAATATCCCCTTGAAAACCTAAGAGAATCAGTTATCACCCCATCGAACTACCAGTTCATATCGTCACAAACACTCTGGCTGAATTTATGGTCAATTTTTATTCTGACCCTACCGTCTTCCATCAATTCGGAACTTACATCAGAGCCAATTTCGTGCAGATATGAACCGTCGTCAGCAAATTCGGTAAACAAAGTGGAGTACTCCCATTCGTCTTCCCAAAGCAACCGGAATTCGTACTCCTGGCCGGGCAAAGCAAGCAAGTCAACTACGCCGCCGGCCATATCAACTCCCTGCCACGGATTATCGCTGTCTTTAATTTTGAATTCACCGCTGTAAGTTGGAGCAACGGCAACGCCCGGGTTGTCGGGACAATAAGCTTTCAGAACAACCTGGTATTGTTCGTAATTTTCCTTTGGGTCAACATTCACCGTGTAACTACCCGAACAGAAATTATCGATTTGAAGAGTTGGAATGGGTTTGAAGGCCGGATTATTATCACGGAAAACAAGTTTCACTGCTTTTTGCGGCGTGTTCTCCACGGTAAATTCCTCAGGGAAATTTCCTTTAAAATTAATGGTGGTCAACAAGTTGTCATTCATGTCGTACACGTCAGCATCAATAGAAAAACTGGATGTTACTCCCGACTGAAAAGTAATTTTACTTCCGGTATCACAAAGATTTTCGGCAGATGCTTTCACCAGGGTGTAACTGATGTCCAGCGAGTTGTAAACCGACTGTGTTCCGAGAATATCCCACACATCACTAAAAACGGCAAATCCAAAAATGTCGGGTTCCGGCGCGCCGGTATATTCTGAATTCAACTTTACTACACCGCCGTTCAAGTCTCCCACTTCGCGTCCCACTAAAGTAATTTTTTCAATTCTTCCGGTTTCCAGTTTTTGAAACAGGACACTGGTTGGAATGCCATCAATGTTCACCACATCAATTTCGGGCGAATAATTGGAGAATGATTTTAGTGAGAGGCTAATGAAATTTTCGGGATCGTTATTGATTGCCTCTGTCACCTCTTCCGAAGATGCAAAAAATAAATCGCCGTTTGTATCTTTAAATTTTGCCAAATCATTCAGGGAAATTTCATATTGTATTTTGTAGGCCTTTTCTTCGACCGCCGATTTCAATCCATCACTTTCAACTTTAGAAAACACAATGGTTGTGTCTCCGTCTCCGTAATCGATTTCGCCGCCAATTTCACTTTCATCTTCATCCTCAGTCTTCGACAAATACAGTTCAAACGTTTTTTTGCCTTCATTTTTCAGTTGAAAGGCTTTGGTTAAATTGTTATAACCTTCTGCCTCCACATTCACTGAAAATTTGAATGGGCTGCTTTCACTTATTGTCACGGCTGGGTCAACGGTGAGCTCCAACTGTCCCAGATCAGACACATATTCAGGATTTTTTTCGCCCGAAAAAGTGACAATATCGTTCCCGTTTTCTCCGGAAAAGCTGATGGTAGCGGTACTGGAAATCAACTCACCAGTTGTAACATCAATCAGCTTGTAAGTCATCCGGGTATTAAAAAAATTAAAATCGAGAATAAGCAGGTTGATGTCATCGCCTGTTTCTTTATCTTTTAAAGGGTTGTCGAGGTAATCGCTGCAACCTGCAAAAAGTGCAGCAATTATTATTACTACTGTAATTTTTATTGTGTTAAATTTAGTGTTCTTCATATTTATAACATTTTAATTACCAAATTAAAAAAGCCTGACGGCAATAGCAAATTTTACTACCGGATAAAATTTGTAAACAGAAAATTGATCTTCAAGGTAGGTTTTATGATCATGAGCCGAATCTGCAATGGGCTTTAACAAACCACTCGCTGAAATCTCCAGTTCAGGCGGCCCCATGTAATATAGTCCGGTTTCAAAATTATAGGCTATTCTTTTCTGCTTTCCCAAAAACTTACGAAAGCCGGCAGCTATGTATGGAGCAGTCTTCACTGAAGATTTAAACTGAAAATTGAAATCTCCCACATCTTCTGCCGGGATGGAAATATCGCCATACTCCATATCGCTTACCGCCTCTCCTGCCAAACCCGGCTGAAATTTATTTATAACCACACCTCCGGATAAGTACAACGCCGGCCGGTAAAACCAGTTCAACAACAAGGAAATTCCACCTGTTTTGTAATTCAGGTTAGCAGCGTAATCAATATCGTCTTCGGTCAGGTTAAAAGAATGGTTGAAATTTAAAGTCTCATACCCCGCCTTTAAAGTAAACCGCTTGTTTATCTGATACTGAACATCCAGCCCTAAACCATTTGTTGATGCCAGCGCCCCGGCAAAAATACCGGAACCTGCTTCGTCCGTTTGATTGGATCGCAGTAAATTTGCTCCGGCTTTTGCCTGTACAAAAACTGACAGCATCAGTAAAAAAGTAATAATTGTTTTATTCATCAATCTTAAAAATTATCATTTTTTGAGCTTCCAAAATTAATACTAACTAAATACAAAACGCAGGGTTTATCCAATATATTACATTAAGTACTTCATTTTCAGCAAACATAACATTAGCCAATCAGCAAAAATTCAGGTTGTGATCAGTATTTTGGAGATTTGTTTAGTACAAACCACATTTCTTTTTTATCAATCAGTTACCTAATTTTGCAGCATGAAATTCAAAGTAGCCTCGGAATATAAACCAACCGGTGATCAGCCGGAAGCCATCCGGCAGCTGGCTGAGGGAATTGAAAACGGCGACCGGTTTCAAACCCTGCTCGGGGTTACCGGCTCGGGAAAAACGTTTACCATGGCCAATGTAGTTGAGCAAGTGCAGCGGCCCACCCTGATTCTAAGCCACAACAAAACACTGGCCGCCCAGCTTTACGGCGAAATGAAACAGTTTTTCCCCGAAAATGCCGTGGAATATTTTGTGTCGTACTACGATTATTACCAACCCGAAGCTTATCTTCCTACCACCGATACTTACATCGAAAAAGACCTTTCCATAAACAAGGATATTGAAAAACTGCGGCTGAGCACCACTTCGGCACTGCTTTCCGGAAGACGTGACGTGGTGGTGGTTTCATCTGTTTCGTGCTTGTACGGAATTGGAAACCCCGAAGATTTTCACGCCAATGTTACTGAACTGAAAGTTGGACAGGCGGTTTCGCGGAATGCCATGCTCCGTCAACTGGTAGATGCGCTTTATTCCCGAACGGAAGTAGATTTCCAGCGGGGTAATTTCAGGGTGAAAGGCGACACCGTCGATATTTTTCCGGCTTATGCCGACACCGGAATCCGGGTGGTTTTCTGGGGCGACGAGGTGGAAGAAATTTCCAGTTTCGATCCGGAAACCGGCCAGACCTACGGCCAGATGGACGAAGTGGTGATTTACCCGGCCAATATATTTGTGACTACCAAAGCTCGTATGAATTCAGCCATCAAACAAATTCAGGACGACCTGGTGGGGCAAATCGATTATTTTAATGAAATTGGTAAACCGCAGGAAGCCAAACGCATTCAGGAACGGGTGGAGTACGATTTGGAAATGATGCGCGAACTGGGCTACTGTCCGGGCATTGAAAATTATTCGCGCTATTTCGACGGACGGAGTCCGGGGTCTCGCCCATTTTGTTTGCTCGATTATTTCCCTGACGATTTTATGTGTGTTATCGACGAAAGTCACGTAACAATTCCACAAATCAGGGCGATGTACGGTGGCGACAATTCGCGCAAAACAACACTGGTGGAATATGGATTCCGGCTGCCTGCAGCAATGGACAACCGCCCATTGAAATTTGAAGAGTTTGAAAAACTGGTGAACCAGGTAGTTTATGTAAGTGCCACTCCGGCGGATTACGAACTGGCCAAATGCGACGGTGTGGTGGTGGAACAAATTATCCGGCCAACCGGCCTGCTCGATCCCATAATCGACGTGCGGCCAAGTACCAACCAGATTGACGACCTGATGCACGAAATCAACCTTCGTATTGAAAAAAATGAACGTACACTGGTAACCACCCTCACCAAACGAATGGCCGAAGAGCTTTCGAAATACCTGCTGAACATGGGCGTAAAAACGCGTTATATTCATTCCGATGTGGACACCATGGAACGTGTTGAAATAATGGAGCAACTGCGCAGAGGGGAATTCAATGTGCTGGTGGGAATTAACCTGCTCCGCGAGGGTCTGGATTTACCGGAAGTTTCGCTGGTGGCCATTCTCGATGCCGATAAAGAAGGATTCCTTCGTTCAGAACGATCGCTGACACAAACGGCCGGCCGTGCTGCACGTAACCTGAACGGAGAGGTAATTATGTATGCCGATAAAGTAACCGACTCGATGCAGCGCACTATCGATTCTACAAACTACCGGAGAGAAAAACAGCTCAAATACAACGAAGAAAATAATATCATTCCTACTGCCATTGTTAAACCTACGCGTGAAATTATTGGATACGAGTACAGGAGTGGCAAAAAACCGGAAGAATATGCAGATACAGTTCATCCCGATGTAGCTGCCGATCCGGTAGTTCAATATATGAGCCCCGAAGGCCTGGAAAAAACCATCGAAAAAACCCGCAAACAGATGAGAGCAGCGGCTAAAGATCTTGATTTCATTGAAGCCGCCCGCCTGCGCGACGAAATGTTTGCACTGGAAAAATTACTGAAGGAGAAGAAAAAATAATTTTTGTCAATTTTGCAGGATAAAATTTTTAGCCGCTGAATAAAATGTATTTTTGCAGCGAATTTAAGGAGAGAATATGGGAATTTCAGTATTGGAAAATCTTCAGATAGTACGTTCAGTAATTTTTAAACCAAAAGAATTCTGGAACGAACAGAAACAGCACAAATCACCAAAAAAAAACCTGTTTTTCAGCTACTTTGTTCCACTATTGGCAGTAGTTGCAATTGCTGTTTTTTTAGGTGAATTTCTAAAAAACAATAATTATTATGCTGATTTTGCCCTGCTAAAATCGCTCCGCGAAATTTTGCTTTTCACTTTACAATATTTCATTTCGGTGTTTTTCACTTATCATCTGATGAAAACTTTTGGAGGAGTAAAAAACAAATCGTCTGCCCGCAGGCTGGTTGCTTTCTCACTCACCCCGTTTTTGCTGGTTTCCATTATTACAGGCCTTTTCCAGTTTCTGTACGTGGTGGATGCACTGGGTTTGTACAGCTTTTATATTTTTTGGGTGGGGGCAAAAGAGTTGCTGGATTTTCCGGAACGCAAATTTGAGAAGTACGCGCTAATTACTATTCTGGTAAACTTTTTTATCTTTAGTTTTTTAAGTGTCTCGTTGTCGAAACTTTTAACCGCATATTTATAGTGGCACATCAAAAAGGAAATATTAACGTAAAGAACCGCAAGGCTACATTTGAGTATGAACTGATTGAAAAGTTTGTTGCCGGCATGCAGCTGGCAGGTACAGAAATCAAATCAATCAGAAACGGCAAAGTAAATTTGAGCGATGCGTATTGCCAGTTCTATTCGGGCGAGCTTTATGCCCGGAACGTTCACATTTCGGAGTATGAAATGGGAACCCACAGCAATCACGAGGCCAAACGCGACCGGAAATTACTCTTAACAAAAAAAGAACTGCAAAAACTGGATCGCAAAACAAAAGAATCGGGATTCACCATTGTGCCAACTCGTCTTTTTATTAACGACCGGGGCCTGGCCAAGCTCGAAATTGCCCTGGCACGTGGTAAAAAAATGTATGACAAGCGCGAAACGTTAAAACAAAAAGATTCGAAACGGGAAATGGACCGGATGATGAAGTTCTAAGCCACCTCCATATTCTCTATAGGAATAATTTTATTGCCTTTATATTTAAGCAGTAAATTGGCCACTGCCAATGTATCTTTTTCGCAATATTTTGCAATCCGGCCAATATCATTTTCTTCCCAGTAAATTTTAGCCACCTGGCTGCCATCGATGTCATCTTTTGGCGTTGGAATATTAAACAATTCGCACAGCAGCGACAAAGAAGTGTAATGTTTGTAGTCGCCAAATTTCCATAACTGCAGTGTGTCAATCAGCCGATCTTTAAGTTCCCAGGGTTTGGCACCGGCAATGTCAAATATTTTTGGCAATACCAAATTATTCACCAAGGCACGCCGGGCAATATAGGGGAAATCAAATTCCTGCCCGTTATGTGCGCAAAGCCTTCTTTTCCCGGTGCGCGAAAAAGCATCCCATGCATTGAAAAAATTCTGAATTAAAACCTTTTCATCATCGTTGGTAAACGATTTTACCCTGAAAACCAACTCGCCCTGCTTTTGAAAAACATACCCGGCTGAAATACAGACAATCCGGCCAAACTCGGCATAAATACCGGCACGGTCGTAAAGTACCTCGGCAGGCTCGTCGTTGTTAATCTGAAACTTCATTTTATTTTCCCAAAGCTGCTTCCACTTTTCGTTCAAATCGTTATATTCCGGTGCAAGCGGCACAGTTTCAATATCGAGAAACAGGACTTCTTCAATGTTTAAATTTTTCAGCATTCAATTGTTTTTTAAGGTGTGGTTGATGTGATTTGTCAGTATATTAATTGCCACCTGGTTCATGCCCCCCTGCGGAATTATAATGTCGGCAAAACGTTTGGTGGGCTCAATAAACTGCAGGTGGCTGGGGCGTACTGTTTTTTCGTAGCGGTCGAGTACCTGGTCAACATTTCGGCTCCGCTCGTTCATATCGCGCCTGATGACTCTCGACAACCGAATATCCGAATCGCAATCGACAAAAACTTTGATGTCCATTAAATTGCGCAAGGCTTTATTTGTGAGGCACAGAATCCCTTCAACAATTAAAACTTCTTTGGGAGTTACCTGCCGGCTTTCTTCCATACGGGTGCAGCTGATAAAAGAATAAACCGGTTCATTTACCGGAATTCCTTTTTGAAGTTTTTTTACATGGTCTATCATCAAACCAAATTCCACCGAATCAGGATGATCGAAATTCTTCTTCCTTCGTTCCTCAAGGCTCAGGTGGCTGTTATCGAAATAATACGAATCCTGCGAAAGGATGGCCACTTCATCTTCCTGAAATTGTTCGGCAATTTTCCGTACCACAGTTGTTTTTCCCGAACCGGTGCCGCCGGCAACGCCAATTACAAGCATCTTCTTTTTAGTTAATTGTTAAAACTGACAGAATTAAATGAAATCAATTAATGCAGCTGCTAATAAAACACTAATTTCGCTGGCAGAAAAATCTAAGATACAAAAATTAGCAAGGCTATGATTAACCACATTGTACTTTTTAAACTGAAGGATTACCCGGCAAATGAAAAAACAAAAGTTGTTGAAGAACTCAAATCATTGCTCGAGAGCCTGAAAGGAAAAATAAAAGAAGTAAAACACCTTGAAGTTGGCACTAACTACGAACTAAAAGCTAAAAGCTACGACATTGCACTAATATCTCATTTCGAATCGCTGGAAGATTTGGACACCTATCGCGTGCATCCTGAACATTTAAAAGTGGTGGAACGCATTAAAGAAACCACATCGGAACGTGCTGCTGTTGATTACAAATTTTAATTCATAAAAAATAAAAATTATGGCCGGTTTGTATCCGTTGAAATTCAAGCCCATTTTGCACGAAAAAATCTGGGGAGGCAATCGCCTGAAAGAATTACTCAACAAAGATATTGACAACCTCCCCAATTGTGGCGAGAGCTGGGAAATTTCATCCGTTGAAGGTAAAATTTCGGAAGTAAATAATGGATATCTTCAGGGCAACAACCTGCAGGAACTCATCGAAGTTTATATGGGCGATTTGGTAGGTGAAAAAATTTACAAAAAATATGGGATTGAATTCCCGCTCCTCATCAAATTCATTGATGCCCAGGCCGATTTATCCATTCAGGTTCACCCCAACGACGAACTTTCAAAAAAACGGCACAATGCCTACGGAAAAACCGAAATGTGGTATGTGGTGAATGCTGAAGACGGTTCGCTCATAAATTCAGGATTCAACCAGCCGGTAACCCGCGAGAAATACCTTGAATACCTTGAAAACGGGAAATTAACTGATTTGCTGTGCTACGAAAAAACTGCCACGGGCGATGTATTTTTCATCCCGGCCGGGCGCGTGCATGCCATTGGAAAAGGTATTTTACTGGCCGAAATTCAGCAAACCTCTGATGTTACTTACCGCATTTACGACTACGACCGCAAAGACGAAAACGGAAACAAACGCGAACTGCATACTGATTTGGCGCTCGATGCCATTGACTTTACCTACCAGGACGAGTACAAAACAAAATACAAGGCAGAAAAAAACAAATCTTCTGAAATTGTCAGCTGCGACTATTTCACAACCAACATTCTCGATTTCTCGGAAAAACTGGAAAAAGACTATCACCACTTCGATTCGTTTGTAGTTTATATGACGCTCGAAGGTCAATTCAATATTGAATATGAAGGCGGAAATGAAAAAGTAAACAAAGGTGAAACAGTACTTTTGCCGGCAAGTTTGGAGTCGGTCCGGTTAAAACCGGAAACCGAAAGTGCAAAAGTTCTTGAAATCTACATTAAGTAACAGTATCACAAAATTTTAAAACTCCCAATAGCATGAACCGGAATCAGATTTTACCAATAAAACAGAAATCATTCGGTTTTAATTTTATTGATTGACAAATCAGCATTATTTTTGCCCGATGGAAATTAAAGAAGCCCGTTTTTTAGTAAGCAACACCGATATTGAAAAATGTCCGCCCCCCAATAAGCCGGAATATGCATTTATAGGGCGGTCGAACGTGGGAAAGTCCTCACTCATCAATATGCTTACCAACCGAAAATCGCTGGCAAAAATTTCGGGCAATCCGGGAAAAACGCAGTTAATCAATCATTTCCTGATAAACGAAGAGTGGTACCTGGTTGATTTGCCCGGATACGGATTTGCAAAAATTGGCCGAAAAGAACGGAAAAAATGGGAAAAATTTGTCAGAAAATACATCCTGCTGCGCGAAAACCTTTACGCCCTGTTTGTGCTGATTGATTCACGCCACGAGCCGCAACCAATCGACCTCGAGTTTATGGAGTGGTTGGGATTAAGCCAGATTCCGTTTTCTATTGTTTTTACCAAAACCGACAAATTAAAACCCGGCGAACTGGAAAAAAATATTGAAAACTATAAAACAAAAATGCTGGAAAGCTGGGAAGAAATGCCTCCATTTTTCACATCATCAGTAACCACCGGCGAAGGGAAAAAAGAAATTCTGAAATTTATACAGGATATTAACCACGAAAACTTGTAATTTTATATTTAATCAAAAATTATTATCTTGAAAATCGATAAAAGTGTAGATGATAAAGCATTATCTTTAGATTTCCGTAATAAAAACCAAACTGATTTAGCGATGGGCAGTAAAAATCATCCTTTAAAAATTTTTTCGGGCAGGGCCACACAACATCTTACGCAAAAAATATGCGACAGCCTTGATGTTGACCTCGGTCAATCATCGTGCCCCGTTTTTGCAGATGGCGAATTTGAACCTTGTTATGAAGAAACCATCCGCGGTTCGCATGTTTTTATCGTGCAATCGACCACTCCGCCGGCCGATAATTTGCTCGAACTCCTTTTAATGATTGACGCCGCCAAACGGGCCAGTGCTTATAAGGTTATTGCAGTAATTCCCTACTTTGGCTATGCCCGGCAAGACAGAAAAGACAAGCCACGTGTTTCGATTGGTGCAAAACTCGTTTCCGATTTACTTTCTGCTTCGGGAGTTGACCGCATTATAACAATGGACTTACATGCCGACCAAATCCAGGGCTTTTTCAATGTACCGGTTGACCATCTTTTTGCTTCGGCACTTTTCATTCCTTTCATAAGCAAAATGGGACTCGAAAACCTGGTAATTGCCTCACCCGACGTGGGGGGTACCAAACGCGCCAACACATACGCCCGTATGTTACAAACCGACATGGTAATTTGCCATAAAACACGTGCACGCGCAAATCAAATAAACAGCATGACTGTTATTGGTGATGTGTCAGGGAAAGATGTGATTATTGTTGATGACATGATTGATACAGCAGGCACCATTACCAAAGCAGCCAATTTAATGAAAGATAAAGGTGCCAGCAGTGTGCGCGCTTTTGCGGCACACGGTGTTTTATCGGGGCCTGCCATCGAGCGCATCGAACGTTCGGCTCTTGAAGAAGTCTATTTCACCGATTCAATAAAACAAAAATCGGAAAGTGAAAAGATTAAATACATTACCATTGCCGATGCTATGGGCGAAGCTATTAAAAGGGTTTACAAAAATCAGTCGATTAGTTCGTTATATTACCGCTAATTTTTATCTTTGCACCGCTTTTTCCAAAAAGCAGGAGCATTTTGAGGGCGTGAGTAGTTGATTTGCTTCTAATTTTTGTTGCACAACAATTTTAGAATATCAAAACAAAACGGCCCTGTAATTATGCATGCTGTTTGTTCCGTCAGTTGGCGGGAAGGACTGAGTACCATAATTATTAACAAAAAATTTAAAAAATGAAATCAGTAACAGTTAAGGGAACAAAACGCGAAGCCCTCGGAAAAAAAAGTGCAAAACGAATACGCGAACAAGGCGATGTACCTGCCGTTCTGTATGGAACCGATGAGCTTATGCACATCACTGTTCCGTTCAGTGAGTTAAGACCGTTAATTTATACTCCCAACGTATATTTAATCGACCTCGAGATCGACGGCGAACAACACAAAGCCATTATTCAGGATATGCAGTGGCACCCGGTTGAAGAACAGGTCATGCACATTGATTTTCTGAAAGTTGAAGACGACAAACCGGTAAAAATAAATGTTCCAATAGTAATTACCGGAAGAGCAAAAGGCCTTAAAGCAGGTGGTAAACTTAAAACCAACATGCGCAAACTTAAAATAAAAGCTTTGCCCAAGTACCTGCCCGATACCATTGTAATTGACATTACCAAATTAGGCATTGGCGACAGCTACAAAGTTAGCGAACTCGAAAGAGAAAACCTGGAGTTCCTCGACAACCACTCCAATTTAATTGTAGGTGTAATTTCATCGAGAGCTGCCATGGCCGGAATGTTGCTTCCTGAAGACGAAGAAGAGGAAGAAACAGAAGGTGGAGAAGGAGAAGCAGCTGAAGGTGGAGAAGCCGAAGGAGGCGAAACATCTGATGCTTCTGAAAATCAGGAATAATTAAAATGAAATTTTGTGAAGTATTTGATTGCAGGGCTCGGAAATATAGGCCCGGAATATAAAAATACACGTCACAACATAGGTTTTCAAATATTGGACGCTCTTGCGGGGGCGTCCAATATTGTTTATAACGACAAGCGTTACGGGTTTGTGGCTGAATATAAATTTAAAGGAAGAACATTTATTCTTTTAAAACCAACCACCTTCATGAACCTCAGCGGGCGAGCAGTAAACTACTGGCTTCAAAAAGAAAAAATTCCGCTCGAAAAAATGCTGGTCATTGTAGATGATATTGCATTGCCATTTGGCACACTCAGGGTAAAAGCAAAGGGAAGCCCGGGAGGACACAATGGCCTGAAAAATATTTCTGATATTTTGGGAACCAACAATTACCCGAGACTGAGATTCGGTATCGGAGATGATTTTCACAAAGGCTTTCAGGTTGATTATGTTCTAAGCGACTGGAGCCGGGAAGAACAAAAAGAGCTTTCTGAGAAAATCGATACCTGCATTGAAATTATTAAAAGCTTCGGAACCATAGGCACAGAACGCACAATGAACTTTTTCAATAAAAAAAAGTAAACAATGGCGGGAAACGTGAGAATTGACAAATGGCTGTGGGCAGTGCGTATTTACAAAACACGCTCGAAAGCTACCGAAGCCTGCAAAAAAGGACGCATTCTCATGGACGATTTGCCGGTGAAACCTTCGCGAGAAATTGTTTCCGGCGACATCATCCATGTAAAAAAAGCCCCGGTTACACGACAATACAAAGTGCTTGCGCTGGCCGAAAAACGAATGTCAGCAAAACTCACCGACGATTTTGTGGAAGACATTACCCCTGCGGAAGATCTCGAACTACTGGAAACCCAAAAGCAGATGAAATGGTTCAACCGAAAACCAGGGACCGGAAGGCCTACAAAAAAAGAACGGCGCAAACTCGACGATTTCTTTGGCAGTTAAGCAGAAAGATCTAATTTTTGCTTATTTTTAACGACATCTGTTTCAACAACATTAAACGCCATAATCAATAATGCTCATAGCTCAGAAAAAAAGAAAAGAAAATATTGCCGAATACATTTTATACCTCTATCAGGTTGAGGATTTAATCCGTGCTTTTCACCTCGATATGAACCTGATTAATGACAAACTGGTTACAAAATATCAGGCCGACAAAAAAACGTCAGAAGAAATTTCGGACTGGTATGAAAACCTGGTGGTGATGATGGAAAAGGAAGGCATTCAAAAAAAAGGGCACCTGCAGTTTGTTACCAATTTGCTGGGAGAGTTAAACGAGTTTCATTTACGCCTGATGGAAACAAAAGCAGACAGCATTTATATTTCCATTTACCAGGCAGTGGCAGGTTTGCTTAACGAGTTGAAACAAAAAAACCCACAGGCAACCATGGATGTGCAAGTTGCAATTGACGGGATTTACGGCTACCTGATGTTGAAAATTCAGCAAAAAGAAATTACGGACGAAACGGCAGAAGCCGTAAAACGATTGAGCCATTGGCTGGCCCACCTTTCAAAACTTTTCAGAGATTACGAAAAGGGCGATTTAGAGTTTTAAATCATCCCAAGCCGGGAACTGCCTGCGTTCGGCAACAGTAGGAATCCGGCAGGTTTCCCTTTTCCCAAACCATTTGTAGCGGTTTGAGGCAATCCAACGGTATAATTTGTTTCTCCATCTTAAGGGGATTATTTTAAACAGAACCGCCAGCCGCCAGGGATAAGAAAGCAGCCAGGCTGTTTTCAAAATCGCATCCGATTCAAAATATACATTCTCATTGTAAATCAATACTACTGAATCAGTATCTGCGGGGACGCTGAAATGTTGCCGGAGTTTTTCACCCGTTTCCGACTGGAGCGCAACAAAACGAAATTGCCCGCCATGTTTTCTGCGTATGACAAAATCAACTGTGTGGTTGCACAAATTGCAAACACCATCGAATAAAATTATGGGATGTAAACTCATTTAACTAATAACGGTAAACAAAGGAAAGGGTTTAAAAGAGAAAAGGACAGCTCAACAGCTGTCCTTTATTAATGTTAACCCCCAAACACACAAGCAATACAGGACGTATTGCATTACAAATATAAAACTAAGATGGAATTATACCAAAGATTTTGCAAAAAATATTTAAAGAAAAAGCAATCTTGGTAAATATTTTTATAAGAAAAGCACACCAAATGCACTTTATAAAGAACTTTTCGTTTTTAAAAATCTTCGAAAATCATACTGGTTAAAGTCGTGTGTAATGAGAACTTCAGAAAGATACCTGAAAATGCATGAAAGCTGCTATTTGTTATTATCAAAATCATCCAGCAACCCTTCGGTCAGCCAGTTGGCGAGTGCCTGCCGGTTATTTGGCAGTATAAAGCGTTGCTGATCACGAAAATGGTTAATGTTCCCCAGTTCAATATAAACCGCAACGGGGTAGGTATTTCTCACTACATAAAGTGCGCGTGGAGAAACTGTGCCATGATATCCCCTGCCCGGCTGATGTGTGTCGTATTTTTCCTGAAATTTGTTTTGAAGTGTTCTGCTGGCTTTTTCGCCGTTAGTACTGCGCCTGTCATGGTAAAAAAACACATCAATATTCTCTCCGTGACTGCGTGCATCAACGTGAATGGCAATCATGCGCTGAAATGCTCCCCTGTTTTTCCGATACAAATTATTTACTGCATCGGTACGTTGCCTCAACCTTCTCAGTTGGTTTATCGGAATTACCTGATTAGGGTAACACCGTTCATCTTTATCCGGCTTTAAATAGCTTTCATCCCGAATGCCGTCATTCTGGTCGCGGGTAATCATATAAACTGTGGCACCGTATTCAATCAACTCTCTGGCCAGTCGCAGCGTTACATCATAAGCATATTCATCCTCACACAACATCCGGTTATTGTAATAGCCAACTGCTCCGGGATCGGGGCCACCGTGCCCGGCAACCAGATAATAAATTGCACCGTCCAGTTTGTCGTCAAGTATTTCTACTTCGGCATAATCTTCACCAAAAATATCGAACCGGGCCGTTTTCACAGGTGATGTTGTTGTTTCTGCAGCAGCGGCTGGATCAATTTCTGTATCCGGAAGGATATATTTTGCACCGGCAAAAAGCATGTTGTCTTCACCAAGCCTGCCTTTATTAAGCTCAATAAAAGCATCCATATATTCAGAAGCCGAAAGTCCGTTTCGCGTTAACAACCGGTAAACACCTTCACCTTTTTTGGCCACTACTTCACGCGGTTGCGCATTCAATATAAACGGAATAAAAAATCCGGCGAAAAAAACGATGAATTTAATTCTGAAATTTATTTTTAATTGTAAGTTTGAACCAAACATATTATTTTTTTAAACTGTTCCATTTACCTAACAAACTTGATGCTAAAATAATTGTAAGTTTTAACATTATTTTTTCATAATGCAAAGATCTTTCACCTATACATTGTTAATAACTTGGCTTATTGCCTTTGGAGCCTGCAAAACTCACTATATACAAACCGATGCAAACGGGGGCAATGTCGTTGTATCAGACAGTATTATACAGCCCGACAGTCAACTGGTTCAAATTTATTTGCCCTATAAAAAATTGTTGGAAAAAGATATGTCTCGTGTTCTGGCAGTAAATAAAAAAGAAATGTCAAAAGGAAAACCGGAAAGCGAGCTCACCAATTTTCTGGCCGACTTACTGCTCGAAGAAGGACAAAAAGTTTTGAAGCAATCAGGAAAAGATTTTATGGCTGACATTTCTTATTTCAATTATGGTGGAATCCGCACCTACTTGCCGGAGGGCGAAATTACCGTGGGTAAAATTTATGAACTCATGCCCTTTGAAAACGAACTTGTGTTCTTAAAACTAAATGGAAATCAAATACGTGAATTCCTGAACACAGTTGCCTCAAAAGGTGGTGAGAGTGTTGGCGGTGTCCGCTTTTCAATTTCAGAAGGAAAAGCAAAAAATATTACAATTGGAAAAAAACAAATTGAAAATGAAAAATACTACTGGGTGGCTACCAACAACTATGTTGCCGAAGGAGGCGACGACCTGGATGTTTTCACCCAAAAAGATGACTATTTCAAACCCGGTAAATTGATCCGGGATATAATTATTTCACATTTGGAAAGTATCAGCGAGAAGGGGAAAATAATTACCGCTCAAACCGACGGGAGGATTAGTTATGAATAGAAGAAATTTTCTCAGGAACACGGGAATTGGTGCAGCCGGATTAACACTGGGGGCATTACCGCAAAATCTGTATGCTTGGGATGACTTTGCCACAATTTCAATTTTGCATACCAACGACATACACACTCATGTTGAACCTTTTGAAAGCAGCAATCCGCAATATAAAGGGAACGGAGGACTGGCCAAAATCGCTGCACTGGCCAAAAGCTACCGTCAAAAAAATCCGGACACGCTACTTTTCGATGCAGGCGATATGTTCCAGGGAACACCCTACTTCAACTATTTTAAAGGCGAGCTCATTTTTAAATTGATGAGTGAAGCCGGCTACAATGCGGGAACCATAGGAAATCACGAGTTCGACAACGGGTTGAACGGAATCTTGGAGCCGCTGCCCCATGCCAAATTCCCGCTCATTAATTCGAATTACAATTTTTCTGATACCATACTGGCCGGCAAATTCCCACGTTGGAAAATTTTCCGGCAATCGGGCATAAAAATTGGCGTTTACGGACTGGGTATTGCACTCAGCAATCTGGTAAGTACAACAAATATTGGAAATACCATTTATAACAACCCGCTGAAAACTGCCCTTGAGATGGAAACATTTCTGAAAAATGACAAAAAATGTGATTTGGTTATCTGCCTCTCGCATTTGGGATTACGTTATAATGGAAATAAAATTAGCGACATGGTAATTGCCGCCGAAACCTCGCTTACCGATTTAATTATTGGCGGCCACACCCACACTTTCCTGGAACAACCAATTGAAACAAAAAACAAGGCCGGCAAACCGATAATTGTGAACCAGGCCTGGTGGGGTGGTTTGGTAATGGGACAAATCGATTTTATTTTTGAGCGCAACAAAAAAAAGAAAGAAACCGTTTTTGCAACTAATTTAAGCTAACATGTCACGAATTTTCCGACTGGGGCTTTCCGCCTCCTCAGGTATATTACTTAGTCTCGCATGGCTGGGGTTTCCCGGATGGACCCTGTTTTTTGCATTCATTCCTCTGCTTTTTCTCAATCAGTTTTTTATTGACAACAGAAACTCCTACCGAAGTGTGTCGTTCTGGGGACATGCCCTGATTGCTTTCCTGATTTGGAATGGGATAACAACATGGTGGATTGCTTATGCCACAATGGCCGGGGCAATTCTGGCCATCGTGGCCAACTCATTTTTAATGTCGGTAGTGTGGTGGCTGGCTCATGTTGCCTTCAGACGTTTTAAACCAAACTTAGCTTTTCTGTCACTCATTGTTTTCTGGATTTCTTTCGAGTATTTTCATTTTCACTGGGACATTGAATGGCCCTGGCTGAATTTAGGAAACGGCTTTGCCAACAACATTAAAATGGTACAATGGTACGAATACACAGGAGTTTTAGGAGGAACACTCTGGGTTTTACTCATTAATATTCTGCTGTTCAACGTTCTGAAACTGATAACCAGTAAAGCTTCAGTATGGAAAATATTTTATCCGCTTTCCGGCCTCGTTTTGTTCCTCGTGGTGCCTGTTATCATTTCTGTTTCGGCATACAATTCTTATACTGAAAAAGAAAATCCGATGAACATTGTTGTGGTTCAGCCCAATATTGATCCGTACTCCGAGCGGTACGACCAGGAGGCTGAAAATGAAAAACTGGAAAAATTCATTCGCCTTGCCAGCACTCAAACCGATGATCAAACCGATTTGGTCATTGGCCCCGAAACACTTTTTGAACGTTACCCCGACTGGAACGAAGAACAAATTACCTACAACTATCAGTTCAGACAATTACAACAATGGTTACGAAATTTCCCCAAAGCTGAACTATTATTCGGGGCATCAACCAGCCAGGTATATCCTGATGCCGAAAGTGCGACTTCCACAGCCAGGCACAGAAACGGCATGATTTACGACGTATTCAATTCAGCTGTTTTTATAGGCAAAAACGGACAAGAGCAAACCTATCACAAATCGATACTGGTAGTTGGTGTTGAAAAAATGCCGTTTATGAAATACCTCGGATTTTTAAGCGATTTGGTTTTCGACCTGGGCGGAACAACCGGCAGCCTGGGACGGCAGGAAGAACCTACAAATTTCAAATTAAAAAATAATTGGGAAGTGGCGCCGGTTATCTGTTACGAATCGATTTTTGGCGAATACCTTACAAAATACGTGGAAAAAGGTGCCGGGATAATTGTAATTATTACCAACGACGGATGGTGGCGAAATACGCCCGGTTACAAACAACACCTTTCGTTTGCCCGGCTAAGGGCCATCGAATCGCGCCGAAGCATTGCCCGTTCGGCCAATACAGGAATTTCTGCCTTTATAAACCAGCGTGGCGATTTACTTCAAACAACCGAATGGTGGACGGAAGATGCCATAAACGGCACGCTCAATTCCAGTAATGAGATTACTTTCTACGTAAAATATGGTGATTACATTGCACGAATATCGTTGTTTATGAGCGGATTGCTCCTGCTTTTCCTGATCACTAAAAAGTTCCTTCCTGAGTAAATCCAGTAAAAAAAGACGCCCCCAACTATTTGTTTGAAAAAAGTTGAAGTGGATTACAAAAAAAATCCGCATCGATTCCGTTTGCGTAAAACCCCTGTATGACAGGATTTGAGCGCCTGGTTGTTCAAACTTCCACCGGTCTTTCGACTCATCCCGATTGCTCGGAACTACAAGGCCTGTTTTTACAACCGTTGAGCTAACTCGGTTTAAAATATTCTGTTGAGTTTACCAAAAGTTGAATCAATGCGGATAATATCTTGTCTCAATCAAAGAACTCTCTTTTTACACCTCAAATTTAACGGTAAGCAATGGCATTTGCAAATAAAAAAGTAAGTTTAGAATCATTCCAGCGTTAAACATCTTTAAATGAAAAGATTGCTTATTGGAATTATTGGAAAGATTCTTCGAATAAATATATAAGAATTAATGCATCGAAGAGTTTTTTCAACAGTGTATTAAGACGATATTCTTTTGAAAAATGTAAATTTGAGCATTATACTAAACCGTTACGGTACTATTCCCAACAAGTTTATATATCCGGATAAGGAAGTTCACAACTATGAAAAAAATACTTATACTATTTGCACACCCCGCATTTCAGAAATCGCGCATAAATAAAAAACTGATTAACGCAGTAAAAAATCTGGATGGCATAACATTTAACGATTTATATGAAAACTACCCCGATTTTTTTATCGATGTAAAAAAAGAGCAGCGACTTCTGACTCAACACGATATTATTGTGTGGCACCATCCTTTTTACTGGTACAATGCCCCGGCGCTTCTAAAAGAATGGATGGACCTCGTACTGGAACATGGCTTTGCGTATGGAATGCACGGCCGGGCACTGGAAGGGAAAAGTGTTTTGTCGGTAATTTCAACCGGAGGGGGCAAAGTGGTTTATTCATCCGAAGGACGCAACCATTATACAATGAACCAGTTTCTTGTACCTTTCAGGCAATCGGCCAATTTATGCCGGATGAACTACCTGCCGCCTTATATTGTACATGGTTCGCATACCGTTAAAAACGATGAAATTGAGGAACATGCGCTTAATTACAAAAAGGTTCTGTTATTATTACGCGACAATAAATTATCGAAAACTGACCTGGAAAAGGCAGAGTATTTTAACAACTTAATCGACTAAAATGTACAACGAAGATTTTTTCTTTCAGGCATTAATATACCTTTTGGCAGCTGTGGTATCCGTTCCACTGGCCAAAAAAATGGGAATGGTTTCCGTTTTGGGTTATTTACTGGCCGGCGTTATCATCGGGCCTTTCGTTCTGGGACTCGTAGGACAGGAAGCTGGTGAAATAATGCATTTTGCTGAATTCGGTGTGGTACTGATGCTTTTCCTGATTGGCCTTGAACTGGAACCCGCACTGTTATGGAAAATGCGACGCTCGATATTTGGACTGGGTGGGCTGCAGGTTTTACTAACAACTATAGTTATAAGTGTTGTAGCCTCATTTTTCAACTTTGAATGGAACAAAGCAATTGGCATCGGATTAATTTTAGCCCTGTCATCAACAGCAATTGTGCTGCAAACCCTTACTGAAAAAGGATTGCTCAGAAATACCGCAGGGCGTTCTGCCTTTTCAGTTTTGCTATTTCAGGATATTTCAGTTGTACCTTTTCTGGCTGTAATACCTTTGCTGGCCAGTTTTAACGGGCCCGCCCGCTTGCAGGAATCGCAGGTCGGGCAACTTACCGGAGTGGCATCGCTTCCGGGGTGGGTGCAGTTACTCATTATAATTGGAGCTATTGGGGCAATTATTTTCCTTGGCCGGTTTGTGGCTAAATACATTTTCCGGTACATTGCCGAAACCAATTTACATGAAATATTTACCGCCATGGCCCTGCTGCTGGTAATTGGTATTGCACTGGCCATGAGCGCAATCGGACTCTCCCCTGCCCTCGGCACTTTCATTGCAGGTGTGGTGCTGGCCGACAGTGAATACCGGCATGAACTGGAAACCACCATCGACCCGTTTAAGGGACTTCTGTTAGGTTTGTTTTTCATCTCGGTGGGTGCCAGTATTAATTTTATGCTGTTTATTGAAGATCCGTTTAAAATCCTGGGGCTGGTTGTTCTCCTTATTATTATTAAGTTCCTGGTTTTATTAGCACTTGGCCGTTTTTTCAGGCTAAAAAAAGGGTACGAATTCTTATTTGCTTTCCTTTTGGCACAATCAAGCGAATTTGCATTTGTGCTGGTATCATTTTCGCAACAAAGTCAGCTTTTTGAGGGAAAAACTGCCGGACAACTTTTACTGGTGGTTGCACTTTCAATGGCATTTTCGCCACTGCTCATTGTATTAAACGAAAAAGTGGTGAGCCCAATTTTGGAGCGTTGGCATAACAAACTGGATTACGAAGAAGTTGAACCTGAAGACAATCCGATTATAATTGCCGGGTTCGGCCGGTTTGGGTTGGCTGTGGGGCGCCTGTTGTTGGCCAATAATTTTAAAATTACTATTATTGACAGCAACCCGGCAAATGTGGAAGTTTTGCGCAAGTTCGGGTTTAAACTGTATTATGGTGATGTTGCGCGCCCGCAGGTTCTTGAAAAAGCCGGAATTGCAAAAGCCCGCCTCATGATTTTAAGTATGGCTGAATACGACAATTCACTTAAAGTAGCCAAATACATACGCGACAAATACCCCAATGTGAGAATACTGGCCCGCGCAAAAGATATTTTCCATGCTTTCGAATTTGCGAAACTCAATGTAAAAACCGTACAGCGCGAAGTTTTCAACTCCGGACTGGAACTGGGTGCCAAAGCCCTCGAACATCTTGGGTTTAACCGTTACGAAGCGTACCGTTCGGCACGTTTCTTTAAACATCATGAAGAAGAAGTTTTCATGAATCTCTACGAACACTGGCTGGAAGACAAAAACCGGTTCATACAGGAAACCCGCAGGTTCTCGGAACAGGTTTCGGAAACACTGATGGCTGAACGAAAATTTTCAATACACGATGCCGATTGCGCCTGGGATGTAGAGTCCATTAGAGAAGAAGAGGCTGGTTTGACCTCCGAAGGGGAGAAATAAATTAGAACTTTTCTAAATTAGAAATTTGCAGAAAAAACTGAATTTTGGCATGTCTGGGTTCAATTAAAACTATAAATTTGCAAACTGTAAATAGCAAAATAACTGAATTACGAAAGCAATTATCAAACATAAGGCATTGGTTAAAGAGGCAACCGCCTCATCGCTGGTGGTGTCAATTATAAACCAGTCGGCTTGTTCAACCTGCCACGCTAAGGGAGCTTGCACAATTGCCGATGTTCAGGAAAAAGAAGTTGAAATAACTCCTGACGGACACAGCTATTTTCCCGGACAGGAAGTAACTGTTATTTTAAAAGAAGTGCAGGGATTTAAGGCTTTGTTTTACGGTTATCTACTACCTTTTCTGCTGGTTCTTGCAACACTCATAACAGCTTCTTCAATAACCGGCAACGAAGTTTTTTCCGGTTTGCTGGCACTTGGCATTCTGATTCCATACTATACAACATTATATTTTTTTCGTCATATATTAAAAAAAGTTTTCAAATTCGAAGTGGAAGAAATCAGTTAACTTATGAGTATTACTGTTATATATACAATAGCTACCCTAAGTGCAATAGGCACCTCCGCTGCGGTTATCCTTTTTTTTGTAGCCCAAAAATTTAAGGTGTATGAAGACCCGCGGATTGACGAGGTGGAAGAAGCACTGCCCGCTGCAAACTGTGGCGGGTGCGGTTATGCCGGATGCAGGGCTTTTGCCGAAGCTTGTGTAAAAGAAGGTGACCTGTCCGATTTATACTGCCCTGTTGGTGGAAACGAAACCATGAACAAAGTGGCTGAAATTTTAGGCCTCGAAGCCGTAAAAAAAGAAGCACGCACCGCCTATATCCGTTGTAATGGTACCTGCGACCACCGCCCCAAAACCAATCAGTTTGACGGGGCAACTACATGTGCCATTGCATCTTCAGTTTACAGTGGCGAAACCGACTGCCAATGGGGTTGCCTGGGATACGGCGATTGCTACGATGCCTGCGATTTCGATGCTATTGAACTGCGTCCCGACCTGGGAGTTCCCCGCATTATTGATGATATGTGTGTTGCTTGCGGCGCCTGCGTGGATGCCTGTCCCAAAGATTTAATCGAGCTGCGGAAACGATTCCCCAAAGACCGCAAAGTAGTGGTTTCCTGCCGAAACCAGGACAAAGGCGGCGTGGCCCGTAAAGCCTGCAGTGTGGCCTGTATTGGTTGTGGAAAATGTGAAAAAGTGTGTCCGTTCGATGCCATTACCATTGAAAACAACCTGGCATTTATCGATTCAGACAAATGCAAATTGTGCCGCAAATGCGTGCCGGTTTGCCCAACCAACGCCATTATCGAAGAAAATTTCCCTCCACGGAAAGTGAAGAAAGAAGAAAAAGAAGTGAGTACAGCAAAATAACTACCAGAATGTTAAAAACGTTCAAACTTGGCGGGGTACATCCACCCGAAAATAAAATTTCAGCAGGCAATGCCATTGAAGTTTTGCCGCCTCCGAAATCAGTTTTTATTCCGGTTGCGCAACACATTGGAGCGCCAGCAACGCCCGTAGTTAAGCGTGGCGACTTAGTGAAAACAGGACAATTAATTGCCAAAAGCAGCAGTTTTGTTTCCACTAATATTCATGCTTCGGTCTCGGGAAAAGTTAAAAGAGTTGATTTCGCTGCCGACAGTTCCGGATATCCCAAACAAGGTATTTTTATTGATGTTGACGGTGATGAATGGGTCGAAGAAATTGACCGCTCTGAAGAATTGGTGAAAGATTTTGATTTAGACGGCAAAGCCATTATCGATAAAATCCAGGAAGCCGGAATTGTAGGGCTGGGAGGAGCCACTTTTCCAACGCATGTAAAACTGGTTCCACCCAAAGGAATGAAAGCCGAGGTGCTGTTAATCAACGGTGTGGAATGCGAACCTTATCTCACTTCCGACCACCGGCTGATGCTTGAAAAGGCCGATAAAATTTTAACCGGCACCCGCTTGTTAATGAAAGCGCTGAAAGTTGAAAAAGCAGTTATTGGCATTGAAAATAATAAACCCGATGCCATTCAGCTGCTCACCGAAAAATCAAAAACATTTGAAGGCATTTCTGTAACTGCATTAAAAGTTAAATATCCGCAAGGCGGCGAAAAACAATTAATAAAAGCAGTTACCGGGAAAGAAGTTCCCTCAGGAGCATTGCCCATTGCAGTAGGTGCGGTTGTAAGCAACGTGGGTACTGCCTTTGCAGTATATGAAGCCGTTCAAAAAAACAAACCGCTTTTTGAGCGTGTAGTCACGGTTGCCGGAAAAAACGTGGCCAAGCCTTCCAATTTTAAAGCACGAATAGGCACACCAACCGAAGTACTGATAGAAGCTGCCGGTGGCCTGCCCGAAGATACCGGCAAGGTAATCAGCGGCGGCCCAATGATGGGCCGTGCGGTTTCTTCGCTCAATGTTCCTGTCACAAAAGGAACTTCCGGAATTCTTTTAATGGAAAACAAAGAAGCCAAACGGAACGAACCAATCACCTGCATTCGGTGCTCGCGATGCGTTAGCGTTTGCCCCATGGGGTTGGAGCCTTATTTTCTGAAAGTGGTTTCTGAAAAACAGGTTTTTGACCGGGCTGAAGAAAACCGGATTATGGATTGCATCGAGTGCGGTTCGTGCAGCTACACATGTCCCTCGAGCCTGCCGCTTCTCGATTACATTCGTTTTGGAAAAGGAAAAGTAGGACAAATCATTCGATCACGAAAAAAATAAACTTTAAACCGAGAATGAGCAATTTATTAACAGTATCACCTTCTCCGCACATTCACTCCGACGATTCCACGCGGAAAATAATGTACAGGGTTGTATTTGCCCTGATTCCCGCCCTTATATGGTCGGTATTTGTTTTTGGCGCCGATGCCCTCCGTGTTACGGCAATAGCAGTAATTGCGTGCATTGCGGTTGAATACCTCATTCAGAAATACCTCATGAAAGTTAAACCGTCAATTAACGACGGTTCGGCACTGATAACAGGTATTTTGCTGGCTTTTAACGTTCCGGCCGGGTTGCCCTGGTGGATAATTGTTATTGGCGCAGTTGCAGCAATGGGTATCGGAAAATTATCGTTTGGCGGCCTCGGAAACAACATTTTCAACCCGGCACTGGTTGGCAGGGTTTTCCTGTTGATTTCCTTCCCGGTACAAATGACCACCTGGCCCGCTAACCAGCAAGCAGGAACCGATGCCGTTTCATCAGCCACCCCGCTCGCTGTTATAAAAGAAGGAATTACCAGTGGGACTCCGGTGTCGCAACTTTTTAGTGAAATGCCTGCAGCTACCGATATGCTCCTTGGGAATACAACAGGATCGCTGGGAGAAATTTCAGCGTTAATGCTGATAATTGGCGGGTTGTACATGTTGTTCAAAAAAGTGATCACCTGGCACATCCCGGTTTCTGTTATTGGCTCGGTTGCAATAATTGCTGGTATATTCTGGCTGGCTGACCCGCAAAGTTACGTTAATCCCGTTTATCATTTATTAACTGGTGGGCTTATGCTGGGAGCCATTTTCATGGCTACCGACATGGTTACTTCCCCCATGACACCACGCGGACAAATAATTTACGGGGTGGGAATTGGCGCCATTACCATCAGCATCCGGTTGTTTGGCGCTTACCCCGAGGGAATTTCGTTTGCCATTCTTATTATGAATGCCTTTACGCCACTTATTAACAATTATGTGAAACCTAAACGATTTGGAGGAAAATAGATATGGCAAATCGTGAATCATCTTTTAAAAATATGGTAATCACGCTTTTCATGGTTACCTTTTTTGCAGCAGCTGCCCTTGGTTTTGTTTACGACATGACAAAAGACGCCATCGAAATGGCAAAACTAAAAGCCCAGAGCGAAGCCATAGAAAAAGTATTGCCCGATTTCGAAGAACTGGGTGAAACCTATAAAGTTGCAGCCGAAAACAGTGAAGATACCATTGAAATTTTCCCGGCATACGACGGGGACAAATTAGTTGGCTATGCCGTTAAAACATTCACCAACAACGGCTTCAGTGGTTATATCTCCATTATGGCAGGAATTGATCAATCGGGAAATTTCTCAGGATACGAAGTACTCGAACATGCCGAAACCCCGGGCCTGGGCTCCAAAATGAATGAATGGTTCCGAAGCACTGAAAAATCGAGCCAAAGTGTTATCGGAAAGAATCCCGAATCGCACCACTTCGAGGTTTCGAAAGACGGCGGCGATATCGATGCCATTACAGCATCCACAATTACATCGCGGGCTTTTCTGGATGCGCTCAACCGCGCTTACGATGCATATAAAAATAACGGAATTGAAAATACCGGTTCGGCCGGACAATAAAATACAGGTTATGAATCAGTGGAAAAATTTCACCAAAGGATTTATCAAAGAAAACCCGGTTTTTGTTTTGCTGCTGGGTATGTGCCCCACTCTTGGGGTTACCTCATCAGCAATTAACGGACTGGGAATGGGGTTGGCCACCACATTTGTACTGGTGATGTCGAACATGGTGGTATCCATCATAAAAAAGCAAATCCCCGAGAAAGTACGAATCCCAAGTTTTATAGTCATCATAGCCACCTTTGTTACAATTGTAGAACTAATTATGGAAGCCTATCTCCCATCGCTTTTTCAAAGCCTGGGTCTGTTCATTCCTCTAATTGTAGTAAACTGTATTGTTTTGGGACGCGCCGAAGCATTTGCTTCAAAAAACAACCTGGTTTCGTCGGTGGTTGATGGTTTCGGTATAGGGTTCGGATTTAGTTTCGCACTGGTTCTGCTGGGGGGAATCAGGGAACTGCTGGGAAGCGGAAAGCTATTCAGTATTACCATATATCCTGAAAATTACGTCACACTGCTTTTCGTGCTTGCGCCGGGAGCTTTCATTGTTTTGGGGTATTTAATTGCAATCATCAATCGCATTAAAAAAGATTAGGAGGATAAATTATGAATTATCTTGTTATTGTAATCGGGGCCATTTTTGTAAACAACATTGTATTGATGCAATTTTTGGGAATCTGCCCTTTTCTGGGGGTTTCCAAAAGGCTGTCAACCGCGGTTGGAATGACCGGCGCAGTGGCTTTTGTAATGGTGCTGGCAACTATTGTTACCTACCTCATTCAGAATTATATCCTCAATGCTTTCGGGCTGGCATTCCTGCAAACCATCGCTTTCATTCTGGTGATTGCCTCGCTGGTTCAGCTGGTTGAGATTATCCTCAAAAAAGTGAGCCCGGCATTATATCAGGCCCTGGGAATTTTTCTCCCGCTCATTACTACTAACTGCGCCATTCTGGGTGTGGCTATTCTTACCATTCAAAAAGATTTTAACCTGGTTGAAGGCGTAATTTTTGCCATTGCCAACGCCGTTGGATTTGGTCTGGCACTGGTGCTTTTTGCGGGTATCCGGGAACACCTCGACCTGCAAAATGTGCCGAAAGGCCTGAAAGGGACACCAATTGCTTTGATTGCTGCAGGAATACTGGCCATGGCTTTTATGGGATTTTCAGGTTTAGTATAGTTCAGAAAAAATCATCAACTTCGTTTCAGTGAACCAACACTGAATAAAATGCAGTTTCATTCAGTTTGATAGTCCCTCTTTTCCTGAGAACATGGAAACAGCTGCCTCCGCTTTAAAACCACAGTCATTTCCGATATGGAAGAAGCACTGACTGAATTCAATTACTACATGTTTCCCAAATTCCCCTCACTTCTTGAAGTAAAAAATTTCTCGAGAAATTTGCATCACTTCTTTTGCAATATATTTTTACCTTGTAAAAAATAATTCAATCTCGGTGTAACATCGCTGAAAAGCTTGCGTCATTGAACCGGAAACAGCTAAAAAATTGGAAACACTGTATAAAAATATTCATCAGGAAATAATTGACCAGTGCAGGAAAGGCAGTCAGAAAGCACAATTCCAGCTTTATAAGTTATATTACAAGGCAATGTACAGTGTAAGCCTGCGAATTGTAAACGATGAATGCGAGGCCGAAGATGTGATGCAGGAAGCTTTTTTGAATGCCTTCAATAAAATTGACACCTACAAAGGTGAAGTAAGTTTTGGGGCCTGGCTCAAGAAGATTGTGATCAACCGTTCTTTGGATTGTTTGAAAAAACGCAAAGCAAAATTTGAAGAGGTAAACGAACGGACAATGGAAGTTCCGGACTTTGGCGATACAACGGCAGATATAAATATCAACACCATCAAGAAGGCAATTAAATGCCTGCCTGACGGATACCGCACCATACTGAGCCTTTACCTCATTGAAGGATACGATCACGACGAGATTAGCGAAATTCTGGGAATAAGCAACGCAGCTTCAAGAACGCAGTACTCGCGTGCAAAAAGCAAATTACGGGAATTATTAAAGGGGAAAGAAATGTTCTCATACAATTGATTATGAAAGAAAAAGATTACATAGAAGAACTGATTTCGAAAAACCTGAAGGAGTTAAACGACAACGAGCCTCCCGAAGGACATTTCGAACGGTTTGAGAAAAAACTGGCAAAGCAGCACAAAAAACGTACTTTCTCGCTGAACGTTGTGTGGAAAGTTGCCGCTGCCGTCATATTTGTTTTCCTGGCCGTTAACCAGGGAATCATTTGGTTTTCGCCCGACAAAGAACAACCAATTCAGTCCACTGGCCGTGAGCAGGTAAGTCTTGCATCGGTTTCTGACGAATATGAAGAGGTGGAATTTTATTATGCCAACGCCATAAACAGCGGACTGAGCCAGTGGGAACGAATGGCTGCCGAAGGGCTCATTACCGAAGAAGAACAACAAATGATGGACACCGAGCTGGCTGAATTTGAAAACGTGTATAATAAACTACAGAACGATTTGGCTGCCAACCCTAACGACGAACGCGTAATTAACGCCATGCTCGAGTATTACCAGACAAAACTCAGCCTTATAAATATGATAGTGGACAAATTAGAAGAAGTAAAACAAAAAAACAATAGAAATCATGAAACTGAAATTTAGAATTATAACCGTATTATTCCTTGCAGTTTTTTTAACCGCCGGAACTTCAGCTTTAGCCGAAGAAAAAACAAAAGAGTACAACGAGTCATGGCCAGCACGTACCGTTGAAACACTCAAAATTGACAACAAATTTGGCGAAGTGAAGGTGACCAACCAAGGTGGGAACAATGTTACCATCGACGTGGTAATTACCGTTGATGCGCCAAACGAATCGCGGGCTGATGAACTGCTTAGTGAAATTAACGTCGTTTTTTCAAAAAGCGGAAGCACCGTTTCGGCTGAAACCCGCATCGATAATAGTTTTAAAAGCCGCAGGGAATTCAGTATCGATTACCTGGTGAACATTCCTACCGACAAAAACCTGGATATTTCCAACAAATACGGAAATACCATGGTGAATGTGCTGAATGCAAACGGAACGTTCGATATTCAGTATGGAAATTTTACTGCCAACGAACTGAATTCGCCGGCCAACGGAACAATGGATGTTTCACTTGCCTATGGAAAAGCCGACATCAGCCTTTCAAACGATTTGGATGTGGAAGTGAAATACTCCACCATGAATTTGGGAGAAACCGATGATCTGCTATTGAACTCAAAATATACAGTCATTAACCTGGAAAAAGCCAGCACTGTTGAAACAGAATCAAAATATGACACGTTCAATTTTGAAGAAATTGGCAGTTTCTCGGGCGAAACAAAATATACCCACATAAAAATCGACGAACTTTTGCAGCGCCTGAACATTGAGGCTGGCTACGGAGGAATCAGGGTGAACAGAGTGGCCAAAAATTTCGATTCCATTTCAATTACCAACAGCTATGGGCAGATTTCACTGGGGCTTGGCAATGCCTCCTATTCGGTTGATGCCACTTGCGAATACTGCGGAATTTCATATCCTGAAGACGATTTTACCGGTAACCGGATGAACGAAAGTCAAACCCGTACAATTGAAGGAAAAGTTGGAACCGGAAACGGAGGAACAGTAGTTGTAAAAAGCCGTTACGGACAAATAAAACTGAACTGAACAATAAGAAATAAATTGTAATTTTTTAGTCGCGGGGCAACTTTGACAGGTTTAACTTTTTATAAAATCAGCACCGTCCTTTAGGGCGGTGTTTAAAAAACGTATTACGCAACGTGAAATTTTGAAAAAATTTCTACATCAATGGAGGATTTACCTTTTTCACCGCTCTAAAGAACGGTGTTAGTTTTTTGTTCCCAAATTTGTCAAAGTAAAATTAAGACTCGCGGTTTTTTATTGTGGAATAAATGCAAAGTTTATACAAATCGAACCAAAACAAACGAGGTTTTTTACCGGTTAAATTTTTCTCCATAGGGCCATAAAAAGCGGAATAGAAAAAACGAAATACAAACTCCGGAATCAGCTTTGTAATTCTTTCATACCTGCTGAGAAAATGCACCTGTTGAATGAATTCCGGGGCTTCATTCAATATTTCATGGGTAATAAAATGGAGATTCTCGAGCGCGGTTTTCGTTTTCGTCAAAAATGCACGCGCATCCTCCAGGCCGGTATGCTCAACAGGATTCTGGATATGCACCGGCAAAACGCCGTGCCGGAACAAATCGTATCCCAGCAGCGTATCTTCATGCCCATAGCGCCCAATATTTTCCCTGAAATGCACCTTTTTAAAAAGCTCCTTTTTTATTAAAAAATTATTGGAGGTAATAATAAATCCCTTTTTTTCATTTCGCTTTGTTGCCGAAATCGCCTCGCGTTTTGTTCCGTAAAGCCAGCGGAGCAATTCATCCTGACTCTCCGGCGGATCAGATTGGTAGGACGTTCCCCCACACAACACATCTGCATTTTGAATTTTCTCAAGATAATTCTCAAGGTATTTTTCCGAAATAATTGTTGAATCGGCATCGATAAAAAGCAGGTACTCAAAAACAGCCTCCTGCCCCATTTTATTGCGGATGGCAGCGCGCCCCAGGTTTTCGCTCATTTCTTTATAAATAACCAAAGAAACCCGGCACAACTCCCGGTTAATTTTTTTGAATTGCTCATCCGAGCCATCATCGTAAACACTGATTTTAACAGCGCAATCCAGTTTTTTAGCCTGCTCCGTCAATTGCAAAACCAAAGGCCGTGCATCGATGTTATATACCGGGATGTTTACTGACAGCATTGAAAAAATTTTAGGTGCGGTTAAATTTACCGATTCATTCCGAAAATACAGGTTACAATCGCAACTTTTCAGCTAAAACTTTATTTTTGATGAAATATTTTGCACTGATAATTAAAAAACTGCCTTTAATGAAAAACACGTTCGTGTTTCTGTTTGCACTAATTTCCGCGGTTGTTTCGGGCCAGAAAGCACAAATTAAAATTAAGCTGGACTCCGCATCCGGGGAGAAAATATTACTGGCCAATTATTACCTGGGGAACATTTATTCGGTTGAAACCATCCGGATGAACAGTGACGGCTGGGGAACTTTCAGCGCCGACACTTTGCTTCCGCAGGGATTGTATAAAATTTACCAGGATCAGGATAACCATTTCGATTTTCTCCTGGGCGCCGATCAGCAATTCACCCTTTCCAACAACTCATTTTCTTCGCAAACCATGCAAATTGAAGGCGCTGAAGAAACCGGTGCATTTGCCGATTATGTGGTTTTTCTTCAAAACCTTCAGCAAAAAGGGGCAGCAGTCAGAGACCAAATCAAATCAGCAACAGGCAATGAAAAAGAAAAACTACAGGAAGATTTAGCGGAGCTGACAAATCAACTCCATACAAAATGGGAGCAAATTGAAACCGAACACCCTGATTGGTTTTTGGCTAAATTTGTGAAAGCCAATCATGTGCCATCACTCGATATTTCCACCCTGCCTGCCGAAATCCAAAACAACGATTCACTGCTGACAAATGCCCGCTACTACTACCAGCGCGAACACTTCTGGGATAATTTCGATTATACCGACGAACGTTTTTTATACACTCCTTTCTTTAAAAATAAGCTGGAGACCTGGTTCACCAAAGTACTCTTTCAACACTACGATTCGATTAAACCGCCTGTTTTCAACTTTATTGAAAAAGTGAAGCCACACAAACGTATTTTTCAGTTTGCCACCTCATTTTTTCTGAACAGCAGCATCAACAGCAACATTATGGGAATGGATGCCTTGTTTGTTGACATTGCCCGTAAATATTATTTTTCAGGCGAAGCATTTTGGGCTACAGACGAATCGATTGAAAAAATCAGCGAGAACGTGCTTTTTGCAGAAAATAACCTCATTGGCAAAACCGCTCCCGACCTTACCCTGGAAACTTTTGACGGCGAATTTCGCAACCTGCACGAAATTGATGCAAAATACACCCTTGTGGTGATTTACGAACCAGGCTGCTCACATTGCAAAGTTTTTGTGCCCGAACTGTACGAAGAAGTTTACAGGCCATTCAGCGATAAAGGACTGGAAGTTTTTGCCATTTACAGCATGGATAATAAAAAGGAATGGGGCGATTTTTTAACCAAACATGCATTGTTCGACTGGATAAATGTGTGGGACGAGCATCATGTTTCGCGCTTTAAAATATTATACGATGCGCGAAAAACACCCGGGCTCTATATTCTGGATGAAAACAAGAAAATTATCGGCAAGAAAATGACCGTTGCCCAGGTAAAAAAACTAATGGAGCGACAACTTAATTGACAACTGACACAAAACTGCTCTTGTTGATTAATCAGTAGTTTAAATATTTTGCAACAATAAATTTTATTTTCATGATTAAACAGGAAGAAATACTTGAAGCCCAAAACAAATGGGGCAACCAAATTGTGCAACTCGGAGTGGATTATCGCGAAAAAAAGGATTTCGAAAAAACAGCCTGGCTGCTGGTGGATGAACTTTATGGTTACCACGAAGGTCCTGTGCTGTTTAAACCCACAAAAGCCAGCCGGAAGCAATTCCGGTTAACCCGGAAAAGCGCTGTCTCCTATTTCATTGGCCAAAATCCTGATTTCGCAGAAGACAAGGGCTTTGCGCTCGAACCATGGGAAAAGGTACGGTTCAAAAATGCAGAGTTTATTTTAGGAGAAGAACAAGCCGTTGCAATGGGCAACTATTTTTTCACCAACTACCAGGGGATAGAAACAAAAGTTGAATTCACTCTGGGCTTTTTCCGGTCGAAAAACGGGGCATTAAAAATCAACCTGCACCATTCATCTTTACCTTTTCAGGGAGAATAAAATTAAATCAGTATATTTCAAAATTCATCTAAATCATTTTAAACCATGAAGAAACAAAACTATTTTTTACTCGCCGTATTTTTGGTTGCCTGCATTTCCACATTCGGGCAATCGAAAGAACAGCTTGAGAAAGGTGTGAATTTAATTGAAACACCAACCTACTCGCTGGAAGAAAACAACGAAATCCTGAAACTCTATGAGAATTTACGCGTGGCCGATGTTTCCGACGGAATGGACATGGTTGGCCTTCCCAACACCGGGCTGGTAAGTCATGAAATACATCCCGACTGGGTAGATACCGAAAACATGTCGCACATTATCCGCGGCATTGCCGTAACTGCCCGCTATGTTCCTACGCAACGCCCCAACAGGCCGGAGCCGGATGAAGATTTTGCCGCCTGGGAAGGAAACTTTTACAGTACCTGGTCATCCGAAGCCTTCGCGGAAGTAATCAGTGAAGGTTCGGTGGTTGTCCTCGATGACGTGGAAGACCGGGATATTGGCTCCATCGGTTCCAACAATATCCTGTACTGGGTATCGCTGGGGGCTGTGGGAGTTGTTACCGATGCCAGCTCGCGTGACACCGACGAAATTGCCCTGCAAAAAGTGCCGCTTTACCTGCGTAAGAAAGGCCGTGGCATACGTCCCGGCCGTAACGAACTGGAATCAGTAAACCGCCCGATTGATATTGGTGGTGTGCTGGTTTGCCCCGGCGATGTGGTGGTTGCCGATGGCGACGGTGTGGTGGTTGTGCCCCGAAAAGTAGCAAAAGAAGTGGCACAATACGGCAAAGAAATTCTTGAAAAAGATAAAGCTGCCCGCAGAAACTTATACGAGAGCCTGGGCATGCCACTGGACAATACGGTTAAGTAATTCAATTTTTTCAGTAAAAAATACCGGCTCGGTTTGTATGGAAAAAAATAAATATTACTTTTGCACCCGCCTTTGACAAACAAAGGGCACCAAAAGGATGACTCAGTAGCTCAGTTGGTAGAGCACATCCCTTTTAAGGATGGGGTCCTGGGTTCGAGACCCAGCTGAGTCACTTTAAAAGTTTCTAAATTTATAAAAGCTTGAAATCAATGAATTTCAGGCTTTTATTGTTTTTAGCTTACCCTGAAATTCACTTTAATGCCTCACCCGTAAAACCCGGTAGATTTAAATATTCAAGCATAAGCTTTTGCTACCCTGAAAAGAAAAAATTTAAGTTCTGCTACTCCCTTCAAAGTTGTGAGTCACATTGAAAATGCCTTCTGATTTATTATTCATTGTTAAATGATTTTTATAATTTTATAGTCATGTAAGTAAAAAGCGAATCAACCTTTTAATAACTTCTTGACTTACCAAAAAATCATGACTGAAACCAAAATTATTCCCAATGTTGAATTTTTATTTACTCCTGTTGTCAATTATTCAATTCAGCAAAACAAAGTTCCTTTAGTCAGAAAATTAAGTGTTGAAAATCTGTCGGAAATTAAGGTTAATGCCGATTTGATTCAAAAGCTGGGAGCCGATATTGATACTTCCATTACCAAACGAACTAATTTTGTTATTGCAGGCTCCGCGCGCCGGGGCCTTCTAAAACGAAGAAAATTGAAAAATTAATTGCACAAGGTTGCGATATTCGGTTGGTTTATGAGGAGGAGTTTTTGAGGATGATAAATGAATAAGATTAAATATTATGGCATCTATTTATAAACTTTCTATAAGGAATTTTCGTGGAATAAAAGCATTTGACCAATTCTTCTACAAACAAAAATTCGTTTGCCTGATTGGAAGGGGGGATTCGGGTAAATCAACTATACTTGAAGCAATATCTTATGTATTATCATCCAATTGGAACATTACATTCTATGATAGTGATTTCTATAATTGTAATACTTTTGAGCCTATTATAATTGAGGCAACATTAACTGATCTTCCTGAGTATTTTTTTCATGAAAGATTTGGTTTTTTTCTTCAAGGGATTGATGTTGCAAAGGGCGGTTTAATCGATGATTTAGAATTAGGTGATTCAGAACCTGCAATGACTATAAGATTGGAAGTAAAAGAAGATTTAGAACCGGTATGGACTATTTCTAATGAACGGAACGGAAGCATTGTAATAAGCGCATCGTCAAGAGCAAGATTAAATACTTTTCTGATTTCAGATTATTCCGATAGACACTTTTCATGGAATAAAGGCAATCCACTTTATTCTCTTTATAAACTTAACGATAAAGAGAAAGAAGATAAAAAAGATGTTATAATTAATGCATTAAGACAAGCAAAAGAAAAAATTGATAAAGAGGAATTTAGAAACCTCCAAAGTGTAATAGATAAGATTGAGAATAGAGCATTACAATTAGGACTAAATAGGGTTTGCTGAAAAACTAACGATTTATTTTTAATAGGCATTGTTCAACTCCGTTATTAGCAGGTTGAAAATTCACTAATAATTCCATTGTCTG
>NZ_FQZE01000041.1 GCF_900141875.1 Tangfeifania diversioriginum | reverse complement strand
GAACCAAGCAGCATTTAAAGAAAAGCGTATTAAATTTCTTGAGAATCAACTCGCACAATTAAACAACGTTGCATGATTGTGTATAAGGTAGGTTAATATACTTGTCTGCAAAAGTCAACATAAATTACATAAACTCCGGAAATTTCAGGCAGCCAGAACCTTTAAATAATAACGAACCGCTGAAATGATGCGGCGCTCTTTAACCGGAAACAAAACACGACTTTCAGTTTATTGTTACCTTTGCATAAAACGAAACAGAATGAACGCAGATAAAAAATATTTCCCAAGACTGGAGGACATCACACAGGCAAAAATCACGCTGAACAAAATTGCCAGTCACACTCCGCTGGAGAAAAACCGCAATCTTTCAGAAGAATTTAATAGCAACATTTTTTTGAAACGCGAAGATTTGCAAACCGTGCGTTCATACAAAATTCGCGGGGCATATAACAAAATTGCTCAATTGCCAAAATCATCGCTGCAGAAAGGTGTTGTTTGTGCCAGCGCCGGCAACCACGCACAGGGCGTTGCTTTTTCGTGCAGCAGGCTCAACATAAAAGGAAAAATTTACATGCCGGCTACTACGCCCAAACAAAAAATCAGGCAGGTGGAGATGTTCGGAAAGAAAAATGTGGAAATTATTTTAACGGGTGATACTTACGATACTGCCGAGAATGAAGCCAAAGCAGATTGCAAAAAAACCGGAATGGCCTTTATCCACCCTTTCGACGACGAGCAAATTATTGAAGGCCAAGCCACAGTGGGGCTCGAAATTTTGCAGGACACAAAAGACCCCATTGATTATCTGTTTATCCCGGTTGGCGGTGGCGGACTGGCAGCCGGCGTGGGGGCATATTTTAAGCAGGTGAGCCCGAAAACAAAAATAATTGGCGTGGAACCCGAAGGTGCGCCGTCGATGAAAAAATCGCTTGAAGCAGGAAAAAATATTGAGCTTTCAACCATCGATAAATTTGTGGACGGCGCATCGGTACAAAAAGTTGGTGCACTCACATTTGATGTTTGTCGTGAGGTAATCGATGAAATGGTAACCGTTCCGGAAGGTCGTATTTGCACCAAAATCCTGGAGTTGTACAATCACGATGCCCTGGTGATTGAACCGGCAGGTGCACTTTCCATTACTGCCCTTGAGCAGTTTCAAAATGAAGTTAAAGGGAAAAATGTGGTTTGCATTGTGAGTGGCAGCAACAACGACATCACCCGCATGGAAGAAATCAAGGAACGCTCGCTGCTGTTCGAGGGGCTGAAGCACTATTTTATCGTCCGCTTTCCACAGCGTGCCGGCGCACTGCGCACTTTTGTGGATGTGGTGCTCGGCCCCAACGACGATGTGACCCATTTTGAATATTCGAAAAAAACCAACCGCGAAAAAGGGCCGGCGGTTATCGGCATTGAGGTGCAGCAAAAAGAGGATTATTACGGGCTGGTAAAGCGAATGGAAGAAAACGGTTTTATATATGAATACCTGAATGAAAAACCGGATTTGTTTCAGTTTTTAGTTTGATCTCCCCAATCATAAAAAGACTGAATTGTAATTTTCTTGGCAGAAATCAGCACTCCTTATTTGAAATTATCATTTTATTTCATTACTTTGCAATTCAAAGTACTTTTAAAATGAAGACAACTGAAAATTATCTCGCAGAAATAAAGGAAATCCGGAAAATGATGGAAGAGTCGAGCCGGTTCCTTTCATTAAGTGGCTTATCGGGAGTGCTTGTAGGCATTTATGCGCTTTTGGGCGCTTTTATGGCAGAGAGCATCATCTACACCAACAAATTATTTGGATGGGTGCTGAATAAAAACGTTCTGCCCGACCTGCTTTTACTGGCGGCAATTGTACTGGTTTTATCGTTAGTGACTGTCATTCTGCTTACCTGGCGCAAAGCCCGGAAAGGAGACAAAAAAATCTGGAATCCGGGTTCAAGGTTAATGCTGATAAACCTTGCCATTCCTATAATTTCAGGCGGAATTCTAATTTTAATATTCCTGTTCAATGGCATTTATGAAATTGCAGCCCCCGGCAGTCTAATTTTTTACGGGTTGGCTTTGGTTAATGCAGCCAAGTTTACCCGGCAGGAAATTTTTCAACTGGGAATATTCCAGATTTCCCTCGGAATATTGGCTGCACTGCTCCCTTCGCTGGGGTTGCTGTTTTGGGCACTCGGTTTTGGTGCAATTCATATAATTTACGGTGCATTGATGTATTTCAGGTACGAACGCACGACAAACAAATAGCATTGTGAAAAATAGTTTTCAAAATTTAAATAAAGCATTCGACAACAAAACGCGGCTCGGAATCATGTCAATTCTTTCGGTGAATCCGCGGGTGTCGTTTAATTATTTAAAGGAAGCGCTCGAAGTTACCGACGGCAACCTGGCCAGCCACCTTAAAGCACTCGAAAAAGAGAGATACATTGCGGTGATTAAGACATTTAAAAACCGAAAACCAAATACTACTTACGAAATCACACCACCCGGCAGTACCGCGTTCGACAGCCACATCAAAGCACTTGAAGATATTTTAAAACAACTGTAATATTTTTTTCACTCTTTACTTTGAAATCCAAAGTTCTTTGTAAAAATAAATTCAATACAATGGAAACAAAAAATTTTATTCAGGAAAAACAGAAGTCAATCAACTGGCAGATTACCCTCAAGGTGTTTATCATCGGGATTATAACAATGGCCTTGCTCGTTCCGAAATTTATGATTATCGACCTCATCGGGCAACGACAACACACCGCCGAAACCAGCTCACAGGAGGTGATGCAAACATGGTCGCTCGCCCAAACCGTGCGAGGGCTGGTGCTTGCAATTCCGTACCGTGAGCGCAGTTTTAAAAAAGATGGAAACGCCACAACTGAAATTATTCGCGAATGTTACATTTTGCCTAAGACACTGAATATTAACGGAGAAATATTTCCCGAAAAACGAAAACGAAGCATTTATGAAACCGTGGTTTACGAATCGGAAGTGAATTTCTCAGGCCATTTTGAAGGGTCAGAAATTCAGAGGTTGAAAATTCCACCCGTGGATATTTTGTGGGAACAGGCAAAAATCCAGGTTGCCATCAGCGACTTGCGCGGCATCAGCGACCGTATTTCATTTTCCTGGAACGACTCTGTTTTCGAATTTACTCCCGGAATGGAAAACCAACTGCTGGGGCAAAATGGAATTTCATTGCCACTCTCCCACCTCACTGCCGAAAATTTTCCGGCTGATTTTCGTTTTTCTCTTCACCTGAAAGGATCTGAATCGCTGAAATTTGCACCGCTCGGCGAAACCACCGAAGTGGCGTTGCAATCGGACTGGAACGACCCGGGATTTGATGGGAACTTTTTGCCAACCGACCACACCATCGATAAAGAAGGTTTCTCGGCTCAATGGAAAGTGCTGAACTTTAACCGCAACTTTCCCCAACAGTGGAAAAACAACGAATACCGGGTTACTGAAGCCGATTTTGGGGTTAAACTGATTACAATAGCCGACCATTACCAAAAAAGTTCGCGCGCAGCTAAGTATGCCATTCTGGTAATTTTATTTGTTTTTCTTTCCTTCTTTTTGAATGAAATAATCAGCAAACAAAAAGTGCATCCGTTCCAGTACATTCTTATCGGATTTGCCGTACTGATTTTTTACCTGCTGCTTTTATCCATTTCCGAACAGGTTGGGTTTAACCTGGCTTATTTTATTTCGGCCCTGGCGGTTATTACATTGGTATTTGCCTACTCGCGAACGTTCTTGAAAAGATGGATCCACTCGGTTATTCAAACCCTTATTTTAACTTTTTCTTTCGGATTTATTTTTGTGTTGATGCAACTGGAAACCTACGCGCTTTTGGTGGGCAGCATCGGATTGTTTGTGGTGCTTGGGCTCACCATGTTTTTTACCCGGAAAATCAACTGGTACGGTGAGTAAGAAAGCAGGAAGTCGGAAGCTGGTAATAAAGGTACTTTTCCTATTTCCAGCTTCTGTTTATTGAAAGTCAATTCAAAAACTAATATTCCGTAGTGAAGTTTTCCGGGAATCTTCCCTGAATGCCCTTTTCGCGGTAAAAATCTTTCATACGCCGGATGTCGGCCTGGGCATCGTCGGTGAGTTCAAATTTTTCCCAGATGGAAATCACCTTCGGCCCCCAGTCGAAACTGCCGAGATACACCGGCACATCGGCCATTTTCGCGATGGTATGAAAGCCGGCTTTCCAGCGTTTTATCGGTTTTCGGGTTCCTTCAGGAGTCATGGCCAGGTGCAGATGCTCCCTGGTTTTAAAATGATGAACCGCTTGCCGAATAACATTGGCTCCTTTTGAACGGTCGATAGGCACACCTCCCATTTTCCGGACAAAAAAACCGACTGGCCAGAAAAAGAATTCTTTTTTTACCAGCACGCTGGCTTTACCTCCCAGCGAAGTATAAAAAAGGTAAGATATTACGAAATCCCAGGCACTGGTGTGAGGCACCCCAATGATGATGCATTTTGGCTCGGGAACTACAAAACCATTCACTTTCCATCCCAGCAACCGCAATAAAAAAGCACTTATTTTTTGCATCTACCTAACTGTTTTTAGTTTAAAATTCCGGCCAAAAGAAAACCGTTCCAAATAGTTAGCAGCAATCTTTTTTGCTGCCTTCAAATCACCATCCCCAAAATCGATGATTACCATTAAAAAGCGTTTCGTATTTTGAGTTACAGCAGTTCGCTCCGAATCACTGGTCGGTGTTCCAAAGGCACCTTTTTTATCTCTGAATGTGGGAAGAAACTCAATATTGAGCTTGCCGCGTCCTATTCCTTCGTAGGGTTCGGCAGCAGATCCAATACCCATAACAACTTTTCCATCAATTTTATCGCGATCGTACCCGCCAATTGAAAAACCAGTGGTAATTGATACCAGGTTCAACACATCAACCACATTATTCACCTGGTAAAGCGCCTTGTTTTTCACCACCCTTCGCAGGAGTGATTCCGCCGAAAGACGATAGCGTGCCGGATCCTTCCCGCAGGCTTTGTAGGCTTTACGCGATGCTGCAATGGCTGGTAACTTACTGATTTGACTGATTTTTAAAGCTTCAGATAATTCTTCGATTTTAAGCTTAATTTCATCCCAAAGCATATCATTGGTTTCCATCACATAAACATCACACTCTATGCAGGAAAGTTTAATCCCCGGAACCTTTTCCTTTAATTCTTTAGAAATTGAAATAGTAGTCATTCAACTTGAAATTTTAATCCTTCTTTTAAAAATTCAAATCTACATAAAATGCAACGAAAAGGCACAAAAAAAGGGTCCTGCAAAACAAGACCCTTTCATTCTATACTATTTGTCGTTAGATTACTTCCACATCAAAAGCTACGGGACCCCGGTCGCTTTCTTTTACTTCAAACTGCACGGCCTGATCTGTTTCTAGTCCAAACTGTGCATCTTTAATTCCTGAACGATGCACAAAAACATCTTTATCGTCATCAGTATGGATAAAACCATAGCCTTTGACAGCATCGTACCATTTTACTTTACCTTCCATAAGACCTCCCTTAATAACGACCTCCGCGGTTAAATCCACCACCGCCTCTGCGGTTGCCTCCACCTCTGGAGTCATTTGACCTTGGGCGTGATTCGTTAACTTTAATGTTACGTCCGCTTAAGTCGGCGTTGTTCAATTCTTCGATGGCTTTTTTGGCTTCATCGTCTTCATCCATTTCAACAAAACCAAAACCTTTGCTGCGACCGGTCAGTTTATCATTAATGATTTTAACCGAGGCCACTTCGCCATACTCTTCAAAAATTTCTCTTAAATCTTCCTCAACTACACTATACGGAAGATTTCCAACATAAATGTTCATTTGTTACTATATTAAAATTAATAAAACAGGTTCTGCCTACAAAGACGATGTGCCCAAGTGTTGTTCAGACGCGACTTTACAAGAATACCGAATTACAAGAATCTCAGAAACTGAAGTGAATCGTGGTGAAAAACGTGAAAGGATAACAATGCCCGGTAGCAGAATACCTTAAAAATTTTCATTAAAAAAAGACCAATTTACTCATTCCCAGACAATCGAAATATAAAAAAGTTCAAAATCATCTTTAGAATCACATCGCAAAGTTAAACTAAAATTGGAATTTACAAACAAATATCGATCGATTTTCAAAAAACCTGTTTTATTTCACTAACTCAGTGATTACCACACTGGCTGCAAAGCATCCGAAAACCGGTGGCATGTACGAAATAGTACCCACTGTTGATTTTTTATTTTGCCCTTCTTCAATCCGTACAGCGTGAGTTGCTATTTCTTCGGGAGAAAACACAACTGGGAATCCTTTTTTTATGCCAAGTTTTGAGAGCCTTTTGCGCAGCATTTTCGCCAGTTTACAATTGTACGATTTGGAAACATCAGCTACCTGAGCAAGCGATGGATTGATTTTTCCGCCCGCGCCCATGGAGCTTACAATTTTTAACCCCAGGTTTAAACTGTGATGAATTAAAAAAACTTTGGGTGCAAGTGTATCTATGGCATCAACCACATAATCGAACGGCTCACTTTTGAGCAGTTGAAGGGCTTTTTCGTCGCGGATAAATTCATTAACAAGGTTCAGCTGAAGTTCAGGATTTATATCGAGAAGCCGGTTGCCCAATATTTTAGTTTTTGATTGCCCGGTTGTGCTTACAAGTGCCGCCAGCTGCCGGTTTCTGTTCGAAACTTCAACCACGTCGCTGTCGGCAATTGTTATTTTGCCCACACCGGCACGGCAAATCATTTCGGCGGCGTAAGCTCCCACTCCGCCTAAACCTACAATAAGTACATTGGCATTTTTAAGCTTTTCAAGTTTTTCAGGGCCAAGGAGCAATTCAGTACGTTCGAGCCACGACATTAATTACAATGTTTTAAAAATTAAAATTTCACACCTTAAAGCTGACATTCTCGATCCGGTTAAAATTTTCCCAGACAGCTTCTTTTAAATCATCTGGCGGCATATTCCTTAATCGCGCTCCCCTTCTGAAAATCTCACCAATATCTCCTTCGAACTCATCGGTTTCGAGGAATATTTTTTCAATCGGTAAAAACCGAAATGAATCGAGCGCTTTGGCATTGTCGTTTGAAAGAATTTTCCCGAAAGAAAAAAACATATTCCGTTCAACAAGTTGCTCAGTCATTTCCCGGTTGGCGTTGTATCCGTGAAAAATCCACGGAACCGACGGGTGTTCACTTTTGTGGATTTCAATAATTTCATTATAAGCCTTTACACAGTGGATTATCAACGGTTTTTGGTATTCTTCGGCCATAAAAACCTGTGCCCTAAAAACCCTCACCTGCTCATTAAAATCGGTATCAGTCCTTTTATCGAGGCCGCATTCCCCCACAAAAATCACATGGTCGAGTTCCAGTGCATCTTCCATCATCACGAGCCTTTCGTTGTTTTCGGTCTTTGACTTTATTTCCCAGGGGTGTAATCCGACTGAAAAAAAGTTCTTCCCGTTGAATGAAGGAATATTCCCGCCCGGGAAAAGGTTTTGCACTGTAACCACATCCTCATTCTGCCGGGATTGATGGGTGTGAATATCAATATATGGAATGGGATTTATCGGCATTTTTTTAAGCCATTTCAAGTATTTTACCAACCACATTCTCAGCGCCGTCAGCAATCTGGTCAATACTGGCCTCGAGCATATAGCATGGTGTGGTAACTACTTTGTATTTTTTGTCGGTTACAATTTGTCCGTGTGAAGTTATTTCGTGCACACCCCCCATTTTTTCAATGGACTGAAGCGTTCCTTCATCCTGCCCGATGGTTACTTTTACATCGCCCAGAACTTTGGCAAGTATCACTGGCGAAATGCACAGCGCACCAATTGGCTTTTCAGCTGTTACAGTTTCCCTCACAGCTTTTTCAACGTCGGGATTCACAGTGCAATTTTCCCCGTCGAAAGCAAATGTGCAAAGATTTTTGGCTGCTCCAAAACCACCCGGAAAAACGATGGCATCAAAATCTTTGGCTTTGTATTCTGAAAGCGGCTTGATATCACCGCGGGCAATACGGGCAGCCTCCACGAGTACGTTACGTTTCTCGGGCATTTCTTCACCGGTAAGGTGGTTTACCACATGGGCCTGATCTACATTGGGCGCAAAACATTGATACTGGGCTCCCTTTCGCGCTATTGCGAGTAATGTTAATGTAGCTTCATGAATTTCTGATCCGTCATAAACTCCGTTTCCTGCTAAAACAACTGCTATCTTTTTCATGGTTCATTTCCTTTAAAAGTTCACCCAAAATTACAGTTTATAGCGGAAAATTTAAAATGAGTGAACGGGAATCGTTCCACTGGTTAATCTATTTCTTCCAAATTATAAGGAGTCTCCTGATAAACGTAGTAATTGAGCCAGTTTGAAAACAACAAATTAGCAGCTGACCCCCAACGCATTAAAGGTGTTTGTCCTGGACTATCATCCGGATAATAATTCACAGGAAGCTGAATCGGGAGTTGCTTTTTCAAGTCGCGTTTATACTCTTTATCGAGTGTAAAGCGCGAATATTCAGAATGCCCGGTAATAAAAAGCTGCCGTCCCTTTTTGGCCTTTACAATAGCCACTCCGGCTTGTTCCGACTGTGCAATAATCTGCAGTTCATCAACTTTCTCAATGTCTTCGGCCCTGATTTCGGTATGGCGCGAATGGGGCATAAAAAATACATCGTCGAAACCACGTAAAATGGGCAATTGCGAATTGAAATGCGTGTGTTTAAAAACCCCGAACATTTTTTGAGGCAATTGATATTTCGGAACTCCGTAATAATGATACAAACCAGCCTGTGCAGCCCAGCAAATAAACAAGGTGGAAGTAACATGGTGCTGCGCCCAGTCGAGAATCTGCTGCATTTCACCCCAGTATTTCACTTCCTCAAACGGCAACAGTTCAACCGGTGCACCCGTAATAATCATTCCATCGTATTTCTTGTTGTTCAGCTCATCAAAATTCTGGTAAAATTGCTCCATGTGGTCCGACGGGGTGTTTTTAGGTGTATGCCCTTTTATTTTCATGAAATCGATTTCAATTTGCAGCGGCGAATTGGAAAGCAGCCGCAGCAAATCAGTTTCTGTGGTAATTTTCAGGGGCATTAAATTCAGGATAATAATTTTTAGCGGACGAATATCCTGATGTTGGGCGCGTGTTTCGTCCATTACAAAAATATTTTCCTCTTTCAGGATATCAATTGCTGGCAATTTATCGGGAACGTTTACAGGCATTTTTTTAAGATTTTAGATTATTAGTAGTGAGTAATGAGAATTCTCCTAACAACACAACCGTTCTCTCACTACTCACTACTCTGTACTCACTACTAAAATTGAATCAACCAATTTTATCCAGCGCTTGTTCAAAGTCAGCAATAATATCATCAATGTGCTCCAAGCCTACACTCACCCTCAGTTGCGAAGGATAAACGCCTGCAGCAATTTGTGCTTCTTCAGGCAATTGCTGGTGGGTGGTTGCAGCGGGCTGAATAATCAGGGTTTTGGCATCGCCCACATTGGCCAGGTGGCTTACCATTTCAAGGTTATTCACAACCTGGTTAGCCGCTTCTTTATCGCCTTTCACAACAAATGACAGCACTCCGCCAGCACCTCTATGAAAGTATTTTTTGGCATTTTCATACGACGGGCTGCTTTCCAGGCCCGGGTAATTAACACTCTCCACTTTGGGGTGTTGTTCGAGCCATTTGGCCAGCGCCAGCGTGTTTTCGACATGCCGGTCCATGCGCAGCGAGAGCGTTTCGAGCCCCTGGAGCAACAGGAATGAGTTAAACGGGCTAATGGCCGGACCAAAATCGCGCAAACCTTCTACACGCGCTTTAATGATGAAACCGATGTTACCAAACTGGCTGTCGAAATTAAATACGTCCCAGAATTTCAATCCGTGGTAACTTTCGGAAGGTTCTGTCAAGCCGGGGAATTTTCCGTTCCCCCAGTTATAATTTCCGGCATCGACAATAACTCCTCCAATGCTGGTTCCATGGCCACCAATCCATTTAGTAGCCGATTCCACAACAATATTTGCCCCGTAATCGATTGGCCTGAAAAGATAGCCTCCCGCAGCAAAGGTATTGTCAACTACAAGCGGAATATCATATTTTTTGGCCAGTGCTCCAAAAGCTTCAAAATCGGGCACAACATATCCCGGGTTTCCAATTGTTTCAAAATAAATGGCTTTTGTATTTTCGCCAATCAGCTTTTCAAAATTAGCCACATTCAGGTCATCGGCAAACCGGGCTTCAATGCCCAGCCGTTTAAACGAAACGCTAAACTGATTGTACGAACCACCATACAAATAGGGTGATGTAACAAAATTATCGCCTGCATCCAAAAGGGTGTTGAATACGAGAAATTGCGCGGCATGCCCTGAAGCAACTGCCAAACCAGCCACACCACCTTCGAGAGCGGCCATCCGCTGTTCAAACACATCAGAAGTAGGGTTCATTATCCGGGTATAAATATTCCCAAACTCTTTCAGCGCAAAAAGATTGGCCGCATGGTCGGCATCGTTAAATTCGTAGGAACTTGTCTGGTAAATCGGTACTGCTCTCGAGTGGGTTGTTTGGTCGGGTTCATGACCTGCATGCAATTGCAGCGATTCAAATTTCAAATTTTTTGTTGTCATAATTACTTTATTTTTTGGGTTAGAAATTATTTAAAAATTAAAAAATGCGTTATAAATTTCACGTACACTTTTCTGTTTATCCTCATCTTTTACAACCAGGTAGCTCACTAAATCAGATGCCCCTGACCCACTCAGCAAAACATTTATTTTTCCTTGCGAAACTGCATTGAAAATACGGGCCGAAACGCCATAGTTTTGTTGCATTCCGTGACCCACAACACCTATCAGCGAAACATTTTTTACAACCGAGATTTCTTTTACGGAAGAAAAACCGGGTTGCTGCATTATTTTCAGCGCTTTGTCGGCGGCACTTTTTTCCAAAATCAGGTTAATGGAAACCTGCGAAGTAATCACCGATTTAATATTAATTCCTGCATCGGTTAAGCCCGCTGTTACTTTTGCCAGAATACCAGGTTTTAAACCAACACCCGGGCCGTTTAACCTGAGGAGTGAAATATCGTCGGTACAGGCCACACTTTTCACTATCTGATCTTCAATATACGTTTCAGTATTAATAATTGTATCAATTTCACCACTGGAAGTGCTGCTGTTCAGTACTTCAATCGGAATATGATCATGCTCAAGGGGATCGACAGTGCGCGGGTGAAACGAATAATGATCGAAATAGGCCAGCTCACTGGCTTCAGCATACGTCAACCGCTCGATGCGTGGCGAGGTGGGAAAAATGGAAGGATCGGCCCGCTGAAAATCAAAGTCGAGCCCCCATAACTGTAGTTTTGGAATTTTTAATGCGTAGGTAAGAAAAGCGGCAGTATAATCGGCTGCTGTTTTTCCGGCACGCGCAATTTTACCTTGCCGGGTAATCCCATAGGAACCGGGAATGAGATAAACACCGCCGGGTAATGATTGCAATTTCGAAGAATTTACCGAAAGATAGGTGGCATTCCCAAAATCGGGTGTAACAAAAAGCTCGCACTCCTCGGGCCAGATTATTGTTACTGCAACCCCATTTTTTTGGAATTGCGTTTTTATTATCTCAACGGTTAATTTTTCACTAAAACTTTTAACCTGATCGCTTAAAGCCTCGGAGTAATCACCTATTAAACCAATCCCTTTCAGAATATTGCTGTATTGCTCCACAAGTTTTTGGTAACCTTGCGTTGGCAATTCACCGGTAATCTTAATGAAAATCTGTTCGATTTGCCGGGTAACCTTACCGGCATCTGATTTATATACCTGACGTATATTATTTTCAACTATTTGGAGCAACTCAGGAACTGCAGACGAAACAATGAAATTCCGGTTTTGAAACTGGCCTAAATATTCAATTAAATTTTTTATTGATGAGGTGCTGGCTGCATTGCTTCCTCCAAATCGAATAACTTTATCCGACATAATTTTAAAATGTAAAAGTAAAACTTTGAGTTTATTAACGCTGAAACGAATACGCCTCCAATCAATGAATTATCACTGAATGAAGGCTAGCGCATAGACATGAAAACCGACGGCAAAATGAATCTGCTGGCATTGATTTGTGCCATTGCTTTAGAAGCGATATTTTGAAAAATTAAATTCATTTTTACCGATTTTGTCTGCCACAAATATAAATTGAATTTTTAAACATCCAAACTTATTTGGAATGGGTTTAGATAAAAATAATATTATAGTACACTATTTTTAAATATCGACTAAAAATGAACAAAATTCGATTTGAAAGGTTAAAAAATCAGATTTTGCAAGTGAAATAAAAACAATCGCTTTAGTTTTATTTAAACTCAATTAACTTTGCATTTCATAATTACACATAATTTAATACCATGAGTTATAATTTACTTCAAGGGAAAAGAGGGATAATTTTTGGAGCACTGAATCCCGACTCTATTGCGTGGAAAGTAGCCGAAAGGGCCCACGAAGAAGGAGCAACACTCACGCTTTCGAACACCGCAATAGCAATGCGCATGGGCGAAACGCAACAACTGGCCAAGAAGTTAAATACTGAAGCAATCCCTGCTGATGCCACAAATGTGGATGATTTGAATCAGCTTTTTACCCAATCGATGGATATTTTAGGAGGCAAAATTGATTTTATCCTCCATTCCATCGGAATGTCACCAAACGTTCGGAAAGACAGGCACTACAGCGATTTAAACTATAGCTATCTCGACAAAACGCTTGATGTTTCAGCCATCTCATTCCATAAAGTATTACAAACTGCCCGCAAGCTGGATGCAATAAATGAATGGGGATCGGTTGTTGCCCTGTCGTATGTGGCGGCGCAGCGGTCTTTTTTCGGGTATAACGACATGGCTGATGCCAAAGCACTGCTCGAATCAATTGCCCGCAGTTTTGGTTACATATACGGGCGCGAACGAAATGTTCGCATTAATACCATTTCGCAATCGCCTACCAAAACCACTGCCGGAAACGGTGTGAAAGGGTTCGACCGTTTGCTCGATTTTGCCGAGCGCATGTCGCCCCTTGGCAATGCAACGGCTGACGATTGTGCAGACTATTGCATCACGCTGTTTTCCGATCTGACCAAAAGAGTTACCATGCAAAACCTCTTCAACGACGGAGGTTTCTCCAGCATGGGAATGAGCCTGAGAGCGCTTCAGCAATATGAAAAAGGATTGCATGAAGATTGCGAATGTGGCCCCGCCGCCGACGAGCATTTATACGACTAATTTGAAAATCAAAATCTTTTACCTATTTTTGCCGCCGGTAATTTTAAGCCGTTGTTATTGAAAGCGATGCTGCGGTTTAAACATGGTATAACTTAAAGTTTTATAAAATGTATTTAACACAAGACAAGAAAAAAGAAATTTTTGCCAACTACGGCAAAGATGAAACCGACACAGGAAGCGCCGAAGGACAGATTGCATTGTTCACACACCGCATCACTCATCTTACCGGTCACCTGAAAACCAACAAAAAAGACGTTAGCACACGCCGTGCACTTATTAAACTCGTTGGTAAAAGACGCCGTTTGCTCGATTATTTAAAAAGTAAAGACATTGAACGGTACCGCGCAATCATTGAAAAACTGAAACTGCGTAAATAAAAAATTAAAAGAAAGGCAATGCAGAGTATTGCCTTTCTTTTTTGTATATTGCAAAACCTCACCACCCATTGTAATTTATTTAATTATTTGATTTTATTTTTAAGACGTTATGGTAAATGCAACATTAAAAACAATCGAACTGGCAGACGGCAGATCGATTACCATAGAAACCGGCAAACTGGCCAAACAGGCCGATGGATCGGTAGTAGTGAGAATGGGTGAAACCATGGTGCTGGCAACAGTTGTTTCAGCAAAAGAAGCAAAAGAAGATGTAGATTTCATGCCCTTAACAGTTGATTATCGTGAAAAATTTTCAGCTGCCGGGCGATTCCCGGGAGGTTTTCTGAAACGCGAAGGGCGCCCCTCTGACGAAGAAATCCTGGCAGCAAGACTGGTTGACAGGGCATTACGTCCACTTTTCCCGGACGACTACCATGCCGAAACTGCTGTAATGATTTCGCTGATTTCGGCCAACAAGGAAGACTTGCCCGATGCGTTGGTAGGCCTTGCAGCGTCGGCAGCAATTACTGTTTCCGATGTACCTTTTGAAACTCCTATTTCGGAAGTGAGAGTTGGTCGCGTAAACGGCGAATTCGTTATTAATCCGACTCACGCTCAACTGGAAGAATCCGATATCGACATCATGGTAGGAGCTTCCTTTGACAACATCATGATGGTAGAAGGTGAAATGGACGAAATTTCGGAAGAAGAAATGCTCGAAGCCATTAAGTTCGCACACGAAGAAATTAAAAAGCACTGCAAAGCTCAGGAAGAACTGGCAACAGAACTGGGCGTTGTAAAGCGTGAATATAATCACGAAAACAATGACGAAGAACTTCGCGAAAAGGTAAAAGCTGACCTTTACGATAAATGTTATGACCTGGCCAAACAAATTATCACAAACAAACAAGAACGGATGGCCGGATTCGATGCCATTCGCGATGAATACATTGAAGCCTACCTGGAAGCCAACGCCGAAAATGAAGAGATTGACCTCGAACTTCATGAAAAACTGATTAAAAGGTATTATCATGATGTAGAGAAAGAAGCGATGCGCCGGATGGTTCTTGACGACAGCATTCGTCTGGACGGTAGGGCTACAAACGAAATCAGGCCTATTTGGGGCGAAGTGAATTACCTTCCCGGAGCACATGGATCGGCACTGTTTACACGTGGCGAAACGCAGTCGCTCACATCAGTTACCCTGGGTACAAAAATGGATGAAAAAATTATTGATAACGTAACCGTTCAGGGAAAAGAACAATTCTTGCTTCACTATAATTTTCCACCGTTTTGTGTAGGTGAACCACGCACACCACGTGGCGTTAGCCGCCGCGAAGTTGGTCACGGAAACCTGGCACACCGGGCACTCAAAAAAATGATCCCCCAAGATTTTCCATACATCGTGCGCATTGTTTCCGACATCCTCGAATCAAACGGTTCGTCATCGATGGCAACAGTTTGCGCCGGCACAATGGGAATGATGGACTCCGGGATGAAAATGAAAAAACCGGTTTCAGGAATTGCCATGGGGCTTATTACCGATAAAAATTCTGACAAATACGCTATTTTGTCTGACATCCTGGGCGATGAAGACCACCTGGGCGATATGGACTTTAAAGTGGCCGGCAGCGCTGACGGAATCACAGCCACCCAGATGGACATAAAAGTTGACGGCTTACCATACGAAGTTCTTAAACAAGCACTTCAGCAGGCAAAAGAAGGCCGTTTGCACATTCTGAACAAAATGCTGGAGGTAATTCCGGAACCACGCACCGAATTCAAACCAAATGTTCCGCGCATCGAAGTAATGGAAGTACCGAAAGATATGATTGGCGCAATCATTGGCCCCGGAGGAAAAATTATTCAGGCTATCCAGGAAGAAACAGATTCGGTGATTGTTATTGAAGAAGTTGACGACAAAGGACTGGTAGAAATCTCGGGTGCCGGTGCAGATATAATTGAAGCCGCAAAAGCCCGCATAAAATCAATTATTGCTTTACCAGAAGTAGGTGAAATTTACAAAGGAACCGTGAAATCAGTTGTTTCATTCGGTGCTTTTGTTGAAATACTTCCCGGAAAAGACGGATTGCTGCACGTTTCAGAAATGGAATGGAAACGGGTTGAAAAACCTGAAGATGTAGTTAAAGAAGGCGACGAACTGGAGGTGAAACTCATTGGAATCGATGACAGAACAGGGAAACTGAAACTTTCGCGCAAAGTTTTATTACCCAAACCGGAAGGATATGTTGAACGGCCTCCGAGAGGTGACCGCCCGCAGCGGAGAGACAATCGCAGAGACGATAACAGAAGGGATGACCGCCGCGACAACAGAAGAAATGACAGGAGGGACGATCGGAGAGACAACCGAAAACCTCGAAGAGATAATTAATTCGTTATTCAAAAGCCGTTCATTATTTTTTGAACGGCTTTTTTTGTCATATTTAATTTTAACCAAAGCATAAAATAACAGCCGGCATGAAGAGTTAAACTTTATTATTAATTTTGATTCCGAATAAAACAGGTTGAAATGGAAGAATGGTCAAAACATACTATTTCGGAGCTTGACGAAAAAACCAAAAACATAAAAAAGCGTGATCTCCGTTTTTTCAGGGTTGATGAGTTCAAGCGCAACATCGAACGTTTGGGTGAATTTTCGGGGAACTGCCCCTACTGCGAAAAAGAAAAAATTAACATTGCAGCAATAGTGGACAAAATGGATGAAGCCATAGAAACCCCCGGAAAATCAAGGCGTGAATACGACCGCGCCATCAGCCGCCTGTCGGAACATATGCAAAAAAATCACGGATTTTACGCCCCCTATTATTATACTTATCTTTTCTCATTTTTTGGGATGGTAGCCGGATTGCTTTTGGGTTACCTGCTCATGAAACTTTTCCCGGCTTATAACTGGGCCATGCTCTCGGCAGGTTTTGTTGCGGGTCTCATCACCGGTTATTTTTGGGGAGGAAGTAAAGACAGTAAAATTCGATCTTCAAAAAAAATAATGTAAAATATATCGCCGGGTTCTCATTTTAAAAACCAAAACAAATTAGTTTTCAACCGTTTTTTGCAGGAATTTATGCAGTTTTTAGTTATTGAAGGAAATATAGGGGCAGGAAAAACAACCCTGGCCAACAAACTGGCCAACGAGTACAATGCCAAACTCATTGTGGAACAATTTGCTGACAATCCTTTTCTACCAAAATTTTACAAAAATCAGGATCGCTACTCGTTTCCGCTCGAGCTCTCATTTTTGGCCGACAGGTACAACCAAATTAAAAATGAAGTTTTTAACCTCGATCTTTTCCATTCCTTCCTGATTGCCGATTACTACTTTGCCAAGTCGGCCATATTTGCACAAAACACATTAAAGGAAGACGAATACCGTCTTTTCAGGCAAATTTTCGATATTGTTTTTGAGTCGATGCCCAAACCCGATTTGTATGTTTACCTTCATGCCGACACGGAAAAACTGATCAGTAATATAAAAAAAAGAGGCCGCGATTACGAACAGGAAATTACACCCGACTACCTCGAAAAAATTAAAAACGGCTATTTTCATTTTTTTAAACAAATCACTTCATTCCCAATGTTGATCATCGATGTGAATAATATCGATTTTGTCAATAATAATGACCATTATCAACTTTTAAAAGAGGCAGTTTTTAAAACTGAGTATAAATTAGGAATAAATCGCATGTTGCTGCAATAAAAAATTGTCCAGCAACTTTTAAATAAAAAAAAGCTTTCTATTTTTGTGTTCGGATGAAAGAATCTATAAATTATTTTAAATACTGTTAATTATGAAAAATTTCAATCTAAAACCTTTTGCAGTTTTTGCACTGGCTGCTGCAATTTTATCTGGTTGTGCAGGACTAAACAAAATGAAAAAAAATGCCGACCAGATTCAATTCAATGTTACCCCTGAAGTTCTTGAGACACACGCTGGTGAGGTAGATGTTGCTATTAATGGCAAATTCCCTGCAAAATATTTCAACAAAAAAGCCACTTTAGTCGCCACCCCGGTACTGAGGCACCAGGAAGGTGAAACTTCCCTGGAAGCGGTTTCCATGCAAGGCGAAAAAGTTCAGGCAAACAACAAGGTTATCAGCTACAACGCAGGCGGTTCATTCAGCTATAACGATGCTGCCGATTTTGTTGAGGCCATGAGAAAATCTGAACTTTATATAAACATTACGGCTTCAAAAGGTGCAAAAAGTGTAGATTTTGATCCCATAAAAATTGCTGACGGTGTGATTGCAACCAGCACAATGGTAGCCAATTTCCCAAAACCCATTTTGGGTGTACGCCGCGAAGCCAACAATACAGGCAAATACGATCCGAATATCGACCCGTTCCAAAGAGTAGTTCCGGATGAAATGCTGGCCGACATTCATTATATGATTAACCGTGCCAACCTCCGTGGTGAAGAAATTACTGCCGAAGATGTGGAAGAATTTTTGAGGTACACCGAAAAAGCCAACCAGGAAGAACGTATCGACCTGAAAGATGTAGAAGTTTCGGCTTATGCATCACCCGACGGTGAAATCGATTTCAACACCGACCTGGCAGCCGACCGTAAAAGTACCTCTTCTGATTTTGTAGCCGAAAAACTGAAAGAAGCCGGTGTGGACATCAACCTGAAAACAAGATACACCCCGGAAGACTGGGATGGGTTCAAAGAAAAACTCGAAGAATCAAACATACAGGACAAAGAACTGATTTTAAGGGTGCTCTCGATGTACACCGACCCTGAAGTTCGCGAACGCGAAATCAGAAACTTGTCAGAAACTTTTACAGTGCTGGCAGAAGAAGTTCTTCCTGAACTGCGCCGAGCCAAATTACTGACAAGTGTTGAGCTGATTGGAAAAACCGATAAAGAACTTCGTTCTCTGGCAAAATCAGATCCGGCATCACTTAATCCGGCTGAACTGCTTTACGCTGCTACTTTATACGAAGGCCTGGATGACCAATTGGAAATTTACAATTCTTTCCAGAGAGTTTATCCCGACGACTGGCGCGGACCAAACAATGCCGGTTTTGTTCTTGTAAAACAAATGAATTACGACGATGCCAAACCATTGTTTGAAAAAGCTGAAAGACTGAAAAACGACGAACCTGTGATTAAAAACAACTTGGGTGCAATTGCGCTTTACGAAGACAATGTTGAGCAGGCTGAAACCTTATTTGGTTCAGCAGCCGGTGCCGGCGACGAAGTTAACTACAACCTCGGAATTGTTAGCATTAAAAAAGCCAACTACGATCAGGCCGTAAGATATTTTGGAGACTACCAGGATATCAACTCTGCTCTTGCCAAAATACTAACCGGAAACAACAACGGTGCATTGAGAGATTTGGAAGCATTCGAGCGTGAAAACTGTTTCATGAAAGAATACCTGAAAGCGGTAATCGGTGCACGCACAGCAAGAGAAAACCTGTTGTTCGACAGCCTCGAAGAAGCAGTGAGCATCAATCCTGAAATGAAAGCAAAAGCAAAAACCGATTTGGAATTTGCCAATTATTTCAATGACGCCCGTTTCACCGAAATTGTAAACTAAGCGTAACTTTTCATAAATTTTTAAAGGGCAATTCGTCAACCAACGAGTTGCCCTTTTTATTTTTCCTCCATTTTATGACAATTTCTATTTAATAGTCTTTCAGAAAAATGTATTTTTCCAATTCAAACAAAAAGAATTGCAAAATGGATTACATTAATAACTACATCGAAGAAAACAAAGATCGATTTCTGGAAGAATTATTTGGCTTACTGCGCATTCCGTCAATCAGCTCGGTAAAAAGCCACAAACCCGACATGTACAAAGCTGCTGAATACCTGAAAAATCTACTGCTCGAATCAGGAGCCGACAAAGCAACCATTTTTGAAACCGAAGGCAATCCCGTTACCTACGCCGAAAAAATAATTGATCCGAAACTGCCAACAGTGCTTGTTTACTCGCACATGGATGTGATGCCGGTTGACCCCATCGAAAAATGGAATACCGAACCTTTTGAACCCGTTGTAAAAGACGGCAAAATTTGGGGACGTGGTGCTGACGACGACAAAGGACAGGGAATGATGCACTTTAAAGCGTTTGAATTGATGGTGAAAACCAACACACTTCCCTGCAATGTAAAATTTATGATTGAAGGAGAAGAAGAAATTGGTTCGCCAAACCTGGGCAAATGGGCCGAAGAAAACAAAGAAATGCTCAGTGCCGATGTTATCCTGGTTTCCGACACAGCCATGTTCGGAGCCGACACTCCTTCGATTACAGCCGGGTTGCGCGGGCTTGCCTACTGGCAGGTAGAAGTAACCGGCCCCAACCGCGACCTGCATTCTGGTTTGTTTGGCGGAGCAGTGGCCAACCCCATCAACGTGCTTTGTTCAATGATTGACCAGATGACCGATGAAAACGGGAAAGTGACCATTCCCGGATTTTACGACGATGTACTGGAAGTTTCGGCAAAAGAGCGCGAACTGCTCGCCCGGGCGCCATTTAACGAAGAGGAATACAAAAAGGCCATCGATGTGGAAGAGCTTGCCGGTGAAAAAGGATTTACTACTACCGAACGCACCGGAATCAGGCCGTCGTTCGATGTTTGCGGAATTTGGGGCGGCTATACCGGAGAAGGCGCCAAAACGGTACTGCCTTCAAAAGCCTATGCAAAAATCTCTACCCGGCTGGTTCCCCACCAGGATCATAAAAAAATTGAAAAGCTGTTCAAAGACCACTTCGAAAGTATTGCGCCCAAATCAGTTAAAGTTGAAGTAAGCGTGCTTCATGGCGGACAGGGCTACGTGTGTCCCATCGATCTTCCGGCCTACCAGGCGGCAGAAAAAGCCTATCAGGATGTTTACGGCAAACGGCCGGTACCGGTGCGCTCAGGCGGAAGTATTCCTATTATTTCAACGTTCGAACAGGTGCTGGGACTAAAATCTGTTTTGATGGGGTTTGGACTGGAAGCTGATGCCATTCACTCTCCTAACGAAAATTTCCCGCTCGAACAGTTTTATAGAGGGTTGAAAACTATTCTGCTGTTCTATAAATACTATGCTGAAATAGCGAAATAAAGTATTCTGAAAAATAAACACAGGTGCAGGATGATGAATTCTGCACCTGTTTTTTGAATTTATAACTATCATCTAACACGAATCATGAATTCAAGGTTTTCCGCCCTGAAAATTACCACAACATTAATTCATTCCTAACTTTTAAAAGAGTGACAATTATCACGATTTTTGTGCATTTCGGTTGTTTCTTTTGCGGCCGTTTTTTACTCAAAATTTAAATGCCATGTTTACCTGGATTTCGAATAGCAACAATAAACTGTACACAACAATAAAAGATTATGTGATTATTACATTCGGGTTGTTGTTTTTTACCATGGGCTGGGTACTTTTTCTCATCCCGGCCGAAATTACCGGTGGTGGAATCAGTGGTGTGGCAGCAGTAGTTTTTTACGCAGCCCAAATTCCAGTGGGCGTAACTTATCTCGCCATCAATATTGTGCTGGTACTGATAGCCATAAAAATTATGGGGGCCAATTTTGGAGTAAAAACGATTTACAGCATTGCAGTACTGACTTTCTTTTTATCCGCATTTCAGAATATACTTACTGAACCGCTGGTTGACGATACTTTTCTTTCAGCTGTACTGGGGGGTATGGCCTGCGGAATCGGACTCGGCGTTGTTTTCTCTCGTGGCGGGAGCACCGGTGGGACCGACATTTTTGCAATGATTGTAAACAAATACCGAAACATTAGTCCGGGACGTATAATTCTCGCCTGCGACGTGGTAATTGTGGCCTCTTCGTATTTTGTTTTCCAATCGCCCGAAAAACTGGTTTACGGTTACGTTTCCATGTGGGTGGTCTCCTACACGCTCGATTCGTTTTTAAGTGGTGCTAACCGCTCAGCGCAAATGTTTATTTTCTCCAAAAAATACAAGGATATTTCAGATTACATTACACATGAAGTTACCCGTGGTGTTACTGTTTTAAATGGAACAGGCTGGTACACCCAGGAAGAGACAAAAATTATAATGTCTGTGGTCAGAAAAAAAGAAACCAGTTCAATATTTAGAAAAATTAAAGAGATCGATCCTGATGCATTTATCTCGATGGGAAGTGTTATGGGCGTTTACGGTCAGGGATTCGACCGCCTGAAGTTATAGGGTGAACGCAATTTTTCTATTTTTGTCCTCAGTATTTTTTCAGTTCGAAAAAAAATTAAGTTAGATAACAAAAACGGAGAAAATGAGTTTTAAAAGAACAGAAGAATAATTGAAATAATATGAGGCAAACTTCGGGGTTGATTTTTCAGATGGCAGTGGTGGTATTACTTTTTACAGGTTTATTATTCTCCTGTCATCAAAATAAAAAACAGCAGAAACAAAACGAACAAACAGAAACAAAAAATGATACGGTAATTGTTGCCGAACCTGTTTTAAGATACGGACTGCCGGCAGATTCTTTCATCATTAAAACCGGAAATGTAAAAAGGAATCAGCATTTGAGTACAATTTTAAACAATTTCGGTGTTAGCATGGCTACCATCGACCGGATAGCACGGCAGTCGAAACCGGTTTTCGACGTACGAAAAATCCGCAGCGGAAACCATTACAGTGTTTTTCAAACACCTGACTCTCTGGGTGAAGCCCGATTTTTTGTGTATGAAAACTCTCCGGTTGACTACTACGTGTTTGAATTGTTCGATTCGCTCAGGGTTTACCATGGTGAAAAAGAAATCCGCACCCAGCTGCGCACTTCGCAGGGCACTATCCAATCGTCGCTCTGGAACACCATGAAAGACAACAACCTCGACCCGATGCTCGCTTTGCGACTCAATAATATTTACGCCTGGACCATCGATTTTTTTGCCATTCAGAAAGGCGATCGTTTCCGGATAATTTATGAAGAACAATATGTGGATACCACCTACATCGGCATTGGAGAAATTTTTGCCGCCCAGTTCGATCATTACGATGACAAATTGTACGCTTTCCGGTTTTTCCAGGATGAACGCTTCGATTATTTTGATGAAAAAGGACAAAGCCTGCGAAAAGCATTTTTGAAAGCACCACTCGATTTTTTCCGTATCAGCTCGCGGTTTTCGCACAACCGCATGCATCCGGTACTCCGGATTCGCAGGCCGCACCATGGTGTGGATTATGCAGCTCCCAAAGGCACGCCTGTAAAAAGTATCGGCGACGGTACAGTAATTGCCCGCGCCTACCAGCGCAACGGGGGAGGCAATTATGTAAAAATCAAACACAATTCCATGTACACCACCACCTATATGCATCTTTCAGGTTTTGCAAAGGGCATTGCAACCGGTGCCAGGGTGGAACAAGGCCAGGTAATAGGATATGTAGGATCAACAGGACTTTCCACCGGCCCGCACCTCGATTTCAGAGTACATAAAAACGGCAGCCCTGTTGACCCTCTAAAAGTGGAAGCCCCGCCCGTTGAACCGGTATCAGAAGAAAATTTACCGCGCTACAATCAATTGAAAGATTCGCTGATGAATGAACTGCAAAAAATTAGCTGGGAGGCGAACCTGATTGCCTCCGAATAAATTGTCAACAAAATGAGGTACTTTTCCGTTAATTTTAAAACATCTTTTAAAGTTGCCGGAATTTTATCCGGGATTAAGCAGAAAAAGTGAATTTAAAAAAATTTAAAAATTACAAGAATGAGAACTTTTTTGATATTGACAATAGCAGTGGTTTTTGCATCGTGTGTGAGAAATAAAAACGGACAAACTGCACAAACTGCAACTCCCGAGAATGCAAATGTTTTTGAAGTGAGTGAAGTAATACAGGGAGGCACATACACCTACATGAAAGTGAAAGAAAACATGGACGAAAAATGGGTTGCTACCGCCAAAAAAGAAGTTAATAGCGGCGATGTGCTTTATTACGATAATCAACTTCAAATGACAAACTTTCACAGCAAAGAACTCGATCGGACTTTCGATGAGATTTATTTTATCAACCAGGTAAGCGAAAATCCCATCCAAAGTAACCCGATGGCCCAAATGCCCTCCGTCCACGATCAAGGACACAGCGGGAAGGTTGAAACAGAAAAGGAAAGCGCAATTTCATTGGAAAAATCGGCAGACGAAATTACCATTGCAGAAATTTATGGCAATCCCGAAAATTTTTCAGGTAAAGAAATTGAAATCAGGGGAGTTGTGGTAAAAGTCAATAAAAACATCATGGGTAAAAACTGGGTGCATATCCAGGATGGAACCAGCAGCAATGGCAAATTTGATTTGACAATTACTACCCAGGATGCCGCCGAGGTAAATGATCAGGTTACATTCAAAGGCAAAATCACCCTCGAAAAAGATTTTGGAGCAGGGTATTACTACGATGTGATAATGGAAGAAGCGGGGAAAATAAATACAAGCGCAGCTGAGGATCTCACGGTTTCGGGAACTCCCGCCTGAGGTCCACTGAATCGGATATACCAAACAATAACTTCAGAATAAAAATTTGAAGGCTACAAATTTCTTGTTTTGGCTTCGATATTATTTTCGTTAATATTCCAAAATTACAAATTCTATTCGGCGGTTTTCCTGATGGTCTTCTTCAGAACAAACAACGCCGTTGGCACAACGATTCACAAGTCGGGTTTCACCGTATCCTTTTGCCTTTACGCGGTCGCTGGAAATCCCTTTTTGAACCAGATATTCCAAAACCGAATCGGCGCGTTTTTGACTGAGCCATAAGTTGTAACTGTCTTCTCCCCGGCTGTCGGTATGTGCACTTATTTCAATTCTCAAAGCTGGATGGTCTTCCATTAGTTTAACCAACTGGTTCAGTTCGGGTTCTGATTCTCGCAGTATTTCCCAATCATTAACTTGAAACTCAACCGACTCCATTAAAAAAGTTCGGCCAACTTCTTTTCTGAAAAGCCAGACAGTATCTGTAACACCGGAACCAAGTGCAAATCGTTCCGGATTGAGTTCGAATGTATTATCAAAATAACCTGATTTACTTACCCGGACCGTGCCATTAAAGATACTATCAAATTCAATTTTTATAATACCATCTGAACCTGTCTTCCTGTTCGACTCATTGAAGATCATTTCAGCACCAATTACAGCATTTCCATTCTCAAAATCTTTTACTACAATCCGGTAATCTATAATTCGACGTAACGATAATTCAATAAATTCATTATCTAAAAATAAAAAAGGAATTTTTTCTGATGAAAAACCTTCTTTATCAGCATAAATCTGGTAGAATTTACCTTTAGGCACTGTAAAAAACTTAAAATTGCCAAAGAAGCCGGTAAGTGCCGATCGTATCTGGTTCCCCTCACTATCTTCCAAATAAACAATCGCCTCCTGCACGGCTTTTTCGTTGTGACGGGCAATAACCTTCCCCCACAGATTTTCAACCTGGGGAAGAAAGTCAACCCTGTAAATATCATCTTTTCTCCAGTCGTAACGATTGGACGAAAAATATCCAAATTTGCCTGAAGGATGAATGGAAAGTCCAAAATCATCGGAGGGAAAATTCACCTCTTCCCCCAGGTTCACAGGTTTTGTTTTGTTTGATAAACTTGTATAATAAATGTCGAGTTGCCCATAATTGGGTGCCAGTGCGTCTGAGGAAAATAACAACATTCCGTCAGGACCAAAGGTCGGGAACATTTCATTGCCGGCTGTATTTATCTCTTCACCCAGATTAACCGGTTTACTCCACTGTCCATCGTCGCGGACCGACATATACAAATCGGAATTTCCATATCCGCCATCCATATCGCTGGAAAAAATAAGGGTATCTCCAGTAATGCTTATTGCAGGATGTGCAAAATTAAATTCAGGGTTATGAAAAGGAAATTCCCGGCTAACCGCCCATTTTCCGTTAATCTCTTTCATAATAACCAATCGTAATTGGATGTTTCGATTACCCGACAAACGAGACTCCTCAGGTTCGTTGCTTATGGTAACAAATAACTCACCCGTTTTTTTGCACCACGCAGCGGACCCTTCGTGGAACATATTGCCAAATCCCGGAACCACCTCGCGTTCAGTTACCGGATAACCTTTTTCGTCAATTTCAACCCGGTAAATATCATAAAACAAAGTACTTTGTTCCTGACGCTTTTCATCTCCGAAAAACTCTTCTCGCACAGAAGAAAAATACAATTCGTTTTCAACAAAAAATGGCGAAATGTCACTTTCAATTGAATTTATTGAGGACAATGGTGCAATCTGGAAATCGATATAATCGAAAAATCCCGATGACTGGCCCTTTAAATCATTTGGGAAACCGATAAAAACCAGAAGTATTATTGTAAAAATTCTAATCATATTCTCACATTCTTTCATTTTACGGACTAAAACATTCTGGGCGAACTCCATCTGCGGCGTGCCGGCAATTCGTACGAAACCATTACTTCATGGGTAGCGTTGTGAAACGAATGCAACTGTGTGGTGGAATAATCAAATCCGTATCCAATTCTTAAATTTTTGAAAATCCATTGCCCGACAAAACCAAAAGAATCGCCGGTACGGTAATTGGCACCAAGCCAAACCTTTTCTCCCAGTAAAAAATTGGCGGTAAAGTCGAAAACTGTTGACACTCCCCAAACAGTCCTGGCTAAAAATGTTGGCTTAAAGCTGAGATAATCCGAAAGTTCAAAAACATATCCTCCGATGAGAAAAAAATGACGCAATTCGGCCTCGGTGGAAAAGTTGCTGAAATTATTCTCAAGCTTAATGTTTAAAATTTTGGGAGATGAAATTCCGACATAATATATTTCGTTGGAAAGAAATGCACCAATTCCAAAATTGGGCATAAATTTCATTTCAATATCAGACATAAACATCGGATCGGCAGGGTCTCCGGGATAGCCGGTATAATCGGTCAGGTTATTGGTGTAAGTTGTAACACCTCCTTTAATTCCCAACCGAAGATTTGTTTTATTCGTTACTCTTAACCGGTACGAATAATCGATATTTGCACCCAGCCGTTTTTCAAAACCAACTTTGTCAGCAACAACATTCACACCCCAGGCAAAATTCTGGAATTTTACGGGTGTTTGAAAAGTAAAGGTATATGTTGTTGGAGCTCCCGACATGCCCACCCACTGGTGACGCCCCAGAACCAAAAACCCGGTATTGTCCCAAGTCCCTGCATAGGCCGGGTTAAAGGATTGAATATTGAAATTATACTGCGTAAACGTAGGATCCTGCTGGGCTTCACTTCTGATTATGAACAACAGAAGTAAAACAAACAGGCTCCCGGTTATCTTCTTTTTATATCTCATGTTTTGTTTCGTTTTCATAACACAACCAAATTATCTGTTCAGGAATAAGTGGCCGGTAAGCGGCTCATTGCCATCGTTTAAGTCTAAAATAAAAAAGTACGTGCTGGCCGGCAGTTTATCGTTACCGAATGTCCACTTTTTTGAAGAGTAACCGCTCCACCAGGCATCGGCACCGTGAACATCTGAATTTCCAAAATTATCCTTTTCAAATACCAGGTTTCCCCAGCGGTTGTAAATTTCAACCCTTGCATCGGGGTAGTTTTCCAAACATGTAATTCTCCAGGTATCCTGAATGCCATCGTCGTTTGGAGAAAATCCTGTTGGAATTACCAGTTCACATTGTTCAACCTGAACCGTAACAGTTGACGATGCCTCTGTTAATAAACCATCTTGAGTATTGGCAGAAACAAAGGCCACATTGTCGAATTGTCCTTCAGAATTATCAGCTATCTGAACGGTATATTCTGTTGAAAAATTCAATAATTCGCCCGGAATCAACTGCTCCAATTCCTGTTCGAACCCTGTTAAAGGATCTTCAACCAGCACATTGAATAATGTGACATTTCCGGTATTCTCAACACGAATATTAAAATTAACGATATCACCCACAGCCACTTCATCAGAAGACAGATCCGCCTCCTTTTGAATATATACCGATGGATTTTGTTCGAAATTAGTAACAGTTGGGGCATCATTGTCAGGCTCACTGCCCGAATCATCTTCCACTGTTTCACCTTTCAAATTAAAACTCCTTACTCTTGCAGAATTGGATACCCCTCCTGCATCGATATCGGCCTGGGAAATTTCATAGGTAGCGGTTGCAGTTCCTGTTGCCCCCGGCGGAAGGGTATCGGGGACTACTTCAAGGTTGGTTATTCCAATTCGCTCATCATCGATTTCAATATCCCGAAGTGTTATTTCGCCGGTATTTGTAACCTCAAAAGTGTAATGAATTGTTTCACTAGATGGATTGTATTCTCCCGTTTTAACCAAACTGACTGAAGAAGTCAGCAATTCCTGATCCACATAAACAAAAACGGTTGCTTCGGCATATAAGCCCGGATTTTCTATAGCTGATAAACGGTAAACCAACGGCGTAGGATTTGAAAAGAAAAATGGCAAGGGAGTGAATGTAAGGATACCGGTTTCATCATCAAGCATCCAGCTTCCTTCACCCTCAACCGTTAGTTCAGTTTGATTGCCATCTGTCAACGGGTCGATATCAACAATAACCTGCTCAGGGTGTGCAGGCGAACCGTCACTTAACTTATCATTTTCAAGAATAGAAATCGACACGCTGCTCCCGGGTGAATTATCCTCGCTGCTGTCATTTATAGCCTCCGGTGCGGCTTCCTCGTAACTAACCGTTATAACAGCCTGGTGGCTCAATCCGGTAAGATCTTCAGTAAGAATATATGAAACGGGAGATGGACTTGCAGAAAAACCTTCTTCAGGGTTAAAAGTAACCACCCCTGTTAACCGATTGTAACTCCATGTGCCCTGGCCCGGCACAATCAGTTCGGTTTGAGTTCCTTCCGTTTCAGCATCTAAATCAACAGTTACATCTCCCGGAAACGCAGCGGTTCCATCGCTTAATCTATCGTTTGAAAGAATGTTGACCGTCGCATTTGAGCCTGGATTGTTCCCGGCGATGTTGTCATCTGACGCCATCGGCGACACCTGTTCGTAAGTAATTGATATATCGGCAGAATTTGTTAACCCTGTCAAATTTTCAAATAATACATAAGAAACAGGCGAAGGCGATACGGAAAATCCTGGTTGGGGTGTGAAGGTGACTATTCCGATTGCCGGAACAAAAGTCCACGTACCTTCATTGGCCACAACCAGTTCCGACTGGGCTCCAGTCAACGAAGGATTCAGGTCAACTGCAACTAAATCTAAAATTACAGGAGTTTGGTCACTCAACCTGTCATTTTCAAGAATGTTTATACTTACGGTTTCACCGGGGGTATTCCCTGTGCTGCTGTCATCATTTGCAACCGGTGGCTCCTCATCAAACAAAATTGAAATGGTTCCCTCATCACTTAAACCGGTTAAATTTTCAGTGAGTAAATAAATTACAGGCTTCGGGTCGGTTGTAAAACCTGCATCTGGTGTAAAAGAAATGATTCCTGTTTGTGGCGAATAATCCCAGGTACCTTCACCATCAACAATAAGAGCGGTTTGTGTTCCCGATGCTTGTGGTTGAAGATCGATATTCACCATATCGGGATTTACAGGAGTCCCATCACTTAGCATGTCATTGTCCAAAATGTTTAGTGTAACAGTATTGCCGGGTTTATTACCTCCACTTGTATCATTAATTGCAAAAGGTTCTCCCTCATTATATTCAACCGTTATACTGGCATTGTCGTTTCTGCCTGTCAAGTTTTCTGTTAACCGATAGGAAATCGGCGATGGATCGGTGGTAAAACCGGCACCCGGATTAAAAGTAACCTCACCGGTGGTTAAATTATAGGACCAGGTACCTTCGCCATTTACAATCAATTCATTTTGCACGCCAGTCTGATCCGGATTTATATCAACAGTAACCAAATCGGGTGTTGCATCTCCACCATCATGAAGTTTGTCATTGGCCAGGATATTTACAGTTACACTATTTCCTGAAATATTATCTGAACTGATATCATTAACGGCAACAGGAGGTTCCAACGCATTTACAGTCAGGGAAAATTCTGCATTTATCGGCGTATTGTCAGGTGCTGTTCCGGAAACCGAAACGGTGTTGGTCACACTTCCATTACTGTAATCAGACTGTGTTACTTCATAATTTTCCACATAGCTGATAGTGTCTCCGGGAGCTAAAGTAGGGAGAACAGCATTCAAGTTGACCAATAAATCAATTACTTCAATTTCTGAAACAGTTACATTTCCTGTATTTTCAACTAAAATAGTATATTCAATTGCAGAACCCACATTCGCAAAATTCTCCGGCAATGCGCTTTTAGTCACCACCAATTCAGGATTCTGTTCTGCCTGAATGGTTTCTGTACCATTTCCTTCCACAGTTTCGCCATTCGGATCTTTCCCTGATCCCGTTGCACTATTGGTTACAGAACCAGCGTCTAAATCTTCCTGTGTAATAGAATAGGATACGGAATACGAAATTGATTCTCCCGGTTCGAGAGCTGAAATCACCTCACTAAAATCAAGAACGGAATCAGCTAATTCAATTTCGGTAATTGTTACATTCCCTGTATTTACTGCTTCAATTGTGTATATGATTTCTTCTCCTGCTGAATTGAATGTGGCCGGCGAGGCGGTTTTGGTGATTGACAAGGCTGGCTGCTGGCTGCCGGTGATGGTTGCTGTGGCATTGGCACTAACCGTTGAATTGTCTGGTGCAGTACCCGAAGCTGTGGCCGTGTTTTCTACACTTCCTGCATTCAAATCGCTCTGGGTGATAATGTAAGTGGAGGTGTAAGTTTCTGTGGTTCCGGGAAGCAGGTTCGAAATGTTTTCAGACAGGCCGGTCAGCGGGTCGGTTACCGAAACACTGGTCAGTTCAACATTGCCGGTATTTTCTGCTTCAATGGTGTAGGTAATTTCCTCTCCTGCTGAGTTGAATGTGGCCGGTGATGCGGTTTTGGTGATTGACAAAGCAGGCTGCTGGCTGCCGGTAATGGTTGCTGTGGTATTGGCACTAACTTCTGAATTGTCCGGCGCAGTGCCCGAAGCTGTGGCCGTGTTTTCTACACTGCCTGAATTCAGATCGGCCTGGGTGATAATGTAAGTGGAGGTGTAAGTTTCTGTGGTTCCGGGAAGCAGGTTCGAAATGTTTTCAGACAGGCCGGTCAGCGGGTCGGTTACCGAAACACTGGTCAGTTCAACATTGCCTGTATTTTCTACTTCAATGGTGTAGGTAATTTCTTCTCCTGCTGAATTGAATGTGGCCGGCGATGCGATTTTGGTGATTGACAAAGCAGGCTGCTGGCTGCCGGTGATGGTTGCTGTGGCGTTGGCACTAACTTCTGAATTGTCTGGCGCAGTGCCCGAAGCTGTGGCCGTGTTTTCTACACTGCCTGCATTCAGGTCGGCCTGGGTGATAATGTAAGTGGAGGTGTAAGTTTCTGTGGTTCCGGGAAGCAGGTTCAGAATGTTTTCATTCAACCCTGTCAGCGGGTCGGTCACCGAAACACTGGTCAGTTCAACATTGCCGGCATTTTCTACTCCAATGGTGTAGGTAATTTCTTCTCCTGCTGAATTGAATGTGGCCGGCGAGGCGGTTTTGGTGATTGACAAGGCTGGTTGCTGGCTGCCGGTAATGGTTTCTGTATCATTGGCATTAACCTCTGAATTGTCCGGGGCAGTGCCCGAGATTGTTGCGGTGTTTATTACCTCGCCTGCATTCAAGTCGGCCTGGGTGATGAAGTAA
>NZ_FQZE01000003.1 GCF_900141875.1 Tangfeifania diversioriginum | reverse complement strand
AAATAACAAGCTTTTACCTTCTCTGAGGGTAAAGGTATTTTCATCCCCTTCCAGGGGTTATCCCAAAGCCACGTCCTCTGGGCGTGGTTTTTTACTTTTTTCTCTGTGTCAATAATTTTTTTTCCAAAGAACAGCAAGGGTCTGCTTCTGGAATAAATTGTTTTAATTGGTGAAATTACCTTGCCATATTGCTTTTTCGTTATCCAATATACAAGCTTTAAAAAAATTGCTTTTGGTTTTTCAATGGGTTTAATTCTCATTTTATGTCTCTTTTACTGTTCGAAAACGTTTGGCGGCATGAGATGTTTTGGAGAACCTGCGGGACTTGAATAACCCACAGTTCCGGCAATTTGTCAAACCGCCTGTATGCCGTATTTAATCTTGAATATTTAAAAAAGTTTTAGCGTTAGAATAAAATATCTTCTGTTTGTCATCTTCAGTTAAGAAATCCAGGGACTCTAAAAATTTAATCGATGCTGTAATTGCTCCCGGCCAAACCATTGGATCGCTCCCAAACATCACCCTGTCAATCATCCCGGTGGCTTTTGCAGCTTTCAAAAATTCAACGCCAAAATATTTGGTAAAATCATCAATCCATAAAAGTGCCCCTACATCAACATACAACTCTGGAAATTGATACATCAGGGCTATGGTTTTCTGATAATGTTCAGTGCCTGCATGCATAAGGTAAACCCTCAAATTTGGGTGGCGAATCAATACATCTTCCACATTTAAAGGGTTGCCAGTCTCAATTCTATAGTTTGGACAGCAGGTATTTGCTAATCGTGGATGTGATGTTCCGGTATGCACAGCCACAGGGATATCATATTTTTCACAAATCTTTAAATAAGGCGCATAAATGGAGTCAGATAAGGACAATCCCTTGTAAACGGCCATTATTTCCCCAAAAATTTTGATTTTTCCCTCTTGAATAAGTTTTTCAAAATTTGATATTTCAAGGAGCCCGTCTTCCTGATCCTGGTGGGCAGTGATAAACCGCTTATCCAATGCGGTATAATTTTCAAGTGCCTCCAACGAAGCGCTCATCACAGCATATTGAATCTTATGCTGATCCATTAACGCGATTATACTTTGCTGATGCTCTTCCACAGTTGCAGGTGAAGCTATTCCGTTGGCCGGATTTGGATTGCCTCCATAATATTCATTGGTAGTATAACCATGCATATGCATGTCAATTATTTGTCCATACACCGGAGTACTTAGAATGCAAAATCCGAAGATAAGTTGAAGTAAGTATCTCATAAGAATTTCTTTTGAGTTTACACGGCATACAACTTTGGCGGCATGGCCTTTACAAATTTGCTGACTACATCATTTTCACCCGCAAAAAAAGTTGATCCGGGGCAAAAACCATGGAAGAAATCAATCCATCGCTGGCTGCACTGCACGTATTATCAATCTCTTATAAAAACAACAATCCATTAACTTTGTTTTTCCCGGAGCTTGAAACTCGTGTAAGCGAGGATCTTTTGGATGTTTGTTTTATTGCTCAGTTTATTTTTTGATTTTCCTCCACACCTCTCTCACATTTTCTTCCCCCTGGTTATAATCTGTCTGCCTGTTTTTTTCGAATACCATTTTGTAGGGAAGAATGTTAATTTTCCCCGAATCAGGATATTCAACGATATCAATTCCCGTAGTCGTCCTCAAATCCAAATATATGCATGGTTCCATACTATGGTTGTAAAACTGATGAACACCTGACTCTCCGGCTTCAAAAAAACAGTTCCCCTTTAAGCATAACGGTCAAACCTTCCTTTGACCGTAAAGTCATGGTGTTCCCACCGTAACCGACCAATTGCTTCAACAGGCGGTTTTGCAGGTAATCAATGCCCGGTTCGGGTTTGAGTTTTCGGATTCCAGTTTTGGTTTCCGTCCAAACCGAAACGTGGTGCAGGCAGTATTGAAAGCACAGAGATACATCAACGAAGGGTTTCAGCATATCGTCGATATTGATTTGAAAACCTTCTTCGATGAAGTTGACCACTGCTGAACTAAATCCCTGCGGGATAGCTGAATTAAAAGCACTCACAAAGTACTCATTTATTCCGTTGAAAATGGATTTCATCTTAATTCAATTGTTTCAATTTTCTATCGCCCCCAAAATTTTAGATATATAACAAGTAAAATTTTTATTTTTGTATCGTTTACGACTTCTTGCAGAGTATTTCAATAATTCAATAATCACCTGAATTTCAACAATAACCAAACCTAAAACCGTCGTTAAGGACATAGAAAAAAATCCTGCAAAATAAACCGGGTTGTAGCCTGCCCGACTATGTCACTCAGGCGGGTTCAACATGGACTCATCGCTGGGCGCTACGCGCCGCTCAGAGTCCTATTTATTAGCCTTAGTTTTTTTCTTTTTAGTCAATATAAGTTTCCTTCAAAACCGATTCTAATTCTTGGATTTCAGAATCTTGTAATTCTCCAAAAAGCCTGATTATTCTTTGTTTGTCAATTGTCCTGATTTGGTCTAAAACAATCCAGCCTATTTTATTGTCATGTCTAATTTTTACTCTTGTTGGATATTTTTTTGAACTTGTTGTCATTGGTGTAATTACAACAGTCCGCAAATATTTATTCATTTCATCAGGCGAAATAACAACACAAGGTCTGGTTTTTTTTTTTCGCTTCCAATGGTCGGGTTGAGATTAACCAAAATGATTTGATATTGTTTTATTTCCATTCTTCAAGATTTTCATCGTCAAATACATCGTCAAATAATAAATTGTCATCTCCACTTTTAGCCATTTTTTCAAATGCCTTTTCCCATCCTTTTCTTGGTTTCGCAATTGGTTTTAAAATAATCTGCCCTTTATCCATTATTAAATCAACGGTGTCTTTGATATTGTATCTGTCAAGTAGAGTTTTACTCAACCTAATCCCTTTTGAATTTCCGATTTTTATAACTGAAATTTCCATAACTAATTTTTTAAAATGTAATTACAAAGTTGTAACATATTTGCGAAATTTCAAAATTAAGGCTAACGGTAAATTGTATGAGTAGTGGCAGATTGCGTGGTACTTTCCTGTCAAAACGCTATGTAGTTTGAGCGGGCTACAAACCTTGATATTTAGCACTTTGCCTGCCATTACTTATACAAAATGTTAGGGGCTGGCATTCTCTTAATATCCAAATACACTAATCTCATTTGGCTCGATAATTTGTTGCATTTCGTCAATTTCAGTGTCATTGATTATTGATGTATTTATGAATAAATCTTTAATGTTTTGATGATTCAGCCAATCTATATTCCAAATTGCTGTATCAGTATTTATTACTTTTTGACAAAGAGTCTCAGGATAATCTTTATCCCTGTCTGCTTTAATAGTTAATCGCTGTAACCAAACTTGAAGATGTCCAACATTTGGTATCTTATCAAATCTTTTTTCGATAGAGTTAAATATCTCAACCACAGTTTTACTATTTATTTCCAGCGATAAAATTGTACTCAAAATAGCTGTTACAACAGGATAAGTTCTTGGATTTTTATATGCGATATCTACCAAGATACTTACTATCACTTTAGAATTCTCTTCCTTAAACAGCTTTAATGGATAAACTCTTTCTTCAAGAAACTTTGTCAATGCAGTTGCTAAACTCCCAGAATTGGGATGCTTTTCAGCTAAAGAGTGAATTAAAAACAAGTGTTTTTGCAATGTTTTCTCACCTTGTTTTGCCTCATTCCAATATGATTTATCGGGCTTTATAACATCCCTAACAATATTATCTGAGATAAAAGTCTTTTGAGAGTTAAGTTTTAAGTTTAACTCAAATAAAGTTTCCGTAAGCAATTTTGCAATTTTTACTAATGTTTCTTGATTCGTGGCAAATATTCTATAATCATCACGGTATCTTAGAATTGTATAGTCGCTAATCTTATATTTAACTTCTTTCCTGTTATAATTTTTAATTTTATAAGTCAGCTTAGCATCTGCATACCCTAAAATCATTTCTGCAATAAAGTCCATTAATACACTTCCTTGAGGTATTCCGTTGGTTTGGGAATATTGCATACTCTGAATCGTCGTATCAATATCATTGCCTAAAAACTTTTTTCGTGGTGTACTTGGAAATAGAAAATCAGTTTTTATTACTTTTTCTCCGTGTAAAGCCCAAGGTATAGAGTGAGTATAAATTGAAGAATAACAATCAGCTATATCTGTATTCATAAAACAGTCATAATCCAATGCTAATTCTAAAGATTGTTGTTCTATTTGTTGCCACCAGTTAAAAATACTTTTCCCTTTTTGAGATTTATTATCTCCTGAAGATGCAATAGGAATACTATAACATTTTATATTTTCATTACTCTGAAATTTTCTAAAACGCTCAACAATAATATTCCAATTATATTCCTTTGTAATTTTATTGACAAGATTCACGTAGATTGCAGGATGTATTAATTGCAATGGTCGCCAAGCAAACTTCCCGTCTTTGTTTGTCAGAAATTTATAGTTGATATTGTCAAACTTTTTAGCATTACCTAAAGCTATATTTCCAATATTCGCATTTTGGGCAAGAGCATTCAACAATGGTTGAAACTCAAAATATTTTGGCAAGTCAATATTGCAATAGCTTTCTTGCTTAAGAAAATACTCTTTCGCTTCTGTATTTGATAATTCTAAAATTGTTTTCATCATTTGGATTTTATCATTGTTGCAGGATGCTCTTTTTGCTTGCCCCTAACGTTTACGTGTAAGATTAGGCGCGGTTTTCGTGCATTGTTCCAGTCCGCATACACACCGAAGTTGAAGCGGGGCAGGGAGTTGAAAATTAGCACTTTACCCGCGATTAATTTTACACATTGTTACCAACCGTAGTTAGAATTTTCATCATCAAACCATTTGTAAATCAAAATCTTTTTTAGTTAGTCTTATCTTATTATGAGACAATGATTCTAAAGTCCTTTTGATATGTGTTGCTCTGTCTTGCTTTATAAACGTTGGAATTAAATCCTCCAATTTTATTTTAAATAGTCTGTTTATAACGATTAAATCCTCTTTTGAAAAAGGGCGTAATCCATTAATCAATTCCGACATATAGCTTTTCCGATGACCTAAAATCTTTGCTAAATCATTTTGGGTTAACCCTGCCTCTTTCAATTTTGCTTTAATTCGTTTTTTTCTCTTTTCGTAGAAGTCATTTTCAGCTTGCACTAATGTTTCAGCTAAATCGCTGTCTTTAATTTGATTATCTGTTATGGAATTTTCATCACCCCAATTTTTTTCTTCATAATCTTTTATAAGGTTGCGAAGGTGTTTGCGGATTGGTTTATATGATTCATCCTCTTTTTCAAGCACACGTAATTTTAGAAACAGTGATGATGCTTTTTCGAAATCCAATTCACTCTCTAATGAATTTAATCTCTGTATGTTTTGTATTGAAAATCTATCCATTTTAAATCAAATTTTGTTTACGTAACCATTTTTTTATCGTGCTTTTATTTCCTTTAAAAGTCTTGTCATACTCATCATGCGAACCAGTCCAGACGACTGTTGCTTCATTATCTTCAAAGACTATCAAAATCATTGTACGATGAATGTTTATATCAAAAAAGTAAAAACCATCGCTGTGTACACAATCTGCATCAGGTCGTGTTTCTATAATTTCTGTTTTTTTAGTCCATTGGGCACTTTCAATATCTGAAATCAACATGTCAATCGCAGAAGTCAATTTCTTGTTCCCACGATTCTTTTGTTTGAGCTTAATCAGCTTATGTTTTCTTAGTAATTCCAAATCTTATATTTTACAACGACAAATATAAATAAAAGTTTCACAATACATGGAACTGCAATCTTATTTTTTGTCTTCGTGAGTATCTTTATTTCTATGGTTGGTAACGGTTGGTGCAAGTTTTCGGCCCGGATGCGTTTGATTTATTTTCAACATAGCACAAAATATTTAACGTTATGAAATACATTAATTTACCGCCATAGCCGGGATGAAATTTGCACAATGTTGGCGTTTCGTTGTTTTCTTTATTTGTCATTAATTACCAATACATTTATTCAAAATTACTGCTCTAAATTAGAATTGGTCATTTTGTTATTTTTTCATTATAAATGAAGCTGCTATTTTGGATTTGGATAATGTAAAACCCTGACAATAAACTTGAAGTATTAATTGTTGTTTCATAAGAGTCAAGTTTATGAACACTAATAATGCTCCCCAAAGAATTAATAATTTTAACAACAGAATTAATTAAATTCGGGTCGTCAATTGATATTGTAACTTGGTCTTTGATTGGATTTGGGTAAATTCTTATTTTACTCTCATAGACAATACTATTGACGGCAGTAGGAATAGAAAGTGACTTATAGATTTTAACATTATCAAACCACGCTGTACCTTCCTGAACAGCTAATTGTAAATTATCTAATTCATTCTCTTCAGCTATTGTCGATGAAAAATATTCACCTAGGAGGTTATTGTTTACCCAGAATGTTGTTTTTGCTTGATTACTTGTAGGTAATTCATATTTTACTATTACGTTAATCCATGTATTTGTGGAATAAGATTCAAGCAAATCACTGCCATTCGCGTATATTTTGCCATCACCCTTAAAATCAACTAAAGACCTAGCAGGGTTTGACCAAGACGTGCCTTTTCTTAAGGCAATGCTTGCTCGGTCTGGGTGACAGCCGGATAGCTGCTCTGTTCCATTTTTTACATCAATTGAAATATAGTAAGGTGGGGAAACTGATAAGCTATGATATGCTAATGCTCCCCAACAACCGCCTAGAGTTCCAAATAATTTTAATGAATTTGCTCCTTCTTTTTGGATACTATTATCAGTATAGTTTTTAGATGTATTTGTCGCATTTGCGTCTGCCACCCAATTACTGGGGAATGTTCCTGAAGTATAATTTTCAAATTCGTCTTCCCAAATAAGCTCATTCTCAGAATTATTCTCAGTATAAGTTCCAGTTGTAGATGTGGTTTGATTGGAATTGATTGTAACAGTTTTGTTAGAAGGAGTGTTCCAGCCAGAAATACTTTTGAACGAAACGATGTGGTTACCAACACCTAATCCGTTTACTGTAGCTCCGCTATTTTTCCAAGCTCCATCATCGACATTCCATTGTGCACCTGCATTTATTGCATCATTTGGCGAGATAGTTACAGATAGTGAGCCTGTCTGCTGTGTGTATGTTGCCGTAGTAGATGCGGTCTGGTTAGAGCTGATTGAAACCGTTTTATTTGAAGGAGTTGACCACCCCGAAATGTCTTTGAAAGAAACAGTATGGTTTCCAACACTTAATCCGCTTACAGTAGCTCCGCTATTTTTCCAAGCTCCATCATCGACATTCCATTGTGCACCTGCATTTATTGCATCATTTGGCGAGATAGTTACAGATAGTGAGCCTGTCTGCTGTGTGTATGTTGCCGTAGTAGATGTGGTCTGGTTAGAGCTGATTGAAACCGTTTTATTTGAAGGAGTTGACCACCCCGAAATGTCTTTGAAAGAAACAGTATGGTTTCCAACACTTAATCCGCTTACAGTAGCTCCGCTATTTTTCCAAGCACCACCATCGACATTCCATTGTGCGCCGACACTTACAACCTCGTTCGGGGAAATGTTTACTTTTAAAGACCCTGTTTCATAAATGCCTGTACCATTTATTTTTCGTTCAATTGTTCCTTGACCACTAAATGTAATTGTTTTTGAAACTGTTCCTTCCTGATTTGGCTCGAATTTGACTGAAATTATTTTTGATTCGCCATGACCAAGATTATAACTACCATCAGTAATATAAAAAGGTTCGTCTACTATTGCCTCACCAATTAAATTTCCGCTTCCTGAATTAATTACCGTGAATGTTTCTGAAATTTTTTTGTCCCCTACTGTTACATTTCCAAAATTGTAATCTTCTATTGGAGTAACTACTAAGTCAGGATTAGTCGCAATGCAGCTTGCATAAATATATCTCTCCTTTTGCTTTCCTCCTGTAAATACTATTTTACCCGTATATTTACCAACTTCAGAAGGCGAAAATCTTAATGATACATATTTTGATTCGTTACTGTTAAGAGAATAGTTTGCACTTCCTATAATACTAAAAGGACCATATTCAACATTTGCTTCGCCGTTCAACTGACCTCCACCAACGTTTGTAATTTTGAAAATATTTGGGTTGTCAGAATAGTTGCCTTTTTCAACATTGGAAAGTTCAATAAAACTTTTAGGTGAAATTTGTATTTGGGGTGTTTCTAATTCATTAATTTTTGTTATCGTTACTTTGTTGAGTGATGCTGTAATTTCTTCTGCACCAACAAAACCTCCGTCATAACTACTTATTCCAGCCAAAGTATATCCATTAACACCAAACTCGAAATAATAATCTTTATTTGCTTGTAATGTAACTTCATATTCAAGTTTATCGCCATTAAAACTTTCATTATTGAAATGAATCTCTGGGCTGATAAGTTCTTTAACTGAATTAATTAAATCGGCCAAATCCGCTGCTTTAACAAGTTTAACTATCCAACCAACTTTGTATATTTTAGCAATTGCTTCCCCAATTTCTAAAAATGAATTATATGAAACCCAATTGAATCCACTTGGTAATTCTTCATCTAAAGTATTTAATAAGTCTGAATAACTTCTACCAATATATGAATCATCATAAATATCGGTAGTAATTTTTGATGAAAGATATAACCAATGTTTATAAGTATTTAGACCACCAAATCCACCACCATAAATACCTCCATTTAAACTTCCATCAAATTGAACCCTATATGTTCCCGTTTCTGGCACTTGGAAACTCCAAATAATTGAGTTTTTTGTATAAAATGCACTTTCGCCAACTAAAAACATTTCGAGAAGTGAGCTATGATTTATTTTTCCCGTTGATGCATCAAAATTAGAAGGTGCTGTTAAAAGTAATCTCAGACCCCAATGCGAAAGTTCATTAACTTCATGGTCTGTTATTGCATTTTGAAATGGAGGAGTAAATACTAAGGAGGTAATTTCAGTAAGTTCAATTGTAATTGTTTGATTTGCATCTTCTGAAGTGAGCGAATATTCTAAAGGTTCATAACCATCTTTTGTAAGATAAATAGAAATATTACCTTCTATATTATCTATTGTACTAGGTGTTGTCCCAATAATTGTACCTTCTGGGCTTGAAAGATGAATTTCTGCCCCACTAGGGTTTGAATTGATAGTAACGGAATAACTTGTTGCAGTTGTGAAATTTAGATTTGAAACATTATCACCGCTACTTGAGAAATTTTTATAAGTTGGAGAAAAATTATGGTTCTCAAGAACTGGAGTTACTCTGTATGTTGTGTTTACATCGAATCCATCTTGTTCCCAATCACCTGTTGCACTTGTATAAACTGAATTTGGAATACTTCCTGACCCACTTACTCTGCTAAAATCCATTCTCACCGATTGAACTCCGTAACCATCCGTTGTTGAAGTAACATTTCCATTGGCAGAAAATGTACCTTCTGTGTAATTTATTTCTAAACGTGGCTTGTTAGAAGAATTTTCACTAGAATTAAACATTATAATCCCTGAGTTACTTTTCTCTAAATAAAATCCATTGTTTGATTCTCCAAAAGTTACCCACTCCTTTACAATATCTGTAACATCTATCTCCCACCACTGATTCGTTGATTGGGGTTTAGATAATTTAACCGGAGAATCTGAACCCGGTCTATTATTCCAGTTTACACTGCACTCGCCCCATCCTTCTGAAATTCTACTAATTGCTACATTACTATTTTCTGTTATCGTAGTACAATATAATTTTAATGTTGCATTATCTATAGTTGAACCAGAAGGAATATCATCAATTCCAATAAAAAAATAAATTAATCCAATAATGTCCTGATGAGTGCCAATAGCTACAGATTGTTCATTGCAATAATTAGTTCCCGGAGTATCAGATGCAACATAAGTGTCAGAATGAACACTAAATGTTTTTTCTTTTGCAGAGGTATAAAATGTAAAAAATGAAATGCAAAAGACTAAGATAAAAAGCTTTTTAAAGTCAGATTTAGTTGGGTCATAACAAGTTTTCATTTTGTTTGAGTTTTTGGTTTTTAAAAGATAATTTAAATCATATAATTAAACCTCACTTATAGTGGGTCTGAACTTGTTTATTTATTACTATTTTTTGTAAGTTTTGTTTCAAAATAATATTGTATTGCTGAGTCTTTCACAATGAACGCCAACGGTGGCGGTATGGTTAGTTGCCGATTTCGAAGCACTTTCCTGTCAAGTTACCACGAACTTTGATTCGAGCTGTGCCGCTCGAATACCCACTGCACCGGCAATTAACTATACCGCGTGTTATGTGGCGTTTTTTATTGATTATCAGTATTTTGGTCATCTTTTTTATCTTTATCTTTTTTAAAAATCATTGGAATTGCTCCAATAATTAAAAATACAATAATCCAACCGATTAAACCTAAACCAGCTTGTTGAGTTACAATTGTTTCCATGATTCTTTATTTTATGTTTGTAATTCTGAAAGATTTTAAAGTATTATTCAAAATCGAAGACCAATATTCTTTTTCCGAAATACGGTATGAAATTGTTAACGATATAATCCTATCATAATTCAAAAACCTATACAAGTCAACAATTACGAAAGGTTGGTCTTTAAATTGTCGTTTATAACTTGCATGAATACAAGGCATTCCGTTTATTTCATTAATTCTTAATGGATACCATTCAATAAGTTTTAAAGGTGTATTATAAAATCCTTGTTGAACTTGGTTTTTAAATTCAATATTAAGTTCTGATAATTCAGAAGATGTTATGTCAATTTTTTCATTAAGACGTTGAAATTCATCAGGATTTCCTGGGATTGTCTCAATAATTACTCTACAATATTTACTTAGTGATGTTTCGTCAAATTGATTTATCCCTTTTGGTTGAATAACTAATTTTGGTTCATCAAATTTAAGACCCCAAATTTCTTGAGCTTTATCCTTTATTTGAAGTTTCATTTCTTTGTATTTTCCAGATTGAATTTCAAGTTTTGGAGAAAGGTCAATAGTTCCAATATCACTGATTTCTATCCGCTTCCAATCTTTTAATGGCATTCCAATAGAAATTGGTAATTTATTCTTTATTAGAGCAATTTCCTTTGTTTTATTAAAAGTTGTCAAGAAAGAACCTGTATAAAGAGTAACATCAATTATTGTGTCATTTCGCAATTTAACAGAAAAATCACCTTTATAAGTTCTATACTTAAGTTCATTAGGAGATTTATCAAATGTAACTGTTCTTATTGTAAAATCTTCATTTTCAACCTGTCCGTCAATATTCATTTCAACTTTTATTGAGTTTTTATTGAAAATTATTTTGCCAAATACATCTTTATTTCCTGAATCTTCACTCTTTTTGTATTCTATATACATTACAGAGCCAAATTTATACTCCTGTTCTAATCTATCTTCGTTTTTTACTTGATTTGCACAGCTTCCCAGAATAAAGGCAAGCATTATTAAAAGATAATTTGATTTCATGATTTATAACGTTTAGAAGTGAAACTAAAACCCAATATTGAAAGCCCTAAAAAAATTAGTGACAAAACTATTTGAGGAATATCTCCGTAGTTGATACCTGAAATAAAAGAAAAAATTGCCGAAGCTCCAACTACTCCTGAAATTGCGTATATAACTGCCGTGCCTCCTTGTTTACCTGTTTCAACTATGATTTCGCCAATTAGTTTAGTAAAATCAGAAAATGACATTGACGCATATTTTTCTGCTTGTTTATTTGCTGTTGAAGTCCAATTATTTAAATCAGGGTCTTTGTAACTTGCTTTTTGTTTGTATGAACCATTACTGTTAGTGGATTGATATTCACCAAAAATTTGTTCTTCTTTTATTTCTGTTTTTGCAGCAAAATATAAATCATATTCAATGTTGTATTTATTTCTTACTTCGTCATCTGATAAAATTAGATAAGCCTCGTTTATTTCAATGAATTTATCATGAGCTTTTGGACTTTTATTCTTATCAGGATGCCATTGTAAAGCAAGTTTCCTATATGCTTTCTTTATTTCTTCTTTAGAAGCATATCGGTCAACTTGCAAAATATTATAAAGGTTAGGAATCATTGTTTTGTTATGTTGTTTTCACTATCATTATTTTGGGTTTTGTCAAGTTTAATTTCAGTCGATTCATCAATTTTCGGTTTCTTCCACATTTCTCGTATTCCGAAGAATAATCCTAATGCTAATAAGCCTGTAAATGTTTTACTTGCACCTGCTGCCGATAATAATATTCCGATAATAAAAAATCCTACAATTAACAGAATTGTAACCGCAATTTTTCCACCTTTATTCATGTTGTTTTGTTTTTAAAATTATTGAATAGTTTAAATTTGTTCGTGTCTGTAAGCCAATTGTATTCAGTATAAAATTTCGTTCCGCTTTCATCTTCATATTTTACTATAATTTTGGCATCCTCCATTAAAGTCTTAATATTTGTTTTTAGGTAGTCGTCTGCTTCTAAATGAGTTCCTGTCGTATTTTGAACAATTTTAATTTTAAAATCTCTCCTTTCGTTTGGTAATAAAGGTTCTATTTTTCCAATTTCTCCATTTATATAAGTTTTGGGAGGTGTATTTATGTATTTTATATCAATAGAATAAGCAGTCTGTGATGAATTATTCCTTATTTCCAAAATATGATTCCAGAAAAGTTCCCAATATTGATTTGGTATGTCAACGCCAAGTCTTATTATTTGAGGATTATTTGAAGTATAACCTTTGGTAAGTCTACCCCAATCAGTTTTTTTATGATGTAATACTATTTTGGGTCTTACAAACCATTTAGAAATCAAACTCGTTAACAGTCCAACACCACTAATAATCATTGCAATTAATGGTTCGTATTCATAAGTCTTAATATACCATAATGTCGAAAGAATCAAGACTATTATTTCAGCAAGAATTGTAATCGTGTTTTTTATTATTCTCATACCGTGTCAGATTGTTGTCTTTTAAAATGCCACATAACGTTTCACTTATAAGTTTATACTGTGGTTTGCGTGGCAGTTTCCAGTCCGCATACGTACAAAATTGAAGCGGGCTGAAAGGCTGAAATTAAGCACTGACCCCACAGTTAAATTTATAAAATGTTGGCGGTATGTTGTTTTTATGTCCTATCAATTCGTAAATCTTTTTTTTGATTTTTCACCCTCCCTTGATAAGAACGCCCTTTATTATTCTCCTTTCTCACAATTCTCAGGTTAGCTTTTTCCATATGGTAATCTCTGAATTTGCTTTCCAAGTCTTTATCGGCTAATAATGATTTATTGTCTTTGTCCGTTTCATACTCAATGTTTTTTAAATCAACTTTATGAAGTTCAATGAACCTGTCAATAATTATTGATAAGGTATTTGGTTGTCTATGGTCAACATTCAATTCTGTCCACGAACTTAATATACCAGTCTCCTGACATTTTACTTTTCCTTTAACAGAATTCTGGTCAAAATATTTTTGTTTTACATCATGTAAATCTTTATGTATCGCATTTCTGCAAGCATTGCTAAATTTTGTAAAAGGTTTAAGGTCTCCATTTATGCAATATACATATGAAAAATTTTCTATTGTTAAATCATACCTTATAATTTGGAAGCATTTCGTTCCAAATTGCACTTTACCAATCCGAATTTCCTTTATTCCGCAACCAATTTTATCTCTTCTTGTTTCATTTTCAAGTAGCAATGCTGTTACATCTGCAGTATCTTCTGCATTCAAAGTTTCTCCGAATTCATATGAGTTAAGTATCGACTTAAAATAAAAAAGAGCATCCTTTTTATATTTAAAAATCTTGTCTCTTATGATTATTGGTGTTTTCATTGATTGTTTTATCTATTCAATTTTATCTATATGCCGTGTCGTCTCTTACAATTACCGCCAACGGTTAGTATAAGAATAGTAGCCGACTGCGTGGCACTTTTCTGTCAAATTACATGGAAGTTGAAGCGGGCTACAACCCTTGAATTTACTACTATCTCGGCTATTATTTTTATACATTGTTACCTGCTGTTTTTCTATTTTTTCGATGCATATATAAATCTCAATCCGTGATATAAACTCTGAAAAGGAACATGTCCCTCGTCCTCATAGATTTTTAATTTGCAAACTATATTTTCTTTTGATTTAATCCGTTGACTAAAATCTATAAGTTGTTTCTTTATTACTCCTTCTGGGTCTAAAAAATCAGTCATACCGTGTGTCAAAAAAATATTTGTTGGCTTGATTTGCTCACCTTTTAGAAAATCATTTGTTAGGTCAATGAAATATTCTTCACATTCAGGAAATCCTCCACTACAAGCAATATATGAATCAAATGAGTTCGGACTTGTCAAAAAATAATATATTGTAAATATTGCACTTAAAGATTGTCCACATAGGAGTTTCTCATTTGTTGTCCTATAAGTACTATTTATATGTGAAACTAATTCATTTTCTATGAAATTTTTAAAATTGTCAGCACCAGGAACTGATGCGAAAAAGCTTGTTGTTGTAGGCATCATGTCACGATTCCTGTTTGTATTTTCAATCATAACCACTATCATGTCTGGTGTTGATTCATCCAAATAGACCAAGCGATTGATTGTTCCTACGGTTTCAGTGTACATGTCTAAATCTCCGTCTAGTCGATAAAGAACAGGATAGGTTTTTTCAGAGTTATTATAATCTCTTGGAAGCTTTACGATAAACTTTCTGGTCTCATTTAGTGCCTTTGATTGAATCGAATCTTTAAATCCAATTTTAATGTCTTGTCCGTATAATATTGCGGTCGATAAAAACAAAAGGGTTAAAAACAGTGTAGTTTTCATATCAATATTTATTGTTTATTATAGATTTATAGTTTGTCATTTAAAATAGCAGGTAACGGTTGGTACATGTTGTCGGGGCGGATTTCGAAGAGCGTTCCTGTCCGAAGGACACGGAACTGCGAAACGAGAATCCGCAGTTGGCGTACCACCGAACCCCGCCCTGCAATATGTACTTTGTTGTGTGGTCGTTTTTTAATATCCGCCGCCATCTAACATTTCATGCAATATTTTTTCAATGTCGCTGTGGGAATTAACAGGTTTTATTTGTCCAATATTTGTTTTGCCAGGTTCTATTAATAACCAAACGAATCCTTGTTCATCAATCTCGTATTCATATCTTTTGGAGTTATGAATTATGAAACCACGTTTTTTCATAATATTCTATTTTAAATTATAACTTACTCTTATTTTCATTTATTTTATCTTTTGTTTCATTTTCTTGTTTAATTTTCTCTTGCTTATATTGTTCTGCGTTCTTTTCTCGTAATCTCTCTCTATCTAAATATGTATCAAGCATTTCATATATTATTTGAAATTCACCTGATGCAACTTTATCTCTTTTTTTTCTGTCATCTGGTTCAAATCTTAATTTTCCACCATTCGCAAAAATATGTTCTCCATAGGGTTCTCTTGTCTTGGCATTATTAGCATAATACCAATACTTAACTTCCAATGTTATTGTTTTATAATTTTCGTCATTGATTTTTGTTTTCCATACGTTTGATTCATGTTCAATTCGTTCATATTTTTCATCAAAGGTATTTATAAGGTAATTTTCAATTTCCTCATAAAAACGACCTTGAGTTTTAGCTTGACTTCCCCAAACATAGTCTTCTGTTTCCAGTATGTCTATGTCTTTTCGATTAACCCAATGGTCGTCATTGTATTGAAGCAAAATTGATTTGTCTTTTCTGATAACGGCAAAAGGAACTTCCTTAAATGAAGAATTTCCTTCTGGGAGCATAAGAATAAAATCACCGTTCTTTAAATTTCCATTTTTTGTTTCTAAATCTTTTATTGATTCAAATTCATTTTCGTTTATGCCAGACCAAAAATTAAGGAATAAAATCTTGTTCTTATTTTTATTAATAAGGTCATCTGTATTATTAATAACTTGATTTGAATTTTTTCTTGAATTCGATTCTGAATAATTGCAACCCTGAAATATTAGAATTATGAGGAAGTAAATAGCTATATTTTTCATAGTTGTTTTTTAAATTTCAGTTTCAAGGTCTTCATTCCCATACCTATTGATTATGTCATTTTCTAATCGCTCGGCACTCCTATAATAAATTGTTTTTTGATTTCCATTAGTTATTTCAACACCAAGATATTTGTTGCGTTCTTTAGGAGTTTTTTTTATATAAAACTCACTCTCAATGTCAATTGCATTTGCAAAATAGAACAGCTCTCCATTTATTTCTTTTTCTCTTATTGTAAATTTTCCTTTTGTGCCGTCGGGCAAAATATGAACGAATGTTTTTATTATCATGATGTAAAAATTTAAGTTTTTAGCTCTTTTTTAAAATGCCACACAACGTTCAAGTGTAAGATTAGGCGCGGTTTTCGGGCATCGTTCCAGTCCGCATACACACCGGGGTTGAAGCGGGGCAGGAGGCTGAAATTACGCACTTCACCCGCGATTAATTTTACACATTGTTAGCGCCTGGCTATTTTTCATTAATCTTTACTTTAAATTGTGTTGGAAAATCACAAAGGTTCTCCAAATTACCTTGTAATATTTTCAAACTTGCCGTATTATCTTTCTCGTTAAACTCGTAAACTCTATAAAGATAGTATTTAGCACCATCACTTTTACTTCTCTCAAGTTCATTTCTCGAAATATAAAAGGCTTGATTAAAATTTCCAGTGGTCGTTTTTACCTCAATAAAAATTTCATTCCCTTTTTCATCAAAAGATTTTATATCAAATCCTGTCCCGTCACCTTCCTCTACTGAGATATGTTTTATTTTATCAATCTTGTTCTGTAATCCCGCATTAATTAATTTGTTTCGTTCTCTTTGAATCACCCATTTTTCTCCTAAATCACCAATTCGTTTATTTTCTTTTTCTATCTGCTCATAATTAACAATACGTCCTTTAAAATTTATCCCATGCGAAGAATTTTCAGGACTTAAGATTCTACCCTCTCCAATAATACGAAATCTTGTTCGTGGGATTTGTTCATCAACATCTAAATATCTATCCACGGCGTAAATAAAGTCTTGTGTCAGTATATTTAAATTTTCATCATAGAAACAATCATTTGTAAGACGGTCTTTATGAAGTTTTAAAATTTCTTGGTCTTTTATCAGTTCATGTTTGATATGTACACACAATTTTTGATATTGACCAATGTTTTCAAATCGACCTTTAACAGGAATGTAGTCATAATCAATCTTTTCTGCAAAATTCTTAAACATCGTGAATTTGTATAAAAAATATCTTTCAGGATATCTAAGTACTAAATAAACGATTATTGCTCTGGGGTCTTGATAATCAAGTCGACCTGCAAAATTTTTACTGTTTATTTTTGAAAAGTCGGTTTGAAATTGTCTAATCCTTTCAATTAAATCTTTTTGTTCATCAAATAAGTCAATAAATAAGGGCTTAATTAATTCAGGGTTAATTTTTGAATTATTGATTATCATCCTTTTGGGGAAATAATTACCCGAATCAAGTAAGTTTTTGGTCTGCAATAAGGATTTATCAATCATTGCTGTAAAATCAATAGCATTTATGTCCCAGTTCTCCTGAAAACATTTTACAGCTTGCCATTTATAAATCTCCTGTCGATGAACTGTTTTGAAGTTCAATTTATATTGGTCAATGTAATATTTGATTTTATCAATGTTCATTTTATGCAGGATGTATTTTTAGCTTGGCGCTAACGTATGTGCAACCCAACAAGTTGGGTTATTTCTCTATTGTTTGGTTGGGATACAATGCTTTTTAGGGTGTGTAACCCAACTTTCTTGCTAAAGTAGTTCATCCAGTGGATTTTTAAAGTTTTTAAAATTATGTTCTGAAACATGTGTGTAGCGTTGAGTCGTTTTCAAACTCTCATGCCCGAGCCATGCCTGAATATACCTTATATCCACACCCTGTTCCAACTGATGAGTGGCAAAGCTGTGCCTCAGCATGTGCGGATAAACACGCCTTTTAATTCCGGCTTTATAGGCTGCAGCCTTCAGCAACTTCGATATACTTTCTGTTCCATATTTTCCTCCTTTCTGCCCTTCAAATAACCAAATTTTTGGCTTATGTTCACTATAGTACTGACGCAATAGGTTTAATAATCCTTCTGATAACTGTACATAACGGTCTTTTTTACCTTTTGCACCATTTATTTTTATCATCATCCGTTTCGAATCCACATCAGTTATCTTAATATTTATGGCTTCACTTCTCCGTAATCCACACGAATAAATAACAGAAATTATAGTTTTGTGTTTCAGGTTATTGGTAGCATTTAAAATTTTTCCTACCTCTTCTTTGCTTAATATTCCAGGTAACAATTTTTCTTTACGGGGCCTTTCAATTTCATAAACATGTTTTTCTTTTCGCAGTACTTTTTCGAAGTAAAACTTAATGGCATTTATTCGTTGATTTTGTTCGCTGATTGATATGTCCCATTTCCTGATTAAATTTAAAAGGTAGTCGTTTATTTCTTCACTCGTAATCTTTTCAAGATTCGATTCGCTGAAATAATGAATAAAATCCTTAAAATAAGCCGAGTATGTTTTTATTGTGCTGTTGCTATATCGTTTCTGATGAAGCAATTCTAAATATCCTTTCGGCAGTTCAATATTACGGCGGTAAGTATAATCGCGCTTTTTTGGTTTGGGAATTTCCGGCTCGTCAACAATTTTTACCGCCGAATAATCAATCCACGCCAGCGGTTTCATGGCGTTAAAAAATTCGCCCAATACAAAGTTGTCTTTCGGTATGTACCAGCAGTTCATGGTGGCGCTCCAACGAGCGTTGGTGCGGGTTTTCAATGCGTCAATCAGTTCGCGGTTGTAAGAAAATTCGACTGTAATTACCGTTTGCTGGTGGTGTGTTGCAGTGCTGAGTGTTATTTTCGGTTTTTCGTTCAATTGCAGTTTTTTGGTTTTCGGCTTTTAAAACTACTAATCATTTGCTAAAAAACAATGCCTGCGGGCGGGTTTTTTCGGAAATATCCGGCACCAGGTCATTTTCACATTGAGGGAACCAAACAGGTAATTAATGGAACTGCTGTTCTTAGTACTTCCACCGGTTGGCCAAAGCCACCAGCGACAACATCACCGGGACTTCAACTAAAACGCCCACTACCGTTACCAATGCCGCCGGTGAGTTTAATCCGAAAAGGGCAATGGCCACGGCCACGGCCAGTTCGAAAAAGTTGCTGGCGCCAATCATGGCTGCAGGAGCACAAGTTTGGTGCGGAAGTTTCAGCTTTTTTCCACCAAACCATGCCAGGAAAAAGATGAAGTACGTTTGAATGACCAGCGGCACGGCAGCAAGTAAAATAATGAGCGGGTTATTCAGGATATTTTGTCCCTGGAAGGCGAAAAGCAACACCAGTGTAACCAAAAGCGCCACAATGCTTACCGGTTTCAGTTTGGGTAAAAATTCTTTTTTGAACCATTCTTCTCCACGGTGTTTTATCAAAATTCGCTGTGTAATGACTCCAGCAACCAGCGGAACCACCACAAAAATAATTACGCTGGCTACCAGTGTTTCATAAGGAATGGTAATATTGGTAATTCCGAGCAATAAACCAACAATTGGCACAAATGCTACCAAAATAATCAAGTCGTTGACCGAAACCTGTACCAGCGTATAATTGGGGTCGCCATCGGTGAGGTAACTCCACACAAAAACCATGGCCGTACAGGGTGCCGCCCCCAAAATAATAGCCCCTGCAATGTATTCGCCGGCCAGTGCCGGGTCAATCCAGGCGGCGTAGATTTTTGAGAAAAACACCCAGGCGAAAAAGGCCATGGAAAAGGGTTTGATGGCCCAGTTGATTATCAGCGTCCAGACAACTCCGCGCGGTTTTTTACCTACCTGTTTAATACTGCTGAAATCTACCTGGAGCATCATCGGGTAAATCATCAGCCAGATTAAAATGGCAACCGGAATGTTTACACGGGCAACTTCAAGGCTGCTGATAAATTCAATTCCATCGCCAAACAGATAGCCAAGGCCGATTCCACCAAGGATTCCGAGCGCCACCCAGATAGTCAAATATTTTTCGAAGAACCCGATGCTCCTTTTTTGCTTTTCCATACCGGTTATTTGTTTGCAGTTACGGTAATACTGAATACTCCGGTGCCGGAATGTTTGAATTGTTCAGCATCTTTTTCCCCTAAATACTTGTCAAGAATGGAGTCTGGAATTACAATTGGTTTTTCTTTTTGAATTTCAACCTGGGAAAATCCCTGTTTTTCTATAATTTTCAGGTATTTCTGCTTTTCGGTTGCACCCGATACGCAGCCGGCGTACATTTCCGCAGCTTCCTTCAGTCCCTCCGGTAATTCACCGCTGGTTACCACATCCGAAATGCAAAAATGGCCACCCGGTTTCAGCACCCGGTAAATTTCTGAAAAAGCCTTTTGCTTATCAGGAACCAGGTTGAGTACGCAGTTGCTGAGTATCACATCGAAAGTGGAGTCGGGCAGGGGCATTTTTTCAATATCGCCCTGAATGAATTCGATGTTTTTGAAACCGGTTTTGGCTAAGTTTTTTCGGGCTTTCTGAACCATTTCTTCGGTAAAATCGAGACCGGTCACTTTTCCCGTTTCACCCACGAGAGAGCGGGTCACAAAGCAATCATTTCCGGCTCCGGAGCCTAAATCGAGTACGCTGTCGCCTGGTTTTATCCCGGCAAATTCGGTGGGCAAGCCGCAGCCCAAACCCAAATCTGCATCCGGGTTGTAGCCTGGCACACTGGTATATTCGTCGCCAATCATGCTGAACTCCAATTCACCGCAACAACCCGACGAACCGCAGCATCCCTGTTGTTGTTCCAGTAAGTTGCTCTGGCCGGCAATGGAACCGTACTTTTCTTTTACTACCAATTTTAAATCATCTGCTTTCATTGTAATTGTGGTTTAATTTTTTCGATGTATAATTTCCAAAAAGCCTCTTTAATTTCGTCGCGCACCCGGTAATATTCAGTTTGAATAAATTCCGGGGTTCCGGTGGCAAACGACGGGTCGTCGAATCCGATGTGCAGCCGGTGTTTTACTTTACCCAAAAAAGCCGGGCAGTTTTCATTGGCACCGCCGCAAACGGTAATCACATAGTCCCATTCTTTGTCGAGGTATAAATCAACTGAATCCGAAGTGTGGTGACTGATGTCGATGTCAATTTCTTTCATCACTTCTACGGCTTTGTGATTCAGCTTTCCCGAAGCTTCCGTTCCGGCGGATTCAACTTCCAAACGATTGTCGAACGACTTTAAAAAACCGTGTGCCATCTGGCTGCGGCAACTGTTGCCGGTGCAAAGAATTAAAATTTTCATGGTGAAATTATTAAGCTGTTAAATTGCAAAAGTGTTGGATTTTTCTATTTCTGCTCGTTTCAAAAATTAATGTCTCATCCCAATTACGCAATCATTTTTTATTTCATGAATTTATAATGTACATCTGCAAACGCTTTGTGTGCAACCGATTCTGTATGGCAGGATGTGCAGCTCATTTTAACCGAGGTGTTTTTGATTTTTCCCTCATTTCCGTGGCAGGCCACACAGGTGTTTGCCGCTTCGTTGCTGTGCGTATTTGTTACATAAGCGTGGGTGAAAATTTCGTTAAGCGAATTTGAGACTTTTTGCGCCACGTCGGCGGTTAACCTGCGGCATCGTTCTTTTCGCTCTGCACTGCCAACACTGAATCCTGATGCTTTGCACCAGTTGGTGTTTGACGCATGGCACAACACCGAATTGGAAACGCTTTTCTCAGGCGTAAAATCTTCCACTGCATTTTTTGGTTTGAAAGCCGGCATGGATTCGCTTTCATACCACTGAAAAATATCGGCAATCATTTTATCCTGCACACTTTTGTCGGTAATAAGCAAGCCTATAAGCGCTGCTGCGCCGTTCAGTGTTCCGCAAATCGTACCATAGCCTCCAATCCCGCCATGTCCGTATTTGAACATGTGAAGGGGAAATGACGTAAACGGCTCTCCAAACTTTTCAGCCAGTTGTAACACCACACTGCTTACCGTGGCATACATACAACTTCCTTCGCTGTATTTATCGTAGGCCAGTTGCGCTGTCTCGTCAGGGGCCAGATGGAAATATTCCCAATTGGTTTCTGTTGGATTGTACTCCAGGTTCTGAGCTTCCGGAACCAATTGTTTTTCCGGTTTAAAAGCAGTGGTAAGTGTAGCCAGACCGGCTCCTCCTGCAGCAATAGCACCGGCAGCTATTTTCATTGCATTTCTTCTGTTCATTTAATGTTATTTTTTGTATTCTTCAAGTTTTTAAAAGAATGTTCCATATATTAATCCTGAAATGGTAGCCATTACAACCACCAGCAAAATATAAATCAATGTTTTTTGTGTGCCTATAACACCACGGATTACAAGCATGTTTGGCAATGACAGTGACGGACCTGCGAGTAACAGTGCCAGGGCCGGGCCTTTTCCCATTCCGGCGGCAATCAATCCCTGCAAAATGGGCACTTCAGTCAGCGTGGCAAAATACATGAATGCACCTACAATGGAGGCGAAGAAATTGGAAAAAACCGAATTTCCGCCTACCAGGTTGGCCACCCATTCGTTGGGGATAATGCCTGCCATCGCTGTGTCGCCGTGGGTTGAACCGAGCAGAAAACCGGCGGCAAGCACACCAATGGCCAGCAGCGGCATAATTTGCTTGGTGAAATCCCATGCCGAAATGGTCCACTCTTTATTATCCTGGTCCCGTTTATCGATTAATGTAATCACGCTTAGCCCTGCAATGGCAACCACCATAGGTATTTGAGGAGATGAACTTATAAAGGCAGAAGCTGCAGTGGCAACTGCTGCAAGCAGCACATGCTGCCATTTGATTTTCAGAATGGCAATTAAGGAATAAACAAGTACCAGCCCGAATGCCGATGTAAAGTACCATTTGTTGGCCCAAATCCAGTACCAGGCGCCATCAGTTACACCATCGCCCGGTTTTCCCCAGTTAGCAAAAACCAGAATCAGCACCAGCGTGAAAAAGTGAAGCGATGTTTGCCACATGGGGCGCTTTTCCGGAACATCAGGGAAACTCAGTTGCTCTTCATTTTTTGCTTTTTCCTCTTTTCGGTAAATGAGCGACATAACGGAGCCAATGACCACGGCAAAAACCACGGCACCAATTACACGTGCAACGCCCATCTCAAAACCCAGAATGCGTGCGGTGAGAATTATAGCCAGAATATTGATAGCCGGTCCGCTGTACAAAAAGGCAATGGCCGGTCCGAGGCCTGCACCGCGTTTGTGAATGCTCGAAAACAGCGGCAAAATGGTGCAACTGCACACTGCCAGGATTGTTCCCGAAACGGATGCCACTGAGTAGGCAACCCATTTTTTTGCCTTGGCGCCAAAGTATTTCATTACGGCGCCCTGGCTCACAAAAACGGCAATTACACCAGCTATAAAAAAGGCAGGCAGCAGGCACAAAATAACATGTTCCTGTGCATACCATTTGGCCAAATCGAACATGGCCATAATAGCTTCAGTGAATCGCGCGCTTTCGAGGGGCATAAAAAAAGCAAATACAAAAACGGCAACAATCCACCCCAGAATTTTAAATTCTTTTTTCCAGTCCATAATCTGTTTCAGGGTTTAATCTTCTCAAATAATCCCAGCAATTTGGAATTTAATGTGTTTTTAATTTCTTCTTCGTTTTCGCCGATGGGTTTTACCGGGATTAAATCCATTACTTCTTCTGGTGTCAAGCCTGATTTGTAATACAATTTGATGGCATTTTTCAACGTTGTCCTGATGATTTTCGCAGCTTCTTCTTTTGAGAGACCGGTTTTTTCTCCGATTGTCTCCAACTCCTGCCACTGAAACCAGAAATACGTGGGCAACATTCCTGAAATAATGGCATAACCTTCCAGTTTGTGCTCTTCGGTTTCGAAGGTTTTACCCAGCGGTTTAAATAGTTTTTTTATCTGCTTTTTCTCTTTTTTCAGCATGGCCGGGTGAAACGCCAGCGGATTGTAGCCTTCGTTGATGTATGAAGTTGCGTTTGGAATCATCCGCACAATGTTGGCAGTTTTTACTTTCGAAGCTATTTTTTCGATGGTGATTTTGGGCGCGAGCGAAACCACAAACGTTTCGTCGTTTACCACCCCTGCAATTTTTTCGAGCGTTTCCATAACCACCGGCGGGTGAACAGCAATTACCACTACTTTTGCCTGCGCTGCCTCTTCGGGTGTTCCGGCTTTTTTTACTGCCGGAAAGTCACTCGCCAGCGCATCGAGTGTTTCGTTGTTGGGGTCGTAAACCTTTACCGATTCAAATTCAACATTCTTGTTTTTAAAACCTTCGAGGAAAATTTTTGTAATTCTTCCTCCGCCGATAAATCCTATTGTTGTCTTCATATCTATTGATTTTTTATTGGGTTAATATTTAAAAGCTCTCGCAAAGGCGCTAAGGCGCCAAGAATATTCCAATAAGTTAAAACTGTTAAGAAAATCATTATTAATCCTTTTACAACTTTTAATCTGATTAATTATCAGAACTTTGCGTCTCCGCGTCTTTGCGTGAAATATTAGTTGTTTTTAACTGTTTTGCGATCATTTTCACAGATGGAACATATCCGCGGGCTGCCACTTTCCCGTTTATTACCAGTGTGGGCAAAATCCAGGTGGGGTATTTTATCATTTCGTCCATCGAATCTATTTTTTCAATTTTCCACGACTGACCTGAAATTTTTATGGCCTCCTCCACCCGGACAAAAAGTCGCGTGCATTTTCCGCATTTCTTTTTCGGACAAAATATTTTTATTCCCTTTTCCAAATCTTCTTCATTTTATTCTGTCAGTTGAAAACTTTTCACAGTTTCGAGTTGAGCTTTGTTTATCGAATTTTTACACCTGATTTTTTCTTTCGCAAGTAAATTTACCGCATCGCCAAACGATTCCATTTGCTGAATTACTTCGTTCAGCCGGTTTTCATTCAGCTTGTAATTCTGGCAAATACCAGCAGGACTGCACGAAATGAGTCCGGCTTCGCGCAGTTTGGCCATGTGCTGCGACACGGTTGATTTACTTAACGGCAGTTCGCTACTGATTGCCCCGGCCGGGCATTCGTGGTATTTGGCGAGATGCTCCACAATTTGCAGCCGCGCCGGGTGAGCCAGCGCCTGCAAAGCAGCAGCCAGTTCAATAAATGATTCGTTGTATTTTTCTGATGTGTTCATTTGCAATTTTAAAAAAATATGGTGACCACATAATAAATTCCAACACCGATAAACAACACCGCAATTACACGCCGGAACCATTTTTCAAATGTTTTCATCCGATTATAGAGTTGGCCGATTTTACCTACACTGAATGCAATCAGCCAGGCAAAAATGATGACCGGAATTCCGGTGGCCAGCGCAAACACAACAGGCAGGTAAAGTCCCCCTGCACTGCTGATAGTCATGGGAATGAGCATCCCGAAATAGAGCACTCCGCTGTATGGGCAAAAGGCCAGGGCAAAAACAATTCCCAAAAGGAACACTCCCCAAAAACCTCCTTTGGAATTGTTCTCCATTTTTTCGGTTAACGAACCAATTCCCGGGATTTTTAGTTTGATAACACCCAGCATAAAAAGTCCGATGATAATGAGCAGCGGGCCAATGATTTTTTCGCCCCAAATCTGGAAAAATCCGGATAACTGAAACTGGCTGGCGCTGAAAAAGAAAATTAATCCGATGACTGTATAAGAAATACCACGACCCAGGGTATAAATCAACCCGTTGTAAAAAACACGACGCTGACTTTGAATATCTTTGCTGATGTACCCGATGGCGGTAATGTTGGTTGCCAAAGGGCAGGGGCTTATGGCTGTCATAAGCCCCAGAATAAATGCCGAGAACAGCGGCAGTTGCGTATTTTCAAGAAAATTGTGCAGTACTTCCATTACAGCATTTTACTTCAGCGATTCAACGGTTTCCTTAATTTTTGCTTTGAGTTTCTCCGGGTTTCTCACCGCATTCATAAAACCGTCGGTAGTGATATCGATTTTTTTATTTCCGTTTACAAACAAAAGCGACTGTCCGCCTACTTCGAGGCTTTCAGCCAGTTCTTCGTTCTCTTTGTTGTCGAGATTTACCGATTTTAACTGTATTTTATCACCGTACAATTCCTTAAGCGATTCAGCCGAAACTTTTTCAACGGTTTTACAGGTCATACACCGCCGCGAAGTATGAAAATAGTAGGCTTTTACTGCCGATTCATTTTCCTCTTCGGCTAATGCCAGCGCCTCGGCTGAATTATCGGCTTGAGCGGTTTTGTTGCAGCACTGGGCATTCGATGTAAAAATGCCAATGGCAAAAATTAAGCTGATTAGTGCATATGCTTTTTTCATGGTTTTGATTTTTTTATTTGGTTATAAAATTCTTGATTTCGTCAATACCCGGAACGCGGCCTTTTACCACAACTTTCCCGTCAACTACCAGGGCAGGTGTAGTCATCACACCAAACTGCATGATTTGCATAATATCTTCCACTTTCGATACGGTGGCATCCACACCGGCAGCAGTAACCGCATCGTTGGCCGCTTTCTCCAATGCCTTGCATTTGGGGCAGCCTGTTCCTAAAACTTTTATGTCCATTTTTTTTAAATTAATAGTTCGTTGTTCGCAAAAATACGAACATATTTTTAACCAACAATAGAAGTGCAAATATTTTTTGAATTTCTTAAAAAAATGATGGGGAGAATCGAAAAAAATCAATCAGAAAGGGAAATCTGCATCATCATTAATTACTTTTTTCTCTCCAAAATCAGGCTTTTCGGCCAATTGATGCACAGCATTTCCGTTTACGTAGATAGCTTTGAACGGCGCGTCAACCGGACAGGCGTGTTCGCAGGCACCGCAGCCAATACAAATTGAATCGTCCACTTTAGGAATTAGCAATCCGTTTTTATAGGGAACCATATTCACTGCTTTTGTAGGGCAATGTTCCGAACAGGCGCCGCAATCGGTCCCGTCGGTATAAACCACACAATTTTGTTCCACAAAAACCGCTTTTCCCAATTGGGTTAAATGTTTTTCTTCCTTTGTCAGCGGCAATATTGCACCGGTTGGGCAAACTTCGCCGCATTTCACACAATCGAAATTGCAGAAATTGGTGATGTAATCCATGTGTGGTTGCATAAATCCACGTAAGCCGTATTCGGTGAGTGCGGGTTGTAAAACGTCAGTGGGGCAGGCGGTTACACAAAGCGAACAGCCGGTACAAATGGCATTGAAACGGTCAATGCTTTTGGCGCCGGGCGGGGCTACAGGATGGTCCTTCTCATTTAGCAGTAAATTTTTTTGCTGATCGGGCATTTTATTTTTTTTGAGGGCGTAAATACGTTTTCCTGCCAGCAGAGCCAGGAGGGTTACCAGAATTTTCCTCCGGTTTTTGTCGTGCCGGTGCGTTGAAACTGCGTATCCCGGAGCAGGTTCCGGTGTGCTTTTAAGGGGTTGTTTTAGTTTTACCGGACTGAATGAAAGTGCTGATTCAGGACACACATCGAGGCAGTTGAAGCAGGCAACACAGCGTGTGTAGTCTACTTTTTGGTTTTTTGTATCGATGCATTCGCTTTTGCAAACCGCTGCACACTTTCCGCAACGTGTGCAGGTGCTGTAATTGAACCTGACTTTAAACAGTGAAAACCTGGAAACTTCGCCAAGCAAGGTTCCTACCGGGCATATAGTGTTACAGAAAAGTCTTCCTCTTTTCCAGGCAAGATAGCCAATTGCAACTATCACTGCAAAAGATAAAATGAATGGCAGAACAGAAGGTTGCATCAGATTTTTATGAGAAGCTGAATACAAACCCGCATTGTTTAAAATGGGTGTTACGGTATTGTTTAGCCACACTGTCGCAGGTTTGAATAAATAGGTGAATGTCCTTCCGGCAATGCTGTACGGGTCGAGCCATGTGACAATAAAGCCTGCCCCAAAAATAATGGCCACCACCATAATTCCCAGAAAAATATACCGCAAAACAGGATGTGCTTTTTTAAATTTGAAAAAACGTTTTTTGCGCGATCTCCACCTGGAAATCCGGTTCACCACATCCTGCAAAATTCCCAAAGGGCAAATTACCGAACAATATATGCGGCCTGTAAGCAAAGTCAGCAATAGCACTGCAACAAATCCTCCTGCTGTTAAAAGAGAAAATACGGCAATGAAGTGTAACACTGAAGGCACAAACTGGAGATAAATTACGCTGTCGAACCATTTTTCAGGAAACCATTCGTAGATATCGGCAAATAAAATAAACGTCATTGCCAGCATTGCTGCTGCAATAATTATTCTTCCTCTTCTGAGAAATTTATACACCTTCATAAATGAATTTCTGATCTAAAAGGGTTTAGCCCATTTTAATTCTCTTGATTGCCAGATTATCGAGATCGGTAGTTCCTATGCCCATTTCATTGGCTATCCGGATATGGTTAATGTCGTTCGGTTTGCTTCCAAACATCAGGGTAGCAGCAGAATCAACAGCTACAATGTCCTTCCCGGCAATCAGAGCCTTCAAATCAGCAACATCATCTTCAGAAACTCCTTTGGGGCCATTGCGTGTCAGCATGCGGTAACCATCCACAATGTTGAGGTCGGGTTTGCGATAGGTGAGAAAATCGGCAATGCATTGGCTGAGGTCGTTGGCATGATAATACCTGCGGTCCCAAACCACTCCCATCAGGTTTTTCATGGAGAGAGTTACTGTGGTCGAGCTATGATGTTTGAGTATGGGCACATTAATAAAAACATCGGCGCTGGCCAAATCCTGATGTATTTTTGTCGTTTTTAAGCTTCTTCCACCCGGTACTGAAACTTCCTGAAAAAATGATTCATTGCTTCCGGTAACCACCTTTGCACCGGCATCGCGTGCAGCTTTCTCTATTCCGCTGTTTTGGTAACACCTGTCACCCTGGTCGCAGGTATGATCGAATACCACCACCTCGGAAGCACCGGCTCTCAAACAGTCTTTTATGATATGTGCCACCAGCTGCGGGTTGGTATTGGCTGCCCTTTCGGGAGGTGCGTCCCAGCCAATGTTTGGTTTTACCAACACTTTTTGCCCCGTTTTCACAAAACTTTCAATCCCTCCAAGTGCTTCCAATGCCTTGTCATACATGGCAGTAACTTCACCACCCCTTACGGCAGCCAAATCGTATTCTCCATTATTGGCCGGTAACCCTATGGCATTAAGTCCTCCAAAATTGGGCAGCAATGTTCCGCCTACTCCCAGTACAGTTCCTGTAACAAGAAAATCCCTTCTTTTCATGATAATCGGTTTTTTATTGTTTTTATTCAGAACGAGCCAATGTTCGTAATGAATTTATTCAAAATTAAGAAAAATGTGGGATATTTGGTAGTTATTTTTGTGTTATTGGTTTGCCATTATCCTGAATTGTGATTTAGGCAGGTGCTTTATTTTGGTACTATCCGCCAGATAATTTGCATCTCTGCCGTGAGTTCTTCAGATTTTCAACAGAATTTTAAAAAGACTCCTGGCTTTTTCCCAGTTCTCCGTGTTCACGCAGTATTTAATTTTTGGTGCTTCAATTTCGCCCTGGATTAAACCTGCTTCTTTCAGCTCTTTTAAATGTTGCGAAAGTGTGGATTTGGCAATGGGCAGATCTTCGGAAAGATCGCCACTGTAGCAGCACGACTGTTTCGACAGCAGTTCCATAATATAAATCCGGACCGGGTGCCCCAGTGCTCTTGCAAACCTGGCCAGCTGTTTTTGTTCACTTGAAAAAAATTCTGATAGCATGCTTTTAAATTTGACAACAAATATAACACAAATTACTTTTGAGTTAATTCCGGTTTTTTTGCCACTTTTGCACCTTCGAATTTTTTAATGGTAATGGAAAAATATATTGAACTGCTCAGAAACCTTATCGCAACCCCGTCGTTCAGTAAAGACGAAGCGAAAGCTGCTGCGCTAATCCGGAATTTTTTGGATAAAGAAAATATTCCTTATAAAACCCGGCAAAACAATACCTGGGCTTTTAATAAGCATAACAAACCCGGTAAACCCGTAATTATGCTGAATTCGCATATCGATACGGTGCGGCCGGCAAAAGGATATGAACTTAATCCGTTTAAGGCAATTGATGAGGGTGACAAACTTTACGGGCTTGGAAGCAACGATGCCGGCGGCCCGTTGGTTGCACTGCTGGCTGTTTTTATTCATTTTTATGAACGCGCGGATTTGCCTTACAACCTGGTTTTTGCCGCCACTGCCGAGGAAGAAATTTCGGGCAGGCACGGGCTGGAAATAACATTACCTGAAATTGCACCCGTCAGCTTTGCCATTGTGGGTGAACCTACCCGCATGGAACTGGCCATTGCTGAAAAAGGTTTGCTGGTACTCGATTGCTATGCTTATGGAAAATCGGGGCATGCTGCCCGCGAAGAGGGCGAAAACGCACTTTACAAGGCGCTGGATGATATTCAGAAAATAAGGGATTTTAAATTTGAAAAAATATCGGAAGTGCTGGGAGAAGTTAAGATGAGTGTCACCCAAATTGAGGCAGGTACCCAGCATAACGTGGTGCCCGATGTTTGCCATTTTGTGGTGGATGTGCGCACCAACGAGCATTACCCGAACAAAAAAGCAGCAAAAATTATTAAAGATTTGATCAGTTCTGAAGTAAAACCCCGCTCTTTCCGGCTCAATTCTTCGGGCGTGAGTTTAAGTCATCCGTTTGCCCGCAAAGCCGAAAAATTGGGCATTAAGGTTTACGGTTCACCTACCACTTCAGATCAGGCAATTATTCCTTTTCCCTCGGTGAAAATGGGACCGGGCGATTCGGCGCGTTCGCATTCGGCTGACGAATTTATATATAAAAGTGAAATACTGGCCGGAATTGATTTGTACATCAAACTGATTGAAGGACTTAAGGTTTGAAATGGATAACAGGCAGTAGGCAAAGAAACAGTTGGCAAAAAAAAATCAATTTCACAGTTCTACAATTTAACAATTTTTCAATATGTCACAGCCAAATAATCCGCTTCACGGAAAAACACTCGAGGCCATTGTTGTTTACCTGGTCAGTTTTTATGGCTGGGAAGAGTTGGGCAACCGTATTCGCATTAACTGTTTCCGGATTGATCCAAGCATTAAATCGAGCCTGAAGTTTTTACGCCGCACGCCGTGGGCACGCCAAAAAGTTGAAGAACTTTATCTCGAAACCATTCGAAAATCAGAAGCCTGAAAATTTGAATGATTTTTGCATACCCCAAAGTGTAGCTTGCAGTTGTTAATCAATCAAATACTTATTGTTGATAAATAAAGTAATTTCTGAATAAAAAACACTTCCGTTAACGTTAACGGTAAATAATAATTATTAGATTTGCGGGTAAATTCATCTAAATCAAACAAAATATGATTCTTGGATTATTAAAAGAACAAAGCAATGAAAACCGCGTAGCTTTGCTCCCTGAAATTGTTCAGAGCCTTTCCGATCTGAAAGTGGAGGTTTGGGTAGAGCAGGATGCGGGTGCAAATGCCCTGGCTACCGATGCCGATTACGAGAACGCCGGCGCAAAAGTAGTTTCGCGGAAAGAGGTTTTCGAAAAATCGGATGTGCTTTTACAGATTCAGTCACCGGTTGCTGAGGATATCAAAAAAATCGCGAAAAATCAGGTGTGGATTAGTGCTTTTAACCCGCTCTGGGACACGGAACTGGTTAAAACTTTTCTTGAAAAAGGAATTACCACTTTCAGCCTCGATTCCATTCCGCGCACCACACGTGCCCAAGCCATGGACATTCTGTCGTCGATGGCAACCGTGGCCGGTTACAAAGCAGTGCTCGAAGCGGCTATAAAACTTCCCACATTTTTCCCGATGTTTATGACAGCTGCCGGAACCATTCGCCCCGCCAACGTGCTGATTTTGGGTGCCGGTGTTGCAGGATTGCAGGGCATAGCCACAGCTCGAAAACTTGGTGCCCAGGTGCAGGTATTCGATGTGCGCTCGGCGGTGAAGGAAGAGGTGATGAGCCTCGGAGGAAAATTTGTAGAAGTAGAAGGCGCAACCGAAGACAAAGAAGCCGGAGGTTACGCTGTGGAGCAAACCGAGGAATACAAAAAGAAACAGCAGCAGGCTGTTAATGACCATGCTGCCAAAGCAAATGTCATTATTTGTACCGCACAAATCCCCGGCAAAAAAGCACCGGTGCTCATTTCAAAAGAAACCGTTGAAACCATGAAACCGGGCTCGGTGATTATCGACCTTGCTGCTTCAACAGGTGGCAACTGCGAACTCACCGAAAATGACAAAACGATTGAGCACAAAGGTGTGACGATTGTAGGCGAGTCGAACTACCCGTCGCAAATGCCGGTAGATGCCAGCCGCATGTTTGGTAAAAACGTACTCAATTTTCTGAAACTTATTATCGGAGAAGAAGGCGCTTTAAACCTCAATTTTGAAGACGATATTGTAAAAGGAACCTGTATTACGAATAAAGGAGAAATTTACAACGAGCGTGTAAAATCTGTAATCGAAAACAAATAAAAAAACCAGATATGGAACAAGTATTACAATTTTTCTTTGAATACAAAGAAGCCATTTTTATAATCGCATTATCCATCTTTCTGGGTATTGAAGTGATTTCCAATGTGCCCGCGGTATTGCACACCCCGCTTATGTCAGGCGCAAATGCCATCAGTGGTGTAATTATCATCGGGGGAATAATTTTAGTCGGTCATGCCGATCTTTCCCGTTTTTCGGTGGATCTCGTTCTTGGGATTCTGGCACTGATATTTGGTACATTAAACGTGGTGGGTGGCTTTGCCGTCACCGACAGAATGCTCGAAATGTTTAAAAAGAAAAAAAAGTAGGGAATCATGGATAAAGTTTTAGGAACATTCAACGGAATGCCATATACCGTAGGAGAATCAATACTCGAATTAAGTTATTTAATTGCAGCCCTGCTTTTTGTTTACGGGCTGAAATTATTGTCGCATCCCGAAACAGCCCGGCGCGGAAATCTTTGGGCTGCCGGCGGTATGGGACTGGCAATGATTACCACATTATTGCTCCATAAAGCCAACGGCGAAGGAATTTCATTAACCAACATCTGGATAATTCTGGCAGCAATTGGAGTGGGTGCCGCTATTGGATGGATGGTTGCCCGCAAAGTAAAAATGACTGCGATGCCTCAGCTGGTATCAATTTATAATGCTACCGGTGGTGGTGCCTCCATGCTGGTTGCACTGCTGGAGTATCCGGCCGCAGCGGCAGGTGATGTCGGCTCCATACTGGTAACCGTTTTAGGGTTAATTATCGGTGCCATCGCTTTTAGCGGAAGTTTAATCGCTTTCGGAAAACTGGATGGTCGAGTTGGTGATATCATGAAACCATTCATGACTTATCTGAACCTGGTTTTATTGGTTGCAACGATTGCACTGGGTATTTTCATCATCGTTTCGCCCAACCCGCCAACTGAAATGCTTTGGGCTATTTATGCATTAACGGCAATCTCGCTTGTTTACGGTGTGATGTTTGTAATGCCCATTGGCGGAGCCGATATGCCGGTGGTAATATCACTGCTGAACTCATTTACAGGTATTGCAGCCGCCATGGCCGGTTTTATTTACGGAAACCAGGCAATGATTCTGGGTGGTATTTTTGTAGGTGCAGCCGGTATGATTCTTACCATTCTGATGTGTAAAGCAATGAATCGCTCACTGATAAATGTAATCATTGGTGCTTTTGGTGGTGGTGGTGCTGCTGCTGCCGACCGCGAGCAGGGAAATATTAAAGAAATTAGCCTGAGTGATGCTGCGGTGCTGATGAGCTATTCACGAAAAATTGTGGTGATTCCCGGTTACGGACTGGCAGTTGCCCAGGCGCAGCACATTGCGCACGAACTGGACAACCTGCTCGAAGGAAAAGGCGTGGAGGTGAAATATGCCATTCACCCGGTTGCAGGAAGAATGCCAGGGCACATGAACGTGTTGCTGGCCGAAGCGGATGTGCCTTACGAAAAGCTGGTTGAAATGGACGACATCAACCCGGATATGCCCAACGTGGATGTGGCCATTGTGGTAGGAGCCAACGATGTGGTGAACCCCGCGGCATACGACGATCCGTCGAGCCCGATTTACGGAATGCCAATTATAAACGCCCACGAAGCCAAAAACATCATCATTATGAAACGCGGAATGGGTAAAGGATATGCCGGAATCGAGAACGAATTGTTCTTCAATGATAAAACCCGCATGCTGTTTGGCGATGCCAAAAATTCAATAACCAAACTGGTAAACGAAATAAAAAACATGTAAAAGTTGAAAAAATGCAAAATAAAAATGAGGCTGTCTTTTAAAGGCAGCCTCATTTTTTTTAGTTGATTTTGCAATGCTATTTTTCCGGGCGAAGTTTCCGGACTTCAGCACCTGCTTTCCACATTTCTGATTCACGCAGTTCTTTTAACTCAGCTTCCAGTTTCGGACGGTAGTCGGGTTGACTGTTGGAATCAATGGAACGTTGAGCTTCGCGGCCGGCGGCCACTTCTTCGTAAAGATTTTCAAAAACCGGCTTGGTGGCATCCCTGAATTTTTTCCACCAGTCGAGTGCCCCGCGCTGTGCGGTGGTCGAGCAGTTGGCATACATCCAGTCCATTCCGTTTTCGGCTACCAGCGGCATCAGCGACTGGGTGAGCTCTTCCACGGTTTCATTAAAAGCTTCGGAAGGGGAGTGGCCATTTTCACGCAGCGTTTCATACTGGGCGGCAAAAATGCCCTGAATGGCTCCCATCAGCGTTCCGCGCTCGCCGGTTAAATCGCTGTAAACTTCTTTTCTGAAATCGGTGGGAAATAAATAACCGGAGCCAACGCCAATACCCAAAGCAATTACACGGTCTTTGGCTTTTTCTGTGGCATCCTGGAACACGGCAAAGCTGGAATTCAGTCCGCGGCCTTCCAAAAACATTCTGCGCAACGAGGTGCCGGAACCTTTTGGTGCTACCAGAATGACATCCACATTTTCAGGTGGGATAATTCCGGTGCGTTCTTTATAAGTTATTCCAAATCCGTGCGAAAAATAGAGCGCATCGCCGGGGTTCAGTGCTTTTTTAACCGTGGGCCAGATTGCGATTTGCCCGGCATCGGAAAGCAGAAACTGGATAATGGTTCCTTTTTGAGCCGCTTCCTCGATTTCAAACAGTGTTTCGCCGGGAACCCAGCCGTCTTTCACGGCTTTGTCCCAGGTAGTTGAATTTTTGCGCTGGCCAACAATTACGTTAAATCCGTTGTCTTTCAGGTTTAGTGCCTGTCCGGGGCCCTGAACGCCGTAGCCCAATACCGCAATGGTTTCATCTTTGAGTACTTCACGCGCTTTTTCAATTGGAAATTCCTGTCGGGTTACTACTTCTTCTTCAACTCCGCCAAAATTTATTTTTGCCATAACTTTTTTATTATTGTTTTAATTTTATTCTTTTTGAATGCAGTTGATGCAAATTTATTAATTTTTAATCAGTTTTTGTGTTGAATTGATATTCAATGATGTTGTTAATAAGAAGTTAATCTATTTGCTCGAGCACCGCATCTCGTTCTTTCAGGAATTCGGATAAGCGCTCGATGGGGTCGCGTGTTAGTGCCACTCTTCCCGAACGAATAAACTGCATCACTTTAAATTTGTTCAGCTCAAAGAACAATTCCTGCGTTTCGGTTTTGTGTCCTGTTTTTTCAATCACCGTGTATTCCCGGGTAATTTCGAGAATGCGGGCCCCGGCATTTCGCACAATTTTTTCAATGGTGTCGTTTTCATAAAGTGCCTCGGTTGCTACTTTGTAGAGCGCAATTTCCTGGTAAATCATTTCATCGTTGGTATGATAAAATGCTTTCAGTACATCAATCTGTTTTTCAATCTGTCCAACCACTTTCACAATTAAATCAGGAGTAGATTTAATAACAATGGTGAATTTGAAAATTCCTTCGATTGCTGATTCTGAAACTGTAAGACTATCGATGTTGATTTTTCGGCGTGTGAAAACCAAAGTAATCCGCGAGAGCATTCCAATGTGGTTTTCAGAATAAACCGTTATTATATATTCCTGTTTCATTTTATTTCTTTTTTTATTGATTTAAATCCTTTGTCTTGTTATTTTACTACAGTTCGAGCATTATGTCGGATACTGATGCGCCGGATGGAACCATCGGAAATACATTGTCTTCTTTTTCAATTACCACTTCGAGCATGTAAGGCCCCGGGTGGTCAATCATTGTTTGGATGCTGCTTTCAAGGTCGTCCCTCACTTCCACCTTATGGGCATCAATGCCAAAACCTTTTGCAATGGCAATAAAATCAGGGTTTTGCAGCTCGGTGAATGAGTACCTTTTTTCGAAAAATAGTTGTTGCCACTGGCGTACCATGCCCAGGAAATTATTGTTCAGCACCACAATTTTTACCGGTAGTTTATTCTGGGCAATGGTTCCCAGTTCCTGGATGGTCATTTGAAAACCGCCGTCGCCGATAAATGCAATGACTTTTCGGTCGGGTGCGCCAATTTGAGCCCCCATTGCTGCGGGTAAGCCAAATCCCATGGTTCCCAGTCCGCCGGAAGTGACATTGCTGCGGGGATGCCTGAATTTGAAATAGCGCGATGCAACCATCTGGTGCTGACCAACGTCGGTGACCAACACTGCTTCATGATTTGTTTTGTCTCCTGCAATGCGGACTACCTCGCCCATTGTGAGGCCTGGTTTTTCGGGGAATAACTCTTTCTGAATAATTTTTTCCTGTTCGGTTTTGTCGCTCTCCCTGAAACGGGCGAGCCATTCATCGTGCCTGTTTTCTTTTACCTGGTCGGTAAGGAGTTTCAACGATTTTTTCGAGTTGCCTAAAATCGGCACATCGGCCCTGATTATTTTATGAATTTCTGCCGGATCAATTTCAAGGTGAATAATTTTGGCTTCGGTAGCATACGAACTGACTTTTCCGGTTACCCTGTCATCGAAACGCATTCCCACAGAAATGATTACATCGGCATGGTTGGTCAGTTGGTTGGGACCGTAATTTCCATGCATTCCCAGCATTCCCACATTCAGCGGATGGTCGGTGGGCAATGCCGACAGGCCAAGGAGGGTCCATGCGGCAGGAATTCCTGTTTTCTCCACAAAAGCTTTCAGTTCCTCTTCTGCCCGGCCAATTATTACGCCCTGCCCGAACAGAAGTAGCGGGCGTTCAGCATTGTCGATTATGTCGGCAGCTTCCTTGATTTTGAACTTATTGATGGGCTGTTCAGGCAAATAGCTTCTGATTTTAGTGCATTTTTTATATTCAAAATCAAATTCGCCAAACTGGGCATCTTTGGTTATGTCGATGAGTACCGGTCCCGGTCTTCCGGAGTTGGCAATGTAAAATGCTTTTGCAATGGTTTCCGGAATTTCTTCGGGAGTTGTAATCTGGTAATTCCATTTGGTAACCGGCATTGAAATACCTACCACATCCGATTCCTGAAATGCGTCGGTTCCCAGCAGCGGCGAGGCCACCTGGCCAATAATACAAACCAGCGGAACGGAGTCGAGCATGGCATCGGCAATGCCGGTAATAAGATTAGTGGCTCCCGGGCCTGAAGTGGCGAAACAAACTCCTGGTTTTCCGGTTACCCGTGCATATCCTTCGGCAGCATGAATGGCTCCCTGCTCGTGGCGTGTCAAAATGTGTTTCACATGGTCGTTGTGATCATACAAGGCATCATAAATGGGCATAATGGCGCCGCCCGGATAACCAAAAATGGTATCAACCTCTTCTTCCAGTAACGAAAGGATTACGGCTTGTGAACCGGTAACTTTTTTTGTTGTCATATTCTGAATTTTTAACTGTTTATATCTTTTTTTTAATCTATCAATCTTACTGCTCCGCGGTCGGCAGAAGAAACGATGCTGGCATAGGCTTTCAGTGCTTTCGATACATTTCTTTCCCGTCCATCCGGGGTAAAAGCTTTTTTGCCTTTGGCTTCTTCTTTTTTCCGGCGGGTTTGAAGTTCTTCTTTTGAAACCAACAGGTTGATGGAGCGGTTAATAATATCGATTTCAATTTTATCGTTGTTTTCAATCAGTCCAATGGCACCGCCGGCACCTGCTTCGGGCGAAACATGTCCAATTGAAAGACCTGATGTTCCTCCTGAGAATCGTCCATCGGTAATTAAAGCGCACTCTTTATCGAGTTGCATCGATTTCAGGTACGAAGTAGGGTAGAGCATCTCCTGCATTCCCGGTCCTCCTTTGGGGCCTTCGTAACGGATAACCACCACATCGCTTTTTTGAACGGTGTCGCCCAAAATGCCGTTTACGGCTTCATCCTGCGAGTTAAAAACTTTTGCTGTTCCGGTAAATTTAAAAATGGAGGGATCCACTCCCGCTGTTTTTACAATACATCCGGCTTCTGCAATATTTCCATAAAGCACGGCCAGTCCGCCGTCTTTGTTATATGCATTTTCCAAATTCCGGATGCAGCCGTTTTCGCGGTCGGTATCCAGTTCGGTGTAATAATTTTCCTGGGAGCCGAGTTTCAGGTTGCGGGTTCCGTCGCCCGGCGAGGAGAGGAACCTTGTTTTAGCATCGCTGGTTGCCGAGTCGAGTGTGATGTCGTATTCTGAAATGGCTTGTTTCAGGGTTCTTCCGTCAATCCGGCTCACGGAAGTATCTATCAGTCCTGCCCGGTTGAGTTCTCCCATGATAGAAAGAATTCCACCGGCCCGGTTTACATCCTGAACATGATAATGTGAACTGGGTGCAACTTTGCAGAGGTTGGGCGTTTCTCGTGAGAGTTTGTCGATATCTTCCATCGTAAAATCAACACCGGCTTCGTGGGCAATGGCCAGCAAATGTAAAACCGTGTTGGTGGAGCCGCCCATGGCAATATCGAGTTTCATGGCATTCAGGAAAGCATGGCGGTTGGCAATTTTACGTGGCAATACTGAATCATCGCCTTCGAAATAGTATTTTTTTGTGGCCGCCACAATTTTTTCCACTGCCTCTTCAAACAGCTTTTTACGGTTGGTGTGCGTTGCAACAATCGTCCCGTTTCCGGGCAGTGCCAGCCCGATTGCCTCGGCCAGGCAGTTCATGGAATTGGCGGTGAACATTCCGGAACACGATCCGCATGTGGGGCAGGCGTTTTGTTCGATAACCGAAAGTTCCTGGTCGGAAACCGACTGGTCGGCCGCCATTACCATTGCATCAACCAGGTCGAAATGTTTTCCGCCGATTTCTCCGGCTTCCATTGGGCCTCCCGAAACAAACATGGCTGGAATATTCATTCGCATGGCCCCCATGAGCATTCCCGGTGTAATTTTATCGCAGTTTGAAATGCAAATCATTGCATCCACTTTGTGGCCGTTGCACATGTACTCCACACTGTCGGCAATCACATCGCGCGAGGGAAGGGAGTAAAGCATTCCGTCGTGGCCCATGGCAATTCCGTCGTCGATGGCAATGGTGTTGAATTCTGCGGCAAAAAAGCCATGCTTTTCAACCAACCCTTTCAGGTATTGACCAATATCGTGCAGGTGAGCGTGGCCGGGTACAAACTGGGTAAAGGAATTTACAATGGCAATTACGGGTTTCCCAAAATGTTCTTCTTTCATGCCATTGGCACGCCAAAGACTGCGTGCTCCGGCCATTCTCCGGCCCTGGGTTGTGGTGTTGCTTCGCAATGGAATTTGCATACTTCTTTGTCTTTTATTTTAAATTTTCAATTAAAAAAGCCTTCCCCGTTTTCCGGGAAAGGCTTGTCAATATTTTACAATTACATATACTATTAACCCTCCCCGGTGAATCCTGGAATGACTACGAGAATGACTAGAATATATGCAGCAAATAATTTCATTGTTTACTTTTCTGTAATTTTGATGGAGCAAATGTAAAAATTATATCGAAACTGAAAAACGATTTGAAAGTATTTGTGCTTTTTTTATACGAAAGTTAAATTTTATTCCTTGTTTTTAATTCAATTCAGTAAAAAAAGAGTAATCCATCCCTGAATAATTTCACCGGTTTCCGGATCGAGTTGCGACCCGTACATGCTGTGTGGAATAGAATAAATTATGAGCATAACCACTGAAGCGGCAATGGTATATGCTGGTCGTTCTTTCTTACGGTTCATAAGTAGGGCCAAAAGCCAGAAAATAAACGCGATGAGGGTTTTGTTATCGGTTAAATCCCAGGCAAAAGGGATGCCTGCCCATGCTTCTCCGAATGCGTGCCACTGCACCCACGGGCCAAAAATTAGCCCACCGGCAAGGAGTGCCCAAAATGTAATCCGGGTAAATAACCTGTATCGTGCATGCTTGAATAAAGCCATAATACCTGCAAGATTGCTCAGGAACATGGCCACAAACATTAAAATGATGTGGGGTACCAATATTGTAGCGGGCACATCACCCTTAAATCTTATAATAACCGGTTTATTATTGTTTAATGGAAATATTGCACCCTCTTTTTCTAAAACAACTTTGTATTCGTATTTCCCTGCTGGTGGTAAATGTGGGAGGTCAGCCGAGAGGATGTCGCCTGTACGCACCATTTCTGTTATGATCCATTCATCGTTTGTAGGGAATTTCCGGTAATGAATTTCACCGGAGATGTTTTTATCAGCCACCTGCAGCACCACCGGACAATCGGTCTCACCCCCATGGCTTCTCACCAGTTTAAAATTGTAGCGCTGATTGTCGATGGTGATTTCAGTTTTTTTATCGTATGTCGGGCCGGTTGTACGCTGATAAATAATGGCAGTAAATGTGATAATTAGTGCCAATGTCCAGTATAATATGAGTTTCATAATTTCTTTCAGTTTTAAATTTATCAGATACAATTGTAAGCTTTTTTTTACGAATGTGATATTAAAATTACCAATAATGAGTATTATTCGATAAATGTAAAAATTACATTTAATAATTTTTAAATGAAAGATTATGTTTTTAGTTTACAGGCACATATATGTATGTTTATGTTCTTTGAGTGTTTTGCAATATAGTAAATGTTCAAATTATTTTGATCATTTTTTTTTATTCAAATTATTTTATTATAAGTTTGATGGTACTAAAACTAATTAAAACCAATATTGCCTATGAAATGAAAATCCTTTCAAGACTTCAAATTTCACTGTCGTATTATTTTATCTAATATTTAATCACTTACAAAACTTAAAATCTATGAAAAAAAGACATGTAAGGGGGTTTTTGCCCTATCTTTTACTTGTTGTATTTATGGCCTTTACAATGGGTGTAAATGCACAGCAAAAAACAATCCAGGGAAACGTTACCGATGAAACCGGTGCTCCGTTGCCTGGTGTAACTGTGGTAGTTAAAGGTACTACGCAGGGAACAATTACCGGTGTTGATGGTAATTATACTCTTGATGTACCTGTTGATGCTAACGTTCTTGTATTTTCCTACATTGGAATGACATCCCAGGAGGTTGAGATTAGCAATCGCACATCAATTAATGTAGAACTTCAACCAGACGTTATTGGTATTGAGGAGGTTGTGGCAGTGGGGTACGCTACAAGAAAGGCCGGTGAAGTAACAGGATCGGTTTCATCTGTACAAGCTGCTGATATTGAAGAAATGACAGTTGTCGATGCTTCTGAAGCATTGAGAACTGCATCTGGTGTTACTGTGTTAAAATCAAATACTCCAGGCGAAGGGGCTTCTATTCGTGTTCGTGGTTTGGGTACCATTAATGATAACGATCCGCTTTGGGTTGTTGATGGTGTACCGGGAGGAAGTGTTACACCCAACAATATTGAATCTATTACTATTCTGAAAGATGCTGCCGCGCAGGCTATTTATGGTGCCAGGGCAGCAAATGGGGTGGTTTTAGTTACAACAAAAACGGGAAGGCGTAATCAAAAAGCACAGGTTAATGTGAATGTTAAAACAGGGGTATCAAAAAATTCAAATTATTATGACCTCCTTAATACACGGGAGTATGGAGAAATGCTTTGGTTGGAAGCGGCTAATGATGGTGTTTCTCCGAATCATGCTTTGTATGGTTCTGGTTCTGAACCGGATATTCCTGAGTATATAAGACCGGCGAGAGCTGAAAATGTTGATCATAGCTTGTATGATAATAAAATGATTCACGAAGATGGGGATGATACCTATCTTATTACGAAAGCAAACCAAGAAGGAACAGAATGGCTAAAGGAAGCTGATCGCAATGCACAATTTAGGGATATTTCTGTCGATTTGAGTGGCGGAAGCCAAAATACATCTTATGCATTCCAACTTGGTTACATGCTTGAAGAAGGAATTTTGAAACATACTGGTTTTGATCGGTATAATCTCCGGTCAAATGTTACTACCAGCCCCGTAGATTGGATAGAAATTGGAGAAAGACTTGGTGTTACTTATAGCCAGGACTACGGACATCAAGAAAATAATACTGAAGCATCAATCGTGTCATGGGCTTATCGTATGCAACCAATAATTCCTGTGTATGATATTGCCGGTAATTATGCAGGTACCAGAGCAGAAGGCACTGGTAATTCTCAAAATCCAATATTCCTGCTGGATTCAAATAAAGATGATAAGACAAAACGAATGAATGTAAGTGGCAATACATATATTAAATTAATGCCAATTGATGGATTATCTATTCAAACCCTTTTTGGAATTGATTATACAGCACGGCATTACCGTAATCCAAATTTTGTTGAAAAGGCCCATGCAGAACGAGGTAAATATGCATCGTTAAGTGAAGAAACCAGTTTTAATATGCAATGGAACTGGACCAATACCTTGCAATATTCAAAATTAATTGCTGATGAGCATGATTTAACTGTTCTACTTGGTACAGAAGCAATCGATTATTCATACAATTTTATTAATGCATCAAGATCTGAATTTTTCTCAAAGGAAATTAACTACATGCAATTAGCAACTGGATTACAGGGTATTAATAACGATGGTAATAATAGTTCATGGGCATTGTTCTCTATGTTTGGTCGTTTAAATTACAACTATCAAAATAAATACATGCTCGAAGCGGTTGTTAGGCGTGATGGCTCTTCTCGTTTTGGCGGTGATAACAGGTATGGTGTTTTTCCGGCGTTTTCTGCTGCCTGGAGGATTTCTAACGAGAATTTTATGGCTTCTACATCCAGCTGGCTTGATGACCTCAAAATTAGAGCAGGTTACGGGACAACTGGAAACGACAGAGTTGGAAACTATAATAGTTATACGAATTTTGCAATTGATTATGTTGATTCATTTTATGCTATTGATGGAGCTAATGTAACAACTGGAACTACTGGGTTTTACCAATCTACTTTTGGAAACCCGGATGTGAAATGGGAAACTACTAAAACTACAAACCTGGGTATTGATGGAGCATTCAATAATAATTTAACTGTTTCGTTAGACCTTTGGCAAAGGGTAACATCGGATATGCTTTATCCAAAGCAAATACCAATGGTTCTTGGAAGAGCATCCGCTCCTTCAATAAATGTTGGTGAAATGAAAAACCGGGGATTTGATATTGAGCTTGGTTATTTGGGGAATGCATTAAATGGTGATTTAACTTATGATGTAAATTTTAATATCTCACATTATAAAAATGAAATTGTAAAATTATCTGATAATGAAGATGAATTTTTAGGTGGCGATGCATTTAGAGAAATGGTATATACCAGGAGTCAAATAGGTACTGCTTTTCCCGAATTTTACGGTTATGTAGTGGAAGGTATTTTCCAGGATCAGGCTGAAGCTGATGCCTGGCCAACCGCTTTTGGAGAAGATGGCACTTATAATGAACCAGGACATTATAAAATTAAAGATGTTACTGAAGATGGTGTAATTAATTCCGATGATCGCACTTACATAGGCTCGCCGCATCCTGATTTTACAGCTGCTTTAAATTTTCATGTAAACTATAAAGGGTTTGGTGTAGTTGCCCACTTTTATTCAAGTTATGGAAATGAAATGGTTAATTATGTGAGACGATTTATTGATTTTAGACAATTTCAAGGTGGCAGAAGCAAAGACCGTCTTTATAGTTCATGGGGAAGTCCATATTTAGACAACAATGAAAATGCAAAATTACCCAAAGCAGAATCAAATGACAATGAAAGTCAATTACCTTCAACTGCTTTTGTTGAAGATGCTTCCTATCTGCGTTTAGAAAATTTGCGGATTAGTTATGATTTAAACAGAGTTTTACACGGTGATTATTTTAGAAATTTACAGGTTTATGGCCAAATGTCTAATGTATTTACAATCACCAAATATTCAGGATTAGATCCTGAAGTTAATAGCGGAGGAAGAAATTTAGGAGTTGATTCAGGTGCATGGCCAACACCAAAACAAATAATGTTTGGAATCAATATTGGTCTTTAACCATTTTTATTAATCAGTATAAATTTTAAAACTATGAAGAAAATATTGAATATATTATTATTAGGAACTTTAACAGGATGCTTACTTGTTACATTTTCCTGTAGTGAAGATTTTCTTGAAAAAGAACCCCCCGGAGCTGCTGCCGGTTCTGTAATGGAATCGCCAGAGGGAGTTGAAGCTCTTTTGATAGGAGCATACAGTAATTTAAATGGTACTGATGCTAATCGTTCCGATTTTGGCGGAGCAATGGCTACAGATTGGACTTATGGTAGTGGAGCGTCAGATGATTGTTATAAAGGAACCTCTTCCGGTGACCAGAATGATTTTAATTATGTTGAAAGGTATTCTGCTTTACCATCAAATTTGTACATGGAGGTTAGGTGGAGAGACTGTTTTGATGGTGTTTCCAGATCCAACCAAGTAATGGATTTTCTTTGGGCTACCCAAGAAGGTGAAAATCCAATTGAAGCAAACCGTGCGACAGTAATTGAAGCTGAAGCTAAATTTCTAAGAGCCTGGTATCATTTTAAAGCAACTCGTGTATTCTGGAAAATACCTTATATCAAAACGCAGAGTGAATTGGGTGAAATATTGCCGGAAGAAGTACCGAATGATACAGAAGGTTGGGATGAAATTGAAGCAGATTTACAGTTTGCAATTGATAATTTGCCAGAAACCAGTCCTCTGGGAGAACCAGGTAGGTCCACAAAGTATGCAGCAATGGCTGTTAAAGCACATGCTCACTTGTATCAAAATGAATTAGACCTGGCAAAACCACTATTAGATGCAATTATTAATAGTGGAAAATATGATCTTGTTGATAATTACTATGATAATTACGATCAGTCTACAGAAAATAATGAAGAATCCATTTTTGAAATACAGGCATCTTCCAGTGGAAGTAGCCAAACTGCCCTTTTGATGGCTGGCCCTTGTATGCCGCAAGCTGGTCCAGCTGGTATTGGCTGGGGTTTTTATCAACCTTCCCAAAACTTATATGATGCTTTTCAGGTAACTGAAGATGGATTACCAGTACTTGATGTTGAAGATCGTGTTCATCTTGCTATCGATATGGGAATACCAAGTAGTGATGAATTCCAGCCAACCGATAAACCTCTTGATCCGCGTTTAGACTGGACTGTTGCTCGTCGTGGAGTTGATTTTCTGGGCTGGGGAATCATGGAAGGTCAGTCATGGATAAGAGAACAACCGAATGGTGGTCCTTTTATGACCAAAAAATTCATGCATGCATTTAAAAATCAAAGTCTCAATGTGAATGGGAGTGGCTTTAGAAATGGGCAAAATTTTCGGGCTTACCGTTATGGTCATGTCCTTTTGTGGAGAGCTGAAATTGCGATTGAAGATAATGATTTAAATTATGCACGCGAGTTGGTAAATATGATTCGAGAACGCGCGAAAGGTAGTGATGTTGTGATGGGAAAGGTTTCCAATACAAAATTTGATGGTAGCCCTATAGTTGTTGATTGGGATCAACCAGCCGCAAACTATTTAATCGAGCCTTACCCTGTAGGAGCAGAAGCTTTTTCTTCTCAGGAAAATGCAAGAAAAGCGGTTCGATTGGAGCAACGACTTGAATTTGCTACTGAAGGTATGCGGTTTTTTGATCTTCGCCGGTGGGGTATTGATGATGAAGTTTTAAATGCCTTTATTGAGCAAGATACCAAGTTTAGAGACTTTCTTAAAGGAGCTTCCTATAATCCCGATAGAGCTGATTATTGGCCGCTGCCTGAAAGCCAGTTAGATCTTCAGGATGTGCTTCAGCAAGATCCTGACTATGAATAATATCAAAATAGGCTGTGAATTTCACAGCCTATTTTTTCATAAATATGTTTATAATATTGTTAGTAAATATAAAATATGGAAACCAAAAGAGAATTTTTGAAAAAACTGGGGCTGCTTACTGTAGGTGGTTTGGTTGGAGGGTCATTAAAAACAGCCCAGGCTTCATCATCACAGAGTACCCTTTTCCCATCACAAAAAAGTATAGGTTTACAGCTTTATTCTTTGGGAAGAGAATTTTCTGAAGATGTGCCAAATGGATTGAAGAAAGTAGCTGAAATTGGTTATGCATCAGCCGAGGCAGCCGGGTATCGCGAACGGAAAATATATGGTTATGATATGACTGAATTTCGGAAATTGGCTGATAATGCAGGATTGAAGGTAACCGGTTCACACGTGAACCCTCCTGTTCGTAAATATACAAAAAGCAATGCCGGCGAAATTGCTGATTTCTGGAAAGCAACTGTTGAAGATCATGCAAAATTGGGCGTTACTTCGTTGGTGCAGCCTGGAATGCCGACCATTGAGAATCATGATGATGCGGCCTTAGTTTGTGAGGTTTTTAACAAAGCAGGCGAAATTGCTAAAGATGCCGGGATACTGTGGGGCTACCACAACCACAGCGGAGAATTCAGGCGTGTGGTAAAAGAGGAAGATAAAGGGAAAGAAACCAACCGAAGAAATCCTGTGGGCGATGTTATTTACGATTTAATGCTTGAAGGAACTGATCCAAAGCTGGTATTTTTCGAAATGGATGTGTACTGGACTGTAATGGGACAAAACGATCCACTGGAATATTTTGAAAAACATGCCGACCGTTTTCCAATTTTGCACATTAAAGACCGTTCAATTTTAGGAGAATCGGGAATGATGAATTTTAAAAACATTTTCAATAAAGCGTATGAAAATGGTTTGGATGAATTCTACGTTGAACTGGAAAATATCAGGGAAAATATTACCCAGTTTGAGGGCGTGAAACGTTGTTTTGATTACCTGAATAACGCACCGTTTGTTCGTTAAAACAACATATTATCCTAAAAAGGGAGGTAAGGGGTTAAAATTTTTTCCTTTTATTTCCCTTTTTTTATTTGAAATGAAAATAAAACCAGAAAGTATTTTGATACTTGTTTTGCATTATATTTTTTTGGGTTGAAGGGTTCTGACGTGTTTGTTTAAAATCAGAAATATACTGGTTAAAACGTAATATAGTTTCGTTGCTAATTGTAAGGCCGCCTAAATCAGGATTTTCGCCCGTGCTGTTGGTGTAAGCAAGGGTTGCTTCCTCGATATGGCGGGGAATTTTGTTGTAATTCAGATTATTGAGCTTTGGTAAATTATTTATTATGCCTTCTACATTTTTAGATAAAAGAAACCAGGCCATCATGTATTCGAAGGCTTTTTGGTTTTCAGGATTTGATTGAAGTAGTTTGGGAATGTTGTTCTGTGGTGAAACTATTTCTGTGAAAAAATCATCTTGGGGCATAATATTTCGTTTTAAGCCAAATTCCGGATGTACTGCAATTAGTGTAGTGTCTGCAAGTAATTCTTCATATTCATTTCCTCGATCGCGGTAAAAAGCTGTATTTTTTAAAATATCCACATATTTATACGCACGCTTATAGTTCCCGTTAATAATATTGGTTTTTGCCAACAGTGAAATATTTTGTGGACGATAACCGTAAACAATCATTTCTTCGTAGGCCCAACGGTGTGCTTCGTTGATTAAACCTACTGTATAAAAAAAATGCGCTCCCCAGTTTAAATGCTCTTCGTTCCAGGGGAGGATTAGTGCATTTACATTAAAATCCTGCCGCCCGTAAAATAATCTGCTTGCCAACTGGTCTGTTTCCGAAAGTGCAATATTGTAAAAATATTGTGCTATCAAATTTTGAGAAGGATATTTTTCGTGAAAATTAATTGCCTGGTTGTATTCCTCATCAAGCACCATCTTTTCTAATTGAATCACTCTTGAAGTTTGATTGTTATAAGAATTGAACAGCGAAAAAATTGAAAAACCAAAAATAACAACCACGGCTGCTGTGCCAATAAATTTCGATTGATGGAGTTTTGTTCTAAAGGTGGTTAAGGCTTTGGTAATTAATGGATAAACTGCAATAAAGCCAGTGGTTATATAAAGAAAAAGGTGATGGTTTTTATTTTCTACTGAAGGAAAAGGATAGGTAATTAATTGTTCAAAAGGTTGAAAGAAAAGAACTTTTTTGCTGAAAATTACCGTAATGACAGCAACCCCCAATAGTATAGAAGAATTGATGAATCGTTCATTACCCTTTTTATAAAAAAGATTAAGAAGGATAAGCATCATAATTAAAATCCAGGCATAAACACCTATGAAGTAGTAAACTAACGGAAACAGAATTAGTGGAACATAAGAGGTTTTATTTTTGAGAAATGTCAAATAAATGTAGAAAAAAAACAGAATCAGAAGAAATCCAAAGTTGAATTCAAGCATGTGGTAATAATGAGTCTGCATCAACAGTAACAAAAAGGGAGGAATTATCATCAACGGTAATGATAATTGAGAATGAGGAAGAAGGTGCTTGTTGATGTGATAAATCAGAATTGCAGGTAAGGTTAGGGTAGTTGCAAGAATTATAACCCCAATTATTGCATGGAAATAAAACTGAGTAAAAAATTTACCTGTCAGCACCAAAAGACCGCCAGGTTGTGTGAAATAATCATCTAAGTAAAATTTTGAAAAAATGAATAGATGATTGTTTTCCTGAAAGAATAAAATGTGGTTAGCAATCCCAAAAAAGTAACTAAATGCAGTTGCAAAAAACAGCAAATTAATAATATAAAAACCTGGATTTTTTAATGTTCTATTCATGTACTCCCTTTTCAATCTTAGCACGTTCTTTCTCATTTTCCAATTTAATCCATCGGGGTGTAGTATCATTCGGATTCCCGGGACTGGATATTAATGGTTTTTTATTTGCAGCTGATTCAAAATCCGTTGGATTAAATTTCACTTTACTTGTTACAAACTCAGGGATATTATAGGATTCCAGTATTTTATTGTAAAAGTTCGGGTTTTGTTGTGGAAGCACAAAAGGTTTTCCGATACTATCCCCGGAATTAATATAGGCAAAGTGGGGTCTTGCACTTCTTCCATCTATTCTTTTGCTACTAAAAACAAGCCATTTGCCATTCGATGACCAGGTGTGGTAACTCTCAGTTTTGTTACTGTTTAGTTCCATTTTTTTAAACTTTCCGCTTTGTAGATTTAGCAAATACAGGTCAGCCTCTTCGTGCCATATTGGAAAAGTTCCATAATCGGCCATGGTAAATACGATGAATTTTCCATCCGGAGAAATTCTGGGAAATGAAGCACTTTTTTTCATTTTTGATGCATCAAAAACAAGTTCATCTTTTCCAAATGTGCGTGAAATCGGATCGAATGATTTTCGAACCAAATTGTAATGTATATTCTTAATATCGTCCAGTGATAAATTTGAACCGGCTTTCCTGCAACCGGCACTGCAGAAATATAAATATTTTCCATCGGGTGACCATGAAGGAAAAGTTTGCAGCGGGTTGATTGAATCTTTTTCTGTAATGTTTAATATTTCATTTGTTTGAGTGTCATATAATATAAGAGACGAAACCAAATCGAAAACCTCGATACTTTTTTCCTGATGTGCATAAAAATTTTGCCTAACCTGATTTGATGAAAAGGCTACAAATCTACCCCCAGGATGCCACGAAGGGTACGTAGCTCCTCCTGGCATACTTTCAATTTTTAAATCTGTTTTCAAAATTTGTTGGTCATCAGTAAAGTAGGTTCCACCTTTTGAGCCCCGAATATGAATTAAGAATCTTTCAGGATTGTTTTGGTTAAACGCATGACAATTTACACAGTTTTTTTCAATCAGCTCATTTTCAACTATTGATGCTTGGTTGAAGCTTTCAACTGAACGTTGTTCAATTTTAATAGATGACCAGTTGTAATATCCCGGATGAATTAATCTGTAAACTAAAAAGGGATCAATCTTTTCTTTGGCAATATACATATGAAACGGTTCGAATTCACGGGTGATTTCATTTTCTTCTTTTTTTACAAATATCTTGATTTTTAATTGCCCCTCCTGATTGTTTTTTATTAGTTTTTTCCATCGTTTTTCCTGGAATTTTATAACACCATTTTTAGATCTAATGAGTAATTCTTCATTTCCTGACGAAATTTTTGCCCAAAAAAGATCACCTTCTTCTTTAATAGAAAAATTCATTGGTGCAATATTTACTGGGATGGTTACATTGATATAATTGGGAAAAATTTTGGGTAATTGATTAGCTTTTTGAACTTCACCTATTTGGGGAGATTTACATCCAGTAATAAATGTAATCAATAAGATATTCAAAAAAAACAGAAATCTTTTTTGAGTTGGCATGTTTAAAAATTTACATAAATGTTTGTTTTCAATAAATTGTAAAACTACAAAAAATAGCAGAAATCTTATTGCATTTGAAATGCTAAACTTTGCTTATTTAATTCCCATTATTCCTCCTTTTTTGGCATATTGGCGACATTTTGTGTTTAAATAATTTTTGAGATTATAAATGAATTCAAAATTAAATTGTGGTAGTTTGCTGCTGTTTTAACCATTCAACTTTTTACATTTGTCTGGAATTATACCTTGAATTATGGCTTTAAACTATATCTGGATATTTTTCTTTTTGGCCGCGTTTGTAATCGGGCTCATCCGCCTCCTGTTTTTTGGCGATTTGGAAGTGTTTCCCAATATGGTAAATTCCACTTTCGACATGGCCAAAACCGGTTTCGAAATTTCGCTTGGCCTCACCGGGGTGCTCACACTCTGGATGGGGATTATGCGGATTGGCGAAAAGGGCGGAATCGTGAATGTGTTTTCCCGGCTCATCGGGCCGTTTTTTAACAAGCTTTTTCCAGAGCTTGGGAAATCGCACCCTGCGTACGGTTCCATTATGATGAACATTGCGGCCAACATGCTCAACCTCGACAATGCCGCAACGCCCACCGGTTTGCAGGCCATGAAAGAAATGCAGCAAACCAACCCCGATAAAAAAACTGCTTCCAATGCGCAAATTATGTTTCTCGTGCTGAATACTTCGGGGTTAACGTTGCTGCCCATCAGTATTATGGTTTATCGCGCTCAGATGGGGGCTGTAAATCCGTCCGATATATTTATTCCCATTTTGCTGGCCACCTATTTTTCAACCCTGGCCGGTTTAATTGCCGTTTCATTCTATCAGAAAATTAACCTGCTCGATAAAGTGGTGCTTTCCTATTTAGGCGGATTAACAGCCGTTATCCTTGGGATAATCTGGTACTTTTCAACATTGGATCAGGAAGCCGTTACCCAGGTTTCAAGACAGGCGAGTAATTTTATTTTGTTTTCGGTGATTATTGCCTTTATACTGATGGCGTTAATCCGAAAAGTGAATGTATATGAGGCTTTTATCGACGGGGCCAAAGATGGCTTTAAAACGGCCGTGAAAATTATTCCCTACCTCGTGGCCATTTTGGTTGCCATCGGGGTTTTCCGGGCTTCCGGGGCAATGGAATGGCTCATTTCTGGTTTTACCTGGGTTTTTGAGCTGGTGGGCATCAATACCGATTTTACACCGGCTTTGCCAACTGCACTGATGAAACCACTCAGCGGCAGCGGCGCCCGTGGAATGATGGTGGATGCCATGAACACGCATGGTGCCGATTCGTTTATCGGGCGTGTGGCAAGTACAGTGCAGGGAGCCACCGATACCACATTTTACATTCTGGCGGTGTACTTTGGGGCGGTGGGAATTAAAAATACCCGCTACGCAGTGGTTTGTGGTTTAATCGCCGATTTTACCGGAATTATTGCCGCGATTTTAATGGCGTATCTGTTTTTTCATTGACCGGGAATTTGAGTTTTCTAACTCGAAATGTCGGAATTGTTTTACAGGGATTCCTTCGGGAAAAGTCCGTCTTCCCTGGTTAAGCATCCACCGAATCGTAAACCACTACTTTTCCCCACAGATGTTCGTTCTCTTCAATAAATTTCAGGTGCAGCGGATGTTTCTGATAAATGTTTTGATCTTTCAAACTGTCGAACATTACCATGTAGGAATAGGTGTAGGAGTTTTCAACTACTCCGCGCTCTTCAGTTTCAGCCGGAACTCCAATGTGACTCACTTTTATGGTATCCACTTTTATTAAATCTTCCAGTGCTTTTTCAAACTGTTTTCTGTGCGCTTTATTACCCGGCTCTTTTAGCCAGAAAAATACATGGTGAATTAATGCGCCTTTGAGTTGTACTTCGCCGGCTGAGGCTTTTTTTGTAAAAGACAGGAAACCGGCCGCAACTGTTCCGGCCGCAAGTTTTTTCAGGAATGTTCGTCTGTTTTTCATCGTATTTTATATTTGCTCAATAAATTCTTTTGGTGAAATAATTTGAGTGCCCCGGAAAGGATTCAATTCAAGTAAATCTTTATCACCGGTAATAATAAGATCAGCTTTTGCAGATACAGCCAATTCCAGAAACATGTTGTCTTTTGGATCGCGGCAGGCATTTATAACTTCTTCAACTTTAACGAAAGTAGCCCTGTTCTCAAACGATTCCATAAATTTCTTGCGTCGATAGCGACTAATATACTTGTCAAATTTTGGAAGCATTAATGCTTTGACAAGTTCACCATAAATTTTGTCTGAACATAAAATATCGTGATATTTTTCGGCTTTCGTCAAAGCTATATCTGTAATACTTCCTTCAATTAGTATCGAACTGATTAATACATTTGTATCGAGGACAATCTTCACTTGTTTTCGTTAAGGATTTCATCCAGGATTTCCTGTGTCAAGCCGTTATCTTTCGCTTCACGTTGCATTTCTCTGACAGTTTGCATGAATTTGGATTCTTTTGTTACAAACTCTTCAACTTTTTTTAATAATTGTTTACGTTCAACAGCATCCATTCTGGAAAATTTTTCTGCAACTTTATCTTTTACCTTTAATTCTATTGTTTTCATTGCTAAAGCTTTTGTGCAAATTTATACAATTCAGACAGATTCTCCAACAGCGGTTCCAGCTGGTCAAGCTTCAGCATATTTGCGCCGTCCGACTTTGCTTCTGCCGGATTGGGATGTGTTTCAATAAAAATACCGTCGGCACCCACTGCAATTCCGGCGCGGGCTATGGTTTCAATCAGTTCGGGCTGGCCGCCTGTTACACCGCTAACCTGGTTGGGTTGCTGCAGCGAGTGGGTGATGTCGAGTACAACCGGAACTTCCATTTTTTGCATTTCGGGAATTCCGCGGTAATCCACCACCAAATCCTGGTAACCAAAAGTGGTTCCCCGTTCGGTAAGAATCACATTATCGTTTCCACTTTCTTTTACTTTGTTTACAGCAAACTGCATGGCCGCGGCAGACAGAAACTGGCCTTTTTTAATATTTACCACTTTTCCTGTTTGGGCAGCTGTTACCAGGATGTCGGTCTGGCGGCAAAGAAAGGCCGGAATTTGCAGCACGTCAACATATTCAGCTGCCATTGGTGCTTCTGCGGCTGAATGAATATCAGTAACAGTTGGAATAGCAAACGTTTCATTTATCTTTCGCAGAATTTTCAGCGCTTTTTCATCGCCAATTCCGGTAAAAGAATCGAGCCGTGAGCGGTTGGCTTTTCGGTACGAGCCTTTAAAAATAAAAGGAATTTTAAGCCGGTTGGAAATTTCTACAATTTGTTCAGCAATTTCCATCGCCATTTTTTCGCCTTCAATTGCGCACGGGCCGGCCATCAGAAAAAAATTATTCTGATCAGTGTATTTTAATTTTTCTATTGTGGGAAGCATTTTAATTATTTTAATCTCTGAGCAAATGTAGGAAGTAGTTGGTCAAATGGCAATATCATCTGCAAAAATAAAGGTAATCATTTTAAAAAATTAATTAATTTTGGGTCACGAATCCCTAAGGATTTATGATGATAAACAGCTTTTTATATTATTTCAGCAGAGAAAATTTTATTGAATTGATTGCAGCACTTGTTGCAGTTGCTACAATTTTTGTCCTTTGGAAATACCGCAAGTCACCCGATGTTAAATATTTAATTTTTGTTGAGTTGTTTGCTGCGGTTTGGGCTACAGGTAACGGGATTGAATACACTATTTATACACTTCAGTCAAAAATTATCTGGACACAATTTTCCTATGTGGGAATAGTATTCTTGCCGGTTAGTTATTATTTATTTACAGCGGCTTTCAGTCAGAAAGTAAATGTACTTACTCCCCGAAATATTTCACTCCTCCTGGTTGTTCCATTTATTACGCTGATGCTGGTTTTTACCAATCACTTACACCATTTGGTTTGGATAAGTATTGAGTATGACCCGGAAATTAATATGGTGTACTATTACCACGGAGTTTGGTTCTGGTTTTTCTGGGTTTACTCGATCCTGTTAATTTTGATGGGGGTTTTCAATCTTGTGCAATCCATCTATAAATTTACCGCCTATTACAAATCGCAGGTAAGTACTTTGCTTGTTGCAACTGTTATTCCTCTCACCGGTAATTTGATGTATATTACAGGTCTGAATCCAGTACCTGGTTTTGACTGGACACCTGTTCTGTTTGTTTTTACTGGGTTGATCATTACATTCGGTATTGTTAAGTATCGAATATTCGACCTTGTGCCTTTTGCCCGCAACAAGCTCATTGAAACCATGGATGATGGCGTTTTGGTTGTGAATTCAGAAGGTTTTGTTGAAGATTGCAATTCAGCGGTTCATTCGATTTTTCAACTCCGGCAAAAATCAATCATACGCGAATCTTTTACCAAAGTGTTTTCAGATTATAAAAATTTTGTCACTGTAATTGAAAATGAAGGTACCGGACCAAAGGATTTGGAAGTTTATTTTGATGGCACCGACAAATATTACCAGGTTCGCGTGTCTCCTGTTTTTAACCGGGACCACAAAATTTCGGGCCATTTCATTCAGGTTCACGACATCACATCTATGAAACTGGGGGAAGTTGAATTGAAAGAAACCAACCAAAAACTCAGGGCAGAAATTGAAAAGCGAGGAAAACTCATTGAGGATCTCGATGCTTTTTCGCATACCGTTGCACATGATCTTAAGAATTCACTCGGCTCCATTTTTTCTTCTACCGAAATTTTAGTTGACAGCATTGAAGGAAACGACCCTGAACAACTGAAAGAGATTATTGGGTTGGTAAGAAGTTCGGCTGAAAAAGCAATGCACATTACGCAGGAGTTGTTAATTCTGGCCACCGTAAGCCACACCGAAATTGAGATGAAACCACTGAACATGAAATCGATTTTCAGGGAGGCTCAAAAGCGGTTGCATCAAGATATAACGGCGAGCGGTTCAAAAATTAAACAACCCGAAAACTGGCCTCAGGCAATGGGTCATGCCCCATGGATTGAAGAGGTTTGGACCAATTACCTTAGCAATGCCATAAAATATGGTGGCACTCCTCCTGAAATCGAGGTGGGGGCCGATTTTCCGGAGAATAACCACGTGAGATTCTGGATTAAAGACAATGGAAAAGGACTGACAAAAGAGGAGCAATCGAAACTTTTCCGGAAATATGCACGGCTCGATCCGGGGAAAGCTGAAGGCTACGGATTAGGGCTTTCCATTGTAAAAAGAATTGTAGGCAAGCTGGGAGGCAAATTTGGTGTTGAAAGCAACGGAAAAACCGGGCAGGGCGCACTTTTTTATTTTATTCTTCCGCGGGTAACCGACTGATTTTTTTACTGCCTGATTATTCTTTCAATGCGGGCATCGAGTTGTGCCTGGTCGTTGGCAAAACTGGCCAGCCCGGCCAAATTCAGTAAGGTGTCGATTGCCAGTTCACCGCTTTCAATGCGTTCGGCCCAGCGCCCATGGTTCGGAATTTTGCCGTCAGCTGAAATGTAATTCAAATCTTTTTCGCTCAGGTAAGGAAACATGTCGCCGCATCCTGCTGCATGAACACGGTCAATAAGTTCATTCCCGTTGGCCGGACAGTTGTCATCCATGCTTTTTGCCAGTTCAAGTTCGTGTTCGGTCACTTCCCAAAGTTTACCGGGGAAATATTTCCCTGCTTTTTTGTTGAGTCCAACCGGATAAACTTCGTGTAACTTCGGTTTGAAATCTCCTGTGAGCTTTTCTTTTCCTTCGGCAGCTACTTTTATTGGCATGGTAAAAACATCACATCCGGCAAGAGCCTCCAGTTGTTCATAGCTTCGTAAACTGGCTGCTATTAATTTTGAAGGTTCTTTATGATTTTCCGAAATTTTGGTGACCCATTTCTGCGTTTCCAGCACGGTGCGTTCGCCGGCACCGGTTCCGTCACCAAGGTGGTTGTCTTTTATGTAGGCACCAATTCTTCCCAAAAAAACATTTTGATAATTGGGTTTTGTAATGGCTGTTACCATCACATTTTGCCGTGCCGAAAACTCGAGTGTGAAATTAATTTTTACACCCATTTCGCGTAGTTTGCGGGCAGCCAGCAAGCCTGCAGCGGTGTAAGGTACTTTTATGATGAACTGTTCAGGGCAAATTTCAAAATATCTTTTCGCATACTCAGTGGTTGCTTCTATATTATGCGCGGTGTCGGTATGAAGTTCAACACTCACAAAACCACCGAACTTTTTGGCTAGCCGCAAACCATGCCGGGCATTCAAAATAAAAGCAATTTCAATAATTTGTTCCCTGGGCGGCAACGAACTTACAATCTCTTTCGCGTCGGAAATAAATTCATCGTAAATACCTTTTTGAATTTCTTTGTTAACCAGCGTGTTGTTGGTAGTGAGTGCGGTCATTTCGGCTGTCCAGTTTTTTTCGGCTTCCACCATGTCGCCGGTGTCGAGCCACAATTCAGTGCCTGTATTTATAAGGTTTTCCCAGAACTTATCGGGATTAGCTTCAACTGGTTTTTCATGAACTCCTTCGGTTATAAAACTGCGGATTTCTTCTTTTAGCGATTTTTCCATGATTGTTTTATTTAATCCTAAAAATTACGGAAAATTTGAGTGCAATAAAAAAATAGGCTTAAAAACTTTCCAACATTTTGGAAATAATGTGGGGGGAGTGTAGCTATAAATGATAATTTATGCGGGAATTCATTTTTTATTAAATTCACGCTATAAACTATAATCAATAAAAAATGAAACAAGTTACGCTGTTACTTGCTGTTTTAACCCTTTCTTTTTTCCATTTAAATGCCAATCCGCCTTATCCGGTAAAAGGGCTTTGTATTGCTGCGCCGCCACCTGGTTTGGTAGATGACTTTGTTGAATTTATTGACAATGAATTGGCTGATACTGAGTTGAATCTGCTCATTTTACGGGTTGATTGGGAATACGATTACCAGTCGCACCCCGAACTGGTGGGGAACAATCCGCTGAAAAAAGAGGATGTGAAAAAACTGGTTGAAGTTTGTAACGCCAATAATATCAGGCTGATTCCGCAAATTAATTTGCTGGGTCATCAGTCGTGGCATGGTACACCGGGTAAGTTGCTCGAAGTGTATCCCGAATTTGATGAAACACCCGAAGTTGAACTTCCGGATGATTATGAATGGCCCAACGACGATGGTTTGTATTGCAAAAGTTACTGCCCGTTGCATCCCGAAGTGCATGAGGTGGTTTTTGCGTTGGTAGATGAAATTACTAAAGTCTTTGAAACCGATGCATTTCATGCCGGAATGGATGAGGTGTTTTACATCGGGCACGAGCAATGCCCGCGTTGTTATGGGCGCGACAAAGCTGAACTTTTTGCCGGCGAAGTATCAAAAATAAGAAATCATTTAAATGAATCGGGAAAAGAGCTCTGGATTTGGGGCGACCGGCTGATTGACGGAAAAGCAACAGGAATTGGATTTTGGGAAGGAAGTTTTAACAACACCCACCGTGCAATCGATATGATTCCGAAAGATGTAGTAATATGCGACTGGCACTACGAACGTCCTGACCCGACAGCTGTTTTGTTTGCTGCAAAAGGGTTACAGGTGTTGACCTGCCCGTGGCGAAATGCAGAAAATGCTGTGGAACAGGAAAAAATGATGCGCTTGTTTATTGATGGAGCTACCGAAGAAATGAAACCTATGTATCGGGGGATGTTACAAACGGTTTGGGGACCAGCCGGTACTTTTATGGAAAGTTACCGTGGAACAACGAGCGATGAACGGCACGACAATTCAGCCGACTGTTTTAAAGCACTGGTGGATGCCTGGAAAAATTAAAAGGATTTTGTTTTTTAGCCGAAACAATTGCTATTTTTACTGCTCGGAAAAATCAATTAAACCAAAATAAAATGATTTCAAAAATTAAAACTGCTCGTATTACCGGATTTGCATTTCTGCTATTGTTTATTTTAAATACACTTGCTTCAGCTGAAAATCCTCCCGCAGCACCGGATGAATTGCCCTCCCTGGAAGGGAAAAAAGTGTTGATGGTTTGGGGCGGATGGGATGGCCATTACCCTAAAGAATTGACTGAAAAAGTACACAACTGGCTGAAAACGCAGGGGGCAATTGTTACAGTTTCTGAATCGCTCGACGTTTATACCAATAAAGAGGTTATGGAAGAAACCGACCTGGTTTTTCAGTCGTGGACCATGGGCCAGATTTCGCAGGAACAGGAAAAAGGCCTGCTTGAAGCTGTGAAAAACGGAGTTGGCCTGGCAGGAACTCATGGCGGACTGGGCGATTCGTTCAGGAACAATACCGAATACCAGTTTATGGTTGGCGGCCAGTGGGTAGCCCACCCCGGTGGTGTTATTGATTATACCGTGGAAATTACCGACAAAAACGACCCGCTCACAAAAGGAGTCAGCAATTTTGAGATCAATTCAGAACAATATTACATGCATGTAGATCCGAATGTAAAAGTGCTTGCCACAACTACATTCAACGGCGATCATGCGGAATGGATTGACGGAGCTGTCGTTCCAGTGGTATGGAAAAAAACCTATGGCAAAGGCCGTGTATTTTATATTTCGGTGGGGCATACACCTGCCGATTTTGATATCCCCCAGGCCTGGGAGATTTTGCAAAGAGGAATTAAATGGGCCAGCGGTAGCAAATATTTACCCAAAGAGGAGTGGATGAGTCCGGTTTATCCGGGTAAATAATTTTTTTATAGTAGTGTCCAGTCCAATCACAATTCATCGTTGACACGACAGTAGAATATTTTGAATGGATCAGGATTAATGATTTTTCGGAATACATTTTGTGTTGTTAACCGAGGCTAAAAAAAGCATATATTTGACGCGATGTTGTATCACAAAATATTCAGACATAAAACATCAAAAACCTGGGTGGTTTTTGTACACGGAGCAGGAGGGAGCAATGTGGTTTGGTTCAGGCAGTTGCGCGACTTCAAAAAACAATTTAATGTTTTACTGGTCGATTTGCGGGGGCACGGAAAATCGAAAAAACAATACTCTAAGGAAGAGATATACAAATTTGATGAAATAGCAGCAGATGTAATCTACACCATGGACCACCTGAACATCGAAAAGGCACATTTTGTAGGAATATCGCTGGGATGCATTGTAATTCGTGCTATGGATAAACTGGCACCGGGAAGAGCGGAGTCAATAATTCTGGGAGGTGCAGTTGTTCAGTTTAATAAAAAGATAAATGGATTGGTTAGCGTGGCCAAATTGTTGAATTCCATTCTGCCATACATGTGGTTGTACAGGCTGAATGCCTGGATTTTAATTCCTTCGCGCAAACATACCGCGTCGCGAAACCTGTTTATTAGTGAAGCTGTGAGGCTGGGAGACAGGGAGTTTAAAAAGTGGCTGCGCATGTCGGGCGAGATCAGGGATAATCTCAAAGAATTTTTGGTCAAAGAAGCATCGGCCCCTGTTTTATATTTAATGGGAGAGCGCGATCACATGTTTCTGCCCATGGTTTCCAACCTCGTGAAAAAACACCTGAATTCGAAGCTGGAGGTAATCCGAAATAGCGGGCATGTTTGTAACCTCGATCAGCCCGAGGTTTTTAACGAACGCTCCATTCAATTTATTAAAAAAGTATCGGGCTAACATTTATTTAATTTCTTTCAACTCAATCTGAGGCGTTTTGTTTTGACAATCCTGCTTCAGTCTCACTAAAATATTTTGAACTGATGTAACCGCGGCGCAATGCAATAAGTGCAGCTTCGTGACTGTTTTTTACTTCGAAATAACCGGTTTGTACTTCGGTCAGTTTGGCTGTATGCTCTTCATTTTTATTCAGAAAACTCCGTGAACGAATTTTCCGGATGAAGATGGTTTCTATACGTCCTGGAAATTCAAGCGCCAGGCGCGAGTAAATTTCCGGATCGCGTTGTCCGCTGTCGCCAATTAAAATAAATGCGCGGTTGGGATAAAACTGCAGCAGGTGCCTGATTTTATCAAATTTGTGCTGATGGTTTCCGCCTCCCGATTTCCAAAATTTCAGAATGCTGTGCTCCAGTCTTTTCAATAAAAAAACACCACGGGGCAACTGATTGTAGCTGAAAAAATCATCGAGCAAATCATAAAGGTTCCATTCACTGCTTGAAACATAGAAAAACGGATGGGAAACAGCAGTGTCTGTCCCTTTTGCCAGCGCTTTGTAAAAAAAAGAAATCCCTGGAAAAGGAGCACGGGTGAGGGCATTTTTAAACAGCATGAGCCTGAGTTTTTTGAGGGTTTGGGTTGAATGCGAAACCATTACCGTGTCATCAACATCGGATACAATAATGTGCTCATTTCCTTGCGGAATAAATCGGATATAACCGGTTGCAGTAGTTTTGGGCTGGTTCTCAACAATTTCATCTACAAGTTCAAATTGCACAGAAAGCCAGTCGCCAACAGTTTGTTCTTCGTTATTATCTATTTTAAAGCTGAAAAGAAAAAATCCCTGTTCATCGGTTTCGGCAAATTGGGTTTGCTCCCGGAAGGTGGCTTTTACATTCACCCCGGCAATTTCGTCACCCGAAAATCTTTTAATGGTGGCCAGCATATTTTGCCAGAATTTTAATTTGTCATGGGGTTTTGTGAGGCCTTTGTCCTCAATCACCATTCCCTGGATGATAATTTCTTTTTCATTTCCGTATCCCTTGAAAGGCATTATTTTAGGAATATCTAACCATCCGGCTTTTTGTTTAAAATAGACTTTCAGCCGTTTTATTGGTTTGTAGGCTCCTTTTATTATGGGTTTAAGGTATTTCATCCCTAATTTTATTTGTTTTTTTTATAATATTACAACTTTATGGAATAAGAGCAACAGACATCAGAACCTGGGTGTCTCTGCTTTTAATCACGTTTAAATTAGTAAAATTGAATAATCATACAAATTTAAAAATACTGTTTGTTGTTAACCCAATGTCTGGAAATGCCCTGACAGACGATTACCGGTCGATTATTTCAGAAACTGCTGAAAAATTTAATTTTCAGTGGAAGGTTTTTGAAACCACGGGCGAAGACGATCCCAATAAAATCAGGTCGCAAATTAACGATTTTGAACCTCAAAAAGTGATTGCCGCAGGAGGCGACGGCACAGTTAACATGGTTGCTGTTGAACTTTTGGGAACCGATATCGAACTGGGAATTATTCCATCAGGTTCAGCAAATGGACTGGCTTATAACCTCGGGATCCCTGAAAAATTCCGGCGGGCTCTGAATTTCAACCTGGAGAATCCGGCAAATCCAATGGATGTTATTAAAATTAACGACCGGTTCTATTGTCTGCACCTGAGCGATGTGGGAATTAACGCCCGCATTGTTAAGCGGTTTGAGAAAGAAGGTTCAAAAGGACTTATAGGATACGGCAAGCAATTGTTTAAAGAACTGATGGAAGGGAAAACCTATTTCCCTTTTTATATTGAAATTCCCGGGCAGCGGCGCAAAAAAATGAAAACTGAAATGCTGGTAATTGCCAATGCACAAAGTTTTGGTACGGGGGCAATAATTAATTCAACCGGGAAAATTGATGACGGCAAATTTGAAATCGTAATTATCAGGCCCTATCCGTGGTGGTTTGTTTTTACCTTCATTTTTGCGGCTTTTACAGGCAGTTTACACCACATGAAATATGTTAAAGTATATTCCACCGACAAAGCAACTATTAGTTTGCCAGCCTCCCACGAGTGTCAGGTTGATGGGGAAATTATTCCTGAAACAACTTCCCTGAAGATTGAAATTATGCACCACGCAATAAAAGTTTGTGGTGTGTAATTTTAATGCCTGCCGAGGTCAATAACAAATTCCTTTTTTTCTTTTCTTTCCCTGGGTTCCAACTCCCGTTTTTTCAGGTCGTCGGGCAATTGATTTGCATCCCCCTCGGCGCCAACAGCAATGCACGTCACTGGCTCAAAGTTTTCAGTGTCGAGATTCAAATAAGCTGTTGCCTTTTCTTTGTCGAAACCACCCATCTGATGAATTTGCAGTCCCATTTCTGCGGCCTGCACTCCCATTAATGCGCTGGCAGCTCCCATGTCGTGAAGTGCCTTGCCGTTTGGGAGGTTGTTAAATTCATGTTTTCTTCTCATTACTGTAATGATGAGTACCTGTGCATGTTGTGCCCATCCAGGATTAATTCCCGTTAAAATATCGAGAACCTGCTGAAATGTTTCCTTGTCTTCACGTCTCACATAGTAATAATGCCAGGGTTGCCCGTTTCTTGATGAGGGGGCCCAGCGGGCCGCTTCAAAAAGTAAATCAAGCATTTCGTCGGTAACCTTTTGGCGTGAGAATGCACGCGGACTCCAGCGGTTTTTTATGGCTTTGTTTAATTGCATCTTTAATTGTCTTTTGTTTAATTGTTTGAACAGTTTGGTGGACAAAATGTTTTTCGGATTTTGTGGAATATCAATAAAAAAGCCGGCTTTGAGCCGGCTTCTCTATAGAAAATATGTTAACATTTCTTGTTGCTCTTTTTCCCTTCCACTTTATCGCGGAACCATTCCAACGGATGCGAAGTTGGCCTTTCAATGGGCATTCCGTAAACACGGTCGTTTACAAACGATGCTAAAACCCCAAGGGCTCTGGAAACACCAAACAGTACGGTGTAGAAGGTGTATTCTTCTATTCCGTAGTGGTAGAGCAGGGAGCCGCTGAATGCATCGACATTTGGCCATGGATTTTTAATTTTACCAACATTCGACAAAATAGGAGGAACAATTTTATAGAGTTGATTTACAATGTCAATCATTGCGTCATCCTTAATGTATTTTTCTGCAAAATCTTGTTGTGCTGTAAATCTTGGGTCAGTTTTACGGAGCACTGCATGACCGTAGCCCGGAATAACGCGGCCTTCTTCCAGTGTCTTTTTACAATAGGTTGCCACCTGTTCGTCAGTAGGCTTGTCGGTATCCAAATCTTCAATCATCTGAGAAATCCAGTGAATCACATCCTGGTTTGCAAAACCGTGGAGTGGCCCTGCAAGGCCTGTCATTGCTGCCGAATATGCGTAATATGGATTACTCAGTGCCGAACCTACAAGGTGTGCGGTGTGTGCCGATACATTTCCTCCTTCGTGGTCGGCATGAATAACCATGTAAAGACGGAACAGTCTGCGAATATCTTCTGAATCAAATCCCATCATGTGAGCCAGGTTTCCGGCCCAGTCTAAACGTGGATTAGGTTCAATCTGTTCGTTGTTGTAAAAATTACGGCGATAAATATAGGCCGCCACCCGGGGCAGGCGTGCAATCAGGTTCATTACATCTTCGTAGGTCGAATCCCAGTAGTATTTTTTATTTACCCCGGCCCTGTAAGCTTTTTGAAAGATTGACTCGGTGGCCATGGCCAGAATTGCAGCGCTGAACTGTGTCATCGGCCTCGAATTCATTGGCATTGCATCGATAACATCGAAAACATGTTGCGGTACGTGAGCACGAGTTGCAAAATCTTTCGAAAGATTCATTACGTCTTCATGCGTTGGTATTTCGCCAATCAGCATCAGGTAGAAAAGCCCTTCAGGAAGCGGTTCTCCTGTTGATGATATTTTGGGAAGTTTTTCCCGCAGTTCAGGAATTGAATAACCTTTGAAACGAATTCCTTCATTCGGATCGAGCTTCGAAGTATCGGTAACCAGTAAAGGAATTCCTTTCATTCCTGTGAGAACCTGTCCTAATGTAACTTCAGCAATCACTTTATCGGCATGTTCATTTTTAATACGTTGAAACTCTTTCGAGCACTTGCTTGCTTTTTGAAAAAAACGGTACTTAATATATTCCATATTCTTTTGTTTTTTGTATTAATAATCAAAATGAATTAATGCATGTTTTTTATCACTTCATCCGAAAAATCGGAAGTGGTTAAAAGCGTGGCGCCCTCCATTTGGGCATACAAATCGGAGGTAACTTTTCGCTTGGCAAAAACATGCTCCATGGCGTCGTACACATGTTCGGCAGCTTTAATCCAGCCGATGTGTTCGAGCATCATGACAGCCGAAAGTATCAGCGAACTCGGATTTGCTTTTCCTGAACCAGCAATATCGGGAGCTGTCCCGTGGGTAGCCTCAAAAATGGCATAGCCACTTGAAGAGTTGATGTTGGCTCCGGGCGAAATTCCAATTCCACCTACCATTGCTGCCAGTTGATCCGAGATGTAATCGCCGTTCAGGTTCATGGTTGCAATTACCGAATGGTCGTAAGGTTTTAACAGCGATTCCTGTAAAAAGGCATCCGTTATCACATCTTTTACAATTACTTTGCCTGCTTTTTTTGCATCCTCCAGTGCTTTCTCGGCATCGAGGCGGCCTTTTTCTGATTTTATTTTCTCAAACTGCCGCCAGGTAAAAGTATAGTCACCAAATTCATTTTCAGCTAAATCGTATCCCCATATTTTAAAAGCTCCTTCGGTATATTTCATGATGTTGCCTTTGTGTACCAGCGTTACCGAAGGCAATTCGCGCTGAATGGCATATTGAATTGCTGCCTTGATTAATCGCTCAGAGCCTTCTTTTGAAACAGGTTTTATACCGAAAGAAGAACTTCCGGGGAATCGGATTTCTTTAACGCCCATTTCCTGAATTAGAAAGTTGCTTAACTTTTTTGCATCAGCACTGCCATCCATATATTCAATACCTGCATAAATATCTTCAGTATTTTCGCGAAAAATATGCATGTCAACCAGTGTGGGATAACGGATGGGTGAGGGGACACCTTTAAACCAGCGAACCGGGCGCAGACAAACAAATAGATCGAGTGTTTGCCGCAGTGCCACGTTAAGCGAACGGATTCCTTCACCAACAGGAGTTTGTAATGGCCCCTTTATCCCAATCAGGTATTTCCGGAAGGCTTCAATGGTGGCATCGGGCAGGTAACTGCCGGTTTGCCTGAAAGCTTTTTCGCCGGCCAGAACTTCTTTCCAGATTATTTTTCGCTTGCCGCCGTAGGCTTTTTCAACTGCAGCATCAATTACCTTTTGCGATGGCATGGTGATGTCGTGCCCGATTCCGTCGCCTTCAATAAAGGGAATGACCGGTTTGTCGGGTACCTGCAACTTGCCATTTATGTTTTTTATTTGTTCCATTTTATGGTTTAAAAGAAAGTCATTGAATGCCATTAAGATAGCAAAAAATTGTGAATATTTTGTTCTCTAAGTGGCGTAGCTGAAAATCAGTATTTGCAGTCTTGCTCTACAGAAACTGTATAGCCGCAATTCTAATCAGTTCAGTTTCTTGTTCAGGTTTTTGTCCAATGCTTCCAAAAAATCCTGTGTTGTAAGGTAGTGTGCTTCTTTGAGATCTTTACCATGTATTACGAGTGCCAAATCTTTGGTCATTTTACCCGACTCAACGGTTTCAATGCAAACCTGTTCCAGGCTGTGGGCAAAATTTACCAGCTCGCTGTTGTTGTCCAGTTTGCCGCGGAATTCGAGACCGCGTGTCCAGGCAAATATGGATGCAATTGGATTGGTAGAAGTTGGATTGCCCAGCTTATGCTGCCTGAAATGGCGTGTTACTGTTCCGTGAGCAGCTTCGGCTTCCATGGTTTTTCCATCGGGAGTTACCAGCGTTGAAGTCATAAGTCCGAGCGAGCCAAATCCCTGGGCTACTGTGTCGCTTTGTACATCGCCATCGTAGTTTTTGCAGGCCCACACAAATCCGCCGTCCCATTTTAGCGCAGCAGCCACCATGTCGTCAATCAGGCGGTGCTCGTAGGTAATTCCAATTTCTTCAAACTTATCCTTGTATTCGTTTTCGTAAATTTCCTGGAAAATATCTTTAAACCGCCCGTCGTATTTTTTCAGAATGGTGTTTTTGGTTGACATGTACAAGGGCCATTTTTTCAGGATAGCCTGGTTCATACATGAGCGGGCAAAACCACGAATCGACTCGTCGGTGTTATACATGGCCATGGCTACACCGTCGCCTTCAAAATCATAAACATTGTAGCTTTGCGGCTCGCTGTCATCGTCAGGTGTAAACGTAATGGTGAGTTTGCCTTTTCCTTTGGTAACAAAGTCGGTAGCTTTATATTGATCGCCAAACGCATGACGTCCGATGCAGATGGGTTTTTTCCAGCCGGGAACAAGGCGAGGGATGTTTTTGATCAGAATCGGCTCGCGGAAAACAGTTCCTCCTATTATATTCCGGATAGTTCCGTTGGGCGATTTCCACATGTATTTCAGTTTGAATTCATCTACACGGGCTTCGTCCGGCGTAATGGTGGCACATTTTACGCCCACGCCATATTTTTTTATGGCATGTGCTGCGTCCACTGTAACCTGGTCGCCGGTGGCATCGCGGTTTTCCATGCCCAGGTCGTAATATTTCAAATCAATATCGAGGTAGGGGAGAATCAGTTTTTGTTTAATAAAATCCCATATAACCCGCGTCATCTCATCGCCATCGAGTTCCACAACGGGATTTTGAACTTTAATTTTTTGCATGAATATCTTTTTTAATTTTTGTTTTGTTTTCTGATTAAATTTAATGCTGAGCCTGCTTTAAACCACTTGATTTGTTGTTCATTGTAAGTGTGATTTACCTTTACTGAATCCTTCGAGCCATCTGCGTGGACTACTTCCACGGAAAGTTGTTTGCCTGGTGCAAATTCATTCAAATCAACAAAGTTAAATGTATCGTCTTCCTGAATCAGGCCGTAATCGTTTTCGTTATCGAAAGTAAGTGCCAGCATTCCCTGTTTTTTCAGGTTGGTTTCGTGAATGCGTGCAAACGATTTTACAATTACAGCCCTCACTCCCAGGTGGCGGGGCTCCATGGCAGCATGTTCGCGCGATGAGCCTTCGCCATAGTTGTGGTCGCCAACAATAACCGTTGGAATATTTTTTTCTTTATAGTCACGTTGTACATCCGGAACTTTTCCGTATTCACCTGTCAACTGGTTTTTTACGTTGTTTGATTCATTGTTGTATGCATTTTCGGCACCTATCAGCAGGTTATTCGAAATATTATCGAGATGACCACGGAAACGCAGCCACGGACCAGCCATTGAAATATGGTCGGTGGTACATTTGCCTAATGCTTTAATGAGCAATTTTGCTCCGGTGATGTTTTTTCCGTCCCACGGATCGAAAGGTTCGAGCAGTTGCAACCGGTCGGAATCCGGAGCCACACTTACTTCCACTTTTGAGCCGTCTTCGGCCGGGTTTTGGTAGCCGGCATCTTTAACGTCGAATCCTTTCACCGGGAGTTCAAATCCGGTTGGGGCATCCAATTTCACTTCTTCGCCTTTTTCGTTGGTGAGGGTATCATTAATTGGATCAAAATCGAGCCGGCCGGAAATGGCTATTGCTGTAACCAACTCAGGTGATGTAACAAATGCGTGGGTGTTGGGGTTTCCGTCGTTTCGTTTCGAGAAGTTGCGGTTAAACGAATGGACGATGGTATTCTTTTCATTTTTATCGGCACCCGGGCGTGCCCACTGTCCGATGCACGGGCCACAGGCATTGGCAAAAACTTTTCCGCCCATCTGTTCAAAGATGCCGATGTATCCGTCGCGCTCAATGGTGTAGCGAACCTGTTCAGAACCCGGTGTAATTGTGAATTCCGATTTTGCTTTCAGTCCTTTGTCAACCGCCTGTTTGGCAATTGATGCTGCACGCGAAATATCTTCGTAAGACGAGTTGGTGCAGCTGCCAATTAACCCTACTGAAACATCGAGCGGCCAGCCATTTTCTTTTGCTGTTTCTTTCATTTTTGAAACAGGAGTGGCCAGGTCGGGGGTAAACGGCCCGTTAAGGTGTGGCTCGAGTTCAGAAAGATTGATTTCAATAAGCTGGTCGTAATATTTTTCGGGATTTTCGTAGATTTCCGGATCCGGCGAAAGTATATCTTTCATTTTGCCGGCCATTTCAGCCACTTTTTCTCTTCCGGTAGCTTTCAGGTAGCGTTGCATGCTTTCGTCGAACGCAAAAATACTGGTAGTTGCACCCACTTCTGCCCCCATGTTACAAATGGTCCCTTTCCCTGTGGCAGAAAGCGATTCGGCTCCTTCGCCAAAATATTCGATGATAGCGCCTGTTCCGCCTTTCACGGATAAAATTCCGGCTACTTTAAGAATGATATCCTTGGGAGCTGTCCATCCATTTAGTTTTCCGGTAAGTTTAACACCAATCAGTTTCGGCATTTTTAGCTCCCAGGGCATTCCGGCCATCACATCTACTGCATCAGCTCCTCCAACACCAATGGCTATCATACCAAGACCGCCGGCATTGGGCGTGTGCGAGTCGGTCCCGATCATCATTCCACCAGGGAAAGCATAATTTTCAAGCACTACCTGGTGGATGATGCCTGCTCCGGGTTTCCAGAAACCAATTCCGTACTTATTGGAAACTGATTCCAGAAAATCGAAAACTTCTTTGTTGGCATTTCGTGAGACACTGAGATCGGTTTTTCCTTCAACCTGCGCCTGAATGAGGTGATCGCAGTGCACAGTAGAAGGCACTGCTGTGGTATCTTTTCCCGAGTTCATAAATTGCAGCAATGCCATTTGCGCTGTGGCATCCTGCATGGCCACGCGGTCGGGTGCAAAATCCACATAATCGCCACCCCGCTTAAAAGTTTCAAGCGGTTGTGTTTCGTATAAATGCGAGTAAAGTATTTTTTCGGCGTAGGTGAGCGGGCGGTTGAGTTTTTGACGGGCTTTTTTTACCCTTTCGGACATTTGTCCATACACTTTTTCAATCAGGTCTGAATCAAACATATCTTTGTCTTTTAATTATTACAAATTAGTCACCAAAATGAACAATAAAATTCACGAAAAGTTGCGAAATTTTAAAGTATTTTCCTAAACGCGGTGCTAAATATATAGATAATTATATATGTTAAAAATTTCATTAACTAATTTAGAATCATTAAAAAAAAGCAATGATTTTTTTTAATCTTTTGTGCAATCAGGTAATATAGTTTCACATTCATTTTTTTGTAACTAATCAGTTCAAATTTATGTTGATTGTTGAAAATATAGAAAAAACAGAAAAGGTAAGCTGTTGACTGTTGACTTGAGATTTTTGAAAAACTTGTAAATTAAAAATACAAGTTTTTCAAAAATCTCAATCCTCTTCCGTATCATATTAATACCCCAACCTGAAGGTCGGGGCTGTTTTTTTGTTGCTTTTTCAAACCATCACCAGAAAAACAAAAACCAGACTGATTAGTTACATTTTTTTTAATGATTACCGGTTGAAAAATTATTTAATACGTTACATTTTAATTGTGAGTATTGTGTCGTAGTTTTCCTGTTTTTCTTTCGGAATGTTTAGCAAAATGCCATAATCGGTTTCCGAGTAATTAACCTTTTCGCCTCCCGTAAAATAGGTTGCCGAATTAATTTTTTCAGGAAGTGACGGGATTAACAGGTTTTCATCTTTTAATTCGAGCAGATGAATGTAAACGGTTCCGTCTTTTGCAATGGTTGTAGCTCCCCAGTCTTGTGGTGCGATGGGGCCTTTGCGGGTTTCGTAAATTGTTTCCCCGTATTTTTCGAGCCATTTTCCCATTTTTATTAGGGTATCCACATTTTCGGGCTGAATTTCGCCATTGGGCATTGGACCGGTGTTGAGCAAAAAATTGGCACCGTAGCCGGAAGCCTTTACCATGGTTTGGATGAGTCGTTTTACCGATTTGTAATTTTGATCCTGAAGGTTGAACCCCCATGTTCCGTTCATGGTTTCGCACATTTCCAGCGGCAAAGCCGAAATGGTATTGGTTTGATTGAACCCCATGGTGTTTTCGCCCGGCAAATCGCGTTCAAACATCTGAAAATCTTCTCCGGGGTAAGGTTTTACGTGATGGTTGCTGCCAATCATTGCCCCGGGTTGCAGTTCGTGAATAAGGGAGTAGGTTTCCGCAAGGCGCCAGTCGGCATTTTTTTTATCCCACATGCCATCGAACCAAATTCCGCCAATTTCGCCGTAGTTGGTCAGCAGTTCGGTTAACTGGGCATTCATGTAGTCGATGTAGTTGTCCCAGTTGCCGTTTTGCGGCCTGCCTGTGAAACCACTTCCTGTTCCTCCGCGTGGAAAATAGTCGGGGTGGTGCCAATCCAGTTGCGAATGGTAGAAAAACAGTTTGATTCCCTGTTTGTCGCACTCATCTTTCAGCATTTTTATAACATCTTTTCCGTAGGGTGTTTTGTCCACAATGTCGTATTCGCTCACATCGGAATCGAACATGGCAAACCCGTCGTGGTGCTTGCTGGTGATGGTGATGTATTTCATCCCGGCTTTTTTTACCATCGATACCCATTCGGCCGCATCAAAATCAATGGGATTGAAAAAGGAGGGCAGCCGCTCGTATTGTTTGACGGGAATTTTTTGGTTGTTCATTACCCATTCGCCATCGCCCAAAATGCTGTAAACACCCCAGTGGATGAATAATCCGTACTTGGCATCCTGAAACCATTCGCGGCTTTCAAGGTTTTCTTTTGAAGGTTGATAATTTTCCTGCGCAAAAATTAAACTTGAGACTGCAAAAAGTGAAATTGCTAACAGAATTACTCGTTTCATTTTTAATATATTTTATTGGTTATCAAATTATTCATTTGTCAGTTCTGTGATTTTACCTGCAATTTCTTTTAAATCGAGAATAAAGTGCGGATGGCTGATTTTTACAGCGGTTTCGGGCATGGTTTTGGCAAAAGCGGTTTCCGGGTTTTCCACAATGGTAGTGCCGCCGAGCTCCCTGATTGTTTTCAGTCCGTTGGCTCCGTCGTTATTTGAGCCAGTGAGCAATACCCCAATGAGTTCATTATGTAAACTCCACGCTGCCGTTTCAAAAAGCACATCGATTGAAGGGCGCGAGAAATTAACTTTTTCATCGGTTGAAAGACTGATTGTAAAATTGTCTTCAATCAGCACATGATAATTGGGCGGTGCAAAGTAGAAATTTCCGGGTTTGATTGATTCTTTTTCTTCGGCTTCTTTTACATTATAGTGGCTGTTTTTGTTCAGCATTGAAAGATAGGTGTCAATTGTATTGTTGCCAATATGTAAAACAGCAACAATAGGAATTGTGCACTGGGCAGGAAGCATGAAAAGCAGGTTCTTAATGGCTTCCATTCCGCCAAACGAAGCTCCTAATACTATGGCTTTAGTCATTTTGTTTCCGGTAATTTTTTATAAATTTTCATTTTGCTATCGATAACCGAATATTTATTGTCGAAATCGGTAAAACGGAGACTCTCTTTTGTTCCCAGACAAAGAACCCCCCTTTTGGTAAGGCTTTCGGAAAACAGGCGCAAAACTTTATTTTGCAGTTTCTTGTCGAAATATATTAATACGTTGCGGCAGAAAACAAGATTGACTTCAGCAAATACGCCGTCGGTTACCAGGTTGTGGTCGGCAAAAACTATATTTTTCGACAACGATTTATCGAACAAAACCGAACCGTATTTCGATGTGTAATAGTTTGAAAGTTTATGTTTGCCTCCGGCATGTTTGTAGTTTTGGTCGTAAAGGTCAATTTCTTTTTTGCTGTAAATTCCTTGTTTGGCAACCTCAAGCGCATTTTTATTGAAATCGGTGGCATAAATTTGCGTTTTTTCCAGCAGGTTTTCCTCTTTCAATAGTATGGCCAGCGAATAGACTTCCTCTCCGGTGGAGCAGCCGGCATGCCACACTTTAATGTGGGCGTAGGTCCGCAAGTCAGGAATTACTTTTTCGCGAAATGCGGCATAAAAATCCGGGTCGCGAAACATTTCGGTGACGTTAATGGAAAGGTCTTTCAGGAAAATTTTGTAAAAATCAGTATCCCAGAGAATTAATTTTTGCATCTCTGTAATTGTTTTTAATCCGCTCAGTTTTAACCTTTGGAGTATCCTCCTTTTCAGGTGGGCCTTGCTGTAGTTTCTGAAATCGTAGCCATATTTCATGTAAATGGCCTGTAGCAGCAGGTTGAGTTCAATGTCTTGTATTTCAGTTTTGTGGAGGCTCATCAATTGGTTTTATTTGTTTATTGGTTGCTGCGTTTTTGATTATTCTTTTCAGTTCTGCCTCCTTAAATGGTTTGCTGATAAAATCGTTCATGCCTGCATTGAAACATTTTTGTTTGTCTTCAGAAAAAGTGTTTGCCGTAACCGCCACAATAAAAACCGGATTTTCAACTCCGTTGTTTTGTTCGATTTTCCGGATCTGTTTTGCCGACTCAATGCCGTCAACTTCGGGCATCTGCATGTCCATTAAAATTAAGTCGAACGGGTTGGTTTTGTACATTTCAATGGCTTCCTGCCCGTTGCTTGCAATTTCGCATTCGATACCAATTTTTTGCAGTAAAAGTTGAGTAACGCGCTGATTTACCGGATTGTCTTCAGCGTATAAAATTTTAATGTCGGCAGGGATATTAATATCTTCTGTGGGCATATCTTTTTGTGTTTGTTGTTTGTAGCCAAATTTTAAACTGAACCAAAACTCAGAACCATTGCCCTCGGTACTTGTAACCCCAATTTCTCCGCCCATCAGCGAAGTGAGGTTACTGCAAATGGCCAGCCCCAGACCGGTGCCGCCGTATTTTCTGGATGTGGAACTTTCGGTTTGCGAAAACTCTTTGAAAAGTTTTTTCTGACCGTCTTCTGAAATTCCAATCCCGGTGTCGATTACTTTAAAAAGAAGCTCTGTTTCTTTTTCGTCTGTATTGACTGGTTCAACCCGTATTTCAATACTCCCTTTTTGGGTAAACTTAATGGCATTGTTTACCAGGTTGGTGAGGATTTGATTCAGCCTGTGGGGATCGCCGGTTAGTGTGTCCGGAACATTTTCATTGATTTTTACCGACAGGGTATTCCCTTTTTTGTCGGCATTTAGTTTCATTAATTTTACAATATTTTCAACAATTTTATTCAGGCTGAAATCAATTTTTTCCAGTTTAATTTGGCCCGAGTCAATTTTCGAGAAGTCGAGAATGTCATTTACAATATTGAGCAGGTTTTCGCCCGAGGTGGTAATTATTTCGGTCAACTCTTTCTGTTCCGGATCGAGTTTCGATTCTTCCAGAATTTTTGAAATTCCGATTATGCCGTTGAGGGGTGTGCGAATTTCATGCGACATATTGGCCAGGAACATGGATTTTTCCTGTGTGGCTTCTTCTGCTTTTTCTTTCTGTATTTCAAGCTCTTTGTTCTTTTCTTCCAACTTTTGCAGCAGGCTTTTCAACTCCTGTTGCTGCGAGAACAAATCGAGAAAATTTTTTACTTTCCCCACCAAAATTTCAGGTATTATGGGTTTGGGAATAAAATCGACAGCCCCGGTTTCAATACCTTTTATAATGTGCAAATCGCTTTGGTGAATGGCCGAAACAAATATTACAGGCAGAAACTTTGTACGTTGCCTTTTTCGCATCAACGATAAAGTTTCGTACCCGTCCATCCCGGGCATTTGAACGTCGAGAATGGCAAGTGCAAAATCGTCGTTAATGGTTTTGCGCAAGGCTTCTGGCCCCGATGTAGCTTTAATAAAAGAGACATCAAATCCTTTCAGGATCATTTCAAGACTTACCAGGTTTTCCTCCAGGTCGTCAACGAGTAATATTTTTGGCTTTTCCATTGTTCTATTTAAATAACCATATTTTTAACAACGACAACAACTTATCTACATCTACAGGTTTCGATATATAATCGTTTGCTCCACTGAAAATAGCTTTTTGGTAATCTTCTTTCATGGCTTTTGCCGTGAGTGTAATTATAGGTATTTTTTTAATAACCGGAGTTTTTCTGATTGCTTCCATGGCTTCGTAACCATCCATAACCGGCATCATTATGTCCATTAGCACCAGGTCAGTGTCCGGGTTTTCTTTTAAAACGTCAATGGCCACTTTCCCGTTCTCGGCTTCTATTACTTCCATTTCGCGTTCTTCCAGAATTTGTGCCAGGGCGAATACATTCCGGATATCGTCGTCAACTACCAGTATTTTTTTCCCCTTAAAACCAGCGTTGGTTGTTTCGTCAGCTGAAACTGTATGTTTTTTTGGCGAGGTGTTTTCAACCTGGTGTAAAAACAGGGTGACTTCATCCATTAATCTTTCTTCGGATTTCACTCCTTTAATAACTACTGAATCGGAATATTTGTGCAGCTCGCGCAATTCTTTTTGATCCAAATCGCGCGCTGTGTGAATAATTACGTTGGGTATTTCAATGTTTTCGGCTTTTAGTTTATTTAACAGTTCTTTTCCAGAATAATCGGGCAGGCCCAGGTCGAGAATAACACAGTCGAACGATTTGGCAGCAATTAAATCGTAAGCTTGCTGTGCTGTTTTCGCTTCGTGAATAATTATGTCTTTATCCTCGAAAAGCAGGTGTATCGATTCGCGGGTAATCTCGTCGTCTTCAACCACCAGCACTTGATTGAATTTTTTGCTGAACCGGCTTTCAATTCTGTTTGAGCTATTGCTGAAATGCCCCGACTCGGGCGTTTTTAGCTCTTCGATATTTTCCAGGACCGAGTCTTCAATTCTTGAAACGAAATGCACAGGGAGTTTTTTCGTAACGGGGTTGTTTTTTAAGTTTTCGAATTCTTTGGTTTCGTTAAGTTCAGCAGAAATGATAATGGCCTGCGGCGAATAGATTTCAGAAAGCTTAATTCCGTCGGAAATATTTTTGGCGGCAATAACATTGAAATTTCTTTTGTGGCTGAGTTCGGTTAAATCTTTTGCTTTTTCTTTTTGGTTGTGAATGATTAAAACGGTTAAGCGCTGCAAGTCAGAATCTCTGTCGTCGTCGATAAAGAATGGTGCCTCCTCATCTTTTATTTCGGAAGGAGCAGGCTCGTACTGCTCATTCTTCTGGGTTTCTTTTGTTGCTGTTTCAGTTGTCTGATTTTGTGAATTTTCCGGTGAGGCGGTTTTTGCAGTTTCTGCTTTGGCGCCAACCAGTTTTTTGTCGAGCGGCAGGAAAACTGTAAACAGCGATCCTTTTCCTTCGGTACTTTCCACCTGGATTTCGCCCCCGAGCACCTGCGCCAGTTGTTTTGAAATGGAAAGGCCCAGGCCGGTGCCACCAAATTTCCGTGAAATGCTGCCGTCGGCTTGCTGGAAAGCCTCAAAAATGGCTTTCAGCTTGTCGGCAGGAATTCCCACCCCGGTATCTTCCACTGAAACAAAGCAGGAATTTTCACGCATCAGGTTTTGGTTGGTAAACTGATCCGAAGTTGCAGGCAGTCCAAATTTTACTTTAATTTTCCCATCGCTTGTAAATTTAAAGGCATTGGAAAGCAGGTTTTTAATTATCTGCATCAGCCGCTGTTTGTCAGTATAAATTTTTTCCGGGAATTTGTCCGACAGGTCCAGTTCTAGTTCAAGTCCTTTGTTTTCGGCAACCGGTTTAAAATTCTGTTTGATTTCAGTAATTATTTCATTAACAGAAACTTCTCCGAATTCAAATTTCATTTTCCCGGCCTCGATTTTTGAAAGGTCGAGGATTTCGTTAATTATTTCCAGCAGATCTTTCCCGCTTTTGTTAATGATTTTAATGGATTTTACCTGTTCCCCGGTGAGGTTTTTTTCTTTGTTTGAGGACAGCAGGCTGGAAAGAATGAGTAAACTGTTTAGCGGAGTGCGCAGCTCGTGCGACATGTTGGCCAGAAATTCCGATTTGTACTGGCTGGTTTGCTGTAGTTCTTTGGCCTTTTTTCGGAGTTGATTCTGCACTTTCAGCAGGTTTTCGTTTTTTTCTGAAATCTCTTTTTTCTGCTGTTCCAGCTGTGTGGTTTTCGCCTCGAGCTCTTCGTTGGTAACACGCAGTTCTTCCTGTTGAACCTGCAGGTTTTTTTCGCTTTCGGTTAATATTTTGGTTTGCTCGGCAAGTTCTTCGTTGGCCACGCGGAGCTCTTCTTCCTGCGATTTTAATTCTTCGTTGGTTGTTTTGAGCTCCTCCTGTTGTTGCTTCAGCTGGTCGTTTATTGTCCTTAATTCTTCCCGTTGGGCATGGAGTTTTTCATTCCGTTCTTTAATTTCTATTTCAAGATTTTTGATTTCCGTAATGTTTTTGGTTATTCCCACACTACCAATGCATTTACCGGTGGAGTCGAACATGGGCAGTTTGGTTGTTGAGGTCCATATTTTTTCACCTTTTTCGTCAACTCCCTGCCTGATTTCATCAACAAACCCTTTTTCGTCTTTAATAATTTTTTGCTCTTCTTCGAAATATTTCTGTGCATCTTTGCGCGAATGGTAGTCGAAGTCGGTTTTTCCGATAACATCTTCGCTCGATTTTGCATTGAACAAATCAACCATCGATTCGCTGATGCGTAAAAACCTGCTTTCAATATCTTTAAAGTAAATATAATCGGGCAAAGTGGCCAGCATTGAATTGAGAAGTGCTGATTCGCGGGTGAGTTTTCCCTGGATTTTTCGATTCTCATCTAACTTGCGGCTTAGTTCTTCGTCGCGGGCTTGAAGAGTCTTGGCTTGTTCCAGTGTTTTTTCAAGCAGCTCTTTGCCTCTGAACCTGGTAACTGCTGCGCTTATGTTAACCGAGATGCGTTCGGCAGTGGATTGCAGGAATCTTAATTTGGCATCAGTTAGTTCATTTATTGGAGCCAGTTCAATTACTGCCTGAATTTTGTTGTTGGTGAAAAGCGGGAACAGATAAATTTTTTCAGGGATAATTTCACCGGTGGCGCTGAATATTTTATGATAGTTGCTTTTTGTCTCGATAATCTGCAGCGAAGTTTGTGTGGCCGCTTTTCCAACTAACCCCTCTCCTGGTAAAATTTTTTGAGGCACTTCGCTGGTTCTAATCCCAATAGAACCGGTAAGTTCCAGGTATTTTTCAATTTCGTCGTAAACGTAAACTGCACTCATTTCAACCGATAAGAAACGAGTCAGGAAATTAATGATTTTTTCGGAAAGTTCACGCACCGAAAAGTTGCCTCTCATTTGGTCCTCCAGCCCGCTAATTCCTTCTTGAAGCCATTTTTCTTCCTGGTTTTCAACTCGCGATTTTTCCAGTTTGGCCGCCATTTTATTCAGCGCTGTTGTTAACTCATCGTTTTCCGATTTTGGGGGCAGTTTACTACTGTAGTCGCCTTGGGCTACTTTTTTAGAATGCGAAATGACTTCCTGGAGACCAGTCTGGATTTCACCAAAAGCCTTGGATAAAACCCCGATTTCATTTTTTGAATCAATTTTAACTGAGGTATTCAGGTTGCCCGTGGCGATTTGTTTAAAGTTTTCAGCCAGCTTGCTTATGGGGACTGAAATTGATTTTGAAATACGTATGGAAATTAGAGTAACTCCTGTTATTAAAATGAGCACCAGTAGCACCAGGCTCAATCCAAGCGATTGAATTATGTAATCATTTAAAGCATAAATTTTTGTGGAAAAAGTTTGGTTTATTCTGTCAATTTCCCTGAAATGCGAGTTGATGTGTGCTAATATTTCAGGTGTTCTTTCAGTTGAGTAATTATCGATATCAGAAATAATTAAACTCCCGAGGTTATGGGCCTCGAATGCCGATGCCTGAATTTCATTTAGTTTTTGAGGATTAAGTTTGGTGAGCAGTTGAATTTGACGGCCCATTAGTTTGGCCCGTCTCATTTCATTGTCAAGCCCGTCGCTAAAAACTTTGTATATGTGAGGCAGCCATTCCTCTTCGGGCATGGCGTGTATTAAACTGTCCAGCGCTGAAAAAGTCCAGGCAATTTCGTTGGCTTTATTAAAATTTAATCTGGCTTGTTCCAGGTTTTCCGGGTTTTCGGTAATTTCATATTCTTTAAATTGCTCAATGCCTTTGTAAAATGTTTCAATAAAAACCCGCTGTTCGTTAACAATCATTGTCAGCGTTTGGCTCGAACGAAACAAAAAAATGGCAATTGTTCCCATAAAAACGAGACTAAGCATAAAAATGCCCACAACTATCGCCAGCTTGGTTTTTATATTAAAATCAGAAAAACGTGTTTTTAATTTCCTCATTAGTCAGTTGTATTTAACCCGGTTTTGTAATTGTGCAAAATAGTTAAAAATAGGGAGTTATTTAACAGGGTTCAAAATATAGTTTTGAAAAATAGTGTCAGCGCTTAATGAAGATTGGGTATTTTGCATTTCCCATTAAATGCTATATTTGAAATTAAATACCAGCTAAAACCAAAAAATATGTACAGACGATCATTCATTAAAAAAGCCTCCATCGGAACAGCCGGTTTGATAACAGCGTTTCATATTCCCGCATTTTCCCAAAATCGCAAAATTAAAATAGGCCTCATTGGTTGCGGCTGGTACGGGATGGTAATTACCACTGCTGCACTTAAAGTAGGCGGGGTAGAAGTTATTGCAGTTTGCGATGTGGATTCGGAACATCTTAAAAACAGTGCTGCTGAGATTGAATCGTTGCAGGGAAGCCGGCCAAAAACTTTTAAAGATTACAGGGAACTGCTCGGTTTGAAAGATCTTGAAGCCGTTATGATAGCTACTCCTCCGCATTGGCATGCTTTGCAGTTTGTGGCAGCCTGCAAAAAAGGGCTGGATATTTATTGTGAAAAACCACTGGCCTATGATGTGCGCGAAGGAAAAGCCATGATGAAAGCAGCTGAAAGAGCCGGGAATATTGTTCAGGTTGGTTTTCAGCGGCGGCAGAGTTCAGCCTTTCAAAAAGCAAAGGAATTGATTCAAAACGGAACTACCGGGAAAATACATCAGATTGGGGCACAAATTCATTATAATCCGGTGCTGGAAGACAATACAATTCAGGAACCACCCGCTTCGCTCGACTGGGATGCCTGGTGCGGACCGGCACCCAAACTGCCCTACCGGCCAAACATAGGGCACAAAGCCTGGCGACTCGAAAAGGAATACGGCAACGGGCACCTGGTGGACTGGGGCATTCACCATATTGACATCATCCGTACCATTATGGATTTTGAGATCCCTGAATCATTTCAGGCCACTGGCAACCTTGAAATGCTGAAAGGCAAAATCACTACCCCTGATACGTTGAATGCTTCCTTGTATTTTCACGAAATGCCTGTTTTTTGGCAGCACCGGTTGTGGGGCACCGGAGATTTGAATCCGCAGTTTAACAACGGCGTTTTCTTTTATGGCGAAAAAGCCACGCTGTTTGCATCCGATTATAAGCTGGTACTGATGCCCGCCGGAAGAAACCAGAGACAGCAGGAAATGGATATTCCAACGCCCGATATGCAGGAAAAACATGTGGCCGATTTTATCAAGGCGGTAAAAGCAAAAGATAAACGGCTGCTGAGCTGCACGGTGGAAGATGCCTGGAAATCGACTGCCACAGTGCAACTGGCCATGGCATCGTATTACTCTAATAAAGAAGTAAAATGGGATGCGGCAGCCAAAAAAGTTTCAAACAACCCGGCTGCTGCGGAACTGATGGCCCGAAAATACAGAACGGGATATGAAAGGCCATCGTAAAAATTTAATTGTCTGAGTGTAGTCTTTCACCGGAATAGCTTTGTGAGAAAACGTTGTGAAATACACTTTAACTTCATTAATAACGATAATGTTTTATAAGATATTAAATATGAATAAAATACAAATCCAGGCAATTCTGTCATTTCGACGACGCAGGAGGAGAAATCCCTTCCAAAAGGAACAGATTTCTCATTCGTACCTCATTCGAAATGACAGCATGGATTTACTGTTTTTTACTCATTTTGCCAATAAAAATTAATAGGATACTCAGCGTGACATTAGATTTCAAAATATAATTTTCGACGCCATAATTGGAATGTTTTTTAATTAATTTAAAATGAAAATATTAAGTATTGCTTTCTTCCTGCTGCTTTCATTTACAGGCTTTTCTCAAAATAGCCAAATTGTAGCAAAAAATGCCGAAATTGAAAAAGCCGGAACCGGCTATTCATTTACCGAAGGACCGGCAGTGGCCCCTGACGGGAAAGTTTATTTTACCGACCAGCCCAATGACCGGATTTATGTGTGGGATGAAAATGAAGGCGTTTCGCTGTGGCTGGAAGGCACCCGGCGTTCAAACGGAATGTATTTCAACGACAAAGGCCAGCTGGTGACCTGTGCCGATTTGTATAACCAACTTGGTTATTTCGATGAAAATAAGGAGTTTCATCTCATTCACGAAGGGTACAACGGGAAATTGCTTAACGCCCCCAACGACTTGTGGATTGCACCAAACGGAGGCATCTATTTTTCGGATCCGTATTACCACCGGAGCTGGTGGAATGAAAATCGTGGCGAAGAACAGGATGTGCGTGGTGTGTATTACCTGAGCCCCGAAGGAGAGATAATCCGGGTAATCGACGATTTCAAACAGCCCAACGGCTTGATTGGAACACCCGATGGAAAAACGCTTTACGTAGCTGATATCAACGACGACAAAATCTGGAAATACAACATTCAGCAGGATGGAACGCTCGCAAATAAAACTTTTTTTGCGCCCAAAGGAAGCGACGGAATGACCATCGACAAAAAGGGCAATGTTTACCTCACATCAGGAAAAGTGTGGGTTTACAACCCGGAGGGCGAACTGATTCAGAAAATTGAAGTGCCTGAAAGTCCTTCGAATGTTGTTTTTGGCGGAAAAAAACGAAAAACCCTTTTTATTACCGCACGCACATCGGTTTATACATTGAAAACAAAAATGAAAGGAGTTGATTAAATGATAAAAATTGTAGTAGTAGGATTTGGGTTCATGGGAAAAACCCACACCGGAAATATCCTGAAAAATCCGAATGCCCGGTTAGCGGCCATAGTGGATAAAAACACGGAAAACATTCACGAAAACCTGAAAGGGGAATCCGGAAATTTTGACACCGGCAGCATTGATGCCGAAGAGCTTTCGAAAGTGAATATTTACAGCGATTTTGCTGAATGTTTGAAAACAGAACAACCCGATGCCTGTGTGATTGCCGTGCATACCAACCTGCATTTTGAAATGGCCAAAACGGCACTTGAAGCCGGAACCCACGTTTTTCTGGAAAAACCTTTTACACTTGACGTTGAAAAGGGGGAGGAGCTTTTGAATCGGGCCCGGAAAATGAATAAAATTATGATGGTGGGCCACGTGGTGCGTTTTATGCCTCCGTATCAAACACTGAAAAACTGGATCGACAGCGGGGAACTTGGCCGGCTGGAATTTCTTTCGTTGTCGCGGTTTTCGGGTGTGCCCGCCTGGGGCCAGTGGAAAGACAAGCAAAAAGATTTTGGCTCATCGGGCGGCGCTTTGTTCGACCTGGTCATTCACGACATCGATTTTGCCCAGTGGGTTTGCGGTGTTCCCGTTAAAATCACGGCCAACTGTTTGCCGGGCAAACTTAGTAACTACGATTATGTTTCGGCAATGTGGAAATACGGCAATTCGGAATTAAATGTGAAAATTGAAGGTGGCAACACCTTCCATACCCGGTTTCCGTTTCAGGCCGGATTTTCTGCCCGCTTCGAAAATGCAAGTGTGCATTATTCAACAAATGATCCGGATAACATTGTTATTGCTACCGATACTGAAACCAAAACAGTTTCTGCAGGTGAGGGAAACGATGGATTCCTGTCCGAAATGAACTATTTCATTTCCTGTGCTGAAGAAAACAAGCAACCTGAAAAATGCATGCCGGAATCGGCGCTGGAAAGTATTAAGATTTGTTATTGGCATACCAACGAAATTTGAATTCGGTAAATAATTTCTCGCTTTACAGGATAGTTTTCTTTAACAGGAAATGATAATAAATTTCTTAAATTCTGAAATATATATTGTTTCGATAATTGGTTTTTCATATTTTGGAATTTATTTGTTATTTGTTATTTGAGATTTGCTATTTCGCTTATAACCATTAATATAAGGCTTTTATTTGCTTTTTCGGGCAGCAATCCCTAATTTAGCTCACCTTATTGTTTAACAAAAACTGAAAACCAAAACCTGTGCGAAATTCCAAATCCAACAAACCATCCCGGATTGCTTCCCTGCCCAACTTCTTTTTGCAACATGACAGGCAAACCGAGTTACTTTATAAAATAAGAAAGGTTGACACTATTTCCGGCGGGAAGAAATATTGTATAGCTGTGGATCACAGACAACATAGTTATCTTCAAGCTTAAAAGAGTACCATGCAAGAAGCAAAAGAGTTAAAAAATAGAATTGATACTTTTCTTAACAACAGAAAATATAAAGAGGCATTTGACGAATTAGAGTCTCAATTTTCTGAATTTTCGGAAAAGGAAAAAGATGATTTGTACTTGTTAGCTGAAATTGCAGGTTCATACATAAATCTTGGAAGTGAAGCATATAAAAGAGAAGCAGTTATTAAAGGGCTAAAATTATTCAATGATAATAAAGAAGTTCTTAAAAAATATATTAGAGAAGATAGCATTGATTATTGCTTAGGAAATGGTTATCATGCTCTTTATAAAATTTCAATTCACAACAATACTGAATTCTTTCCCAAACCAGATGCAGTTAGAGAGTATCTTTTCGATGCGAAACAAGCATATTTAAAATCTTTTAAAAAATTAGACTTAAAAAATCTTGACCAATATTCCATTCAGGTTCTAACAAACTTAGGGAACAATTTAAATCATTCTGGTAGGATAGTAGAAGCTTTACAGCTTTTTGACACAGTATTAAAATTCAATCCCAATTTTCCTCAGGCTCTAGTCTCAAAAGCAGATGGACTTTTATATATGCTTCGAGCTGCAAATACTGAAATAACAATTTCCTTGTTTTTGGAAGTTTATAACCTATTTACAAAAGCACTCAAAAATCCAATTCATTTGGATGTAATAAAGAATACCGTAGAATCTGGGTTGCAAAAAAGCAAAGAGTTTTTACAAGCGAATAATTTTGATTTCAAAAAAATTGGTGAGGAGAAAGAATTAAATAAGCTAGAATATCAAAAACATTCGAAAGAGACTAAATATTATCTCGATAACTTTTTGAATTTATCAGAGTACGGTTTATACTGTAAATGCAACGGAGCCAAAATTGACAATCTAGTGATTGGCTATCCGGGATTAATAACAAATGACAAAAAAATAATTCATTTAGAAATGCTCCATAATAGAATTAAGTCAGAATTTTCTTTATCTAGAAGTTTATACTTCGATTACTTGTTTAAAGAAAATAATGACAATGTACACTATGAGGACTTATCATTTGATATACACAATGGTGTTAAGCATGAAAAACTAAGAACAAGCTTTAGGCTCTGTTTTGGTATCCTTGACAAAATAGCAGAAGGAATTTGTTATCTTTTTGACCTTGATGTCGGAGTAAATGAAAACATTTATTTCGAAAGTTTTTGGCATCATTATAAAGAAAAATCTAACAGGTGGGAAAAAATAAATTCATTTAAAAATATTCATCTTACTGCTCTTTTTAGTATTGCCTGTGACTTAAATAAAAAAAATGGAGAATTTGGATTTTATAAAGTCTGGAGAAATAAAATTGAACATGGTATTTTCTCAATTACAGAATCAAACGACTCAAAATTGAGTTTAATATCAGATAAAAAATTTTCTGCACATACCTCAAAAGAAGTTTTTGAATTAAAAACAAAACATCTTCTACAATTAACTCGTTCAGCAATTTTTAGTTATGTTTTTTGTGCCAGAGAAGAAATGATAATTAAGAATGAAAAAGCCAGAAGATAATAAATAGGAATATGAGCGGTCGGCACGACCCAGCGATTATTCTGTGTTGAACTACAACCCGGTTTATTTTGCAGGATTTTTTTCTATGTACTTAACGAGGGTTTTAGGTTTGGTTGTTGTTGAAATTCAGGTGATTATTGAATTCTTAAACTACTCTGCAAGAAGTCGTAAACGATACAAAAATAAGAATTTCATTTGTTATATATTTAAAATTTTTGGGGCGATAGAAAATTGAAACAATTGAATTAAGATGAAATTCATTTTCAACGGAATAAATGAGTACTTTGTGAGTGTTTTTAATTCAGCTATCCCGCAGGGATTTAGTTCAACATTTTGTATAAGTAATGGCAGGGAAAGTGTTAAATATCAAGGTTTGTAGCCCGCTCAATCTACGTAGCGGTTTGACAGGTGATAAGCCCGCAATCTGCCACTACTCATACAATTTACCGTTAGTTGCCAATTTAACTCGACACTTCCCAAAATGAATAAATATATTGACATAACGAAAGAACAAATATTCTCTTTATTAAAAGGAAATGAAACTGACAGAATAAAAGCTGAAGAAATAAGAAAATTACGAAACAATAATTACAATCCGTATCCAAATGGTTGGAATAGACTTGATTTTTTCAAAGAAGTCTTTTCTGACATGTATATTGATGGTTTCATTATGACATATCCACATGGGACAGTAATAAGGCAAGCTCAAAGAAGTTATTATTATAGGGGAGAAAATCAACTATTTGACTCATCTCAAGCTTCGCTATATCGTAGGTTAAGTAAGATGAAGAATTCAAAGGAATTATTGATTGAGGAGTTTGTTGCTTACATGAGAATTGCAGATTTTCTTGAACTATTACTAAAATTAGACCATACTCAAAAGTTTATATCGCGCCAATATTCATTCAATAAAGCACCAGCCAAAATTTATATTGATTTGTTATACGAACAATTAGCTCAACATTATGGACTTGAAACATGCTGGTTGGATATTACAGCTGACTTCGAGGTTGCCCTATTTTTTGCTTGTTGTAAGTTTGATAATCAATCACATAAATGGGAACCTCTCAACAAGGAAGATTTCAAAAAAAGCTATAAAACTCAATTTGGCGTAATATTCCAAAAACAAACAAATCATATAAATAATCTAATACCATTGGAATCACAACCGGTTAAAATTTTACCTGTAGGATTCCAGCCTTTTATGAGATGTCATATGCAAAACAGCTATGTTGCTATGATGGATAAATCACATTGCTTGCAAAAAGAAAACACTTTTAAAAAATTTCGATTTAAACATGATGAGGAATTATGTAATTACATATTTAATCAAATGGACCTTGGAAAAAAGATATACCCTCATGAAGGATTAAATTTAATGGAGGCAGAAATTGACAAAATTAAAAGACGAAAAATATTTTCAATTGAAACATTCGAGTATGTATGTGAAGACCCTAAATTTAAATCACTTAATAAAGAGACATTGAAGCAATTTTTAATGGATTTTGGGTATGAATTAAAGAATTCTCAGAATGTCATTCCAAAAGAAGAAATTGAACAAATAAATAAATTATATGCAAATTTTAATATGGAGCAGACATACAAAATAAAGTTTAGGACAAGATTAACTGCTTCAAGATGAAAAATCGGCACCTAATAAATAGGACTCTGAGCAGCGTGCAGCGCCCAGTGATGAGTCCATGTTGAACCCGCCTGAATGACATAGTCGGGCAGGCTACAACCCGGTTTATTTTGCAGGAATTTTTTCTATGTACTTAACGACGATTTTATATTTGGTTGTTGTTGATATTCAAGTGATTATTGAATTCTTGAAATGCTCTGCAAGAAGTCGTGAACGATACAAAAATAAGAATTTTACTTGTTAACCTGCACTATTCATAAACTTTGTTTGCAATGAATAAAATGCAGGTCATTCAAGACGACTTGTAACAGAAGATGGGGAAGTATTAAAATCAGTAATCGAGAGAGCAGTAAATTTATTAGATACTTGTGAATGCTCTCCTTCTTGCTATCGTAGCTTACGTAATTATGAAAACCAAAAAATCCATGAAATTCTTGACAGAGAAAATGCACTGAATTTTTTAAAACAATTAGGATAATCTGAAAATAAATTTTAAAAATGATAACAGAACCAGCCCACACAGTCAAGCACATTTGGAATTTGATCAAAACCATGCAAAAGAGGTAATCAATTGAATGAATTTGTAACATCAGAAAGGGTATGTTTGTAACTTATGCAGGAGCAACAAAACATAGAGTGGAAAGAAAGTTGGCGCGATGAATACCTGAAATGGATTTGCGGTTTTGCAAATGCGCAAGGAGGCAAAATCTACATCGGCAAAAACGACAAAGGCGAGGTTGTTGGTATTGATAATGCCAAAAGATTGATGGACGACTTACCAAACAAAATTGCAACCAATTTGGGGATTATTTGCGATATTAATTTACTGGTCGAAAATGAAAAGCAATTCATTGAAATAATTATCGAACCCTATCCTAACCCTGTAAATTACAAAGGTCAATATCATTACAGAAGTGGCAGTACAAAACAGGAATTAAAAGGTGCTGCACTCGATAAATTTATGTTAGAACGCAAAGGGAAGCGGTGGGATGGTGTTCCTTTTCCAAACATTTCAATTGCCGATTTAAAGAAAGAAACCTTTGATTTTTTTAGAAAAAAAGCTGTTAAAGCGCAACGGATTGAAGACGATGTATTGACAGATACAGATGAAGATTTAGCTGACAATTTGCAGTTGATTGAAAATAGTTACTTAAAAAGAGCAGCAATTCTTCTATTTCATCCAAAACCCACAAAATATGTTACCGGTGCATTTGTCAAAATTGGATATTTTGAGACTGACGATGAATTGAAATTTCAGGATGAAATTACGGGAAACATCTTTGAACAGGTTGAAAAAACAATGGACTTGCTTTTTACCAAATACATCAAATCATCAATAAGTTATGAAGGTTTAAACAGGATTGAAAAATATGAATATCCAAAAAATGCTGTTCGTGAGGCACTTTTAAATGCTGTTTGTCACAAAGATTATTCTGGTGGTGTCCCAATCCAAATTAGCGTGTATGACGATAAATTGATTTTTTGGAATGAAGGACAGTTGCCTGAAAACTGGACAATTGAAAAGCTATTGACTAAACACCCTTCAAAACCTTTCAATCCTGATATTGCAAATGCTCTTTTCAGAAGTGGGTATATTGAATCTTGGGGAAGAGGAACGATAAAAATAATTAACGAATGCATTCAATTTGGTATTCCCCAACCCAAATATTATTACGACATGTCAGGCTTTTGGGTGGAGTTTAGAAAAGATAGTTTTAGCGTTGAATATTTTGAATCTCTTGGATTAAATCAGAGACAAATTGAAGCTTTGAAATACGTAAAAGAAAATGGCAAAATTACGAATAGTGAGTATCAAAATATAAATGGTTGCTCAAGAAACACAGCAAGTAATGACCTTACTGAGTTAGTGAATAAAGAATTGTTGGAAAGTAGTGGACAAAAGGGAGCTGGATCTTATTACATTTTAAAAAATGTGTAATTGCACAATAATTGCACAAATTGCACATTGACAAATTAAACCAGCCCACACAGTCAAGCACATTTGCAATTCACACATGCCAACATACACTCCAAAATTGCAAAATAACTTGTCTGGCTGGCCCCTCTTTTTTGCCGTCCCTAAAAATTAATTTTTTGGGGACAGCAGTTCTCCGATTGGAAGATTTGATTTTTTTAAATGCTTGGTAAGCAGCTGATGATGAGCAAAGGTCAGCAAGAAATATTGTGTATAGTGCATTTGGGGTATAGTGCTAATTTCATCGGCTACAAATATTATTTCCTACATTCAAAAAAATAACCATGCAACGAATAATTTGATTATTTGTCGCAATAAATGCGACGATTAATTTTTTGTGCAGCAAATAAACCATATATTTGATGCAAATCATGCAGCGAATGAAAGCATTTATTTATCAACAGGTCAATTGGCCAAATTTCACCTGGAAAAATGATGAGATAGTTTCCTTGCTGAGTGAAGCGAGGAATTTACAGGGCAGACTCATGGGGAAAATGGAATCGTTGGGATTCGACCTGAAGAATGATGCCCTGCTTGAAACGCTGACACTCGATGTCGTAAAATCGTCAGAAATTGAAGGCGAATATTTAAACCCCGACCAGGTTCGCTCCTCAATTGCCCGCAGGTTGGGAATGGAAATAGCCGGTTCAGTTGAGTCGGACAGAAATGTTGACGGTGTTGTTGAAATGATGCTGGATGCCACACAAAATTGTTTTAACCCGTTAACAACCGACAGACTTTTTGATTGGCATGCGGCACTGTTCCCGACAGGACGAAGCGGAATGTACAAGATAACAGTTGCTGACTGGCGAAAGGATACCACCGGACCCATGCAGGTTGTATCGGGCGCTATGGGTAAAGAAAAGGTGCATTTTCAGGCACCGGATTCATCACTGGTTGAAAAGGAAATGATGCTGTTTCTGAATTGGTTTAACAAAACTTCAAAAATTGATTTGGTCCTTAAAGCAGCAGTAGCTCATATATGGTTTGTTACCATACATCCGTTTGAAGACGGGAATGGCAGAATTGCAAGAGCATTGACGGATATGCTACTGGCTCAGTCAGACAGAAGCAATCAGCGTTTTTACAGTATGTCGGCACAGATACGAACAGAAAGAAAAGCGTACTATGAAATACTGGAAAAGACACAAAAAGGGAATCTCGATATTACGGATTGGATGATATGGTTTTTAAAGTGTCTGATAAATGCTTTGCAATCGACTGACGCTGTGTTGGGCAGAGTTTTGTTTAAAGCGGATTTTTGGTCAAAGCATTTAAAAACATCGATAAATGTAAGGCAGAAGAAACTGTTGAATATGTTACTGGATGGATTTGACGGGAAACTGACTTCCTCAAAATGGGCAAAGATTGCAAAATGCTCGAAAGATACTGCGATACGGGACATCAATGATTTGATAGACAAAAACATTTTGCAAAAAGATGCAGCAGGAGGACGGAGTACAAATTATGAATTAGTTAAATGAATCAGTACAGACAGGCAACCACAATAGGCATATTGCAATCCCGGGATTAAACAAGTTCCACACAAATTTTGGCAGCATGTGGTTAAAAAGAAACTGAGCCGGGAAAAATGGTAAAAAAGAAATAAATATGGCAGATTCAGAAATGCTACTTTATCAAACCAAAATTGATGTTCAACTGCATTTCGCCAGAGCGATGGATAAAATATTTTTACAAAACCTTATCGAAAAAAGCCAGTCTGTTCATTTAAAGATTCATTAATTTTGAGAAATAACAGAAATGAATAAATCGGAAATTCAAATATTTACAACAATAGATGGAACAACAGAAATTGAGGTTCAACTTGATAATGAAACTGTTTGGCTAAATCAGTATCAGCTTGAATCTTTGTTTGAAACAAACAGGACTTCGATAAACCGGCACATTTCAAACATATACAAATCTGAGGAATTAGAAGAAAATTCAACTTGTGCAAAAATTGCACAAGTTCAAAAAGAAGGCGGACGGAAAATTAAACGAAACATCAAATATTACAATCTTGATTTAATAATTGCAGTAAGTAAAACAGAAGAAAAGGGAACAATTATAAAGATTATCGTAAATCTGATAAACAAAAGAAATAACACAAGGTGAAGTTGGGAAAACAGTAAAAGAAGAAAATACATAATGTCAGATTCAGAAATACTACTCTATCAAACCGAAGACGGGCAAACGCGAATTGATGTTCGATTAAAAGATGAAACCGGTTGGCTTTCGCAGGCACAAATGGGCGAACTTTTTCAACCCACAAAACTAAATGGGAGCCTGCACATTCGGAACATTTTTAAGGAAGACGAGCTAAACGAAATTTCAGTTGTCAAGGAATCCTTGACAGCTCAACCCGAGGGCAAACGCGAGGTTCAGCGAAATATGAAAAATACTTTAACCAGGATTAGAACCGAAGATGCTCAGATAATGAAGGAGTTGGAAGAGGGATTAAAAAATCTGGAAAACAAAAAGCAAAACAATTAAAATCAGTTATAAATTACAGACAATGATGAAAAATCTTTCGGTACTACTTTTAATTTTTGCGATGGCATGCAAATCCCCCGACGCTTCCAAACCGGAATTGATGAATGAAGCCGTGCCTGTTTGGGCCGAAGGTCGCGAAACAGAAATGAACCTGACACTGGGGTTTCAGGGCGTTTTTCAGGCTGAAAAAAACAGCGGATTTACATTGCGGTTAACCGGCTCCACACTTTACCGTGTTTTTTTGAACGGCGAGTTTCTGGGATACGGTCCGGCACGGACAGCCCACGGTTTTTTCCGGGTAGATGAATACGACATCGGAGATGTGTCGAAAGCCGGCGAAAATGTTTTGGCTATTGAAGTGGCCGGTTACAATGTGAACACCTTCTACACCCTCGACCAGCCTTCGTTTTTGCAGGCAGAACTGGAATCGGACGGGAAAATTGTTCTGGCCACCGGAAGTGACCCGGGATTTAAAGCATTTGAATTGAAAGAACGCCTGCAGAAAGTGGAACGGTACAGTTTTCAACGCCCGTTTACCGAATACTACCGGTTAGGCGAAGGTTTTGATGACTGGAAAACGTCGGCAGATGTACCGCTCACTCCCGTGAAACTTGCGGAACAGCCCGGAGGACAACTGATTCCGCGAAACCTGTTAATGCCCGGATTTGAAACTTTACAGCCTGATGAAATTTATGCCAAAGGAACTGTTGATTTTCAAAAACCTGAACGGTATTACAAGGACCGGTCGCTGGTGAACATCAGCGAGCAATTTAAAGGATACCCGGAATCGGAAATCGAAGTCTTGCCCTCGCAACGGATGCAGGAAATGACAACCCAAAATATGACGCAGGTTTCAGAAAAATATTTGGAAAATCCGGTTGCTCTTTCTGAAAATGAGTTTGCTACCTTCGATTTTGGCACCAACCTGTCGGGATTTATCGGAAGCCGCATTAGCTGTTCTGAGCCTTCCACCATCATTTTCCATTTCGATGAAATACTGACCGACGGCGATGTGAATTCCAAAAAGCGGATGCCCGACGTGAACAACCAGGTGGTTTACGAACTGGAACCGGGAACTTACAACCTGGAGACCTTTGAATCGTACACATTCAAATATTTGAAAGCGGTTGTAACGAAGGGAAGCTGTACCATTCACGATGTTTACATCCGGGAGTATGCCTATCCTGACAATCCCCGGGCAACTTTTGCCAGCAGCAATCCAAAACTGAACGCCATTTACGATGCTGCCAGGCAAACCTTCCGGCAAAATGCAGTGGATATTTTCATGGACTGTCCCTCGCGCGAACGGGCCGGCTGGCTGTGCGATAGTTATTTTATGGCCATCATGGAAAAAGGGTTTACCGGCAAATCGGACGTAGCCCACAATTTTTATGAGAACTACGCGCTGGCCGATAGTTTTCAGTTTCTGCCCGACGGCATGCTGCCCATGTGCTATCCGGCCGACCACAACGACGGGGTATTTATTCCTAACTGGGCCATGTGGTTTATCGTTCAGGTTGAAGATTATGCCAGCAGGGGTGGAGACCCTGAGTTGGTTGCAAAGCTGGAGCCCCGGATTGCGGCGTTGCTCGATTATTTCGAAGCCTTTGAAAACAAATCCGGCCTGCTGGAAAAACTGGATAGCTGGATTTTTGTGGAATGGTCGCGCGCCAACGATTTTGTGCAGGATGTGAATTATCCCACCAACATGCTTTATAGTGCCGCCCTGGAAAAAGCCGGCAAATTGTATCAGAACGAAACGTGGTCAAATAAAGCCGGCAAGGTGAAACAAGCCATTCTGGAACAATCGTTTAACGGCGATTTTTTTGTGGATAACGTCGTGCGCGGTGAAGACAAAGAGCTTATTGTTACCGAAAATACAACCGAGGTGTGCCAGTATTACGCTTTCTTTTTTAACATAGCCTCACCCAAAACCCATCCGGATTTGTGGAAAAAACTAACCACCGAATTTGGTCCCAACCGCGACGACACGAAAACGTATCCAAATGTTTTTCGCGCCAATGCGTTTATCGGCAATTACCTGCGCATGGATATTCTTTCAAAGTACGGATTGCAAAGTCAGTTGCTTAACGAAATCCAGGATTATTTTTATTCCATGGCGGAAATCACCGGAACCTTGTGGGAAAATATGAGTGCGCATGCCAGTTGCAATCATGGGTTTGCCTCCTATCTGGGGCATGTTCTGTACCGCGATGTGTTGGGAATCAGTAATATCGATTACCTCGAAAAAGAAGTAACCATCCGGTTTGCCGACATCGGCCTGGACGAATGTTCCGGCTCCGTTCCGGTTGACAACGGGGTGATTGAGCTGAAGTGGAAACACGCCGATAATCAGGTTCACTATTCGCTGAATGTGCCGGAGGATTTTACGGTGAAAGTGGAGAATTTAACGCCATTTGAACTGGTGAAGAATGAAAGTCACAGATAACAGGAACTGCCCTCTTTTCAAATAAATCACTAACTTTGATACTATCATATGATACTATCAGGTATTGAAAGAAATGAAAGCATCATATAAAAACAAAATTGCAGCTAAGGGCCGAATCAAATAAAACATCGAAAAAACATGAAAAAAACTTACTTCCTTTTCCTAATAGCAATTATTATAATCTCGTGCGTTCAAAACCATAAAACCAATATTTCGGAGTTAACCGTCGAGTACCTCACCAATCCACTGGGCGTGGATGTGGAACAGCCTCGTTTTTCGTGGAAGATTTTTTCTGAAGAGCGCGATGAAAAACAAACTGCATATCAGATAATTGTTGGTGAATCAGCAAAAGAAACGGAAAATGAAACCGGTTCCGTTTGGGATTCCGGGAAAATTTCCGGAGACGAAACCGTGAATGTTGAATTCAGCGGCAAACCGCTGCAAAGTAACACTAAATATTTCTGGCGGGTGCGTGTGTGGCTGGATGACAAAACTTCAGTTTGGAGCGAACCGGCTTTTTTCCATACCGGCATCCTGAATAAAAACGAATGGGCGGCAAAGTGGATTACAACTCAAAATGAGATTATCGATGCCAGTCCGCTACTTCGCAAACAATTTAAGGTTGAAAAAGAAATTGAACAGGCAGTTGCCTATGTTACGGCTGCCGGTTTTTACGAATTCTACCTGAATGGCCAAAAAGTTGGCAACCACGTGCTCGATCCCGGCGTAACCGATTACCGCGAAACCATTTTGTATTCTACTTACGATGTTACCGATTTGCTGAAAAACGGGACTAACACAGCCGGAGCCATGCTGGGCAACGGCGCCTGGAATTTTCGGAAAACAGAAGGCCGCTGGAGCTGGGGAGGTGGCGGCGCTTCGTTTGGCAATCCGGCCCTCTGGATGCAACTGATGATCGATTATGCCGACGGCTGCAGCGAGGTGATAGTTTCTGATAACAGCTGGAAAACCACAGATGGCCCGGTTACATTCAATAATTTATACGGCGGTGAAGATTACGATGCTCAAAAAGAAGTCCCTGGCTGGGCCGATGCAGATTTTGATGATGCTGGCTGGAACCCGGTAATTGTTGCAAATGAACCCGGCGGCAATTTGAAATCGCAACTGACGCCCGCCATTGAGGTTACCCAAACGTTGGAACCGGTAAAAGAAACCAACCCGGAACCGGGCGTTTTCCTGTTTGATTTGGGACAGAATATTGCGGGTTGGTGGAAGCTGGAAGTAAAAGGCTCCCCCGGACAGGTCATCCGCATTCGCGGTTCCGAAACACTGAACGACTCGCTGTTTCCCAAACCGCTGGAAGAAGGCGATAAAATGAGTACTAAATTCGATTACCATGCCCAAACCTGGACAGATTACACCCTCAAAAGCAATGAAACAGAAGTGTATGAACCACGGTTTTTTTACACCGGATTCCGCTACATTGAAGTAACCACAAGCGATGATAAAAACCCAGAATATCTGAAAGTTGAAGGTCGGGTAGTGCGTTCGGCCAACAAGCGAAACGGTACGTTTGAATCATCCGATTCGCTGCTGAATCAAATTCACCGGGCCGGCGTGTGGTCGCAAATGGGGAACATGCAAAGTTACCCCACCGACTGTCCCCACCGCGAAAAAGGGGCCTACAACGGCGACGGACAGGTGATTGCCGAAGCATCGATGCACGATTTCCACATGGCGCCGTTTTACACCAAATGGTTGAACGACATGCGCGATTCGCAGGAGGAAAACGGCCGTATTCCCAACACTTCACCAGTTTTGGTGGGTGGCATGGGCGGCGGCGTGGCCTGGGGCAGTGCCTACATTCTCATTCCCTGGTGGATGCACCACTATTACGACGATACCCGGATTCTGGAAGAACATTACCCGGTGATGAAAGAATACCTGCAATACCTGAAAAACCTGGGCTCCAAAGACGAAGACCCGTCTGAACCTTTCATCATCGATAATTTCGATGGCTACTGGTATTCGCTGGGCGAGTGGTGTGCGCCGGGAGAAAGCGATTGCCCAAACCACCCGGTGGTAAACACTTTTTATTACTACTACAACAGCCTGCTGCTTTCCCAAATTGCGGATGAACTGGGTTTTGAAACAGATGCTGAAACTTTTCGTGCTCTTTCCGACACCATTAAACAACATTTTAACCGGAAGTTTTTCAACCCGGAAACTGCGTTGTACGGAACAGAGGAAACTTACCAGACCTACCAGTTGCTGGCGCTTGTGGGTGATGTGGTGCCGGAAGGTTACCGCGATAAAGTATTCCAAACCATTGTGGATGATATCAAAATGCGGGATGACCACCTGAATACCGGAATCATTGGTACCAAATACCTGTGGCCGGTATTGGTTGAGGGAGGCGAAAACGAACTGGCTTACAGCGTGGCCACCCAAACAACCTGGCCCAGCTTTGGCTATTGGATTGAAAACAATTCCACCACGTTGCTTGAAAAATGGTCGGGCGAAAATTCGCATAACCACCAGATGTTTGGTTCCATTACGGAATATTTTTACAAGTTTCTGGCCGGCATTCAATCGCCCATGGAAGGAAACACCACAAAAGGGTACCGGCAAATCCACATCGAACCGCATGTTCCGCAAGACCTCGGTTTTGTGAATGCATCAGTGGAAACTGTGGCGGGGAAAGTGGTTTCAAACTGGAAAAAGGAAGACGGTTCATTTGCACATGAGGTTGTGGTTCCAATGAATACCGCCGCAACGGTTGCCTTGCCGGTTTCAGATATTGAAAACGTTACGGTTTTTGAGGGAAGTGAAAAAATCTGGGAGAACAATGCATACTTGGAAGGCGTTTCCGGAATTCATAAAATAACAAAAGAGAATGACCGGTTGGTAGTAGAAACCGGTTCGGGAAATTACAGGTTCAGGGTCGAGTGAAAATAGGGGGCTCTGGAGTTTTTATAATAGTTTTAGCTTCCATGGCTGAAGGTGCCTTATGCCTTCATAATCAGAAAAACGTACATCGTCTAGCGAAATGACTACCTTTTCATGATTATCCTTAACCGATAATAAATTGCCAAATTCGCGTTCGATAACTTTTGGGCTGTTTAGCAGGTAAGCTACCTGTACATAAACCGTTTTATCAGGTTTTTGAGCAACAAAATCAATTTCCAGGTTATCCAATTTTCCTACAGATACTTGAAACCCCATTTGTTTTAGTTGAATATAAATTTGATTTTCAAGATTATATCCTACATCGGAAGGGAAAAAACCGAACAGGTAATTTTTAAAGGCCAAATCGTTCAGATAATATTTGTATTCGCCACCAAGACTCTGTTTCCCGCGAATTTGAAAACGTTCAACCTGATGTAAAATGAAAGTATCTCTTAAATACCCGACATAAGAAGAAATAGTTTCGTAATTTGTTTTTTTCTGTTTGCTTTTGAAATATTTTACAATACTGCTAAATGAAGTCAGGTTGCCGATATTTACAATTAAAAATTTAAAGATTTCCTCTAAAAGTGGCAAATCCTTTATGGTATGTCGTCCTGCAATATCCCTAAGTATTATTGTGTTTTTTAAACTATCGACATAATGCCGGTGTACTTCCTCTTTTTCAATAAAAAACAACTCCGGTAAACCACCGGTTTTTAAATATTCCAGGTAACTTGATTTATTTGCATCACTATTTTTAAACGAAATAAATTCAGTGTAACTGAACGGAAAAATTTCAATTTCAACAAATCGTCCTGAAAGTAAAGTTGAAAGTTCTCCCGAGAGAATATTTGAGTTTGAACCTGTTACGAATAACTCAAATTCTGAAGTGTAATCCTGGGAATACGAATTTACGAACTTTTCCCATCCATCAATATTCTGAACTTCGTCTAAAAAAATATACATTTTCCCCTGATGTGCATATTTTTTTTTGAACAGGGTGAACAGGTGTTCCAAATCAATGGATGATTTTATTTCATCAAAAATCAGATATTCTTTATTCAAATAAAAAATGTTTTGAGGTGGAACTTTTTTTTCCAAAAACAGGTAATTTATAATTTGCCTGAGGATGTAACTTTTTCCAACACGGCGCTGACCAACTAAAACTTTTATGAGTTTGGTTTCCAGGTAGTCTCTGATTTTTGTAAGATAAAAATGTCGTTTAAATCCTTCGGAAAAAGGCTTTCCATCCCAAATATTATAAGTACTGGCATTATTTAAAATCGTCGAATATTTTTCAGTCATAATTGAAAGTTTGTAATTTTTACCATATTTTTCAAATGTAACTGAAAAAATACATAAAAACAAAATGCTATTTTTTATCTTCAAATAGGAAATCTTCCATAAATAAACTTTCTGTGTGATTCGCCCTGACTTTTTTATGTTTTTGCTGTAAATTCGCCCTGACTTTTTTAAAATCATGTTATGAACAAACTATTTCTGCCCATTTTATTTTTGCTGGGACTATTAAATTTTCAGAGTTCAGCACAAATCCAAGTAACAAACCTTAAATGTGAACACCTCCAAAACCCCATCGGTATCGATGAAACCCACCCGCGGTTTATCTGGCAGGTTCAGTCGGAACAACCGGGTTATTTGCAGGAGGCTTTTCAGTTGGTTGTGGGAACTGAAGAAGCCGAAGTTGCATCAGGAGATGGCAATGTCTGGGAATCAGGAACTGTCCATTCTTCAGTTATTCCTGCGGTTTACAACGGACCGAAATTGCAACCGTTTGCCCGCTATTTCTGGAGTGTCCGGGTACAGGACGAAACCGGCAGTTGGACCGACTGGTCGCCGGTTGCTTTTTTTGAAACCGGCATGATAGAACAGACCAATTGGAAAGGGAAATGGATTACCGATACGCACGACTACAATGTGAAACCGGCGCCGTATTTCCGGAAAGAATTCAGCACGAACAAAAAAATTGAATCAGCACGGGCATACATTGCAGTGGCCGGTTTGTACGAACTTTCCATAAACGGACAACGTATTGGCGACCACCGGCTCGACCCGACTTATACCCGTTTCGACCGCCGTAATCTTTACGTTACTTACGATGTTACCGAAAACTTGCAGCAGGGCGAAAATGCCGTTGGTGTATTGCTGGGCAACGGCTGGTACAACCATCAGTCAACTGCTGTGTGGTTTTTCGATAAAGCACCGTGGCGCGCCCGCCCCAAATTTTGTATGGATTTGCGCATTACCTATTCCGATGGTTCGGTGGAAACCATCAGTACCGGTCAGGATTGGCAAACAGCCCTCAGTCCGTTAATTTTTAACAGTATTTACACCGCTGAACATTATGATGCCCGGCTCGAACAACTCGGCTGGGATTTACCCGGTTTTGAGGCCGAAGGTTGGCGAAACGCCACAAATACCGGCGCTCCGTCGAAAAACATTACAGCGCAGGTACTGCACCCAGTCCGCAATGTAACCGAAATTCCGGCAGTGGAGATGAAAAAGCAGGGTGAAAACAAATGGTTGTTCGATTTTGGCCGGAACATGGCCGGTGTAACCCGAATGAAAGTTTCGGGACCAGAGGGAACCACTATTCGCCTGAAACACGTGGAACGCCTTGATTCTGCTGGTCGTGCCGACATGTCGAACATCGATGTACACTACCGACCCATCGACGATTCCGACCCGTTTCAAACTGATATTTTTATTCTCAGTGGAAAAGGAGAGGACGAATTTATGCCGCGGTTTAATTACAAAGGTTTTCAGTATGTGGAAGTCACAGCCGACCAACCGCTGGAACTGACAAAAGAAAACCTGACCGCATATTTTATGCACAGTGATGTGCCGCCGGTGGGGAAAATCCATTCGTCGAACAACACGCTGAATAAAATATGGGAAGCGGCCAATGCGTCTTATCTCTCCAATTTGTTTGGTTATCCAACTGATTGTCCGCAGCGGGAGAAAAACGGCTGGACCGGCGATGCGCACATTGCCATTGAAACCGGTTTGTACAATTACGATGGAATTACGGTGTATGAAAAATGGTTAGATGACCACCGCGACGAGCAACAACCCAACGGCGTGCTTCCTGCAATTATCCCCACCGATGGCTGGGGCTACCACTGGGCTAATGGTCCCGACTGGACCAGTACCATTGCCATCATTCCCTGGAACATTTACCTGTTTTATGGCGATACCCGAATTTTGGAGCAGAATTACGACAACATCAAACGGTACGTGGATTACATCGACGAAAATTATCCATCGGGAATAACCGACTGGGGTTTGGGCGATTGGGTGCCGGTGAAATCGGTTTCGCCCAAAGAACTTACTTCTTCTGCCTACTATTTTGTGGATGCCACTATTCTCTCGAAGGCCGCAAAATTGCTCGGAAAACCCGCGGATGCTGCTAAATATGCTACACTGGCCAATAAAATAAAAACGGCGGTCAATGAAAAGTTTCTCAACCGGGAAGCCGGAATGTATGGCAGCGGCCTGCAAACCGAGCTGAGCGTGGCGTTGCACTGGGGGCTTGTACCTGATGAGTTGCGGGGAAAAGTGGCTAAAAACCTGGCAGAACGAGTCATTGAAGACGACAAACACATTGACGTGGGACTGCTGGGAACCAAAACCATTTTAAATGCTCTAAGCGAAAACGGCTACCACGAACTGGCGTACGAAGTGGCCGCGCAGGAAACGTTTCCCTCCTGGGGCTGGTGGATTGTGAACGGCGCAACCACCTTCTTCGAAAACTGGCCGCTGGATGCCGAAAGCGATATTTCGATGAACCACATTATGTTTGGCGAAATAAATGCCTGGTACTACAAGGCGCTGGGTGGAATTTTTCCCGATGAAGAGCAGCCGGGTTTTAAAAATATCATTCTGAAACCCAATTTTGTGCCGGACCTCGAACAATTTGAAGCCAAACATAAAAGTCCGTACGGGGAGATTGTTTCTTCGTGGGAAAAACAACGAAGAGGAGTGGAGTACAATGTTGAAATTCCGGCCAACAGCACGGCTACTTTGACTTTGAAAACGAATGATTTACGGGAAAACAATCAGAAACTTTCTGAAAATCAAAATATCGAAGTAATCCAGAATGACGGAAAACAGATCATTCTTCAACTGGCATCGGGTTCCTATTCTTTTCAGATAAAACAGTAACGGAGCCTGAATTCTTGAAAAATCAATTGAACGCAAATTTTTATCAAAACAACAATGAAATCAGTACCAACTTTTATAAGCTTTCTTTTACCATTCTTTTTTCTTTTTTCATGTTCGGCACCAAAACAAAAGGAAGCAAAACCGGCGCAGGAAAATGAAGAACCAAAGATTGTGAACATCATTAATTTTATTCGGCTATTGGAACCGCGGAGTAAAGATATTACTGAGGATGTGCTTTATCAAACAGTTGTAAAACAAATTGAAATGATGAAGCAATATGATTTGGGGGGAACATTTCTTTTGCAATATGATGCATTGATGGATTCACGCTATCAAAATCTGCTGAAAAGTTTACCCGACAGTGTTTTTGAAATCGGGGGCTGGTTTGAAATTCCGCAGCCACTGGTTGAAAATGCCGGGCTTGAGTGGCGTGGCCGCTACCCGTGGGACTGGCATGCCGATGTGGGTTTTGCCACCGGATATACCCCTGAAGAACGTGAAAAGTTGGTGGATGTTTATATGACCGATTTTAAAGCAATTTTCGGATATTATCCAAAATCGGTGGGCTGTTGGTTTATCGATGCGCATTCATTGAATTACATGTATGAAAAATACGGGATTGTGGCCTCCTGTAATTGCAAAGACCAGGTGGGCACCGATGGTTACAGCTTGTGGGGCGGCTACTGGAACCAGGCCTATTATGCAAGCAAAAAAAATGCATACATGCCCGCCCAAAACAGCGAAAATCAAATTCCTGTTCCCATTTTCAGGATGCTTGGCAGCGACCCGATCCATCAGTATGATAACGGTTTGGGAACCAACCGGCAGGGGGTGGTTTCGCTTGAACCGGTGTATAAAAAAGGAGGAGGCGACTCAACCTGGGTAAACGGGTATTTTAACCATTTTGTTGAAGGTGAAAGTCTTGAATTTGCTTACGTGCAGGCCGGGCAGGAAAATTCGTTTACATGGGAGGCCATGCAAAAAGGATTTGAAATTCAACTTCCGTTAATTGCAAAATTGCGCGATGAAAATAAAATACAAGTGGAAACACTGGCCCAATCGGGAAAATGGTTTTCTGAAAATTACAAAACCACGCCGGCCACTTCGGTGACTGTTTTGAACGATTTGCCGGCGAGCCATAAAAAAACCGTTTGGTTTAACAGCCGGTTTTACCGTGCCAATCTGCTTTCCGACAACGGCGTTCTTTGGTTCCGCGATATTCATCTGTTTGACGAAAACATGGCATCTTCCTATTTAACCGAAAAAGGAACTTCCAACCAGTGCCTTTATTTTACACTTCCGTTTGTTGATGGTTATTTCTGGAGTTCTGCAGAAAAAACAGGAGGGCTTTATTTTAAAGCAACCAAAAACGGGCAGGAAGTTGTATTGAACGGGGAGAAGCTTACAACCACTGAACCGGAAAACGGAACACTAAAAGTTTTTTGGGAATTGAATGACAGACAAGGAATTTTCCATATTCTTCTGGATGAAAATACTATGGAAATTACTTTGGAAAGCAGTGAAAACCTGGATTGGTTTCTGGAGTTAAATACCATCGAAAATGCAGAGCTTCCGTTTATTCTGATTCAGCCTGGAAAAGCGGATATGCAGTTTCGTGGGGTAAATTACAATGTGGAAGCTTCATCCGGTTATTTTACTGTACCTGAAAACGAGAAAATATTTCGTTTAATGCCTGAACAGAATAAAATTACACTGAATTTTACGGGGAAAAGTGCGATGTAACAATTACAGTCTTAGCTATTTGAAAAAAAATGAACAATTGCGTCTCTTTACACAAATCGGGAATGAGAGGATTAGTTCTGTTATTTTTCAAGCGTTTCAAGTACTTCCTTTTTGTAACTCCGGCTAATTGGAATTTGCTTTTTTCCGATTTCCATCAATTCGCAGGTAAATGAATCGATTTTATCGATGGAAACAATAAAAGAGCGGTGGGTACGGATGAATTCATTCTTTGGAAGTTTTGCCTCAATGCTTGTAATGGTTTCGCGTGTGACAACGGTTTTATCGGTTAAGTGAATTTTAATATAATCGGACAGGCTTTCGATGAAAAGTATTTCGGAGTGGCAAATTTTTATCATTTTCCGGTCGGCACGCACAAAAAAGGAATCACTTTTTTCGGGTACCAGTTCGTTTGATTCAGAGATTTGGAGCGGGGTATTTTCATCCAGGTATTTATTGATGGCCTGCAACAATCGTTCAAAAGAAATCGGTTTCAGCAAATAATCGACCGCTTGAAGGTCGAATCCGTCCACGGCATATTCGCGATAGGCAGTGGTGAAAATAATTTTAACATCCCGGTTTATCGACTTTGCCAGCGACAATCCTGAAATCTCCGGCATGTTGATGTCCAAAAAAATAAGATCGATTTTCTGTCTGCTCAAAATATTAAATGCTTCCACCGCATTTTTGCAACTGCCGGCAATTTCTACGGCTTCAATTTTCGAGAGGTGGCTTTCGAGAATTTCACGTGCCACCCGCTCATCGTCAACTATCAGACTTTGAATTTTTTTCTGCATCATTCAGTTTTAATTAGCTAATAGTAACATTATTGAACGTTATCATTCCTTAATCTTCATTTGAGTTACCAAAAGTAATTTATTGCCTTTTTAAAGTTTTTTTTGACCCCCTAAATCCCCCGGAGGGGGACAGTTCCTCCCCTTTGGGGAGGTTAGGTGGGGTCAGAAAATTATATATTAAAATTCTGTTCTTCAATTTCAAAAATTGTCAGTTTGACCAAATACCAGTTCTCTTTTTTTTCAGTTTTCAGTTCATAGTTATTCCTGTAATTCAAATCCATTCTTTTACGGATATTTTCCAGTCCGATTCCTCCATTTTGTGATTTGTCATCTGACTGGCGAAATGAATTTCCAATCGAAAATGACAAGTTATTATCCGAGACTGAGATTTGGATTTTTATGGTTAAAAAACCTTCTTCCAGCGTGCCGTGTTTAAATGCATTTTCCACAAATGGAATTAAAAGCATGGGTGCCACCTGGAGTTTTTCATCAATTTCACCCGACGAAAATTCAACCTTCAGTGTATCCTGAAACCGGATTTTTTCCAGTTCAATGTATTCCTTAATATGCAGCACTTCTTCCTTCAGACTCACTTTTGGTTTATTCACCTGGTACAATATATAATCGAGTAGATTCGACAATTTCAAAATAATTTCAGGCGTTTGTTTCGATTGCCGGATAGCGAAACCATAAATGGTGTTGAGCGTGTTAAACAAAAAATGCGGATGAATCTGGCGCTTCAGGTAATGCAATTCCTGCTCCTTTAACTGAAGCTGGGTTGCCAGTATTTTGTTTTGCAATTCCTTGTTCACCGAGGCCGTTTTAAAATTATGATTGAGTATGGTAATAAAGCTCACTACGCCTGCAACCAGATAAACCAGAAGCAGTATAAAAAGGAAATTCTTGCTCATGGGTGGCATCATCGAAATATTAAACCCAAGCAGAAAAATGAGGCAACCGTAAATGACGAGTACAATGATGTAGGCGGAAAAAACAAAGGTATAGAAACTGTAAAGCGCAAGCTTTCCGTACTTTTTGGTCAGCAGGTAACGCGGAATCAGAAAATAAACCACAAAATAAGTTACCATCATTGTAACTGGCAGCAAACAGCTCGAAAACCAGGTGATGTAAACATTATCGTTTGAATTGTAGCTGAAAAAATAAAAGTAGAAAAACCACACTCCTGTCCAAAATAAAAGATGGAAAAGAACAATTTTCGGTTTTATTTCTTTGATACGATTCATAGTAACAATATTACAGAAAATACACTTGTCTGCCTTTTTTTATCGATGAAATACGTGTTTAATAAACGTTTTTACGAAATGAAGACTTTTCCTTGTTAAGAGTTTTATTAACTTTATTCCACGCAAAGCTCGCTAAATTAAAATCGCTAAATCCGCAAAATAAAAATTGATGAACGAGAACGATATATCATACAAGATTATAGGTGCAGCAATTGAGCTACATAAAAGCATTGGCCCAGGTTTGCTGGAGTCTGCGTATGAAAACGCTCTTACTTATGATTTAAAAGAATTAGGATTTTCTGTTCGGCAACAAGTTCCAATGCCTTTTATATATAAGGAAGTAAAACAAGAAGTTGGTTATAGAATTGATCTTCTGGTTAATAATAAAGTAATAATTGAGGTAAAAGCTGTAGAATCCGTTGCCCCTGTTCATTATGCACAACTACTTACATATCTGAAATTATCGGGTTTAAAATTAGGCTTGCTAATAAATTTCAATTCAAAAACGTTAAAAAATAATATTCACCGTGTAGTCAATAATTTGTAAAAAAACTTAGCGGGGTTTGCGTCAAAATATTTTGCGGGTTTTGCGTGGAATATTTCACTGGCGTTTCAAAATAAAGGTTAGCCGATAATTAAAACTAAAACACCTTATTCAAAATGATAGCATTTTTCGTCTCATCGTTATATATTTGTTGAAAAGCGGATAAATTCATTCAGCCGTCTCATAAAAAATAATGGGAACTGAATCTGCCCTATTTTTGATTCAGTACAAATTTAAAAATCAAATCTCATGAATGGATTAGTTGGAAAATTTATCGACGGAGGTCTTGTTTTTACAGTTCCCATTTTTATGCTGCTTCTTGTAATCATTGGCCTCTTTATTTGGGCATTTCTAAAAAAAGCAAATCACGAAAAGGCAGTAAGCCTGATTAATCACATTGGTTGGTTTGCAGTGGCATGGGGATTTTTGGGGAGAACTTTTGGATTAATTCACGCTTTTGACCAGGTGGAGGCTGCCGGCGAACTAACACCACATCTACTGGCCAGCGGACTGAAAATGTCGCTGGTCGATCCGCTTTTCGGAATTTTTGTGTTCATCGTTGCCCGTGCCGGAATAATTCTTCTCATTGCCCTGAAAAAGAAAAACAACTCAAATCAATAAAATTTAAACAATGAAACTACTAACAATTTTCGCATTTCTTTTTTGCGGTTTTTTTAATGCGCAGGAAAAAGCCGGTTCAAATCCTGTTGAAGGCAAATGGGTAAGGATGACCCAAACCGGACCAGTTGCTTTGGAGTTCCGGGATGATGGAAAAGTTGAAGTTGATTTTGGAATCGACCAAAACACTGATGTGGTAACAGATTATCAAATCAATGGAAAAACCATCTCATTCAACGATAAAGAAGGTGCGATGTGTCCGGAGCCGGGTGTTTATAAATTTGAAAATAATGATTATTATCTTTCCTTCGATTTGGTTGATGATATGTGCAACGGCCGCATTAAAATGACCATGGGCTTTTGGACAAAACCCAATTTTGAGGAGTTGCTCGGTGAACTGTCTCAAAAAATTTGGGAAAAAGAACAACCCGAATTGATTTTAAAAAGGGCAAGGATTTATTTGGCCCTGGGGAAATCTGCTGAAGCCAAAACTGATTTGGATGTTTACCTTCAGCAAAACCCTGATGATGCGCGGGCTTTGATTAACCGGGCCGGAACCCGTTTCCCAAATGACATGCAAGGAGTTGTTTCCGATTGCAACAAAACTATTGAACTGGAACCGGGAAATAAAAATGCCTGGTTTCTGCGCGGTCTGGCCAACTGGGAACTGGGATTTAAAGAAAAAGCCTGCGATGATTTTACACGGGCAATAGATTTGGGATTTTCTATTTTAAGAATTGCAGAAGAGCAAAGGTGCAGTGAGTACTGGAACGGCAGTAAAGAATAATTCATGTTCCTTTTTAACCAAAAAATAATTCTTTGCCAAAATGCCACGCCATCAGGCCGGAGGCAATCAGTTTGATGAGTGTCCCCAAAAGGAAGCCCATGAACGATCCAAAGCCGGATTTCAGGGCAGAACCTGAATCTTTGCCCGCGACAAGTTCTCCGGCAACGGCACCAAGAAACGGACCAATAATAATTCCGAAGGGCGGAAAAAAGAACAGCCCGATGACGAGCCCGATGATGCTGCCCCAGATTCCCTGTTTGCTGCCTCCGTACCGCTTGGTTCCCCAAACCGGAATAAAATAATCGGCTACGGTAACTACAGCAGCCACAATAAGCCAGATAATTAAAAAGCGGGTTTCGAACTGGTATTTTTCAGTAAAATGAAGAAGCAGTAATCCAACGTAACTCAGTGGCGGGCCGGGCAAAACAGGTAAAATGCCTCCTAAAATCCCGGCTATAATAAACAGCGCGCCCAAAACAATTAACAGATAATCCATTTAAATTTTTATTTTTGCCGCTAAAATAGTGAGAGTTTTGAAATGATGTGCATTTTGGCATACTTCTTCATTTCGTAAATACTGTCAAAAGCATGATGTTTACAATTTAATGTTAAATGTTTGTGGAAAAACTTGCACTACAACTTGATTATTTATTAAAAAAGTACTTTCTTTGCAAGCCGTTAAAATAACGTGTTTGTTTGTACATCAAGAAATTATATAAAAATGTCACGAGTTTGTCAGATAACAGGTAAAAGAGCAATGGTGGGCAACACAGTTTCCCACTCGAAACGCAGGGTTAAAAGGAAATTTAATGTTAACCTGTTTAAAAAGAAATTTTACTATCCTGAAGAAAATCGTTGGATTGAACTTACAGTTTCGGCTGCAGGAATCCGCACAATTAATAAAAAAGGTGTAAAAGCCGCACTTCAGGAAGCACAGGAAAAAGGTTTTATTGAAAAAATTTAAAGACTTTGGGAAATGGCAAAAAAAGGTAAAGGCAACAGGATTCAGGTTATATTGGAGTGCACCGAGCATAAAAATAGCGGTATGCCGGGAACCTCACGTTACATTACAACCAAAAACAGGAAAAATACAACCGAAAGGCTCGAGTTGAAAAAGTATAATCCTGTATTGAAAAAAGTTACAGTTCATAAAGAAATAAAATAGTAAGTTATGGCAAAGAAAGCGGTTGCAACATTACAAAAAGGTGCCGGTAAAGGCCATTCAAAAGTGATTAAAATGATTAAATCACCCGAAACCGGCGGATACATGTTTAAAGAAGAAGTTATTACCAACGACGAGGTAAAAGACTATTTTAAGAAATAGTGTGACGGGTTTTTACACACAAAAAAAGCTTTCATCAACTGGTGGAAGCTTTTTTTTATTCTGATGCCTCACTCCCCCAAAAAAGAATTATTTACTATTTTTAGCCCTTTCAAATAAAATAATCATGGGAATATTCGGAAGTTTTACCAGAAATAAAAAAGAAAACCTCGATAAAGGCCTTTCAAAAACCAAGGAGAGTGTTTTTAAAAAACTCGGACGGGCAGTCGTTGGAAAATCAAAAGTGGACGATGAGGTGCTCGATAACCTTGAGGAAGTATTGATTACCTCGGATGTGGGCGTTGATACCACACTGAAAATTATTGAACGGATTGAAGCACGTGTGGCCCGCGATAAATACATGGGCATTGATGAATTGAATTCCATTTTAAAAGAAGAAATTGTCGCATTGCTCGATGAGAACAATTCCGGGGATGTGTCGGATTTTGATATTCCTGAAACGGAGAAACCTTATGTGATTATGGTTGTGGGGGTAAACGGAGTAGGTAAAACCACTACCATTGGCAAACTGGCCTACCAGTTCAAACAAGCCGGTAAGTCAGTTGTTTTGGGAGCTTCCGATACTTTCAGGGCAGCAGCTATTGAGCAGCTCGAAATATGGGCACAACGCGTTGATGTTCCACTTGTGAAACAAAAAATGGGCTCCGACCCGGCATCCGTAGCTTACGATGCACTTTCATCAGCAAAAGCTCAAAATGCCGATGTGGTAATTATCGACACTGCCGGGAGATTACACAATAAGGTAAACCTGATGAACGAGCTCTCGAAAATTAAAAAGGTGATGGCTCGTATTGTTCCCGGAGCACCACATGAGGTGCTGCTGATCCTCGATGGCTCAACCGGGCAGAATGCCTTTGAGCAGGCCAAACAGTTTACCAAAGCTACCGAAGTTACTGCACTGGCATTGACCAAACTCGACGGTACCGCCAAAGGTGGCGTGGTTATCGGAATTTCAGATCAGTTTAAAATCCCGGTAAAATACATCGGGATTGGTGAGAAAATGGAGCACCTGCAAATTTTCAGAAGACGGGAATTTGTTGAATCGCTTTTCTCAGAAGATTGATTCAGAATTTTATTGAAAGCCAAAATTTTCCGGGCATAATCCTGCATAAAATGCAGTCGTTAATCCGATAATTTTCTTTTTTCTTCCGGCCGCGGGAGTTTGATTTCTTCGGTTTCGAGTGACCAGCCAACCGAATCGATTAACTGGTGAATAACGCCCATTGTATCGGTAGCCTGGTTTCGGGCGATGTCAAAAAGATAACTTTGTTCAATTTTCTCCCGGATGAACTCTTTCGATTTTTTATTCACTTTATTCAAATCGAGTTCCGAAAATTTATTGATCATTCCCTTTTGCACATCGTAATATTCCAAATCGGTTTCCATACCTAATATTTCCGGATCGGGAAAGTGCGAAATGACAACCTTTTTCTGTTCGGGTTTCATTTCAATATTAATTTTTGCCAGGTCGAAGCCAATCAGCACTTTGGCTTTTACAACCAGCAACGCTTTTTTCTCGAGTTGCAGCAATTTGAAAAACACACTCTTCCCGTCGCGGTGGGCAAATACTTCCGAAAATTCACCTTCGATAGTGATGAGTTTGCATACCTGTTTTATTTTGTTGAGCAATAGTGTGGATTGATCCTGTACTTCGTTGGTTTTCCGGCTTCTGAAATAGTAAGCGGTGGCACCAATTCCCCCGGCCAGTCCAATTAAAACTCCCAATAAAACAAGGGTTTCCATATCAGTCTTTTGTTTAATTAACTAAGATAGAATTTTTTATGCAAACCCCCAGTTTTCGCACTTATTTTTGAGATGTTGAATCTGCCCTGGCCGGTTCGCTTTCTTCCTCCCCGGTATTTTGTGCACCGTCTTCCGGTTCATGTAAAAATGGTTGGGCCATGTCGAAAACAGGCATCTGATTGGTTAACCCTGTAAGGTTTACAACAGCTGCCACAACCAGTTTTTCGTCAGGATAAACCAGCATTGCAGCAGTGCCTCCGGTAACTGTTCCGCTTTTGCCGTAAATGGTACGCCCGCTGGTGTCGGTCATCAACATCCAGCCGTTGGCCATTTGCGAGGGTATATTGTTGTAAAGTGGAATTGATTCAAAAAAATTATCATCAATAATTTCCGTAAAATAGTCGGAAAAGAGCATTGCATTGCCAAACTTCACAAGATCTTCCGCATTGGAGAGGATTCCCTGCGATGGTGCACGAAAACGTAAATCTTTGGAAGTGGCATTAACTACCTGCGAAATATAGTTGTAGTCGTAAAAATTGGTGCGGCCTTTTATGGTAATAAATGGATTATCAGTAACGGTGTTCTGAAGATGAAGCGTGTCGGTAACATACGTTTTCAGAAGATTGTGGAATCTTTTGCCGGAAACTTCTTCCATGGCGGCTCCCAGCAGGTTGTAGTTGAATATGTTGGGCGACTGGTACCACCCGGGTTGGGCAGCTAGTGAGTCGTTGCGGAATAATTCAATCCCTCTTTTCAGGCTCACATTCAAAGCCATTTGATCGCGTTCGTTAACTTTGGGGTTACGTAAACCCGATGTTTGCTGAACAAGGTGATGCAAAGGGAGCGGGTATTGTTTTTCGGGGAAAGCGGGATAATAATTTTGAATAGTGGAATCGGGATGCAGCAGGCCCTCTTTTACCATGCGGTGAAAAATAAGATTGGTAAACAGCTCGGAAAGTTCACCAATTCTGAATTTGGTATTCCGGGTAACGGGTACTTCAAGATCTTTCGAGGCCAGTCCAATTCCTTCGGAGTATATCATTTCACCGTCTTTGGCAATGGCAAATGTTCCTCCCGGTACAAAATTCGTTCTTATAAAGAAAACTAGTTTTTCCCGGGCTGGTTTAATTTCGTCGATGTAACTCCGGTTGTAAAGAATGTCGTCGTTGTTTTTTTTACACTGTGTGGAAATAAACAGAATGACAAGTAGAAATACTAGTTTAAATAAATTTTTCACGCTCATTATTTTTTGTTTTTCCGTTTGCTGAAATTTTCGCAAAAATAAATATTTCGGGAATTCGGAAATCTTAAAAAAGTTAAATTTTTTTGTTAACCTGCGATTTCCTTCAAACGGCAACGCTGGTTTCCTCATTTTCCGACCGTGCAATGGTTACTGCGCCGCAGCTGTCGCTCCAAACATTAACTGAAGTACGCAGCATATCGAGGATTCGATCAACTGCCAGAATCAGGCCGATGCCTTCAAGCGGAAGGCCGACTGCCGACAGTACCACAGTAATCATTACCAGCCCGGCCATTGGAATTCCGGCTGCACCTATTGATGCCAGCAGTGCAGTAATAACAACCAGTATTTGCTGTCCGAAAGTTAAATCGACACCATAAGCCTGGGCGATGAACATGGCAGCCACACATTCATAAAGGGCCGTCCCGTCCATGTTGATGGTGGCTCCAAGGGGTAAAGTAAAACTTGTAACTTTATTGGAAACGCCGCTGTTGTGTTCCAGCGCATCCATTGTTAACGGAAGCGTGGCACTCGACGAAGAGGTTGAAAATGCGGTGAGCAGCGGTGTTGCCATATTTTTTAAATGCCTGAAAGGATGTGCTTTTCCAACCACGCGCACAATAACGGGAAGTGTTACAAATGCATGAAAAAGCAGTGCAGAAACCACGCAGAGGCTGTAAATGGCCAGGCTGCCGGCAACGCTGGCCAGGTCTTCGGAGTTGCGTGCGACTTCGGCCGAAACAATTCCGAAAATTCCAAGCGGGGTAAAACGGATAATGAACATAGTTAATTTCATCATCACTTCAAACATGGCATCGAAAAATGTGGAGAGTGATTCTTTGTATTTTTTTCCAACCTGAGTTATGAAATAGCCAAAAAGGATGGCAAAAAAGATAACAGGAAGTATTTCCCCGCGTGCCATCACATCAATCACATTGTCGGGAATCAGTCTGTAAAAAATATCTCTGACCGAACCGGCATGTTCTTCCAGTCCTTCAACTGATTTGGAAAATCCCAAATCGACGCCCACGCCGGGCTTAACCAGGTTCACTACTGCTAATCCTGTAACAATGGCCAACGTGCTGGTTGATAAATAGTAGAAAAGAGTTTTAATGCCGAGCCTTCCAAGGTTTTTTCCGCCTCCAATACTGGAAACACCACTAATAATAGAACTGAAAACCAGCGGGATAATTATCATTTTTAAGGCACGCAGAAAAATATCGCCCACCCATGAAACATATTTTACTCCCTGGGGAATATAATATCCAAATAAAACTGCTAAAACGAGGGCGATAAGAATTTGCCAGTGAAGTTTGATCTTAACTATTTTCACACCAGTAGGTTTTACAGATTTTTTTGAGGGTGGCTAAATTAGCTTTTTTAACAGATTTGGCAAACTCTGGCCCACATTTACTTCTGCCACGGTATTTTCCCGGCTTCACGAATGTGTTGCGACAAGCGGTACCTCAGCTCTGTAAATTTTTCGGATGACGGCAGCAATGGTATTTGTTCCCTGGAATCCGTATCCAGATTGAAAAGTTGAAAAGGCTCAAAAGGTGTATTTTGAACCAGTTTATACTGCCCTTGTCTGACGGCATAATAACACAGACCTCCATATTTGCCGCCCTCTCTCCGCATAAAATAAACCACGCGGTTGTCGGTTACCTGCGAATTTCCCATTAATGTGCGGTATAGGCTTATGCCGTTTGTTTCATGGTTGATTTTGCTTCCTGTAATTTCACAAAGAGTTGGAAAAATGTCCATGGTCAGTCCCAGGTTTTCGGTTTTCGTTCCCGGTTTGATGCCATCTTTCCAAACAAAGCAGGTGGGCACTTTAATGCCTCCTTCGTACATATCCTGTTTGCCGCCCCGCAAGTTTCCGTTTGACGCTCCGCTGGGGAGGTGTCCTCCGTTATCGGACGTGAAAATAATGAGAGTGTTTTTCGTAAGCTTGAACTCATCGAGGGCTTTCACTACCCGGCCGATTCCATCATCGAGATGTTCCACAAAAGCTACATTTTTAGCCCGCAGATCAGAAAGTTCAGGTTCGCGGTTCTTGACCTTTTCTACCCACTCTTCGGGAGGTTGAATGGGGAAATGCGGGGCGTTGTAGGCCAGGTACAGAAAAAAGGGTGTATTGCTGCTTTGTTGTAATTTGATATAATCGATGGCCCAGTCGGAAAAGAGATCGGTGGCATGGCCTTCCGGTTCAATCTCTTTTTCGTTCATGCGCATGTAATTTATGCCGTGCCTGAGGTGGGTTTCATAATCGTCCATCATATCACCCAGAAAACCATGAAAAAAATCGAATCCCCGCTCGTTGGGCAGGTTAGGCGATTCCAGCCCCAGGTGCCATTTGCCCACCATGGCTGTCCGGTAGCCGGCTTTTTTCATCATTTGCGGAAGGGTGGGGAGGTTTTCGTTAAAATATCCCCAGCTGTTGTTTTCATGTGTCCTGATTACTCCCGGCACTCCTGCCAAATCGGGATACCGGCCGGTCAGCAGGCTGGCCCGGGTGGGGGAGCAAACTGTGGAATTGGCGTAAAAGTTGGTAAAAGTCATGCCGTTTTCAAACAGCTCATCAATGTGCGGTGTGTGAATATCTTCGCCACCGGTAACTGATAAATCGCCGTACCCCAGGTCATCAACCATAATTAAAACGATATTGGGTTGCGGTGTGCTTTTTCCCGACAAAGGGGGATTGCCGTACAACAGCGAAAAAGAGCTTATACAGGTTAATAACAATAAAATTTTAAAAGTCTTCAGCATAATTTAATGGTTCGATTTTCTCCCCCTAAAATTAAATAAAATGTCGTTGAAAGGGATACTTCCTGAAAAAAAATCAGTCAATTTTTTTCAGTAGTAAAGTTGGAAATGTTTTGCTATACGATTCTTGTTTATTTGTTGACTTGGTTTTTTTAAACAAAAAACTGCAATAGCTGTTTGGGAAATCATGAGTAATTGAAAAAGCAATGAATTAAAATTCTGGAAAAAATGAAAAACGAAATGATACTTCAAGGTGTTAACGGAAATGGAAAAGCCAAACTCAACGGAAACGGCCATTCAAAAGGAAAGTTGAATGGCTATGAAATACTGGGTGAAAATCATGTTGGCACCTCTGCTGAAACACCATTGCGCCCCGATGCATTCGAAAAATCTGATGTTGAGAAGATGACTGTTATTGAAGATAAATTCCGGGATATAATGGCGACTATGGGGCTCGATTTAACCGATGACAGCCTGCAGGGAACCCCGCACCGCGTGGCCAAAATGTTTGTGCAGGAAATTTTTTATGGCCTCAATCCGGATAATAAACCAGCCATTTCGGTTTTCGACAATAAATTTAAGTACAACGAAATGCTGGTGGAAAAAGATATTAACCTGAACTCGTTTTGCGAGCATCATTTTTTACCGATTGTTGGAAAGGCGCATGTTGGGTATATTTCCAGTGGACAGGTCATTGGGCTGAGCAAAATTAACCGGATTGTGGATTATTTTGCACGTCGCCCGCAGGTTCAGGAACGGCTGACCGTTCAAATTGCCAATGAACTCAAAAAGGTACTGAAAACCGAAGATGTGGCTGTGGTAATCGATGCCAAACACATGTGTGTATCGTGCCGCGGCATACAAGACGAAAGCAGCACAACGGTAACTGCAGAATACGGGGGCAGGTTTAAAGAAAAATCGGTTCGCGAAGAGTTCCTCAGATATTCCGGCTTATAAACCGGTCAGTCGCCCGTCCATATCCGGTTTGTTTTCAGGTTTCAATGGAAATTTCACAGGCCGGTTATCGCGCGTTGAACGGTAAATGGCTGTGAAAAGTTCCACGGTTTTGCGGCCATCTTCGCCGGTTACCATTGGCTGCGTTTCTGATTCAATGGCATGCAAAAAGTCTTCAATCTGTTTTTCCATGTAAAAAATTGTGGGATCGATGGAATTGAAATGATCTGAATCTTCTTTTACCCATTTTTCAAGCAATCTTTCTTCGCCCGGAACAGTCCACAAGTCGTTTACCGGCGGCTCCAGCACGTTGGACATGCCGGCCACGAACATAGCGCCACCATCTGTCTGAACGCCAACCGAGGCTCCGTTTTCGCCATGCACTTGCACTTTTCCGTAAATTCCGGGTTTTTGCGAATTGCTGACAATGATGTTTCCGATGCCGCCATTTTTGAACTTTACAATTGCTACAGCTGTGTCTTCCACTTCAATGTAGGGATGGTTCAGGTTTTTCCACAATCCATACACTTCGTCAATTTCGCCCATGTACCAAAGCAGTATATCTAATTGGTGGGGCGCCTGGTTAACCAGCACACCGCCGCCTTCCATCTTCCAGGTGCCGCGCCAGGCATCGGCATCGTAGTAGTTTTTATCGCGCCAGCCCAGCATATTAATGGTGCCGAAAACCGGGTTGCCAATTTTACCGGCATCGATGGCCTCTTTCACCCGCATTACAGGGGCGTACCAGCGCCGCTGGCTGATGACCCCGAGTTTTACACCTGCTACATTACAGGCATTTATCATTTCATCGCTGTCTTCGAGTGTTGAAGCCAGCGGTTTTTCAACCAGTACATGCGCACCGGCTTTTGCGGCTTCAATGGTTGGCTCGCGATGAAACGGATGCGGGGTGCAAACAATTGCCAAATCGACCGAAGCTTTTTTAATCATTTCTGAAATGGATACAAAGGCTGTTGTATTGTATTGCTCCGCAAATTTTTGAGCTGTTTCGGTTGTGCGGCTCCAAACAGCCGCCAGATTTGCATTTGGCAGGTTTTTTATGGCTTTGGCATGAAGGTGGGCTACTTTCCCGCAGCCCAGAATAGCGATATTGAATTTTGGTTTCATTGGTATGAATTTCTGGTTTTAATTAACTCAACCAAAATAGTCAAATTCTCCGGGAAGTAAAAAAGGTTTGGGTGGTTTTGAATTGTTCTTTGGAATTAATCTTCTACCATTTTTTCAATGTCCTCGTCTGAGTCGGGCACCACCATATTATCTGAGTCAGCACGGACTTTATCGAAGTTGAGTTTTTTACGGGCTGCCTTTACCACCATGCCGATAACAAAACGAAAGGCAAATTTTTCGGCAAACTCGGGTATGTAAGGAATGTCGATTCTTTTATTGGCTGACTTCGAAAGCCGCCTCACCAAGCGTTTGGCCTCTTTATCGTCAATTCCGCGGTCGGTACTTCGTATCAAATCGTAAAATTCATTTGGCAGATTGTCATACAGAAAGGTATCAATCTTCAGAATAATTTTGATGAGGATTTTTTCTTCTTTGGTTTCTTTAACGAGCGGAACATCAATTTTCCGGTTCAGGCGTTCTGCCAGATCTTTTATCTCATCGAATGTCATTTTATACCGCTTGACCGGCTCTGCGAAATAATCGTTTAGCAGTATTTGAAATTCTGAAACGGTTAATTCAGCTACTTTTTTTCCCATAATTTAATGCTTTTGATTTTACTTCAGAAAAATTTTATGAATTGTCAGGCCTGAAAAAGCGATTCCAGCAAATCACGTGTTTTGTTGTTATATACGCCATCAATTTCCAGTTCTGTTTTCCGGGTTTGCAATTCTTTAACGCCACCTTCGGTTTTTGGGCCAAAAGCGCCATCAGAGGTTCCCACGTTAATGTTCAGCAGTTTTAGCGCATCCTGCAGGGCAACAACTGCTTTTCCGCGGCTGCCAATTTGCAGAACCGGACCAGGTATCTCGAGTTTGTCGGCCGGAGCAAGCCGCTGATAGGAGAGTACTGTGCTAAGCCGGTAGGCCGAAACCGAAACGCGGTTGCCCTGATTACCACCGATGCAATACACCCGTTTGCGGTCGGGCGAAAGACCCAGAAAAAATCCCACATGGCCTTTCCACGATTGTGGGCTTTCGCGCCAGAAAACCACCACATCGCCCGGTTCGGGGCTGGTGACTTTCGTGCCCACATTTAACCACGAACGTGCATTGGGTTTTCCCGAATGTTTCAGGCCGGCTTTCCAGGCCACCCAGTTTACAAACGTGCTGCACCAGGGAATTTCATCGCGGGTAATTCCTTTAATACCGGTTTCTGTGGCGTATTTCAATACTTCAGGATTATGGTTTTCTCCTGCTATTTCTTCGGTGCCTAATTCATTAAAGGCAATTTTTAGCAATTTTTCCATCTTTTAAAAAATTGAATTTTCTTCAATTTAGTGAATCAGAAGCTGAAAGGCAAGAAGTAATCCAATTAAAATACTAAAATGTGTTTTTTTTAAGATTGATCGAGAAATCCCGAAAGGAAATTTTTTACACATTCGCCAATAACATTCAGATTATACCCGCCTTCCTGGCAAATTAAGGTGGGCAACCCGAGCGATTTGAACTGCCTTCCGATTTGGGTGTAATCATCCGTTTTTAGCTTAAAGCTGCCTATGGGATCGGTTTCATGGGTGTCGAACCCTGCTGATATGATGAGGTAGGAAGGAGAAAAACTTTGAATTTGATGCAGGATTCGTTCCAGCGCCTGGCTGTATGCTTTAAGTTGTGTCCCCGCAGGTAGCGGTTCGTTATGGTTAGTGCCAATGGCCTGACCTTTTCCTTTTTCTTCGGAATAACCCCAGAAATAGGGATACTCAAATTCAGGATTACCGTGTATTGATGAGGTGAACACCGATTTAATTTCATCGAAAAATTCCTGGGTTCCGTTTCCGTGATGATAATCGATATCCACAATGGCAACTTTGCCTGATGACAGCAGGTATTCGGCAGCGGTGGCGGCATTGTTGAAATAGCAGTACCCGCCAAAAACACGTGGCCCTGCATGGTGCCCGGACGGCCGGCATAAAGCATAAACAGCCTGCTCTTTGCCTTCGCGCAACAATTTGGCGCCGGTTAATGCCGTTTCTGCCGAAGCGCGTGCTACTTCGTAAGTTTTCTTTTTGATGGGAGTAACTGCATCGGTACACCAAATGCCGCCCCAAAGCGGCGAGTCAGCCTTTTTTTTGAGATGCGCCCCCTCGCCCGGGAAGAGGTCCGGATAAAATTCTTCCTTGTCATCTTTCAGCGATTGGGAGGTGTTGAAAATATAGTCGTGGTAAGGGTGCAGCTTTGCAATTAACCGTTCGGGGAACGTTTGTGCGGTAATAAATTCAAAACGTCCATCGGTGCGCAAAACTTTTTTTATTTCTTCCACCCGCTGCGGCGTGTCTTTTACTTCGTAGGCTTCTGGTCCAAGCTGGTATTTCCAGTACGGATTGTGCAGACTGTCGTTGTATTTCTCAATTACTTTCATTTGCAGTCAATTATTATTTTGGTGAAGCAGGTATTTTTCATTTTGAAATTTTATTTGTGCCTCTTTTTCTGAATCGTTTTCCCTTTATTCAGCAACTCAATTACACGGTCGTGTGGTATTGGCGGACACCAACGCTGTTCGCGTCCACTCATTCCGCCGGAACAGAAAATGGCATTGATTACAGCCTCTTCGGTGGCTTCCATAACGGTTTCGTACACCGGATTAATATAGACGTCGGAAATACTTTTTAATGTGATAAACCGGCTGTTGTCACTTGCCTGTCTGGGTTTCCGGTTGCCAGTGCTGAAAGCGATAATAATTTCACCGCTGGTTGATGCAGCATACGAACCGGTCCGGCCAAGCCCGAGCGCTGCCCGTTTGGAAATCCGGTTCAGCTGGCTGCTGATGAGCGGAATATCAGTGGCAATTACCACAATTACCGACCCGTCGGATGAAACCCTGCGCCCCTGTTGTTCAAACTCCTTGTCGAGCTGACGGCCAATAACGCCCCCGTCGATAGTTAAATTGCGCATCTTACCGAAATTGGAAAGTACAAGCACACCCAAAGTGTAGGTCTTTCCTTCCGGAAAATCTAAAATACGCGATGCAGTGCCGATGCCGCCTGCAAAATCGAAACTTGTCATGCCTGTTCCTGCGCCAACCGAACCCTGAACAACTGCTCCTGAAGTGGCCGCTTCAATGGCCCTGACTACATCCTGAGACGAGCAGTTTCCCACCCGTACATCGTTCAGGAAGGAGTCGTCGGCTTCTCCAACCACAGGTAAAACCACATCGGTTTCGGTACCAAGTTTGGGGTATTTTTTTATCATGTGATTGATTACCCCTGCATGCACACGGCCTACAGAGTGAGAATTGGTAAGGAGCACAGGCGTTTCGAGCCAGCCGGTTTCCAACACCTGGGTGAGCCCGGCCATTTCGCCCACTCCGTTCAGGATAAAACCACCGGCAGCCAGCCGGTTGGCATAGGTTTGTCCGGCCGGCATAATTGCCGTGACTCCTGTGCGTACAACCCCGGTTTCGGTTCCCGAAGGAATTTGAACATTATCTTCTATTCGTGAGAAATGCCCCACGCGAACGCCTTTTACATCGGTAATGGCATTTTGCACACCCGGTCGCATCCGGCCAATCTGAATGCCCAGTTCACGGGCTGTTGGCCGCGATGTATCTGTTTTTAGATCCTCTTTTTTCAATTGTCTGGGAGATCTTAATGGAATACCGTACCGTCGTGCGGCAGAACGAATGATTAACCGCATAACCTCCCGATATCCGAGACCGCGTGAACCAGCTGCTTTCATGAGTGAAGCATCGGGGTGGAGACTGGGCAGCGGGTTGAGTTCTATAAAATAGGGCTCTCCGCTGGTATGCAGCCGTATGTCCACCCTGCCCATGTCGGGGCATGACATGATGTCGAAAACCTGGCGGGCCATGTTTATCACTGCCTTCTCTTCGTGGTGGCTGATGTGGGCCGGGCAAACCACTTTTACTGATTTGGCGGCTTCGCCACCCTGTTTCATATCGTAATCGTAGATGTTGTATTTCCCGCCGATTTTTTTCAGGTCGAAAGTGTGTTCCACGATATCGAGTAGTTTCCCGGGAAAACTTTCAATAAAAGGAACACTCAATTCCCGTCCTTCAATAAATTCTTCAACAACCAAACCGGCAGGATAATGGTTTAGCAGATTGTTGATTCGTTCGGCTGCCTGTTCCGCATTCTCAACCACCGAGTCTTGTTGTATTCCTTTGCTCGAGCCTTCGGAGTTGGGTTTTATAATGAGCGGATAGCGTAAATCAGCAGGAATATTTCGCTCTTTTTCAGTAATGAGCGCACCTTTTGGAACGTTTATTCCCCGCGATGCCAGCACCGTTTTTGCAAGATGTTTGTCGAGGTTGAGGTGGAGCAGCGAAGCATTTCCACCTGTGAACGGAATCCCCAGTTGTTCGTACAGCCCGGGATAAAAAGCTTCCCGCGAACTGCCGATGGTTCCTTCGGCCAGGTTAAAAACCAGGTCGGGTTCGCTTTCAATGAGGTGTTCCACTACAGCATTTGGTTTGCCCGAAACCTCCACCACGGTTACGGTGTGCTGAAGGCTGCTGATGGAATTGGAAATTCGGTTGATGTCCTCTTCGGTAAGGAGTTCTGCGGTGGCTTCGGTGTCGTCGGTGCGGAGATTGTATGCAATTGTAATTCTCATAAACAGGCCTCCTGATTAAGTTTTATGGTTGAAAATTAGCCCACTGTTTCTGAATTGTGCCTGTTTAAATTTACAATTTTTTTGAATAGGATTGAATAGATTAGCTAATGCTTTCTGATAAGAAATTTTATGAAAATCAGGATGGGTGAATTAATCTGCAGCTTAATTTTCTAAAAAATTCAATAATGGCTGAATAAACCGTTCGAAACTTTCGATGTGTGGCAGGTGGCCGATTTCATCCAGTTCAACTAATTTTGAATTCGGTATTTTTTGATGTGTTGTTTTTCCCAGTTCATCGTAAAGTCCCATCGTCTGGCGAACTTCCTCGTTTACTAGCGGTTTGCCCAGTGCAGTCCGGTCGCGGGTGCCAATGATTAAAAGTGTTTCAGCTTCAATATTCTGAAATTCATAAACTACAGGTTGTGTAAAAATCATATCGTAGGTAAGAGCAGCATTCCATGCAATTCTTTCATAATCGGAGTTCAGCGTCCAGCCTGCCAAAAGGTTTACCCAACGGTCGTATTCCGGTTTCCATTTCCCGTCGTAATAACTGGATTTTTGATATGATTTTATGCCTTCATACGTTTTATTCAATTCGTTTTGGTACCACCAGTCAATGGGTTGGTATGGCACCTTTAATTTCCAGTCTTCGAGGCCAATCGGATTTACAAGGATCAGTTTATCTGTTACTTCCGGAAACATCAGGGCAAAACGGGTGGCGAGCATTCCTCCCATAGAATGCCCCAAAACAGCAGTTTTGGAGATATCCAGTGAGTCGAGCAATTGTTTGGTATTTTTAGCAAGCTGCTGAAAAGTATAGTGAAAATAAGCAGGTTTCGACGATTTGCCAAAACCTATCTGATCCGGAATAATAACACGATATCCTTTTTCAATTAATTTTTTGGCTGTACTTTCCCAGTAGGCACCATTAAAATTCTTGCCATGCAGCAACATTACATTCTTTCCGTTATGGTTTTCCGGTTTCACATCCATATACGCCATTTTTAAATCCTGCTGCTGAACATTCAGATCCAGGTGATTGGCAGGAAAAGGATAGTCGTAATTGGCCAGCATAATATCCAGCCATTTTAAATCATCTTTCTGTGCAAATAGCGAAAAACTGAGTGCAATTAACAAAAAGGAAAAAACTGTTTTCATATCGATAAATTGTATTTAATGTTTTTGTATTTCAGTAAAACGTAATACTCGGGTCGTGTCATTCTATCATGGTCTATGGAACATACAGAGGCAATTTATTCATGCACTTTTATGTTCGCCGGACTTTGCTCGTTTTCATAATGCATCTTTTTGTTTGTAACGGCACCCGAAAATTTCAAACCGGCTTTTTCATAAAACACTTTAGCGGAAAATTAGTTTTTAGAACAGAGGACTACATGTATAGTATTGCTGCTGATTATGCAGGGGAAAAGGTATGTTGGATATAATAGTAATAGAATAAATTGAACACGGATTGCGCGAATGCATCCTTCTTTTCTGAAATTAAACCCTCTTTAAAAAAGACAAAAAGGTGTTTCATTATTAAAATATTCGTTTATATTTGCATCAGTGTTATGTGACATAGGTCACGCAAGTAATTTAAAAATGAGAATTAAGTCTTCTGAAATAAAAATGAACCGGGTAGCATGTATGATGTGTATGTGTTGTAAAGTTATTTTTATGCAGAAGGATCGGTATGTTTAAATAGCGTAATAATTTTAAATAAGGTCGGAGGCCCTTCTGCGAAAGTAGAAGGGCCTTTTTGATTAAAAAAAGATGAAGAAGAATTTTTTACCCATAGCCATCAATATTTCAGGCGAAAAAATCCTGATAGTGGGAGGCGACCAAAGCGCCTGGAAGAAGCTGCAGATTTTGCAGCGGTATGGAGCCGAGGTGGAAGTTTTGGCAAAAAAAGTTTGTTCCGGAATTAAACAAAGCGGGGTAACTTTTTTCGAGGAAGCCTATCACAGTAAATTTCTGAAAGGTTACCTGATGCTTTATTCGTGCACCAACAACGAAACGCTCGACCGGCAAATTGAATCCGATTGCCGCGCGGCCGGCGTGCTGGTCAATATTCACGATAACCCTGCCCTTTGCCAGTTTGTTTCGCCGGCCATTTACCGCAACGGAAACATTTCGGTGGCCGTGAGTTCCAATGGCGAAGATGTGTATGAATCCATCCGGCTAAGAAATGAAATAAGAGAATTTTTTAACTGAAAAATAGCATAACAATTAAAATGAGTAGTCAATCAAATCCATTAACTGAAAAGCAGAAGCTTGCTTTAAATGAATTGGTGAAAGAGATCACAACCGAACAAATTACCTGGTTGAACGGATTTTTGGAAGGCAGGCTGGCCGGAATGAACGGGGGAACCATGAAGGCAGAACCAGCTGTAGTTGAGGCTCCTGCAAGCAATTCAGTTGCCAGCCTTACCATTTTGTATGGCTCCGAAACCGGTAATGCGCGTGAACTGGCCAACAAGTTAAAAGAAAAGGCCGTGTTCAAAAATGTTGCGGTGAACCTGCTGAGTATGTACGATTACAACCCCAGGAAACTAAAGGATGAAGAAAATGTGGCGATTTTGGTAAGTACCCACGGCGAGGGCGAACCGCCTGATATGGCTGAAGATTTCCACAAGTTTGTAACCGGGAAACGGCTCCCGAAGCTTGAAAAGGTACGTTTTTCGGTACTTGCGCTTGGCGATAAATCGTACCGGAATTTTTGCCAGACCGGCGAAGAAATTTTTAACGCCATTAAAAAAAGCGGCGCATTCCCGGTAATACCGTTGGCAAAGTGTGATGTGGATTATGAAGCTACTGCCGAAATCTGGATGAACAATTTTCTGCTGAATTTAGCTCCGACAGAAACTGGAGCCGGTTCCGAAGTAAAAGAGAACTTAAATTCGGTGGCCACTACCATCGGATCGCCGGTAGAAAAGTTTTCAAAAAAGAATCCTTTCCTGGCGACTGTGCTCGATAAAGTCAGAATTACCGGCCGCGATTCGGATAAAGAAGTTTATCACCTGGAACTTTCCCTCGAAGGTTCTGGACTGACCTACGAACCGGGAGATTCACTCGGAATTTTCACAAAAAATCCGGACGGACTGGTTGAACAGATTATTCAGAAAACAGGTTTCGACCCTGACAAAAAGGTGCTTCTCAGCGGAGAAGAGGGAGTTTCTGTACTTGACGCGCTCACACATCATTTTGAGATTACAGTGGTAACTTTCGATATGTTGCAGAAGTATTACGAACAAACCAAAAACGAGGAGCTTAAAAAGTTGTTGGAAGACGACGAAAAACTGGATGAATACCTTTATGGCAGCGATTTGCTCGATTTGCTTGAGGATTTTCCTTACGATTGGAATGTGAACAAACTGCTGGAAATTTTGCGGCCCCTGCCCCCGCGGTTGTATTCCATTTCTTCGAGCATGGAGCGTGTGGGTGAAGAGGTTCACCTTACTGTTTCTGTTGTTAATTTCGAAAGGAAAAAGCGGAAGCGCTCAGGAGCATGCTCTTCAAACCTGTCGGGCTCAATAAATATAGATGATGAGATTCCGGTTTACATTGAAAAGAATCCCGGCTTCAGGTTACCGGCAAACGGCGCTAAAATGATTATGGTGGGAGCGGGGACAGGTATTGCACCTTACCGGGCATTTATGCAGCACCGCGAAAGCCTGGGAATTACCGGAAATACCTGGCTTTTCTTTGGCGACCGCAGGTTCAATTCCGACTTTTTGTACCAGGCCGAATGGTTGAAAATGAAGGAGAAGAAGTTTTTGGAGAGAATGGAAGTTGCTTTTTCACGCGATCAGCAGGAAAAGGTATATGTTCAGCACAAACTCATTGAAAAACAAAAGGAAATTTTTGAATGGATTGAAAACGGGGCCTTTGTTTATCTGTGTGGAGACAGGCGGCATCTGGCAAAGGATGTGAACAAAACCCTGCTGGATATTATCCGCACCCAGGGTGGAATTAGTGAAGAACAGGCTGAAAAATACCTGAAAAACCTGAAGCGCGAAAAACGGTTCCAGGTGGATGTGTATTAAATCAAAATTAGAATAAAATGAACGAAACAATTGATTGGCAAACACTCTCGGAGGTAGAAAAAATAAAGCACGACAGCAATTATTTGCACGGAACTTTAACGGAAAGTCTGGCCGATCCGATTACCGGAGCCATTGCATCTGACGATACGCAAATTTCAAAGTTCCACGGCATTTACCAGCAGACAAACCGCGATTTGGACAAGGAACGGAAGGAACAAAAGCTGGAACCTGCGTATTCATTTTTAATCAGGGTTCGTATGCCCGGCGGAATGGTAACCCCGGAACAATGGATAAATATGGATTCGCTGGCTGATAAATACGCCAACGGATCGTTGAAACTGACCACACGCCAGACTTTTCAGTTGCATGGGGTGTTGAAGAAAAACCTGAAATCCACCATTCAAAAAATAAACGAAAGTCTGCTCGACACCATTTCAGCGTGTGGCGATGTAAACCGAAATGTGATGTGCCATGCCAATCCGGCCGAATCGCCGTTGTATCCGGAGGTGATCGAACTGGCTGAAAAAGTTGGATACCACCTGCTACCCGAAACAAAAGCCTACCACGAAATATGGCTCGACAAAAAACTGGTGGCTGGCAGTAAAACGGTGGAGCCTTTTTACGGCGACCGCTACCTGCCACGCAAGTTTAAAATCGGAATAATTATTCCGCCCAACAACGATTGTGATGTTTTTTCGCAGGATTTGGGGCTTATCGCTATTGTTGAAAAACAGAAAATTATAGGCTACAACGTGGTAGTTGGCGGCGGAATGGGTTCCACGTTCGGCATTTCAGAAACATACCCGCGTGCAGGAGATGTAATCGGGTTCTGCACTCCGGAACAGGTGATTGATGTGGCAGAAAAAGTGGTGGCTGTTCAGCGCGACAATGGCAATCGAAAAGACCGCAAACAGGCCCGCCTCAAATATACCATCGATCACCGCGGGCTGGACTGGTTTCAAACTGAACTGGAAAAACACCTCGGTTTTTCGCTGGAAGAAGCCCGGCCGTTCAAAATTTCCCAAACCGGCGATAATTACGGCTGGAAAAAAGGAACCGATGGGAAATGGCACCTCACCTATTTTGTGGAAGGTGGCCGGGTGAAAAATTCAGGCGATAAAAAAATGAAAGATGCGTTCCGGGAAGTGGCAAAAATAACCGATGGCCATTTTATATTAACCGGAAACCAGAATGTTATTTTGGCCGGCGTTTCAGAAAAAGTGAAGCCGAAGATAAATGCGGTTTTAAAAAAGCACAACGTTTCACCTGAGAGCATTTCCGGGTTGCGGAAAAATTCCATCGCCTGCGTGGCCCTGCCAACGTGCCCGCTGGCCTTTGCCGAAGCTGAAAGGTATTTGCCAACACTGGTGACCAAAATCGAAGATATTCTTGAAAAATTCGGTCTTTTCAAAGAAGACATCGTTATTCGAATGACCGGCTGCCCCAACGGTTGCGGACGTCCTTACCTGTCCGAAATAGGCCTGATTGGCAAATCACCGGGATATTATAACCTCTATCTCGGCGGCAATTTTGAAGGCGATCGGTTAAATAATCTTTACCGTGAAAACATTCCGGAAACCCAAATTCTTAAAGAACTGGAATCCATAATCGCAGATTTTGCTGCAACCCGAACTAAAGACGAACGGTTTGGCGATTTTGTGATTCGGAAAAACTACGTGAAAGAAATTAAGGAAGGCAAAGAGTTTCGGCACTGATTTGTTTTGAAAAATTCATCATCAAAAAAAGAAAGTATGCGAACAACAATATCCATATTGGGCTGTGGCTGGCTGGGAACAGCACTCGGGAAAAACCTGCTGCAAAAAGGCTACATCGTAAAAGGTTCAACCGGCACAAATGACCGTCTCAACGAACTGGAATTTACGGGAATTCAGCCGTTTTATATACGGATTGAACCCGAATTAATAGATATCGACTATTTCAGTTTTTTTAATACCGATGTGCTGGTGATTGCCATTCCGCCCAAACGGGTGGAAAACATCACTGAAATTTTTCCGGGGCAGATTAAAAAAATCATTGAACTCATCCGGCAGATGAAAATTCCGAAAGTGCTTTTTGTTTCCTCTACTTCGGTTTACGAACCTGTTAATAAAGAAGTGCGCGAAGGCGATGAAGGAAATCCGGAAAAACCGAGCGGTAGGGCAATATTGAAAGCTGAAAAAATACTATTCGATGAAAGTGACTTTCAAACTACTGTTGTCAGGTTTGGCGGTTTAATTGGCGCCAACCGCAACCCGGGCCGTTTTCTGGCAGGAAAGAAAAATGTACCGGCCGGCACACCGGTAAATCTGATTCACCGCGACGATTGCGTGGCTATTCTTTCTCAAATCATTGAAAAAGATATTTGGGGCGAAGTTTTTAACGCCTGCAGTCCGGTGCATCCCAACAAAAAGGAGTTTTATACGAAAGCTTCAGAAGTAAGCGATTTGCCACCGCCGGAATTTTCAGATGTTCAGGAAAACTTTAAAATCATTAACAGCGATAAACTGGTTCAGCGACTGGGGTACACCTTTAAATACCCGAGTCCGATGGATTATTTAAAAGAGTTGCAGGAATGGGATTACCGCATTTGATATCTATTGTGGGCGCCGGCCCGGGCGACCCGGAACTGTTGACCGTAAAAGCGCTCAACCGCCTTCAGCATGCCGATGTGATTCTGTACGATGCCCTGATTGGTGACGAGATGCTGAAATTGGCTAAGCCCGAATCAGTTAAGGTGTATGTTGGAAAGCTGAACAACGACGGTCAAAACCAGGTGACGCGGCAGGATGGAATTCACCAGCTTTTTTTACATTGGGCTGCCAAAAACAAAAAAGTGGTGCGCCTGAAAACCGGCGACCCCATGATTTTTGGCCGCGGTGCTGAGGAAATCCGGTTTTGCAAAACAAACAACCTGAACTTTGAAGTGATTCCCGGTGTGACTGCCGCAGTTGCCGGTTCTTCGCTATTTTCAGTTCCACTTACCGAACGCGGTAAAAACAGCATGCTGCTGTTTTATACCTGCCGGAAAGAGAACGATTGCTTTCCGCAGTTGGAACCCCTGGTTTCTGTATTGCAAACCGGTTCGCCCGTGGTGTTGTACATGGGGCTGCACCATCTTTCCGAACTGGCAGGAAGACTATCAGAAGGCGGGATTTCCGAAAAAATGCCGGTTCAAATTCTTTGTAAAATTTCGCAACCCGGGCAAAGCAGTTTTTCAACTAATCTGGAAAACGTGGATAATTTTCTGGCAGAAAAAAGGCCGTGCACGCCTTCGCTGGTGATTGTGGGGGAGTATGCGGAGAGAATCTGATGTAGTTTGTACATTTTAAAAACCCTAAGGGTTGTGAAATTTCCTTAGGGTTTTTATTGAAAATTGAAACAAAGATTAAAAGAACAGGAATTTCGACAACTTTCAAAGATTTAAGATGAAGTTATTCTCCATGTACCCTAAGGGAACTGTGTAACCCTTAGGGATGCATGTGGTTCAGAATAAAATTCCGAATTATTATTTTCCTTTCCCTTCATCCGACTTTTGCTATTTTTGCATTTCATGTAAAAAAACTAAAAAAATGAGGAGACTGACATTTTCCATTCTGTTTATAACTTTTGTAATTACCTCTCTTTCTGCCAAAGAGGGCATGTGGATTCCGCTGCTGCTGGAAAAATACAATCTGGCCGAAATGCAGGAAATGGGTTTTAAACTTTCGGCACAGGATATTTACGATGTGAACAATGCCAGTATGAAAGATGCAGTAGCTGTTTTTGGCGGCGGTTGCACGTCGGAAATGATTTCACCCGAAGGATTGCTGATTACCAACCACCATTGTGGTTACCGCCAGATTCAGTCGCACAGCACGCTGGAAAACGATTACCTGACCAACGGGTTTTGGGCAATGAGCCGTGACGAGGAATTGCCCAACCCGGGACTGACTGTGCGGTTTCTCGAATACATGAAGGATGTTACCAAAGAGGTTCTGGCAGGAACAGAAGGGCTGTCGGCAAATGAAGCAGAAAAGAAAATTAAAACCAATTCTCAAAAAATAGAAAACGAAGCATCGGAAAACGGGAAATTGATGACACGGGTGAAACCATTGTTTTACGGCAACCAGTATTTCCTTTACGTGTATAAAGTTTTTAAAGATGTGCGACTGGTGGGGGCACCGCCATCGGCCATCGGGAAATTTGGCGGCGATACCGACAACTGGATGTGGCCGCGTCATACCGGCGATTTTTCGTTGTTCCGGATTTATGCCGACAAAAACAATGAACCGGCGGAATATTCGCCCGATAATGTTCCCTACCAGCCCCAAAAATATTTTCCCATTTCACTCGGAGGCGTTCAGCCCGAGGATTTTACCATGGTCTTTGGCAACCCCGGAAGCACCATGCAGTACATTCCCTCGCACGAAGTGGATATTATTATGAACCAGCGCGACCCCGACCGTATTGCCATTCGCGACAAAAAGCTCGAAGTGATTGGCGAAGCCATGGAAGCCGATCCGAAAACCCGGATTCAGTACGCCGCCAAATATGCTTCCATCAGTAATGCCTGGAAAAAATGGCAGGGCGAAATACTTGGCCTCGAGCGGCTTGATGCGGTTAATAAAAAGCTGGAGTTTGAAAATGAATTTGAAAGCTGGGCCCGGGCGAACAATACCTGGGAAAATGAATACAGGGAGGTTTTTGCCAATTTTGACCAGTTGTATGCCGTTTACAGTGAATTCATTCAGGCTTCCGATTATTATTCAGAGGTTGTTTTGCGTGGTGTCGAAATATTCAGGCTGGCCTCGCGTATAAACAATATCATCAACAACCTGGAAAATGAACAGCCGGAAAGGGCAGAAAAGCAACTGAAGGAAATGGATACATACTTACCGGGTTTCTTTAAAGATTTCAATCAAAATGTGGACGAACAGCTTTTTGACGTGTTGTTGCCTTTGCTGGCTGCTGACTTGAAGGACGAATTTCTGCCCGATTATTACAACGAACTGATGGATAAAAAATGGGAGAAGCTGGTGGCAAAAGTGTACCAGAAATCCATTCTTTTTGATGAAAATGAATTGAAAGAATTGCTTGAAGATGGCCATGAAAAGCAACTGCTGAAACTCAGGAAAGACCCGCTGGTTCAGCTGTATAACCGACTGAATTTTCATTACGAAACAGTTATTAAACCGGTGGTGGATTCATTAAACAACAGCATAAATCAAAACATGAAAACCTACATGGCGGGAATTATGCAGATGAAAGAAGGCGAGCCGCTTTATCCCGATGCGAACCTCACGTTGCGTGTGGCCTACGGAAAAGTGGAAGGTTACGAACCGCGCGATGGTATAAAATATAAACACTACACCACGCTGGAGGGAATCATGGAAAAAGACAATCCGGAAATTTACGACTATAACGTTCCGGATCGCCTGAAAGAGCTGTATGAAACCAAAGACTTTGGCCCTTATGCCGCCGACAAAGGTTATCTGCCGGTTTGTTTTACAGCGTCGAACCATACCACTGGCGGGAACTCCGGGAGCCCGATTGTAAATGCCGAAGGCCATCTTGTTGGCGTTAACTTCGACCGCTGCTGGGAAGGGACCATGAGCGATATTATGTACGATCCGGAACAGTCGCGCAATATTTCCATCGATATCCGCTACGCACTTTTTTTAATCGACAAGTTTGCCGGCGCCGGTTACTTGCTGGAGGAAATGGATATTGTGGAAAATTAAGGTAGGGTCTATTCTCCGTTGTTTTAATTTTTATTTGCTGGATTATTCAGGTAAATTGCGGAATAATCCACTTAGCAATAGTGTTTTTTGACTATTTCTTAGAGGGAATTATGGTAATAAGATTTGATTGATCTGTCAAACAATAAAATGTTTTTTTTGTTTGTAGAATTTATAGTAAGAATATTCAAAAATTAATAAGTAAACAATTATAAAAACAAAAAAATGGAAGAAAAAAATCCGCACAATTCAGCTTACAACGCGAATAATGAAAGTAAGTGCCCGGTAACCGGGCACGGCGGGGCACCAACTGCCGGTGAAGGCACTTCGAACCGCGACTGGTGGCCCAATAAGTTAAATCTGAACATCCTGCGACAGCACTCCTCAAAATCGAATCCGTTGGGAGAAAATTTCAACTACGCAGAGGAATTCAAAAATCTTGATTTGGCAGCTGTGAAGAAAGATCTTACTGATTTGATGACCGACTCGCAGGACTGGTGGCCGGCCGACTGGGGGCATTACGGACCGCTTTTTATCCGCATGGCCTGGCACAGTGCAGGCACGTATCGTGTTGCCGACGGACGTGGGGGCGGAAGTACCGGGAACCAGCGCTTTGCACCGCTTAACAGCTGGCCCGATAATATCAGTCTCGACAAAGCCCGCCGCTTATTGTGGCCCATCAAACAAAAATATGGCAGAAAACTTTCATGGGGCGACCTGATGATTCTGGCCGGTAATGTGGCCCTCGAATCGATGGGCTTCAAAACCTTCGGTTTTGCAGGTGGCCGTGTCGATATTTGGGAACCCGAAGAAGATATTTACTGGGGCTCGGAAGGAAAATGGCTGGACGACCAGCGCCACAATGAAAAAGATGAACTCGAAGGGCCACTCGCAGCCGACCACATGGGGTTGATTTACGTAAACCCGGAAGGCCCCAACGGAGAGCCGGACCCCAAAAAAGCTGCACATTTTATCCGCCAGTCGTTTGCCCGTATGGCAATGAACGATGAGGAAACTGTTGCGCTGATTGCCGGCGGCCACTCTTTCGGAAAAGTGCACGGTGCAGCACCTGATTCAAACCTGGGGCCCGATCCTGAATCAGCATCAATAGCAGACCAGGGACTGGGCTGGAAAAATAAGTTTGGAAAAGGAAATGCTGAAGACACTATTACCAGCGGCCTGGAAGGAACCTGGACAAAATCACCAACACAGTGGAGCAAAAACTTTTTGGAAAACCTGTTCGATTACGAATGGGAACTGACCAAAAGCCCCGGCGGAGCATGGCAGTGGAAACCCCGCGGGCAGGCAGGTGCAAACAGTGTTCCTGATGCACACATTCCCGGGAAAAAGAACCAGCCGTTTATGCTTACTACCGATCTGGCGTTGCGTGAAGATCCGGATTATGAAAAGATTGCCCGCCGGTTTTACGAAAATCCGGATGAATTTGCTGATGCATTTGCGCGTGCATGGTTTAAACTGACGCACCGCGACATGGGGCCAAAATCCCGCTACCTGGGGCCTGAGGTTCCTGAGGAAGACCTGTTGTGGCAAGACCCCATTCCTGAGGTTGACCATGAATTGATTAACGACAGCGATATCAGTGATCTTAAAGGCAAAATCCTCGGTTCAGGACCTTCTGTTTCTGAGCTGGTTTCCACAGCCTGGGCTTCTGCTTCCACATTCCGTGGATCGGATATGCGAGGCGGCGCAAACGGTGCACGTATTCGCCTCGAGCCGCAGAAAGACTGGGAAGTGAATAACCCGGAACAACTGAAAAAAGTACTGGATAATCTGGAAAAAATTCAAAGTGAGTTCAACAATGCTCAGTCGGGGAACAAAAAAGTTTCGCTGGCCGACCTGATTGTACTTGGCGGAGCTGCTGCCATTGAGAAGGCAGCCAAAGATGCCGGCTTTGATGTAGCAGTACCTTTTACGCCCGGCCGGGCCGACGCCTCGCAGGAGCAGACTGAAGTGGAATCATTTGAACCACTTGAGCCGTTTGCAGATGGCTTCCGTAACTATTTGAAAGCAAAATCGGCCACCTGCTCAGAGGAAATGCTGGTTGACCGTGCGCAGTTGCTTACACTCACTCCACCCGAAATGACTGTACTGGTGGGTGGTTTGCGTGTGCTGAACACTAATTTTGATAAATCGAAGCACGGCGTTTTCACCGACCGACCGGAACAGCTCACCAACGATTTCTTTATGAACCTGCTGGATATGGGGAACGAATGGAAAGCCACATCGGAAGATGAGGAAGAGTTTGAAATTCGCGATCGCAAAACAGGTGATGTGAAGTGGACCGGTACCCGTGTCGATCTTGTTTTTGGTTCGAATTCTGAACTTCGGGCCCTTGCTGAAGTTTATGGCTCAGCCGACGGACAGGAGAAATTTGTAAACGACTTTGTAGCTGCATGGAACAAGGTTATGAACCTCGACAGGTTCGATCTTAAATAATCTCTGCTGAAAAATAAATTTTAAAAGTTATTGATAAAAAGGCAGTCTGGAAACGGGCTGCTTTTTTTTGCAAAAAAATTGGCAACGCTCAACTTCTTTTGCTGAAGTTTTGTGTTGCCAATTTTCAGTTTTGAATAATCCTGTTGGATTTTCTTTCAATTCACAGTGTATTATTCGCCGCCGCTGCCGACATTTTTACTGCGTTCAATTGATTGCAGCGCCAGGTAGTTGTCGCCAAATTTTTTCAGGTTGGCAATTTCATCATCGTATTGGTCAAAATGGCGTTCTTCATCTTCCACCAGCCGCTCAAACAGTTTTTTGGTAACCGAGTCAGCATTTTGTGAGCTTTCGTTGGCCCATTTGTTATAATCATTTGCACTCGATTCTTCCATTTTTACCGCCAGGTCGAGCATTTCCCGCACATCGTGGATTTTTTTCACATCTTCCGAAACAACCATTTCCACATCTCCGCCGAGGAACAGGATACGTTCGGCCAAATCTTCAACATGTACCATCTCTTCAATGGCTGTTCTTTTGAAAAGGTTGGCCAGCAAATCGTAACCCTGGTCGTCGCAATGAAAATGGAAATACATGTATTGGTGAACTGCTGTGAGCTCATCGGCAACAGCTTTGTTCAATAAATTAATACTTTTTTCTTTCATTATTCTTAATTTTTGGTTTACCCGTGAAATTAGCAAAAAAACCTGCTCCGGTAAAATCCTGCAACATGATTTCAGGATAATTTAATTTTCAGGGGTCATTGCAAATCGTATTCAGAAAGAAGGACTTTCCAATCCATTCCTTCAGTATTTTCGAGGACCGATACTGAAATATTCTGTTTGAGTTCTCCGCTAAGGTCGCGATTTAGCCCGAACCCATAGAACTGCGGATTATACTTAATGTCCAGCAAACTAAATTGCGAAATCGTATCATTTCTTATGAGATCCTGAAGGATTGGGCGGTCGTAGGCAATGGCATCAATTTCGTTTTCCTGAAGGGCAACAATTAGTTCTCCCATGTTTGAATACCTTTTTACATTGGAGTAGAAGTTGTCTTTCAGCCACTTGTCGGTGCCCGATTTTTCAACCGTTCCCAATGTACGTTCTTTAAAATCCTGAATGTGGCTGCTGGATGAACCAATCTGGTTAACAGTTAGCGTGGAAGCGATACTCGCCGTAAAACCTGAAATAATAATAACCGCCGTAAACATCCAGACCATGGCCACAACTCGTCCGCCAATCGTGCGGGGCGATTTATCGCCGTAACCAACGGTGGTCATGGTAACCGCCGACCACCAGAATCCGTTCCACAGTCCTTTTAATCCATTCCCGAATTCTTCTTCGTTTTGGTGGCGTTCAAAATACCATTCCAGAAAACCAAAAACCAGGATGATAAATGCCAGGGCTCCCAACGCCCTGAAAAAATTCACTGAAAAGAAGGATTGAATAAAACTCAGGGCTTGTTCAGTAGCTGATATTTCGTGCACCAGAATGGAAGAGTGCGCAATGTAAAACGGGGTTGAGAAGTCGATTTTTTCGAACCTGTCGCTTGTAATAGTAAGGGGAGAGGCACCCACATCCACTTTTCCCGATGCAATGCCTTCGAGCAAACTGTCGAGTGGCATATTGACCAGCTTGTAAGGAATATTGAGTTCTCCGGCAACTTTTTCCCAAAGCCAAGACGACGGACCTTCCAGTTGACCATTTTTCTCCATTGTAAACGGAGGAGCAATGTTGTAACCCACCTGCAGGGTGTCATTGGTTTGGGGCAATCCTTTTACTGATGCAAATAAAAATATCAACAGAAAAAAGTTGAGTAATAATTTCTTCATCGTATTAAAATTTTGGTTTTTTTATAAGCACTATTTGCAACATGAAATTAATTGTGTGGTTCATTTTCGATCCAGAAAATTACGAATTATTTTTTGCATTGGTTCATTTTCGCATGGATTGATTAAGGACTTGGGAAAATCTTCGGTAATTTTAAAATGATTAAATTTATCTTGCACAACATTTTGTGATATTTTATTTGAATCACACCTTTTTTGTAGCATTGCAGCCAAATGAAGAAGATATTTTACATCCTATTATTTTTTGCAGGCGTGGTTTTTTCCCTCGGGGCACAAAACTCAATTCCCGATTTCAGGTGGGGTAACAGCTGGTATTTCAATCTTAATGAAGGAGAATCAGTTCATTTTAAAAACCAGGAAATAAAATTGCTGAACCTGCACAATCATTTTAACCGCTTAAAAATTGGGGATGACACACTATGGTTGAAAGTCAGCCGACGTGCATTACCCGAGATGATTGGGGGAATGAGAGTTTTTGTTGCCGACAATAAAAATGTGAAAGACCTGACAAGTGATTCACTCAGGCACGGATTGCTTAGCAAAGATGCCCTGATTTGCCTGTCCGATTTTCAGGAGCCGATGTTGGATTTCAACAAATATATTTTCCCGGTGAGTTTTAGCGATGGGTTTATTTGGGGCGTAGAGGAAGACAGCCACATGTTTTCTTTTGAAGCCGAAAAACAACGGCGCGAAACATTTGGCAATCTTTCGCATGGCGGCATCGATATGGATCTTCATGATGCACGCGGCAAAGAAATGCACTGGCTGGTGGCTTTGGAAAACAGCACTGTTCGTTGGGTGAATAGTGAGTTAAATGATGCCGGAAAAACCTCAACTGTTTTGCTGGAAAGTGGTTCACAACCCGGCATTTTTTACCTGTACGAATACCTCAACAGTGAGAATGTAATTGTAAAAGAGGGACAGCAACTGGTCAGGGGCGAGCCGCTGGGCACAATCTGGGGCGATGACACATGGGGACATTTGCATTTTACGGTTTTAAAAAACGATTCTGTGCCCGCGCACCCGAAGCGTTACAACAATTTAATTAATGGATTTCCGCAACTTTACGAGCTCTATTTTAAGCAGTCGTCAGGCTACTCCAAGCGATTTTCAAAAGGTCGGCTATATTTTGGCCGGCCGCGCCATGTTAACGGAAACCAAAAAAACCTGCTGGCTTTTGAACCCTATTCGGGAAAAGGCTGGCACCTGGAAAAATGGAACCCTGCCGATAAAGTGGAAGGAGTTGCCAACGAGACGGAAGGGAATGCCCGATTGAAAAAAGTGCTGTTTCAGGGAACACCTGCGGAGTGCCGGAATCCTGAAAATTATTACGAATACCATATAAATGTCCGTAACGGAACGTATCGTATCAGGGCAAAAGTGGGCGATTTGTTTTTACCCACGTGGCAAAAAATAGAGTTTGAAGGAGTGACTGCCGGAACCCTGAAACTAGACGCCGGAGAAACCGAATGGACCAGCGAACGCATTGTGCAGGTAAATGATGGTACACTGTCTGTTCATATTTACATCGATAAAGAAGACCGGCAAATCGCAGGACTTGGCGAAATTGTTTTTCAGCAGGCGTACTGATTAAATGAAAATGTTCCTGGTACTTTACCCTTTTGGCTTCGCCATTTTCCCTTAAAAGGGAAAACCGTTCTAATATTTTTTTGTGCTGAAATTTAAACTTTTGCAGATATTTACATCAGCGCAATCTCCCCTGCTCAGGGGAGAAACCGGCAGGAGAGGGGTATTAGAAATAATAATTGTGTGAGATAGGCTACCTTTTGGCTTCGCCATTTTCTGCCATAGGCATTCTCCGAAGGAGTCCTTCGGACCCTCTGAGCCTTATAAGGGAAAATCGTTCTAATAAACTTTTGTGTTGGAAATTTGAAGTTTTGCAGATTGTTCCATCATTGCGATCTCCCCGCTTGAGGGGAGAAACCGGCAGGAGAGGGGTATGAGAAATAATAATTGATTGAGATAGTTAACCCTTTTTGCTTCGCCATTTTCCCTCACGAGGGAAAAACGTTCTAATTAAATTTTTTACTGAAATTTAAACTTTTGCAGATTGTTACATCATTGCGATTTCCCCGCTTGAGGGGAGAAACCGGCAGGAGAGGGGTAAAAAAACTGACAACAATGAAATACGAACAAATAAAAGAAATAACGCGAGGGCTCAGAAAGAAAGCGACACCCGAAGAAAGAAGATTGTGGCGTTACATCAGAAAAAGACAATTGGCAGGGCGTAAGTTTTTGAGACAACATGCCATAATTTACGACTCAGTCGGCGATGAACATTTTTTTTTATGTGCCAGATTTTTTTTGTTACAAAGAAAATTTAGCAATAGAATTGGATGGTAAAATTCATTTATACAGAAAAGCCGAAGATAACCGGCGGGATGAAATATTAAAGGAATTGGGAATAAAAGTTTTGAGAATTAAAAACGAAGAATTGGAAAATATTGATAACGTGCTTTTAAAAATAAAAAATGAGTTCAGGGAATAAATGTGTTGCTTTACCATTTTGGCTTCGCCATTTTCTGCCATGGGCATTCTCCGAAGGAGTCCTTCGGACCCTCGGAGCCTCACAAGGGAAAAACGTTCTAATAAACTTTTGTGTTGGAAATTTGAAGTTTTGCAGATTGTTCCATCATTGCAATCTCCCCTGTTCAGGGGAGATACCGGCAGGAGAGGGGGGTGAGAAATAATTGTGTGAGACAATCTACCCTTATGGCTTCGCCCATTTCCCTTAAAAGGGAAAACAGTTCTAATAAACTTTCGATTTAAGATTTGAAATTTTGCAGAATGTTCATCATTGCGATCTCCCCGCTTGAGGGGAGAAACCGGCAGGAGAGGGGTAAAGTAACTGAACAGAAAACCATTTAATTTTTATCTAAGAATTATCTTTTTTCTATTTTAGCCTTCTGAATTGATTAATCTGATGAACCAATAAACGTGGATCCATTCGCAGACAGGGAATACTGGCAAATAATCTGGGACAAGTTCCGGGCAGGCGACCGATCTGCTTTTGAAACCATCTACAACGAATTTGTGGATGTGCTGTTTTCTTATGGTTCACGTATTACATCGGATCGGGCACTGCTCGAAGATGCCATTCAGGATGTTTTTATCGATATCTATTCCTATGGTTCAACTCTACGAAAACCGGAATCGCTGGAGTATTACCTGTTTAAAACCCTGAAACGCATCATTTACAAAAAGCTGAAGGAGAAATATCGGTTCACTCATCCCGAACAACTGGTGGAGCAATTCGATTTGAAATTTCCAATTGAGGAAGCAGAGCTGGAAGTTCAGGACGACCAATTGGTTAAGCTGAAAACAGAATTACAAAACCTCGATGTGAAAAAGCGGGAGTTGCTTTTCCTGAAATTCAACAGCGGACTAACTTATATAGAAATAGGCAAGCTGTTGGGGGTATCTCCCGGTGCTGTTAAAAAACAGGTTTACCGGTTACTGAAAAATTTGCGCAGTAAAATGGGGGGTGGAAATTTGAATTTGTTTCTCCTGCTTTCAAAACTTTGATTTTATCTTACCCATGCGCTAAGCGGATCCAAACCGCTAAGCGCGTACTGCTGATTATCTGTCATTTTCTGTTTCCTCTTTTCATCCAGTTTTGCACTTTCCGTTTTCGATTTTGTCCCAGCCACGCCAAACTCCTTGTCTTGTGTCTCATATCTCAAGGTCTTGTGTCTAATTAATATGTTCTACAACATAAAATAAAACCGTCCCTTTTTCCGTCCCCGCTGCTCTTATTTCCAAATTAATCAAATCTGTGGAATGAACTTTTACGAGCGACTCATAGAAAACCCACTGTTTTTTAAGTGGATATACCAACCCTCCGAAGAGATAAATGCCTATTGGGAACACTACCTGGAGGCCAATCCTGCACACGCACATCAAATAGAAGAAATCAAAAAACAGTTTGAAGAACACCTCAAATACCGGGAGAAAAAATTAACTGAAACAGAGAAAAGGGCACTGGCAAAACGCATTATTGTGCAACTGGAAAAAGCCGAAAAACAGAAAAGAAGGCGTCTGGTGGTACGAAATTTCATGCGTTATGCCGCGGTGGCATTTTTGTTTTTTTTCATAGGAAGTGGTTTAGTTTACCTGTACATGGAAAGCAGGCAGCCGCAACAATTTGTTGAAAATACCGGGCTGCCTGCCCAGGTACAGGAACCCATGCTCATTATTGGCGATGAGCAACAGATTCAACTCAACCAGGGGAAATCGGAACTGGACTATTCCGGCGACGGAGAAATTATTTTAAACCGGAATCAGTTGCTGAAAAAAGAGAACGAGGATGAACCTCCCAAAATGAATACGCTTGTCATGCCTTATGGAAATAGTTCAGACATTATACTTGCCGATGGCACACGTGTGTGGCTCAATGCCGGCAGCCGGCTCATTTATCCCTCCCGGTTTGTGGACAAAACACGCGAAGTATTTCTTTCGGGCGAAGCCTTTTTTGAGGTGACAAATAATAAAGAGCAGCCTTTTGTGGTAAAAACGGTAGATGTGAATATTGAAGTGCTGGGCACAAGTTTCAATGTATTGGCTTACCCCGAAGATTATTCCGTTCAAACGGTGCTGGCAGAGGGGAAAGTTGCGGTTAAAGGCTCGGGCGCTGGAATGTTTAAAAAACCAGTTCAGCTTGAGCCCGGGCAGATGGCCTATTTCAACAAAAAAAGCAAAGAAACAAGTGTGAGCAAAGTGGATGTGGAACCCTATATTTTATGGACACAGGGACTGTTCAGCTTTTCCAACACCGACTTTAACCGGATAACCAAAAAGCTGGAACGGTACTACGATATCAATTTTCAGTTTGACAATCCAATGAAGGGAACAATTCAAATTACAGGTAAACTGGATGTGACACAAGAACAGGAGGAAGTTTTTGGATACCTTGAAAAACTGACAGGACTTGATTTTATTAAAGTAACAGAGAAACAGTATGTAATAAAATAAAGGAAACCCGGAAGAAGTTTACCCTTTGAAATTAATTGGCGTTATTTCACAGGGAGGCCTCCCGGGTTGAATTAAATAATACCAGTTACTAATAGTATTAATTAAAAATCGTACAAATTTATGAAAAATGATTGTATTACCGGTTCTCCCTGTGGGGGAATCAAAAAAAAATGGGGGCGAATTATGCGTTTAACATTTTTGTTTATGGTTGGTTGCATGCTCACAGTTAGCGCCAACACCTATTCGCAAACAGCGCGTCTGGACATTAACCTGACGAACCGGACGATTACCGAGATTATGGAGTTTGTGGAGGACAACAGTGAATTTGTTTTCCTTTACAAAAACGAAGATCTGGACATGAACAAGAAAATGGATATTCAATTGCAAAATGCTTCCATTTTCGAAATTCTCGATGCGATTCTTAAAGAGCAACCTGTTGCTTATGATGTTTACGAACGACAAATCATTCTGCGGGAGAAGGACAAAACAGTCTCCGTGTCTCAATCCGTTCAGCAGCAAAGATCGGTTACCGGTGTGGTAACTGATGTTAGTGGGCAACCTTTACCGGGAGTTACAGTAGTGGTCGTTGGAACAACTACTGGCACGGTAACAAATAGTGATGGTGAGTTTTCATTAACACTACCCGAAGATGCTGAAACCCTGCAATTTTCTTTTGTGGGGATGCAGACCCAGGAAGTGCCAATAGGAAACAGAACAACCTTTACAGTTGTAATGGAGGAAGAGACAATTGGTATGGATGAGGTTATTGTTGTAGGTTACGGTACACAAAAGAAAGCGAATTTAACCGGAGCTGTTGATCAGGTAACTAGTGAGGTGTTTGAAAACCGCACTGTTACAAATTTAAATCAAGGTTTAAAAGGTGTGGTTCCCAATTTGAATATAACTCTAATGGATGGACGACCAAATCAGGCTCCTTCTTTTAATATTAGAGGAACTACCTCAATCGGTCAGGGAGGTAATGCTCTTGTATTAATAGATGGGGTTGAAGGAGATCCTAGTTTAGTAAATCCTAATGATATAGAAAGTATTTCTGTACTGAAAGATGCTGCTTCAGCCTCTATTTATGGCGCTCGTGGTGCTTTTGGTGTGGTTTTGATTACAACAAAAAATCCATCGGGGGAGAAAACAAATGTTACTTATTCAGCCAATTTTTCATTGAAAAATCCTGTAGTTTTACCTGATTATGTTTGGGATGGTTATACTTGGGCAAAAATGTTTAACGAAGCAACTTATAACTGGGAAGGATCATATCCTAGCAAGGCAAATAAAACAATCCGTTTTTCTCAAGAATATTTGGAAGAACTTAAATATCGTTCTGAAAATCCAAATGAATTTGATAAAAAATGGGAAATAAATCCGGCAAATGGTGAATATGTTTATTACTACAGCACCGACTGGTATGATGAGTTGTATAAGGACTTCACAACATCAAATGAGCATAATATTACTGTTTCGGGAAGTTCTGAAACCACAAGTTATATGGTTTCAGGCAGGTATCTTGGTCAAAAAGGACTTTTTACGTATAATACGGACGATTATTCAATGCTTAACTTCCGAGCAAAAGGATCTATCCAGATTTTTCCCTGGCTTAGAGCTGAGAATAATTCACAGTTTTCCGATATGAAATATCATATTCCACTTAATGTTGGTGAAGGAAGTGGTATATGGAGAAATATTGCTGATGAAGGAAATCCAATGTCCCCAATGTTTAATCCGGATGGAACATTAACACACACCTCTGTTTACCAGGTAGGTGATATGTGGTATGGGAAGAATGGTTATGATACCAACAAAAGAGTTTTTAAAAACACCTCTAACTTAACGGCATCATTTTTTGATGAGAAATTAAATATACATGGTGATTTTACCTTTAGAATAACCGATGACAATGAAAAAAGGAGAAGAGTCCCCGTGCCTTATTCTAAAAGTCCGGATGTAATTTCATACGTAGGTACTTCTACAAATGATTTAAGAGATATTTGGAGAGAAACAAAATATATGGCTTCAAACCTATATGGTGAATATGAAGATACTTATAATGAAATACATTATTTTAAAATCATGGCCGGATACAATTATGAAGAGTCATTGTATAAAAAATTAGAAGCGGAACGAAACGGGCTTATTTTTGAAGATGCAATTGATCTTAGTTTGGCATTGGGGGAAGATATTAATGTGGACGGCAGTTATGAAAAATGGAATATTCTAGGAGGATTTTCAAGAATTAATTATTCATATAAAGATAAATATTTATTTGAAGTGAACGGACGTTATGATGGCTCTTCAAAATTTCCATCTAATGAAAGGTATGCTTTTTTTCCCTCCTACTCTGCAGGGTGGAGAATTTCAAATGAGGCATTTTGGAACGTGCCGGAGGATCTTATATCAAACTTAAAATTCAGAATTTCATATGGTTCACTGGGGAATGGTAACATAGCTTCATATATATATCAGGAAATATTTAATATTAGCCAATCAGGAGATATCCTTGGAGGAACAAAACCACAACTAACAAGCCGACCAAGCGTATTGCCAGATGGATTAACTTGGGAAACATCTACGACTACGAATGTGGGAATTGATTTGGCGATGCTTTCCAGTCGGTTAATTTTTGTTGGAGACATGTACACAAGAAACACTACCGATATGTTTACAATTGGGAGGACATTGCCTGCTGTTTTTGGAGCAACTCCACCAAAAGGTAATTATGCTGATTTAAAAACAAATGGATGGGAAGTATCTTTAACATGGAGAGATAGATTTAATTTAGCTTCAAAACCACTTAGTTATAATGTTCGTGTGACTCTTGCCGATAATAATGCTGAAATTACCAGATACAATAATCCAGAAAAGAATCTCGACGATTATTATGAAGGTATGATAATCGGAGAAATTTGGGGGTATACCAATGATGGATTTTTTGTTGATCAGGCAGATATCGACAACCACGCTGATCAAAGCCGATTTAAAACAACTAATGCCAGAGTTATTCATCCGGGAGATATAAAATTAAAAGATATTAACGATGATGGCAAGATCGATCCTGGTACAAATCGTGTTGATAATCCTGGTGACAGAAAGATAATTGGCAACTCATCTCCTCGTTATACTTATAGTATAAACCTAGGGGCTGATTGGAATAGTTTCTTTTTCTCTGCATTTTTTCAGGGAGTAGGAAAACAAGATTGGTACCCAAGTAGAGAGGCAAGTGTGTTTTGGGGGCAATATAACAGACCTTATAACCCACTCCCCAGATGGCATCTCGATAATCATTGGACACCAGAAAATCCAGATGCATACCTGCCAAGATATGTTGGGCGTTTAGCGAATCGTTCGGATGCTATCCTTAGAGATAATCCACAGACTAAATACCTTCAAAATATTGCATACATTCGATTGAAAAATATTCAGTTAGGATATAACTTGCCATTAAACCTGATATCAAAGATTGGAGCTGAAAATGCAAAAATTTATATTTCTGGTGAGAATATTTGGACATGGTCACCTTTATACAAGAGAACGCGTGATATCGATGTTGAAAATACCGGTCCTTCTGATTTAAAATTATCTTCAGGAGGTTCTGGTGATGGATATAATTATCCAATGCTTAAAAGTTTGAGCTTTGGTTTATCAGTAACATTCTAATCAAAAAAACTTATAAAAATGAAACTACATAATATTGGATTTATAATTTTCACAATCCTTATTTTTGGTTGTGATTTAGAACAAATACCCCAAGACTCTGCATCAAAAGAATCTGTTTTCGGAAGTGAAAAGGGCCTTGAGCTATATTCTTATTCATTTTATGATTGGCTTCCTAGTGCAAATAATATACATACTGCTGATTGTATTTCAGATTATGCTGCACGAAGAGGTGCACCTGCATTACTTATGGAAGGAGCATATACTCCAACATCAGATGATGATGATAGTGCTTCTGGAAACGAGGTAGTTGCCTTAGGTGGAGATCGTGAATGGGGATGGGGACATTTACGAAATTTTAATTTTTTTATTGAAAATTGTACAACTAACGAGAATGTCTCTGAAGAGGTTAGAAATCATTATGTTGGTCTGGCAAGATTTTTTAGGGCTTTCTTTTATTTTGAAAAAGTAAAAAGGTATGGCGATGTGCCTTGGATAGATACACCACTTGATGTGGATGACGAAGCTCTTTATAAAGCGCGTGATTCAAGAGAATTAGTTATGGATAATGTTCTTGCTGATTTGAATTATGCTTGTGAAAATATAACCTTAACCTCCGATGAAACAAGAAGTTTGGTAACCAAATGGGTTGCCTATGCCTTGAAAGCTCGGGTTTGTTTGTTTGAAGGTACATTTCGCAAATATCATACAGAACTTGGTTTGCAAGGAACCTCGGGCCAATGGTTGAATGAAGCTGCAAATGCTGCTAAATTTATCATAGATGAGTCTGGATTTGAATTATATACAGGTTCTGGTACTGATAAATCTTACAGAGAATTGTTCACATCACAATCTCCTGTTGGTGATGAAATTATGATGGCAGTAATTATGGATGAAGCACTTGGTGAAACACATGCTGCAAATTGGTATTACACTAGTACAACAACCGGTGTGAGATATAATTTTATACGTACTTTTATCAATACATATTTAACCTTGGATGGAACACCTTTTACTGATGATCCGGATTATGAAACTATGCTTTTTCATGAAGAAATGGTAGATAGAGATAAAAGACTTAAGCAAACTATACGAGGAGTAGATTATCAAAGATTAAACAATGGTATCCCATTTGATGCACCACCAGATATGTTGTATTCTTATACAGGGTACCAACCTATTAAATGGAGTCTTGATGATATTAATGTTGATACACGAGATTTAAACGATAACTCAGTATCTATATTCCGATATGCCGAGGTTTTATTAAATTTTGCTGAAGCAAAAGCTGAACTTGGAACTTTAACCGATGATGATTGGTCAAAAACCATAGGTGCTTTAAGAGCAAGGGCTGGTATAACAGGTGGATTAAATATTAAACCAACAGAAATTGATCCATATTTGCAATCAAATTATTTTCCTAATATTTCTGATCCTGTAATACTTGAAATTAGAAGAGATCGTGGAATTGAATTGGCAATGGAAGGATTTCGTTTTTATGATATTGTAAGGTGGAAAAGGGGAGAATTATTTGAAATGGAATGGAATGGAATTTATATACCTGAATTGGATACACCAATGGATCTTAATCAAGATGGTGTAATGGATGTAATTTATTATAAAGAAGAACCTACAACATCCCCTTCTTATACAGCAATCCCTGTGAGTGATTTGTACGGAGGGCAAACAAATCCATATAGATTGTCAAATGAAACTTATGGGGAAATAACATGGTTAAATAATATTGAAAGAAAATGGGATGATAAGAAATATTATTATCCTATTCCTGAAACAGATAGATTAACTAATCCTAACCTTGAACAAAATCCTGGTTGGTAGATCTAAACCATTTATAATCTGATTTAAATTAAAGGCCGAATTTTTTCGACAAGATTCGGCCTTTTGAAAATAATTTGCAAACGATTAATATTTTATTATGTCATTGGTTACTTCAAAGCATTTGTTGTTAAATGCATTAAAAGGTAAATACGCAGTCGGTGCATTTAATGCTAATAATTTGGAGATGATCCAGGCAATTATTGAAGCAGCAACGATAGAAAAAGCTCCTGTTATTGTCCAATTTAGTCAAGGTGCTATAAATTATGCAGGAATATTTGCAATCAAATCAATGGTTGGTGCAATGGCAAAATATAATTCTATACCTATAGTGTTACATTTTGACCATGGCAGAACCGTTGAACAAAATATCAAATGCCTGAATAGTGGTTTTACATCGCTAATGTTTGATGGTTCAGATTTATCGTTTACTGAAAATATAAATCAAAGCAAAATTTTAACGCAAATAGCTCATTTTTACAAAATCCCGGTTGAATTAGAATTAGGGAAGGTTTTATACCAAGGAGTTGACAATAACGAAATAATAAATACACTGACCAATCCATATCAGGTTAAAGAGTTTATTTATAAAACAAAAGCTGATTCATTAGCTGTTGCAGTTGGTTCAGTTCATTCCCAATGTTCTTCAGAAACTCAACTTGATATTGATAGATTAAAAGAAATCAGTAAAGAAATACCGGAAGTTCCTCTTGTTTTGCACGGTTCATCAGGCGTAGATGAAAATAGTATTAGAGACGCAATTGCCAATGGTATATGTAAAGTTAATGTAGGGACCTGTTTAATAAAACGGTTCTCAGAGTCCGTAAAAAATTATATTCAACTAAATCCGGATGTAATTGATCCTCGTAAATATCTGAACGCTGGAAAAGAAGAAATGAAAGATGAAGTAAGAAAGAAAATAAGATTATTTGGTTCAAGTAAAATTATAAAATAATATATTAAAATTATGACGCAGAGAATAATAACTTTAATAATGTCGATTTTGATAGGATATTTTTCAATGGCACAAAATACTTATCTTAACGAAAGTGCCGATGAAAATGAAAAAATTTATCAGGGAGGTGAGACATACGATGTGAAAATTTACCCACAAAACTTCAAAAACAAAAAGCCTCAAAATATTATCTTGGTTATTGTGGATGGAATGAGTTTATCGCAACTTTATGCTGGCCTTACTGCCAATAGGGGTAAACTATTCCTGGAAAATTTCAAATATATGGGATTAGTAACAACCCATTCGGCTGACCGTTACATCACTGATTCTGCTGCCGGAGGAACTGCACTTTCAACTGGCCAAAAAACTTACAACGGAGCAGTTGGGGTTGACATTAACAAAAAACCAGTAGAGACTATTCTGGAATATGCCGATGAGAATGGGCTAGCTACCGGACTTGTATCCACATCAGCTATTACTCATGCCACACCGGCCTCATTTATTGCCCACCAGGAAAGCCGGAACATGTATGAAGAAATTGCTGCCGATTTTCTGAAGACGGACATTAATGTGTTTATTGGCGGTGGCTACAAGCATTTTACCGAACGTAAAGACGGTCGAAACCTGGTAGAAGAACTTAAAGAAAAAGGTTACCAGGTGGAAAAGAATATCAACACCATAAAAAGCATTAAAAAAGGCAAACTTGCCGGGCTTACAGCTGCCGAACACAACGGACGAATTGACGAACGTGGCGATATGCTGCCTGTTGCTACTAATACGGCAATCAATATTTTAAACAAAAACAAGAAAGGGTTTTTCTTGATGGTGGAAGGTTCTCAGGTTGATTGGGGCGGCCATGCCGGAAGCACCATTTACGTTGTGGAAGAAATGCTCGACACTGATCGCGCAATCGGAAAAGCGTTGGAATTTGCAGCTCGAGACAAAGAAACTCTTGTTGTTGTTACTGCAGACCATGAAACCGGTGGAATGACCATTCTGGATGGGAATTTAGAGACAGGCATGGTAAAAGGTGAATTTACAACCGGTGGACATACCGGTCTTATGGTCCCAGTGTTTGCTTTCGGACCCGGTGCCGAAGAGTTTATTGGGTTTATGGATAATACAGATATTCATGCAAAGATGAGAAAGTTATTTTTGATAAAATAGTTGATTTTTTAAACTTAAGAGAAAGGATAAGGGGGTACCCCAGAAATAAATTCTGTGTTACTCCCTTGTCCTTTCCTGTTGTTATCCTCTTTCGTACTGTTGGGATTTTTCTCGTTCTGTTACATTTTTCCGTAACGCGAGTTGGCATCTTGGGTTTCCTGTTAGTCAATTTGTTTTTCCGGCAGGTAAAATGCGGCTTCCAGTTGCACTGGAAAGGTGAACCCAGGAACTGGAAGCCGGTTTTTGTAACAGGATTTCCTTGCTGGTTAACAGGACGGACCAAAACGTAACAGGGTGCTGTTACATAGTCACTTCCGGCTCATCATCGCTTTTGCTGCGGTTGCGTTTGCGCCAGTATTCGCTGGTGTAGCCCCTGTAGCGGTTCCGGGATGGATTTTCCCAATTTGACTATTCAGTTTGTCATTGAAGGATTTGAGTACTCTAATCTTCATATTTCCTGATGGTCGATTCAAGTTCTTCGTCGAGTTGATTGAGGCTTATAAATTCTGCAGTTCCGTTTTCTATTTTTTCCAGTTCTTTTTTGAGGTATTCCTGAATTGAAAAATATTCATCGTTTTCACTGATTACTTCAATCTCATTCTTGCCGAAGCGTTTCAGAAACCACATTAGTTGTTGAAAAATACTATCATTTACCCGTAACCGAATTGTTTGCATGACAATTTTTTTTCAAATATAACGATAATTGCTTTTATTTTTGGATTTTATTAAGATTATCACCTGTCATCTGAAAAAGCTTCTTGTCGTTTATTTTCCGTCTTTTATCTTCGGTGGCACTCTGCTCTCTTTGACCCCCGACCTTATCAACCTTATTCATTTTAGAGGATTTAATAAGATGAATAAGGTTTGGGGGGAGGTGGGGCAGCGGAGTTTTACTAAGGTTTGGGAGTTGGGATAAGGTTTTCTGAATTTTATTTAACCGGTTTAACGCCGTGTTCAATCGCATACGCTTCAATTTTGTCCAGTTCGGAAAAATCGATAAATGTATTATAGTTTTCCACCCGAAACCGGATTGATGACTGCGGATAATATGCTGTAAAAAGTTTTCATTTTAGTTGATGTTTATCTTTTAAAATGGCTATGAAGGTATAAAAATGAGTGGATTCAATGGATTGACTTCATGGCTTTATACCTATTTAGATATTGGTCTTCGATGCCGGAGGTATCGAATGTTTATAGAAATTGACGGTCTTTTATTTTGTTCGACCCCGGCCGAATTATAATTCTCCCCAAATATCCATCTATAAACATGTGAACCCTCTGGGTTCTTGCTATTCAAAAACCTTATTCCCCGTTTTCAACCTCAGTAGAATGATGTCACCACCGAAAACCGACCTTATTAACCTTATTCTTTGAAGGGGATTGAATAAGGTAATAAGGTTTGGGGTGCATGGTAGCAGTTGGTTTTACTAAGGTTTGGAAGTTGGGATAAGGTTAACAATATATTCTGAGCGTTTTTTGATATTGGTTATCCAGTAGTCCTGAATTATATCATTAATGAAAAGCTGTTTCCTACTGATTAGTTAATGCCATTCAATATGATAATAAAATCCCTTAATATTTCCCCCAACTTTCTTATGTTTACCCCTGATTTACGGAAAATAAAGTAATAGGATCATGAAAAACTTATTCAATAAAATTACATTGATATTTTTTGTTGCAGCTATGGCAACGGCCTGCACTAACGAAAACAGTGAATACTATACACAAACTGTGGAAATTCCGGACGGATATACCGTGGAACAAAAGATTGAACTTTCCGGAAAAGTGCTGCCCCATCCGCGTCAGATGCTTTGGTGGGAAGATGAATTCAAGGGATTTATCCATTACGGACCAAATACCTACAGCGGCAGGGAATGGGGTACCGGATTTGAAGAATCCGACTTGTTTCATCCCACCGGATTGGATACCGACCAGTGGTGCGAAATGATGAGCGCCGCCGGTATTACCCGTGTGATCATGGTTGTGAAACACCATGATGGTTACTGCCTTTGGCAGACCAGATACACCGATCACTCGGTGGTTTCATCAGACTGGAAAAACGGCAAAGGGGATGTGTTGAAGGAACTGGCCAAATCGTGTGAAAAATACGGACTGCGGCTGGGGGTTTACCTCTCACCTGCCGACCTTTATCAGATTGAATCTGACGGCGGTTATTACGGCAATGACAGCGAATTTACCGAACGTACCATTCCAAGGAAAGTAGAAGGCCGCCCCTTCAGCGATACCAGAAGTTTCACCTACCTGGCCGATGATTACAACGAATATTTCCTGAACCAGCTCTTTGAACTTTTAACCGAATACGGCCCCATACACGAAGTCTGGTTCGATGGCGCCAATCCCAAGCCCGGCACAGGCCAAACCTATAATTATGAGGCCTGGTACGATTTAATCCGGCACCTGGCACCTGATGCCGTTATTTTCGGGAAAGGGCCCGATTCCCGCTGGTGCGGAAACGAGGGCGGAAGAACGCGAGAAGATGAGTACAACGTTATTCCGCTTGAAGTATCACCCGATAATTTTGACTGGCCGGATATGACCAATGAAAACATTGCCGGACGCGATAAAATTACGGAAGAAACAAAATTCTTCCACTACTACCCGGCCGAAACGAATACTTCCATCCGGCATGGCTGGTTTTGGCGGAACGACGAGGAACAGCAGGTAAGAAACGTTGATGATGTTTTCGATATTTATGAGCGGTCGGTTGGCGGCAACAGCCAGTTTCACCTGAATATCCCTCCCAATACCGAAGGGAAATTCTCGCCACGGGATGCTGAAGTGCTGAAAGCAGTGGGCAAGAAAATTCGCAATGTTTACGATTCTGATCTGCTTGCAGGGGCAAGCGCTTCCGAAAAAAACGTCCTCGATAACGATAACAGTACGTGGTGGCAGGCTGCCGGTAAGCAGGCATCCCTGGAGATTACGCTCCCGGAGCAAAGAAAAATCAACCGGTTTATGATTATGGAAGCCATTGCCAACCGGGGAGAGCGGGTGGAAGAGCATTTTCTGGAAGCCCGGATTGACGGCCAGTGGGTAAAAATTGCCGAAGGAAAAACCGTTGGGCACAAGCGTATTCTTCGGTTTCCGCCCGTTGAAACCGATGCGTTCCGGCTAACCATTGCCCAATCGAGGCTTGCTCCGGCCATTGCCCATGTTTCGGCGCACTATTACGACGAACCACCCAAACCTGTGGTTATGGATAGAAACAGCGAAGGGATGCTCAATATGGGGGTTGCCAGTAACTTTGTGTGGCGTTCGGAAAACACGGCGGATCAGTCACAGGATATTTATTATACTGTTGATGGCACGGAGCCTGATGAACAGTCGGTGAAATACACCGAACCCTTTTCTTTACCAATGGGAGGCCACGTTAAAGCCCGCTCGGTTGTTGAAAACAGGATGGGGCCGGTAACTGAAAACAGGTTGGGAATACTGCCTGAAGGATGGACTGCTGTCGATTCAGAGGGAAAGACCAGCGAGCCCGCAAGGGTTTTGGATGGCAACCCATATTCGGGGTGGACATTGGAGACAGGCGCCGGGGCACCATTTCTTTCGGTTGACATGCAACAGGAATATTTGGTTGCCGGTTTCACTTACCTGCCGGCAAGAGAAGGCTTTATTGAATCATTTAAAGTGGAAATCAGCAATGACGGACAAAACTGGACTACTGTTCAGTGGGGCACTTTCGGAAACATAATAAATGACCCGGGCCAGCGGGTGGTGCTTTTCGATAAGCCGGAAAACGCCAGGCACTTCCGGTTGTCGGAGTTGACAGCTCCCGGCAGTCATAACCGCGTGGGAGCAGGCGAATTGCAGATTCTGTCCGGGGATTAAACAAAATTTCGAAACGGTCCGGAAAGCTTAGCTAATGTTAAAACTATGAACCGTAATAGTAACTTATTGCGGTTCATAGTTTTTTTACGAAGTATTGGCTGGTAATACAGTTCAGCACATGATTTAGCTATTTGGTGACAAAGCTTAGTTCACTTCTGAAACCTGATTGATAACATCTTTAGCTTCCATAACCAAATCCAGGGCACCATCGGTTTCAAGCGAAGCAATTTGAAATTTATTCAATACATTATTTAATTGCTGCAGTCCCTTTTGAGCTTCTGCATTGTTCTCTTCCGTAAGCTTTTTACGCAAAATATGTATCTTTTCAAAATCCTGAATTCCTTCGCGTAGCTTTTCAAAACGAACCGACGATTTTGAATCGGGATAAACAAAAAAGGTGTCACCGGCAGGCCAGGTCCTGAAACGTGTGTCGTGCATCGGGTCTTCAACCCACGAGTTGTATGCCCAGCGTAAAAATCCATCCAGGTTTTGCGCAGCTGCATACCAACCTTGCCAAACTGCCTCCGATGGTGGCGAGTAGGTAAAATTGTTTGGCCACGGAACACTACAACACACGTAAAAAGTAGTTTTTTGTCCATTTGCACGGCGTTGTTCCAATACTTCATCAGGCAAAATATGGCGCGATTCAACACTTAAATCGTACACCTGTCCCGACATTCCCGGATTGTAATTGGCAGCCGATGTTACTTTCAATCCTGCATATTTGTCAATCAGTTCTAAGGCACTCATCATATCTTTCATTGGTCGCTCGTCCATTGCGATTGTTGTAATGTCATACAATCCTTTTTCCTGCAGATGCGCTTTAAAATCTTTTAGAAACGGAATCCAGTAATCGGCATATTCTTTCGATGTTGCCGTTGCAGTAATAAAAGTATTCGCTCCACTTTGTTCGTCGAAGTAGTGCAGCTGATTTCCCCAGGGAATTAAAGTATAGCAGTTAATTTGCTGGTTTATACCGAGGTCCATCATAAAAGCTACCCATTTATCGAATACAGTGTAGTCAAATTCCCAGCTTCCGTCCTTTTTAAGCGTCCGCTTTACCATCGACTCAAAATGATCGAAGGTTTGTCCTCCCCAGGGTTTATGCAAAATAGAAGCAGTTAAACACTTTTGTCCTGCATTTGCAAGCATGGTGTAAAGCGGTTTCATTTTTTCGAAATGGGCATCCGACCACAACTCCACATCATGAATACGTGCTACAGCAAACGGGTTTTGCCATAAATCGAGGTGAAATTTCCAGTCGGCCGGGTTGGGAAGTGTATGCTCCTGTACGTTAACCGTGAGCGAAAGTGTTTCTACTTTTTTTCCGGCTACCATTATGTTAACTTTGCCCGTGTAAGTGCCGGCTTTTGTTTTTTCCGGAATATCGATGTTTAACCAAATTCCACGGGCCGATTTTTCGCGCATGGTGTAAACCGGTGTTGGCTCCAAACAATCGGCTACTAAATGGGCAGTTTCGGGCGATTTTGTTTTGTGGCCGCAACCTCCTAAAAATTCATCAGAAATTACATTCCGAACAAAATAGTATTGAACTGCCGAAGCATTGATTTTATCATCCAAACTTTTTAAATCTGTTATTTCAAGCGATAAATCTTTTACTGAATCTTTGCTCCAGGCTATCAACTGGGCGTTTACCCTTTCGTTTTTCCAACCTGTACAGTTGAGATTTTTGTCAGCTTTTGTTTCAGGAATATATTCTTTATGATAGCGTGAATTGCTGCTTCCCCATGCAACCTGGACTCCCGGCTCAATGGATTGCCAATCTTGCAGGGGCTTAACATTTTGGGACGCTTCAGGCTCGTCAAAAGTTATGCCTGTGTACTGGTATTTTGCCGATTGTTGGCACGAAACAATGAAAACAGTGAGCAATGTGATTGAAATAAAATTTTGAAGAATTTTCATAGTTATTAATTATTTTAAGAAGTAACGAAAATAGTAAAGTTTATTGAAGTAGAATATGTAATTTTCGGCCGTTGTAATTTTTTTATCAACATAAGTGATAAATATTCTTCATGAATTGAACAGGCTAAAGCCTTTCCGGATATTCAACTGCATTCTGCAAGCGGAGCCTGAATCTGAATTTCACCTTGAGTCCTTCCTGAACCCATTTCCATTCTTCTTACTTTTTTTGTAAAATTGTAGCATATTCAGCTACTAAACCTTTTTTCTTGTAGATTATGACCAAGCAAATCAACAAACCAATTCCCTCCGCTTTGCCACATCCCATTTATCTTTTTTCGTTTCGACTACAATCCTGAATTAAAAACCTAAATGAATGATAATGAAAGCGACAATTTTAATAGTATGTATTTTCCTGGGGCAGATTTTAGCGGCTCAAAATAAAACAGATGTAAGTCTGTTTTTAAGAAATGACAGCGCCAACTATCTGAATGAAATCTCATCCGAATCGGGCGATTTGTTTAATGCATTAGGGCATCATGGTCCGGCTATCGAAAACGAATGGCTGGGGCTGCGGATATATTTCGACCGGAAGGCTGCCATCGATGTCTATTCTAAAACAAAGCCCGGGCTTGAATTGCAAAAAGCCAGGTGGTATCCCACACCCGAACAGCAAGCCAACGGCTGGGGAGCTGATTATTACAAGGCCGGTACCACTGTCGGGCTTGGCGGTATCCGGCTCTGGGACGGAGAAAATGTGGTTCCGCTTCATCCGGTTTCGAAGCGTTCTGTCAGGGTGGTAAAGGAAGGGACGGTTTCATTTATGGAGATGCTCTCCGAAGACGTTCCTTACAAAAATCAAGAGGTTGATATTCTTGTCAGGGTAATCGTTTATTCCGGTGTGAGAAAAGCAAAGGTGGAAGCATTTGCGTTATCGGATGATGACGTGCAGTTTGTTACCGGCATTAATTACCACGAAGGCCAACAGATTGTGGTTGAAGACAACCGCATCTTTACCTGGGGGCTGCACCCGGAAGATGTAGCGGCAGAATCGGTAGGATTAGGTGCAGCTATATTATTTAATCCTGATGATTTTGAAAAGAAAATGGATGACGGAAAAGCGCATTTGTTAATTGCCAACCCCGGGAAATATATCAGCTGCTGGATTTCGTCGGCCAATGCCAAAGAGCCGGAAATCAACACTCTGGAGAAATTTATGGATTTCCCGGAAAATGTACGTTCAGTTAGATAATTAATAAAGCAATGAAATTTAGCAATTTAACAATCAAAATCCTGGGCCTTCTTTTCGTTTTTGGAAGTTTTTCATTAAACGCACAAAACGACACCGTGGCAGGCATCCCATTTAATTATGACGAATCGAAAACCGGTCTCACTCAACTTCCACCCGTATTCGGACCGGAATACGATGAAATTACCCGGAAAGATGAGCTGACCCGTGTGTTTATTTCGCCGGTGAATGTGATGTGGACTTCCGACGATACGGGAGAACTTGTATCCAATACCGAAGTGCTGTTACAACCCGGAAACAGCCAGTCGGATATGAGCCCGATTACAGAATTTTGTTCCATGAAAACCACAGAATCGGATACCTCTTCAATCCTGCTGGATTACGGCAAAGAGTTGCACGGCGGCCTGCAATTGGTGATGGGCGGTTCGTCGCGGCGAGAGCCGTCGCTGGTGCGCATCCGGTTTGGCGAGTCGGTGGGGGAAGCCAACAGCGACACCTATAATTCCGACTGGCTCATGGGCTTTTCAACCGACGACCACGCCAAGCGCGATATCGTCATGGAGATTCCCCGTTCGGGGTTGATTGAAATCGGGAACACCGGCTTTCGTTTCGTGCGTATCGACTTGCTTCAGCCCAACACCACCATCAACTTGAAAGAGGCACGTGCCATCTTGCGGTACCGCGATATTCCTTATCTCGGCTCGTTCAAAAGCAGCAATCCACGACTGGATTCCATCTGGCTAACAGGCGCTTACACGACACATTTGAACATGCAGGAATTTTTGTGGGACGGCATCAAACGCGACCGGCTGGTGTGGCTGGGCGATTTTCATCCCGAGCTGAAAACCATCAACACCGTTTTTGGCTACAACGAGGTGGTTCCCAACAGCCTCGATTTGGCCTGCGAGCAGTATCCCCTTCCGCAATGGATGAACGGAATGAGTAGTTATTCCATGTGGTACCTGATTATTCATCATGACTGGTACATGCAGAATGGGGATATGGATTTTCTGAAAAAACACCGCAATTACATTGTGGGGTTAATCGATTTGATTGACTCCAAAATAGCAGACGACGGAACCGAAACACTCAGCCCGTTTCGGTTTCTCGACTGGCCTTCTACACCTAACACCGAAGGAGTTGAAGCTGGTTACCGGGCGCTGCTGGTTTGGGCACTGGACGATGCGCGGAAACTTTGCGAGATTCTTGAAGAGCCGGAGTCGGCCGCCACCTGCGTTTCGGCCATTGAAAAACTGAACCGGAAAATAAAAGGGCACAACGATCTGAAACAGGCTGCCGCACTCATGGCCAGGGCGGGAATTATGGATCCGGAAAAGGCCAGCAATGAAGTGGTTGCAGTTGACGGTGCCAAACGCTTTTCCACTTTTTATGGATTGTACATGCTCGATGCGCTTGCCATGGCCGGGATGCACAACCAGGCTTTGCAAATCATCAGCGACTACTGGGGAGGAATGCTCGACATGGGTGCTACCACGTTTTGGGAAGATTTCAACATCGAATGGATGGAAAACTCGGCAAGGCTGGATGAATTTACGCCCGAAGGCAAGAACGACATTCATGGTGATTTCGGAGATTACTGCTATCCCAGTTATCGCCACAGTTTGTGCCATGGCTGGGCTTCGGGGCCAACATCGTGGCTTACCGAAAATGTATTGGGAATTACTATTGCTGAACCGGGTTGCAAAACGCTGAAAATTGAGCCTCACCTGGGCAGCCTGCAATGGGCAGAGGGCACTTTCCCAACGCCTTACGGTGTGGTAAAAGTGAAACACACCAAACTGGAAAGCGGTGAGATTGAATCGGAAATCGAGGCGCCCGAAGAAATTAAAATTCTCAGAACAAACCTTTAAAATGAATCGATTATGAAACCTGAATTGAGAATAGCATTTTTGCTGATTTTTACAACACCCTTCCTGTTCTCCTGCAAACAGGAAATAAAAGAGACGTTCCCCGACGGAACAGAAATTCCCGAATGGTTTTTCGACTCCTCCAAAATTGATGTTTCAGAACTGGGGAAAATGTATTCTATTGCTGATTATGGTGCCGTTTCGGATGATTCCACCATGAATACACGGGCCATCCAGCAGCTTATTGACAACGTTTCTGCTGACGGCGGCGGTGTCATTGTGGTGCCCGAAGGAACCTTTAAAAGCGGGGCACTCTTTTTCAAACCGGGAACCCATTTGCATGTTCAGGAAGGCGGAATGTTGAAAGGTTCTGACGACATCTCGGATTATCCCATCATGGAGTCGCGGATGGAAGGACAAAACCTCGACTATTTCCCGGCATTGGTCAATGCATACAACGTTCCGGGCTTTACCATAACCGGCAAGGGAACCATTGACGGCAACGGCAAAAAGTTCTGGGAAGCATTCTGGCAGCGCCGGGAAGAAAATCCGCAGTGCACCAACCTGGAAGTTTCGCGTCCGCGACTTGTTTTTATATGGGGCTGCGACAATGTGCAGATTCAGGATGTCAGGCTGCACAACTCCGGGTTTTGGACCACTCATTTGTACCAGTGCAATTTCGCCAAAATTCTGGATGTGCATATTTTTGCGCCGCGCACACCCATTCTGGCTCCCAGCTCCGATGCCATCGACCTCGACGTGTGTTCCAATGTACTCATTAAAGGTTGCTACATGTCGGTCAACGACGATGCCATCGCACTTAAAGGCGGAAAAGGCCCCTGGGCCGACGAAGACCCCAGCAACGGGCCGAATTTCAACATTTTGATTGAAGACAATTCGTTTGGATTTTGCCACTCCGTGTTAACCTGTGGCAGCGAGTCGATCCACAACCGAAATGTTTTGTTGAGAAATTGCGAAGTGGAAGATGTGGCACGGTTGATTCACCTGAAAATGCGCCCGGACACCCCGCAGAAATACGAATACATTACCATGGAAAATATTGAGGGCAGCGGACGAAATTGCATCTACATAAATCCGTGGACACAATTTTTCGATTTGAAAGGACGTGAAACACCACCGGCTTCTGTGGCTGAAAATATCGTTTTCAGAAATATTACAATGGAAGTAAAAAGTTTCACGGATATCGGCATCACTGAAAATGACAAACTGAAGAATTTCACTTTTGAAAATTTGGACATTGAGGCAGAGGAAATAAAATTTGATCCCTCGCTTTTTGAAGGCCTTGTTTTAGAGAATGTTATTGTGAACGGAGAACCATTGGGAAATTAAAGAATTTGAAAAAAAACAGAGTCAATTTTATTTTCTGAAAAAGCGGTGATGAACATTTTTTCAGCTATTTAAACCTTGAAGGTTTCGAAACCTTCAAGGTCTAAATAAATGCAATTCGTAATCATTCAACTTATGGCAATATACTGAAATCGATGTCGGGTGCTTCATTACTTTTTTCCCGTTCAAAAAACGAATCGATGGTTGTGGTTTCGCTGAAGAAGCCGCAGTTTTTCAGGAAGAAAGCGCTGTTTTCGGCACCGCCGGCATAATCGAGCCGGTTCCCTTTTCGTGCCGTGTTATCGGCTGTAAATTTCATTTCAGTGATTTCTGTCCACTGGTTACTTTCATCGTAAAACCACTGATTGGAGTAGAAGCCTTTGCGTTCCAGGTTTCCGGTGGCAGGAATAAAATTTTCGAGAAAGGAGTGCAGGCGGGTTAAATGCGTATCGGTTTTGGGCCTTCTGAAGCTGGCAATCAGCCGCCATTCATTTTCCTCGGGGGCAAAAAACCAGGCGGTGAAATCGGTTTTCCCGTTTCCGGTTGGTACACCTTTCAGCAAAAACCGGTACGTGTTTCCGGCTTTCCAGTTGTAACGCAGAAAGCTTTGTCCGCCCGAACCTTCATTCCCGAACTCGCCGGTGTAAACGTCTTCTCCTTTTTTCAGCAATACGATCCTGTCTTCTTCGGGAATCTCTTCAGGGTTATCAGTTTGAAAAGGGCTCCAAACCGAAAACAGGATTCTTCGTTCGGTGGGCGAGTTTACCTGCATGCCAAAGTATCCCTGGCCAAATCCGCAGGCCATAAAATACGAACCCATCACATCGTTATTTTCAGGCACAGTCACTTCATTATAAAAATAGCGGATGTTGTCAGCATTTTCGGGTAACTGGTAGTTCAGGTGAACCGAGGGACCGCGGCGCCCCCAGTAAAATTCGTCTTTCACAAAATGAACCTCGCCCTGGGTGGCCTGGCCGCCAATTAAAAACGATTCAATTTCGGGGAAGTTTGCCGCTGTTTTTTCAACGCCTTCAATTTCAATAAAATGATAGCCGGACTCAGCTATTTCCACGGTGCCAATGGCAATGGTATCGGAATCCGTGTTATTGACTTCAATATTTTGAGAAAAATTACCGCACGAAACCTTTATGGTTGATGAACCTCCAGGGGAACTGGCAACCATCCCGAGGTGGAGTTTTCCGGTGTTTTCTACCCTGAAATAGGTGCGGATTTTTACATCCTCATCCGACCAGCTTTGAATGTCATTCGGCAGAATCACTTCCTGGTTTTTAGATGAACTGTGAATTACCCAGCTGTTTCCGGATGGGTGAATTGAATAGGAATAGCTGGTTTTTTCCGCTGTTTGCGATCCGGTTTCACAGTTGGCAAGCAGTGTGATAATTAAAAATAGTGTTGCAAGTAAATTCAGTGTTTTCATTTTATCGAGATTTTTTAAGTTTTTCAATTTGTACGTCGAGACTGGCTTTTGAATAGAAATGTTCGTGGCTGAAATTCAAAAATTTTAAAATTTTAAATGCATTGAATTTCTGAAAGAAACGGGTTTGAAATGATTGAAGCGAAGAGCAGTTTTGGTTTAGATCCCTGATTTCTTCCCAAAAATTATCCTCAACCAAAAAATTGCCCACCGGCAAGGGGAGTTTCATCAGGAAAAGTTTGTAATCTTGTTTTTCAATCAGGAAGAGTTGGTCCTTTACATCAAAAAAATCTTTCAAATCAGCGAAGGCTTCAAAGTTGTAGGTTTGCGTGAGATCTTCCTTCCCGTCCATCCATTTTCGAAGGATGGGGCCCGTGCCAAAGGGGACGCGGTCAGACAATCGTGCAGAAGGAAAAACTTTTGTTGTAGTGATTTCGCCAACCGGGCCTATTGGAGCCAGGTTTTGCAGGAAATAAAAGTCTTCGCCTGCCTGCCGGCGGTTCATTCCGCCCCGTTTTACATACGCCCCGGCAGTGACCGCAAATGCCGAACCCACAGTAAACATGGGGTAGGGGTAGCCGGTGTATTTCAGCGCTTTTTTATAGTACCCCATGTATTTTTCGTACAGCCTGATTCCTTCGAGGTGCTTGCCTTTCAATCCTTCAGTTTGATGGGTGAAAGCGATGGTTGCACCGGGTGTTTCAGGATGGCTGCTGAAATAATTTTCAATTTCAACCAAGTAGTTGTTTTGCACCAGGGTATCGGCATCGAGCGAAACGAGAATTCCATTCGGTTTGTTCACTTCGTTGAAACGTCTTACGGCTTCGTCCATGCCGCTTTTTCTTGCCAGTCCGGCGCCGGCCCACTTCTTTCTCAGTTCAACGGGGCCAACTGCAAAAAAGGTAATTTTTTCGGTATTGTTTTCAGGAATCCACTCCTCAATTTGTTGCTTTGTTTGCGCATTAAATTTCCGGATTTCTTCGGAAGCTGTTTCAGCATGATTGATGAGCACGATGACTTCAACATTTGATTTTGGTGGTTGACAATGTTTCAACGAATTGAGCGTATCCAGAATTTGAGGTTCGCGGAAACAGGGGATGACAATGATGATGCCGGTATTATTGGTGGGGGATTGCTGGATTAGAGCTTTGTTGTTATTTTTTTTCAGGTACCGGCTGGCAAACATACTTTTTAAATTTTTTTTGAAGCCTGCAATTTACACAAAAAAAATCCGGGAACTGATCCCGGATTATTAATGGTATTTTTCTTTAAAAATTAATCTTCCTGTTCGCCCGAGTAGCGTTCATTAAGTGCCTTCAGTACTTCGGCTGTAAGGTTGTTTGCTTCTTTTCCTATCAAAATTTCGGCACCGTTAAAAATGTAGTCGTATTTTTTATTTTGGTTGTACTCTTCGAGATAGCTCAGCAGGCTGTCTAAAATTTGCTCGTTGTTAGCAACCTGAATTTCATTGAGTTTTGTCGATAATTCCTGGTCGAGTTGCATAATTTCCTGTTCTTTGCCCACCAGGCGGTCGCGTTCCTGAATAGCCCTTTGTTCGGTCAGGAAACCTCCGCGTTGCAATTTCTCCTGAAAAGCAGCGGCCTCTCTTTCAAACGTCTCCCGTTTTGTGCCGTATTCCGAATTGTAAGCTTCCTGCTTTTTGGTGAATTCATCGTGCAGGTCCTGGGCAAGGTCGTAATTTAAAATTATTGAATCGGCTTTTACATAGCCAATTTTCAGTGATGCTCCGCTTTGTTCTGCAGCCAGTTCATCTTTTACAGCTTCTTTTACCGGCTCGTTTGTACCTGTAAAATGCAAAATGTACAAAACGGCCACTGCAACCAACGACACAATTCCAATTATTGAAGATGTTCCTTTCATTATCTGTTAGCTTTATTTGTTTTTAAAACGCAACAAAGATAATTTTTTCGGTTAAAAGCAACAGCGGTATCTGCTATTTTTTTCTTGACCTTAAAAGCAACTTACATTTAGTAAAATTTTTACTAAAACCTGTGTTAAATCATAACCTGGCACTGATAAACATCATTGAAATAGACAGATTACAAATTGTATTTTTACCATAATAAAACAATAATGTTGAACTTTAAAACTTAAAATGTTGAATAAACTAATTGCTAACGTTTTGCCCTACATGCCCGAAAAGCTGGTTTGGGTATTTTCGAAACGATATATTGCAGGTGAAACAATCGAGGAAGGTATCCTGGGGTCTAAGTTGCTCAACCAGCAAAGTATTGATGTAACAGTCGATTTGCTGGGCGAATTTATCCAAACAATGGATGAAGCCCTCGACAATAAAAACAAATACCTGGAGATAATTGAGCGCTTTACATCTGAAAAAATTACCGGCCATTTTTCGTTGAAACCAACCATGTTCGGGCTCTTAATCGATAAAGAGACCTGTTACAAACACATCCGCGAAATTGTTGAACTCGCCAGCAAAAAAGGAACATTTGTGCGTATTGATATGGAAAATTCGCAGTGTGTTGATCTGGAACTGGAGCTTTTTCGAAAACTATATCCTGAATTTCCTGCCCACGTGGGGTTGGTAGTGCAGGCCTATTTGCGCCGGACATTAAACGATTTAAAAGAACTGAATAAGTTGAATTCGGCTGAATATCCGATGAATTTCAGGCTGTGCAAGGGAATATATATTGAACCTGAAAAGATTGCCTACAAAAATTTCAGCGAAGTGCAGCAGCATTTTCTGGAAGACCTGGAATTCATGATTCAGAATAAAATGTACGCCGCAATAGCAACGCACGATAAATTTCTGGTTGATAAATCGCTTGAAATGATTGAGAAACACAATGTAGATAAGAGCATGTACGAATTTCAGATGCTTTACGGGGTAACACCCGATTTGCGGCAGTCAATTATCGATCAGGGGCACCGGATGCGTGTGTACGTTCCGTTCGGTAAACAATGGTTTAACTACTGCACACGCCGGCTGAAGGAGAATCCGAAAATTGCTCAGCATATAATAAAAGCTCTTTTTGTGAGAGGATGATTTTAAGGTTTAACAACTATGGAAAGGATGGTGCGGGCCATCCTTTTTTGTTGCAATTATTTTCTAATAATCAATTCATCCAGTGGTCGTTTGGGGACGTGGTGTACCTCATTCTTGTCGCGCCAGTACTTAATTTCGTTACCGGTTGCTGTTTCCAATTCAACCTTTTCAGCCGGCTTTCCGAGGGCAATCATCCACAAAATTTCAAGTGTATCGGGCAGTTTGAAGACTTTAGCCACTTTGCTCTTGTTTACCGTGCCAATAATACAGCCGCCAAAACCGTCTTCCACCGCACCGAGCAAGATGCTTTGAATAGCAATCCCGTCATCGCAGTGCACGCCATCTGCCAGCAATTTGTCTTTCAGAACGGCAATATAGGCCACCGGTTGTTCGCCTTCTGCCGGGCCGTTCCAATCTTTTAAATAACCGGCCCAGCCAAGGTGCGGAAATATGAGTTTATTCATTTCTTCGTCGGTGCTGATTGCAAATTTCAACGGCTGAAGGTTTCTTGCGCTTGGCGAAAAACGGGCCAGCTCTATCCATTTTTCAATATCATTGGGGCTTAATTTAACAGTGGAATCAAACCGCCGGTAGCTGCGGTTTTTCATTATCAGGTCGCGTATCATTTTTTATTGTTTATTTGTTTTGTGAGTTAAAGTTACAAATTGATTTTTGAAATCAGGAAATAACTATTATTTTTAAACTGAAAAAGGACAAGGGAAAGTTACCTGAATATAAGAAGTAATGCTGACCAAACTTAACCACTCAGAATGGGTAACTGCCCTTATCCTTTTTCTTTTAACGCCGCTTTCATTAATCTATTGTTTTGCCGGGTGCAAATGTCTGTTAATTCATATTAATTTTTAGATTTGTAGAACAGAACAGAACGGTTGCTGTTCTGGCATTTTAATTATTATTATGACAAATTTTAACTTCAAAATCGACGACAACTCCAATGTCCTGAAATTTCAGCAGCTGGTCGATACTATTGTGGATTCCATCAGCCGGAACCAGTTGAAAGAGGGCGACATGCTGCCATCGGTTAACCAGATAATGAAAGAGTGTCGGCTCTCGCGCGATACTGTTTTTAAAGCCTATGCCGAATTGAAAAGGCGGGGAGTGGTGGAATCGGTGCCTAACCGGGGGTACTTTGTTACTCAAAAAATTACAAAGGTTTTTTTGTTTCTCGACACGTTTAAGGCCTATAAAGAGGTTTTGTACGGTTCATTTCTGAAACACCTACCCAAAAATATCAGTGTCGATTTACATTTTCACCACTACAATATTGGTGTTTTCGAAAAAATTATTTTTGAAAGCCTGGGGAAATACAGCAAGTACATTATCATGAATTTCGATCATGAAAAAGTACCTGATATAATTCACAAAATTCCGGATGAACAGTTGCTTGTCATCGACTGGAAAGTACATGCAAAAAGTGAACAGTCGGCTGTATATCAAAATTTTGGCAAGCCTGTTTATTCCTGCTTTCAACAAAACCTGGAGCGCATAAAAAAATACATGCATTTTACCTTTTTTTATCCCCCCTTCACTTATCATCCAAAGGTGGCCATCGATTACTTCAAAAAATTCTGTACTGAGAATAAGATAGCACATTCCGTTGTTTTTGAACCGGAGAAGTTTGTGGTGAAAGAAGGTGGTCTGTATTTGCTGGTGAGCGACCGTACCCTGGCGTGGTTTCTCGATCAGTGTGCCGACAAAGGATTTGAGCCGGGGCGCGAAGCCGGGGTGATTTCCTACAACGAAACGCCCATGAAAAAGTATGTGAAAAACGGTATTTCAGTTATCTCAACCGATTTTGAACTAATGGGCCAGAAAGCGGCCGAATTTGTTACTTCGAATGAGCCGGTGCAGTTTGAGGTGCCCACAACGCTGAAATTGAGGTCGTCGCTGTAGTTTTTAGCATATTAACGGATCATTGCCACTAGTATCGATCTAAATTTATTCAATTCATTACCGGTTAATTTTCCCATAACGGTAATAACTTTTTCTCTTTTAACGGTAACAATCCGATCAGTTTTTACTACTGATTTAACGCGAAGGTTATTTTTCTCGCTTTTTGCTATAATGAATTCCCGGTCTGATATATTAGTAGGCACAACCGAACTGATTGCCGAAACAACGAGATCTTTATATTTATCTTTCGTTTCGGTAATTACAACAGCCGGTCTCACTTTTACCTGGGAAAGTTCGGAAAACGGAAAAGGAATGAGTACTATATCACCAATATTCATTATTTTTTTTCGAAGGTGTCAAATAATCCTGATAAATATCTTCTGCAGTATTTTCCCAGAAATCAAAACTATCCGTTTGAGCAGCAAATTCTCTGGAATCATTTTCTTCTTCCGGAATTTCTTCTATAAAAGTCACAACTACTTTGTAACTTTTTTTTTCTGAAACCGGGTCCGTAAGTTTAACCTCTTTCCCATTAAATATTCCACGTACTGCAAACATATTTATTCGTTTATGTTGTTGTGTAAAATTAAAACAAATTTTCATTTTTTTGAAATCCATACGCATTTAAATATTCCCTGAATTTGTAATTCATGCCAACGCATGAAAAAATTTGAATTGTTCAACTTTGTGGAAAACATGTTTTATAACATTTTTTTGTATTTTGATTCAACGTAATTTGCAGCTACTTTTGGTACCATACCAGAACAGAACAGTTCAACTTGAAATAGTAATCTAAATCATTATAAAACATGTACCTACTTGGATTTGATGTTGGAAGTTCTTCCGTAAAAGTGTCGCTTTTAAATGGTGAAACAGGAAAATGTGAAGCCACCTCTTTCCATCCGAAAGAGGAAATGAAAATTACCGCTGAACAACCCGACTGGGCCGAGCAAGATCCGGAATTGTGGTGGAAGAACCTGAAACTGGCCCTGGCCGATGTGTTGAGAGAGTCGCGTGTAAACCCTGACGACATTGAATCCATAGGGATTTCCTACCAGATGCATGGTTTGGTAATGGTGGACAAAAACCACGATGTAATTCGCCCGTCTATAATTTGGTGCGACAGCCGGGCGGCATCAATCGGCGATAAGGCTTTTGAAGAAATTGGCGGAGAACGCTGCTTGTCGAGCTTGCTGAATTCACCCGGTAATTTTACCGCATCGAAACTGAAATGGGTGAAAGATAACGAGCCGCAATTGTTTGAAAAAGTCTGGAAAATAATGCTCCCCGGCGATTATATTGCCATGAAGCTCACCGGCGAAGCTCAGACGACAATCGGTGGTTTGTCGGAAGGAATTATGTGGGATTTCAAAGAAAACAAACTAGCAAAGCTGCTTTTTGAAAATTACGGTTTCTCTGCCGATATCATTCCGGAAATTGTTCCCACATTTGCCAACCAGGGACAACTCACAAAAGAAGTCGCAGCAGAATTGGGCCTTTCCACAAAAACAAAAGTCAGCTACCGTGCCGGCGACCAGCCCAACAACGCACTTTCGCTGAACGTGCTGAATCCGGGAGAAATTGCGGCTACTGCCGGCACATCGGGTGTGGTGTACGGGGTGAGCGACGAAGTGAAGTATGATCCGCAATCGCGGGTAAATACATTTGCACATGTAAACTACAGCAAAGATGATCCGCGCCTCGGGGTGCTGCTTTGCATTAACGGCACTGGCATTCTGAATGCCTGGCTGAAGCGACAGGTTGGAGCAGATTTATCGTACGAAGCAATGAACGAACTGGCAGCAAAGGTTCCAATAGGTTCAAAGGGAGTAACAATTTTGCCATTTGGAAACGGAGCCGAGCGCGTGCTGAACAACAAAAATATCGGTTCGGTTTTCAGCGGAATCAATTTTAATATTCATGATAAAAGCCACCTGTTGCGCGCTGCACAGGAAGGCATTGTTTTCTCGTTTAAATACGGAATGGATACTATGCAGAATATCGGAATAAATGCCAAAGTAATCCGGGCCGGAAAAGCAAACATGTTTCTGAGCCCTGTTTTCAGAGATACGCTGGCTGGTGTTACCGGGGCAACCATCGAATTATACAATACTGATGGTTCGGTAGGAGCTGCCCGCGGTGCCGGAATCGGTTCGGGGTATTATGCGTCGCCGGCCGAAGCATTTTCAAACCTGAAAAAACTGGAAACTGTGGAACCCGATAGTTCGAAGAAAGCCGAATATGAAGCGGCTTATGAAAATTGGAAAGAAGTTTTGAAAAAATCAATTAAGTAAGATTTTGTTAGGGTTATCAGGTTTCGGTTAATAAACATTTATCAACCTGACAACCTCGACAACTTAGATAACAATGATAACAAAAGAATTATTCATTCATAAAAATTATACAAAATGGAAGTATTAAAAGGAAACAAAGAGTATTTTCCGGGCATTGGCCAGATTAAATATGAAGGTCCGGATTCAAGAAACCCGCTGGCTTTTAGGTGGTACGATGAAAACAGGGTAGTTGGCGGAAAAACACTGAAAGAACACCTGCGGTTTGCGGTTGCCTACTGGCATACCTTCTGCGGAACCGGCGAAGATCCATTTGGACCCGGTGCACAAGTATTTCCGTGGGACGGCGCTGCCGATCCGTTAGATGCAGCCAAAGAACGCATGGACGCTGCTTTTGAATTCATCACAAAAATAACTATTCCGCATTATTGTTTTCACGATGTGGACATGGCAGGTGGCGAAGGCTCGGTTTTCGATGTGGAGAAACGTCTCGGGAAAATGGTTGAAATTGCCAAACAAAAACAGGCTGCTTCGGGTGTGAAGCTGCTCTGGGGAACGGCCAACGTTTTTTCTGACCCACGCTACATGAACGGCGCAGCTACTAATCCCGATTTCAATGTGCTTACAAACGTGGCTGCACAAATAAAAAATGCCATTGACGCAACCATCGAGCTGGGCGGTACCAATTACGTATTTTGGGGCGGTCGCGAAGGTTACATGACTTTGCATAACACCGATACCAAACGCGAAATTGAACACCTGGCCAAAATGCTTTCGATGGCCCGCGATTATGGCCGGAAGCAAGGTTTTAAAGGTACATTTTTGGTTGAACCCAAACCCATGGAGCCAACAAAACATCAGTACGATTACGATGCGCAGACAGTTATTGGCTTTTTGCGTCACTATGGCCTCGATAAAGATTTTAAGCTGAACGTGGAAGTTAACCACGCCACCCTGGCCGGCCATACTTTTGCGCACGATCTGCGGATGGCTTCCGATGCCGGTTTGCTCGGTTCAATCGATGCCAACAAAGGAGATTACCAAAATGGATGGGATACCGATGAATTTCCAACTAATGTGTACGAAGTTACCGAAGCCATGATGGAAATCATACAGGCTGGTGGTTTCACCAACGGAGGTATTAACTTCGATGCAAAAACACGCCGGAATTCTACCGACATGGATGATATTTTTACAGCACATATCTCTGGAATGGACGTTTTTGCACGTGCCCTGATTATTGCTGATAAATTATTGAATGAATCGGACTATCTGGAAATGCGTAAAAAACGTTATGCTTCGTTTGACGGTGGCAGAGGCGCCGACTTTGAGGCCGGTAAACTTACACTGGAAGACCTCCATGAGATGGCAAAAGAAGTGGGTGAGCCCGAACGTATCAGTGGAAAACAGGAGCTGCTCGAGCAGATGATTAACTGGTATATTTAATTTTTAGTTTTAATTGGAGAGGAATACTTTATTTTCAGTATGTAGAAAATAAATTTGGTTAAACGAAGCCTGGTTTAATGTTTGGCCGGGCTTTCGTTTTTTATCAGTAAAACAGAGTTCAAAAAAATTATACTAATGAAGAATAACCGGTTATATATCATTGCAATAACTTTTGTTGCAACCCTGGGCGGGTTGCTTTTTGGGTACGATACGGCTGTAATATCCGGTGCTGAAAAATCAATCCAGGCCTATCTGGTCGAAAGCCAGGGGCTCAGTTCGCTGATACACGGCCTGACCACATCGAGCGCGCTCATTGGCTGTATTATCGGCGGTCTTTTGTCGGGCGTTCTGGCCTCTGCTGTTGGCCGGAAGAGAACACTTTTGATTGCAGCCTTTTTATTTTTTATTTCGGCAATGGGCTCCGGTTACCCGGAATTTCTCTTTTTTGAAAAGGGAGAACCTACAATCGGACTGTTGCTCATGTTTAATTTTTACCGGCTGATCGGAGGAGTCGGAGTCGGTCTGGCATCGGCAGTAAGTCCTATGTACATCGGCGAAATGGCTCCTGCTCATATTCGCGGACAATTGGTTTCACTCAACCAGTTTGCCATTATTTTTGGTATGCTGGTGGTTTATTTTGTGAACTGGGGAATTGCAAGCGGACAAACAATTGAATGGATAAACAGTATTGGCTGGAGGCGGATGTTTCTTTCGGAAACAATCCCTGCCGGCTTGTTCGGTATCCTGCTGTTTTTTGTGCCTGAAACGCCACGCTATTTGTCGCTTGCCAACCGCGACGACAAGGCACTGGAAATTCTGACACGTATCAACGGGGCAGAAAAGGCCAAACTGATTATGGCTGATATCAAAATTAGCCTGAGGCACCACTCATCACCAAAGCTGTTCTCTTTCGGAAAGAAAATAATTGTGATTGGGATTTTGCTTTCCGTTTTTCAGCAGTTTGTGGGCATTAATGTAGCGTTGTATTATGCCCCGCGTATTTTCGAAAGTATGGGGGCTGCAAAAGATGCATCATTGCTGCAAACTGTAATAATGGGGCTGGTGAATGTGATTTTCACGGTGGTCGCTATTTTTACGGTGGATAAATGGGGGCGTAAACCTTTGCTTATTGTGGGATCGGCTGGTATGGCAATAGGTATGTTTGCTATATCCGCACTGGCTTTCATGAAAATCATTGGAATTGGGACACTTGTGTTTATTATCATCTACACCGCTTCTTTTATGATGTCGTGGGGACCGATTACCTGGGTGTTGATATCTGAAATTTTCCCCAACAAAATCCGGGGGAAAGCAGTGGCTATTGCTGTTGCAGCGCAATGGGCAGCAAACTACTTTATCTCTTCCACTTATCCTGCAATGATGGAATTTAGCGGAGGTTTTACCTACGGATTTTACGGGCTGATGAGTATTATATCGCTCATCTTCGTTTGGAAAATGGTTCCCGAAACAAAAGGAAAAACGTTGGAAGAAATGGAAGATCTTTGGGAGAAGCCGAAAGATTAACGGCATAAAAAAACCGGAATTTCAATTTGAAACTCCGGTTTTTTTTCTGACTTATTTTGAATAGCGTTCTGAAATTACTTTCCAGTCAATAATTTTCCAGAAATCTTCGATGTATTTCGGACGCGCATTTTGTTTGTCGAGGTAATAGGCATGTTCCCACACGTCGCAGGTAAGCAGGGGCGTTTTGCTGTCACGCAGCGGATTGCCGGCATTGGCCGTTTGCACGATTTCGAGTTCACCTTTTTCGTTTTTTACCAACCATGCCCAGCCCGATCCAAACAACGTGGTTGCTGCATTCGAGAACTCTTCTTTAAATTTTTCAACGGAACCAAACTTTGCTTCAATTGCCTTTTTTAGTTCGTCTTTGGGCTCTTTGCAGCCGTCAGGATTAAACTGGAAGAAATAAAACGTGTGGTTCCACACCTGGGCTCCGTTGTTGAAAACCCCGCCGTCAGCTTTTTTGATGATTTCTTCAAGCGATGCATTTTCAAAGGGTGTTCCTTGTGAAAGATTATTTACTTTGGTAACATAAGCCTGGTGGTGCTTACCATAATGGAATTCTATGGTTTTTTCACTAATGTAAGGTTCCAGAGCATTTTTGCTGTAGGGTAATTTTGGTAATTCAAATGACATAATTTTTTAGTTTAAAAGTGAGTAATTGTTTTTTGTTTTTTCATAATGTTTAAACGTTTTGGTTGTTAAAAAGATTAGCTTTTCCGGTAATTTTAATTGAGTTTAAATAAACAGCTGCTCAATTGAAATTTCAATTATTTTATTTCAGCCACTAATCCATATTGCTTTGTTAATCAGTTTGATTGGTGGTGACAGGTTGGAAATGAATATTTTATTTCTGCTGTTCATCCTGAGTAATCTGACTGTTAGCTGTATTTTTATCATTTTGCCGAACCTCATAATTTGCTTAATTTTCCAAAATAGTGTTGAAATTTTATACAGCTGTATAAAAATTAAACAACAGGCTTAATTGCCTGCAGGTCAGTCTGAAAGTTTTAAAATGAAACTATGTGTAAATAATTTCAACAGTTTGTATTGATTAATTATTAAATTATTTTTAGTTAAATGTCTTATGGCTAGTGTTTTGTGTTGGTTTATCCCTTTGGTATTATAATTGGATTAGCGGTATTGAATAGTTTTTTTAAAACTAATTCATTTTTTGAAGAACTAAAAATTAGTGCCATGAAGAATAAAAATATTTTATACACCTGCCTGCTGATGATGCTTTTATTTGGGCCAACAGGCATAACAGCCCAAAATACCGCTGCTGATAAAATTTCAGTTCTGACAACACGCGATCTGGCAAATCTTACCGAAACGCTCACCAATGAATATTCCCGAACAAACCCGAGGATTACTTTTCAGTTTGAATCGGCTGAAGAATTTGATTTTAAAAAGTTAAAGAATAAAGAAATTGATTTGGCCTTTACTTCGGGTAAAGCGGACCTGGAAGTGGAGCAGTCCTTTTTAAAATTGTTAATTGGTCGCGAAATAGTTGTTCCAGTAATTAACGCTCAAAATCCATTTCTTGATGAAATTAAGGCGCAAGGTATTTCCGCTGCTCAATTAAGTGAAATTTTAACTGGTACCGAACCGGGCACCTGGGGCACTTTGCTGAGAAACAACGAAACTAATTCTGCTACGGTTTTTGTCGCTAATGAAGCTCCGGTATTTGATGCAATGGCTTCTTTTACCGACGTGATGCCTTCCGTTTTTCAGGAATTGACAGCACAACCAGCCAGTGAGCTGATTAAAATTATTCAGGAAGACAAATTTGCCATCGGTTTCTGCCGTTTGACTGATGTGCTGAATTCAGAAAAGGATGAACTAATTGCCGGCATCCGACTTTTGCCACTCGACCGAAACGGAAACAATGCGATTGATTTTACCGAGAAGATTTATGACAGCCTCAGCGATTTCAGGCGTGGAGTGTGGATTGGTAAACATCCGGGTGAACTTGTCAGGAATATCTATACCATCATGCCGGCTGTTCACCAAAACGAAAATTTAACCGATTTTGTGAGTTGGGTGTTAACCGACGGCCAGCAATTTATTGAAAATAACGGCTATAACGAGCTGGTCACTAATGAGAGACCTGCGAAACTTAATAAGCTTCATCCTCAACAACTTATTGTTGAGCCGGTTGGTGAACGCAAAGCAAATAACAGGGTAGCACTGTTCATTGTTGCTTTTTTTGCCGGAATCGGACTGCTCATATTTATTCCGCCCTTGTTGAGTTCTGGTGTGGAAGAAGGCATGAAAACTACCCCCGTGAAAATGCGTAAACCTCTTACCGAAAACTCGCTTCAGGTCCCGGAAGGGTTGTATTTTGACAAAACACACACCTGGGTATATATGGAAAGAGACGGAATCGTCAGATTGGGAATTGACGACTTTTTGCAACGTGTTACCGGAACTTTCACACGCATAAAAATGAAAAATCCGGGTGAGAAAATTAAAAAGAACGATCCGGTAATGACACTGATTCAAAATGGAAAACAGATTGTGCTTTATGCGCCTGTTTCGGGAACCATCCGGCAGATGAACGAATCGCTCATCGACAAACCATCGGTAATGAACAGTTCGCCGTTTAAAGAGGGCTGGGTTTATGCCATTGAACCTGCTAACTGGTTGCGCGAAATTAAGTTTTTAAAAATGGCACAGGATTACAGGGAGTGGATAAAAGGTGAGTTTGTCCGGCTGCGCGATTTTTTTGCCGAATCGGTGCCCTCATGTTTAACCGGCCATGTGATTTATCAGGATGGAGGTGAATTTTCTGATGCCGTTTTGCAGAACCTTTCTCCTGAAGTGTGGGAAGATTTTCAGAAGCATTTTATTGATGCTTCAAAACTATAAAGGAATTGAAAGACAGATGGTGATTTGTAGCAGAATTGCTGCTTTCGTAATATATAGCAAGTAGTTCTGCTGATGTGTTTATAAGAAAATCAAGATGACAAAATCGAAAAAGACGAACAAAAAACGAAATAAGTTAAAGTCATTTGCCTACAAATATTTGCGGTTTAAATCGTCGATATACGCGCGCGTGATTTACATAATCACCATTTTATCGTTTATCCTTTATTTTGCGTATGGTGCAATTTTTAATTCGGTTTACGGCGAATACCTCGACACAATAATCAGACAGCGTGGCAACGATATCGGTTCCATTATCGAAGGCTCGCTCTATTATTCCATGCTGAAAAACGATGACGATGCCCTTCAAAGCACCCTCGATATAATCAATAACATGTCGGGTGTTGATGAGGTAAATCTTTACGACCAGGATAACGATCTGGTTTATACTTCTGTGTATTCCGACACGCTTGTACACAGCGACCCGGATTGCAAGAGCTGTCACACTGATTTTAATGAAATGTTTCCGTACACCGAAAAAACGTACCGGATTATTGATTTCGAATCGGCCTGCAACATGAGTGTAACAAACCAGGGCCACCGGCAGTTGCTCATTCGTTCGCCCATTTTAAACGAACCCTCGTGTTACACCGCTGCCTGCCATGCCCACAGCCCCGATGAGGAAGTGCTTGGCTCGCTAATTATAAAAGTGCCGCTGAACTCCCTGGATTCGGCGGTTTCAAAATCGTCAACCGAATATTTTCTGCTGGCGGCATTGGCGACTTTTTTGCTGGTTGCTTTTTTAATTCTGTTTACCAACCGGAAAATTCGCAAACCCCTAAGCGCCATTTTAATAGCCAGTGAAGCAGTGGCCAGCGGCGACCGCAAACGTCGCCTGGAAATAAAACCCAACCTGCTCGACGATATGAAAATGGTTTCCCTGGCATTCAACAACATGCTCGATAATCTCGATTCCGCCAACAAAGAGCTCGAAAACTGGTCGCACCAGCTGGAATACAAAGTGCAAAAGAAATCGGAAGAACTTTCTGAAATTCAGAATGAATTAATTCATATTGAGCGAATTGCATCGTTGGGGAAACTTTCGTCGTCGGTGGCACACGAGTTGAATAACCCGCTTTCAAGTATATTAACTTACATTAAACTGATTTCGAAAAAAGTAAACCGGCTGGATTTGCATCCCGATAAATCAGAATCGTTGCTGAAACATTTGAGGGTGGTTGAATCAGAGACCAAAAGGTGTGGCGAAATTGTGAAAGGGTTGATGGATTTCTCGCGGAAAGACCAGGAAGATTTTTCAGATAACCACATGCACAATATTTTGAAAGAAACCTATGAGTTGATTGAACACCAGATGAAAATAAAAAATATCAACTTTTACACGGAACTGAATGCCGGTAACGATTTGGTTTACTGCAACGAAAACCAGATGAAGCAGATTTACCTGGCATTGCTCGTAAACGCATCGGAAGCTGTGGACGATAACGCTGAAATACTTATAAAAACGAGCAATCCTGACGACGAGCACCTGAAAGTTGATATAATTGATAATGGGGTGGGAATCTCACCCGAGGACATTTCACACATTTTCCAGCCATTTTTCTCGGCCAAAAGGCAATCGAGCGGAATTGGCCTTGGCCTGGCTATCGTTCACGGAATTGTGCAAAGCCACAAAGGGAAAGTGGATGTTGAATCGGAACAGGGAAAAGGAACAACGATGTCGGTAATTTTACCACTTGCAAAAAATTAAAAACTGAATAATGACAAACGCAATTTCACTTTTAATTGTTGATGACGAGGAATCGGTCAGAGATTCACTCTACAATTGGTTTATTGAAGATGGTTTTACGGTGAAGTGTGCCGAAAATGCAAAGGAAGCACTTACAATGCTCGAATCGGAAAACTTTGACATTATTTTGGCCGATATTAAAATGCCCGGCATGGACGGGCTGGAAATGCACCGGCGCATCAAAACACTGAGCCCCGAAGCCATTGTGATAATCATGACGGCTTTTGCATCGGTGGAAACAGCTGTTCAGGCACTTAAAGACGGAGCCTACGATTACATCACAAAACCATTCGACCCGGACGATCTGTCGCATTTAATCCGGAATGCCGCCACACAAATTGAGCAAAAGGCTGAGGCTGAAAATTTCAAGAATAAGGAAACGAACCTCGAAAACATCGAGGACATTGTAGGCAACAGCCAGTCAATGATGCAGGTACTCAAAGAAGTGGAGAATGTGTCGCAGTCCAACTCATCGGTGATTATTACCGGCGAAAGCGGGACCGGTAAAGAGTTGATTGCCAGGGCTATTCATTCCAATTCATCACGGAAATTTTTCCCGCTGGTCACGGTGCATTGCGGTGCTTTATCAGAAGATTTGCTCGAAAGCGAACTGTTTGGCCACGAAAAAGGTGCATTCACCGGTGCCATGTTCAACCGCAAAGGCCGCTTTGAAATTGCCGACGGCGGAACCATTTTCCTTGATGAAATAGCCACTATTTCAGGAAAAATGCAGATTGAACTGCTGCGGGTGCTCGAAACCAAAAAGTTTGTGCGCGTTGGCGGTAACAAGGAAATCAAGTCTGACTTCAGGGTAATTTGCGCCACCAACAGGGATTTGAAAAAGATGGTGGAACAGGGCACTTTCAGGGAAGACCTCTACTACCGACTGAATGTGGTCAATATTAATATTCCGCCACTGCGCGAACGGCCCGGGGATATTTCGCTGCTGGTAAACTATTTCATAAAAAAATACTGTACCAATATGAGCCGCGATCTCATTTCCATTGAACCTGCGGCCATGAAACGGCTGGAGCAGTACGATTTTCCGGGAAATGTGCGCGAGCTGGAAAATATGATTGAACGTGCCATTGTGGTAGGAAACGGGAAAGAAATCAGGCTGAAAGACCTGCCCATGAAAACGAATGCGCCGGTTGATTCTTCCGAAAGCCTTTCGGAACTGGAGAAGAAACACATTTTGCAAACACTCAATAAATTTGACTGGAACATCAGCCGGTCGGCTAAAGTGCTGAAAGTTGACCGCGTTACATTGTACAATAAAATTAAAAAATACGACCTTAAAAATCCGAACGGGAAATAATAAATTTTCTGCATAAAGTTACCGGAGGGGTTACAAGAATTGATTTTCATTATTTGTAAAGAATTATTTTTTGAGTAAACAGCGTATATTATTCATTTCATTCGGGCAGTTTGGGAGCGATTTTTTGGAGAAAGTTGCTGCCGCTGTTAAATCTGAATTTGGGGTACCTGTAGGTTTCGATATTAATTACGGTGTGCTTACCCACTTTTATGATCCCAGCCGCCGCCAGTACAATGCCAACGAGCTCATCAAATTTATTCATGAAAAATATGGTAACAACGGCGCGAAAACCATCGGGCTTTTCCAGGTCGATTTGTTTATTCCCATTCTTACGTTTGTTATAGGGCAGGCTGTTTACAAGGGAAACGCGGGAATTGTTTCGCTGTACCGTCTGAAGAATGAACTTTACGGAATGAAAAAGGATGAAAATCTGCTTTTTGAACGATTTTGTAAAGAAATTATCCATGAGCTGGGGCACACCTTTGGTTTAACACACTGCACCTCTCCGGTTTGTGTGATGCGGTCGAGCACCTACATTGAAGACGTGGATGAGAAAAATGCCCGGTTTTGTGCCTCATGCAAAAAACAGCTGGATCAGGCACTCCACGAAGAGCCGTCATAATTTCTCTTTTATGCTTTTTAGTTCCTGTTTTATCTGTTCAATCTGGCTGAACAGCTGGCTGGAATCGTTCGGTTCGGGAAACTCATCCGAAATGTAATGCACAAACTTCCACACTTCACGTATTTCGCTGGCGGGTAAATCGTAGGGAGTATATTCGGTGTTGGTTGAAATCATCCGGAACGTTCCTTTTTCTTTCAATTCATTCACCACTTTTTTAAAAACAATTCCCTCGTTCAGAGTGAGAATTATGTACAGGCCGTTGTTTTTTACAGCGCTGAAATCCTGAACAAATTCACCGGTTACCCAGCTTTTATCTTTTATGGGCAACATGGAATCTCCTGAAATCTGAAATGTTCTGTACTTTTTGTTTTTGGACAAAAACGGGAGTTGAAAAGCCGGAAGCCCGGCAATGAATTCCGGATCGAAATACCCGGTGGTGTAACCGGCTTTTGCTTTTATGGAAACCAGCTCCACGTTGTCTTCATTCTGCGGGTTTACTGTTGTGGCAAGCACTCTCAACTCGTTGCCCTTCACAAAAATATCACTTCCGTTTTCAATGGTTTGCAACTGGCTTTCCCTGAGCAAAGAAAGATCGATCCGTAGAAGCGTATCAATTGAAATATGAAAGAAATCGGAAATGGCAATCAGAATATTAACCGGAGGGGTAATTTTCCCGTTTTCGTAGTTATTTATATTTGAGCGCTTAATTTCAAGACACGTGGCCAAGTCATTCTGCGTTAGTCCTTTTCGCTTCCGTAAAACTTTGATATTTGATGATAGCATTATTTTTACTTTTAAAAAGATTATAATTCAATCTGATAAATTGATTTTATTGTAGTCAAATCTATAAAAGATTACTGATGAAAGCAATAAAAAATCGCCACACTTTTAAAAATGTGACGATTTTTTGAATGTCTTATCGGGACAGCAATCCGCTGACTTTGAAGTTAAATTCCCATCTCTTTAAATGTTGTTTTGATAATGCCGATGGCTTCCATCATTTGCTCTTCGGTAATAACCAGTGGTGGGGTGAAGCGAATAATATTCTCATGGGTAGGTTTGGCAATCAGGCCATTTTCTTTTAAGGCCAGGCAAACATCCCACGCCGATTTTCCCTGAGTTGGCTTAATGGCCACGGCATTCAGCAATCCTTTTCCTCTTACCGTTTCAATCATTTCTGATTTTATTGATTTCATTTCCTTCCGGAACAGCTCCCCAAGTCTGTCGGCATTTTCAGCCAGCTTTTCTTCCCGGATTATGTCGAGCGCCGTCATGGCAACTTTCCCGGCAATGGGATTTCCTCCGTAGGTGCTGCCATGTTCTCCTGGTTTTATGGTGAGCATCACTTCGTCGTCGGCAAGTACGCACGAAACCGGGTAAACACCACCCGAAAGTGCTTTTCCCAAAACGAGGATGTCGGGGCGCACATTTTCATGGTCGCAGGCCAGCATTTTGCCGGTGCGTGCCAGGCCGGTCTGGATTTCATCGGCCACAAACAACACATTGTATTTTTTACACAGTTCCGAGGCCTTTTTCAGGTAACCGTCTTCAGGCACATAAACGCCTGCTTCGGCCTGGATGGGCTCTACCAGAAAACCTGCCACATTCGGATCTTTTAATTCTTCCTCCAGCCGTTCCAAATCGTTGTAAGGAATATTTACAAAACCGGGCGTGTAGGGGCCATAATGATTTCGTGCATCCGGATCTGAAGACATGGAAACAATGGTGATGGTACGCCCGTGGAAATTGCCGTCGCACACCACAATTTTGGCTTCGTTTTTCGGAATTCCTTTTTCTTTGTATGCCCACTTGCGCACCAGTTTGAGCGCTGTTTCATCTGCTTCTGCACCTGAATTCATGGGCAACATGCGGTCGTAACCAAACAGTTTGGTCATGTATTCTTCCCAGTCGCCCAGCACATCGTTGTAAAAAGCGCGCGAGGTGAGCGCAAGTGTTGAAGCTTGTTGGGTAAGGGCTTCGATAATTTTTGGGTGGCTGTGTCCTTGGTTTACAGCAGAATAGGCCGCCAGAAAATCGTAATAGCGTTTCCCTTCCACATCCCACACAAAAATGCCTTCACCCCTCGATAACACCACAGGCAGGGGGTGGTAGTTGTGGGCGCCAAATTTTTCCTCTTTGGCTATGTAATCTTTTGATGATAATTTTGACATGATAGATTTTTTAAAATTTGGTTGCAGATTTACAACTTTCGGGGAGATTTTCAAAATTCCCGGCAGTGTTAAAAAGCACAGAAATTAATTTCGGTTTTCAAAATTAACTTTTCCAGAAACGGGCGATTAAAACTTCGCTTAAAATGAAAAACAAGGCAAGTAAAATGCACCATTTCCAAAGCTGTTTTCCTTTGCTGAGTTCATTGTAGGTTTCTGAGAAATTTTCCGTTACATTTTCAATTACTGATGCATTTTGAAGATTGACTGCTTCCAGCCTGTTTTTTAATTCTTCCGTACCGAAAAAACGAAAGTCGGATTCCTGGCGGTCGTAATTAAAAGACAGCGCCGCAATGGTTTTGTCGTTATTTTTTACCAGGTAATGGCCGGCAGTTTCAATTTGATTTCCCAGGTCGAGGCGGGTGCCTTGTTCGGTAATGTTAACGCCGGGAATAAACCGATCGCCGGTTTCCCGGTTTTCAATTTCGGGCGATTCTTCCAGGCTGACATTACTCCGTGCAGGCAGCAGATAAGTGTTGTCTGTACCCAGCGTTTGCGAAATTTGCTGATCGGGTAAACTGTTCAGCACAATATTGTAAAGCGATGGCACGAACAAAATATCGCGGGCAAACGCTTCATTTTCTTTATTCAGCGGAAAAGCAAAGGTCCACACTTTTCCTTTGCCGTATGGCATAACCGACAGGGCTTTGTCGCCATTTTGAAACCACAGCAAATTGGTTTCGGCAGTGCGCGTGTTTTCCTGAAATTTTAAATGCCCGTTAATTTCCGGCAACAGCGCGTTGTCTTCCCTTTCCCTGAAAACATCCCTGAAAAACCGGTTGTCGAAATCGATGCCCGAAATTTCCTGCCGGGTGGTATCAGTGCCGTTAACAGTGGCCGCCCCAAACCGTGATAAAAACGTATTGTTGAACGACGGATTTTCGCCTTTGTGCGGGAATAAAACCACAGACGAACCATTCTCGGTGGCAGCCGCGAGCTGGTTTAAAAAACCGGAAGAAAAACTTTCGGGATTTACCAGAAAAACGGTATTGTATTCTGCCAGCCGGCTGATTTGCAGGCTCTGTATGTTCATCTGATCAAGTTCAACATAGTCGTCGTTTTCAAAAAGTGCCGCGATGTAATCCAATCCTTCCTGCGACTCCTGGCTATTGTTGTAAACGGCCAGCGCTTTGAGTTTTGGCTCCACGTAATAGCTGAGGTACCAGGTGTTGTCGTGCGTAAACGGATAATCGGTTATTTCGACCCTGCCCATTTGAATTCCTCCTCTGGTGTTGGTGTATTTCAGGCTGGCTGTAATTTCATTTTGGGCATCAACCGAAAAATTGGTAATCGATTTTAACGAATCGTTGAGGTAGAGGTTTAACGGAAGATTTTGGTAATCTTCGTTCGAGTTGTTTTTTATTTTCACGAAAATATTCTCTTCCTGGTTTAATCCGTGGGCAGGCACTTCCACCCAGCATGAATCGATATAAAGGTTGTTCACCTGGTTGGGAGTCATTGGAAGAAAATAGCTGAAAGTGGATTCATCTTCAAAATTTTCCGGATCGGTTATGCTTCGCTGAAAATCGGAAATGAAATAGAGCGTATTTTGAGCGTCTTCCTCGTTATTCTGGGTTTCAATATTCAGCCTGTTATAAATTAATGAAAGCGGGATGACCCCGGGCGAGGAACTGATATCAGCCACCTGCCGGATGAACTGTTCCCTGTTTAACAGGTTTTGGTGGCGCGGTTCAAGGTCGTTGGTAAACAACCTGAATTTTGTGCCCGGAGGATAGGCCTGACCTATTTCGGCGGCCTTGTTGCGGGCGCGTTCCAGTAGCTGGCCTTGTTCCGACAGGGCATTCATACTAAAGGAGTTGTCAACATAAATTCCCACAATGTTGTTTGACGATTGCTGGGTTTCGTTTCCCGAAGGAATGTAAGGTTGTGCAAAAGCAAAAACCAGGAAAACAATGGTGAGAATGCGTGCAATTAGCATGAGAATTTGCTTGAGGCGCGATTCCCTTTTCGACTCTTTTTTTATGTTTTTCAGAAATCCAACATGGCTGAAATAAACTGTTTTATACCGCCTGAAACTGAACAGGTGAATGATAACAGGAATAATAACTGCAAATAGTGCAAAGAGAAATGTTGGAAAGAGAAATTTCATAGTTCTTGTCTGTTGTTCTTATTCATTTTTAAAGATGGCAATTTCTTTTTCACCGGTTGATTTTAAATAGCCGCGAAACATTCCGCTGGTGTTGAATTCCATGGCGATGTTTCCGTTGGCATCTAGCCCGATGACACCTCCCGTTCCGTTCATTTCGCTGAGCTTTCTGATTTCTTCGCGGCAAGCTTCTGCTACACTCATATTTTTGTACTCCATGAGTGCCGAAATGTCGCGGGCAAACCCCAGCCGGATATAATATTCGCCGTGTCCGGTGCACGAAACAGCGCACGTTTTATTGTTGGCATAAGTGCCGGCGCCGATAACGGGTGAATCGCCAATGCGGCCATATTTTTTGTTGGTCATTCCGCCGGTTGACGTGCCTGCACAAAGATTTCCGTAAGTGTCGAGCACCGCACAGCCCACTGTTCCGGTGTTGTCTTTTTCGGTACGTTCGCGTTCCCTTTTTTGCAGCTGTTTTAGCGACTGATAGCGCGATTCAGTAAAAAAATATTTGTTTTTTACCATTTCAAGTCCTCGGTCTCTGGCAAATTCCGAAGCTCCCCCGCCACTCAGAAAAACATGTGCAGAGTGTTCCATCACTTCGCGCGCCGCCTTTATCGGATTTTTAATATCACGCACTCCGGCCACGGCTCCTGCATTCAGTGTTTTGCCTTCCATAATGGAAGCGTCCAGTTCGTTTTTACCCTCGCTGGTAAATACAGCTCCTTTGCCAGCATTAAACAGCGGCGAATTTTCAAGCACCTGGATAACTTCTACAACTACATCGGGGGCTTCAGCTCCTTCTTTCAATAGTTTTTCGCCAAGCAGGAGTGCTTCGTTCAGTGTGGCTTTGTATTCCGTCTGTCGTTCCGGGCTCATGGCTGATTCTGACATTACTCCAGCGCCGCCATGAATAACAAGTGCATATTTTTGCTGCCCGCTGGTGCTGAATGCAAATGCCCAAATCAGGGCAGTTATCAATAAAAATTTAAACTTCATTTTTACTGTTTTTTGGAAACAATACAAAAATGAAATAATTAAATTAAATGACAGCAATTTGCAGGAATACTTTTTGCCGATTACTGCTTAACTTTTTTGAAAGGCGATTTTTTAAGGGGGGGAATGGTACTTTAATTTAGGCTGTAAAGCACTGAAAAGAAATGGGTAATACTGCCTCCTAGCACAAACAAGTGCCAGATTCCGTGTCCGTATTTCAGGTTGCGCCAGGCATAAAAAATTACCCCCAGTGAATAGCAGCCGGCTCCGATAAATAAAAAAGTAATGCTCTGAGCGGGCAGGTTATTTATCATGGGCACAATGGCCACCAGAAACATCCAGCCCATGGCAACATAAACGCCTACCATAAGTTTTCGGAAGCGCGTGAGATAAATGGAGCGAATGACAATTCCAATAACTGCCAATCCCCACACAATTCCAAAAAGTGTCCATCCGAGCGGACCGCGTATGGTGGTCAGCACAAATGGGGTATAGGTTCCGGCAATGAGCAGAAAGATAGCGGCATGGTCGAACCGGGCAAACAGGTTTTTAATTTTTGCTTTTGTAAAACTGTGGTACAGCGTGGAAGAGAGGTAGAGTAAAAACAGCGAAGCCCCAAAAATGGAGAAACTGACCACGTGCCAGGTGTTTCCTTTGTTAACAGCATAAACGGTTAAAACTACCAGGCCGGCTATGCTCAGCAAGGCTCCAATTCCGTGGGTGATACTGTTGAAGATTTCTTCTCCCAGGGTCAAACTGCGGTAATGTGATTTATTATTGCTCATGAATTTTTTCTGAAAAAAATGTTTCGAACAAATTTATGTTTTATTCGAAGCTAACAAAATTTATGCAATTAAATAATGAATTTTAACCACAATATTAACAAATAACAATGCATTGGGGGAGTTCTGATTTTACCAAACCGGGGTGTTCAATCAATTTATTAAAAGGCTAATTTGAACCGATAATTTCAATGAATGTACCATCCGGATCCTGAACGAGGATGAATTTCCGGCCATCATCGAGAGTGGATGGTTTTTTACTTAAAATCTCAACGTTGTGATTATTCATTCTTTCAAGAAACGGGGCAATATTCGTCACAAAAAGTGTAATGTACTGCATCCCGGTATCGTCGTGAATGTAGTTTTGTTTTGGGTGATTGGCTTTCTCTCCAAAGCTCATCAGTTTCCACTCGCTGGCCTGCGGGCTGTCTTTAAGTTTCAATATTTTAACATCGAGCGACCGTCCGTCAGATAAACCCAGTTCTTTTGCATTTTCGCCATTAACACCAAATGCCCCGGTTTGTGTCATTCCAATTACATTGGTATAAAAATCAAGCGATTTGTCGAGGTCAGAAACAACAACACCAATGCTAATTCCGGAATGGTTAAATTCCTCAGGCGCAGGTGCCATTTGGGCATTCATGTGGGTTGAAACAAAAAACAGGATGATGGCAGTAAATAAATTTTTCATTGTTATTGGTTTTTTTAAGTTTCTTTCAGCAGCTAAAATAAGTAATTTCTTTTGTAAACAGTGCCCGAATTTTTACTTGATGGCCGGGATTATTTTCATTCTTACTTCAGGTTTTGGATGTTTTATTGTACATTGAACCTCCAATTTTGAAATGTATTTTATGGAATTTCCTCAGGTAAGAAATGATAATGTCAGCCAATTTTTAGATCGAGCTGAAATAGTTAAGGAAACTGCCAGCCAGGTTATGAAAGATTTTGGAATGTTTGGCGTGGAAATTACTTTTTCGGGAGATGTGGAAAATGCCTACGAAGAACTGCACCGTCAGCTTTCAGACCAAATAACAGGTCTTATTCAGTATAACTACGATAAGTTGCTTTCAGTGCTTTACCAGGTGGACATTACCGACCGTGAAATTGCACGGGCCGAACAGGAACTACCTCATTATTCACACATCGAAATTATTGCTCATCAGGTTATTGTGCGCGATTTAAAAAAGGTTTTGCTGCGGCGGTATTTTAAGTCGAAAGAAAAATAACCACCACCTGTCCATATTTATTTTACAGATAATAATCCTGCATGCATCTATTAAAGAGGTGTTTGAAGTGTCGTTTTAATTTTTGTTTAAATGAAAAGATGAATTGTGAAACAAAAATAATTGTTTATTGTTTTATTGTTAATATTAAACAAAAATTAAAAAACTATGAAACATTTTAGACTTTTCTTCATTGCAACCATGGTTATTTCAACTATTGGTTTATCAGCCAAAGCAACCAAAGTGGTTGATATTATTGCCGGAAGTGAAAACCACACCATTTTGGAAACGGCCATTGTAGAATCGAATCTGGAAGATGATTTGAGAGGAGCTGGACCGTTTACCATTTTTGCTCCTACCGATGCCGCCTTTCAGGCCCTGCCGGAAGGAACCATTGATGCACTCCTCTCTGATTCCAGGGGAGCTTTGACAGATATTTTGCTTCACCACGTGCTTGACGGTAAGGTGATGAGTTCGGATTTATCTGACGGAATGACTGCGAATACTTATTATGGAGAAGACCTTGGGATTTCTGTTAATGATGAGGGAGTTTTTATTGACGGGGCCAAAGTAACTGTTGCCGATCTGGAGGCTGACAATGGTGTTGTGCATGTTATTGATGTCGTTTTACTTCCGGATGAGTACAAACATTTGGCAGAAATCCCTGAAACTGTAGTTGACATCGCCACTTCAGACGATAATTTCAGCAACCTGGTAGCTGCTTTGACCCGTGAAGATTTGACCATCGACTTTGTGGGCTCACTCACCGGTGAAGGTCCGTTCACTGTGTTTGCCCCGACCAACGCAGCTTTTGCTGCATTGCTGGATGAGCTGGGAGCAAGTTCACTGGACGACATCGCCACCGAAACTTTGGAAGCTGTATTGCAGATGCACGTGCTTTCCGGCAAAGTAATGTCCACTGATTTGAGCGAAGGACTGACTGCCGAAACCCTGCTGGGCCAGGAATTGACATTCAGCCTGGAAGGTGGAGCTAAAATTACCGATCCGAACGGTCGCGTGAGCAACATCACCGCCGTGGATATTGAAGCGCAGAATGGTGTTGTACATGTTATTGATACCGTAATTTTACCCGACCAGCGTCCTGAAACTGTAGTTGACATCGCCATTTCAGACGATAATTTTAGCATCCTGGTAGCTGCTTTGACCCGCGAAGATTTGACCATCGACTTTGTAGGTGCGCTGACCGGTGAAGGCCCGTTTACCGTATTTGCCCCGACCAACGCAGCTTTTGCCGCATTACTGGATGAACTGGGTGCCACTTCATTAAACGATATCGACACCGAAACACTGGAGGCTGTATTGCAAATGCATGTACTGGCCGGCAAAGTAATGTCCGCCGATTTAAGCGAAGGTTTGATGGCAGAAACACTACTTGGTCAGGAATTGACATTCAGCCTGGAAGACGGCGCAAAAGTGATTGACCCGAACGGTCGTGTGAGCAACATCACGGCTGTTGATATTGAAGCACAAAACGGTGTGGTACATGTAATCGACACGGTAATTCTTTCGGATTTACGTCCGGAAACAGTAGTTGACATTGCTACCGGCAATGAGGACTTCAGCATTCTGGTACAGGCTTTAACCCGCGAAGATTTGACCATCGACTTCGTAAGCGCTTTGACCGGCGAAGGCCCGTTTACCGTGTTTGCCCCGACCAACGCTGCTTTTGCCGCATTGCTGAATGAACTGGGTGCCACTTCACTGGGCGACATCGCCACTGAAACGCTGGAAGCTGTTTTGCAGATGCACGTGCTTTCCGGAAAAGTGATGTCAACCGACCTGAGCGAAGGTTTGATGGCAGAAACACTACTTGGTCAGGAATTGACATTCAGCCTGGAAGACGGCGCGAAAGTAACTGACCCGAACGGCCGCGTGAGCAACATCACGGCTGTTGATATTGAAGCACAAAACGGTGTGGTACATGTTATTGATACTGTAATTTTGATGGATTTAACACCCACGAGCGTTACAACTCTGAAAGAAATCAGATTTGATTTTTATCCAAATCCGGCTGCCGGCTACATTACCGTCCGCACTGACGAAATTGGCAGTACTGTTCAAATTATTGATATTTCAGGTAAACTGATACGTACTGAAAAAGTAGTTAGCAGTGGTCAACAAATTGACTTAAGTGGCGTGAAATCCGGTGTTTATTTCATTTCACTGGAAAATGGTTTCAATAAAGTAACTGAAAAACTGATTGTCAGATAATCCTGTTAATTACTTCATTCACAGGGTGTAGTTGGAAATTATGAAGAGTGGTGAGTGGGGTGAGTAATCAGGTTATTTGTGCAATACCAAAAGGTTGCCAAATCTGGCAACCTTTTCTTATAGGCATAAAAAAACCTGGATGGATTTTACCATCCAGGTTTTTTATTATTCAGGCTTTTGAATAAGTTGAAATATCTATTTATACTCTTATTCGAACCAGCCGTCAACCATGGCTTTGTTAGCTTCGTACCATCTTGTTGCCCCGGCTTCTTCACCTTCCATGTCAATGGCGCCCATCAGGCTGTAAAGCTGCTCTTCGCGCAGGTTGAAGTTTTTGAAGAATTGTGCCGCTTCGGGGCTGTCTTCTTCAAAATCAGATCTTGAAACTATGGCGCACACGTCTGTTGGGTAAACCCCTTTCGGGTCGTCAAGATATTTGATATCGAAGTTTGCCCACATGAAGTGAGGTTTCCAACCTGTAATAACAATCCATTCATCGTTTGCAACGGCTTTATCCAGGCTGGCAACCATTGCCGGGCCGCTTGAGGTAAGTTGTTCAAAGTCGAGGTCATATTCTTCGATAGCTTTTAAGGTATTGGCGTGGATTCCTGCACCGCTGCCAATTCCAATAATTTCACCGTCAAATTCATCCACATGGTCATTCAATTCTTCAATAGAATTAATATCCACATACGATGGCACAACCAATCCGGTTGTTCCTCCACTAAATGATTCGCCGAGTTTTACAAGTTTGTCGCCATAATCTTCCCAGTAAGGAGCGTGGGTGTGTGGCAACCAAGCGTCGAGAAAAACATCGCCTTTTGCGTTCTCTTTCGACAACTCGCCGTAGATTAGTCCCGGTTCGAGGTTAATAATTTCAACATCATACCCTTTGTCTTCGAGGGCAACTTTTGCCAGGTGGGTGAAGGCAATTCCTTCTCCCCAGTTCGGGTATAATATTGTTACTTCTTTTTTCGATTCTTCTTTCGAACCAGATCCACCACCGCAAGAGCTAATGGCAAAAACAAGTCCTGCTACTACTACTAAGCTCAGTAATTTTTTGAATTTCATCATAATTATTCGTTTTTTAAGGTTACTACTTATTTTTTACTTCCTATGGATTGTGTAATCCTGTCGAGTATCATTGCCAAAACAACAATTCCCAAACCGGATTCAAATCCTTTTGCAATATCATTTTGCTGAATTCCCTGGTAAACAATACTTCCCAGTCCTTTTGCTCCTACCATGGAAGCAATTACCACCATAGAAAGTGCAAGTAAAATTACCTGGTTGATACCTGCAAGAATTGTAGGCATTGCCAGCGGCAACTGAATTTTATATAAAATCTGGTTCTCGTTGGCCCCAAATGCCCTGCCTGCTTCAATCACATCGCCCGGAACATTTCTGATTCCCAGGTTGGTTAACCTAACTGATGGCGGCAACGAAAAAATTACCGTTGCAATAACACCAGGAGTGTTCCCCACACTGAAAAAGAAAATAGCCGGAATGAGGTAAACAAAAGCGGGCATTGTTTGCATAAAGTCGAGAATGGGCCGTATTACGGTATCAGCCGTATTGCTTTTAGCCGACCAAATTCCAAACGGTATCCCAAGAATTAGTGCAATAATGGTTGAAACAATTACCAGGGTTGTGGTTTGAATGGCTTCTTCCCAATAGCCCATTGCGTATATCAGCAATAAACCGAGGATAACAAAGATCGTAAGGCCATACGCTTTTTTCAACCCTGACAGGGTAAACATTTTGTTGCCTGCTTTCACATAATATGCAATAAATGCTATTAGTGCAAGAATGATAACAAACGGTATCGCAAGAAACAAATCATTCATGTTTTCCACCAGCCAGGAAATACCATCGTCGATGGCACTCCAGAGAAAGGATAAATTTTGTTCGAGTGAATTAATTCCTTTCTCAATGTATTCTCCAATTGGTAAAATCTTTTCCATATTATAATTCGTTTGCTTCTCCAATTAATTTATCCATCTCTTTGTCGTCAAACCGTGTTGACTCAATAATTAACGAAGTTTGGGTTATAATACCCTCGAGTTTTCCTTCATCGTCAACTACTGCAAGCGGATGATGGTGCCCTGTAATCAGCGGCAGCATTTCTTCCACTGTGTAGTGTTTGTAAACACTCGGAACTTCTGTATTCAGTGCGCTTTCTACAGTTTTAGCTTTCTCTTTTTCAAGTTTCAGCATATCTTCAAGCCATACGTAGCCCAAAAATTTTTCATCATTGTCTTCCACCGGAAGAACATTGACTCCTGCTTCACGCATTTTGCGTATTGCTGCTTTTGGCCCGTCTTTTTTGAACCTGACAATTATCGGGTTGTCGAACATCAGCGTTTCTGCTGTAATAATGGTTTTACGATCCACTTTTTCCACAAATGCCTCAACATATTCAGTTGCCGGATCAGTAAGAATTTCCTCGGCTGTACCAATTTGTTCCACCACGCCATCTTTCATAATGGCAATCCGGTCGCCCACCTTCATTGCTTCATCCAGGTCGTGCGTAATAAACACGATGGTTTTATGCAACTTATTCTGGATTTGCAGTAACTCATCCTGCATGTCGGATTTAATCAGTGGGTCGAGTGCTGAAAAAGCTTCGTCCATCAGCAGCACATCGGTGTCGTTGGCAAGTGCTCTTGCCAGACCAACACGTTGCTGCATCCCTCCTGACAATTCCGCAGGGTACTGATCTTCGTATCCTTCCAAACCAACGGTCTTCAGTGCTTTCATGCCTTTTTCATCCCGTTGCTCTTTTGGCTCTCCTCTGATTTCGAGACCGAAAGCTGCGTTTTCCAGTATAGTCCGGTGTGGGAGCAGGCCAAATTTCTGAAAGACCATACTCATTTCGGTGCGGCGGGTATCGAGCAATTGTTTGTTCGAATCACGGGTGATATCGTGTTCTTTAAAATACACTCTGCCATCGGTCGGGTCATTGAGCCGGTTAAGGCAGCGGATAAGTGTTGACTTTCCGCTGCCCGACAGCCCCATGATAACAAAAATTTCTCCCTTTTTAATTTCGAAACTGGCCTTGTTTACACCTACGGTGCATTTTGTCTTTTTCAGGATGTCAGTCTTGCTGTAACCCTGATTGAGAAGTTCCAGCGCCTCTTTTTTTCGTTTTCCGAAAATGAGGGTCAGATCCTCTACTTTAATTCTAATGTTGTTATCGTCGGCCATAAATTTAAAATTTAGTTATTTTTTTTAGAAATAGTATCCAATGTTAATATTGAAACGTTTGTTCCAATCCGGATCAGCAACACCTGAACCTAAACCTTTTCCGAAATCGTCAGTTAGCCAGGGCTGGTTTTTACCCATTGCATAATCGAAATAGGCATAAATACCTCCTGCACTTACCAGGAATCCGGGAATTAAATGTTCGGTGTCGTGGAAGTTTTCGTTTGTTTTGTCAATCAACGTGTAGTCAACGTATGGCTGAATACTTGAAATGGGCCCCCATTCAACCGGAATGGTGTAAGCTAATCCGGCTACGTACATGTTGGCTTTTGCTGCTACACCACCTGTGTAGTTATCGCCACCGTAATAAATATCGCCGTATGCTCCCATCTGAATCACGTCAAGGTCCTGTCCGTCGTCGCTTTTAGCTTTGTAGTTATAATTAACATACTCAGCTTTAAGGTTAAAGTTACCAAAATTTCCGACAACATGCCCTGCAAATGCAGTAGAAGTTTCAGATTCATCTAAAACAGAGTTGTAAATTCCACCAATTTGCGCAGAAGCTCCAAGCTCCCAGCCGTCAGCTACATTGTAGGCATAGCGGGCATTAAACTGTCCGAGTTCGCGGATGTGTGCTGCCACGGTTGCAGTTTCGCCGTTGTTTTCAGTTGCACCGGTTCCCGGAACAATGTCGTAAGAATAGCGACCTGGGCCTGCGTTCCCGTAAGTTACATCACCACCGGCACGTGGTCCTTCAGGTTCTGCCTGACGAAAATAGGCTAGAGACAAAATACCGTTTTCGCCGGTGTTAATGTCGAAATTGATACCCATGTCGTAGTCATCCTCCAGTCCAACATAGTAAGGTCCCTGGAACCACCATGAGTGTGAGGCGTAAGTAGTAATACCAAAAGGCACCTGAGTTACACCAAGTTCCATGTAAACATTGTCAGAAAAGGCATATCCCAGAAATCCGTGATGGATAAAGTGAGATCCGAACGTGGGGTAAAACCTGTACTCAAAACTGAGGTCGATCCCTGCCATCGAACCGTCAACATTCAATCGCCAAGTGTCCCATGTAAATTGCGGGTTCAGGCTGTTAGAGCCACTTTCGTAGTTTGTAGAAAGAATGTTGTAACGCATGGCACCGCCAAACGTAAAACCGTCTTCTTTCTCCTCATCTTGAGCAAAAGTTAAAAAACTCGATAATAGCAATGCAATAAAAAGTAATTTTCGTTTCATAATCATAAACAATAATTTTTAAATGGTTCTAAATCTGTTTTTTATTTTTATATATGGTTCAACAAAACATTTTTATGTCTCCGTTTTTTGTTGATTTCCTTCAACTTAAATTTGTCATAAACATCTTTAATAACATTTTTAAATTGTTATTGTTCTGAGGCAATGATTTGATTTTGTGGTTTTTAATTTTGGGTTCAAGGGGATATTCCGGGCTTTTCAGTTCTGAAAGGCCATTCGCAATTTCAATTTTATTTTGTGACGTTTCCGCTATTGAAATTATCATAATCCGATGCAAAGAAACAAAAAATGATTTTAGGTGAAAAATTGTCCTTTTTACACTATGATTTTTTGAAAATTAAATAGCTGATTGTTAGTGTTTTAGTGTTTTTGGGAAATCGATGTTAACTCATTGTAAACTTGTTATTTCTCAGAAAAAGAGTATATTGGTTTTGTAAATCATTAAACGTTTAAACCTGTTTGAAAAATGACTAAAAATAAATTCAAATTTATTCTGTTCTGTTCATTATTTGCACTTAGTTTATTTCCTATTTTTAAGGGTGTTGCAGGAAATGGTAATGAAAACTTGTTGCCGGTTGCATATTTAACAAATCATCCTTCCCCTGATGATTTCACCCTGGTCTCATCCGGTAAAACTGCCCCACTTGTGCTTGATGGGTATGAGTATCCAGGTGTCATTAAAGTAGCAGGTATGCTTCAAAATGATATTTATAAAGTTACAGGAACAAAGCCGCGGGTTATTCTTGACCAGTTTCCACAGGGCCAGCAGGCAGTAATTATCGGAACAATCGGACAAAGCAAACTTATTGATGGTTTAGTTGAATCGGGGAAAATCAGTGTTGACGATATAAAAGGGAAATGGGAAACATCACTGATTCAGGTAGTTGAAAATCCGTTTCCCAATGTTCCAAAAGCTTTGGTAATTGCCGGAAGCGACAAGCGGGGAACCATCTACGGCATGTTCGACCTTTCGCGGCAGATGGGCATGTCGCCCTGGCATTTCTGGAGCGATGTACCACCCAAATCAAAGTCGCAGCTTTTTGTGAAAAACGGCCGGTACAATCTGGGGACCCCAAAAGTGAAATATCGTGGTATTTTTCTGAACGATGAGGAACCTGCACTCGGACGCTGGGCTGTTGAGAATTATGGCGGGTTTAACCATCTCTTTTACGAAAAGGTATTTGAGCTGATTCTCCGGATGAAAGGAAACTATTTATGGCCTGCCATGTGGTGGGCCGGTTTTTACAGCGACGACCCGCAAAATGCTGAACTGGCCCATGAACTGGGAATTGTGATGGGCACCACCCACCACGAACCCATGATGCGCGCCCACGCCGAGTGGAAAGCCGGCGGCGAGGGCGACTGGAATTATGAAACCAACGAGGAAATACTGAAAGAGTTCTGGAGAGGCGGTATCGAACGGATGGATGACCGCGAAAGTATTGTTACACTTGCCATGCGCGGCGATGGTGACATGGCCATGACCGACGAAACCAATATCGAGCTGCTCGAGCGGATTGTTGCCGACCAGCGCAAAATTATAGAAGATGTGACCGGAGAAGATGCCGCTGAAACGCCCCAGCTTTGGGCGCTTTACAAAGAAGTGCAGGATTATTACGACCAGGGAATGCGCGTGCCCGATGATGTTACGTTGTTGCTGTGCGATGATAACTGGGGCAACATCCGCAAACTTCCAAAGCCAGATGCCCCGCCACGTGAAGGCGGCTACGGCATTTATTATCATTTCGACTATGTAGGCGGGCCACGGAATTACAAATGGTTAAACACCAGTCCACTGCCACGGGTTTGGGAGCAGATGAATTTGGCTTACCGCCACGGGGTTGACCGTATCTGGATTGTAAATGTGGGCGATCTGAAACCCATGGAACTCCCCATTTCGTTTTTTCTCGATTTTGCTTTCGACCCGGATGCCTGGCCAGCCGAACGGCTGAATGAATACACTGAATTGTGGGCCAAAGAACAGTTCGGTAGCGAACACAGCACTGAAATTGCTGAAATGCTGCGACTTTACACCAAATTCAACGGGCGCCGCAAACCGGAATTGTTGTCGCCCGAAACATACAGCCTCATTCATTTTAACGAAGCGGAACGCGTGAGGAGCGACTACAATCAACTGGCGGAGCGGGCCAAAAAGCTGTACGAAAAAATTCCTGCCGAAGACAAAGACGCTTTTTATCAGTTGGTTTTGCACCCGATTATCGCCTGTGCCAACCTCAACGATTTGTATGTAACCACGGCTCAAAACCGTTTATATGCCAGCCAGGGGCGTGCGTTGACAAACCAAATGGCCAGCCGGGTTGAAAAGTTGTTTGAAAAAGATGCCGAAATAACCGACTATTACCACACCGAACTGGCGAACGGAAAATGGAACCACATGATGGCACAAACGCACATCGGTTATACTTACTGGCAACAACCGCCAGAGAATTCGATGCCCGAGGTGGAAACGATTTCTGTTCCTGAAAAAGCAGAAATGGGCGTGGCTATCGAAGGTTCGGAAAAATTTTGGACCAGCGGCGTTGCAGATGTGTCGCTGCCCGAAATCAGCACCGTTTGTGAAAATTCGGTTTACATCGAAATTTTTAACCGCGGCAAAGTGCCCTTTTCTTATCGTGTTGAAACGGGTGAAGAGTGGCTTACATTTCATCCGGCAAGCGGAACGGTGGATGACGAAGTGCGTTTGTGGGCAAGTGTAAACCGTGATTTGGTTCCGGCAGGCTATCACAGTGTTCCGGTAAAAATTAGCGGCAACGGGCAAACCGTAACAGTCAATGCACGGGTGTTTAAAACCACAGTTTATGAAAGCCAACTCGCCGGAACTTTTCCCGAATGCAAAGGCTATGTTTCCATGGAGGCTGAACATTTCAACCGGAAAGTTGAAACAGAAAATATTACCTGGAAAGTGATTTCGGGACTTGGCAGAACGCTTGGCGGTGTGACTGTTAAGCCGGTAACTGCCGAAAGAATTAAGCCGGAAGGTGACAGTCCGCGGCTGGAATACGATATCTTTCTTTTTGAGCCCGGCGAAATTGAACTAAACGTGCTGCTTTCGCCCACACTGAACTACTATACCAACGACGAAACCCGCAAAATTGCTGTTTCTGTGGATGACGAAGAACCGCAAATCATCAATCTTCACGAAAATGAAACATTACAGGACTGGGAGCGCTGGGTAAGCAACAACAGCATTGAAACTTCAACAAAACACAACATTCATGAACCCGGAAAACATACTGTGAAAATCTGGATGGTGGATGCCGGGCTGGTGATTCAGAAAGTTGTGATCCGCTCGGGCGAGAAAGGACCAACCTACCTGAAACTATTTTTGTGAATTAATCCTATTTTTACAGAAAGAATTAAAACGACCATTTTTACTAAACGAAAATTAACCATGAAGAAAACTGCAATTCTATTTTTCATTTTTTCCCTATTTTCAACTTTTTCAGCTAACGCGCAGGATTTGCCGCAAAGACAAAAAGTGCTGAGCGACATGCTGCTTGCCAACGAATATTTTATGACCAAAAATCCGAATGTGGGTAAAACGCTGGTGACTGACAGGGAACGCCCCAGCAACATCTGGACACGAGGCGTGTATTACGAAGGTCTGATGGCGCTGCACCAGGTTTTTCCGAAAAAGGAATTTTACAATTATGCCGTGGATTGGGCCGAATTCCACAACTGGGGAATGCGCAACGGGAACACCACGCGCAATGCCGACGATCAGTGCTGCGGGCAGACTTACATCGATTTGTACAACATTTTGCCTGACCCGGCACGCATCAAAAACATTAAAATTTGCATGGACATGATGGTGAACACACCGCAAAATGACGACTGGTGGTGGATTGATGCATTGCAAATGGCAATGCCGGTGTTTGCCAAACTGGGCGTGGTTTACAACGATGACAGGTATTTCAACAAAATGTACGAAATGTACATGTTTACCCGAAACGAACATGGCGACAAAGGGCTGTTTAATGAAGACGACGGACTGTGGTGGCGCGATGCCGATTTCGACCCGCCTTACACTGAACCAAATGGTAAAGACTGCTACTGGAGCCGCGGAAACGGCTGGGTAGTGGCAGCGCTGATACGCGTTCTTAACACAATTCCTGAAAATGAAAAACACCGTGAACAATACATGAACGATTACCTGGCCATGATGGATGCGCTCGTTCCCATTCAGCGCGAAGATGGTTTCTGGAATGCGAGTCTGCACGACCCGACCAACTACGGCGGAAAAGAGCTGACCGGAACTTCGCTTTTTGTGTACGGAATGGCCTGGGGGATTAACAACGGCTATCTCGACCGTGAAAAATATTTGCCCGCAATCACAAAAGCCTGGAACGGACTGGTGAACGACTGTCTGCATGAAAACGGTTTTCTTGGTTACGTGCAGGGAACCGGAAAAGAACCAAGCGCTGGTCAGCCGGTAACGTACGACAAAGTGCCCGATTTTGAAGACTACGGACTGGGCTGTTTTTTGCTTGCCGGAACGGAAGTGTACAAAATGGAAGAACTTGATTAGATTTTCAAAAATCAATAAAAAACAAAATCGATGAAAACTCAGTTTATAACTTTTATTTTCTTTTTGATAACCGGATTGCTCAGTGCCCAGGAAGGCCCCATTATTATTGAAACACAAAATACTGCAGTTGCTTACAAAATAAACTCCGAGGGAAAACTCCTGCAGGTTTACATGGGCGAAAAGTTGAAAAATGTCTCGGAATACGAGTTGCTGAATAGCCGGAATGAAGCTTATGTCACCGCCGGAATGCACGATGTGCACGAACCGGCCATCCGAATTATTCACAACGACAGCAATCCTTCGTTGTCGCTTTTTTTTCAAAATGTTGAAGTTGCTGAAGAAATCGACAATGTTAAAACCACGGTAATTACGCTGAAAGACGATAAATACCCGGTTGAAGTAAAGCTGTTTTTCAAAGCTTTTTGGAAGGAAGATGTGATAGAAACCTGGACCGAAATTGTTCATCAGGAAAACGAACCGGTGTGGATGACAAAGTTTGCCTCGTCGATGTTGCATTTTGGTGAGAAAGAGTACTGGCTCACCCAGTTTCACGGCGACTGGAACAAGGAAATGATTATGCAGGAAAGCAAACTTACCAGCGGCATGAAAGTCTTGGACAGCAAACTGGGAACCCGCACCAATAAATTTCAGGCACCTTTCTTTTTCCTTTCGATGAACCAACCGGCGACCGAAACCGAAGGCGATGTGATGGCAGGCACCATTGCCTGGACGGGCAACTTTCAGTTTGTTTTCGAAATTGATGAGTTGAATTCACTTCGGGTCGTATCGGGAATGAATCCGTTTGCATCGGAGTATCAGTTGCAACCGGGCGAGTTGTTTAAAACACCGTCCTTCATTTTTACGCTTTCAAATCAGGGCAAAGGCCAGGCCAGCCGGAACCTGCACAAGTGGGCACAAAAATACCAGGTGCTGCACGGAACCGAAGGCCGGCTCACCTTGCTGAACAACTGGGAAGCCACCTATTTCGATTTTGATGAAGACCGATTGGTTGAACTTTTCGACGGTGCCAAAGAACTGGGAGTGGATTTGTTCCTGCTCGACGACGGCTGGTTTGGCAACAAATACCCGCGCAACCACGACCGGGCCGGGCTGGGCGACTGGCAGGCCAATAAAAAGAAACTGCCTCACGGAATCGGTTACCTCGTGGAGCAGGCCGAAGAAAAAGGAATCAAATTCGGGATTTGGCTCGAACCCGAAATGGTGAATCCCAAAAGCGAATTGTATGAACAGCATCCTGAATGGATTCTGAAACTGAAAAACCGTCCGGAGCATTATTCGCGCAACCAGCTCGTGCTGGATATGTCGAATCCCGAAGTACAGCAGTTTGTTTTTAATGTGGTGGATGAAATGCTGACCGAGCACCCTGAAATTGCGTTTATAAAATGGGATTGCAACCGTGAAATGACCAATACTTATTCGGAATATCTTGGTGAAAATCAATCGCATATTTTTATTGAATACGTGAATGGCTTTTACAAAGTGATGGAAGATTTACGCGAAAAACATCCCGATTTGCCCATTATGCTTTGCTCGGGCGGAGGCGGCCGCACCGATTACGGCGCCATGAAATATTTTACCGAATTTTGGGCGAGTGACAACACAAGCGCCTACGACCGGATTTTTATCCAGTGGGGCTATTCGTATTTCTTCCCGGCCAACACAATATGCAACCATGTTACTTCAATGGGCAACCAGTCGCTTAAGTTCCGTACCGATGTGGCAATGATGGGAAAAATGGGATACGACATTCGTGTGGAAGAATTTTCAGAAGAAGAACTGGAATTTAGCCAGCAGGTACTCAAAGATTACGACCGGCTGAAAGATGTTATCTGGTTTGGCGAAATGTACCGGCTGGTTTCTCCCTACGAAGAGGAAAGGGCCTCGCTGATGTACGTTTCGGAGCCAAAAGACAAGGCGGTAGTTTTTTGTTATAATCTTTATCCGTACCGCGAGGAACATACCAACCCCGTAAAATTGCAGGGCCTCGATCCCGACAAAAAGTACCGGGTAAAAGAAATTAATAAAATTCCGGGCCAACGCTGGTCTGCTTTCCGGCAGGACGACCAGGTTTTTACAGGCGATTACCTGATGAAAGTGGGTTTAAATTTTGCCGATACCCGCGAATTGACCAGCACCGTGGTTGAATTAACTGCCGAAAATTAGGTTAATCGCTACCAGTTTTTGCAATTTTGAATGTATGAACTGAGCAGATTTTGACCTTTAAATTGTATCATTGCAAAAAATTTTATGATACGCTTTTTTGAAAATTATTCCCTGAAAACGCTGAATACATTTGGTATTGACGTTTCAGCACGTTACTTTTTTGAATTTACCGAAGCGGAAGATTTAAAAACGTTTGTAGCTTCCAATGATTCGTGGAAAGAGGACCGGATGATTGTTCTCGGAGGCGGAAGTAATATGCTGTTTTTAAGTGATTTTGACGGGCTGGTTTTTCACCCCAACAGCAAAGGAATTTACCCTGTTAAAGAAGACCGGCAGCATATTTGGATTGAAGCCGGAGCAGGAGAAAACTGGGATGAATTTGTACAGTACACTGTTGATTACAAACTGGGTGGCATCGAAAACCTTTCGCTTATTCCGGGAAATGTAGGTGCTGCACCGGTTCAAAATATCGGTGCTTACGGGCAGGAAGCCGGCAATTGTATTGAAACTGTTAAAGGCTTTGATTTAATGGAGAACACGGCAAAGGAATTTTCTGCTGACGAATGTGAGTTCTCTTACCGAAACAGCATTTTTAAGCGAAAATTTAAAAACCGGTTCATCATTACTTCCGTGGTTTTCAAACTTGATAAATTTCCCGAATTTAATTTGAATTACGGCAGTGTTTTGCAAGAAGTTGAAACCCTGGGAGAAGTAAATTTGAGGAATATTCGTCAGGCGGTAATCGATATCCGCAACTCGAAACTGCCCCAGGTGGAAGAGTTGCCCAACGGAGGCAGTTTTTTTAAAAATCCTGTGGTGCCCGCAGAAAAGGCCAACCGGTTAAAATCGGAATTCCCTGAATTACCGGTTTACCCCGCAGGCGATGAGAAAATGAAAGTAGCAGCCGGCTGGTTAATTGAACAAGCCGGCTGGAAAGGTTTTCGCGATGGCGATGCCGGTGTACACGAGAAGCAGGCACTTGTACTGGTAAATTACGGCAATGCCACCGGCATGGATATTTTTAATCTTTCCGAAAAAATTAAAAATTCAGTAAAACAAAGGTTTGATATCGACCTTGAAACTGAAGTCAATTGCGTTTAACCCGACATTACAACCTGTCCTGCAAAATTGCTTCAACTTCATTATAATCAATATCCGCTTTTTCGCCCAGTTTGCTTCCACGTTGTTTGAAACGTTCCTTAATTTTTTCAATCGTTTCAGCCGGCACATCGTAATCGGGTAACTTGCATGGTACACCAAGCGATTCGAAAAACTCAACCGTTTTTGCAATGGCTTTATCTATTCGCTCGTTGTATGTTCCTTCGGTAATTCCCCATATACGTTCGCCAAATTGCAGTAACTTTTCTTTTTTGTTTTCGCGTTTAATGTTCATTATGCCGGGCATAACAATGGCCAGCGTGCGCGCATGGTCAATGCCGTGAAAAGCGGTAAGTTCGTGGCCAATCATGTGTGTGGCCCAGTCTTGCGGCACTCCCGAACCTATTAATCCGTTCAAGGCCATTGTGGCGCTCCACATAAAATTGGCAGCGGCATCGTAATCGTTACGGTTGGCCAGTACTTTGGGGCCTTCCTCTACTAACGTGGTTAAAATACCTTCGGCAAAACGGTCCTGAATAGGAGAATTGACTGCGAATGTGAGGTATTGTTCCAGCACGTGCATAAACGCATCAACAATACCGTTTGCCACCTGCTTGTCGGGGAGTGTGAAAATACATTCAGGATCGAGAATGGAAAACTGCGGCATTACTTTTGGACTGCCAAACGACAGTTTTTCCTGTGTCGATTCGCGCGTTATCACTGCGTTTCCATTCATTTCGGAACCCGTTGCCGGCAGTGTTAATACATCGCCGAGTGGGAGTGCTTCTTCCACTTCAATTTCAAACCGGTGCGAGAGAAAATCCCACGGATCATCCCCTTTGTATAATGCTGCCGCTGCAATAAATTTTGTGGCATCGAGTACTGAACCACCGCCCACCGAAAGCAGGAAGTTTACATCTTCTTTTTTGATGAGTTCAACCGCTTTCATACAGGTTTCGTAATGCGGATTAGGCTCAATGCCACCAAATTCAAGCAAATCCACATTTTTTAAGGCATCTTTAACCTTATCGTAAACGCCAGTTCGTTTTATACTTCCACCTCCGTATATAAGAAGTACTTTGGTATTGGCTGGAATTTCACTACCCACTTTTGGTATTGTGCCTTTTCCGAAAATAATTTTTACAGGATTTTGATATTCAAAGTTGTACATGGTATTATTTTTTACAGTTTTTTAATTTCTTTTTTTAATGACAATTTTGGGTTTAATTTGTTTTTCAATGATAAATGTATTTTAAAATGAACGAAAAATCAAAACAGGAAGAAGATAACAGCCATTTAAAAGAATTTATTAACAAACAAACGGATGAAAAGATTCTGGATATTCTGAAAAAAAGGAAACATTATCAACCTGAAGCAGTTGACATTGCCGTGGAGGAAGCTATTGAACGAAAGCTCATTAATTCAGAGCAGGATTTGGTAAATCCTGAGTTTCAGACTGAGCCGTTAAAACGCAGTTTATTTCCAACAATTGAACATGAAAAAAACAGGGAAAAAGTTCGCAGAAGCCTTGGCCGAAGCCTGCTTATTGTTGCCCTCCTGCCGCTGATATTTGGTTTTACCCGGTTCAAGGCAGGAAACATTGCTGAAGGTGTTGGTTTGTTTGTTTTTGCCTTGATTTGGGGTGGGTTTTCCACACAGATAATGATAAAAGGAGGAAGGAGAAATGTGAATATTTTGCTGGTATTGAGTGTTTTGTCAGTGGTTTATGTGGGGATTTATTTACAGTCGATTGTTCAATTTTCTTATTTTGATCATTTTGTGGTGGTGGCTTTCTCTCTTTTAATTTTTTATGGTTTGTTTTTTTTACGCCGGTTGATTTAGTCGGATTCCAGGCCCTGAATTTACCTTTTAAAATCAGTTGTTCGTCGAATTTATAAATAAATAACCCGGCAAAGTATTACTTTTACCAGCGTAATATTTTAAAACTGAAACAGAAATGAAAACCGTGCAATTTTTTTTCCTTTCAATGATCTTTTTCCTGACTGTTGGATTTGCAAAAGCCAATCCGGCAAAGGGGCTTCAGGAAAACGATTTAACAAGAATATACGAAATCGACCGTTTCAATGAGTTGTTCCTTGAAGGGGCTTTTAAGGTTTACCTTATTCAGGGAAATGAAAACTCGCTCGAAGTGCGGGCATCGGATTCCGGTGCGTTCGAATACCTGGATATGGACAACCGGAGCGGGAGGCTTCACCTGCATGTGGACAGGGAACCTTTTGATTTCAGCCGGATAACACTTTACCTGACATTCAGAAATTTTGAACGGCTCAGAATTGAGGGCGGCATCAAATTGCAAACAAGAGGTTACCTTGATTTGAATGATTTTATGGTGGATGTTAAAGGGGGTGCAAAAGTTGAAATCAAGGCAAAATCCCGGAACATAGGTATCAGAACCGAGGGGGGCGTGATGTTCGAACTCGACGGCGTGGCCGAATCGCTCGATGTGAAAGTTACCGGAGCCGGTCATGTAGATGCCGATGAGTTGAAAACAAAAGATGTAACTTTTTTTATTGAAGGAGTGGGCACCGGAAGCGTTTATGCCACCGAAACCCTTAATGCAACCATAAAAGGCGTGGGCAAAATTAAGTACCGCGGCAATCCGCAGCTTACCGAATTTATTGACGGGCTTGGCTCTGTAAAACGTGAATAAACAGTAAGTTCTGCTTATCGTTTAATAAATCTTAAAACGGCCTTTTCTTTTCCATTGTAAAAAGAGCAAATGTAAATGCCTTGCTGTAACTGGCTAACATTTACCGATAAATTTTTGTTGTCAGTAAATTGTTGTTCCAGTATTACTTTGCCTTCAACATTAATAATGCTGATTGTTCCCTGCGGTTCCGGTTCTCCAATAAAGTCAATATTCAGCACATCTGCTGCTGGGTTGGGGTATATCTGGAATACGGATGAAATTATTCGCTCACCGGATATTGATGAAGACAGGACATTATCGAGTGTAATTACATATTCATGGGCAAATACCTGCTGAATATGTTCGCTTGAGTTTTGTTTTGCAACCAAATCGTTCCACGACGAAAAATAAAGCCACATTGCATCTTCATCAATACATTTGTCAATATCGGGGATTGGCCCGTTTTCCGTCATCGCAATCATTTTCTTTCCCTCAACAATATCGTAGAGTTGGTTAAAAACAGATTTTTGTGAACTGTACACAAATTCACCCGGATAGGAATCATATCCGATGATATCAACTTTGCTGTTTCCCGGGTACCAATCGGCTTCAGGCGATGACCAAACCCAAATCAGATTGTTCAGTTGATGATAGTTTGTTAATCTGTCGTACAGGATATCGTACAAATCCAGGCAATCTTTTGCTGTTTTTGCACCCCACCAGAACCAGCCACCGCCGGCTTCGTGCAGTGGCCGCCAAAGTACAGGCACACCGGCATTTTGCAAACGTTTTAATTGCGAAGCTATTGAATCAATATCGGCTATAACATCATCATATTCTGCCGTGCCGGGTGTAACCGCCCTGCTCACATCAAAGGTTGTTTCGCTGGTATAAAAAGTATTTGTGGAAACTTCTCCTCCAAATGGCGAATGCCAGTGCCACTGAAACGATACAATACCTTTTTCGCCGGTGCTTTTATACCAGTCGATTGCTTTCTGAGTTGCACCATTGTTTGTCCACCCAAAGGTGTGTCCGCCAACCGAGTTGTCCCATAAATAGGGATACCCAACAGTGTACGATTGAAAATCGAAAGCACGCACAAGCGGTGTTTTTCCGGCAACCGCAATTAATTCGTCCCAGTATGATGTTTGCCCTGAAATAATATTCTTTCCATATTGCGAACGCAGGTAACTGTAAACATTTTTGGTTTTTTCATCGCTGTTCGTATTAACCAATAGGCTGTCGGTTGTGCTATAATCGTTGGGTGGAATTTCTTCTAATGTAATTTTATCGAAGTACATATACCCCCAGCTTTTTCTAATTTCAATGGTGTTATTTCCGGCTGATAAATATACAGCACCGGCATTTTGGTCAAACCAGTTGCTGTTGGAATTAAATTTTACCTGGCCAACGTGTGCATCATTCACATACAGGTCCTGCGTTTTTTCACCCATAGGTGTTGCTGCCCTGATGGTTAGTTTATAAGTACCTGCCGAAGTTATATTGGCAGTAAATTTAATACTGCCGCTGCCGGCCATATAGGCACAGCTTACACTGTTGTATGTGTCTATAGTAACTCCTCCTGATAATATAGCATCTTCAGCTTCAAAACTTTGGGCAAAGATTGGATTGCAAATAGACATCAATAAAATGGAGTGTATTAATAACTTTTTCATTCTGATAAAATTTCATGCTATTCTTTTAATCCGGCCATTTCCCGGAGCAATTCCCTGGTTTTAATTCCCGATTCCTTTAAGTCTTCTTTTTTCCAGTTTCCTTTGTCAGCTGCTGATTTTTGAAGCATGGAGCAGGTTTCATCTTTATCGGCAATGGACCAGCTCACCCAGCTAATTTTATTTTCTTTCATGAAATCAATCCATTTGTGCCACTCTTTGTAATTGATTGGTCCGTCGCCATTGGCTGCCATGCCAGCCGATTCGGAAATGAAAACCGGAATATTTTTATCGAGGGCGTACTGGCAGCGGTCACGCAGTTCCTGTTTGTGCGTGGCGGCATAAAAATGCACGGTGTACATCAGGTTGTCGAATCCTTCAATGGGGGAGTCTGCAACCAGGTGGATATCCTGATCCCAGTGTGGATTTCCCACAAGGATGATATTGTCGGGGTCGTGTTCCCGGATGGCTTTAATTACTTCAACGGAATAGGCTTTTACTTTTTCCCAGGAATCGCGCACCGGCTCATTGAAAATTTCGTAAATCACATGCGGATAATCGCCGTATTTTTGTGCCATTTCCGAAAAGAATTCAATCGCTTCCTGCTGATGAAATTCGTGGCTGTGCCAGTCGATAATGACGTAAATATCGTTTTTGATGGCGCCGTTTACAACAGCTTCAATTTTTTCCTTCGACCATTTTTTGCGATCGAGATAGCTGCTATCGGGCCCAACACCCAGTGCTGCTCTAACAACATTGCAACCCCAGTCTTCGGCCAGCCAGGCTACCGATTCTTCGTTGTAAAACCTCGGCCACCAGTTGTGCCAGCCGTAGCTCACTCCGGAGAGCATGATCGGCTTTTCATTTTTATCAACCAGATATTTGCCTTCAACAGCCAGTTGTCCATGCTCTTCTACGGGTTGGGCCATTAAATTACAATTTGAAAGGGAAATTACAAGTATCAATAAAACAGGGATGATTGGTTTCATGGTCTTATATTTTACTTTATTACTATTTTTTTAGTGTAAATTCCAGTTTTCGAAAAACCTTTAATAATGTACAATCCGGTGGAAAACTCAGAACCGGAAACTTTTTCGGTGGGTTTCGGGTTTGCAATCATCTTAATTACTTTTCCGTTCAGATTATAAATATTTAGCTGAACCAGTTGGGCTCCGGGTTTTTGATTGATAATCAACTCTTTTGAAGGGTTTTGGTGAAGTGAAAATCCCAATTCATTTTGGGCAGTCGGTTGTTGGGCATTGGTAATCAGCTCAAATTCAAACTTGTCGATATTGAATTGAGGACCATCGAGAATGGTAAACCTGAAAATTTGTTCACCAGCATTAAGGTACATTTTTGTTGTAACCGGCATTGTATTCAAACGGCTTCCGCTGGCCGCGACAGTAACGGGATCTGATGAAACTGTATCGATTTTAACTTGAAAGGTTCCGCCGGCATAGTATGTAGCCACATAGGCCGACACGTTGTACCAGCCTTCGGTAAGTACGTTTACCGAGTACTCTGTCCATTCGCCGGGCATCACGTTTCCTATGTGAAATCCATCGCCCAGCCGGTCATAAATATCGACACCTTCCTCAGGGCGGTAGTCACCTGCAATGTTTAATTCGTTGGAATCGTGATAGGTAAATCCTTCACCACCAATGTCGAAATCTTCGGCTTCAATTATTCCCGGAATTACAGCGAGCGTGTCGTTAAACGGAATTCGCTCTGGGCGTGTCCATGCCGGAAAAAATACCCTGACGGGTTGCGAAAACAGGTTATTTGTATCATTATAATAAGCAATAATCCTGAAATCGTAATATTTATTTGTGAGCGATGGCTTGACAATGTTTAGCTGGCGTGTTTCGGGGGCCAGGGTTGCAATGGTGGTAAAATGCCTGGAGGTAGCCAGTTTTTGCTGAACAATAATGCTGTCGTGGTTGGAAGTGTTAGGACTCCAGCTGACCTGAATAATTGAATCCTGGTAAACTACAGCAAATGGTTTAGGCGATTTTGTTGTAGTATGAATCAAAATATCCTTTATTTCATTCCAGTCGTGCTGCTCGCGTTCCATTATTCTGAAATCTCCGCCATCGTCCCATGCGGCCGGGGTAAAACCGTATTTTTGTGAAAGCTCCACATACGCCCGGTAATGTCGCATACGTGAATTGTAATCGGCTGTTTTTTTTGCGCCAAACTCGCCGAGAAAGACCGGAATGTTATTTTCTTCTGACCAATCGGCAACACCTTTAAATTTTTGGTCGAGTTGGTTGTAATCGGCTGGCGAACCCCAGGTGCCTTCGCCTTCGAGCCCAAACAGGTAAGGATCATAAGAGTGGAAGGAGCCAATCACATAGTTATCATCGGGTATCTCTGCAATAAGCAGATCGTCTGAGCCACCCCAGTTGTGCCCCTGAAAAATTACGAGCCGGGTTGGATTTGTTTTCCTGATAATTGAAAGAACCCGGGCATGCAGATCGTCATTTTGGGCTTTCGTTAATCCGTAGGGTTCATTAATAATTTCGAAAATAAGTTTTTCGGGTTTATCCTGAAAATGTGTGGCAATTTGCGACCAGATGCTGTCAAACCTGGCTTTATTAGCTTCAGAGTAGTTGCTTTTTATCCATTCTTCGTGGTGTGCATTGATTACAATAAAAAGGTCACGCTCCAGGCCCCAGTCAACCACTTGCTCTATTCGGTTCAGCCAGTAATCATCAATTTTGTAGGGAGGCGTTTTACCGGTGTAATTATCCCAGCGTACCGGAATACGAACACAGTCGAAGCCAGCCTCCTTGTATAAATCAAAATAGTATTCCTTAGCTTTGGGATTGTTCCAGCCGGCTTCTGTAGGGGGCTCGTGTGTGTTGCCCATGTTAATTCCTTTTTGCATTTGCGCTACCGCTTCATGTGGCGTAAGTTGGGCATTTGCTTTTGGGAAATAAGCAAAAAAAAGTGTGAGGATGAGAATATATATTCCGGGTAATTTCAGGTTCATAGCAAGTTGTTGTTGGTTTAAAAAATAAGAGCCTGCATTTATACAGGCTCTTATTCAAATCAAGAATGTTAATAATTAAAATAAATTATTTACGAATCACTTTATACTGACCAACCAGCTGTGCATCTTTTGTGAGAACAATCAGATACATTCCGGCAGGTTGATTTTCCAGCGAAATTCTTTCAATGCTTCTGCTGGATTTTATATCGTTTACCATAGCTCCAACCTGGTTGAATACCTGTAGCCTCGTTCCTTTTTCAAGGCCATTGATATTCACTGTTCCGGTGGTCGGGTTCGGATAAAGCAGTATTTCACCTTTGGCAAGTTTGTCTGCAGATGTCAGATCGAGGTCCAGTGCGTACATCACTTCAATTTTGCCGTCGGCTGAAATTACTTTGAGCCAGTCGCCATCGTCAAGGTCGCCGTCAGTTTTTTCGTTGCCATCTTTATCCATTACAATAGCTGTAGCGCCAAATACGGCTTCGATGTTGTTATGGAAATCAGCTACAAGTGTATTTCCTGTAAGTGAGCTTCCAACCAGGAACATATCCTGTTGGTCAACAGTGTAAACATCAGACAGTACGTAAGCCAGGTAGTTTGGCGCTGGTACAAGCTCTGTGCGTAACATGGCCAGGTAATAAACTGTTTGCGTTTCACCATCGGGTGCAGTAACAATCAGTTTGTCGTCTTCTGCAATGTTTCCTGCAACTCTTTCATTTCCTAATTTGTCAATGAGTTTAACAGTTGATCCCAGTGAAGGAAGAATATTTGACATGAACGCATCTACAGTGGTTCCCCTGGGAACGAACTGGATGAGTAAATCACTTTGTTGCACGTTATATACATCGGAAGTAACAAAGGCTGATGATTGCGATGCCTGTGGCAGCAGCTGATACATCATTGTGTATAAATTATCCTCAGAAACAACTTCAAAATAAGTGAGGTGATTTACTGTAACATCTACATAGGCTGTGTCAAAATTCATTCTTTTAAGTGGCACAGGTGCTCCTTTATCGTCTAATATTGAGAAAGTAGCTCCATCAGGTACATCTACATTATTTACAACTGTTCGGAGTTGTGTACCATACTCGAATCCAGTAATAGTACCGGAGCCGGTTGCTTCAGTTCCAGTGCTTTTGGGTTCAACCTCAGTAGTTATTGTATAAAGTGATGAAGTTAAATAAGCATCTGAGTTAAGCCCTTCTTCTGTAACATCAAGGATATACTTGGTCATTGCATTTCCAATTGCAGGTGTAACAACCAGCGTGTCATTCGTACTTACAAGTTCATCTACGGCTAGTTCGGAACCATCAGCGCCTGATTTTACTACTAGCACTTGTTCTTGATATTTCTTTTCAATTTTTGATAAGAAATCTTCAACTGTAGTGCCTTCGTAAACTCCTATTATAGTTTCCTCCATGGAAAAGCCTTCACTTACCTTGTAGTAAACTGATGTGACAGTTGTTTGATAACCTGTTGGTTCATTAAAGTAATGCTGCCCCAGGTTATTTGTAACCTGAAGAATATCATCTGGCCAGCCAAAGCCCTGTCCTTGATAATATGCTCTGTTTCGTTGTATCCATTCTGATTCTTCTTCAGTTGCTCCAAAAGATTCTGCAGGTTCAGTTTTACCAATATAATACTCAGGTTTTCTGATGTATGTGGTTATTTGATCGGTAGTAATTCCGCCAACAACCCAGGTTTCTCCACTTTGTCCAAAGTACTCAATTAATTCAAAGTCATTTGGATCATTAGCTGGTTTGTCATTTGTAAGAATCGAATCATTTAAAATTTTAAAAATGAAAAAGTTTCCATCCAACCATTGTTCGGCTGCTGTACCACCTCCTATTTCTTCACCCCATGGGTTACGGTCGGTATTAAAAATAACATCACATTGTTCTGAAGCAAACCATGTTTCGCCACTTTGTCCGGTTCCGTTTATTTCGCCCATAACAAATACATCACCAGGTGCCACCATAGAGGAAACTGCTAAATCCTGGACCAACATCCCCGGCGATACCCCCCAGGTAGTTTGATCCACCCATTTGTAGCCGGGAACATATTTTGAATATCGGTCCAGCCAATCCTCTTCAGTTGAAAAACTTTCAATAGCTTCAGCCGGATTACTAATATCTGCTCCTGTGGCTACAAACATATAGTTGCTTAAATCCAATGTTTGATTTCCCGGGTTGCAAATTTCCACAAAGCCATTTGCCCATTGGTCCCTCATTACCAATTCCGAAATAAATGGTTCAGCCTCAAAAGGTTGGATGTTTTCCAGGTCTTTTGGTTTTTCCATTTTTACGGAGTACGTTTTTTGGGTTGTGTCATCTTCGGCGGTAACAACAAAGTCAATAGTTTTTTGCTCATCTGATCCATCCAGGCTGATAGCCCTGTTAACTTCCATTGTAGAATTTAAGTCGCTGATTTTTCCGATTAGCGTGGGAATTTGCTCTATCCCATATTGGAGTTCTAAATTATAATTAGTGACACCAGAGTTAAATCCTGGGATGGTATCTTCAACCCATCCATACAACCCTTTCAAATCTTCCGGAATATCGGGCCATGTAATGGAGCTTAAATCAGCATTGTGGCTTGGAATGTATTTGTTAACCTTAATAAAATAGTCCTTCACATCACCGTTATCGGCAGTCACTCTCAGTATATCTCCATTTTTAACGTCAGGACGTTCCACGCCATCTACCCAAACAAATTCCCAGTCAGCTTCAGGGGCTTTTTCAAGGTAGGTAAGCAGAGAGTCGGTTCGTGTGGCATAGCCAATACCAAACAATCCGTTAGTGATGGTGTCCATTTCAGGTGCGTCAACAGTAACGGAGTAGTATTCGTCATTACCAGAGTTGATATTATTGGAGTAGAAACTACCTTCCGGATCCCAGTCAGGTGCATATTTTGGTAAAAGAATATTGGCATCGGCCATTGGTTCTTCCACAATAATATCGAAAGTTTCGGTTTGCAGCGTATTTCCACAGGCATAAATTGTCAATTTGTCTCCTGTGCGTGCTGAATTGTATGCTGAATCTGCACGGGCTTCTGATAAATCATATTTCCAAGCCAAACCGTTCACTTTTTCAAACTGGAACATGAAATCGTCGTTGTTTCTCACTCCCCACGGAGCAGTGATGGTTTTATTGGCCCAGTCCACTTCAAGTACATCCGACTGGAGGGTGTTTTCATCGAGTGTCACATCACCGTGGAATCCAGTAGTCCAGAATACGGCCCGGTAGGGTTCATGGTCGTTGATGAATACTGGAATAGGAATCCATTCTGAATCGTCGATATCGATACCACGGGCGGCATCAAAATCGGTTGTCCCTTCCTTAATACTGGCTTTGCGCACCAGAATGTGGGTTCCCCAGGCATTGGTTACGCCTGCCACATCAATGGAAGGAGAATCTTCCTGTGTGTCGTTATCCTCTGCGAACAAACCACCTACCTGGTCAACTATAGCCGAGTCGCCATTTTCAAAGTGTTGTTCGATGTACCAGGTTTCGCGGCTTCCCCATGTTTCCATGATGCCCCAGTTGGGAGAAATACTGTCCGATATTCCTGCTGTTGCATACCGAACATTATCTTCCGGCATGTGAATTACCATATCGGCTAAGTCCCACCACTCAGGCTTGGTAATCCGGCGTTGGAATAAATCCGGTTTAATTGGGTGCATTTCTTCAACGAACTCTTTAACAGCAGCCATCACATAAGTTTGGCCGGGGGCCAGAGTTACTTCCGGCAACCGTAAAAAGTTTTCGGCAGTTGTTTCGTATGGGACTGTCCAAGCACCTACACGGCCAAACTCAAACTGGCTGATGTCGAGATCGTCCTCTCCAACATTAGTCAGTTCCACGTATGACTGGTCATTCCTGTCAACGCGGGTTTCAGTAATAATAAATGTTCGAATGGTATCCTGAGCATTCAGCATCCCACCAATCAACATTAAAAGAAGTAAAAGTTTTAATTTCATAGTACATAAAGTTTAAATGTTAAAAAATCTACATTATATGTTATAAGCAAATATTAAAATTATTTATGATACATCAGCCAAATCGTTTTATTAAAAATATAAAAAATATTGCATCAATGCAACATATCTTACTATGTTTTAAAAACTTTCTTTCCTTTCTATTTTTTGTTATCTCTTATTACTTTGAATAAACTTTACAATTTATAAGAATTTTATAACTATTGATCTTTCAGTATCTTTGAGAACATTTGATTAATGTTAGTTGTACCTCTGTGTAAACCTCTCTGTGCTAATTACAATTTGGTTGAAATTTAAATTATTTTTAATGAAGTGAATGATGTGTGTTAGTACTTAATTTTAAAATATATTAAACATTTGTTCTATATTGAACGTCAAATCATGAAATTGAACCGGAGTATATTTTTTCGTCATTTTTATTTTTATAAGTATTTTCAGTTAAAAACATTTTAATCGTTTTTTTACCCTGTCCAATTAACTAAATTTGCAAACGCATTTTTAGTAAAGAATAAATTTAAGCAAAATGGCATTTGTAACTAAAATACTGGGAAAAATTCTCGGTAATAAATCGGAGAGAGACATCAAGGAAATATCCCCATTGATTGAACAAATTAAAAAAGAATATGAGCGCCTGAACAGTAAATCGAATGATGAACTGAGGGAAGAAACCGATGAAGTTCGGAAAACGATAAAGAAAAGAATTGAACCCGAAGAAAATGAAATTGAAAGCCTGAGAGCCAAGGCAGAGGAAGTTGAAATTCAGGAAAGCGAAAAGCTATACGAACAAGTTGATAAGTTAGAGGAAGTAATCAACGAGAAAATTGAAGAAGTTTTAAATGAAGTACTCCCCACGGCCTTTGCTATTGTAAAAGAGACTGCCAGCCGTTTTTTTGAAAATGAAACCGTTGAAGTAACTGCCCGGGAATACGATAAAGATTTGGCCTCAGAGCGCGACAGCATTTCTATTAAAGGAGACAAAGCTCTTTGGAAGAACAAATGGATTGCCGGTGGTACTGAGATTACCTGGGATATGGTTCATTACGATGTTCAGCTGATTGGCGGCGTTGTATTGCACCAGGGTAAAATTGCCGAAATGGCGACCGGTGAAGGGAAAACGCTGGCTGCTACTCTGCCGGTTTTTCTGAATGCCTTAGCCGGGCGGGGAGTTCATCTTGTAACGGTGAACGATTACCTTGCCAAACGAGATGCGGAATGGATGGGACCTATTTTCGAATTCCATGGTCTTACAGTTGATTGTATCGACAAGCACCAGCCCAACTCCGAGGCGAGACGAAAAGCTTACAATGCCGATATTACTTATGGTACAAATAATGAATTCGGATTCGACTACCTGCGTGACAACATGTCAATAAACCCCGGTGATTTGGTTCAGCGTAAACATCATTACACCATAGTTGATGAGGTTGACTCGGTGCTGGTCGATGATGCCCGTACCCCGCTTATCATTTCAGGACCTGTGCCAAAAGGCGAGCATCAGCAGTTTGAGGAGCTGAAAGGTTATGTTGAAAAACTTTACAAAGTACAGCGCGAGCTGGTAAACCAAATTTTCATCGATGCAAAACGGCTGCTTACTAAAGAAAATCCTACTGAAGAAGAACGCAAAGAGGGGGGGCTTTTACTTTTACGGGCCCACAAAGGGTTGCCGAAAAATAAATCGATAATTAAATTTTTGAGCTCAGAGGGCATGAAGTCTATCCTGCAAAAAACCGAAAACTTTTACATGCAGGATAACAATAAAAATATGCATATTGTTACTGATCCGCTCTACTTTATTATTGAAGAAAAGATGAATTCGGTTGAATTGACCGACAAAGGAATCGACCTTATTTCACAAGGATTTGACGATAATGAGTTTTTTGTACTTCCTGACATGGGAAGCACAATGGCCGAGCTGGAAAATTCCGGTTTGCCGGAAGAAGAAATTATTGAGAAGAAAGATAAACTGCTCCAGGATTACGCCGTGAAATCGGAACGGGTTCATACCATAAATCAGTTGTTGAAAGCCTACACCATGTTCGAAAAAGATGTGGAATATGTGGTTATCGACAACAAGGTGAAAATTGTGGACGAACAAACCGGGCGTATTATGGAGGGGCGTCGTTATTCCGATGGATTGCACCAGGCCATTGAGGCAAAAGAACGGGTGAAAGTGGAAGCCGCTACACAGACATTTGCTACTATTACGCTGCAGAATTATTTCCGTATGTACCACAAACTGGCAGGTATGACCGGGACAGCCGAAACTGAAGCCGGGGAATTCTGGGATATTTACGAACTGGAAGTTGTGGTTATCCCCACCAACCGTCCTGTTATTCGTGAAGATAAGGAGGATTTGGTTTTTAAAACCAAAAGGGAAAAGTACAATGCTGTGGGCGATGAAATTGTGAACCTGAATAAAGCAGGACGACCGGTTCTGGTTGGTACCACTTCTGTGGAAATATCAGAACTGCTTAGCCGGATGCTGAAAATGAAAGGTATCAAACACAATGTGCTCAATGCCAAACTTCATGCCCGCGAAGCCGAAATTGTTGCCGAAGCCGGACGCACCGGAGGTGTAACCATTGCCACTAATATGGCCGGTAGGGGAACGGATATTAAACTGGCACCCGAAGTAAAAAAAGCCGGTGGATTGGCCATTGTTGGTACCGAACGACATGATTCACGACGAGTGGACAGGCAGCTGCGCGGACGCGCAGGTCGCCAGGGAGATCCCGGTTCATCGCAGTTTTATGTTTCACTCGAAGATGATTTGATGCGCCTCTTTGGCTCGGGACGAATAACCGGCGTAATGGATAAACTGGGACTGCAGGAAGGTGAAGTCATCCAGCATTCAATGATTTCAAAATCGATTGAACGGGCGCAGAGAAAAGTGGAAGAGAATAACTTCGGAATCCGTAAACGCCTGCTCGAATACGACGATGTGATGAACTCGCAGCGTGAAGTTATCTACAAGAAACGCAAGCATGCCCTTTTTGGCGAACGGCTCGAGGTTGATGTGCTCAACATGATGTACGATTCAGTTGAAGAACTGGTAAACAGTTATTACGGCTCCGACCAGTTTGAAGATTTCAACCTGGAACTCATGCGTTTGCTTTCAATGGAATCGCCGGTTTCGGCCGAGGAGTTTAAGCAGATGAACCCCGGAGAAATTACCGAAAAGATTTATGAAAAAATGATTGATGGCTACAACCGCAAAGTTGAAACCATTGCCAAACAAGCTTTTCCGGTCATCAAAAAAGTGTACGAAACAAAATCGCAGACTTATAAAAATATAGTCGTTCCCATTTCCGATGGTAAAAGGGTATTCCAGATTGTTTGTAACCTCGAAAAGGCATACGAAAATAAAGGAAAAGAGCTGGTAAAATCATACCAGAAACAAATTGTTTTGAATACCATTGATGAATCATGGAAAGAGCAGCTGCGCGAGATGGACGATTTGAAACAATCGGTACAAAATGCCACATACGAGCAGAAAGATCCGCTGTTAATTTACAAGTTTGAATCGTTCAACCTGTTTAAAATGATGGTGGAAAAAGTGAATAAAGATGTGGTTTCCACGCTGATGAAAGGACACATTCCAATTCAAAATCCTGATCAGATAAAACAGGCCGAAGAGCGTAAACGCATTGATATGAGCCGGTACAAAACGCAGAAATCTGATATGCCTGGAGTTGATAACCCGATGGAAGGCGCGAACACGAATACCGGTGAACGCTCCAAGCCTCAGCCGGTGCGGGTAGAGAAAAAAGTTGGCCGCAACGATCCATGTCCTTGCGGGAGTGGAAAAAAATACAAACACTGCCACGGAAGGGGAGCAAAATAACAGAATTGCGTTTCCCGGTTTATTGAAGTCGATTCATGTTGTAATTAATTGAATAAAATGATACACCTTTTAAGTTTTGTCCACTGGAATGTGAGCCCCGAAATTTTCAACCTGGGGCCTTTGTCAGTTCGCTGGTACGGATTGTTGTTTGCCTCTGGTTTTTTAATCGGGTACTACATTGGTGAAAAAATGTTTAGATCAGAAGGAGTTCCCCAGAAATGGATCGACTCACTATTCTTTTATATCATTATTGCCACAATTGTTGGCGCCAGGCTGGGGCATGTGTTTTTTTACGGATGGGATTATTATTCGCAAAACCCGTCCGAAATTATTAAAATCTGGCATGGCGGACTGGCCAGCCATGGTGGGGCAATCGGGATAATTATTGCCATGCTGATTTATTCGAAAGTGGTAACCAAACGAAATGTTTTATGGACCATCGACCGAATAGTTGTTCCCACAGCACTTGTGGCAGCCTTTATTCGCACCGGAAATCTGATGAACTCCGAAATATATGGTGTTGAAACCAACCTTCCCTGGGGATTCATTTTTGAACGCAACGGCGAAACCGTTCCCAAGCATCCCACACAAATTTATGAAGCTCTGGCGTATTTGCTCTCTTTTGCCGTACTTATGTTTTTATACCGGAAAACCCGATCGAAAAACAAACAAGGTTTACTTACCGGTGTATTTTTTATCTTCATTTTTACTGCCCGTTTCTTCATCGAATTTATAAAAGAAGACCAGGAGACTTTTGAAGCAACCATGGCACTGAACATGGGGCAGTGGCTGAGCATTCCGTTTGTATTACTGGGAATATTTTTGGTTTTGAGGGCCATTAAACTTCCAGAAAAAGTATATAAAAATAAAGCATAAAAAGGTTTTCCCTTTTATGCTTTATTTTGAAAATTTTGAGGTGAAGTTCTAATTTGAAAATTTCAGTTTTCCACCTTCTTGTAAATTCTCATGGGTAATTACTGGCTCAATTTCTTTTCCGTTTAGTTTAACTTTTGAAAAAGTGCCGGATGAATTTCCGGGCATAGATTCCAAAACAAAACTTTTACCGGAGTAATATTTTTTATCGAGATTAAGTGTAATCTTTTTGAAAACGGGCGATGAGAGTTGGTATTGGTTACTTGCAGGGCAAACCGGGTAAAAACCCATTGCACTGAAAACATACCAGGCCGAAATCTGTCCTGCATCATCGTTTCCCGGTAATCCGCCGGGGCCAACACTGTACTCTGTTTTCAGTAGCTTTTTAACGGTTTCCTGGGTTTTTTGCCAGTTCCCCGAATAATTGTACAGGTAAGGAATGTGATGTCCGGGCTCGTTGCCGTGCCAGTATTCTTTATTTGCAAAAAAATCGTCCAGTTTATTGGTGAATTTTTCAGGCCCTCCCATCAGTTCGATTAATCCTTTCACATCGTGAGGCACGTACCAACTGTAATGTTTGGGAGTTCCTTCGGTAATGTAAAATAGTTCACTGTTGGCATCAAATTCATCGGTAAATGTGCCATCCGAAAATTTACCGCACACCCAGCCTTTATCGGTGTCGAAAACATTGATGTAATTCAGCGCCCTGGCCGAGAGTTCCTCGAAATCTTCCTTTTTCCCTAATTTATTTGCTACCTGAGCAAGCGCCCAGTCGTTGTAAGCATATTCCAAGGTTCTTGAAACCTGCTCGCGCAGGTGAAATGCATGAGGTACTTCATCTTCAATTGGAATGTACCCAAACTCAAGGTAAGAAGTGAGTGAGCGGCGGCCTTTTCCGTCGATGTATTCTTCCAGGTTGTCGGGTGTTTCAAATGCATTTCTCCGCATATAGTGGTAAGCTTTTTCCGTATCGAATTCAAAACCTTTCATCAGAGCATCAGAAATAATGGAAATGCTGTGGTCGCCAATCATTGCTGAAGTATAGCTGTTCCACATGGGGAAGATTGGAAGCCAGCCTCCTTGTTCGGCTTTAACAATCAGCGATTTCACCATATCTTCATACTGTTCGGGCGCAATCAGGCTTAGCAGCGGCATTTGGGCACGGTAGATGTCCCAGTTTGAAAAGTCATCGTAATAGTCAAAATCTTCCGCTTTATGAATGGTTGAGTCGCCATCAAAACCGGGATATTCGCCATTTACGTCGCTAAAAAGCCGGGGGTGTAAAAAGCTGTGATAAAGGGCGGTATAAAATTTGGAAAGTTCATCTTCATTTTCTCCCTCGACATCAATCTTGGCCAGCATCGTATTCCATGTACTTTCAAGTTCCGTTTTTGTTTTTTCAAAATCCCAGTGCGGAATTTCTTCTTCCAGGTTTTTACGGGCATTTTCAATGCTGGTGAAAGATGTACCCACTTTCATTTTTACACTTTCACCTTCATTCAGGTTGAAAAAAACATAGGCTCCAATATTTTCTTTTTGTCCCTGCTCGGTGGATTCATGAAAAAATTCATTTTCAGCATAAGTGCCTGTTCTGGCAATTTCTTTATCGAATTGTGCTACAAAATACCCGGCAAAACCTGCTGGTTTCCCATTTCCGTTGTAAATACGGTGAACAGGATTGTACCCGGTAACTTCTCCTTTTTCTTTATTAATTTTTATATAACCTTCTCCTTCGTCGCTGTTAACATCAATGATTACAGCGGCATTTTCAGGTTCAAACCATGAAAATCGAAAAAAACCAGATCTTTTTGTTGCTGTAATTTCGGTAATAATATTGTTTTCGGGAAATATTCCTTTGTAATAAGCAGGAGATGAGGAGTCGGCATCGTACATGTATGTTGTTTTACGCTGCGAAGGCAAAAACGTGAAATTGTTTTTAATTGATGTTGGGAAAAATGTAAAACTTCCGTAGTCCTGTACACACGATCCACTGGTCCAGTGAGTAGCCCTGAAACCCTGCAGAGCCGGAGTTCCCCAATAAAAAGGAGCCACACATTTTTCTTCTGATGTGTGGGTTTGCGGAGTCCACTGGGTCATTCCAAATGGGGCAGTAACTGCCGGAATGGTTTGCCCGTAATCTACGTGGTCGCCGGGTTTCTCGCTGGAAGCCGGGGTGGATGATTTCCAGGTTCCGATGAGCATGTCAACATGCCGGAGGTAATTTTTTTCTTCTTTTCGTGAACAACTGACCAGAAAGGCAACAGCAAGAATAAATGCCGGAATGCGCAAAATTTTCATATCACAGGTTTTATAGGTTTAATAAAATGAAGGTTCAAAAATAATAAAAGGATATAATATGAACAGTAAAACCAAACTTAAAAAAGAAAAGATTTTGCTATTGGCAGAAGCTGGGCGCAAGCGAAAAATATTACATAAGGAATCAGGATTATAATGAATTAAAAAGTGCACAGATTTTTGATATGCCCTTGCCGCGTGAAATATTTTTTATCGGCGAAAGTCCCAGAAATTCTGTTCTGACCTGGTTGACATCTTGAAGATTTAAATCATTGCTGTTTGAAAATTTCTTTTGCTGAATTTTTATTGCAATTGCAGTTTTTAATGTGGCTGCCCTGACCCGTGTTGTTAACGGTGATTTTTTTGCCGGGTGGATATGGATATGTCGGTGGTTGTTGGCACCTTTTTTTATCACCCACATCGATTTGTCGGAGAGCTCAATTTTCCGGTATTCATTTGGCTGCAACCATTCCGAAAATTTTTCAGGAGAATTAATTTTTCGAGTTTCAAAATAAAATAAACATTCATTGCAAATCTCGGTTACATTTAATTTTCCGTAATATAAATCAGTCAGGTTGTTTCCAATAACTTTCATTTCATCTGTTATTTCGGGCCATTCCTTGTTTTGCCATATTTTAAGTTGTTGGAATATAAATCCTAAGTGGTGCTTGTGTGGATTAAACGTTAGCGGAAGCGGAATTTTATAAGCCATTTTCACATCAGATAAAACATTTGTGTAATTTTACTTTAAATTACAAAAATGAAGCAAACGCCAAAACATAATTATTTTATTTTTAATGGTGACTTAAAGCCTGTTTCAGATTTTGTTCCTTCAGAAAACGAGGGGGGCATTTATGAAGTTTTAAGGGTTGAAAAAGGAGTTCCTTTATTCGTGGAAGAACACATGGAGCGATTTTTTGCGTCGGCTGAAATTGCAGGCAAAACTATTCGATACAAAAAAGAAGAAATCATCAGTTTTATTAAAGAATTAATAGATGCGAATGATGTTACGTTTGGGAATATCCTTGTCTCGTGCAAAGTTAATCTGAAAGCTTATTTTATAGCACACCAGTATCCAAAAGCTTCCTGGTACAATTCGGGGGTGAAATGTGGAATTTTACATGGTGAACGGCGAAACCCCCATGCTAAAGTTTTTCAAACTTCAGTAAGGCAACGGGCTGATGAACTAATATCAGCCAAAGGTTTTTACGAAGTTTTATTGGTTGATAAATATAACCATATTACAGAAGGAAGCCGGAGCAATGTGTTTTTTGTTAAAGATAATACGGTAGTTACGCCACCCCAAAATGAAGTTTTACTGGGAATAACCAGGCAAAAAACTATTCAACTAACAACAGAATCGGGTATAATTTATAGAGAAGAGCACATATTTTTGAATGACATCCCAGACTTTCATGCGGTTTTTATAACCGGGACATCGCCCCAAATTTTGCCTGTTTCGCAAATAGACAACTTGATGTTTGATGCTCAAAACAATGTAGTACAATTACTTATAAGAGGATATGAAAAATTAACTTTCGAGTACATTTCAAAAAAATAATCGACATTAAATTCAATTGAAAAGAAAAAGTATTTTGTCAGCAACTCTTTATTGCTTTAAGAGCGGTGAATTATTTTAAAACATTCAAAATCAATACATATTTAAATTAAAAACTTTAAATAAATATAACTCTAATTATAAAAGAATAACTAAATTTGTTAAAAATGTATATATTGTTACATCTATTGTATAGTAGTTGTTTTGATAGGATGAAATAAATTGTTAAATTGGTCTCTTTAGAAATAAATTTTCAAAAAAATAAATAATTATGAAAAAGTTTACGCTTCTCTTTTTGTCCCTGTTTATAATGGGAACTGCATTTGCCCAAAACGCAGATAAAAAATGGGCAATAGGATTAGGGCCCGGTGTGTCGCAAAACCTCGAAAAAAATGAATTAAGTTTTCTGGGCGATTTTTATGTTAGCCGGTATTTAAGCCCCTCTTTTGATTTAATGTTGAAAGCCCAGGGTGGTTTTAATGACGATGGTATTGACTTTTTTAATCCTGTGCTGAATTTCAGGTTTAAATTTTTCAACGGCAGTATTTTATCTGAAACCAGTTCCATTCAACCCTATTTATATGCAGGGCCTGGTTACATGATGGACAACATGCAGGAAGGGGTGAATTTTAATGCCGGGCTTGGTTCAAAATTTCCTATCAGCCCCAATACCTCGCTTTACCTGGAAGCAGGATACATTCATGGTATCGAAGGTGAAAGGCATGTGGATGAAGTGTTAGAAACAGTTACCGATAATTTTATTAAACTTTCCGGAATTATTGAATTTGCCATAGGCGCAGCCAAAGATTCTGACGGCGATGGCGTTCCTGACAGAAAAGATGAATGCCCCGATACTCCTCCGGGGGTAGAAGTGGATGAAAATGGATGCCCGTTCGACCGCGATGGCGATGGCGTTCCGGATTATAAAGACGACTGTCCGGATGAACCGGGAGAAGCAAGATTTGATGGATGTCCTGACTCCGATGGCGACGGCATTCCGGATAAAGATGACGATTGTCCTGACACCCCGGGATTGGCTAAATTCAACGGATGCCCTGATACTGACGAGGACGGCGTTCCGGATCATAAAGATGAATGCCCCAATACGCCAAAAGGTTGCCCGGTTGATGAAGACGGATGTCCGCTTGATTCAGATGGCGACGGTGTAATTGACTGCGAAGACAGGTGCCCGACTGAACCAGGCCCTGCCGATAACGACGGATGCCCTGCTGAAGTAGAACTGGATATTCCGGCAGTTTACTTCGATTTCGATAAAGCTGAACTAAGGCCCGAAGCAATTCAGGAACTCGATGAGCTTGTTGAAACCCTGAGCGAAAGCAAGGAGTATGAAATTGTTGTTGGTGGCCATACCTGCAACATTGGAACAAATGAATACAATATGGATCTTTCAGAAAGAAGGGCCCAGTCAGTTGTGAAATATTTGCTTTCAAAAGGTATCAGTAATACTTATGTTGGTTCAAATTACTACGGCGAAGAAGACCCTGCTGTTCCCAACACATCTATTGAGAACAGAAGGAAAAACCGCAGAGTTGAGTTCGAAGAAGCTACAATTGTAAAATAATACTGTTTGAATAATAGTTTAAAGAGAGCCTTGCCTTTTGGTAGGGCTTTTTTTATGGCATGCATTTACCAAAAGTGTAATTTGTTATCTTTGTCGTTCATAAAAAAATATTGGCAATGAATATCGAGCAAGTACTTCATTCTGCAGTTGCAGAAGCATTGAAAAACCTATACAATTTTGAACCAGCAAGTAAATCAATACAGTTGCAGATTACCCGTAAAGATTTTGAAGGTGATATTACCCTGGTGGTTTTTCCTTTTTTGAAACATTCGCGCAAAAGCCCTGAGGAAACCGGAAAACAAATTGGGGAATATTTACAGGGAAATGTTGATGAAGTAAGATCATTCAACGTAATTAAAGGTTTTTTAAACCTTGTTATTGCTGATAATTATTGGATTCGTGTTTTAAAAAATGCACGAAAAGATGATGCCTACGGAACAAAACAGGAAGATGAGAATTCCAGGGTGATTATGGTTGAGTATTCATCGCCCAATACAAATAAGCCTTTGCATTTGGGCCACATTCGTAACAACCTGCTCGGTTATTCAATTTCAGAAATCCAAAAAGCAAACGGCAACAAAGTAGTAAAAACAAATATTGTAAATGATCGTGGTATCCACATCTGCAAATCGATGGTTGCCTGGAAAAAATGGGGAGAGGGTAAAACTCCCGAAAATACCGGAACCAAAGGCGATCATTTGGTTGGAGATTTATATGTTGAATTCGATAAGCATTATAAGGCTGAAATAAAAGAATTAATCGATAAGGGGGTTCCCCCGAAAGAAGCAGAAGCCAAAGCGCCATCAATTTTGGAAGCCCGCGAGATGCTACTTAAATGGGAAGCCAGGGATCCGGAGACTGTGGATCTCTGGAAAAGAATGAACAGCTGGGTTTACAAAGGTTTTGATGAAACCTACCGGAAGATGGGAGTTGATTTTGATACAATTTATTACGAATCGGATACCTACCTTGTGGGAAAAGAAGAAGTATTGCGGGGGGTGGAAGAAGGTATTTTTTACAAGGAAGAAGATGATTCAGTTTGGGCAGATTTAACCGAAGATGGCCTCGATAAAAAAATACTTTTACGCAGCGACGGCACTTCTGTTTACATGACCCAGGATATTGGCACAGCAAAAATGCGTTACAACGATTATTCCATCGATAAAATGGTTTATGTAGTGGGTAACGAACAAAACTACCATTTTCAGGTTTTGTCAGTTCTGCTCGATAAACTGGGGTACACCTGGGGAAAAGATCTTTTTCATTTCTCGTACGGAATGGTTGAATTGCCTTCAGGGAAAATGAAGTCGAGGGAAGGCACCGTGGTTGATGCCGATGATTTGATGGAAGAAATGATTAATGTAGCCCGAAACATGGCCGAAGAACTGGGAAAGCTTGATGCCCTGACTGCTGAAGAAACCGAAAAAACATTTGAAATAATTGCTTTGGGAGCACTCAAGTATTTTATTCTTAAAGTTGATCCGAAGAAAAACATGCTGTTTAATCCTGAAGAATCGATTGACTTTAACGGAAATACCGGCCCCTTTATTCAGTACACTTATGCCCGCATACAATCGGTTTTACGTAAGGCAGCAGAAAAAAACATCAACCTGGTAAGCGATGCCGATGAAAATATCAGCATTTCCGAAAAGGAGAAGTTAGTATTAAAACGAATATCGCTGTTTCCTGATATTGTTGCCGAAGCCGGGAAAAATTACAGCCCCGCAGTAGTTGCTAACTTTTGTTACGAACTGGTGAAGGAATACAACCAGTTTTACCACGACCATTCCATTTTAAACGCGTCTGAAAATAATATAAGGGATTTCAGGCTGGTTTTATCCGAAGCTGTTGGGAAAGTGATAAAAAGCGGTATGACATTGCTGGGCATTGAAATGCCCGAAAGAATGTAAAAAGGGGAACCACCCCCTTTTACTAAAATTTGATCTAATGGTTAAAGGAAAAGCATCCTTGTTATTATAATATTCTGGATTTTGCCGGAAGGTAACCCCCAAATTCTATTTTTTTTTGTTTTGGCAAAAAATACCTCAAACCATTTTCTTATTTACAAATAGATTGTATTTTTATGCAATGATTGTAATTCCTTGTAATTTAGGCGGATCAATCAATATGTTGATACTTTTCCGCTAAATTTTTTTTATTTTTTATAAAAATGAGGGTTACCTTTTTGAAATAAACCGAATTATATAATAGAAGAACATGAAAAGTTACACTGATGAACAAATCCTTAAAGGAATACTGAGACATGATAATTTGATACTGCAATACATTTATAAACAGTATTACTACAAGGTAAATCATTTTATTAAGAAGAATAGTGGGAGTGAGGATGATGCTAACGATGTTTTTCAGGAAGCGATAATAGTAATTTATCGGAAGATTAAAGAAAACGATTTAGTTTTCGAAGCGAGTTCTTTTCAGGGGTATTTATTTTCAGTATGCCGTTTTTTATGGCTCAAGCAGCTTGAAAAAATGCGTATAGAAAAAGAGAAAATAAATGACACCATGCCGTACCAGGAAGATTTATACGACGAAAACCTGGTTGAGCTGGTGAATAAAAATGAAAAGTATGGTTTATACCAGAAACATTTTAAATCCCTGAGTACAGATTGTCAGAAACTTTTACAGTTGTTTTTTGAGAAAGTACCCTTAAAGGAAATTGCTCAGATTATGGGGTACAAAGGAGAAAAATATACTAAAAAGCGAAAATTCAAATGTAAAGAGATTCTGATTAGTAGGATAAAGCAAGATACAGAATTTAAAAAAATACTTGAAGATGGTACCTAAAACAAAACTTTTTGAATTGATTGAGGATTATTGCTTAAATAATCTTGACAAACCCGAAAAAATCGAATTTGAAACAGAACTGAAAAAAAATGATGAACTACAGGAAGAAGTAAAATTCGAAGAAGATTTACACGCCGCCATTACTGAAGAAGACGTTCTAATTTTAAGAGAAAAACTCGGAAAAGCTGCAAAACATGCAGATGATAAAAGCAAAGACGGCTCCTTTGCAATGCTCGACGGTTTTGCAGACATCCAGCAACTCACTTCCTCTGTTTCCCCCGATGAACTACTAGATTACTACGATTCGCTACCCAAAGTGCACGTTTATCAACACGAACTTATTTCAAACGAAAACATCCACCAATTCTACAAGGAACAAAAAGCCGCTGAACAGGAGGAGGAATTTTTAGATGAAGATTTTGATGATCTTGAGTTTGAAGGACTGGAAGAGGCCCTTCTTGAAAAAGATGTTTTGGACCTGCGCGATACATTGTCCAAAGTTTCTCAAACCGTTCAAATGCAGTTTTCAACCGAGGAAATTGACGAATACCTTAGTGGTGAACTAACCGGAAAAGAGCTGGAAGAGTTTGAAAAAGAGCTGAAAGTTAACAGCACGTTGGAACGGGAGGTTCGAATCCACAGCGAATTGGAAAATGCCCTCGAAGAGCTGGATGTTTTAAACCTCAGAGATAAAATTTCAGATTTAATGAATACTGAAACTTCCTGGAATGTAAGTGAACAGGATATTGAAGAATTTATTGAAGGAACCCTTGACGGGGAAAAGCTGGCGAGGTTTAATGAGGAGTTGAATGAAAACACCGATTTAAAAGCTGAGGTTTCCCTGCGGAAAAATGTAGATAAATCGATTGGCGAAAAGGATATTTTTACACTCAGGGACAAACTCTCGGAAACTAAGCGTGAAATTGAAACCAAGGAATTAAAATCAATAGTTCCCGATGCCAAAATCCATAAAATGCAATGGTGGAGGGCAAGCGTTGCCATTGTTGTAATTCTAATAGCTGTTACCGGATTGCTTAAAAATGAGTTTGCCTCAACCGAACAATTATACGAAAGGTATTACCAAACACCAGAGTGGTCACCGCAGAGGGCTGTTACGTCCGATGTGAGCTATCTACGGGAAGCAAACGTTCATTATGTCAACGGAGAATACCAAAAGGCGATACAGCTCTACAATCAGGCTTTGGAAGGAAACGCCGAAAAATATGTGTATAATTTTTACAAAGCTGCCAGTTTTCAAAATATGCAGAAATATGACGAAGCTGTTCCTGAGTACACAAAAGTGATAACCCAGGGCGATAATATTTTTATTGAAGAAGCCGAGTGGTACAGGAGTTTGTGCTACATAAAACTGGATTCGAAAGACAAAGCAAAAGAACAATTACTTGCAATAATCGACAGAAAAGGTTTTTATGAAAACGATGCAAAAGCCGTTTTACGAAGATTAAAATATTCATTCAAATAAATTTAAACCGTTAAACTTGATTCAACACATTTACTTAAAACAACTGTTCTCTAAAATGCTGACAACAAAAATTTAAACGAACACTTGAGAACCACACATTCTGAAAAGTTTGTACGAAATTTTTGAAATATTACAAGAAAAGAAATCGTTACTGAAAACCACACATTCTATTTTTCAGTAAATTTATTTACGCGATTTTCTTATTCGAATAATTTGGTCAATTGCAATGCCCAAAATGGCAAAAATTAGAAGTCCGAAGAAATAAATATCATAACTTCTGAATAGCGGCGTTGTATTTCCAATGCTGATATATCCCAACCAATAGAGGGGGTGCGCCATGCGCGGATTGGCTTCCTCGAGGTATTTCAGTTTTGCGAGCCGGAGCGCTTCATCTGTTGGACGACCTTTTTTCAGGTAGCTGTAAAACGAACTCATTATTTGCGTACTTGCGTTGTCTTCTACTTCCCACTGGGTCATAACAATTGAAGGACAACCCGCATACAAAAATCCCCGGGCAAGACTCATTACACCTTCACCTTCCTTTAAACTGCCACTGCCAGTGTTGCAGGCACTTAACACTGTGAGCCGGGCATTCAGGTCAAGATTGTAAATATCTGCAGTGTTCAGCCATCCGTCATTTTCAGGGGTTTCGTTATTGTTTTGGGCAAAAGCAAAACGCGAAAAGGCCGGCAGGGAGTCATTTATGAATGCATGCATTGCCAGGTGCAAAATTTCGAAATCGTCACTGTTTTCTCTGAAATTTAGCTCAGATGCTTCATTTCCTTTGAATACCTTCGTTTTAACTTCTTCTGCTATTAAATCAACTTCTCGCTGAACGCCGGGCAAAGGAATCAGGTTAATCTTTTCATTTTCAAATACCACTGTGTCAGTTTTGTATTCAGGGGCAAAGGCCAAAACTTTGTTGCGTCCTTTTTGTGGCTGGTCGTTAAATTTAAAGTGCAGATTGGCAGAATATGCATAATTTACCGTATTGTTCCTGATAAAATAGGGCAAACGTGCAAATTGTATTTGCGATGTCGTATCAGGCAATTCAACCAGCAGGGCTTCAAACGGGATATAACTTAATTTTCCGTCGGGGATAATTGTAATTTTTTTATCGTGTATTGAAGCTGAAAAGGGCTCAATTAGTTTGTTGTAGAGTTTATGGGCAGAAACGCAGTATTGTTTTGAGTCTTCATTTGTTGTGAATAAATACCGCGGATTGGACATGAAGCGGAACGTACTTTCAATATCGGAAATAAAACCAGCTGAAATATTTTGTTTGGTAAAGCTGAATTTTTCAGGCGAAATAAAAAACGTGTAAAGTTCAGGAATTGAGTCTGTTTCGTTTAAAACATATTCGATAAGTACTTCATTTTTTATCAGGTTTTGCTGAATTTCAGGGATTCTGGCCGCCGAATTGGCGTATTTTAATTCATAAAAATCGCTGTAGTTTTTTTCGAGATACTGGTTCAGTTCTTCACGCTGCTTTTTTAATTCGAAAAGCAATGAGTCGGTTTTTTCAATTGCTTCATGTTCAGGATTTTCAGATGAAGTTAAATTATACAGCTTCTCATTGTTTGAAGTAATTCTGAAATTGAGGTTGCGCTCCAATTGGGTAAGGCTGTCAGGAATTAAACTGTTTTCTTTGGCCAGCTGGTCGGTAATCCGGTCGAAAACTGCACTGGATTTAATCCGTTCAGCGTTATTGAAGGCGAATTCCGCTACGTCCTGCTCATTATTTATTTCATAGGCTTTGAAAGCGGTCTGGATAATTTTATTGAAGGTGGCCTCTTCGAGCGCGCTGAGCTGAATTTTACTGTCGTCAGAATAGATTTCCCTGCGTGCCTGCTGAATAATGTCGGAAGTAACTTTGTAGTGGTCGAGCGCATTGTTGAGTGCTTGCGAATAATGCGCCTGCTTTTTATCCTCGTAAACATTGGCAATCTGGGCATACGTATCGGCAATCAGCTTTAAAAACTCCAGGGTTTGGGTAAGCGAAAGCGTTTGCCCCAAATCGAATGTGTCGCCTGAAAGCGCGTTCAAATCGAAATTTAAGGCTTCCAGCCCTTTTTCATAACTCCTTATCGCTTCTTTAAGGTTGGCCGATTTTTGTTGCCTGAAATCGTCAATGTTTTGGGTTTCTACTTTTAGGTTCTCGTGGTAAACACCAAGGGTCTTAAAGTATAATGACAGATTATTTCCCTGTGTAATATTCTTTTCAGAAAATATGTTTTTTACCCTGGTTAAATTTTTTTCAGCTTCATCAAAGTGATTGTTGTAAATCAAAAATCGGGTAAAATTTAAATATTCGAGTACTAAATTTAAATCGTTTTCAGAATAGTAGTCTCTTGCATAATCAATAGCTTTTTTATAACTGTTATATGCTTCATTGTAATCATCAATTTCTTGCAGAGTAGCAGCTTGTAGGCTTAAAAAAAATAGTTTGGTGTCAGAATATGAAAAGGGTAAATATTTTTCAATAATTTGAATAATTTCTCTGTGATTTTTTAATTGAAAATGGATATTGGCAATATTGTAATAAATGTCGGCAAGGCCTTGTTCATCAATTTCTTTCTGGTCCAAATATATTGCAGCTGCTCTTTGGTAATAGTCAAGTGCTGTATTGTAATCCAAAGAATTTAAATACACATTTCCTATGTTATTATATAAACGGGCTATTGCCATCTTGTTTTGTTCGTATGCCTGTGAATATGCTTTTTCAGCAAGCAGGAAATATTCAATAGCCTGTTCAAAATCCCCCAAATTTCTGTAGGTAATTCCCAGTGCACTGTAAATACTTCCTGTTTCGTATGATTTCTGTCCATAAAGCCTGATGTATGTTTCTAAAGTTTTTTTGAAAAAAAATTCAGCTTCAATATAACGGGAATTTCGGAAGTGGTTTAAAGCCTCATTTCGTAATTCAATTGCCCGTAATGAATCTGTTTTAAGGTTTTGGTTATGAGCACTTACGCTGGTGTAAATTAAAAGGAGAAATAAAAGAAATTTTACAATTTTCGTTTGCATTATAATTACGTTTTGGCCGTTATCAAAATTACGCTTTTAAAATTTTTTTCCAATTCGGGGGTTACCTTTTTCCATTTTTCGGAATATATATATAGAATGTGTGTTTTTCAAGTTTAACGGTTTAAATTAATTTGTGATGAAAAAGTTTTTTGCAAGTACAGAAGAAAAAAGAAATTTCAACGGTTTTGATGTATTAACTTCTAACGAAATGTTGCAGGTTCGCGGTGGTGGTGATGTAAGACCTGATACCCGTGAGAAAGATATTTTCGAGTTTGACGAAGAAGAAGGCAATTAGTAAAATCCGGATGCTTTTCCCGTTTGTGAGAAAATGATGTGTGCCGGTTTTGTGGGCACTCCATTATTTCTTTATCCTTTTCCCTTTAAATAAAGGATATTTTACGTACGAACATTCCAATGATCCGTTGAAAAGCGTATTTTTTTGAGCGGGTTTAAGGCCTATGTTTTTGAGGTACTCTTTTGATGATGTCAGTACCCAGGCGGTATTGCCTGCAAACTGATGTTTCATGCGTTCCCCCAATAAACTGTACAACTTATCGATGTTTTGTTGTTTTAATCTTTCGCCATACGGAGGATTGATAATTATCGTGGCATTGTTGCAATTGATTTCCAAATCTTTTATATCTGCAGTTTGAAAAGTGATGTTGGCATAAACTCTTGCCCGTCGTGCATTGGTTTCTGCATTTAAAACATTGCTCCTCGATATGTCGGACGCAAAAATTTGTTTTGAAAAAGGAGTGATATTTTGTTCCGCTTTAATTTTTTCAAATAATAGTTCATCGTAATCTGCCCATTCCATGAATGCATAGTTTTTTCTGAACCTGCCTGCCGGGATATTTTGTGCTATCATTGCGGCTTCAATCGGCAGGGTGCCCGAACCACACATCGGATCAATAAAATCAGTTTGTCCATTCCAGCCCGATAGCAAAATCATGCCTGCTGCCAAAACTTCGCTCAGGGGAGCTTCGCCCTGTTTGGTACGGTAGCCTCGTTTGTGCAACGATTCACCCGAACTGTCAATTGACAGACTGCAGATGTTTTTATTGATGTGAGCGTTAATAATGACTTCCGGGGTTTGGGTATCTACATTTGGTCTTTTCCCTTTCTTTTGCCGAAAATAATCGGCAATGGCATCTTTTACCTTCAACGAGGCAAACATCGAATTTCGGAAATCATTCGAATGAATTACGGTGCTACTAATGGCAAAACTTTGGTTGATGTTCAAATATTTCTCCCAGTTAATTTTTTTGCATTTCAAATAAAAATGGTCCACATCTTTAAACTGAAACGAATCAATTTCTTTCAGAATTCGCAGCGCAGTCCTCAGGTAATAGTTCGATTTATATATTAATTCCTTGTCTCCTTCATAAAAAACTGCTCTCCGGCCCTGGTTGATGTTTTGTCCGCCGATGTTTTTGATTTCGTTGGCCAGAACAGGTTCAAGCCCTGAAAATGTTTTGGCTATTAAGTTATATTTTTCCAAGATATTTGTTTTTTGATGATTTAGATTCCTGAGCCATCTGCAAAAGTAGTTGATTTAGGTCGCGATTGCACAATTCTTGATTTTGGTGGGATATTTCGTGTAACCCAAACATTACCACCAATAACCGATCCTTCTCCAATTGTGATGCGACCGAGAATTGTGGCTCCCGAATAAATAACAACATTATCTTCCACTACAGGATGCCTCAAAATTCCCTTAATCGGTTTTCCTTCATCGTCGAGCGGAAAGCTTTTGGCACCAAGGGTAACGCCCTGGTAGATTTTTACATTATTTCCAATGATGCTGGTTGACCCGATAACAACGCCTGTGCCATGATCAATCGTGAAATTTTCACCGATTTTGGCACGCGGGTGAATGTCTATTCCCGTTTCGCTGTGTGCCATTTCCGATATAAAACGCGGAATCAGCGGTATTTCTAACTCCAGTAACTTGTGGGCAACCCGGTAATTTGTGATTGCCCGAATACCCGGATAGCAAAAAATGACTTCGCCCAGATTCCGTGCTGCCGGGTCATTAATGAATGTAGCATTCACATCAGCAACCAGTTTCCGTCGAATTTCAGGTAGATTTTCAATAAAACAGGCAGCAGTCTCTTTTGCCCTTGCTTTGTGTTTATCAATTTTGACAGAATTATCGTCCTGGCATTCAAAACACATTCCTGCAAGGATTTCTTCACTTAGGAGTTCGTGTAGTTCATCCACATAAACTCCCATGTAGTGACGGGTGGTGTTGGGCCTTAACGATGTGTTGCCAAAATAACCGGGGAAAAGTATTTCCCTGATCATATTTACTACTTTCCGTAGTTTGGCAATGGATGGCAGGGGTTCGCCCAGCCGGTGTTCATGACAAACAACATTGTAGGTTTTGGGGTCACTCAGACTTTCAACTGTTTTCGAAATTCTATCTTCAAATTCTTGTCTTGGCATAATATTGAACTATTTTTCTTTCCTGCAATATCTGAATTAAATAGGGTAATGTTTTTATAAATGCAATTATTTTTTCGAACAATCCTGGAATGAATCAGTTTAACCTTAACTGTTCATCCGGAGCAGGTTTTGCAATGCATTATTATTTCGTTCCTGATTTTTTCCACTTACAATTTTGTAATTGAAATTGTAGTCTTTAATCGTTTCGATGTATTTTTGCTGGAGGATTTCGCGTTGCTCTCCACCGTTTTCTCTTACGGGATCGGGAATCCAGGGTAAATCAGTATCGCAAATCAGAAATAAATCAATTGGTGTATTTTTTATTTGATCATCGAGCCACGAGGGCAGATGGTTAAAAACCACTTCAAACCAAATTTTTGTGATAATGAGCCAGGTGTCAAGGAAAATGTAAGGGGCACCTGAATTTTTATTTTGTATTGTTTTTAAGCTTGAAACCTGTTCGTGTGCAATTATTTCAACATCATCGTAGGTATATTTTCTTTTCAGGTTTTCAATGTGTTCTCGGGCAAATTCGGGTAAAAAAGGGGCATGGAAATATTTGGCCAGCCATTCTGTAAGGACACTTTTCCCGGTTGATTCGGCCCCGGTTATAACAATTATTTTTTGAGATGCATTCATGTTTCAACTATTTACTTCCTTTTGTGTGCAGTTGGATTAAATTTATCAGCGTGTGCGAAAAAAATCATGCTTTTTTCAAACCGGATGTTAATTCTGCTTTGTTCAAATCCTTCTTCCACTCCAGGTATCCAACAATTGCCATAACGGCATAAACAATAAACAACACCACCGTTGGCCAAAGATTTTTGTAAACATATAATCCGGCAGAAAAGAAGTCAACAAAAATCCAGATGATCCAGTGCTCAATATATTTTTTTGCCAGCATCCACGTGGCGGTTATGCTCAAGGCAGTTGTCAGCGAGTCCATTACCGGAACTGTTGAATCGGTAAATCTTTTCAGGATAAAAATTAAAAACAGAAAAATAAGCAGGGTTACAATTGCGGATTTTACCAAAACCCATTTTTTTATTCTGGTAACCGGAACCTGTTGTTCGCTGTTCCGGGCTGCTTTTTTTTCGCCTTTTAACCAAAAATACCACCCGTAAATGCTTATGAAAACATAATAAACCTGCAGGCCCATGTCGGCATAGAAGCCAGACTGAAAAAACACGACGATGTAAAGCGCTGATGTTAAAAGCCCTGTTGCCCACGTTAAAATGTGCTGCCTGATGGAAAAGAGGATGTATAATAAACCCAGTATGGCACCAATTAATTCAATTTTATTACTCCACAACCAGGTGGTTAAAACTTCTGCCATGGTTTATTTACTCAGTCGAAACCAGTAGGTTATTGTATTGTTCCTGATTTTTTATCACCTCTAAAGCTTTACGGATTGCATCATCGTCTTCGTTAATTATTTTATAGAAATCATCCCTCGCAAAAATATCCCGTGCAATCAATGCTTTAATTTCTCTCTTCATATTCACCCTGGTAAAGTCGAGGCTTTTCTGGTCTTTTTCAATACCTTCTTTTTCGCCGTTGGCAACAATTGTATTTACCATATCCTCTGTTACTTCAAAATTTGTGTTGAAGCCATCAAATTCAGCATATTTCCGTTTAAGTTTTGAACGGTTTTTATCCACGTAGTCGAGTACAAAATTGTAAACAATCTGATTGCGCCTCAGTCTGTTGTAGTAGCGGAAATAACTTGATGTATCCATGGGGACGAAAATGTCGGGCATTACCCCACCTCCGCCGTAAACGGTACGTCCGTTAACGAGTGTTTTGTATTTCAGTGAATCGACCAAATCGATACTGTCTTTGCTGAAGAACTCCCCGGCGGCCATGCGTTCAAACCGGTCTCTCCGGTAATCTTCGGTACCGTTGTCGTAAGGTTTCTGAATGCATCTTCCGCTTGGTGTGTAGTAGTGTGCCGTAGTGAGCCGAACGACTGAACCATCAGTTAAAAAATAGGGCTTTTGAACCAGTCCTTTTCCAAACGACCGGCGTCCGATAACCAGGCCGCGGTCCCAGTCCTGAACAGCACCGGATACAATTTCGCTTGCAGATGCCGAAGATTCATCAACTAAAACTATTAGGTTGCCATTTTCAAAAATGCCTGAAGTAGTGGCGTTGTATTCCCTTTTGGGTTCATTGGTCCCTTCAGTGTAAACCACCAGCTTGTTATTTTCAAGGAATTGATCAGATATTTCAATGGCGGTTTTCAGGTACCCGCCTCCGTTGCCTCGTAAATCGAGAACCAAATTTTCAATGTTTTGCTGGTTAAGTTGATTCATCGCTTCAGTAAATTCATCGGTGGTTGTGGCCGAAAATTTATTCAGCTTTATGTAGCCTGTTGATTCATCAAGCATATAAGATGCATCGAGGCTGTTGATAGGAATTTTGTCGCGGATAATTTTAAATTCGAGCATTTTGTCGGAACTTTTCCGCACTACTTTAATTTCAACTTTAGTTCCTTTTTTCCCACGCAGCAAATCAAAAACATCGCTGTTCTTAATTCCTGTACCGGCAATATTTTCGCCATCCACTTCAACAATGCGGTCACCGGCGCGTACTCCCACTTTTTCTGAAGGACCGCCCGGGATTGTTGTTGTTACCAGCAAGGTGTCTTTAAATATATTGAATGAAATTCCAATCCCTTCGAAATTACCCTGCAGCGGTTCGTTCATTCTTTGCACTTCTTCTTTCGAAATATAAACCGAATGCGGGTCCAACTCACTTAACAGGTGCACTATGGAATTCTCTGTGAGTTCGTCCACGTTGGTAGTGTCAACATAATAACTGTCAACAAGCCGTAACAGCCGGCCAAATTTCAACTGGTTCTTTTGAACTGACTCCTGTGCACTCAAAAAGGCAGGTGCCAATACAAACAATGATATCAGGAGTAACAAATTCTGACGCCATTTTTTTATATTTCGGTGATATGTCATCTTAAATTTCGTTTTAATTTATACTTTTAATTTCAATTATCACGCCAAACTATCTGCCGGGCTTAATCGAAAAAACGTTTATTCCCACTCAATTGTTGCGGGTGGCTTCGAGCTGATGTCGTAAACCACACGGTTAATTCCTCTCACCCGGTTGATGATTTCATTGGACATTTTTGCAAGAAAATCGTACGGAAGATGCACCCAGTCGGCTGTCATTCCATCGGTTGAGGCAACTGCGCGCAGCGCTACTGTATTTTCGTAAGTTCGCTCGTCGCCCATCACGCCAACCGATTGTATGGGCAGCAAAATTACGCCTGCCTGCCAAACTTTATCATAAAGTCCCCAGTTTTTTAATCCGTTTACAAAAATGGCATCGGCTTCCTGCAGCATTCGCACTTTTTCGGGGGTCACATCGCTCAGGATTCTGATTCCCAAACCTGGCCCCGGGAATGGATGGCGGCCCAGTAATTCTTGTTTAATATTGAGTGCTTTCCCCACGCGTCTCACTTCATCTTTAAACAACAACCGAAGTGGCTCCACAACTTTTAAATGCATTTTTTCAGGAAGCCCTCCCACGTTGTGGTGCGATTTAATAGTGGCCGAAGGGCCGTTTACCGACACCGATTCTATTACATCGGGGTAAATAGTTCCTTGTGCCAGCCATTTAACATCTTTTATCTTTTTTGCTTCAGCATCGAACACTTCGATGAAATTCCGGCCAATTATTTTTCGCTTCTCCTCCGGGTCGGTAATTCCCCTGAGGTCGTTCCAGAATTTATGTTTGGCATCCACTCCAATTACATTCAGTCCCATATTTTCGTAGGAGTGCAACACATTTTTAAATTCATCTTTTCTCAACAAGCCGTTATCCACAAAAATGCAGGTGAGGTTGCTTCCAATGGCTTCATTTAAAAGCACAGCTGTAACCGACGAATCCACTCCGCCTGAAAGGCCAAGAACAACTTTATCGCTGCCAAGTTTTTTCTGAAGTTCTTTAACGGTTGCTTCTACAAACGACAGGGGGGTCCAGGTTTGTTCGCATTCACAAATATCAACTGCAAAGTTTTTTAACACCTGCTGCCCTTCGGTGGTGTGGTAAACTTCGGGGTGAAACTGAATGGCATAGGTTAATTCGTTATCGATTTTATAGGCTGCAAAATTTACATCTTCGGTTGAAGCCACTACTTTGAAATTTTCTGGAAGTTTGGTAATGGTATCTCCATGCGACATCCAAACCTGGGTGTGCAGGCTGACGTCCTGAAACAAAGGGCAGTCGTGATCGATGAATCCTAATTTTGCCCTTCCGTATTCCCTGGAATCGGACGGAGCCACTTCGCCACCAAAAAAGTGAGCCATGTATTGTGCCCCGTAACAAATTCCAAGCACCGGTATTTTTCCTTTAATTTTTGATAAATCGGGTTGTGGAGCTTTTTTGTCGCGCACAGAAAAGGGACTGCCCGAAAGAATCACGCCTTTTACGGTTTCGTCAATTTCCGGGAAATGGTTAAATGGATGAATTTCGCAATAAACATTGAGCTCACGGATTTTTCGGCCGATTAGCTGAGTGTACTGTGAGCCGAAATCGAGAATCAGAATTTTTTCCTGCATGGATAATAATTTATAATGAATGCTTCCGTTTAAAAAGCAAAAGTAAAAATAACCATGTAAAATTTATTCCGTTGCAGCTGAAAAAGTTGAAAGTGTTAACATGCAGGCATCATTACTGCTTTTAAACGGGTTCTGCCGGATTTCTTTTATTCGCATTATACTTCAACTGTTTCTGAATCTAAAATTATTTTGAAATAACAGCGTTTTCAATTTAGGGATGATCATTTATTATTATTTTTGAACGAATTTTTAAAACCGGTTTTTTAAAATGAAATTTTCTCAGCCGTTAATTATCGTTTTTTTCTTTTTAGCCTTTAGTATCGGGGCGAATGCCCAGCAATTGAAGGAAAACGAACTGGTGGTGATAAAAGGAGAAAAGTATATATTACACCAGGTGCGCACCGGCGAAACAATGTATTCCATCACCCAACGGTTTAATGTGGACAGCAATGAACTGGTTGCTCATAATCCTGAATTGTCAGATGGTTTGAAAATAGGGGAGATTTTAAAAATTCCTTACCGCGAAGAAGCGGATCTCAGTGAAAAACCAATTTACCAGAAAGGAGATCCTTCGAAATTTATTTTTCATACCATTTCTTCCCGAAAAGAGACGCCCTATTTTATTGCCAAACAATACGGAATAACTGTTGAGGAAATATATGCCTATAATCCTGAAGTACAGCGTTTCAGAAAAGGTGTAAAACTACGCATTCCCCGTTGGGAGGCGGCGGAAGATCAGGTGGACAAAACCGAACAATTCCCGGCCGCAGAAAAACCTCTGGAGCAGGACGATGGCGACCAGCTGATAAAACACGAAGTGGCACAGGGAGAAACGCTGTATTCAATTTCGAAAAAATATAACGTATCGCAAAGCGAAATTCTTTTTTATAACCCCGGAGCCAAAGATTTAAAAGCCGGCAGTATTATTTACCTTCCACAAACAGAACAGACCGTTGCAGAAGAAACAGACAGGCCTGATGAGGATATTTCGCAGTTTCAGGACGATGTACAATGGCCCGATGAAAGTGAAGGGTTTGATGCTGAAAGTATTTCAGGAAAATATTTTACACACACCATTGTGTCGGGCGAAACACTGTGGGGCATTTCTCAAAAATACAATGTGGATGAAGATGAGCTGAAAAGTCTGAACCCGGTTTTGGAGAGTGGCTTTCCGGCAGGCGTTTCAATTAAAATTCCGGTTGAGGAGCAGGAACTGGCCAGCCCGGAACCCAAAAACGAAGAGGCTTTTATCAGGCATAATGTTGCACAGGGGGAAACATTATTTGGGCTGGCAACAAAATACAATATTTCAATTCCTGAAATTCGGAAATTTAACCCGGCCCTCGAAAACCGAAACCTTGTTTTGGGAGAAACCATTTTAATTCCGAGAAAGCCAGATGAGGAAATTGCAACTTTCATGAAAGAGAAAGAAAAAGATTCCGTTTTTGTTGCTTCTGAAGAACCAGAATTCGATACCGATTATTACGAGGTTGAGCTTCCTGCGGAAATACCCGATTATTGCCTGCCGGCGATCAGTGAAAGTTTTGTAAGCCAGGTTTACGATGTGGCTTTGTTTCTGCCGTTTTATGTGTATGCGAATGATACGCTCAACCGGGAAATTATTATGCCGGACACCACCCAAATGAACGACCTTGCTTTTTCTGATAATCCTTTAATTGATGAATTACCGGAAGAGACTGACACTTTAATTGAACAGGAGTTGACCCAGGAAATGTTTCACAGCTTTTACAGAAACAGTGAAGATTTCCTGCAGTTTTACGAAGGGGTGCTCCTGGCAATAGATTCCCTGGAGCAGGAAGGAATGAATATCAGGTTGCATGTTTTCGATACGCAGCAAAATCCGGATTCAATCCGAAAGTTTATTTACAGTGAGGAATTTCTGGAAACCGATTTAATAATTGGTCCTGTTTATTCACAGGTGCAGCAGCAGGTTTCTGAAATATCAGCCAAAAACCGCATTCCCATGGTTTCGCCGCTGGCATCGCAATCGGCCGATTTGCAAAGCAATCCGTATCTGTTTCAGATTAACCCGTCGCGCGATTATCTGGCTGAAAAAACTGCGGAATTTATCGCAGAAGAATATTTCAACAGTAATTTTATTGTTTTTGAAGCCGGCGACCAAAATAATGCGGATGCCGAAAGGGTGGTTGAGTTAACAAAAGAACGATTATATCAGTCAGGATACTGGGGGCAACAGCAGGGCGTTAATTTTAGTGTTTACGATTTCAACAGCGAAGGGCCTTTTGGCTTTGGCCGGATTTTGTCGCGTACCAAAGAGAATGTTGTTTTTGTACCTTCACTAAACGAAGGCGAGATTAGCGTGGCTCTTTCAAATATCAATAACAGGGCCGACGATTATTCAATTACGCTCATCGGTTTTAACAGGTACGAACAATTCAGCAGCATCGATTTAGCGTATTATTTCAACTTGAAACTGCACTATATTGATCCTTACTGGATTGATTACAAAGATCCTGCAACCATCCAGTTCATTAATAAATTCAAAGCGAACTTTCATACTGAACCTGATAATTTTGGTGCACAGGGTTACGATGTGGCTTTTTATTTTCTGAACGCGCTAAAAAATTACGGAAAACATTTTGAAGCGTGCCTTCCTTACATGCGAACCAATCTGGTTCAGGGGAATTATAAGTTTGAAAAAGTATCTCCTTTTGGCGGCTACATGAACAAGGGCGTTTCGGTAATTAATTATCAGCGCGATTACGATGTGGTGCGAAAAAGAATAATTGGCAAAAACCGCATTGCGCAACAATAGCCTTCGTTTTTTCAACCGCAATTATCAGTTTATGGATAGTTTAGGTATCTGGGGAACTACAATCGGGTTTCCGGATTTTCACAATTAAAACAAAAAGCAGCTGCCTTCGAATTAAAAGAATACTATTGAATGGCAAACTGCTTTTTTATTTTGGTAAACCCTGCTTTACAATTATTTCAGCCCATTGGCAAGCATGTAGTAGATTTCATTCCAGCGCAGCTCTTTTTTGAACTCATCAACTTTTGTGTTTTTGTCGATTACAACAAATTCCACATCGGCATATTCGGCAAACGTTTCAATGTATTCCGGTGTCAGTGCCAGCGTGAAAGCGGAGTGGTGCGTTCCGCCGGCATAAATCCATGCCGCTGCCCCGTCGGCCAGGTTGGGGTGCGTTTTCCAGAATGCTGACGAAACGGGTAATTTAGGCATTTTATCTAATGGTTCAATCACGTCGAGCGTGTTTACAATAAACCGGAACCGGTTGCCCATATCTATTAAGGTAACATTCATGGCATCTCCCGTGGCACTTTCAAAAACCAGCCGTGCCGGGGCATCTTTGCCGCCAATTCCCAGCGGATGAACTTCGAGGCGTGGTTTTTGGGCTGCAATCGACGGGCAGATTTCCAGCATGTGCGCGCCCAAAACGGCTTCATTTTGCGGATCCATGTGGTAGGTGTAATCTTCCATAAATGAGCTTCCGCCTTCCATTCCGGCCGACATGGTTTTCACAATCCGCAGCATGGCTGCCTGTTTCCAGTCGCCTTCGGCGCCAAAACCGTAACCTGCAGCCATCAGTCGCTGCGATGCCAGTCCCGGCAACTGGTCGAGTCCGGTCAGGTTTTCGAAGTTGGTAGTAAAGGCCTTGAAATTTCCTTCTTCCATAAAACGTTTCAGGGCAATTTCGTAACGTGCCTGCACCCGGACATTCTCATGGTATTCATTTCCGGGTTTGCAGTTTTCTGCCACGTCGTAAAGCTTTTCATATTCTTTGTAAAGCTCATCCACTTCAGCATCGGTTACATTTTCCACCTGCGCCACCAAATCGCCCGGGCCATAAGCCGAAATCTGCCAGCCAAATTTAATCTGTGCTTCCACTTTGTCGCCTTCTGTAACGGCTACTTCGCGCATGTTATCGCCAAAGCGGGCTACTTTCAGTCCCTGCGAATCGGCCCAGCCAATGGCCGTGCGGCACCAAACGGCAATCTGGTTCTGCACTTTTTCATCCTGCCAGTGGCCAACCACTACCTTGCGGTTTTTGCGCATCCGCGTATTGATAAAACCATATTCGCGGTCGCCGTGTGCACTCTGGTGCAGGTTCATATAATCCATGTCGATTTTGCTCCAGGGCAAATCACGGTTGAACTGGGTATGTAAGTGCATGTAAGGTTTGCTCAACGCTTTTAAACCGCCAATCCACATTTTGGCTGGTGAAAAAGTGTGCATCCAGGTAATCATCCCAATACATTTGGGGTTGGAACTTGCCTGCACACAAATGTCCAGAATTTCGTCGGGGGTTTTAACCACTGGTTTAAATACAATATTTACCGGTAATTTTCCGGAAGCATTCAAACCTTTTACAATTTCTGCCGAATCGGCATCTACCTGTTTTAATGTTTCTTCGCCATATAAATGCTGGCTGCCTGTAACAAACCAGATTTCGAACTGATTAAAATCTATCATGTTTTTATGTTTTAAAATATTGAAGCTAAATGTAAAAAAACTTCTTTAAAAGTAAAAATTACACTTATAAAAATTATTAATTTTTAGCTTTTCGGTTTTTAAGCAGATGTTCGGCAGTTGCTTTAATCAGCTGCCATGTTTCCTTCACATGTCTTTCCTCGGTATGGGTTTGCCCAATGCTCATGCGCAGCACAACCCGGTTGTTCAGTTTGGTGTGTGTGAAAAACGCTTTGCCGGTTTCGTTTACCGTGTTCATTAATTTCATGTTGAAATCATCATCCGATTTATGCCGGAAACAAACCAGGTTGATCTGTGGTTCCACAACGATTTCAAAATCATCTGATTCTCTTACCCAGCTGGCAAAATTTTGCGCCATTTCCACATGTTTCCTGATGTGGAATTGCAATCCTTCTGCGCCGTAATGCCGGATAACAAACCAAAGTTTCAGCGACCGGAACCTCCGGCCCAGCTGCACGTGCCAGTCGCGGTAATCGAACACGGCACCCGTTTCGGTGGCTTTATTTTTCAGGTATTCGGGCAAAATGGAAAAGGTGTTGATGAGCTCGTTGCGGTTGGCTACCCAAAACACGTCGCAGTCCAAATTGGTAAACATCCATTTGTGCGGGTTGAAACAGTAACTGTCGGCCAGTTCCACACCGTCTTTCAGGTGCCTGAATTCGGGGCAGGCCATTGCAGTTCCGGCCATGGCAGCATCAACATGCAGCCAGCAGTTTTCTGCGCGGCAAATTTCGCCGATTTCCCGCACCGGATCCATCGCGGTGGAGGAGGTAGTGCCAATGGTTGCGCACACGAAAAAGGGCAGGAGCCCGTTTTTTTTGTCTTCCTGAATTTGCTTTTGAAGCATTTCGGGGCGCATGGCAAACTGGTCGTCCACATCAATCATTCGGAGGTTTTCGCTGCCGATTCCGGCCATTTTAATGGCTTTTTCGAGTGATGAATGGGTTTGCGACGAAACGTAGGCCACCAGTTTCTGCCGCACACCGGTTTTGTTCGATTCGTATTTCGTAGCACGCTCACGTGCGGCAATCACTGCGGTGAGTGCCGACGTGGAGGCGGTGTCCTGGATCACTCCGCCGCCGGTGGAAGTGGATTTAAACTTTTCGGGCATGTCCATCATTTCGGCCAGCCAGTCAAGTACGCGCGTTTCCAGTTCGGTAGCTGCCGGGCTGGTGGCCCAAATCATTCCCTGAACGCCCAGTCCTGACGAAACCAAATCGCCCAAAATGGAGGGAAACGAAGTGTTGGATGGAAAATATCCGTAAAAATTGGGCGACTGCCAATGGGTAATTCCCGACATAATTTTTTCATCCAGGTCGTGCATAATCTGGCTGAACGGTTCGCCTTTTTGCGGTGGTTGCTCAGGTAACGAGGCTTTAATCTCCCCTGGCTCAACTTGTGACAAAACCGGGTATTTTTCAATGTTTTCGTAATAATCGGCAATCCAGTCGATGATTTTTTTCCCTTCTTCTCTGAATTGTTCGGGGGTAAGGTGATAATTCTTCATTTTAATATTTTTTGATAAGCAATCTTTTAATTTTTTTAGGTCCGGCGAGTTTTTAGTCAGAAAGTCAATATTTAACTTCAAACCGGCTGAAATTTTCCAGATCGGGCATTTGGGTTTTTGAAAGGTTTTTTACACGTGCCATGGACGGGCCCATGCGCAGATAATCAGTAAAAGTATCCACATCCGTTTCATCGCCCTGGGCCATTACTTCAACACTTCCGCGGGGCGTGTTTTTCACCCAGCCTTTAATGTTTAGCTCGTCCGCTTTCTTCTGAACAAAATAACGAAATCCTACTCCCTGCACTCGTCCGTTGATTTCAATTTTGTATTGTACCACTGCTATTCTTTTTGAATTGTTCAACTATTTCGGGTTGCGACAAAGCCCAGATAGAATAAACTCCAACAGCCGTCCCGATGGGGAAATTAATAAGATCGAGTACAGAAATAATTAAGGTCAGGATGCGGGCCCACTCTTTTCGTTTAAAAAGCCCGATGCCGGCTATTATTCCGGGCAGGCTTAGAAATACGATAAACCCGGTGAGTACCTGTGCGATTATTGTCAGCACGATTTGGGCCTGGTGATCGTTTGACATTCCGCCTGCAAACTGTAATACAATGAACACAAATATTCCGGCGAGGATTCCCAAAATACTTAGCCCGATGTGAAGGGCAGCAATGATGTTTATATGTTTTTCCATTTTGTTGGTTTTTTTGTGGAATTAAAATTACAAAAATCACAGGGAATAAAAGGTTATTGGTAAAAAAATCAGTTCACCGGTCAACATTTAAGGATAAAAGCAGTTTATTTTTTTAGAAAGGTTTTAAATAAACAATACTTCGTTAAAAATGTGGATAACTATTTGAAAATGAGCAAAATAAACCATCGGAATATTTGATTAAACCCCTGATAATCAGTATCTTAATGGATTTTACCACAAATCTGTTATAGAATGACTACCAGGGGATATAATAATTATAATTCATTAATTATCAGAACGTTAAACAAAATATCGGTTTTCAACAAATGCAGGAAAGACTTTTTCTGCGAAGTCGTTATCCTTTTGCTTTCCATTAAAGGGCGTGTTAACTTTTTACAGCTCGGCCGTTTCGGAAATTTTAAAGAACAAAGATACCGACAACAATTTGAAAAACCTTTCCCCTGGCTCGATTTCAACAAAGAACTTACCCTTTCGCATGGTGGCAGCCGGTTTGTAATAGCATTTGACCCGAGCTACATCAATAAATCAGGAAAGAAAACACCCGGTGTGGGCTGGTACTGGTCAGGGTGTGCAGGACAGTCAAAATGGGGCCTTGAGATTGGCGGCCTTGCAGCCATCGATTTGGACAACCACACCGCGTTCCACCTTGAAGCTGTTCAAACACTGATTGAAGACAAGCAGGCAACCAGTTT
>NZ_FQZE01000064.1 GCF_900141875.1 Tangfeifania diversioriginum | reverse complement strand
TTCATGATGCAGCAATAGAACCAACAGCATTTTATCCCTCTTATATTCAAACCTACATTGAAAGAGATATTCGGTCCTTAAAAGCCATTGAAAATCTAAATACTTTCACGCGTTTTGTTGGATTATGTGCCGGCAGAATTGGTCAAATACTAAATCTTACTTCTTTGGCTAATGATACCGGAGTTACTGTAAATACAGTAAAATCATGGCTTTCATTGCTGGAGTCCAGCTTTATTTTGTATCAGGTTCAGCCTTTTTATAAAAATTTCAATAAAAGACTTATTAAATCTCCCAAAATCTATTTTTACGATACCGGCTTAGTTTGTTCATTGTTGAATATTCAGAATGCTGACATGATAAGAAATCATTATCTATATGGAGCATTATTCGAAAATTTTATTATCAGTGAAATTATAAAAACACAACATCATACCGGTAAAAAAACCTCCATTTATTACTGGAGAGAAAGTAATGGCACTGAAATAGATTGTATTATTGAGCTAAGCAATCAAAAATTATTGGCTCTGGAAATTAAAGGTGGTGAAACATTTAATAAAGACTTTCTCAAAAATTTTAAATATTTTCCACAGTCTAACTTAATACAAAAGTTTTTGATATACACTGGTGAAAGCCTGCCTTCTGTTTCTGATACAGGTATAATAGGCAAAAACGATTTTCAACGGTTTTTAAAAGAATTATGATTTACGGCTAAAGCCAATTTTTCACTCTTCAATTTATTTAACCCCAGTCTTAAGCCTGGGGCTATAAAAAAGATAAGGGCTTCAGCCATTAATCAACATTTTTAACCGGACACTACTGATAAATTTTAAAAATCGTAACTAACCAGTTCAACTTTTGTTTTATTGAATTCAGCGAGAGGCAATCCATAAAAACAGGCCCGGCCTTCAGGCTGGGTACCGGATTTATGATTGGGCCCCCGGATTTTTGAAAAATTTGTATTTTTCATTTTACAAATTTTTCAAAAATCCTAAGTCGGAGCGTTATTTTTTTTATCCCAACCTGAAGGTTAGGCCTGTTTTTGCTCCTTTTTTCAATATTTATCATACTTGAATAAACTGATTAGTTATAAAAAATCACTTGTTATTATGCTTCTGAAACATTATTTTTGTGTTGCATAATAAAAAAGTATAATGAAGTTTTTAAACCGAAATAAAGAGATCAGTCGTTTGAGGAAATCTTTTAAGAGCGATGTTTTCAGGCTGATAGTGATATATGGCAGACGCAGATTAGGCAAAACCAGACTGCTGCAGCAGATAGTAAGGGATGATGATATCTATTTTATAGCTGACCAACGTGAAAGTCTTGTTCAGATTCAGTCGCTTGCAAAGCAGATAGCCCTTAAAAACAAAGATTTTGACAGGGTATCCTATCCCGACTGGTTAAGCCTGTTTATATCCCTGGCAAAGTGGACCAATAAGCGAAGAACCTTGTTTATTGATGAATTTCCCTATTTGGTAAAGAATAAACCGGAGTTGCCCAGCATTTTACAAAAATTAATTGATGAGGAGAAAAACCTGCCCTTTAATCTTGTATTATGCGGTTCATCCCAGCAAATGATGCAGAAAATGGTCATTGATCATAATGCTCCATTGTATGGCAGAGCCAATGAGATCATTAAAATAAATCCCATGAACATATACTGGCTGAAAGAAGCGCTTGCTTGTTCTTATGAAGATGCGATAGAAGAATATAGTGTCTGGGGCGGGGTTCCACGGTATTGGGAAATAAGGCAGCAGGCGGGATCATTCAAAGAAGCTATTATCAATCAGGTTTTTGATATTCATGGATTGCTTCATGAAGAACCATTGAGATTGTTTCTTGATGATACCAGGGATTCGGTGCAGATGCATACATTAATTTCGATTATTGCATCAGGCGCGAGCCGCCTAAGTGAGATTGGTTCGAGAATAGGGAAACCGGTTACACAGTTAAACAGACCGTTGCAGCGATTAATTGAACTGGGTTATATCAAAAGGGAAATCCCCTTTGGATTATCGAAACGCAATACAAAAAAATCATTGTATAAAGTTGCCGATCCTTTTATGCATTTTTATTATAAATTCGTTATCCCTGAGAAAACCTCGCTTGAGTTAGGTTATACAGAACAAATATATGATCATGTTTTAAAGGAAAGTTTTTCTGATTATTGTTCAGAAATATGGGAAGAATTATGCCGTCAGGCTGTACCTGCTTTAATGAAATCAAACTTATTTACAGCGGGAGCAAGATGGTGGGGTAATGATCTGCTAAATAAGCCTTCCGAAATCGATATAGTTGCAGAATCACGCAACAAGAAAGAGATCCTGCTTGGTGAAGCCAAATGGTCGTCTTCCAGAAATATTTTGGCTGTAATGAAGAAATTAGATCACAAATGCCAATACTTGCCATTTACAAAAGGAAAAACTATGCATAAAGTTTTATTTCTTAAAAGCAAACCCGCTAAGGTACCGGAGGATTATATTATTTTCACACCTAAAGATGTTGTTGAAGCTCTGCTGTGATTGATGTTGAGAGATAAAGAAACGCATAAGGAGTTGGTTTCTATAAACAATGAAGTTGGCCGAATGTTAGGTTCTCTGATCAACAATCCACATCCTTTCCTTATAAGATCAAAAAAGTAAGTGTTTTCTCCCTGTTCTCTGATCTCCGACCTCTGTTCTCTGATCTCTGACCTCCAAGGCCGTAAAATGCTCATTTCGATGATTAATAATCCAGGTAAATTCTGTAAGTAATCTGCTGATTTCTCACTTCTCGCTTCTCAAAATTTAGTAATGTCAATTATCAGAAATAATAAACGTTAAGTCTACTTTGACAGATTATATGAGAGACCGATTTTTCTTATTTTTTACCCCGGCCCTTCCATAGGAATTCCTTCGGAGCAAGTGGAGAAATAAGAAAAATCCCCGCCTGACTTCGGGCAGGTATTTGATTTCCGCCAGCTGGCGGATCAGGGTAAAACGAATAGATTTTTCGATATTAGTGTAAAGTGTCAAAGTAGAATTAAGCGGTGAAATTAATTTTGAAGGGAGTTCATTTTTCAAAATGCAAAAAACCAGGTTAAACGTTTTTTGGTTAAATAACTATTCGTGTCATCCGTGCCATCTGTGGTTAAAAAAAGAATAGTCCACTAATTTCACTCTTGTCCCTTCGGGGAATTCCACGAAGAAGAAAGTAATTGCGGCGCATGTTAAAATTTCCGGTGATCTGGCTCGGAGCGACTGTCCCCCTGCTAAGGGGGACGAGATACATTTATGTATCGGAGGGGGTAACTAAATCAATCCGTGCCATCCGTGCAATCCCCCATAGGGGCAAGCGTGGATAAAAAAGAATAGTCCACAAAACCAAAAAATCCGCTCAATCTCTCCTCTAAGGAGAGATGTCCTGTTCAGTGAGACTCATTTTTTAGAAACATAGTGAACTGAAAAATGTTAGTCGAACTAATCCCGATTATTCATCGGGGCGTAAGGCCTGTGGGCGGCCTGGACAGAGAGGTCACCAATTCCACGAAAAGATAGATTGTATTTTAATGTCGTTTAGATAACGAAATTCGATGATTTATAATCCTGGCAAATTTGGTCCAGCTCAAAAATCAAATTTGTATATTTGTACACAGAAAAATAGAATACTATGAAGTACTCAATTACAATAGACGATAATACCAAAACCGGTGCGGGGCTTTTAGAAGTTGCAAGGAGTATTGCAAAAATATATAAATCAGTTAAAGTAATACCGGTAAGCGACGAAGATGAATGGCTGGCAGCAGAAATTGAAAAATCGAAAAAATCCGGCAAGGCAGACAAACAAAAGATATTGGATCGCTTTAATATTCAATAAATGAAGGTTGAATTTTCCAAATCATTTGACAAACAAACTTCGCGAATTAAGGATAAAAAACTTCTACATAAAATGAGGGAAGTTATCAGAAAAGTGATGGAATGTGATTCATTTGCAGAATTGACAAATATTAAACCTTTAACCGGTTATCCGGGATATTATCGCATCCGGTTGGGAAATTACAGAATTGGTATTTCACTTGAAGGAGATACAGTTTGGTTTCACTTTTTTGGTAAACGGGATGAATCAACTTACAAGAAATTTCCATAATAATTACCTGGTTATAAAACTGTTGCCACCGCCTGCTGGTGCGGATTTGTCCCGAAGGGATCACAATGTGGCAATCCGTACCTCAGCCGGCAGGACTGAAAGCATTTATAACCGGTATTATGCCGGAGAGAAAGGTTTGTTGGACGTTATTGTTATCAAATAGTATTGTTTACAACAATGGCACAACCGTTTCGGGCCGTGGACGAAGGAGTTGTTGGTTCAGAATGGAAAAAATGTGGTTAAGCGGTGGTTTTTTGTACAGAAATGAGAAGTGAGAGATGAGCGTTGAGAAGTGAGAGATGAGCGTTGAGAAGTGAGAGATGAGCGTTGAGAAGTGAGAGAAGAGCGGAGAGTTTTTTAGAAAATTAAAAAAATAAAATATGGCGGTGATTAATAGTTTTAGGGATTTAATAGTTTTCCAAAAGGCGTATAAATTAGCTATGGAAATATTTGAAATAACAAGAGATTTTCCTAAAGAAGAGAAATACTCGCTAACAGACCAAATCCTTCGTTCTTCTAGATCAATAACAGTAAATATCGCGGAAAGTTGGGCAAAACGAATCTATCCAAAACACTTTGTCAGCAAACTAACTGATTCACTTGGCGAAGAGTACGAGACTGAAAACTGGCTTGACTATTCAAGAGATTGCAAATACATAAATATTGAAACCCATAAAGAACTAATGGAAGGCTACGACGAAGTCCGTAAAATGCTAATTTCAATGATAAACAATCCCAATAAATTCTGCAAATAACCCCTCTCATCTCTCTCCGCTCACCTCTCACTTCTTTTCAGTAAGTTGGGCAAAACGGATTTATCCAAAACACTTTGTCAGTAAACTAACTGACTCATTAGGTGAAGAACATGAAACAGAAAATTGGTTGGATTATTCAAGGGATTGCAAAATCTACTATATTTGTGTCAGTAAAAATTACAAGAATGGCAACTGTAACAATTAAAATCGATACAAAAAGTAAGAAAACAAAGTATTTGGTAGATCTGATTACAGAACTATCGAAAACTGAAAAAGGGATTACAGTAGTAGATGAAAAAACGGAGTTCATGAAAAGTATGGACCAAAGTTTTAATGAACTTGAACGATTGAAAAAAGGAAAATTAAAACCAAAATCAGCCAGAGAACTTCTCGATGAATTATGATAAAAGTTCTAAGGGTTTGTTGCGGAATAAGTTGGACAGAGCAGGCGATGTTATTTTGTGCGATAATTAGGCAAAAAACATAGGCATAGCCTTAGCTACGGCGAGGCTTTTTAACGTAGTTAGCGTGCAAAAGAACAAGCCTGAATGATTAAGTTATTTCGTGACAAACCCTAACCATTCCCGAATTTGATAAATCATTAAAAAAACTCCCCGAAAATCACTCCTTCTTGCCTGGGTAGAGTCATTTTCATCCATCCATTATTTCAGATACATCATTTGTTTCATCCCTAAATTGTATGTAGATTTGCATTGGCATTATAAATCAACATAAAAATGATTCCTCGTCATATAGCTTCCGTATTAAAAGACCGTTTGAAAAAGTTTCCGGTCCTTTCTTTAACAGGTCCCCGGCAATCAGGAAAAACAACCCTTTTAAGAAACGAATTCAGCGACTACAAATATTACAATTTAGAAAGAATAGATCAT
>NZ_FQZE01000006.1 GCF_900141875.1 Tangfeifania diversioriginum | reverse complement strand
CTCTTATTGAATGCTTCGGTAAAATTCATAATTCGTTTTTACTCAAAAGTACAAATTATGTATTTTTGTTTGCAGCCTTGTGCTGCGGTAAGAATAATCCGGGCTAAAAAGGGCTCTGAAATCTATCTCCCGGTTGTTTTTCAAACAAGGAATTAAATATTGTTTTCAGTCAATATTGTGGTAACCTAAAATTATCAATCGAGTAAGTTAATACTGATTCAAAGATACTTTAACTATTTTTCATCCAGAAAGCCCGATTTATTTTTGTTCTTGTAATAATCGTTCGACTTTATCATCAACCACTCGGCGCAATTTTCAAAGGAGTGGATTTATTGCAAAATAATTCTTATTTTTACTACACTAAAACAATTGGATGTATAAATTTAATTCGGATTCGGTGCGCTAAATAACCTGTGGTTTTTGCCACTGGTTATCCCTCCAGTAAACGCTGTCCTGTTCAGGATAGAGTATTTTCATTTTTAAAAATTATTTATTGGCCGGAACAGAAATTTTGAGATCTAACTTTCCGGCAAAACACAAAAAAATAAAATCATGAGTAATGATAATAAATCCATTCACGAATTCGATTTCGATTTAATCTGTGAATATTTTTCTTTCATTGAAAGACAGGGGCCGGGCAGTCCGGAAGTAACACGTAAAGCACTAAGCTTTATTGATAATCTGAATGACAAGTCGCGCATTGCCGACCTTGGCTGCGGAACCGGTGGACAGACGATGGTGTTGGCACAAAACGCACCGGGACAATTTACCGGGGTCGATTTGTTTTCCAAATTTATTGACCTGTTCAACCAAAATACTAAAAAGCTGAATCTTCAAAACAGGGTGAAAGGCATCACCGGATCAATGGAAAACCTTCCTTTTCAGGAGGAAGAATTCGACCTGATTTGGTCTGAGGGAGCAATCTACAATATCGGTTATGAACGGGGCTTAAACGAATGGAGGAAATCCCTGAGCCCCGGAGGTTTTATCGCTGTTTCGGAAGCATCGTGGTTCACTGAAAAAAGGCCGGAAGAAATCCATAAATTCTGGATGGAAGCTTATCCGGAAATAGACACTATACCCAACAAAGTGGCGCAACTGCAAAAAGCCGGGTATGTTCCGGTGGCCACTTTTATTCTGCCTGAAAACTGCTGGACGGAACATTTTTACGTTCCGCAGGTGGCAGCACAGAAAGCCTTTCTGAAAAAATATGCCGGCAACAAAACGGCCGAAGAGCTGATTGCCAACCAACGGCACGAAGCGGAGTTATATTCAAAGTATAGCGCATATTATGGGTATGCATTTTATATTGGGAAAAAGCTATGAAAAGCGAGTCATGCCCTCACAGCGAGTGGGAGAATGGCTGAAATCAAAGTTATCCATCGAGCGGTTTGAAACCGCTTGACGGATTACAGCGGCTGTGTCAATTCTTCCAAAAAAGCCAGCAGCTCTTCCGAAAGCAGTGGTTTCAGTTCTTCCCTCACTTTTATGTGGTAACTGTTCAGCCAGTCGATTTCGTTTTCGGTCAGAAGATCTTTGTCGATTAACGAAGTGTCGATCGGACAAAGCGTCAATGTATCAAATCCGAGGAATTTACCAAAATCAGTATTTCCCTGTTCCACGCACACTATCATATTTTCAGTGCGGATGCCGTATTCGCCTTCGCGATAAAGACCGGGTTCGTTGGACATCACCATTCCTGGTTTTAGGGGCACCGGATTAAACTCCTGGCGGATGGACATCGGCCCTTCGTGTACATTCAGGAAATGCCCCACCCCATGGCTGGTTCCGTGCCCGTAATTGAGTCCGTTCTCCCAAAGCGCCTTGCGGGCCAGCACATCGAGGTTCGCGCCTTTTGTTCCTTCCGGAAATACAGCCATCGTTAATGCTATCATGCCTTTCAGCACCAGCGTAAAATCGGTTTTTTGTTGCGGCGTGACTTCACCCAGCGCCACTGTACGAGTGATGTCGGTAGTTCCGTTTAAATACTGGCCGCCGGAATCGAACAGCAAAATTCCCTCTTTTTCCAAAGGAAGTGCATCGTCCGGCCCCACATTCAGGTGCACAATGGCACCGTGTTCTTTGTACCCCACAATTGGCGGAAAACTTTCGCCCCGGAATCCATCTTGTTTTGCACGGCATTCAGCCAGTTTTTGGGCCACGGTGTATTCCGTAATTTCTTTTTTACCGATGTTGTTTTTCAGCCAAAACAATACTTCCATTAGTGCGGCACCATCTTTCTTCATCGCCTCACGAAATCCGTTCAGTTCGGTCTCGTTTTTTTGTGCTTTCAGCATTGAAATAACCGAAGTTTCTTCTTGCAGGAAATTACCATCATGAAGCGCATCCCAAACCGCATAATTGGCGGAAGAAGTATCGATTAAAGTTTTTCGGCCTTTTACTGATTTCAGCCATTTCCAGAATTCAGCATAATTAAAAATTTCAACCCGTTCTTTTTCAAGCAGGCCCCTCAATTCTGCCGAAATTTTCGCAGGATCTATAAACAATGCTGCTTCATTTTTTCCGACTACGCCATAACCAGTAAAAACCGGGTTGTAAGCAATGTCTGACCCGCGCAAATTGAAAACCCAGGCCAGTTCGTCGAGGGCAGTAACCACCTGAAAATCGGCAGTCGCTTCTTTTAATTTCGAAGCCACTAACTCCCTTTTTTCTTTTCGCGACCAACCGGCATATTTTGTCTCCAGTTCAATGATTTCATCTTTGGAAATTTCGGGACGGGTTTCCCAGATTTTCTCAAATAAATCTGATGTTTGCACTGTACCGATTCCCTTTTTCAGCAACGAATTGTTCAAACTGCGATATCCGGCCACTGTCAATGTTTGCGGGTCAAACCCTACCTTGCTGCCGGAGTCCAGCTTTTTTGCCAGCCACTCCTCGGGTAAAATGGCATCCGGAACGCGTAGTTTAAACATTTTTATACCGGAACCTTTCAATTGTTCTTCGGCCTGAAGGAAATAGCGACTATCAGTCCACAATCCGGCCTCTTCCTGGGTTACCACCACTACTCCGTACGACCCGGTAAACCCGGAAATAAATGCACGTGTTTGCCATCGGTCGGGCAGGTATTCACTGGCGTGCGGGTCGGTACCCGAAATGTACCAGGCATCGAGATCGTGCTTTAACATTTCCATTCGCAGTGTTTTCAGGCGGTTTCGTATTTCGTTCATTTTAAAAAATATTGTTTGACAAATGATTTAATTGATGGGGCAGGAATTTGCGTGTAATCGATTTCATCTTCAGCAAAAAACCGGTAATCAAGGATGTCATCCATAGCTACCAGTCCGGTAACCGATTCAGGAACAACGCGAAAAGCCATATCGAGTGTAAAAACGCTGTATCCTGAAAATATATATTCGTTGGGCGCCGAACCAATGTATTCGAGTGATTTCACTTTCATCGAAAGTTCTTCTTCGAGTTCTCGTTTTACTGCATTTTCAGCCGATTCACCCGGATCAATAAATCCGCCCGGAAGATCGAGCTTACCGGAATCGGGCTCCACTGCGCGGGTAGTCAGCATTAATTTACCTTCTCCATCGGTTACCAAAGCTGCAACGGCCGCTGCCGAATTGAAAAAAAAATGAAAACTGCACTGATCGCACTTTAACGACCTGTCGCCCGACTGATGAAATTCAGGTGAACCACATTTCGGGCAAAACTTTAATACGTTTAAAGGATGTGTAATCTGCATTAATCAATAATCTCTATGGCTTTCAGCCAGTTATAAAAAAGGTCGGGCCACTGGTCGGCCGGCTGGTTGTGTTTGGTAATTCCAAAACCGTGTCCGCCTTCAGCAAATATATGCATTTCGGCCGGCACACTGTTTTCTTTCAGTGCCAAATAAAATTCTACCGAATTCCGGGGTGGCACACCTGAATCGTCATCGGCCAACACCAAAAATGTGGGAGGTGTTTCGGATGATACATGCAATTCATTGGAATATTTTTCCACCATTTTCCAGTTGTTTCCTTCGCCTATCAGATTTTTGCGCGATCCCATGTGGCCAAATTCTTCACGAAACGTAATGACCGGGTAAAGCAACAACATAAAATCGGGGCGACTGCTCATTTTTTCTACTTCAGTTTGAGCAGACAAATTTCCGTAATCGAAATGGGTTCCAACGGTGGAAGCGAGGTGACCGCCGGCTGAAGAACCTGCAATCCCGATTTTATCCGGATGGATTCCCCAATCAGTTGCGTTTCTACGTACAATTTTGATGGCTTGCCGGGCATCAGACGAGGGCACTTCGTGGTTTCCGTATGGCAGCCGGTATTTCAGAACAATTCCGGCCACTCCTTTGGATTTCAGCCATTCGGCAATGTCATATCCTTCGTGGTCCATGGCTTCAATCCAGTAGCCGCCACCCGGGCAAATCACCACTGCTGCACCTGTATTATTTTTCTCATCAGGCAAATACACATACATTTCGGCCTCGGAAACATTCCGCACCCGCACGCCCTCGTACTTTTCTTCGGGCTCGGTCATTCCGTTGTCGTTGGGCGCTCCGTTGGGCCATACTTTTATAACTTTATCCTGGGCATAAAGGGAAAATGACATAAAAACGAAAATAAAAAAAGAAATTAGTTGTTTCATTATGTTTAATTTTACTCACAAAGGCGCAAAGACGCCAATGAATATTATTTTGATTTTGCTCCTACAAAGTAATGTTCTTTATCAGAAAATAACACGTTAAAGGTGGTGAGTGAACCGTAAATCCGTGTAATATATTGCTGGAGGTTCACTTTATCTTCGTCGCTCAGTTCTTTATGGCTGTTGATGTTTTGTTCCAGCACACGCAAACGGTCGCGCAGCATCACAATTTTATGAAAGAAAGCTTCCACCGGAATTTCTTTTGGCTTAAGTTCGGAATTTGCGGGTTGTAGAAGCAATTTACCACCGTGCCATTTTTCGCCCAACGGAACCACTTCGCTCAAAGCTCCGTACTGGTCGAGCACATAAGTAAGAACTTTTTCAAAATCGACAACAGAAAGCCCTGTTTTTGCAGGAGCTTCGTCGTTTTTTTCCAGAACTGTTAAGTCAGTATTTCGCTTGGTGATTTCAATTTTTCCGCCCCGTTCAAAAAAAATCTCGTATGCGGTAAGGTTGTTTTTGCTAATAATTCCTTCGCCGTAACGCGGATGTTCAACGCGCGTTCCAACCGTTAATTCTTCCATTGCTTTTCAAGTTTAAAAAATCGAAACATAAAAGTAAAAATAATTCCATCAGGAAAACATGTCAGAATAAAAAACTTCCAAACGTGTAAAATGTTATTTTTGCACGATGATTTTCAAATTACTTTTCGAGGGAGTTTTAATGGGTTTTCTGGCCTCGGTTTTACTGGGACCAACCGGAATCCTGGTTATCCAGCGCACTGTCAATCAAAACCACCTTTCTGGAATGCTTTCGGGAATGGGCGCGGCCATTTCCGATACTATTTATGCCGGCATTTCCGGGTTTAGCGTAGCGGTGATTTTTCATTTCATCCGCGAAAATGAAGTTCTTTTAAAAACCGGGATTTCGATTATCCTGCTTTTACTGGGAGTAATCATTTTGTTTTCCAACCCCGATAAATATTCGCAAAAGGAAATAAACAGCAGTAAAAATTATTTCAAAAATTTCATTACCACATTTTTGGTAGCTGCATCCAACCCGCTGATTATGTTTGTACACCTTTCGCTTTTTGCCGTTTTTGGGATTGCGCTCGATATAAAAAACCCGGCAGGGGCGCTTGTCATTTTATCCGGTTTTTTCCTGGGGGCGCTCGTCTGGTGGTTCAGTCTTACAGGAGTAATCAGTAAATTCAAAAATAAAATCAGCAAAAAAATATTTCTTCAGTTTAACCGGATTGCCGGAAGCACTATAATTCTGATTGTATTAGGGTCACTTCTTTTCTTTTTTCTGAATTAAATTTAAAACCGGTTTTATTTGAAGGGTGAATCGGGTTCGCTGGCAAACATATTGTAATTCAGTTTATCCAGGAACCTGGGCATTATTTTCGAGAGAAACACCGTAAACTTACCTTCGAGAAAAGTGAGGATCAGTTGCCGTTTTCGTTTTTCAACTGCTCTGTAAATGTGATGGGCGCATTCTTCGGCCGACATCATTTTGTTTTCGTTGCGGGGTGTTTCGCCCTGTTTGTTGCCGTTGGCAGTAAGGGCTGATTTGCGAATTTCGGAGGCAGTGAACCCGGGAGCGGCAATTAAAACATGGAGACCGGTTTTAAGGTTTTCAATCCTGAGTGTTTCGAGAAAACCGCGCACCGCAAATTTAGAAGCGGAATAGCCTGCGCGGCCGGGCAAACCAACGTAACCACCCACTGAAATTACCCCAACCAACGAACCTTTTTGTTTTAAAAGATGCGGCAATGCATATTTTGTACAATTCACAGTCCCCCAGTAATTCACATTCATTAACTGGTGCATCACTTCCATTTCGGTGTTGTTAAAAAGTGCCCGCATGGAAATCCCTGCATTATTAATGAGTACATCGATTTGGCCAAATTTCTCAATCGCCTTATTTATTAGAATCCTGCAATCTTCCGGCTTTGTAACATCCGTTTTTACCGGAAGCACATTGTCCGGCCCCAATTTTTTTTGAAGCTCCAGAAGGCGGTCTTCGCGGCGTGCTGCAATAACTACATTCCAGCCTTCGTTAATGTATTTAACAGCCAGTGCCTTACCGATTCCGGAAGAAGCCCCGGTAATAATTACTACTTTATTTTGCATAAAATTCCCGAGCGGTTTGTTTTGACTGCGAAAGTACGAAAAAAACGAAACCGGGAAAGAAAAGATTTGTAATATAATTCAGCAATAAAATAACTGCACCGTACATTATTAACAAAAAACAAAAGGCGCCATTTCCGGCGCCTTGCTTTTTTACTTCAAATTGAGACAATGCATCTCAACCCTAAAACAAAATTATTACTCATCTACGTTTTCTTCGTCATCGTCTTCCGGAGCAAGCACAAAATCCTGCACTGTAACTTCTCCTTTTTCAACAGTCACCTCCACCTGCTGCTCAATATATTCATCCATGTCGGAAACCAGGGTATAATTCCCCGGAAGGATTCCAATCATTGCATAAAACCCATCTTCGTTTGTAATTGCTGTAATAACCGTGTCTTCGCCCGAAAGAAGTGTCAAGCGGGCATTTTCCAGCACGACATCGGAAGTATCAGAAACAATTCCTTCAACCTGGCCGGTTGTTGCCTGATAGTTGGGAACTGCTCTTACTACAGGTTTAAAAATAAACCCCTTCACTTTCCCTTTGCTCAGGTTTCCGCGCACCACAAACGAGCGGCTCACGTCAAAATCGAGTAAAACTTCTGAATAGCTGCCGTCGCCAACCGTAAGGTAAGGATCAAGCTTTATCTTCAAACCGCTGGCATCACCGCTCGGTACTTTTAAATCGTATTCTGCTCCACTGGTTAAAACAATACCGGCATCGACAACATGCAACCTGATTTCGTCGTAATTGTCCACAGGAATTTCCTGTTCACCCAAAATAGCCGTTTGGCCATTTTTTAGATCAAGTAAATTGAATGTCACTGTATCTTCCAGGTCAAACAAAATATGAGTGGAATCAGACTCGTGAATTTTCTGGCCTTCCTGTTCATTTTCTCCGTCGTACCTGAGCAGCTGGACCCAATCGACAGAAATGTTGGCCTCCGCCACAGATTTAGCAGGAAACGGGGCATCGGTAAGTTTCAAAACCACGTATCCATTTCCCGGTTCGGTATCAGGGTTTAAATCAGAATCAGAAGATTCGTTGCATCCAATTACAAGTCCCAAAATTGCAAACAGCGAAATCAATCCTAAAATTCTCGTTTTCAACAATTGTTTCTTTTTTGTTTTCATAATCATCTTCATTTAATAGTTAAAAATTTTTATTCTGTAATCATCTTCAAATTCGTAATTTAACCGGAGCGATTCACACACTATTTGCAATGCGCTTTCAAGGTTTGCAGTTTGGATGCTTCCGGAAAAGGTTTTTGTTATTCCGGGTTGCAAATTAATTTGGACTTTAAAAAAATCTTCAATTCGCTGAACAACTTCGGTGAGCGGTGCGCTGGTGAAATTTTTAGAGAACAGCGCAAAATCAGGAAATTGAACGGATTCATCAAACCGGCTTTTATTTGCAGTACTTTCATCTCCTGCAAATTGCGTCCCCGGCTCCAGTATCCAGGATTTATTTTCAAATTCGGTTTCTACCTTTCCCTGGTAACATTTTACATTCAATCTGCTATTTTTACCGGAAACCAAAAACCGGGTACCTAAAACCCTGACAATCCCATTATCTGTTTTGACTACAAAACCATCTCCTTTTTCAACTTCGAAATACGCTTCACCTTCAAGTGCCACCTGCCGTTTTCTGAAATACTTTCCGAATTCGGCATTACTGCCGCTGCGCAAAACAATCCGCGAATCGTCGGGCATTCGGTAAGTGAGGATTTTGGAATCTCCGGCAGAAATGGCAATTGTTGCCGTGAAGAAATAGAATGCCAGTAAAACGGCAACCGTGGCAGCAGCCGAAATACCTGCGGCTCGGAACCAGTTGATTTGGCGAACAGATTTTGTTTCTTTCCGTTCAATTTTATTTAAAACAGTGCCCAGTACTTCCTCCTTGTCCACATTGGGATTTACGTGGTACTGGCTGATAAGCATATCAGCCTTTTCCGAAATTGATTGATTATTTTTATTCTTATCCATTAAGACAAAAAGTTTTCCCGAACACTATTTTTACTAATTTGTATCACACTATGTATCCACCAAGTTTGATTTACCCTACCCAGAAATGGTATTTTTTTTGAAATATAATTTGACTAACCGCACCAACTAACTACAAATCAATAATTATCAGCGCACTACAAGATAATCAGGAAAAGGATATCAATTTATTGAAACTGCACATTCATGAAAAAAACAGGAGTAAACCCGAGTGCAGAAATATCGGAACGCACGGTCATGGAACCTGATTCGGAAGAAAACCGGAGGTAATTTACTTCCACCACATTTTCGCGGTTAAAAACATTAAGCATTGAAACACCGCCGTTTAAAACAAACCTCGACAACACCACTTTTTTCGACAGTGCAAAATCGAGCTGTGAAAAATAGTCAGATCGTTGAAAACCTTCCTCTCCGTTGGAAGTCTGCAACCTCAAAACAGGCAATCCGCTTGCTATTTGCCAGCTTCCGGTGAGGGTCCAGTTTCGCCAGTTCACCATTTCGGTAATCTTCATCCGGTGAGGCCGGTCGTTGTAATCGGGAAACCAATCGTCCCCCAGAATGCCTTCAGTTTTCACTTCCGCAGACGACAGCGAATAGCTAATCATGTGGTTAAAATGTCGCTGTTTTTTCTGGATAAACAAGTCCAGTCCCTGGTTTTTCTCTTCGGTTTTGTGGGGCAAATACGCTACGGTAAGGTCGCTCCCTCTTCGAACTTCTTCAGCAAATAAATTTACCCTGCCCGATGCATTTTTCAAATAGGTTTCAATATCGATAAACCATCCCCTGTTTTCATATTTTATTCCGCCAATGTAATGTTCGCTTTTTACAGTTCCACGACCATCGTTTTCGGGCAGGTACCAAACCTGGTTAAAATAGCCCTGGCTGTCGAAGCGTTTAATGCCCGACAAAAACTGGTAGTAAACGCCCGACAAAGCATAGATTTTGAGTCCGCTGAACGGATGAAATTCCAAACCACCGCGGGGTTGCCAGTAGGTTTTCCCAATTGCCAAATCGATATCGGTGCGCAATCCCCATCTAAAATGAAATTTCTCATTTAATTCGATGCGCTGCTGAAAAAAGGCATTCATCATTTTCAGTGTTGATTCACTGGCAATGGCATCAATTTCAATTTCGGCGCCGGTACGTTCCGCGTAAAAATCGTATGTAAATTTATTGGTGGTGATTCCGGCCCCCGCCTCATTTTCAAAATTTCCCTTCTTGAATGTGGTTTTCCAGCCGATCCTGAATTCCTCGAGATAATTGAAGCCGTTATCAATGTCGAAAACTTCGCGGGTGAATGTGCGTTCTTTTGTTTTGGCGAGGCCTTTTCCCTTGCCAACACCCTGCCCCGGGTTTTCAATTATTTCAGTAACCTCCTGCAGTTCGCCTGTTTCGTCAATTCGTTCACTTTCAAGGGTTGACATTCCGGCAGAAAGGGAATGAAACCAATTGCCGGTTGCCTGCCATTTCCAGTTGAAACTCGCCCCTGTATTTTTGCCATTCGTCCGTTCATTTCGATAGTAATCGTTTGTTTGAACCAACTCAAAATCCCTGCTCTGTTCATCGTTTCCATACAAAATATTCAGGTTGAACTCCAGTTTTTCGGAAGGATGAAAACTGATTTTGGCATTCACATCGTTATATTTAACGGTTGGAATGATGGAAGAAGTAACCGGATTATCCTCACTTGCAATTACATCGTCGATGAGCCGGTAATAGAGGTAATTCTGCCATTGATCGATAAACGACCGGCGCCAGGCTGCGGTTACCGAAAATTTTTCGGTAAGTGGAACACTTGCCAGCACATTTGTATTGAGCAGGTTGGCTGACACATCGAAATAAGGATTTTTGTTTTCGCCCGACTTCCCGGTTATTTGAATTAATCCGGCCACGCGGCCGCCGTACGCAGCATCGAATCCCCCTCTGGAAACAAATGCCTGGTTCACAAACTTGGAGTTCAGCACACTCATATTCCCCAGCAAATGGTTGGTTTCGAGCACCGGAATGCCGTCGAGCAGCACCAGGTTATCGGTGGGCGAACTGCCCCTGATGGAGAGGCCGGAAATACCGCCCTGCAAAAAATTCACCCCCGGAATAATTTGCAGTGCATTTCCCAAATCATCGTTCGAAATTCGTGGGATCTCTGAAGATTTCAATGGGTTAAAACTGATTCGGTCCACAAATGGTGAGGCCTGTAAAACTTCTTTTTCGTAATGGATAACCTGGACCGGGGCTAACACAATTTCCAGTGGTTCAAGCGCAATTACCAGATCCGTTGAAGGAGCCACCAGCGTGTCAAGCCGCTGAAAACCAACATAACTGACAGAAATCAAAACTGAATCGGTTGCCGGTATTTCAAAACTAAAGAATCCCAGCTCATTGGTCATTCCTCCCCTGTCGCCGGAAGTGGCCACGTTGCAGTAAATCAAATTTTCGCCGGTTGTTTTATCTTTCACAAAACCGGACAAAACAGCCGCTTCAGGTTTTTTCTCTTTCGTTTCCGAAACAACAGGCAAATCGGCTACCAGCACCCAGGTTCCGTCAATATTTTTCGACCGGATGAAATATTCTTCTTCCAGTAATTCCAAAAATTCCCTGAGCGTGGCATCCTGCAAATTAAAATTTGTTTTTATGTTTTGAAAAGCACCTGAATTGAATGCAAATTTGGTTTCATAGCGGTTGCTTATTTCCTCCAAAACCGATGCCAGCGAATTTCCTTCCGAAGAATAATTTATGACCCGATCCTGCGCTCCCGCTTTCAGAAAGGTGATTATGAAAAACAAAATCAGGATACTATTTTGAATCGATCTTTTCAAAACCTCTTGCGTTTTCCGTTTTATCAAATTAAATTTTCTTGCCCAGTTTTTCATTCAGAACAGCTAACGCCCTGCTCATTCGTTTTTCAACCGCTTTCACACTAAGCTGCAAATTACCGGCTATTTCACTGTACGACATTCCGTCAATCCGGTGCATAAGAAAAACCGTTCTGCTTTTTTCAGGGATTTCTGAAATAACCTGCTGCAGCTTTTGATCAAACTCTTTCATTTCCATAATATATTCCGGCGATTTGTTTTCAGTATTATCAAAAAAAGCCGACCGGAATTTCAATTCATTTTTCACCCGGCGTCTGCTTTTCAGAAAATTATTTTTTGCAATGGTAAATAAAAAAGCACTGACAGTTTCCTCTTTCACGTCAGCCTGTTTTTCCCAAAGCCGAAGAAACACATCCTGCACCAAATCCTCAGCAAACTCCATATCACCCGAAAGGTAATACAAGTAGTTCCGGATATATTCATAGTTTGCATTGAAAATATCCTTAAACCAGGTTTTTGCATCGATTCTGTGTTTCTTCAAAATTTACACTTTATACTTTCAAATTTACTGAAAGAAAACCCAAAGTTAGCTGTATTATTGCCAAATACGTATTCTGATTTTTCAGGAACATCATAAAAAAAGCCACAATCGTTAGCCTTTTCGCTTTAACAATTGTGACAAATCTCCGTCAATATTTAATTCACTGGTTACTCTTTCACCGAAAATTTATAGATGGTAGTCGATTTAAAAACTTTGCCCGGTTGAAGTAAAGTTGAAGGAAAATCCGGCTGATTTGGACTGTCGGGGAAATGTTGAGTTTCGAGGCAAAAACCGGTACGTTTGGTGTAAGCCACCCCGCTGTTTCCAATTTCAGTACCCTGCAAATGATTTCCAGTGTAAAGTTGTACACCCGGTTCGGTAGTAAAAACTTCCATGTACCTCCCGCTTTCGGGTTCAAAAGCGCTGGCGGCAAAAGCCAGTTCGCCCGGCTGCTTGTTAATCACATAATTGAAATCGTAACCGGCTCCGTAATTAAGCTGAGGATAATCCGCATCAATACGTTCTCCAATGGTGTGCGGAGAAGTAAAATCGAGCGGGGTTCCTTTAATGTCTGCAATCTCACCGGTAGGAATCATGCTCTCATCCACAACAGGTGTCGATTTGTCGGCATTTATAACCAGCACGTGGTCGAGGATTTTCCCGTTCCCTTCGCCTTTCAAGTTGAAATAGCTATGGTTGGTCACATTGATATGGCAGGCTTTATCGGTAGAAACTTCATAGTCGAGTTTCAATTCATTATCATCAGTAAGCGTGTAAGTCACTTTTACGGTTTTATTCCCGGGAAAGCCAAATTCACCGTCGGGGCTTTTGAGTGAGAATGTAGCCACATTTCCGTTTTTTTCGTAGTTCCACACTTTGCGATACCAGCTGTCGGGCCCCGAGTGCAAACAGGCCTCGCCATTATTTACCGGCAACTGATAGGTTTCTTCACCAATGGTGAATTGCGCATTGGCAATGCGATTGGCAAACGGTCCAACCACTGCGCCATGACTTGCACCGTAACGCTGGTAATCTTCAATGGAATTGAACCCCAGCAACACATCATTAAAAATTCCATTTTTATCCGGAACATAAACCGAAATAATTTTCGCTCCGTAATTGGTTAGTGTAACAACCATCCCGTTCTTGTTCTCCATTTTAAACATCCGGGTAGTTTCTCCATCAATAATTCCTTCGAAATCAGCTTTTGAATAAGGCATATCAATTTCATTTTCAGTAGTACCGGAGCACGCGGCAAAAGATGTAACCAAAATTAATAGTGACAGTATCTTCATAATTATTTAAAATTTGGGAATAAAAGTACAAAATCATTATGAAAATCAGGTTCTTTATAAAACATAAAACTTAAAAACAATACTGATTTAAACTTGATTTTAAAAAAATATTCAATAAACATTGGGTCATATTTTAAATCCTATATTCAAAAGTTTTAACTTTTATTAATATATTTGTTCTTTGAATATACAAAATCCAAACATGAACATGGAATTTTTTTTAATTCTGTTAGCTGTTTTTCTGAGCTTTATGCTGGTCATTATTTCTATTCCCCCAATTTTAAGAGTTGCAAGAGAGAAAAAACTTTTTGACACTATTAACAACAGAAAAATTCACACAACGCCCACCCCACCTTTAGGGGGTGTTGCAATTTTCATAGGATTTGTACTAAGTACTATTATTGCTACTAACGGTTACAGTTTTGAATCGCTCAAATACATTGTTGCCTCCATAATCCTTATGTTCTTTATTGGATTGAAGGATGATCTACTGGCTATTTCGGCAAGGAAAAAAATTGTGGTTCAGCTATTTGCAGCCATGTTGCTAATTTTATTAGGAAATCTGCAAATTACAAATCTTCATGGTATCTTTGGAGTTTACCAAATCCACAGTGCTATTGGAGTTTTACTGACCCTCTTTATAATTCTCGCCATTGTTAATGCCTATAACCTTATTGACGGCATTGACGGACTTGGCAGCGGGTTAGCCATATTTGCATCATCGCTTTTTGGGTGGTGGTTTTTTATTGTCGGTCAATTTCAATTTGCAATTATGTCTTTCGCACTGACAGGCAGCCTTATGGGGTTCTTCCTTTTTAATGTATTCGGTAAAAGAAATAAACTCTTTATGGGGGATGCCGGGTCGTTGGTTATTGGACTAATAATTTCAGCAATAATCATAAAATTCAATGAATTTAATATAATAAAAACCGGGCAATACTCAGTAGTTGCGGCACCGGCAGTCTCCTTTTCCCTGGTTATGGTTCCGTTAATCGATACTTTTCGGGTAATTACCATCAGGCTTTGGAATAAAAAATCACCATTTCATCCCGACAATAATCATATTCACCACCGGTTACTTGCCTTGGTTCCCAGCCACCTGAAAGTGACCATTATCATAATAATTGCAAATATATTTTTGATGGGTTTTGCTTTGCTGCTAAACAATTTAATGCTGAATGTAACCTTTCAGTTTTTAGCAATTTTTTTATTTGGTATTTTCCTTTCGTTTGTACCATCCATGATTTTACGAATAAAGCATGTAAAAATGCCAGCGGAAGGAAAAATAGTTAAACATACTTCTTAAAACCCTGTATTTTTAACTCCCTTAGAGTTTTCTTGTTATCTCAGTTAAAGCTGAATCAGCAGGACTTTTTCTTCCTCATCCCTGATGATGTCAACAGAGATAACCTGACCGGCTTCAAGGTTTTGCAGGCGGTTTATGTAATTATAAGCATTAATCAGCATATTAAAAAAGGAGTTCTGTATATTTACGGTCGTAAAAAGAAGGGGGTAATACATTGATTTCATTTGGCACAAATTATTGGTTTTTTATATTGCTGGCTATACTAATTGCAGCTGTCGGCATCGTTTCTATACTTTATTTTAAAAACAAAGATAACAGGGAGCTAACCAAAACCCAAGTTCGCATTTTAATGGTTTTGCGGTTCATCTCCTTTTTTCTGATTGCCTTTTTGCTGTTGTCGCCATTTATAAAAAACCTGAAACGCATTGTTCAAAACCCGATTGTGATTGCAGCGTGGGATAATTCCGGGTCGGTAATTGCCGATGCCGATTCAGCAACTGCTGCCCAGTCGGTTAACGAAATCAAAGAACTTGTCGAAAGCGAGTTAGGCGACCAATATACTGTTGTAAACTACACTTTCGGGCAGGACATCAAACTGGACGGTGACCTGAATTTTGCTGAAAAGAAATCCGATTACAGCGAGCTTTTAACTACCATCAGCAACAATCATTTTAATGAAAATATTGGCGCTGTAGTCATTGCCGGCGACGGAATTTACAACCAGGGAATGAACCCGGTGAACATGACCGATGAAATTACTTATCCTGTGTACACAATTGGGATGGGAGATACTACCGTGGTTGCCGATGCCCGGATTCAGGATGTGAAGGTAAACCGGACTTCTTTTTCAGGCAACCGCTTTCCGGTTGAACTCGATACCCGTTTTTCAAAACTGGCCGGGCAGCCGTTAAAACTCTCGGTTTTTCAGGATAATGAAAAACTGGCCGAAACGGTCATCACCCCACCCAACAACGATTATTTCTTTTCGCACCAGTTTATACTCGACTCGGGCGACCCCGGACTGAAACATTTTACCGCCACAATTGAAACAACTGAAAATGAACGCAACACAGAAAACAATTCGGCTGGTTTTGTGGTGAATGTTTTGGAGAACAAACAAAAAATACTGATTCTTTCCGAAGGGCCGCATCCCGATAACGGAGCGATAAAAAGCACACTGGAACAACAACAATCCTACGAAGTATCCCTATTTTCGGAAGAACCCTACCCTGCAAATCTGTCCGATTTTAACCTCGTGGTATTAAATCAGCTTCCCAGTTCGGGCATTTCAATGGCCGACATTATCTCTGAATCGCGGAACAGCCGGGTACCGCTGCTGTTTATAGTGGGCAACAAAACATTTCTGCCCCAGTTAAACACACTGGCAACAGGTGTTGAAATAAACCCCATGGCCGGCTCGCCGGAGGAAACCCAGGCAATTGTCAATCCTGCTTACGGCACCTTCTCAATTAGCGAAAATTTCAGGGAGGTTGTTCTACGCTTTCCGCCGCTGCTCGTACCTTTTGCAAATTACAATCTTGAGCCGGGATTTACACCGTTGCTCTATCAAAAAGTAAAAAACATTGAAACATCGAAACCGCTGATTGCAACAGGCACTTTAAACGGCCGGAAAACCGGCTATATTTTTGGTGAGGGAATCTGGCGCTGGAGGCTTTACAACTACTATTTCAACCAAACACACGATGAGTTTAATGAACTAATTAACCAGCTGGTGCAATACCTGGCACTTCGCGAAAATGAAGATAATTTCATGATTGATTTCCAGCCGGTTTATGCCGAGATTGACGATATTGTTTTAAAAGCCGAAGTGTATAACGATGCGTTTGAGCGAATTACAACCGAAGAAGTCAACATAGATATTGTTAACGATACGGGAGAAGAGTTTCATTTCACGTTTGACGTGCAGGGCGACAGCTACACACTTAATGCCGGAAAGCTGCCGGTAGGCAATTACAATTTCACATCGGAGGTAACCATTGGTGACGAAACCTATACCGAAACAAGAAGTTTTGCGGTGACCGCTGTTAACCTCGAAAACGTTGTTACCCGGGCCAACCACCGCATGTTGTATCAACTGGCTTCACAAAGCGGCGGTAACTTTTTCCTTCCCGGCCAGGCCAGTCAGCTGGTTGATGAAATTGAGAACAGTAACCAGTTTAAACCTGTCAGCTATTTTCAGGAAATGGTAAACGAATTGCTAAACCTGCGCTGGCTGTTCTTTGTTTTTTTACTGCTGCTGAGCGTGGAATGGTTTTTGAGAAAATACTGGGGAATTTACTAATTGAGGCTTTAGACAATGAAAAAAAAATTCAGCAAAACAGGAAACTACTTAACAGTATTGATTTTTTTGATACTCGGTTATTCATGTGTTTCCACCCAGTCGTTGCTGATTGAAATACCCGAACCGGCTCCCAAAAATCTTCCGGCAAACATCCAAAGCCTTACCATTGTAACACAGGCAGTCGATAATAACTATTCCGATCTCTCGTCCGATTCACTTCAAAATATATTCTACGAAAAAAATTTCCGCTACGACACTGTTGTTTACGACTTTCAAATGGCAGACACCACGATGAAAGCTTTGGGTGAACTTCTGTTTGAATCGGGAAGATACGATTATGTCATTCCTGAAAACAGGTTTTTGCCCCCGCAAAGGAGTTCGTTCTTCGGACTTCCGCTGCCCTGGGACACGATAAAAAATCTTGCACAAACTTTTGAAACCGATGCAGTGCTTTCGCTCGACCACCTCAAAACCAGGGTGGTAACCGATTACGGAAGTGAATCCTATTTCGACCCCTTTCAGGATGGATTTTTCTCGGCAGCCACTGCGCAAATGCAAATCATGTACGAAGCACTTTTCAGGGTTTATGATCCGGCACAGGAAAAAGTTTTAATGCGTGAATTCCTGCGCGACACGCTCTACTGGGAAGATACCGACGTATCGACCAGAAACCTCTTCACTAAATTTACACCGGTTAAACAAGCACTTACCGAGGCCGGAATTTCCATTGCCCTCGATTTTTCAGAAAAAATTTCGATGATTTGGTTCACTGAACAACGCAACTTTTTCATCAAGGGAAATACTGAAATGAAGCAAGCCACGCAGCTGGCAAACTCTGGCGACTGGCAAACGGCCATTGCCTTGTGGAAAGAGATCAGCGAAAATGCCGGTTCAAAAACATTACGAAGTAAAGCGCAATACAATATCGCCGTCGGTAACGAAATTCTGGGCGATTTAAACGCTGCTGTTTCGTGGGCACTAAAATCGTACAACACCATGTACCGCCCAATTACGTATGAATACTTACAAATTCTGGAAAGAAGAAAAAGCGAACTAAAAAACAAATAACTATGAACCGCCTTTTATTGCCCATAATTTCACTGTTGGTTTTGTTTACGTCATGCACGGTTTATAAAGAATATCCTATAGATGTTTACAAACCCGGTGAGGCAGCTGTTCCGCCTGCGGCAAACAGCGTGGCACTAATTTACCGTAATTTTAAATACCCCAACGATACCCTTCAGCATTTCTACAAAAACAACTACCGGCTGGTAAAAACAAAAAACGACCCCGACGGGCTGGACAGCATTATGGTTTATTCCTGCCTGAACGGATTGGCAAGAGAATTGAAAAGCAGCAATACATTTCAACAGGTTCATCTGTTTCCATATAGCTCGTTTGAACGTCACACGGGAGAACATTTGCCTGAGTTGCCCGGTGAACTTACCCAAAAAATTGCCGGCACCACCCAATCTGATTTACTTATCGCACTGGAAACATTCTCCTACTTTTTTGCCTCTTATCCTGAAAATTTTGAAATACCGGAATCGAACGAGGTAATTACCGCTGCGGTGTGGGGAATTTACGATCCGGCCAGGGAACGGCTTATTGAACGAAAAACAATTATTGATACAGTTTTCTGGAACGGCTACGACAATCAGGGCAATTACCAGAAAGGGTACAATCCGCCGCCCAGGCTGCAGGCCTTGCAAATGGCATCGGCACTGGCAGGCGAAAATTACGCCAAACGGTTTCACGCGTCATGGGAAACGGTTAACCGCATTTATTCAGTTCCGCCGCTACCCGACTTTGAACAGGCTGCTCTCTATTTTGAAGAAGGAAAATGGGATCAAGCCATTGCGCTGTGGGAAAAATACGCCGATGATAAAAATGGAAAGCTTGCCATCAATGCCCGCTACAACATGGCGCTGGCCTACGAACTGAAAGATAATATTCCTTTGGCTGAAGAGTGGTTAGAAGCGGCCTATAAATTGGCAAAGAGTTACCGCAACCAGGAGGAGCTGGACATGATTCGTTCATACCGGAAAGCGCTCGAAACGCGTAAAAAAGATTTCAAAAAATTAAACCAAACGGAAAATGAAGAGCAGCGTTAAGCTTCTGTCAGCTGGTTTAGCTGCAATGTTGCTGCTTTCCGGCTGCAATACGCTTAATAATATTCAAACAATTGACTTGGAAGTTTTTGTGCCCGCCAGTATTGTTTTTCCTCCTGAATATAAAAATGTGGCCGTGCGATACAACAACAGCAATGCACAGTATAATCCGTGGTTTGCAGAATACTCCATCGAATCGGTTGCAGCGCGAGATACAACAAACATTGACAGTATTGCATCCGAAATCTATTTCCGGGAATTTCTGGAGACATTAAAGTATCAGAATTTTTTTGATACAATTGTGTATATTGAACCTGGGAACTATAAAGAAACCCGCTTCTCAGATGAGTTGATAAAACCGGATTCGCTAACAACTGAGGACGAAACCCCGGGGAACCTTTCAACACGCGAACTTTCTTCCATTCTTACCACTTATCCTGCCGACAGTTTGGCTGCCAACAAAATAACACTGGACCCCGACTTGGGTCTTTACTCAAAAAATAAATTACAACAAATTGCCGATACAACCCAGTGCGACATACTATTGTCGTTTGATTTATTTTCCAGCCTCGATGGTATTGGCTACAACCCTGAACTTGATAAGAGTTACCATCTGGTTTTTAATATGGCTTTCTGGAATTTTTATGATTTATCCGACCAGGAACTTCAGTATTTTTACAATCGTGTGGACACCATTTCGTGGCAGTCTGATGAAATCACTGCCTTTGCATCTTTACAAAAACTGCCACAACGAGAAAAAGCCCTGAAAGAAGCAGCGCAAATATCAGCCATTAGTTTTGCAGAATTTTTGGTGCCCCACTGGGAACTGGTTCAGCGGATGTATTACAAATCGGGAAATTCCGGGTTAAGAAAAACGGATAAATTCATTTCAGAAGGAAAATGGTTAGAGGCTGCTGCAATCTGGAAAGCCAACATTGAGAATAAAAACGATAGGATTGCAGCAAAAAGTATGTTTAACATGGCGCTGGCCTCCGAAATGGAAGGTTACCTGGATGCAGCCATCGACTGGGCCGTAAAATCGTACCACGTTTTTGGAGAAGAAAATAAACTTCATGCCGAAAACTGTAAAGATTACATCCGGATTTTATCGACCCGTAAACGGGATTTAAAAATCATTGAAAAACAAATTAAATTGTAGTTTCTTTACAATTAAAAAGCAGCTACCCATTTTCCAGGATAACTGCTTTTGATATTTTGTATTGACTGAAAACAATTCCGCAACTACCTCAGCTCCAGCATCACAATCGATTTAGCCGGAAGATTTACCTCCAATTGATTTCCGTTTACTTTAACATCACTGAAAGATGCGGATGAAACCTCTTCGGCTTCTCCAAAATCGTTGTAGGAATTTACTTTTTCACCGGTAATAATTTCGCCCCTTTCAAAACTTACATTTTCCAGTCCGCGCAGTTCGCAGGTTAAATCGAGCGCTTCATTCGGGTCGATGTTGCTGATGGTGATGTGAATGGTTCCGTCTTCGCTTTTTGAGGCAGAGGTTGAAATGGCCGGAATCCTCTCACCGTCGTGCGAATAAAATTCAGATTCCACATCAGTAGGAAGCAGGGTTGCGTCGTAGTGCACTTTGTACATTTTAAAAACGTAGTAGGACGGTGTTTTAACAATCTCATCGTCTTTGGTCAGGATCATGGCTTGCAGCACATTCACAGTTTGTGCAATGTTGGCCATTTTTACCCGGCGGCAGTAGTTGTTGAATAAATCCAGATTAACAGAAGCCACCATGGCATCGCGCAGGGTGTTTTGTTGATAGAGGAAACCCGGGTTTGTTCCCGGCTCCACATTGTGCCAATTGCCCCATTCATCCACAATCAAACCTACCCGGTTTCGAGGATCGTAACGATCCATAATATTGATGTGGTTCCGTAGCAGCTCATCCATAAACAGCGTTTTGCTCATGGTTAAAAAGTAATCGTTTTCATCGAAATCGGTTGCCGATCCTTTATCGCCCCATGAATGCGCTACTGTGTAATAATGCAGCGAAATTCCCTGGAAGCTTCTGCCCGGTGCCCCATCGCGCATCAGTGTTTCCATCCAGTGGTAATCAGCGCCGCTTGGCCCGCAGGCAACACGGTACAAACGGTTGTCTCCGTAATTTTTGGTGTAAGTGGAATAGCGTTTCATTTCGTTGGCATAATACTCGGCAGTCATGTTTCCGCCGCAGCCCCAGTTTTCATTACCAACTCCCCAGTATTTTACGCCCCAGGGTTCTTCACGACCGTTGGATTTGCGCAGATCGGTCATCGGGCTGATGTTGCCGGAGTTGAGGTACTCCACCCATTGCGACATTTCCTGAACCGTTCCGCTGCCGAGGTTTCCGCAAATTACCGGTTCGGTATCTAACTGGTTGCAGAGTTCCAAAAATTCGTGGGTGCCAAAATGGTTGTTTTCGGTTACCCCGCCCCAGTGCGTGTTAATCATGGTCGGGCGTTCGTCGCGCGGACCGATGCCGTCCATCCAGTGGTATTCGTCGGCAAAGCAACCGCCGGGCCAGCGCAGGTTGGGAATTCCCATTTCGCGCAGGGCGTCCACCACGTCGTTGCGGATGCCGTTGGTGTTGGGAATGTCGGAATCTTCGCCAACCCAGTACCCGCCGTAAATACAGCGGCCGAGGTGTTCAGAAAAATGACCGTAAATGTGGCGGCTGATTTTTTCTTTACCGAGATCGGTGTTCACTACAATTTTATTTTGTGCTGTTGCAGACAGGGCTACCAGTAAAAAAACGGGAAGGATTAATCTTTTGAAGTTCATTTCAGTAGGTTTAAGATGAATAAAAGTAACTTTTACTACAAATATAAAACTCTCTACCAAAAAAACAAACAGATGATGACCTGTTTAAAACTATTTTATGACGATTATCCTGACAAGTCATAGTCTCACTCAAAGTGAGGCTATGACTGTTTCTCACATAAACCACATTTAAATTCTCTGCTGTAAAACATCCATCTTCCGGGTTACCTTTTCCCCGTTTTCTGAACATATATACAAAAACACAATACCAATAATTTTAAAAAACAGGAGGCACGCAACCAAATTTTAACTTTTAGCATCTTAACAAACAAAACATTAACTTTTAAAACCAATAGTATGATGAAACACAGCCCATAACACATATTTCCCAGGAAACCACAAGGTGGAATCACTCCGGGAAAATGCCAACCAAAAGCAAAAAAACCAATCCGATTTGCTCTTATGCTTGGTAACTCTGGTTGCCTTGAATATCAAAAAGCACGTTGTACAAATCATTCTCTACTAAACACTTGAAATAATGAAAACAAAAAAAATAGAATTACTTGCCAGCTTCCTGCTCCTGTTGCCTATTTGTGCGGCTTTGCTGATGTCTGGTTGTGAAAAAGAAGAAGACGAGGAGTTAACTGAAATAGAATTATTAAAATTCTCTGATTTCGGATGTGAAAATTACACATGGAACTTTAAACCCGGTTATTCCAATAATTACTACATAATTAATTCTCAACAAAAATTAAGCGTCTATATTAATAGCGATTGTATGCCACAAATCGATTTTAACGAATACGTTGTAATAATTGGAAGCAAAAGTTTTACTACCGGAGTTTCTTTATTTGAAGAAAAAGTGGAGGAAAACAATAAAAAAATTGTTTACACTATAACTTTTTTAACAGATTTAACAACGGTTGCTTCTGGCGCAAAATACCATACTGTAATTAAAAAGCCCTCTAATAAAAAAGAAATCAAAGTTGTTGAAATTGTTAAAGACCATATTTAAAAAAAACAAAAATCCCCCGCTGGCGCATAGTAATAATGTGTGCCTCTTTCGTTAATCATCCGATTAACTTAATCCCATCCGATTTAAATTCGATTCGCTTTTTCTTATAAAGATTGCCGACAGCCTTTTTAAAATTCTTTTTGCTGATTCCCAGCAACGACTGGATGATTTCGGGTGAAGTTTTGTCATTTAACGCAAGGAAGCCGTTATTTTCGCGCAGGGTTTCCAGCAGTTTTTCTGAAATGGGGTCAATTTTCCCGTAACCCGGTTTTTCAAGCAGTAAATCAATTTTATCATCGTCCCGGATTTTATTGATGAAACCCTCCAGCTTTTCACCGGGTGAAAGGGGTCTGAAAACCTGATTCTTGTACAAAATTCCCCAGTGCTGTTTGTTCACAATGGCCTTGTATCCGATTTCAGTTTCTTCGGCAATAAGCAGGTCCACTTTTTCGCCGGGTACATAACCAGGAGGAACGTTGTCCAAAAACTTATCGATTTTTGCGGAGGCTGCAATCCGGTTGGTTTTTTCATCCAGAAAAACATGAACCAGGTAGGTTTTGCCTTCCGTCATTTTTGCTTTTTGTTCGCTCATGGGCACCAGCAAATCTTTAGGCAGGCCCCAATCGAGAAAAGCCCCGAAACGGTTGGTTTCAATCACTTTTAAAAATGCAAATTCACCCACCATCGCCAGCGGATTTTCGGTGGTAGCCACCAGCCGGTCTTCCGAATCGGAATAGATGAACACTGTAGCCTGCTCACTGGCTTTTACCTCGTCGGTTACAAACTTACGGGGCATTAAAATTTCACCCAGGTTTTCGCCATCTAAGTAAACACCGTTCTCCGTTTCCCGTACTACGCTCAGGATATTTATTTTGCCTATTTCTGCCATTGTATTTTTTTAATGAATTGATTTCAGGTTTTCCACAAGTCATAGTCTCACTCAAAGTGAGGCTATGACTAAGGAGTTTCTTTCAACAGTTTTTCAAAAATTTCCCCCGGTACTTTAAAAACCGTTCCGTGCCGTGTTCCTTCCGGGAAGTTTATCTGGTCGGAAATGTCTTCCCAGTTTTCGAGGTCGGACGAGCGCACCGCGCCCATATTGTGGTCGATGTATTTATCGAAATACACCACCCTGTGTTCGCCCATTTTCAACGGAGTCGGTCCCTCGGCCCAGTAGTCGCCGGTGATGGGCTCGCCGGGTTTGCTGTAGCCTTCTGTAAGCTGATTGCTGGTAGCCACCCGTATATTTTTCTCGGCCGGATGGCGGGTTTCATCTTTCAGAAAAAGAATGTATTTCCCGTCTTCTTTCGCCAGCGTGCCGTCAATCACATTAAAACCTTTATCATAGAAAAGTTGCGTTCCGCTGAAGGTTTCAAAATCTTTGGTGGTTACGTAATACATGCGGTGGTTGTAACTGTCGTCGCCGGTGGATGCACTTTCCGGAAACCGGCCGGGAATGGTGGTGGACCAGAAAATTATGTACTGTTCCGACGCTTCATCGTAAAAAACCTCAGGTGCCCAGCAGTTGCGGGCTGTGGGTTCGTGCTCCATCACCGGGATGTACTTTTGCTCCGACCAGTTGATTAAATCTTCGGAACTGGCGTACCCGATTCCTTCTTCGTTCCAGCTCACGGTCCACACCATGTGGTATTTGCCGTCGGGACCGGAAATGACACACGGGTCGCGCATGAGTTTGTCGTTGCCCACCTGCGGCATTAAAAACGATTGATTGTTGTTCAGCGCCTCCCAGGTCAGGCCGTCGTAACTGTAGGCCAGATGCAAACCATCTTCGCCATTTCCCTGGAAAAAGGAAAACATGTAAACCTCATCACTATTCTGTGAAAAAACCTGAAATCCTAAACAGGATAAACAAAAGACTACAAAAATAATTTTGATTTTATTATTCATTTTTTGAGTATGAAATAATTATCTTGAATTCGACTCCTTAACCGCTTCAAAACTATTAAAAATTGATTGAAACTGTTTTAGCTTTTTTGTTTTTTGCAAAAGGCGACGAAAGGTTATTAAATTTAGTTTTATTTCATGCTGACAGGAGGCTCACCTACAATCGGCTGAACATTGTATTTGGTTGTTCGCTTATCGTCGATTACTCCGTTCCAGTTCAATCCAAAGGCGAAATCGTACGAATTTCCTTCTGAATCAACATGACATTCCATATCTCTCGGTACATCTTCAAACTGTGCCTCAACGGTTTCCATGTTTGCAGGCATTTGTAGCGGCAGCAACCCGGATGGTTCTACCTGGCCGGAAATGATCTCAAGAAATGCTTTGTCGGGCACATTAGAAGCCCTGTTTCCACCAAATCCTACAAGGATAGCATCCACCTCACTTTCGAATTCACTGAAAACCATTGGATTCGACATGTCAACCACAACAATAACTTTGTCAGCAACAGATGCGGTGTTCAGCACAAGATCCAAATGACTTTCATTCGTGATGATTCCTGTTTCTCCAAAATAGGAGCGATTCTCCTTTACCAGTTTTTTAGTTCCGTTTTCTGTCACCTCAATCATATCTCCTCCAAGTGACTCGCGGCGCACAAATTCTGAATTGGCAGTGTACGGCCGATACTGCAGCGAAATTGGCAGATATGTATATTCCTCACGATCGGTTATGCTATTTTCAGATCCCGGGCCTTCTCTCATGCCCCCTGACTCCATAAAAGTTGGATTCCCGTTTTTAGGATTGCTAATTCGCACTATGGCAAAATCACATTTCGCTATTTCATTTTTGGATGCACGGATGATGTCGTTTTCTGATAACGTTGGATTTCCCTTGTCATCCGCCGGGCCGGTAAACGTTTCGGCCAGTGCATCAGTTAACACATCGTAATACTCTCCGGCTACCTCAAGGTCGAATCCCGGTTCAGCAGATGCCGGTGTCCTTCGCCATCCACCTGTTGCTGCTGTATATAACCTGGGAATATATACTTTTGGTTTTTCGGTTTCTGCTGATGCCTTTTGAATAATGTTGCCGCTGTTTTTCAGCATAACAACAGATTTAAGATGTGCCTGATGTGCAGCCGCTTCATGTTCAGGTTTCAGGGATGTGGATTCGGCCACTTTAAAATCGAGATATGGATTGTCAACGATGCCGATATTGAAGTGAGTTCTAAGCATCCGCTCAGTCCCTTTTTTCATAATTTCATCCATTTCTATTTTTCCCAGATTGGCAACTCCCAACTCATAAGCCTCCATTGCCAAGTCAACACTTTCCTGCAGAGCACCGCCTTCGCCTCCAAATGCATCACATCCGGCTTCCAGTGTGGCCAGTCTTTTTTCAACCGGAGTCAAATCTTCAACACCATAGTTTTTGCTGGTAAGAATGCCAAAGTCGGTCAGGATATAACCGTCCCAGCCATAATCTTCTCTTAACAATTCATTGATTTTATATTCACTGTAGCTTGTCCCAATGCGCTCACCACCCACTGGCGATCCATCTTCCTCAATACCAACCGAATAGTTTGTCATAGCAGCTGTTACTGTTTCTGTTTTTCCGGGCAGGTCCATGCAAGCTACAAATGGCAGAACATGCGTAAAAAACTGACCGCCCGGAAATACGTTGTATGCACCGTCGCGGGTATGCGACTCACGGCCGCCTTCGGCCGCGCCGTCTCCGGGCCAGTGTTTCATCTGGTTATTCACACTGTGTTTGCCCCAACCCAAATCATTCCCTTCTTCATCATAAGTAGATTGCCAACCGTTGATGACGGCTCTCGCCACATCCATTGAAAGGGCGGGATCTTCTCCAAACGTGCCGGGGATACGTTTCCAGCGGGGTTCTGTTGCCAGGTCCATTTGTGTGGCAACCTGCATAGATATTCCCATGGCACGCCATTCTTCCGACATCATTCTGCCAAATTGCGCTCCAACTTCAGGATCGAATGTTGCAGCCAAACCAAGATTGCTGGGCCAGTTTGATACGTCGCCAGACCTTGGGTCATCTATCCAAACCGCTGGAATGCAAACAATATTGTCAAGGCCTTCAATGTACTCCTGTACCATGTTGTTCCAATTTACCTTTGTCCTTGAGTCAGTTCTACCTCCACGAGGCGCCCTTAACTGCCGATAGCCCAGGTCCAGGGAATTCTTTATTATCGCATCGAGTGAATCAGGATTAACCGTCCAACTGCCAAAGGGATTCATTTTCATGCCCATCATCTGTTCTGTTGGAATTTCATCAACCATGCTTTTCGCCCTGGTTTCAAAATCAACGCGCCAGTCTTCAAATTCATCCAGCAGGTTGTTTTTGTTGAGATCTTTAAATGCGTATCCGTCAACCTGGATAAGCTGTAGCCCTGAATTCTTCGAATAACCGAGGGTAGTTCCTGCTTCATTTGTAACCATCGTCCAGCCATCCGGAGTCTCTGATTCTTCCCACCTGATGTTGCCCGAGCCGAGAGGATCGGTTTTTCTTGGGTAATCGTCAGTTTTGCTGCAGGCAAAAAATAAAATCGCTACTGCAAAAGAAATAAGGATAATCAGGGTGTTTTTTGAGGAAGTAAGGTCTTTAATTAGTCTCATTGGTTTATCTCCTTCTCGTTAATAGTTAGTATCAAATATGTTTAAATAATGTTCGTTTAATTCTCTGTTTTTCTGATTAATAAAGTTTAATGTTCACCTGTTACTGAATGCCTCCTTAAATTTCTTTTTATAAACTCTCCCAAGTGGAATTTTAGCCTGATTTATTTCAATATAATTTGAGGATGTTTTTTCTACAAGTTGTAAATTAACGATATAGGAACGATGAATCTGGATGAATTGATTGACTGGTAATTTATCTTTCCAGTATTTTAAAGAATATGAAACATGGTGTTTTTTATTCTTACAAAATATGTGCGAATAATCTCCATCAGCCTGAATATATGTAATATCATCAAATTTAAGTTTAATAAAATCATATCCTTCTTTTATTAAAATGCTTTCAGGTATTTTACTTTCGGCAGAGGTTGAAGTATTTTTCGTTAAACGCTCCACCTTTACAACTGCTTTTAAAAAGCGTTCGAAAGAAAAAGGTTTTAAAAGATAATCCACCACCTCAAGTTCATAACCCTGCAAAGCATAATCGGGGAAAGCTGTAGTTATGATAACGAAAGGTTTCTTGTTTAATATCGTTAAAAAATCGATGCCCGAGAGTTTGGGCAAATGAATGTCAAGAAATATCAAATCAATCTGATGATTACGCAAATACTCCATTGCATCCAGGGCATTTGAAAACGAGCCCTTTAAATCCAGCTCATTTACATCGCCAATGTATCTTTGCAGAATTTTACGGGCCGGCATCTGGTCTTCTATTACAATGCAGCTAATCATCTGATAAATCAATTTCTAAAAAAACTTTATACCAATTTTTCTTCGCTTCAATAGTTAGTTTATACCTGTCCGGATAACTCAATCCCAAACGTCCCTTTACATTTTTTAATCCAATTCCTTTGCTCAGGTTATCGGTATTGGTTTGTCCTGAATAATTATTTTCACAATTAAAAGATAAGGTATTATCAACTATTTTTACTGAAATATTAATCTGAACATTGCTGAGCTGACTGGCAGTTGCATGTTTAAAAGCGTTTTCAACAAAAACCATTAGAATAAGCGGAGCAATTCGTAAATTTCCCGGCTCACCATCTATATTAAAAGTAACCCTCCCTTCATCATCTAACTGAAGTTCGCTAAGCTTTACATAGTCATTCAAATTATCTAATTCCTTGCTTAACAATACAGTTTTATCCCGGCAATCATATAGCATATACCTTAAAATGGAGGAAAGTTGCAGGATAATTTCAGGAGTTTTAGGTGAATTCTCCAGCGCAAAAGCATACAGGTTATTTAAATTATTGAACAGAAAATGAGGATTGATTTGTGAATTCAAAAACTGTAATTCACTTTCAGCAATCATCCTGTTTAATGTGTCGATTTTTCGTTGTTTTTGATTGGCGTCCCAGGCAAATTTAAAACCGATCATGAGCAGAATTGTAGGCAGACTCTTGATAAGCGTCATTAAAAACAGTACGTTTTCATACCGTGCCGAATTGCGATAAAACAGCCATTCTACAAAAAATTCATCTACAAAAATAACCGCCACCAGTACAATTAAAAATCCAAATGTAAAAGCGCCATACTTTTTCGTATAAAAATAGCGTGGAAGCAGGAAATAATTAACAACGAGAGCAGCAACAATATAATTGAGTTTATAAACCACTTTATGCCACTGCAGTCCAGGTTCGTGTCTATCAAAAATATCGAGGAAAATTAGTAATGCTATGAAAATGCCCAGAAACAGGTATTCTTTGTTTGCTCTTTTTAAAAGTCGTACCATGCATTAACTATTTTATAACGAAGATAGTTGCCTTTTTTGAAATGTTTATTTGGATTCGATAAATAACTGAATAAACTGGTTGAACAACAGGATTTGAAAACACCTGGCTATTCAACCAGAAATACAGGTAGCCGGCCGAATATATTTTCCCTGTTGACTACTCTAAGCTATATTGCAGTAAGTTTATTGTTCCATACAATAAATATAGTTTGTTAACACGGCCTGATACAGAGGTATCAGGCTTTTTTTATATCGAACATCATAACCTGAACGTATGTGTATATTTCAACAGTATCGTCCGGTTTATAAAAGCAGGTAATTCGGGTGTTGTTCCTGCTTTATCGGCATTTCTCAGGTCGTTGAGCACCAGGTATAAATTATTCCCATCGCGCGGAGTGTACCTGAGCCGGAAATTGGTCAGCAATATATTGTCAATTTCATTGTACTGAATGAATGAACTCATCGATAATTTTGTATTCAGCATGTAGGTAGCTTTTATTCGTGCAATGTTGTTGGTAAAACTTTGATTCTGATCAGGGAAATTGACCTTATCCAGTTTATAAGTAGCTGATAATTGCACACTTGATGAAAGATTGAATTCAGGCTCAAATTCTACTGAAAACTGTTTCCCGTCATAAAAGCCTCCTCCGTCAATACTAAAATCCGCAACAACTTTTTTTGTTCTGGGCGTATTAAAGCGGGTTCGCAGGTTCCAATATGAATAATCATCGGCTATCACAACAATGTTGTTTGGTAAATAAAAATCATGTATTAAACCTTCTTTATTGTATTGGTAAGATATAAACATACCTATTCCACTTTTTAAGTCCATTTTGAACTGCAATGCAACTTCCATTTGCTCAATTTTTCCATCCAAAATTCGCTTCGTCATTTCAAAATCATTTTCGATAGAATACTTAAAGATGGTAGAATTTTCCCCGGGAAACCAACCGTATCCGAGCGTACTTCTAACCTCATGAATATTGTTGATAAAAATGAATCCTGATGCCGGAATGAAGTCTTTGCCCCAGTAAGCATATTTCCCCCCATACAAAAATCCTTCTTCTGCTCTGCGTTGCAATTCAAAAGAGAAAAATGTAGGGTCGAGCGAAAGCATTTCTGAGTCAATTGAATTATCCTGCGACTGTGCCAGTTTTATAGTTGCATAATCCACGTCAGTAATTTTAAAAATCCCGTCCAGGCCATAAGCCACATTGTAATTTCCTTCAAAATCAACACGTGAAGTTACCATTCCGCCGACGTAAGAATTTTCATTGATGACCTGTTTTCTCAACCGTGCAACTCCAAAATTTTCTGCTGGATTCCCATTAAATTTTGTGGTATTCATATTGAGAAAACCGACATCCCATTTTCCGAGCCGTCCAACCAGTCGGACGCCTCCTAAAATATCAACCGGCTCACGATTGGCAATTCCAATGTTACGGCTGTAAAACAAATCCTGCGGACCTCCCAGTTCATAACTAAAAATACCGGAGCGCTCCTGGAAAAACAACCGCTTTTCAGGGAAAAACAGCGAGTAGCGGGTTAAATTTACTTGTTCATCATCGGCCTCCACTTGTGCAAAATCGGTATTTACCGTAAAATCGAGGGTGAGATTATTATTCAGGTTGTATTTCACATCGAGGCCGCCGGTAAACTCCGGGTCGCTGGTGCTAACATATTCATTTCCGGCTTCATTCAACTCATAATTTTTTGAAGTACCTCCCAAGAGGTAGGGTGAAATATAAACCGGATTTCGTGATTCAATCCCTTCAAAAACAATGGTTTTTCCAAGAGAAGGGCGCAAATTGGCATCGCGGCCATATTTGGTATCGATTGCCGGCCAGGTGTCAATTTCATTCACATGACTGATTTTACGATTGATTATTAATCCCATTTCTGTTATGTCATTTGCACTCTGAAAACGTAAACTCGAAAACGGGATGCGCATCTCAACATGCCAGGCATTCGGGGTGGTTACCGTTTTTATATCCCAAAAAGAATCCCATGTGTAGTTTATACTTCCACCACCGGGCCCTCCGCCCTGTCCGTCATTTGAAACGGAATAATCAATTTTTAATCCTGAGGGCATGGTAAAAAATCCCAGCGCGTTTTCATTATCATCATAAGTATCGAGCAAAATTCCAAATGAGTCGGAATTTTCAGATTCTTCATCACGTTTTTTACTTGTGGATACGATGTCAGAAATATCTTCGTAATGCAAAATGGCTCCTACCCAAAGGTATTCATCGTCAAAAGTTATGTACACTTCATTTTTTTCAGTTGGCAGATTATTAAAAACCGGAAAGTGCATGGTGAGTGGAAATTCAGTGCTGAGCTTCCAGGCCGGTTCTTCAACTTTCCCGTCAAAATTAATTTCACCGGAAAGCGGTTTGATTTGCACTCCATCCTGCCCAAAAACGTTAAATCCAATTAGTAAAATGGCTGATAAAATTAAAAAAGCAGCTGACTCTCTTTTCATAACAAATAAGGTTTTATAACTAAGATAGCTGCTTTTTTGAAAAGTTTATTTTGAATCGATAAATGACAGAATAAACAGGTCGAACAACACGATATAAAAATAAATGGCTGTTTAACCAAGGGTTTAGGTAATCAACCTAAATTACTTTATCAGACGAATAATCTCAACTATATTGCAGGAAATTTATTGTTCCATACAATAGATCTAACACGTTATTACAGCCTGATAAAGAGGTGTCAGACTTTTTTTTATAAGTGTCGAACTGGATCATTTTCCTTGATTCAGTTTCAATCTGCATTTTATCTTACCTACTTAGTGGAAAATGATAGCTAGGTACTTCAACGCTACAAAAAAAATAAATCATCATAAATATCCACTTATTTTCAATCAATTACTATAAATCTCCACCAATCACCACCCAATCCCCACAAATCCCCATCCTCTTCATCCTCCCGACTTCTTCACCTTGTACCCTTCTGCTTTCAGCAGTTCCATCACGCGTTCACGAAATTCACCCTGAATCAAAATCTCACCGTCTTTAACGGTACCTCCAACACCACATTTTGTTTTCAGCATTTTGCCCAGTTCTTTTAAATCGTCTTCACTCCCTACAAAACCGGTAACCAATGTCACACTTTTACCTTTCCGCTTTTTGCGGTCGATGCTCACTTTCAGGCTTTGTTGTTGTGGAGGCAAAGTTTCTGCCTCTGGTTCATTATCCTTTTCATATTCAAAATCGGGATTGGTAGAATATACCGTACCCAGTCTTTTTTTCCAGTCGTTATCCATAACTCAAAATCTCCAGATTATTAACAAACTCCCCCAAATGTAGGCCAACATCCACCACAAATAAGCCAATTTAGCATACAGTAGCAATGAACCTGACACCTCTGTTTCACTTCCTTTTTCCCTGAAATAACGCCATAACAGCAGCGCATTTACCAACATGACCAGCACCCCTGAAAAACCAAGAATACCGTGCAGTGTAAAAGGGCTTCCGGATGTAGCAATTACCATTAAGGCAGCCCCGGTAATATCGAGAATCACACCAGTAGTGATATATACCAACACGCCTGTTGAAACCATTTTAAAATGTGTAAGCGATATTGTGCCAATGCCGTATGAAAGCAACGAAAAAGTTATTACAAAAGCACCGGTCAGCGAAATCGGATTCATAACAATTAAAACAGGTTAAGCAGAACAAAGGTAATTTTCTTAAATGAACACAGGAAAAGATTTTATTCTTTATTCAGGTCCGGGGGGTAAATTTGATTGCCGGAAAAATGTTTCGTACCTTAACGCATAATGTTCAATTATAAAAAAAGATCATCACTATGAAAAGATTATATGTTTTTGCATTTGCCCTCTTTCTTTCTGTTTTTCTGATGGCACAAAACCAGGAAACCCCACCGGTTACGCTCGATAAAATTTCGGATAACCTTTACCAGGTGATGGGAGGCCGTGGTGCCAACGGCGGAATGTTTATTGGCGAAAACGAAGTGCTGATTATCGATGCCAAAATGGATAAAGCTTCGGTTGACGGCATTTTCGAAGCGGTAAAATCGGTAACTGACAAGCCGGTGAAATTCCTCATCAATACCCACAGCGACGGCGACCACGTAAACGGCAACGAATTTTTCCCGAAAGAAGTAACCATTATCGCACACGAAAACTGTCGTGAAGAATTTTTCCATCCTGGCCGTGATGGTTCAATCCCGAGATGGAACAATGCAGCACTTTTGCCTTTTGTGCCGCAGGTAACCTTCAACGACAAAATGCAACTGCACATGGGCAACCAATCGATTGAAATGTATTACTTTGGGGCAGGCCACACCACAGGCGACATTGTGGTGTATTTCCCGGAAGAAAAAACGGCTTTTATCGGCGACCAGGTATTTAAAGGGCGCCCTCAACTCATTCACTCCTACAAAGGTGGGGATTCCTTCGAACATGTAAAAACCACCCACAAAATATTGGAAACACTGGATGCCGAAAAATTCTGCAGCGGGCATGCTGATATTATGACCCGTGCAGATATTGAACAACACCTGGAGGAGATAACTGCTTTTCAACAAAAAGTTAAAAAGCTGGTGGACGAAGGAAAAACACTGCAAGAAACCCGAGCTGCCTTTAATGAAAACGAAGCAAGGCTGGTGGAATCGGTTTATGGTGAGTTGAAATAGTTAAATCACCACTCTACTCCATCATTCGTCAGCACAGCATAATCCGGCCGCGGGTTGCGCTCCGAAAAAACCTTCATTTTTTCATAAGGCTCAACAACGATTCCTTTTTCGATTACCGCCCCGTTTTTGTCGAGGACAACATTCATATTCAACCCAAGTTGTTCAGCCAGGAAAGGATATACCGCTTTTCGCTTGGGCAGTTCGTAACCATGCCCTTCATCGGGTAAATGAACATTTTTTACCCGGTTTTTCACGCCCATTAAATTATAGATATATTGAATATGCGGAAACTCCACATCAGGCGTATTTTTGGTCCAGTCGGCACCATCGGATACAATCAGCATAGGACGCGGTGCCGCCAGTGCAGCTATTTCCACATTGTTGGTCTGGTGCTGTTTGCTTTTATGAATGGGCATTCCGCTTTCGCAAACACAACCGCCAAAGAAATGCGCCGAAACCTGCACAACCGGCACGGAAACTTTCACCCGGTTGTCAATAGCAGTTAGTAAAAAAGTCTGGGTGGCACCTCCCGAAGCGCCGGTTACTGCCATGCGTTCATCATCTATAAAATCGAGCGAGAGTAAAAAGTCGAGCGCGCGCGCACTGTTCCACAACTGCTGCTTTAGTGCAAGCGGGTGTTTGTGTTTCCAGCCCCATTCAGCCATTTCGCCGTAACCTACCATATCGATGGAATAAACCACAGCACCCATTCTGGTCAGTGCTGCGCAACGTTTCTGGGCATCTTCCCGAAAACGGCCATAATCGTCTGGTTCATTCCAGTGACCATGAGTACTCAGGATGCCGGGCAATTTTCCGGTTTTGGTTTCAGGAAGATACAAACTGCCGGTAACAAACACACCGGGCAAACTTTCAATGGCCACATTTTGCACCGAATAACCATCGTATTCACGAATCTCAGAAAAACGTGGTTTGAGTGGTGTTTTATCAGGGAAAGGAACCAGGTCGGCACCTTCCAGAATTCCCTGCCGGATAATTTCAGCACGCTGAAGCCACGCATCTTTTGTCTGGTATTGCGACTTCAACTTTTCAAGTACTTCTTTTGCTTCATTCTCAGTATAATAATGACCAATACAAAGATTTGGATTATTTTGTTCCTGAGAAAAAACCGGGTTAAAATGACTTGAAACAGCAAGGAAATAAATCAGAAAAACTAATCGTCTCATTTTTTTTATTGGTTATCAGTTACATTGGTTAAAGATACTATTTTCAGGAGAATTAAACTGATAACGGCTTTGATGAGAATGAAACGGGGGTAAGCGGAGAGTTACTGAAACTTTACATTTTGCTTTGCAGTATCGATTTTAGCTTTTCCGGGCAAAAAATACCTTCATGCGTCCAGATGGGTTCCCCCTCTTTAAACACAATAAGTGTGGGTAAGCGATTTACCTTGTAACGGCTGGCAATAAACGGGTTCCTGTCCACATTCACCTTTACAATTCGCACATCTTTCAATTCCTGCTTTACTTTCTTTAAAACCGGCGGTATTTCTTTGCAAGGGCCGCACCAGTCGGCATAAAAATCGACCAGGACCGGCTTGCGCGACTTGATGATATGCAAAAAACGTTGGTTCACTTTTCTCCTTCCGATTTCTTTTTTCGTTTCTGAACGAAATCATTAATGAAATCGCCCACCAGGTAACCAACGGCGGCTCCCCACAAGGTTGTCCAGTACCAAACTGACTGAATTGGGCAGGTGCCGCTGGTACACCCAATAAATTTCCAGTATAAAAATCCGCCTAATGCGCCAACAAGCGTAAAGGCAATTGCAAGTTTCTTATTTTGAATTAATTCTTTCATAATATTTCATGATACTTATTTTTAAACAACTTACTTATTTCGAAGTTCTTCCGTTTCAATCAATAATAATTATGGTACTTAGAATAAATTGAAATGATTTGATTCAGCTCATTTGGAGAGTCCCGGAATGTATAGAAAAACTTCATTTACAGGGCAAAGGAAAGAATATATTTTGCATTTGGCTACGACTAATGTCACACACCTTAAAAAGGGCCGGTAAAAAATAGTTGAATTCGTTGGCTGAAGGTTGATGGTTTTTTAATTTTAACTGTTTAAACCCGAAAAGTTAATATTATGCAACAGGTAAAACTACACGAAGGAGATATTACAAAACTGAAAGTTGACGCAATTGTAAATGCTGCAAACTCTACATTGCTGGGAGGCGGGGGTGTTGACGGGGCCATTCACCGTGCAGCCGGGAAAGAGTTGTTGGAAGAGTGCCGCACATTGAACGGTTGTGATACCGGCGATGCAAAAATTACAAAAGGCTATAAACTCCCGGCCAAATATGTTATTCACACAGTTGGTCCGGTTTGGAAAGACGGCAACAAAAACGAACCTGAAAAACTGGCCTCCTGCTACCGGCGTAGCCTTGAAATTGCGCTCGATAACAACGTAAAAACAATTGCTTTCCCCAATATCAGCACTGGTGTTTACGGCTATCCAAAACACCAGGCCGCACAAATTGCCATTTACGAGGTTTCTGCTTTTCTGATTGAACACCCGGAAATTGAAGAAGTTACATTTTGCGTATTCGATGATGAAAATTTTGACATCTACAAGAAGCTGCTGAAAGCCTGAAAAATTAATAAAGGGATTTTCTTTCCTTTATTCAATGAAATTAATACTTTTAGGCATTCAGAAAAATCAAGTTTATGAATGAAGAAAGTCGGTATTCAAACCAACCTGTTTTGCTTATAGCTGAAGACGACGAAACCAGTTTCATGTTACTAAAAGCCTATTTATCAAAAGGAAACTACAAATTATTACGTGCCGCAAACGGAAAACAAACTATTGAAATGCTGGAACAAAATCCCGATATTTCGCTCATTTTAATGGATTTAAAAATGCCTGTAATGGACGGATATGAAGCAGCCCGTACGATCAAGAATTCTCACCCCGATATTCCCATTATCGCGCAAACAGCTTATGCACTTTCGGGCGACAATCAAAAAGCAATTGAAGCCGGCTGCGACGATTATGTTTCCAAACCAATTAAAAAAGAAATATTGCTGAAAAAAATTAATGCCTTTCTACCCGGTTAGCCAGCACAGCTGGTTTTCTCCATTATTACATTCAGTTAATTTTTTCGGAGAATTTTACCAGCCCATAAACGTTTCACCAACATGGACACAGCTTCAGTAAGTATTATTAAAAAAGAACTTAAAACCTTATCCCCGCAACAGCTTCAGGATATTTGCATCCGGCTGGCCAAATACAAAAAGGAGAATAAGGAACTGCTGAGCTACCTGCTGTTTGAGTCGTTCAACGAACAATATTTTATTCGTCAAGTAAAGGAAGAAATCGACGAGCAATTCACCCACCTGAACCGCAGTAGTTTTTATCTTGCCAAAAAAACACTCCGAAAAGTGTTGCGCACCACACGCAAGTACATTCGTTTTTCCGGCTCAAAACAAACCGAAGTTGAGCTACTCATTTATTTCTGCCAAAAATTGAAAGAATCTGGTCTGCAACGGCGCTCCAGCCGTGTAATTCAGAATATGTATTCCCGTCAGGTGGAACGCATCAAAAAAGCCCTTTCGATGCTGCACGAAGATCTTCAGCTCGATTACGTGGAGGAAGTGGAGAAACTTTAAAAGTGATTTTCCAACCTTATTCAACCAAATCGAATCCTTAATTACCCTTTCTTTTTCTACTTTTGCCTTAAATTTAAATTTGATACAAATGAGCGACGACAAGAAGATAATTTTTTCGATGTATAAGGTAAGCAAGACTTACCCTCAGAGCAATAAAACAATCATCAAAGATATTTCGCTGTCCTTTTTTCTGGGAGCAAAAATCGGTATTATCGGCCTGAACGGGTCAGGTAAATCAACGCTTCTGCGCATTATTGCCGGGCAAGATAAAAATTTCAACGGCGAACTTGTTTTTGCCCCCGGCTATTCGGTTGGCCTGCTTGAACAGGAACCTCAGCTCGACGACAACAAAACCGTTATTGAGGTGGTAAAAGAAGGTGCAAAAGAAGTGGTAGATGTGCTGAATGCATACGAGGAAATCAATCATAAATTCGGGTTACCCGAAGTCTATGAAAACCCCGATGAAATGGATCGGCTGATGAAAGAGCAGGAAAAGCTGCAGGAAAAAATTGACCAGATGGATGCCTGGAACTTAGACAGCCGCCTCGAACGGGCAATGGATGCCTTGCAGTGCCCTCCCAACAATCAGCCGGTGAGTGAACTTTCAGGCGGTGAGCGGCGCCGTGTAGCTTTGTGCCGCCTGTTGCTGCAGGAGCCCGATATTCTGCTGCTCGACGAGCCTACCAACCACCTCGATGCAGAAAGTATTCTCTGGCTCGAAATGCACCTGAAACAATACAAAGGAACGGTTATCTGCATCACACACGACCGGTATTTCCTCGACAATGTTGCCGGTTGGATCCTCGAACTCGACCGCGGGCAGGGCATCCCGTGGAAAGGTAATTACACCTCGTGGCTCGAGCAAAAAGCCAAACGCCTGGAGCAGGAAGAAAAAGGCAGCCAGAAACGCAAAAAAACACTGGAACGCGAGCTGGAATGGGTACGCATGGCACCAAAAGCCCGGCACGCCAAATCGAAGGCCCGTTTAAACGCCTACGATAAAATGCTGAACGAAGATGAAAAACAGAAGGAAGAAAAACTGGAAATATTCATTCCAAACGGTCCGCGCCTTGGCGATAAAGTGATTGAAATGGAAAACGTCTCCAAAGGATTTGACGACCGGCTTCTTTTTGAAGATTTGAGTTTTAAGCTGCCGCGTTCAGGCATTATCGGGGTGATTGGGCCAAACGGTGTGGGTAAAACCACACTTTTCAAACTCATCATGAATCAATTGCAGCCCGATTCAGGTACCATTGAAATTGGCGATACCGTAAAAATCAGTTACGTGGATCAAACCCATGAAGCCATCGACCCGGAAAAATCGGTGTTTGAAGTCATTTCCGGCGGAACAGAAACCATTACACTGGGCAACCGCCAGGTAAATGCGCGGGCCTACGTGGCGCGTTTCAATTTTACCGGTGCCGACCAGGAAAAGAAATGCGGCGTACTTTCCGGTGGCGAGCGCAACCGCCTACACCTGGCGCTTGCACTGAAAGCCGAGGGCAATGTGCTGCTGCTTGACGAACCAACCAACGATATTGATGTAAACACACTGCGTGCACTGGAAGAAGGACTGGATAACTTTGCCGGCTGTGCCGTAGTCATTTCTCACGACCGCTGGTTCCTCGACCGCATTGCCACACACATCCTCTCTTTTGAAGGAGAAGCACAAGCATACTATTTTGAAGGCTCATTCTCGGAATATGAAGAGAACCGGAAAAAACGACTGGGAGACTCCGCTCCCAAACGTTTTAAATATAAAAAACTGCAATAAACCTCATAAAGAAAGGGCTGCCAACTGGCATGGCAGCCCTTCTTTTTGTAATTCCGAATTAATTCTATTCTATATCTGATTATTCAGCATTTCCGTCAAGTTTTAAACTATCATCTCTTTTGTGAACCTTACTTCCAATGGCTCCATAAAACAACAGGTAAGCCAAACCGGCAACAATTACCCAGTAGCTAACTTCGTAATTGACAACATCGGCAAGCCAGCCCTGTACCAACGGCAGGATTCCACCACCGGCAACCAACACCATGAAAATACCGGAAGCTGCAGCAAGGTATTTACCCAATCCTTCAACAGCCAGGTTGTAAATACTTCCCCACATAATTGAAGTACACAAACCAACCAGGGCAATGAAGAAGAACTTAATTGGCACCGGCATCATTCCAAACTGAATTGAACCTCCTATAACATTAAAAGTGGGCATAGAAATAATGGTTTTTGCAGGCCAGAAAATGGATAACAGCACCAGTACCAACCCCACAAATGAAGCTGTACTTAACATTTTCTTACTGGCAATTTTATCGCCGAACGAAGCCCCAAACAAACGACCGACAAGCATAAGCAGCCAGTAAATTCCAACTACTCCGCCTGCAATACCTGCTCCAATTCCAAGACCGGGAGTGTCCCTGCCTTCCACAATTTTCAGGGCACTTTCGTAGGCCATATCACTAATTACCAAATCCCTGTAACTTTTATCGTCAACATTCTGCTCGTCCTTCGACTTCAGTTCCTGCAGATAAGCTGCGTCAGCTTGTTGTTTTTGATATTCATCAATAATTTCCTGAGATTGTTCTACTGTAGGAGTAGTCATATACAAGTTGGCCATTCCGGGTGTTCCTACTTCAACACCAACATATACAAAAATGGCAATGGCTCCCAAAACAAAATGGCGGAATGTTAATGCACCGCCCATCATGCGTCCCAGTGGTTCTTTAGGCTGGTCAGCATGTGGTTCCGGAATTCTGGTAACCAAAAGAATAAAAAATACCAGGGCAAATACTCCTAAAGCGATATAAAGAATAGGAAATACGTCTCTGATATTGGCTTTTGTTGCCTCACCAATAAGAATACCTACAAAAACAGGAGTAAAAGTGGCCATAACAGAATTGAATGAACCACCAACCTGGATTAGCTGGTTTCCTTTGTTTCCTTCTCCACCAAGGGTATTCAGCATCGGGTTAACCACAATGTTTAACAAACACATGGAGAAACCAGCAACGAAAGCACCCAGCAAATAAATACCAAAGCTTCCGGCATGGCCTGAGAGATATTGTATTCCCACGCCAACAAATCCAACAGCCACTGCAATCAATGCGGTTTTCTTATATCCAACTTTCTGAAGAAGAATACCTCCCGGAATACCGATAACAGCATAGGCAATAAAATTGGCCAGGTTACCAAGCATACCCAGTGAGTTAGAAACATTGAACTGGTTTTTAAGTACAATTCCCATCGGTGCTGCCAAATTGGTAATAAATGAGATCATACCAAACAGCAGGATCATCATAATTATTGGCACTACATAACTTTTGTTTTTGTTCATGATTAAATGAATTTAAATTGATTAAATACTTCTTTTATTTTTTGTGTTATAATTTAATCGAAACAGATTTTTTTGATTTTTTTTAGTCTGCAGCAAAAGTATTAAAATATTTTTTCCGAAAAAGCTTTCAGAATGAAGCTTTTTACAGATCAAGTTTAACAGACCCCTGATTTCTGATAAACAACTTATGGCAGGCCCCTTTTCCGTAAACATGCTCTAATGCATTTACATATTCACTGAGTTTATCCTGCGGGACAAATGCCTGAATGGTTCCGCCGAACCCGCCACCATGAACACGCCATGCGCCACTGCCTTTCAGCACCATTTCACTGAGAGCCAGAGCCATTGAAACTACCTGTTCGTGCTTGTGCACCACGTCATAAATATTCTGATTATACATGTAAGAACTGTAGCCCGACTCGACTACCATTTTAAGGAAAGCCTGGAAATCATCATTTTCCAGCGCTGCAACCTGGTCAACCACACGTTGATTATCGCCAAAGAAGTGGTAGGCGCGCAAAATTGCACGGTCGCCTGTTTTCTCTCTGATTTCCGGAATTTTTTCCATTACCTGCTCCCAGGTAACTTCCCGGAGTACACCGGCTCCCAACTCAGCAGCAACTGCTTTCATTTCAGTAGGCAGCGATGCGTATTCTTCCTGAGAAGCAGCATCGTCGTGGCCTCCGCCAACATCGGTAATTACAAGCGAAAAACCGGTGGAAACAAAATCAAAATCAACCTCTTTTACAATTGGTTTTGCCGGATCTTTAAAATCGATGGTAATGAGCCCCCCAACCGAACAAGCCGTTTGATCCATTAATCCGCAGGGTTTTCCAAAATAGTTGTTTTCTGCCCACTGGCCAATAATCGCGTTTTCAACAGCCGACATTTTCCCGTCGTTAAAAAGCTCGTTTATAATGGTACCCATGAGTACTTCAAATGAAGCAGAAGAACTGAGTCCCGAACCTTTGGGCACGCGGCCTTCAACACAGGCATCGAATCCGCCGATTTTGTACCCCTTTTCTTTCATGCGGGCACAAATTCCTTTCACCAGCGAACTGGAGGTGTAAAAGTTTGATTTATCAATTTCCAAATCGGAAAGGTCCACCTCAAATGCCGGGTACCCCACTGATTTTACACGTATTTTATCAGTGCCGTTGGCCGCAGCCACTGCAATATTGTCGAGGTTAACCGCACCGGCAAGCACTCGTCCATAGTTGTGGTCGGTATGATTTCCGCCAATCTCTGTACGTCCGGGCGAACTAAATAACTGCACATCGTCAGCCCCGTAAGTTTTTTCAAATTCATTCATCAAAGCGGCGTAACGGTCAGCCTGTTCTTTTAATACCGCCTCATCGGTTCCGTACAAATCCTGAAACAGTGGGTTTTTCCCGCTATCAATTTTCTCAATTAAGTTATTAATCTTAGTCATATCTGATATTGTTTTAAATTAATACACAATTATATGAATTTTATACAACTGGTAGGTACTAGTAGGTACAAATATATGGTTTAAAAAGCACAGCAATTTCGCAAAAAAAATGTTACATAACAGAAAAAAATTGCTCAAAGGCTGTTTCTTACAATTAATTTCGATGGATTTCGCACCCTGTCAAGCTGATGATTCAACAACATGTTCCCCAGGTTTTTCCCCATCGCTTTAAAATCGGTTGAAATAGTCGTAATCCCCCCGGAAACCACCTCTTTCAGCACGGTATCGTTAAATGACACAATACCAAATTTTTCGCCCAGGTTGTACTGATAGTTTTTTGCCACTTTTACCAGATCGACCAGGTCGCGGTCAGAAATCAAAAAATAGGCTTCATACAATCCGGGCCGGGTTCCTTTCAGCGACTTCAGAACCTGAAATTTAAAATTCTTCTCACGGCAAAACCGTTCAAACCCTTTTACCCGTTCATCCGGCTCTTTGCCTCCCGGATTTACAAATATCAGTTTGCGGTATTTTTCAAGTAGCTTGTCACCTTCGTTCAGGGCATCGTAAAAATCCTGCTCAAAATCCTGATAAATAACCGGGTAATTTTTAAACTCTGGTTTCAGGCGGTCGAGAATATAAACCTTTTCCTTCGGCAATTTCGAAATCAGGTGACTGATATTGTCAAAAGTACCAGGCATAATTATATAGGAAGTAAAATGGCCGATACTCTCCAGAATCAGGTGTTTGAAAACCTTGTAATTAAAATGATGAAAAAACACTTCGACGCTTGCTTTTTCTTTCAGGCTTTCAATAAGTGAATTGTAGAGGTCTTCCTTAAACGCATTAAATTCATCGAACAACACAAAAACTTTTTCTTCGCGACGAATTTCAGTACTTGCAATGTAGTATCCTTTCCCGGGCTGGCTCAGCAAAACACCTTTTTCTTTGAGCTCGTTAAAAGCAACCATTACCGTGTCGCGGCTCAAATCAAACTCGGCACAAACCTGGTTAATGGAGGGCATTTTGTCGCCTTTTTTCAACCCGTTGGTTTCAATAGAACAAAAAACCGAATCGATTATTTGGCGGTATTTCGGTTTAGATGATGCAGGATCAATTTTAATTACTTTTTTCAAAATACAGGCATTAGGTTTTAACAAAAATAACAGATTCTTTGAAAGTATTACATGTTTTTAAACACTACCAGTACCTACCAGTTTACTCAGCTTCTTTTCACATTTTTGTAATTTAGTACCTCATAAACAAATATTGAAATATTAATTAATACAATAATATCATGAAAATACAATCGGCTGATTTCGGGAAACTTCCGAACGGAAAAAATGTAAAACTGTTCACATTGAGCAACGACAACAACCTGAAAATTAAAATTATCAACTACGGGGGTATTGTTACTGGCATTGAAATGCCCGATAAAAACGGGAACGTTGAAAATGTAGTGTGTGGTTTTGAAAAAACGGAAGATTACCTCAGCGATGAATATTTGGGCAGCTATCCGTATTTTGGTGCGTTAATCGGCCGGTTTGGCAACCGCATTGCCAAAGGTCACCTCAAAGTTGATGGCAAAGTTTACCAAATGGCTATTAACAACGGCCCCAACCATTTACATGGTGGCAACACCGGTTTCGACAAACGCTTGTGGGAAGCAAAAACAACTGAAAAGGAAGATGCTGTTGAATTAGAACTTTCGTACCTGAGCCCGCATCTCGAAGAAAATTATCCCGGTAATTTAAAGGTAAAATGCGTTTACAGCCTGAACAACAAGAACGAATTCACCCTTGAATATTTTGCTGAAACCGATCAAACTACAGTGGTCAACCTTACCAACCACACCTATTTTAACCTTACCGGAGGAAAGGAGAATATTCTAAACCACGAGCTGAAACTTACAGCCGAAAAAATGACCGAAATGGTAGAACAAATCCCCACCGGAAAAATCATCCCGGTTGAAGGAACTCCTTTCGACTTCACAAAACCCAAAAAAATTGCCCGCGATTTGGACCAACTACCCACTGGCTACGACGATAATTTTGTACTCGACAACGAAAACGGAGAACTGAAAAACATCGCCTGCCTGAAAGAGGAAAAAAGCGGACGCCAGGTGGAAGTATTCACCACCCAGCCGGGCGTGCAACTTTACACCGGCTACTGGATTCCGGAATTAACAATTGACGGAACCAAAAAATTTGGCAGCTATTCGGGATTGGCGCTCGAAACGCAACACTACCCCGATTCACCAAATCATGAAAACTTCCCGACAACACTGCTTCAACCAGGCAAAAAATACAACGAGAAAACAATTTATAAACTCACCGTCCAATAAAGGAAAACAAAATACAATTCTTACAGGGGAACTTTGTTTTAAATAACAAGCAAATTCCCCTGTTTTAATTGACATCTGCTCCTTTTGAAAAACAGTCTTTTTTCAATCTTAAACCACCCTGATAGTAGCAGAATAAAATAATTCCCATTTTTTTTTACTTTTGGATTACTAAATTTAATCAGGAATCATCTGTAATGAAAACAATCATCGAACTTTTTGAGACCACAGTTGCCAATTACCCAGACAACGTTTACCTCTGGGAAAAAAAGGATGGTAAATACCAGGGCACAACGTATAAAGAAACACGCAAAATTGTATTGAAACTGGCCGCCGGCCTGGTGGCAATGGGTTTCAAAAAAGGCGACCGGGCGGGTTTGGTATCCGATGGACGCAACGACTGGATTATCAGCGAACTGGGAATGCTTTATGCCGGCGGGGTTAACGTCCCGCTTTCCATCAGGCTTCACGAATCAGAGCTGATTTTCAGACTGAAACACAGTGGAAGCAAGTATATTTTTGTTTCAGAACCCCACACTGAAAAAATTGAAGATATCAGGGAAAGCCTTCCTGAACTTGAAAAAATAATTTTCATTGATGGAAAAGAAAATCCGGGAAAAGATGATGTAAACTACCAGGATCTGATTCAGCAAGGAGAAGAATACCTTAAAGAACACAACAGTGAACTGGAAGAGATATGGAAAAACATTCAGCCCAACGATCTGGCCAACATCAGCTACACATCCGGCACCACAGCCGATCCGAAAGGAATTATGCTTTCGCACCTGAATTATGCGGCCAACGTGGTGCAGTCGAATACCCTGATGGAACTGCAACCCGAATGGCGCACACTGGCCATTCTCCCGTGGGACCATGCGTTTGCACACACAGCCTGTCTTTACGCTTTTATGTTTAAGGGTGCCAGCATTGCGTCTGTTGAGCCCGGTAAAAATGCCCTGCAAACCTTAAAAAATATTCCTAAAAACATAAAAGAAATTCAACCCACGCTGCTAATGAGTGTGCCTGCATTTTCAAAAAAATTCAGACAAAATATTGAGAACCAAATCCGGCAAAAAGGAGAAACGCTCTATAAAGTTTTCCAGTTTGCCTTAAAAGTGGCATATATTCACAATGATTTGGGATACAACCGCGGCAAAGGATGGAAATTCATTTTAAAACCGCTGCTTTGGGTTTTCGATAAAATCCTCTTCCAAAAAATAAGAGAAGGTTTTGGCGGCCAGCTAAAATTTTTCATTGGCGGCGGCGCCCTGCTCGATATTGAACTGCAACGCTTTTTCTATGCCATAGGCATTCCGGTTTGCCAGGGATATGGTTTAACCGAAGCATCTCCTGTTATCTCGTCAAACGCTCTGCATGCCATAAAATTTGGTTCGTCAGGAAAGCTGGTAAAATACATGGACCTGAAAATCCTGGATGACGATGGCAACGAAATGCCAACCGGACAAAAAGGCGAGATAGTGGTAAAAGGCGACAATGTGATGCTGGGCTACTGGAAAAATGAGAAAGCCACCGAAGAAACAATAAGAAACGGCTGGCTGCACACCGGCGACATGGGCTACATGGACCAAGACGGATTTTTGTATGTTCTCGGTCGTTTCAAAAGCCTGTTGATTGGCAACGATGGCGAAAAATTCAGTCCCGAAGGAATTGAAGAAGCCATTGTGGAACAATCACCTTTTATTCAGCAAATGATGCTTTACAACAATCAAAATCCTTATACCTCAGCCATGCTGGTCCCCGAAATTGAAGCCATTAACCGCGAACTGGATAAACGCAACATTAAACCGGGAAGCGAAGAGGGAAACCTTGAATCGGTGCTGATTCTGCAAAATGAAATCAACCAATTCAAAAAAGGTGGAGAACATGAAAATTTGTTTCCTGACCGCTGGCTGCCTGCAACATTTGTTGTGTTGCCCGAAAGTTTTAACCAGGAAAACGGGTTGATGAACACCACCATGAAAATGGTCAGGGGAAAAATATGCGACTATTTTAACAAAGAACTCGAATTTTTATACTCACCACTGGCCCGCAACATCGAAAATGATGTAAACACAGCGGCCATAAATAAATGGAACTTAAAACGCACTAAAAAATGATTATTGAAACACTTTGTCACCCCCGGGCAGCGGTAATCGGAAACCCGTCAGATGGTTATTTTGGAAAAACCATCGCGTTCCTGTTTTCAAATTTTCAGGCAAAAGTTCAGCTTTACCACACTCCTGAACTCGATATTCAGCCGCAGCGGCTCGACAAAACCCGTTTCAGCAGCATGCAGGAGCTGGTTGAAAATGTCAACTCATCGGGTTACTACGGAGGCATCAGATTGCTGAAAGCCACCATAAAGGTGTTTTACGATTATTGCCGGGAGTGCAACATTCAGCTCGACGAACGGAATTTTACTATCCGTTACGATTCGAACATACCGCTGCGGCTGGGGCTTGCCGGTTCGAGCGCTATTATTACAGCCTGCATGAAAGCGCTCATTTCATTTTACGGCGTGGCCATCCCCAAAGCCATTCTGGCTAACCTCGTGCTGAATGTCGAAAACCAGGAGCTGGGCATTGCAGCCGGTTTACAGGATCGCGTGGCACAAGCCTACGAACAGCCCGTTTACATGGATTTCAACAAGAAAACAATGGAAAAACAGGGATTTGGCAACTACGAAGTGCTGGATGCCGAAAGTTTCCCGAACATGTACATCGCTTTCCGCAAAAACCTTTCGGAAGGCACCGAAGTATTGCACAATAACCTGAGGGCACGTTTCAATATTGGTGAACCAAAAGTATTGGAGGCCATGGAAAAATGGGCCGGTTTTACTGAAGATTTTAAAGCCGCGCTGAAAACCCGCGATTGCGAAACCATGCACCGCCTCATCAATGCCAACTTCGATTTGCGCCACAGCCTCATCCCCATTTCAAAAGGAAATGTGGAAATGGTTGAAGCCGCGCGTTCGGTTGGCGCTTCGGCAAAATTTACCGGTTCGGGCGGAGCAATAATCGGCACTTACAAAAACGACGAAATGTTTAAAAGGCTGAAAGAGACACTGGCCAAAAAAGATATTGAAGTAATAAAACCCAACATTGTAAACAAGAATTAGAGATGATAAAAAAAGCAGTAATACCCGCCGCCGGATGGGGAACCCGGTTTTTGCCCATCACCAAATCGCAGCCCAAAGAGATGATTCCGATAGTGGACACTCCTGTAATTCAGTATGTAGTGGAAGAAGCCGTAGCCAGCGGAATTACCGACATCCTGATGATTATTGGAAAAGGGAAGCGGGCTATTGAGGAACACTTCGACAGGAGTCCAATCCTGGAAGAGTCGTTGGTGGCCAAAAAACAGTTTGAGCTGCTGGAGAAAGTCAAAAAAATATCGCAGCTGGCCAATATTCACTTTATCTGGCAGAAAGAGATGAACGGACTGGGCGATGCCATTCGTTATGCAAGCGACCACGTAGGGAATGAACCATTTGCTGTTTTGCTTGGCGATACACTGATAAGCGGTGAGGGAGAACCAATTACCAAACAGCTGATGGATGTTTACGAACGCTACAAAAGTTCGGTGGTGGCGCTCGAAGAAGTTCCGCGAAATAAAGTACACCGCTACGGAGTTATAAAAGGCAAAACACTGGAAAAAAACGTGATGATTGCCGAAGATTTTATTGAAAAACCAACAGTAGAAGAAGCTCCATCGAACCTTGCCATTGCCAGCCGGTATATTTTCACGCCCGAAATTTTCAAGTACCTGGAAAAAACAAAACCCGGAAAAAACAACGAAATACAGCTCACCGATGCCATGCGCGACATGGTGAAACGCTATGCCATGTATGGATTGCAATTCAAGGGTAAACGCTACGATATTGGCAACAAACTCGACTTCATAAAAACAAATATTATTTATGGGTTGATGAATGAAGAAATTGGAGCCCCACTCCGAAAATGGCTGAAAGAATTTTCCGGGGATTTGTAAATGTCTCCGGGCTGGCTTGACAATTTTCAACCCCGGTTTTCATGAACATCATCCAGAAAAATAGATTTGGGAGTGTATTAATTAGTTATTTTTTAAAACATTAACTTAAAAATTACACTATGAACAAAAAAGTACTATTCGCGCTAATTATGGCCTTTGGAATTTTTGGACTTCCCGTGTTTGACAGTTGATTTTTTACAAGCATTTTATAATCAAACAGATTAATAGACTCGCCGCGATTTATGCCACTACATTTTCTTATTTTGAGGTGAAATTTTTGGTGGTATCTTCATTCCAATGGCATTGGGAGGGATATCTGTCCTTAGCCAGATGGTTTCTTTTTTGATTCTTACGGGAACAGCCATAACTCTGCTCAGTTCCTCCATTGCCGCCACAGCAGTTAAAGGTCTTTGTTTTATAACACGGTGAATATCATTTCAATTTTACATCTTATCACAATAAGGCTACCTGCCTGTTCGGCAGACAGGTATGCCGAAGGATATTAAGTCCTGTACTCCCGCTTCGGTGGGAGTTTTTTTTGCCTTTCTTTCGTGCTTCACATAACCGGGACAGTCGGGTTCCAAATTGCTCATTCAACCTTACCCGGTAAGCGGATCGAACCGCTAACCGGGTAACTGAAGAAAACGTTTTTTTTAAATCTTTGAGTTGGAAACTCAAAGTCCCGACTTGTTTGTTATTTTTGCCCCGAAAATTAACAGGATTGGAATGACCATAGAAAAAGAGATTCAACGTCGTCGCACATTCGGAATCGTAAGCCACCCCGATGCCGGTAAAACCACATTAACCGAGAAACTACTGCTTTTTGGAGGCGCTATTCATGTAGCAGGCGCTGTAAAAAGCAACAAAATTAAAAAAGGCGCCACTTCCGACTTCATGGAAATTGAGCGGCAGCGCGGAATTTCGGTCGCTACTTCGGTGATGGGGTTCGAATATAGCGGATATAAAGTTAACATCCTCGACACCCCCGGTCACCAGGATTTCCAGGAAGACACATTCCGCACGCTCACCGCGGTTGACAGCGTAATCATTGTTATCGATGCCGCAAAAGGTGTGGAGCCGCAAACTGAAAAACTGATGAACGTGTGCCGGATGCGCAAAACACCGGTCATCGTATTTATCAATAAAATGGACCGCCCTGCACAAGACTCCTTCACGCTGCTCGATGAAATTGAGGACCAGCTGCAAATTCAGGTTTGCCCGTTGAGCTGGCCCATTAACAACGGCCCCGATTTCAAAGGGGTTTACAATATTTTCACCAAAAGCCTGAAACTGTTTGACCCGAGTATTCAGGAAATTGAAGAGGGGCTTCAGTTTGAAGATGTCTCCAGTGCTGAACTGGAAAACCATATTGGCGACGATGCCGAAACGCTGCGCGAAGAGCTGGAGCTGGTGGAAGGTGTTTATCCGGAATTCAACCGCCAAAGCTACCTCGAAGGAAATCTTGCCCCTGTATTTTTTGGCAGTGCCCTTTATAATTTTGGCGTGGACGAACTGCTTCATGCATTTCTTGAAATTGCACCAACACCGCAACCTTCAACAGCGGAAGAACGCGTGGTGAAACCCGATGAAAAAAACTTCACCGGCTTCATTTTTAAGATTCACGCCAACATCGATCCCAACCACCGCAGCCGTATTGCTTTTGCCAAGGTTTGCTCCGGATTATTCGAGCGAAACAAAGTATATACGCATACCCGGCTGGGTAAAAATATCCGGATATCGAGCCCGACTGCTTTTATGGCCGAACAAAAAGAAATTGTTGAAAAAGCCTACCCCGGCGATATTATCGGAATTCCCGACAACGGCAGTTTCATCATTGGCGATACTGTAACCGACGGTGAGAAAATCCATTTCAAAGGACTGCCGAGCTTTTCCCCCGAAATGTTCCGTTACATTGAAAATGCGGATCCCATGAAATCGAAACAGCTGAACAAAGGAATCGATCACCTGATGGATGAGGGAGTGGCGCAGTTGTTTACCAGCCAGTTTAACGGCCGTAAAATTATTGGTACAGTGGGGCAGTTGCAGTTCGAAGTCATTCAGTTCAGGCTGGAACATGAGTACAACGCCAAATGTCGATTTGAACCGTTGCAAATGCACAAAGCCTGCTGGATTGAATCGGACAAACCGGAAACACTTGTGGAGTTTAAAAAACGAAAACACCAGAAAATGGCCAAAGACAAATTGGGGCGCGATGTGTTTATGGCTGATTCTCCGTTCATCCTGCAAATGGCTCAGGACGAATTTAAAGACATTAAGTTTCATTTTACTTCGGAGTTTTAATTTTTACCATAAATTTGCCTGTCATGGTTATTCTTGAAACTTTTTACGACAGCTCCCTATTTACCTACGTGGTGCTGCCATTGCTCATTTTCATGGCAAGGGTCACCGACGTTACAATTGGTACCGTTCGCATTGTAATGATTTCAAAAGGGGCCAAGAAATGGGCACCCTTTTTGGGCTTTGTTGAAATTTTTGTATGGCTGCTGGCCATGACCAAAATCTTCCAGAACCTGGACAACTGGCTCTGCTATTTTGCCTATGCCGGCGGTTTTGCAGCCGGAAACTACATTGGGCTGCTCATAGAAGAAAAACTCGCAGTGGGCATTTTGAAAATTCAGATTATCACCCGCAAAAATGCGGATAAACTAATTGAAAACCTGAAGGAAGCCGGATATGGAATAACACACCACGCGGCTAAGGGAAGCAATAATAACAATGTTAGCATAATTTACAGTATTATAAAACGCCACGAAATAAGGAAGGTGGAAAAAATAATAAAAACAACCAATCCACAGGCGTTTTATTCTGTTGAAGATGTAAAAACAGTAAGTCATTTAATCTATCCCATTAAAAAGGGATCGCGACCGTGGAGAAAAGGAAAATAATTTGTAACCGATCAATTAAATTTAATTATTAACAAAACCCGGAAGGGTAAAAATTACAATCAAATGAAAAAGAATCTTATTTCAGTTTTTTTAATCAGCTTTGTAATGGTTTTCTCAACCCAAACTTTTGCACAAAAAGACAACAAGCTGACAAGAAAAGAGAAAAAAAACGGCTGGGAGTTGTTGTTCAACGGTAAAAATTTTAACGGCTGGCGTCAGTATGCCGGCGAAACCATGCCCGACAACTGGACCATTGAAGACGGTGCCATGAAAGTTTTTACGGGTGAAGGGAAACAACCGGGTCACGGTGCCGGTGGCGACATCATTTTCAGCGATGAGCAATTCAAAGACTTCGAATTGTCAATTGACTGGAAAGCAGGCGACATGGCCAATTCCGGAATTTTCTACTACGTAAAAGAAGAGCCGGGCAAACCAATTTATTACGCGGCGCCGGAAATCCAGGTGCTCGACAACGAAAATGCCACCGACAACAAAATCGACAGTCACCTTGCCGGTTCGTTGTACGATATGATTGCTGCCGACCCGTCAACCGTAAATCCGGCCGGCGAGTGGAACACATGCGTTATTAAAGTGAACGATGGCAAAGCAACCGTTTCAATGAACGGCACCAAAGTAGTGGAATACACCCACTGGACCAACGAATGGGATGAGCTGGTAGAAAACAGCAAATTCAAAAGCTTCCCGGGTTTCACTGAAGGAATTGCAAAAAAAGGTTATATCGGATTGCAGGACCACGGCTATACTGTTTGGTTCAAAAACATAAAAATCAGAGAATTGTAGAATTATCCTGAAAGACATTGGAAAAGCCTGCCTGCCAAGTGAAAAATTCATCACAAAAGCCGGCAGGCTTTTTTTGTCAACTTATAATCAGGCTAAAAATTACTTTAAAATGCTGGTAAAATTTTCCACGCAAAAACGCGCAAAATTATATTCGCAAAATGCGCGAAGGTTGAAGATTATAGACCATCCGGCGACTATTATCATTTTACGTTTTGGTGTTGAAATTTATGAGCAGCCCCCGGGTTTTACTCTTTGTAATTTCAGATAGGTGAACACTGAGCAATATCATTCTCAGTCATTTGTTTTTACTTTGCGATTTTAGCGATTCTTTTATTTTGCGGATTCTGCATGGAATAGAATTTACAAAAGCTCAAAGCTTCTCAAAATATATTTAGCTCATAAACACCGGCTACGGAGCCAACACAGCACAATTTTATTAGTTTTGCAAAAAGTTTTATAAAGTAAAAATCCAATGAATAAAATAGTATTAACACTTCTGGCTCCCGTTTTAATTTTTGCTGTTTCGTGTACACAAAAAGAAGCAGTAGAAACTGATTACACGCAATTTGTGGATCCGTATATCGGCAGCGATTACCACGGCCATGTTTTTGTAGGTGCCAATGTTCCGTTCGGCATGGTTCAACTGGGGCCAAATAACGAAACGCAAGGCTGGGACTGGTGTTCGGGATACCATTATTCCGATTCCATTCTCATTGGATTTGCGCACACCCATTTAAGCGGCACCGGAATCGGCGACCTGGGTGATGTCGTTTTCATGCCGGTTTCAGATGCCTATAATCCGGAAGAGGATGCCGATTCGGCCTTTAACTGGAAATCAACCTACTCGCACAATCACGAAACGGTGGAGCCCGGTTTTTACAGTCTGCACATCGACCGTTACAACATAGATGCTGAACTCACAACCAGCGAACGCGTGGGATTTCACAAATACAATTTTAATGACGGTGGAAATTCGCACCTGATTATCGACCTGCAATACGGCACCGGATGGGACATGTTAACCGACGGCGCCCTGGAGCAGGTGGATGAATTTACAGTGAAAGGCCAGCGTCTTTCACAGGGGTGGGCCAACGATCAGCAGGTTTTCTTTTACACCACATTTTCAAAAGAAATTTCTGATTTCAGGATTCTGAAGGAAAATGAAAAGCAAGGCTCGGTAACCGCACTTATTGAATTTGAAGGAAACGGTGAGTTGCTGGCCAAAACAGCACTTTCTCCCGTGAGCACCAACGGTGCCAAAGCCAACCTCACTTCCGAAATCGACCACTGGAATTTTAAGCAGGTACAAAATGAGGCAAAAGAAAAATGGAATAATGAACTTTCGAAAATAAATATTGAAACGGGAAACGCGGCCGATAAACGCACGTTTTATACTGCGCTTTACCACACCATGATTGCCCCGTCGTTATTTAGCGATGTGAATGGCGACTACCGCGGTGCCGACCGGGAAGTTCATCAAAACCCGGGACACGACACCTACACCACATTATCGTTATGGGACACCTACCGGGCTGCCCACCCGCTGTTTACACTGGTTCAGCAGGAACGGGTAAACGATTTCATAAACACCATGCTCGACATTTACAAACAGCAGGGCAAACTCCCCATCTGGCACCTGCACGGAAACGAAACCAATACCATGGTGGGCTATTCAGCCGTGCCGGTTATTGCCGATGCTTATTTTAAAGGATTTCGCGGTTTTGATACTGAACTGGCTTTTGAAGCCATGAAAACCTCGGCATTGCTTGATGAACGTGGTCTCGATTACATAAAATCGCAGGGTTTCATTCCCGCCGATTCGCAGGTGGAATCTGTTGCACGGGCAATGGAATATGCCATCAGCGACTGGGCCATTGCGGCCATGGCAAAGGATATGGGGAAAACCGGGGAGGCAGAACGCTTTTCGAAAAGAGCCAAATATTACCAGAATTATTTTGATGAATCCACCGGGTTTATGCGCGGAAAATTGAGTGACCAAAGCTGGCGAAGCCCGTTCAACCCGATTTCTTCGCAACACCGCACCGACGATTATTGCGAAGGAAATGCCTGGCAATATACCTGGCTGGTGCCGCACGATGTGGAAGGCCTGATTAATCTGTTTGGCAGCGAGGAAGCTTTTACAACCAAACTCGACAGCCTGTTCTCCATTGAATCCATAAAAGTGGAAGGTGCATCTGCAGATATTACCGGACTAATCGGCCAGTATGCCCACGGTAACGAGCCGAGCCACCACACCACTTATCTTTACGCCTATGCTGGTCAGCAGTGGAAAACAGCCGAAAAGGTACGCGAAATCTGCACTACCATGTACCACGACCAGCCCGATGGGTTGTGTGGCAACGAAGACTGCGGGCAAATGTCAGCCTGGTATGTGCTATCATCCATGGGGTTTTATCCCGTGAACCCGTCAAACGGAGCTTACATTTTTGGGAGTCCGCTTTTCGATGAGGTGGCCATTGATTTACCTGAAGACAAAACATTTACCATTGTTGCTGAAAACAACAGCAAACAAAATATTTACATTCGGTCGGTTGAATTAAATGGCGAACCTTATGAAAAAACGTTCATCACGCACGACACAATTATAAAGGGCGGAACACTCACTTTCCTCATGGGAAGTGAACCCAATGCTGATTTTGGGAAAGCGCCTGAAAACCGACCGAAATCAATTGTGTACTAAGTTTAAATACAGACAAATGCAAATCTGCATTTATCTGCGATAATCTGCGGGAAAACAACAAAACACTATTCCACTGGTGTATTTTTTCCGGTAATTTTAAAATTATATCGTTAAAAAAATCCATTCTGAATAACCGGGATGGATTTTTTTGTAACATTCACAAAAAGGCTATCAACTTTTAGGTGAAAATTCAATCAATTTTAGTATTATTGTGTCAATATTACACAATATAAATATTCATCAAAATATAAATCTATGGATACAAAAAATTCGAATCAATTGAACCGAAGAAAATTTCTCGGGCTCTCGGCTTTGGGATTAACCGGTTTAACGGTTCTACCCAGCTGGACAATCAACGGAATTAAAATTGCACCGAGCGACAGAGTTGTCCTTGGTTTTATTGGGTTGGGCCAGCAGGCATTGTCCGATTTTGCCGGTTTTGCCAGCGTTCCGGGCGTACAGGTAGTGGCAGGCTGCGATGTGGACAGCATGAAACAAGAACGTTTTAAACGACGTGTAGAAGCCTGGCAAAAAGAACAGGGCGTAGCTCCACGCTGCGATAAATACGAACGCTACGAAGAACTACTTGAACGAACTGACATCGATGCAGTTGAGGTTGTAACACCAGATCACTGGCATGCACTGCAAACCATTCACGCTATGCAGGCCGGGAAAGATGTGTATGTGCAAAAACCGCTCTCTTTTACCATTACGGAATCCATGAAAATGGTGCGTGTTGCCAACGACACAAAACGAGTGGTGCAGGTAGGGAGCCAGCAGCGCTCCAGCGGCGAATTTCAGAAAGCCATTGAACTAGTGCAGTCAGGAGCAATTGGTCATATTGAAAAAATTTATGCCAAAGTAGGTGATCCGCCAAAACCTTTGGATCTTCCGGCAGAACCGGTTCCGGGCAACCTCAACTTCAACTTGTGGATGGGGCCGTTAAACGACCCAAATATTCACTATCACCCTGATCTTTGTCCACCCATTTCACTCGACCCGCCTGAAAAAGAGAAACTGTGGGGAGCCTGGCGCTGGTACACCGAAACCGGCAATGGTTTTACCGCCGACTGGGGCGCCCACATGTTCGACATTGCACAGGCTGCTATTGGAATGGATGGCTCCGGTCCTGCCGAAATTATACCCAAAGGACACAACAGTCAGGAATATCTGACTTTTAAATACCTGAACGGAATTGTGATGACCGAGCAGCCTTACCTCGAAGATATGCCTGGTGCGCAGGGAATCAAATTTATTGGCGATAATGGCTGGATTGAAGTGGCACGTGGATACCTCGCCTGTTCCGATGCCTCGCTTGTACCCGAAGAACTTGCCGGCCGCCGGCCTCGTAAAATGACTCGCGAAGAGATGCGGAAAATGTATGAAGAAATGCAGAAAAGCATTGAAGAAGGCAAAGGCAGTTTCGAGATCAGTTCGCCACACATGGAAAATTTTATTGAAAGTGTACGCGAAAGAAAAGACCCGATTGCCCCGATTGAAGTGGGTGCAAGCACGGCCATTTTATGCTGCCTCGGAAATATGGCCACCGAATTGAAACGGCCAGTGACTTGGAATCCGGCCACGCTGAGTTTCGGAGACGACAAAGAAGCCTGGAACCACCGCCTCTATCATTACGATTACAGGAGACCATATAAATTATAATTTAAACCAATATATCGATACTATGCAAAAAAGAGAATTTCTAAAAAAACTGGGCCTGCTCACAGCCGGCGGTGCCATTGCCGGCTCATTCCGACCGGCAGCAGCAACTGTTTTGAGTCATTCAGCAAGGGCAAAAAAAGAAATTGGCTTGCAAATTTATTCGCTGGGAAGAGAGCTTACCGAAGACGTTCCCAACGGATTGAAAAGAATTGCTGACATCGGTTACAGCACCATTGAACTGGCTGGTTACCGCAACCGGAAAATGGGTGATTACTCACCGGAAGAATACCGCAAACTGGCCGAAGATGCGGGCCTGAAAATTACCGGTTCGCATGTAAATCCTCCGGTACGCAAAATTACTAAGGCCAATTTGGGTGAAGTGACTGATTTCTGGAAGGTTGCCGTTGAAGACCACGTGAAGTTCGGGGTAAAAACACTGGTGCAACCCATGATGCCGGCAATCGAAAATCACGACGATGTGGCTGTTGTTTGCGAATCGTTCAACAAAGCTGGCGAAATTGCTAAAAATGCGGGGATAAAATGGGGCTATCACAACCACCACATGGAGTTTGAACGCATTGCCACCGAAGAGCAAAAAGCCAGTCAAAGCAATCCGTGGATGCCGGTTGGCGACGTGATTTACGATCTGTTTCTGAACGGAACCGATCCCAACAAAGTTTTCTTTGAAATGGATGTGTACTGGACTGTGATGGGCTCAAACGATCCGCTGGAATATTTCGAAAAATACCCCGACAGGTTTCCGGTATTGCACATCAAAGACCGTTCAATTTTGGGACAGTCGGGAATGATGAATTTCCCGAATATTTTCAAAAAGGCCTACGAAAACGGGCTGAATGAATTTTATGTTGAACTGGAAGGTATCCGGGATCCGAACATGACACAATTCGAAGGTGTGAAAGCATGTTTTGAGTACCTGAACAACGCGCCGTTTGTGAAGTAAATTCGTACAAAAAAAAATCATAAAAACGAGTGTAGTTCTCTGCACTCGTTTTTTATGCCCCTTATTCTGTATGTTGATTCAAAACAAAACCGGAAAACAACAGCTAATCCTGAAATTTCCCGGAATTACAATGAATTAGTTTAAGCAACCGGCTACTGTTTTACCAGTTTCCCTGAAAACAGGGTTTCATTTTCGGTTTTTATGTGATATAAATAAATACCACTCTCAAGGTTTTTAAGCTGAATATTTTGGCCGGAAGAAATCCTGCGTTCGAGCATTTTTGCGCCGTCAACTTTGAAAATTTCAAGCATTAACTGCTGATGGTCATTTGACCAGGTAAAGATTGCATTATCGGTGGCAGGATTTGGGAAAACAGCAAAATCATTGTTTTCGGTTAATTCAACATTCGATGCATTAATTGACGAATAGTAGAACACCTGATTTTCAGCATGGAGCCAATCATCATCAACCCAGGTATAGCCAGCAATTTCGGCAACCGCTTTACCATCAAATTCTGTCAACTCGACAAATCCCATAAAATCATACATAAAAAATGTGGACAGGTAGAGCACATCCGACATGTTGGTGGCGGTGTAGCTGTACTCATCCTTTTCAACTTCCAGCCACACTTCATTGACATCATCCCAGTCGTAATAAATTTCAACTGAAACCTCACCCGTGGCATTGTACTCAGTTGTTATTCTTGATGATTTAGTGAGCTGAAAAGTTGTGTAATTTAACGACCAGTCGGTTTCGCTTGTTAACCGCCCCGAATTATCGTATTCGTTTTGGGTTTCTGCAAATAAAATTTCTTCTCCTTCCATCATGTAATAAGTTTGACTCATTGTTCGCTCACCTGCCTCGTTGTATGAATATGTTAAACGCATTGACTGAAGCAATTCTTCGTCCTCCAGGGTCCAGTAAACAGTTTCAATTAGTTGACCGGAGTTGTTATACGAGTAAAATACTTCCATTTCCAGAAACCAGGTTTCTCCATCGTCCTCGCTGGCATAATATTTAATTGACTCCAACCTTCCGGAGTTATCGTACACAGGCTCCATCCGGCCTTCGAGAAGCAAATCATCGCCGGGCTCAAAACGATAATAACTGTAGATTACTTCAATTGTACCTTCATTGTTAAACTCGGTAATCGTTTGGGACGAAACAAAAAAACTCCCTGAAGTTTCATCCCACTCATTTTCAATCCACGTGGAGGTTTGTTGCGATGCATCCCAATGGTACTCCTCTTTCCAAACATACTTCCATTCGGTTTCTCCGGGTTCTCTTTCCATATAAACTGCACTGTCGAGCTTTTGGGTAGCAAGGGCATTCTTAAGTAACAGTTTATTTTCACCCATCAAATAATTTTTTGCCTCACTTTGTTTGAGTAATAAGTTACTGGCTTCAATAAGGGGTTGAAGTGCATTTTGTGTTTGTTCGGTTTTTTCTATAAACTGACTGTTTGGTTGAGCAAAAACGGTAGAAACAGCCAAAACCATAAGCAATAAAAAGGTAAATTTTTTCATGTTCATGAGTTTTTAGTGATTCGATTATTTTTTTGGTAAAATTCTATAAACATTTTTATACGTATATATTTCAAATTAGTTTTGATTCTTTAAATCCTTCAATTCATATTCTCCAAACTACAAGCAGAACAAGGTTTTTGTTGATTTCGATAATGGCAGAATTCTCCCAGTGGTTTTGGCCAAAAACAATTGTTAAAGCTCTGAGCAGCCCCGCAAAAAATATACTTTTCAGAATTGAAAATTTAAACATGATGATTTGATTTGCTGGTTTAAAAATCGAACTTGTCTTTTAGAACCTGACGTAAATTACAGGTTTTTAACCTATTTCATTCCCTAAAAGAATATAAACCGGCTAATATTCCCTGATTTCAATTTTTAAAACCTGCCTGGTTTGGGGAGTGATTTTGAAGCGGTTATCGATGCGATGTCCCATCACCCAAACGATTTGCTGCCCGCTGCAGAGCAGCCAGGTGTTTTCTTTTTCGTGAAGCGGTAGTTTTTCATCGATAAAAAAATCGCTCAGCTTTTTGAAACCGCTCATTCCGAGCGGCTGAAAATAGTCGCCCTGTTTCCACCGGCGGATTAACAACGGGAAATCGAGTTGATCGAAATCGAGGCAGGCCACATTGGGGTTTCTGCTAATTTCAAAATTCCGATTTTCGTTTTTTTCAATTGCCAGGTCAAACGGTTCAAACAATTCAATATCGTCTTTTTCAATGTAATAAATTCGCTTTTCTTCTTTGGGAAGTTCGATGACAAAAAGCTTTTCCCGGTCTTTAACAAGTCGGTGAGTAGGCGAATAAAACTGCTTTCCCGATTCATTTTCAATGCTTTGAAAAACCTGACCTGTTACTTTAGGATTAAAATTATAGCGGATTAAAATTTCGTACAAGAGAATTTTCGGGAAAGGTAAATTCAGCAAAGCGGAGATTTGAATTTCAATGTTCCCGTCAATGGTGGAAACCACATTCTTCTGCCATCTGTTCATGGAAAAAGAATACACTTCTTCAGTTTCCTTTAAATGTTCCATTGAGGCCAGCAGGTTTTTCTTGAATGCGGGATTCATTTTCTGAAAAAGCGGCAAAATTTTATGCCGGATAAAATTGCGCTGGTAAACCACTTCGCTGTTGGTATAATCTTCCCTGAATTCGATAAAATTGGCGCGGGCAAAATCTTCAATTTCTCTGCGACTGGCAAATAGCAGCGGGCGAATTAAATTCCCCGATTTTTCTTTTATGCCGGTTAAGCCCCGGATTCCGGTTTTACGCGAGAGGTTGAGAAAAAAGGTTTCCAGCAAATCGTCCTGGTGGTGGGCAGTGGCAATAAAATCGTATTGATTCTTAATCCTGATTTCCTCAAAATATTCGTACCGCAATTCGCGGGCAGCCATTTCAATGGAAACTCCATTCAGCCGTGCATGTTCTTCAGTTTCAAAAGTTTGAAAAAAGGCAGGAACACCGTGTTGCAACACAGCTTCCCTAACGAATTGCTCATCCTTGTCAGAATCCTCACCGCGAAGCTGAAAATTACAATGCACCACGCCGTAATTTAATCCCGATTTCTCAAATAAATTCAGCAACACCATACTGTCGATGCCTCCGCTGACAGCGAGCAGTACTTTTTGATGGGGTTCAAAAAGCTGTTTTTCGTTTATGGAATCAGTAAAACGGGACAGCATAAATTGGTTACTTTCAATTTTTCAGTTTTCCAGTTAACTCTGCAATATTTAAAACCACCTCAACAGCTTTCAGCATCGAGGGAATGGGAATAAATTCATACGGCCCGTGAAAATTGTGGCCGCCGGCAAAAATATTCGGGCAGGGCAATCCTTCGTACGAAAGCCGGGCACCATCGGTTCCCCCACGAATGGCTTTAACAATTGGTGTAACTCCGGCTTTGTTCATGGCCTCTTCTGCAATATCTACCACATACATTACCGGCTCCACTTTTTGGCGCATGTTGTAGTACTGGTCTTCCATTTCAAGTTTTACCAGTTCGCGGCCCAGTTCGGTATTCACCACACCGATTATTTCTTCTATCAACTGCTTTTTATGTTCAAACTTTTTAGCATCATGGTCGCGAATAAAATACTGCATTTCTGCTTTTTCCACGTTCCCGTTCAAAGAAAGCAGGTGGTAAAAACCATCATATTTCTCAGTATGCTCGGGGCGTTGATGAGCAGGCAGCATCGAAATAATTTTATTGGCCACCAGCAGGGCATTTACCATTTTGTCTTTGGCATAGCCGGGATGAACACTGCGGCCGGTTACAGTTATTTTTGCACTGGCAGCATTGAAATTTTCAAATTCGAGTTCGCCCAGCTCGCTGCCATCGAGTGTGTAGGCAAAGTCGGCCCCAAATTTTTTCACATCGAAATAGTCGGCACCTTTGCCAATTTCTTCGTCGGGGGTAAAACCAAGCCGGATTTTTCCGTGTTTAATGCTTTTATAGCTGAGCAAAATTTCGGCCGCCGTAACAATTTCGGCAATTCCGGCTTTATCGTCGGCTCCGAGAAGGGTAGTTCCGTCGGCTGTAATTATCGACTGTCCCTTGTATTTCAAAATTTCAGGGAATTCATCCGGATCGATGGTCACATCATTTTTCAGCTTCACGGGTGTTCCACCGTAATTTTCAATAATCTGCGGCTTCACATTTTCGCCCGAAAAGTCGGGACTGGTATCCACATGCGCAACAAAACCAACAACCGGTGCGTTTTCAACTCCGTTGGCCGGGATGGTAGCCATGAGGTAACCATTATTATCCATTTCTACTTCCTGCAAGCCAATTTCCTTCAACTCAGCTTCCAGTTTTTTCATGAAAACTTTTTGACGTTCAGTGCTTGGAAAAGTCTTACTTTCAGGGTCTGAGGTGGTATATTCTTTTGCGTATTTTAAAAACCGTTCTACTACTTTTTCCATTGAATTGCTCTTTTCTATATGATTTGTACAAATATATAAATTTAAAGACCGCTGGCATCAAAGCATTGGCTTTAAAGAAAGGCCGCATTTCGCAAAGTTTTAATTTTGAATGAGGGCAAAAAACAGAGGAACTTGTGAAATGGAGGCGCTTGAAAAAAACAGATTTCTTATTCCGGCTGCGTATCTATTAAGGAATGACAAACGCTAAAAAAGGGAAAGCAGCCCTAAACGGACTGCTTTTCTATATTTAGTTCAATTTTTTTCGTTAATAAGCCAATCCAAAAAGAACCCGTTGTTTTGAAGGTTTGCCTGAATAGACACAAGCCCCCTCTTCCTGTTCATTATCGAGCGGGAGGCAACGAATAGTTGCTTTTGTTTCTGCTTTGATTTTCTCTTCGGTTTCAGATGTACCGTCCCAGTGCGCCCAAATGAAACCACCCTTTTTATTCAACGTTTCTTTAAATTCGTTCCAGGTATCCACCTTAGTAATATTTTTTGTTCTGAAATCGAGTGCTTTGTTGAAAATTCCCTGCTGAATTTCTTCAAGTAGTCTTTCAATATATTCAGAAATTCCTTCCAGCGGCACTATCTCTTTCGAAAGCGTATCGCGGCGAGCCACTTCCACGGTTCCGTTTTCCAGGTCGCGCGGCCCCATTGCCAGGCGAACAGGGACACCTTTCATCTCGTATTCAGCAAATTTCCAGCCGGGTTTTTTGTTGTCGCTATCATCAAATTTTACTGAAATGCCTTTTGCTTTCAGCTCGGCCACAATCGTGTCCACTTTTTCTGAAATCACTCCCAACTGTTCCATTTTCTTATAGATAGGTACAATTACTACTTGGATCGGAGCCAGTTTTGGAGGCAAAACCAGTCCGTTGTCATCAGAGTGAGCCATAACAAGCGCTCCCATCAAACGGGTGGAAACCCCCCACGAGGTTGCCCAAACGTATTCTTCGCGGCCTTCTTTATTGGTAAATTTAACATCGAAGGCCTTTGCAAAGTTCTGCCCTAAAAAGTGAGAAGTTCCTGACTGAAGGGCTTTTCCATCCTGCATCAATGCTTCAATAGTATAGGTATCAATTGCGCCGGCAAAACGTTCATTTTCCGATTTCAATCCTTTTATTACCGGCATGGCCATAAAGTTTTCAGCAAACTCGGCGTAAACATTGATTATTTTTATGGTTTCATCAATGGCTTCCTGCTTGGTAGCGTGTGCAGTATGGCCTTCCTGCCAAAGAAATTCGGCCGTGCGCAAAAACAATCGGGTGCGCATTTCCCAACGCACCACGTTGGCCCACTGATTAATCAGCAACGGTAAATCGCGGTGCGACTGAATCCAATTGCGGTAAGTGTTCCAAATTATAGTTTCTGAGGTTGGACGAACAATTAATTCTTCTTCCAGTTTTGCATCCGGGTCAACCACAATTTCTTTACTTTCTTCGTCATTTTTTAAGCGGTAATGAGTTACCACCGCACACTCTTTTGCAAACCCTTCAACATGAGCGGCTTCTTTGCTAAAAAAAGATTTTGGAATAAATAACGGGAAGTATGCATTTACGTGCCCCGTTTCCTTAAACATCCGGTCTAACTCGGCCTGCATTTTCTCCCAAATTGCATAGCCATAAGGTTTTATAACCATGCACCCCCGCACAGCCGAATTCTCGGCCAAATCTGCCTTTATAACCAGATCCTGGTACCACTGTGAGTAATTTTCGCTTCGTGGTGTTAATTCTTTCGCCATTTTATTAAATTTGGTACAAATTTTGAGTTTACTTAAATGATTTAAGCGTTCACAAAGAAAATAAATATTATTGACATTAATAAACTGGGAGGAAGAGTTATGAAATCAAGATTAACAATTTTAACGGTGGTTGCACTCATCTTCAGTGCATGTACCACGGGGTCGTATGTCTCCAGTAACTATTCGGACGACATCTACTTCAACCCGGGAGATGTTCCTCCACCGATTACTGTGGAAGAAGAAGAAGAAACAATTACCCAAAATGAGCCTGTTCAGGAAAAGTCATCTGAAAGAATGATTATCAGTGACGTTGAAGAAAATGAAGAAGGCTCGCAAACCATGAACAATTATATTTTCGACGGGACTGATGAAGATGCAGACGCTCTGGAATATAACATAGATGAAATGGACATGTATGGAACGGATACCACTGCTTATTACAACGACGATGAAGTTAAATATGTGATAAACAACTATTACGAAGGCGAGGCTATTGATTATGCATACCGCATTCGCCGTTTCCACCGTCCGCATTTTTACGATCCGTTTTACTGGGACACCTGGTACTACGACTCTTATTATGATCCTTTTTATTACTCTTCATGGTACTCCCCAACCTGGTCGTATTCATGGAACTGGGGATGGGGCCACAGCTGGTATTCTCCTTACCGCAGCTGGGGGTATTCTCCATATTACAGTTACTGGAACAGCCCTTACTACAGCTGGGGATATCCATACTACAGTTCATGGCATAGCGGATATTACTCAGGCTACTACAACGGCTACTTTAACAACAGCTGGTATGCCGATTCAGATAACTACAGGTACGGAAAAAGAAGAACTACCGGAACAAATGTACGTTACGGTGATAGCGGAACCCGACGCACATCCACTACTTCTGCCCGCGCAAATGGCACAACAACCAAAAGCAGCAGAAATGGTGATGTAAACCGCACAGTTGAAGGCTCACAGGCTACCCGCAGAAGCACTTCCAGTTTGGGTGTGCGTGAAGGCAGTTCAGAAAACAGAAGCAGTGTTAATACTGACCGTAAATCGTCAAAAACCAATGCTGTTTTAACCGAAAGAAGAAGGGCTTCAGAAAGCCAGTCCAATACCCGTACAGCAGTAAAAAACTCCGAAACTTCTTCCAATACCAGAACATATACACGGCCGGGAAGTAATTCATCACAAAGAACTTATACACGGCCATCAACCAATTACACCAAACCGAGGGTAGTAAGCCAGGGCAGCAGTTCAAACACCCGATATACCAAGCCGCGGTCAACATCGAGCTACAACCGTACATACCGCTCCAGCTCTACCTACACAAAAAGCACAAGCAGCAGCTCATCAAGGAGCTACCGCAGTACTCCAACAAAATCATCAAGTTCCGGTAGCTACAGGAGCACACCGACAAGAAGCAGGAGCAGCAGTTCGGGCACTTACAGGAGCAGCGGCTCAAGCTCCAGAAGCAGTGGAAGTTCTGTAACCAGGAGTTCAGGTTCTTCAAGGAGCTCGGGAAGCAGCCGTTCATCATCCTCTTCTTCAGGAAGAAGGAGATAAGATTGTATAACTAAAATTTAGGTAGAAACAAAAATATTATAAGCCTCACAAAATGAATAAAGATTATTCAGCAGGCTGGTAGTTTATTTAATAAAACCATTGAAAACAATAAATTTAGCGAGATGAAACGATTAACAACACTTATAGCAGCAATAATGCTTGTGCCTTTTTTCGTGCAGGCACAGGATTTAGCCGATGCGCTACGCTATTCAGAATTCCAGGTACAGGGAACAGCACGGGCCGGCGCAATGGGAAATGCATTTGGTGCACTCGGAGGTGATTTCACTTCGGTAAGTATTAACCCGGCGGGGCTCGGTTTATACCGCGCAGACGAGCTTGTTTTAACTCCCACTTTTGGGCAGTCAAAAGTTGAGTCAAGTTACTTTGGCAATACGATGAATGACAGCAAATACAATTTTTCACTAAATAACCTGAGCTATGTTTCGGCTATTCAAACCGGCAACCAGAGCGAAACCGGACTTGTTAACCTAAATGTTGGAATTGGTTACAACAGGGTAAAAGACTTTAACAACAACATGCTTGCGGGAGCCACCAACCCTGATGGTTCGTTTCTCGATTACATGGCAGATAATGCTACAGTTGGCAACTGGAGCGATTTTTATGAGCAGCTGGCCTGGGATACTTACCTGCTTTGGAAGGAAGACAACAGCGATGTTTACTGGCATGATCTGGATTCAGAGGGAGCCAATTACGGGCAAAGTCAACGCAAAAGCATAACCAAACAAGGTTACATGAATGAATACTCACTGGCTCTGGGAATGAACTTTAACCACAAATTGTATTTAGGTGCTTCCATAGGAATCGTTGATGTTTTCTACAAAGAAACTTCTGAACTACTGGAATGGGACGAACAAAACAGAAGTGAATTTTTCAACGAAATGCAGTTTGACTCTTATTTACGCACCTCGGGAACAGGTTACAACGGAAAGATTGGGGTAATCTTCAAACCCATAAATGAAATCCGCCTGGGGGCATCGGTTCATACACCCACATTTTACAATCTTCATGATGTGTTTGAAACTTCGATGTATTCGAATGCCGCCGACGAAGAGGGTGTGATGGGCAATTTTGAGGCTCAATCGCCCTACTCAGAATATGACTACGATTTGGAATCACCACTGCGTGCTACATTAAGCGGTGCTTTTGTGATTGCAAAAAAAGGGTTGCTGAGTATCGATTATGAATTTGTGGATTACGCATCGGCAAATTTACGGCGCGGAGGTGATGGGTACCAGTTTGTAGATGAAAACGATGAAATTTCTGAAGTTTACCGTTCGGTTGGGAACCTGAGAGTTGGAGGCGAATTGCTGGCCACCAGCAGTGTTAGTCTGCGGGCAGGTTTCGAATATTATCCTTCGGCCTATAACGAAAATGCATTTGGAGTTTCACAGCCAAATGCCGATGTGAACACGAACATCTATTCAGCCGGCTTGGGGTACCGCAGCGGAGGTTTCTTCTTCGATTTAGCCTATCGTTATACTGATACAGGAAATTACGATTCCCTATATCCTGCTCCGCCAACCGATTTTTATAATATGCCCGAGATGGCACATTTCAACACCACAAAAAACAACGTACGCTTCACATTCGGATTTAAGTTTTAAGGTTAATAATAGTTGAATTTTAAGTTTTAAAAAGCACAGATGTTTATTTGTGCTTTTTTTTGTTTTTATAACTTGTGCCCGATATTCTGGCATGCATCAGAAAAATAACTATTTTTGATTTAGTAGTAATAAAAACAATTATGTGGACAACTATCGGCCTCATCCTATTTTATCTACTCACACCCGTTCTGCTCATTTATTTATGTAAAATTTCGAACACACTTAACCGCATAGGTGCTGTGGTGCTTGCCTATGCCATCGGGTTATTTTTTGGAAACATTGGCATTTTGCCAACACCAAGCGACACCTTGGTTCAACTGCTGGGGGGCACACAAAATTTCCTCCCGCCCGATGAGTTTCAGGAATACATGAACTCTCCCAATTACGTGGAAGGCGATTTCACTTACAATATGATTGCACGGCTCCAGGAGAATATCATGAACTACACCATTCTCGTTGCCTTGCCACTACTGCTCTTTTCCCTTCACTTGAAGAAATGGCTAAAAAATGCACGAAATACGCTCCTGTCTCTTGTCCTGGCAATATTTTCGCTACTTGCATCCATTTTTGTGGGTTATTTTTTGTTTGCACACAACATCAGCGAATCGGATAAAGTTACCGGAATGCTCATAGGCGTTTATACCGGCGGCACACCCAACCTGGCTGCAATTGGCACCGCGCTGAAGGTAAGTCCCGACATTTTCATTCTTACCCATACCTACGATTTAATTATTGGCTCAGTGGCATTGCTTTTTTTAATGACAGTGGCACAGCGCCTTTTCATAACATTTCTTCCCCGCTATGGCGTAATCCGAAAAGCAGAAAATGTGATGCAGGTTGAAATAGAGGAAGAAAACCATCATATTGAGAACTACGACGGACTTTTCAGGAAAGAAAACTTTCCTGCCATGGGAAAATCAATGCTCTTTGCCCTCATCGTTTTTGCCATTGGAGGCGGATTATCGTTACTTGTGCCTAAAGAGGATCAGGTAATTATTGTCATCCTTTCCATAACTACCCTGGGGCTGGCTGCTTCGTTGATAAAAGCTGTCAACAAACTAAATATCAGCTTTCCGCTGGGCATGTACTTCATTATTGTATTTTGCCTGGCACTTTCATCAATGGCCAACCTGAGCGAAATGTTCCAGATTGAATTTCTCGAATTGTTTTTGTACGTACTCTGGGTAGTTGTGGGCTCAATGATCATTCATGTTGGGCTGGCCCACATTTTTAAGGTAGATGCCGACACCACAATTATTGCCATTACTGCACTCACTTATTCTCCGCCATTTGTTCCGGCAGTTGCAGGCGCATTAAAAAATAAAGATGTAATCATTGGTGGAATTACAATTGGGATTTTAGGTTTTGCATTTGGTTCGTACCTGGGGATTTTTATCGGAAAGATTTTGTAATCAAAACTGGAAATAAATAAACGGCTGCATGTCGGCAGAAACAGATTGGTAAACAATAATTACGACGATGGCCGAAATGACAATTTTCAACCAAAGCGGCGCTGCAATAAACGCATCTTTCAGCCTGTCTTTCCATTTTTGGCTCACCCAGTGGGTAAAGAATCCAAACAACATTACCAGGAAAACCCATTTGTAAGCCACCAGTACTTCCGGGACGATTGACAAATCGAGGTTGGTTCCAATCTGATGCATCATGCCGTTAACCACTTCCATCGACTCGGAGCGGAAAAATATACGTGTAAAAGTGATAAAACAGAAAGTAATGGTAATCTTCCAAAATGTTGCCAGCCAGTTAGTCTTTGTTTCCCACGGACTGATTTTACGCCAGAACTTGTAAACGACCAAACCAACGCCGTTAAGACCGCCCCAAATGATAAACTGCCACGATGCGCCGTGCCACAATCCGCCCAGCAACATGGTCAGCATCAGGTTGATGTTGGTATCAATTTGGCGTTTCACCTTTGGGAAAATGCGGGCTAAAATGGCAAAAAGCAAAACGATACCTGCAAAAATAGGTATCAGAATCAGTTTCCCGGCCAGCAAAACAACTATGGCCAAAATGATGCCGAGGCTGAAGTAGCTAAAAAAGGAGCCATTGCGGTTTCCGCCAATCGGGATGTACAAATAATCTTTCAGCCATGACGATAACGAAATGTGCCAGCGCTTCCAAAACTCTCCTACATTTTTCGCTTTGTAGGGGGAATTAAAGTTTTGTGGCAGCCGGAATCCCATTAGCAGTGCCACGCCAATGGCAATGTCAGTGTAGCCCGAAAAATCGACATAAACCTGCAACGAATAGCCAAAAAGCGCCATCAGATTTTCAAAGCCGGAATACGAAATGGGATCGGAAAAAACCCGATCGACAAAATTGACGGCAATGTAGTCACCTATAAAAATTTTCTTCACCAGCCCTTTCAGGATAATATAAACTGCCCAGCCAAAATCTCTTTTCGATACCCGGTAATCTTCGTAAATCTGTTTTACAAAGCCCGATGCACGCACAATGGGACCTGCCACCAGCTGCGGAAAAAAGGAGACATAAAACCCGAAATCAATCAAATTTTTAACCGGCTGAGTATCTCCGCGGTACACATCAACCGAATAGCTTATGGTTTGAAACGTAAAAAACGAGATCCCCACAGGCAGTAAAATCTGGTTGACATTAAAATGTGTGCCGGTAGCTTCGTTGGCCCAAACCGCCAGGTAATTTACTACCTGCATATCGGCCCCCAGCAGCGTGTTCAAACTTTCAGTAAAAAAATAGGCGTATTTAAAATAGGCAAGCAGTCCTAAATTCAGAAAAACACTCAGTGCCAGCAGTAGTTTCCTTACCGTTTGATTGCGCGATGAATAAATGCTTTTCCCTATAAAATAGTCGGTAAGCGTGCTGAACAATAAAATGAAAAAGAAAAATCCGCTGGACTTGTAATAGAAAAACAGGCTGGCCAAAAACAGGTAACCGGCACGCAGGCTCCTATTGCGGTTGTTGTAAACAAACGAGTAGCCGGCCAGTACCACAGCAAAAAATCCCCAAAAAAAGAAACGGGTAAAAATCAACGGCGATTCCTTGTCGTAAAAAAGAATACTTTTCAGGTATTCGCTCCATTCTATTTGCTGAAAAAACTCCAATTTTTACCTTTAATTTTTCAATTTACTCTCTTCTTTTAAAAATTTGTTGTATTCAAATATCAGCGCATTGTAAAACATGTTGGCTATCAACCTGGCCCCACGGGTTGAAAAATGCACATAATCAGGCCGGGCCAGTTGGGGCTCGGCATTCACCCAGGCCGGCATGCTGTTTTTTCCGCCCATTGCGTCATACATATTCCAAAAACTGCAACCGGTTGACAAAGCCACATTTTTCATTTCTTTTACCAACTCCGGAAGCTGCGGATACGTTACGTATCTGTCTTTTTCTTTAACTGACATATCGCTTGGCCCAATTACAATAATTGCTGCATCGGGGCAGGTTTTCTTTATTCGGTTAATTTGAGCACGGAACCATCGTGAATAGTTCTCAATCCCTTTGCTGTTTTCGCTGATGTAGGGCAGTACGTTTCCTCCAAACTGGAGAATGAAAAGTCCGGGATTGAGATCGTTGTACATTTTCAGGCTGTGCTCAAAATCATTTTTGGTGAAAAATAACCCCGGGCTTCCGCGCAAGGCAATGTTGTCCATTATTATTCCGGTTCGCGAAGCCAGTTCAATGCCATAAATATCGGGGCTGTCAAAGCCTTCGAAAAACAGCGAAATAGTGTTGGTTGAATCCGGCAGGTCGCATTCAATCACAGCATAATCAATATCTGATTTCAGGGAATCGCGCAATACAAATGTTCCGTTTGCCCTCAAACTGATTTTTACCGGCTCTTTCAGGTTGCCGTAAAACATCCTGAAATATTCATAACGCCGGGTAAGTTTAAACGACATGTTTGTTGCAGCAATATTCAGTTCAGCCCTGTAATCATTTGTGAGTAAGAAAGGAATAGAATCGTAGCTAAGCGGGGCATAGCGCGAGAAAGCGGCCATTGCACCATATTTATTGTGATCCACCAGCGAATCGATGTTTCCAAAAATTGTGTACCGTTGCCAGTTATCTGAATTCTCCTGACGGGCACTAAAAACAAAATCGTAGGGTTGCACCGCCGGACGCAATCCAATTCCGGCCCCCCCGAACCTGTTTTGTAATTTATTTCTAATAAATGCTGTCATTCGGTCGCCTTCAATCTGACTGTCGCCGTAATGCATAATGCGGTTTAGCGTATCATTTTCAAGTTTTTCAAAAAAATGAAACAGGTTTTGCCGGCCTTCGCTGGTTGTTTCCAGCACATGAATCTTACTAACCAGGGAGTCGTAACTTGCTTTTGGGAACTTCATCTCACCACTGATGGAATCATTTTTAAATACATGCACCGAATCGATATTAAATTGTCCCTCAATAATTTCTGAAACATCAGCATACTCCACATCATCATCCAAAAACATTTCCTCAAACGTTGGCATGTGAAATGTAAACTCACCAGAATCTACGCCTCCTGTTGGTGTAAGCCACATGGCAGCTCCCAAGAGGATAAAAACGCCGAGTATAAAAAGTAATATTTTAACCGGTTTCATTGAATAATGTATCGTTTCTGTCGATGCCAGCGATTGCTATTTAGAATACCACAAAATTCTCTGTGAACCAACGAGTTGAAATACTTCGTACTTATCATGATTTTTGTTGTAACAGATTTTGCATCCGCATCTGATAACAGAAACGTAAATATGCAGATAAAAATATATTGGTTATGAATAATCAAACTTTTCAAATTTTACTGGCCATACAAAAATATTAATTCCGCCAAAACAGAAAACCATTGAATAAATAAAATGCAAATTCCCTATACCAAAGATTACAGCGAAAAAAAAAATAAGTAACACAATCATTTATTGCATCATAAGTATAGAAAATGATTATTATTGTAAGATAATTTTGAGAAGATACAAATCATTTTAAAACTAATCAGTTTTGCTAAAAAAAGAATTACAAAAACAAGGCGACTTTCTGTTCAGGTACAGGAGCAACTTTCCGCTACTATTTCTTGTAGCCGGGATGGCAGTGTTCATAAGTAAAACATTACAAGCAGCTGAAAGTGGCATTAACTTTCCCGAAACATATTACATGATCATTTGCGTTGCCATAGCATTGTTTGGCCAGCTCATACGTATCTTAACAGTAGGTTTTACACCTGTTAATACATCGGGCAGAAACAGCCTCAAACAAATAGCCGATGAAATAAACAAAACCGGCATTTATTCCACGGTGAGGCACCCGCTATATGTGGGCAATTTTTTCATCTGGCTTGGCCTGGCAATGATAACTGCCAACGTGTGGTTTGTGGTGGCTTTCATTTTTCTGTATTGGGTTTATTATGAAAGAATCATGTATTCAGAAGAAATGTTTCTGTACAATAAATTTGGTGAAGATTATGAAAAATGGGCAGATAAAACACCCGCTTTTATTCCTTCTTTAAAAAGGTACGAAAAACCTTCGCTGCCGTTTAGTTGGAAAAAAATACTCAAAAAGGAAAAAAACGGCATTGCAGCCATTTTTATCCTTTTCTTCATTTTCGATTTTATCTCATTTTTGCTTGAAACCGGCCGGTTTAAATTCAACCTTGAATTTAATTTCTGGTTTTACGCTGCTGTTGCTGCCACTGTTTTCTATTTTATTTTAAAATATATGAAATGGCACACCACGCTGCTCAACGAACCGGGCAGGTAGCCTCCTATAAATTATCGATGAAATAGTCGCTTACTTTTCGCATGAGATGAATCCGGTCTTTACCGCCCACATTGTGCGGATGAGTGGGATACACAAAAAAATCAACCTGCTTGTTTTGTTTCACACACTCGCGCAAAAATTTCATACTGTGCTGCATCACCACCACATCGTCCTGCACGCCGTGAATAAGCATTAATTTTCCTTCCAGGTTGGCCACGTGGTTAACCATGTTTGATTCTTCATAACCATCGGGGTTTTCGTCCGGGCGGTCCATGTAGCGTTCGCCGTACATCACTTCGTACAGGCTCCAGTCAACCACAGGTCCGCCGGCCACGCCCACTTTAAAAACATCAGGTTGGCGCAGCATCAGGTTGAGCGTCATAAAACCACCGTAACTCCAGCCGTGCACGCCAATGCGTTCAGCATCCACATAAGGCAACGATTTCAGGTACTCAATTCCCTGCATCTGATCTTCGGTTTCCAAAATACCCAACTGGCGATGAACGGCGGTTTCAAAATCCCTTCCACGATTTAGGGTTCCCCGGTTATCCATTGTAAATGCAATGTAGCCCTGCGAGGCCATGTAATACTGCCACCAGCGTGCGCTATTGTGCCAGCTTTTGGTAACGAGCTGCGAGTGCGGACCGCCATAAACATATAAAATTACCGGGTATTTTTTCGATGAATCGAAATCCGGAGGAAGAATCAGGCGACCAGCCAGTTTGGTATTGCCATCGTCAATTTTTATTGAAACCAGTTTATTTTCTCCCAGTTGGTAATCTTCAAGCGGGTCGTTGGCCGAGTGGAGTGTCCGCACTTCTTTTCCTTTTAATGAAAGAAGAATGGTTTGCGACGGAATTTCGGGTGCACTGAAACGTTCGATAAACCAACTGGCTTCGGGGCTCAGGGTCCCGCTGTGAATTCCTTCCGCACCGGTTAATTTTTCCATTTTACCCGATTTCACTTCCACCCGATAAATATGCTTTTCCAATGGATCTTCTTTGGTAGCCTGAATGAAAACATTCTTTTCCTTTTCGTCGAAACCAAGAATATCGGTCACTTCCCACTCGCCTTTTGTAATTTGCTGAAGGAGTTCTCCGTTGGTGTTGTATTTGTAAATGTGAAACCAGCCGTCATTGCGGCTCAGGTAATAAAATTCATTTTGTTTTACTTCTGAAAAACAAATGGGATGTAACGGCTCCACATACGTATCTCTGGATTCTTCAAAAAGTATTTTTTCTTTTTCCCCGGTTAAAACGTTGTAGCAATTCATTTGCATGTGATCCTGTCCGCGGTTCAGCTCAGCCAGGTAAATATTTTTTTCATCGGGTGACCATGCCAGGTTGGTAAGAAAATGCTCAGGATCGCCACCGGTATCCAGGAATTTTGTTTCGCCTGAATCAATATTATAAATTCCAACCGTAACATGGTGGCTGCTCATTCCGGCCATGGGGTATTTCGCCGGTGTATATTCAGCCACACGTCCCATAAAATCAACTATCGGGTAGTCGGAAACCATGGTTTCGTCTTTCCGGTAAAAGGCAATGTAATTCCCTTTAGGTGAAATAAAAATACCATCGGAAATACCAAACTCGTTGCGGTGCACCGTTTTTCCGTTTACAATTCCATTGCCGCCATCTTCAGTAATTTGAAGTGTTTTCCCTTCCTCAAAAGTGACAAACAAATCGTCATCTACGGTAAAAGCTACAAATTTCCCCTGAAGGCAAAACTCTGCATTTTCAGCTTTTTCGGGCAATTCAATCTGAAAAGCAATCTTTTTGGTTTCGGTATTAAAAACGATAAACTTATCGCTGTGCCTGGCCAGCAGCATATTGCCGCCAATCCATGAATACCCCGGGAACCGACTAAAACCGGAACTGTTTTTTTGTTTCATTTCAGCATTTAACTCCCCGAGCGAAATGACCGCCGAGCGCTTTCCATTTTTTGCCGTTTCAGCCCAAAGCGTATCATTTTCGATAAAAGAAAACACATCGTCGGTTTTCCACGACAGGCCATTCATTGACTCCGGCCGAAGGTGTGAATAACGGCCTAAAATGGCATCTTCAAGAGACATTTGTTTGTTTTGGGCCGACAAAGGTGATGTGGCCAGCACCAGAAAAAGCAGGAACAGATTTCGCATTTTTTTTTATTTTTCAATTTAAGCGCCTAAAATAGTGAAAGCTTGCTTTATGTAAAAGAATTAAGATCAGGTCGTGCAAAAAACTGTTGAAATATTTCAACATGGGTCGAAAATTCTACTTTTGCCTGATTAAATCAACAACATGGAAAAAAGAAACATTGCAATAATTTATTTAATTACACTTGTGGCCGTAATGGGGGTCGCCAGTATTACGCCTGCCTTCCCCTCCATTAGGGAACATTTCAATATTTCGGCCAGCCAGGTTACTTTGCTGATTACAGTATTTACATTCCCCGGGATTTTTCTGGCACCTGTGGTTGGTTTACTGGCCGACAGATGGGGCCGAAAAACCATATTGCTGCCTTCGCTGTTTCTTTTCGGCATTGCCGGTGCGGCCTGTTTTTTTACCAATAAATGGGAAATTTTGCTGTTGCTGCGTTTCTTTCAGGGAATTGGGTCGGCTGCGCTAGGCTCGTTAAATGTTACATTAATAGGTGATTTATTTTCAGGCCAAAAACGCAGCGCCATTATGGGATACAACGCCAGTGTGCTGAGTGTGGGTACTGCGGCCTATCCCGCTGTGGGCGGAGCATTGGCCATGGCCGGCTGGCAGTTTCCGTTTCTGCTCCCGTTGTTGGCCATTCCTACAGGATTACTGATAATTTTCTACCTGAAAAATCCGGAACCTAAAGAACCGCAAACCATAGGCAGCTATCTGAAACGCACATGGAAAAATATCAATAAAAAAACCGTGTGGGGACTCTTTATAATTAATGTGCTGCTTTTTTTCATCTTATACGGGGCTTACCTCTCCTACTTCCCGCAACTTATGGTAGAACGGCTGGGGGCCACCGATTTTCAAATCGGGCTTTTCATGTCAGGATTTTCTGTTGTTACTGCCATTACCTCATCGCAACTAAAAGTAATTAACCGCTACCTGAAACCCAAAAAGCAGCTTACCATCAGTTTTATTCTCTATTTTGTTTCCATGATTCTTTTATCGTTTTCCGGAAACTGGTGGTTGCTCATCATTCCGCTCATTACTTTTGGCATGGGCCATGGAATGCTTATTCCGGGAATCCAAACCCTGTTGGTTGGTTTTGCTCCGCTGAACGAACGCGCAGGTTTTATGTCGATTAACGGCATGGTTTTACGCCTCGGACAAACACTGGGACCGCTGTTCATCGGGGTGTTTTATGCCATTGGCGGAACCGGAGTAGCATTTTTGGGTGGTGCTCTGGTGGCAGTGGCCATGATTTTTATTTCTATTTTCATGGTAAAACTCTAACTTTAAACAAAATTGTTTTACCAGAAAAGTTATGAAGAAAAATATTATTGTTACTGGCGGAGCACAGGGAATTGGGAAAATTATTACAGAATATTTATTAGCTGAAGGTTATTTTGTATCGGTTTTTGAAAAAGATAAAGAAGCCTTGAATGAACTGGAAGATGAGTTGGTTTCTGAAAATCTGCTGGCCATTCACTGCGATGTTTCAAATAAGAAAGATGTAAAAAAAGCAGTTGCTGAATCAGTTGACAAAACCGGCTCTGTTTTCGGACTGATTAACAATGCCGGATTTATGATTCGCAAACCCATTTCAGAACTCTCATTAGATGAATGGAACAGCGTGATTGGCACCAACCTCACCGGAACTTTTTTGTGTTCGAAATACGCAGCAACGCATTTAAAAATTGCGCGGGGAAGTATCATCAATATGTGCTCGACCAGGGCATTTCAGTCGGAGCCCGATACGGAATCCTACTCCGCAAGCAAAGGAGGAATTTTTGCACTGACGCACGCGCTGGCCATGAGCCTGGGCCCCGAAATCAGGGTGAACTCCATCAGTCCGGGCTGGATTGATGTGTCGGGTGTTAAAAAGAAATTGGAAGCGAATCAGCTCGACCTGAAAAAAGAGTGGCACGAGCAGCATCCTGCCGGAAGAATTGGTAAAGGCGACGATATTGCTAAGATGGTCTTATTCCTGCTAAAACCCGATAACAGTTTTATCACCGGACAAAACTTTACTGTTGACGGAGGTATGACACGGAAGATGATTTATGTTTGAAGCATTTTAAAGCATCCACCCCACAGAAAAAGTGTGCCCGTTTCCCATCATGTGATTGGCGTTTAGCGGATTTTCTGAAGTGTAGCTGAATGTGAACCCTTCGAGCGGTACATTCAGAAACAAGAACAGGGAATTTTCGCTGCGGTAGCCGGCACCTACATGAAAGTACTGCAAATCAAATTTTAGTGATGCATCATAATTCAGCCATTTCAAATTTGAATTTCGCAATGTAATGTGGGGTTGGATTCCAAAATTTTGTCCTAAACCCCAAAAATAACTTCCGCTGAGAAACAGTTTTCGGAATGATGAAAACTCGGCTGCCGGCTCTTCCGAAAACCGGAACGTGCCGGGCGCCAGGTTCAAAAGAGACAATCCAACCACCCAGTTGTCGCTAAGAATGGAAGCGCCGAAACCGCCATCGAACAAAAATGAGCGGTTGTTTCCCGTTAATAAACGCGGATCATCCGGATGCAGCGGCGACAGCGAATTGACATCGATATTCAAATTTTCGATAATGCCGCAAACACCGAGCGAAAGCTGGATTTCGCGTGTGAGCGGAATGTGATAAGCGTACATCAAATGCAAAATGTACTGGTTAAACGGCCCTATTTTTTCGTTCAGCAACGTGGCCCCCAGTCCCACGCGGGTAGATTGCCGTCCGTATCCTCTGCGGTTCATGGCATCGGGTGACCAGGAAAAACTGATGAGATAATCACTGACCGGTTTAAAACCGCCAGCCCATAAATTGTATGCGCCCACTTGTACATCCAGCGAAGTTTGCGCGGCAGCCAACGACGGATTACTGATAACCGGCGCAGTATGCGAAAAATAGTGATACGGGAATTCCTGCGTTTTTGCCTGAAAAGATAAAAACAACAGAAAAATTAATATGCTATGTCTAAAACACCTCATTGCAAAATCGTTACTTGTCCGTATTCAATATTCTGCGCATCGAAAACAATTTCGTAGAAATAGGTTCCCTGATTGATTTCGCCTTTAAAAGTTCCATCCCACGGCACGTAACTACCGCGGCTCTCGTAAATTTTTTGTCCATGCCGATTATAAACGGTAACCCGTTCAGGCTCGTGAAAACGGATGTTTTGAATATCCCACACATCGTTGAAACCATCGTCGTTGGGCGTAAACACATCGGGGATTTCAATGGTATTTTCAAACACTACCCGCAGCGTATTCGACCATGAGGAAACACCTTTATCGAGGTTGTTTGCTTTAATTCTGAAATAATGTTCCAGCGAAAAACCTTCATTAAAATAGTCGAACTGGTTGGCCGAAATCCCCCCGGCAATTCGTTCCCAGGTGCCATCTCTCTCCGAAGTGTGCCACACTTCGTATTCCACCCGGTTGTTGTCCCAGTATTTGTTGCTGTTCCACACGAGCAGTGCCCGGTCGATTTCCGCGGTATTTCGTTCTCTTACTACAATGGTTTGCTGCGGATTGGAAATAAACAGCTCTCCACATAAATTTTCTACTTTTAGCCGGATGGTTTCGGGAGCCAACTCAGCTGAAGATGGGAAATAGTAAGTTGAGCCGTCGTATTCAGCAGAAACATGCACCTGCATCTCCCGGCCAGTATCTTCGTTTTCAGCAAGAATGTAAAGGGTGTGTTTGTGGTTTACTAATTTTTCTGAATAATACTCCAACTCCACGTTGTCGTCGTTGTTAAACGAAACGTTCAGCAAGGCAATGTCGATACTGTCGTTAATTATTTCCACCTGCAGTGGTTCCGATTCGCCGTAGCAAACCGTATCGATGGTGGTGCTGGTTTCTTCCACCACAAGCGAGTTGATTCCTTCCTGCAGCCAGTTCACGGTTACTTTGTTGGTTCCCTGCCCGTTTAAAATTTCGCCGCCTTCGGCTGTCCAGACATATACCGAACCGTTAGTATTGTGAATTTGGTAGGTGACGTTTTTAGCATCGGCTATGCACAATTCATCGGGGCCGTTGGGCTTTTCGGTGAGCAGCTCTACATTAATCCGCACCGGAAAATAAGTAGTATCGGAAATGCAGCCGTACTCATTTTCAGAGTACACTGCCACATAGGCATCGGGATTGGTATCCCACCAGTTTATTTTTATGCTGTCGGTTCCCTGCCTCGAAACAATTTCGCCGCCTTCCACCAGCCAAACCGGTTCGTAGTCGTAGTAGTTGTTTCCGGTCCAATAATTCACCTTTTCCACATACGGACAAACTGACCAGCTTCCGGCTATTTCCAGCGGTCGGTTTTTCGGATACCGGGTAATTTCCACTTCATCAAAATTCAGCCAGCAGTTTCCATCGGTAGCCCGCAAAGTAAATGTGTTGGTTTCAGGTTCGTCAAAATGTGGCGGGGCTTTCAGGTCAGTTTGTGGAGAAAAGTATTCAGTGATAAAATTCTCGGGAAACCAGGTATAAAACGCTTCGGGTTGATTTTCTTTACCAAGAGAAATAATATCTCCCGGGCACACTTGTTGGTCGGGGCCGGCATCCGGAAAAACTTCGTCAAGCGGTTCGGGCAACTTTTCGCGAAAAAAGCCGGACATAAATTTAGGAAACCGAATGTTTTGGATTGAAAAAGTCAACACATCCAGTTCAGGAATACATAACTTGCCTTTGCGATTAGGGAAACGGATTCGGCCCAGTTTGTGCTCACCAGTTTTAACATCGACATAACGAAAGTAAATCCGTCCATCGGAGGCCAGCCTGAGGTCCCAGCCATTGTTGCTCTGTCCTGCCGGAGGTGGAAGTGTTAAAACTGTGTCAGTGGAATTAATAAAGTTTGCAGCGCTGGTGTAGCGGGCATCCATCTGGCACAGAACTGAATCATCAAAAAAGTAAAAAAAACGGCTGTTGGGTGAAAACTCATTTCTGGAATTATACATGGAAGTTAAGCGACGAAAATTGTACAGTTCGCCAGTTTTAAAGTTAAAATCGGTTACATAATTACCGTCACTATATATATCCCCACCAACTAAAAAAAATAATTTGTCGCCGTTGGGTGAAAACTTGTATCCGCCAGAACTTCCAATTCCCAACTCACCGTTAATAACAGGTTCCTCGTTTAAACCATTTTCATCTATCTTGTAGAAATAAATCCGGTCACGGTTGATTTCTGAAATAACATTTTCATTCCTATCGATGGCCAGCCAGTAGTAACTGTTGTTGCAATACCCTGCAATGGTTGGTCCGGAGTGGTAATTGTCGTGGATAAATACTTTTTCAGTTACCAATTCACCTTTTCCGTTTTGGGCATTGGTATTTATAGTTCCGTAATACAATGTGTTACCGTATGTTCCTCCGAGAAGCCAATAGATCATCTCTTCGTAAATAATTATATACCATCCATCTTTATTGGGATAAGGGAGAAAATAAGGGTAGCTTTGAATCCAGGAATCCTCATCGATAAGATCGTCACCGTTGACGATTACTTCGTGGTTTTTGTTCCAGATTTTACGGCCATCGGAATAAAGGAGCAGGTTGCCGTTTTCATCGCAAATGGTAGAAGCAAATTTTGTTTGACCTTCGAACTCAATCAGTTCAGGTTCTCCGGAATCAAAATTTAACTGTTGCCCGTTATTCAGCAGCCAGACATTGGCTTCGTTTTGTGCAAAAACGGAACTGAAACAGGCCATGAAAATAATCAGTACACCGGTTTTAAAGGCCATTTGTTTTTTGGTTTGAAACATTCAGTTTAGCATTATAATCAGGTTCAAGCGATTTTAAGAGACTGTTTTGAATTTATCCATTTATTCCATTTTGCGTCTTTTTCACTCATACTGCTGCAAAATTTCCTTAAATAGCTAAGGCTATTCGCGTCAATTTTGCCTTGTCTGAGCAAAAAATACATCAAAATATTTCTAAAAAACAAAATCAAAACACTCTCTAATATTTCAGAAAAATAGCTATTATCAAAAACAAACAATATGTCAAATCTCACATAAGATGTTTTTGGGATGTGAAAGGTTGCGTGTTCGTTCAAAATAGTTAAAACGAAAAGAGACAGGTCAAAATTTGCCTGCCTCATTTTCGGTAATGTTGCTTGTGTTTCCGGTTATTCCAATTCCCGGCGGTTATATTATTCAAAATAGTTGATATACCAGTTATTTTCGTCGAGTAACAGATTGTAAATTTCCTGCTGTTTGCCTTCCGGATATTTTTCTGATACAATTTCGGCCAGAAAAGAAGGATCATTTCGGCGTTTAGCCACGCGCATCAGGTCATAAAACCGTTCTCCTTCAAAAGCCAGTTCACGGGCCCGTTCCTCGAGCAGTTGCTCTTCCAAGTAAAGTTGTTTTGCTTCCAGGCTACCTGTCAAATCAATATAATCGAGTACTTTATTATTGAACGGATCATGCACATAATTGATGTTTCCCACACTAATTTTATCGAATTGATCGGCAAAACCAACGCGGCCTCTCACGCCCATCTGTTCCCTGCTATCAGAAATTTCGTAGTATCTGCCGTCATTCGCAATGTCAAGTGCCTGTGTAGTAAATGTACTTACTCCGCCGCTACGCTCAAAAGCCCACCACGTGTAAACTTCGGCCAGCCACAAATGAATTCCGGCTGCACGGTAAACTATAAAGTTGGCATCCTGGTCAAATACATTTTTGTAAAATGAATATTTCCAAACAACAGTATCGGCACCGGCAGTAATGAGGTTTGCAGTTTTAAAATCATCTTCTGATTTTAAATAGAGTGCAGAAAACACTTGATTCGGATTGATTGGTTCGCCATTAATAGTATAAGCGTAGGAAACGCCATAACCGCGATAAAAATCACCGGGCAACCCTTTTTGGTTCAGCCTTGTGCGCGATGGATTTGCATTGTTAACATTCAACGAATAATTATCCCACAGGGTTTCCCACTTCAACACTGCCTGCCGTGTGGGTTTTAGCATGTATTGATGTGGCTCGCGCGGATCGAATATACTTTGGAAATTATTCTGTTGAAAGTTGGATTTATTAAACCAGAGTGTGAAAATGTGTTCCCGGTTATCAATATTGATGAAAATATTTCTCCAATTGTCAAATGAGAAACTTGCATCTAACTGGTATCGGTAATTATCAGTTGAAAGCCTTGTGATTTTTTCAAAATAAGTAGCCGCTTTTTTCAAATCGCCCTGGGTTAGGAACATGTGGCCAAGCAAGGCATTTCTGGCATGTTCATTCCAGATTGAAACTTCCCAGGTATTATCGTTATTATCGATATAATGATTCACCCCCACTGCTTTCAGTTTCGTTTCCAGCTCGTTGGTAAAATAATCGATAACCAGGTCCTGATCGTAGTACTGTTTTTCAAGGGTAACGGGCTCCTGATAAATTGTATCGTTATAATAACCATCCCGGGCAAAAATAATATGCACGCTATCGATATAAGGTTCGTTTGAAGCCAGGAAGTTTTCCACTTCGTCAATAGTAGTAAGCGATTCATGAATAAAAGGTACTTTCCCGTAAATTCGAACTGCATTGAAATAGGCCCAGGCCCTCATACAGAGCGCTTCGCCATAAAGTCTGTCGTAATTTGTAACCGGACTGTTCTGGTCCAACACTTCGGGGTGTTGCTCCTCCAGTACGCGTAAGAACCTGTTGCTGGCCGATATAAGTTTGAAAAAGTTTGTTGGCGAAGCGTATTTATTTTCTTTTGATATATTGAAATTATAGATTTCAATCATATCAGCATCGGCATTGGGGGTAATAGTGAGTAAATCGGCACGCAGCTCTCCTAAAATAACAATCTGCTCCACCAGTTTCTGTTGCAGCCCGTAGAGTCCCATTTCTGCCGAACGGTATTCATACCAATCATCGAACAATTTGTCTTCCGTAATATTCACCTCCTGTTCCGGATTCAGAAAATCTTTACAGGAAGAGAAAACAAATACCGATGCTAAAAAAGCAAAAACAATAGCCGAATATTTTTTCAAATTTCTCATGTCAAACAAAAATAATTGGTTATAAACCTAATTTAATTCCCACAATAAACTGCCTGGGCTGTGGTGTTAGTCCATAGTCAATACCTTGCTCCATTTGTGTAAACGAATAGGCAAATTCAGGGTCGTACCCCAGATAATTGGAGAAGGTAAACAGGTTACTTGCCGAAACATAAAACTGCGCATTCCTGAAGGATAAAAACTCATCAGGGATGGTATAACTCAACGAAATATTTTTCACCCGCAAGTACGAACCATCTTCTATCCAGCGTGATGAAAAGGCTGTGTTGCCTATAGGGTCGTTCCATAATGCGCGCGGAACGTTGGTTTCCTGTCCTTCATACTGCCAGCGGGTTAACACATTTGTACTCTGATTTTCAAGTCCGTCCATACTTTCATTCTGATAGCGTACGTAGTTGAAAACTTCGTTGCCATATACAAATTGCAGGAATGCGTTCAATTCCCAGCGTTTATATGTGAATGTATTGCTCAATCCGCCAAAATATTCCGGTAACGATGAGCCCAATACTGTTTTATCGTAATTGTTGATAATTCCGTCGGGTGTGCCGTTGGGGCCCGATAAATCAGCAAACCGGACATCTCCCCCCTGGTAAGGCATTAAGCGTTCATTAACAAGATTGTCATTTATGGCATCTTCGGTTGTAGTGTAAACCCCTTCAAAAATATAACCATAGAAGCTGTTGGCCTGCTCTCCCGGCATATTTACAATTTCGGCTCCTGGAATCGATGTAACCAGCTTGTCGCCTTTAATTTCGAGTACTTCATTTTTTACAACAGAAAGTGAAGTTTGTATATCCCAGTTAAAGGCCGGACGGTCAATAATTCGGTAAAACATTCCGAAATCGATTCCGTTGTTCTGCATTTTACCTCCGTTTTCAGGGCGGAAATCATAACCGAAGTAGGCATCGAGCGGAGAATAAATCAACATGTTATTGGTAACCGACTGGTAAACATCTATGCTTGTAACAAACCGCTCACCCCATAACGAGATATCGAGGCCAGCGTTCAACTGATCAACAGTTTCGTAGGTAAGCTCATCGTTGGGTACCACTGCCGGATAAAGCCCAACCGTTTCGCGGAATTTAACCGCATTGTAATAGTTTGTGGCATTGGATTCGCCAATATCGTCATTCCCTGATTTTCCGTAAGATAATCGTAGTTTCAATTCTTCAAGCCATGCTGCATTTCTGAGAAATGGTTCGCCCGACAATCTCCAGGCAACACCTCCGGCATAAAAAACACCAAACGGAATATCAGCCAGTTTAAGGGTATTGGCTGCATTGTCGCCAATTCTCGACGACCCATCGATGGAAAGTGAGGCAGAGGCAAGGTAACGATCCTTATAACTATAAGTTAAATTCTCATATAACGACACCCAGTTCCAGTTACGATTGGTACCACCTATTTCGCGCAGGCTATTGGTTCCGTCCTGTAGCATCCGGTACTGATCGTTTTCATGCGCATTTTTAGTTAACCCCCAGTCAAACTCATAATCGGTTGTCATTATATTGATTCCTGTGTTTGAAGTCAAATAATGGTCGCTGCCAAATGCTTTGTCAAATTTCAGGTAGGTATTGTTATAAAATGAAGAGAGACTGTTGTTGGCTCCCTTGGAAACATTAATCGCTTCTTTATTGTAATAAAGTTCCATCCCCTTGTTGGGCATAAAAATCAATTCTTTGAGTACATTATAAGTCAGCCCGAAATTGGAATTGAGCACCAGGTTTTCTTTCAGGCTGGCTTCGAATCCAAGCGTAGAAATAAAATGAAAATTACTGTTACTTGCTTCATAATTATCGATAACTGCCTGCGGGTTACTCACTCCAAGTTCGTCAACCGGAGCCAGTGTTATCAACTCTTTGCCTTCTTCATCATATTGAAAGGGATTTAACATTGGCGATTTTCCGAGGCTGGTTAAAATGGGGTTGGTTTGCGCTACTTTTCCCGACTCTTTCAGTTCCGAGAGGTTGTAACTCAAGGAAACTCCTGCATTCATTTTCAGCCACTGAAAAATATTCAGTAAACTTACAAACCGGAGGTTATACCCGTCGTAACCGGTAGTTTTAATTATACCATCGGCATTCATATAACCAAAAGAAAGCCCGTAACGGGCAATTTCGTCGCCTCCCTTTACATTTATATTCAGGTTAGAGAAAAATGCATTGTTGAAAATAATATCCTGCCATTTGGTATTATGCTGATAATCAACCCAGCGTTCGCTCGTTTCTTTAAGAAAGAGGTTGGGATATTCTTGTCGTATCCATTCTTCCTCTCTGCCTGAAGAAAACAGCACTTCACTGACCAGGGTTTTGTGTTGCCCCGCATTCAACTGAGGTATTTGATTTGAGGGAGCAAGAGAATAGCCGCTGCGTAAATCAAGATCAATAACTGTTTGTGTGGCACTCGGATCGAGTGTTTCAATAATAACAAGTCCGTTTGATGCTTTTGACCCGTAAGCAGCAGTTAACAACGGATCTTTTACTACAGTTGCTTTCGAGATATTTAAATTATTTACAGCCAAAAGCGGGTTATAAGAATATCCATCGAGGTTTGAACCAAAAACGCCCATTGAGGCCATGGGAATGCCATCAACAACATACAACGGCTGGTTTGATGCATTCAGCGAGTTAATTCCGCGCATCAGTGTAAAAGCACCACTGCCCGGGTCGCCCGAGCGGTTGGTTACGTGTAACCCGGGCACTCGCCCCTGCATAAACTGATCAATAGATAATGCGGGCTCTCTTTTAATCTGATCGGTATTCAGCACCGAAAAAGAAGAAATCATGTTACGTTTCAGCCTCACCTGGTTAAGTACAGAAATCGGATCGTTACCGGCTGATAAGTCAGTTCCTGTTAAATAAATCACCAATTCATCCCGTTCCCCCAGATAAACCCTTTTGCTTTTATAATCACCGGAAGGTTCCACATTTAACCATATATTTTGGCTAACCACTTTTAGTGTAAATTCGCCGGCTTCATCGGATATTGACGGCAACTGAAATGAACCTTCAATTCCAACGGCAACATTGGGGACCGGCTCGCCTGCACTGTTTATCACTTTTCCGCTCACCGACAGTGTATCCTGTGCCTGAACAGAAAAGAGGCCCAAAGCAAACACCAACGCCCCCAAAAGGGCACACTTTTTAAAAATAGAGTATATTACCTGGTTTGTCATGCTGCTGAAACTTTGCTTATTGTATTTTGTTGCCGCAGGTGAAAAATAATCCTCCGTTACGGAAACAATTGTCGTTTCTGAATTAATGCGCTTCATTACAAACAATTTGTTGTAACTGTTAATAAAAGTTGCTATGCTGAATGTTTTTTTCATTCGTTTTAGTATTCTAATTCTTTTCAAAGGTTTAGTTCTGCTTATTCAAAAGGAATAAAATCGATGTAATCAATTACTAATCCGTTCGAAGAAATTCCACTTCCCGGTCCTTTATATTCTATCCTGACTTTTGGCCTGCTGTATTCTTCCACATTGTCAACCAACACATCAAAACTGTTAAAACGGCCTTTGGGAATATAACGTTTGCCCGGAATAACACTTGGCATTACACCTCTGTATCTTATAAAATCATAATAATCAAATGTTCTTACCAATTCATCATTTACATATATGTCGTAAACCCCGCCAATATCCATGTGGGTAGCAATTTCCATAGCATATTTCCGGGGAAATACGCTGTGTGTTTTAAACTCAACAGAATAGCTACCTGAATAGCCTCTTGGAAACAATATTCTTATAATACTGTCATTTGAAGCGGTATTGATATATTCCTGAAGTGGCGTAAAAATCTGGTCGGCAACTACATTAACGTTTTCATACCATGCGTACCGGTTAAGTCCGGTTTCGTCGAGCAGCAATTCAGCCTCATACTTTGAGGAACTGTTGTAGAGCGAATCGGGAATTGAAAAACTTTCGTAATTGTAGGCATACCCGTTACTGCAAATACTTTTATCAACCGGCGTATATAAAATCTGAATACTATCGCCAAGGATGTTCTGCAGTTTCAGTGTATCTTCTTCTGTTTCCCAAATAAATTCCTCGGGTTCAATCATATTAAGAAAAACGCCCTGTTCGAGCAGGTGGGGCATTAGGATATCATGTTGCCATTCGATTGGAATACTGCTGTAGTCATTATAACCCGGAATGTTCATATCCTGGGCCATAACGGTTAACGCCTCTTCGTAATCTTCTTTCTGCGGAAAAACAAAAGTGGCCGTATAATTCCTTGATTCCAAACTCACCGGAAAATACTCAGCTTCAAAAAGATTGTAAACGATATTTACTGAATCGTAAACTGTATTTCCATCATCATCAAAGCCAATTGGTTTGCTTCGCTCACGGTCGAGAATAATCGAATCCTGGCTGTCGATATAATCGCGGAGAACGGGGTTATTGACTTTATAAAATTCATATAAGTTAGGAAGCGGTTTGGCCACTTCTTCGAGGACGAAATATTTTCCGTTATTGTAAAGCGGGCTTTCATTTTTCAGAGCAATTCCATCGAGTGTTGTTTGTGTGCCTTCCCTTTCAAACAGAGCATACTTTGTGGATAACGTTTGCACTTTTCGTTTTCCTTCAATGCTGGCAGATTGAATAAAGTGCGTAACAATATGATAATTCAGTAGTGTGGTGTCCGCTTCATTCAGGCTCAGATATTGAGCTAAGGCATCATTTGATGGTACAAAAAGAGTATATGGAATATCAGACTGAAAAAGTGTATCGTATTGGAATTCCTTCAACAAATTAATAAAATCAGCTATTTCCGGATCATTACTCATTGCTTCCCAAACATTTTGGTCAACTGTTTCGGGATACACATTAAAATGATCGTCCCACTCTTTTGTGCATGATGCCAAAAGTAAAATGGAAAAAACCGTATATATACCTAATTTCAACTTCATTTTTTATCCTGTTAATTATTCTGGTATTTCAAAACGTATATAATCCCATAAAAATCTTCCCGGGATCAAAGGCCGTATTTCAACTTTATGTCTTGCATAACTTTTAAAATCAACTGTTCCGAGTTCAATTTGCTGAAACGGGTTGTCCTGATCGCCCAATGTGGTAAGGTCAACCAGGCTGCCAATTTTTTTATCATCGATATAAACTTCCACCAGTGCATTATCCTCGTTATAAGCCTCGGCTCCAAGCATTACAGTATATTTCCCGGCAACAATCTGGGGTGTTGTGTAGGAAATAATAAAGTCACCATCAATAACCAGATAATCGTTATTCCACGCATTGGTAATTTCCTCACCCTCTTCTTTTATAATTTCGTAGGACAAATCAGCCCCCGTCCATTCAATGGAGTTCAGCGCATCCTGATTTTCAATGACAAAGTTTCCTTCACCTTCCTGGTAATAAGAATAAATCAGTGACTCTTCCATAAACTGGAAGGTTACATCAGTTTTTGAGGGTGCATGCTGTTTCATTACCTGGTCGATAAAATGGATAGCGCCGCTTTGGGTAATGATATTACTCTCGTCGTATTTAAATCCAATATAGTCGATAAAAGTTGAATCGCCCTGGTAAACAATAGTATCAAAGACTTCTTTTCCGGGGTTAATTTCTATTTCGAGGCCCCGCCCATTAATGTTAAGCGGAATTTCTGATAATGTGTTGTAGTTGGTATTTTCGTCCGTATAGTCATCTAAAAAATACATCCCCTGTAAAAAATGATAGGAAACATAATTGTAAAGCCTGTTGGATGAATTCGTGAAGTCATTGTCATCAGGACTGATAACGGCAATAAGAGCATCCACTGAATTTATGCCTGCTTTTTGGTAAATTGAATCGGGTTCAGCCAAAACAGTTACCGGTTGCCTGCCTTCTTCCTCTCTCGTGTTGAAATCAATGGCTGCCTGCAACCCGGTAATATCAACAGCCTGTTTAAAGATTGAATATTCAGCATTTTGTTCTAGCCACTGATAGGTGGTTAACGTGATTGGTTTTAAGGCCGTTTCAAGCTCGTGGACAAAACCGTTAGAAGTCTCGATATTGGGAAACTTAACAGCGGCCTGGTTATTAATTTTATAATACGAAGTATCGGTTTCAATTACAAAGCCAACAGTAAGGAAATCGCCCGATAAGGTGGGCTCAGCAAAAGCCCCGAACGGAAAATCGTTGGAATGATAATCTTTATTAACCACGTGGTACCTGCTGAAAGATGCTGCATACTCTTCCTCATTCAGAATATCGCCAACAGAAGAGAACTGGTTGTTTTCGTTAATGAAGCGGTTAATGGCATCGTTATCGGGTGCAAATAAAGTATAACCAGTTCCATCAGGATTATAAGCACTTAAGGTTTTCAGGATATTACCTTTTTCCAAAATTGAAATGAAACTGGAATACTCCTCTTCGTTTTCCATCAGGTAATCGTAGATGGTAAGCCGTTCCAAATCTTCAAAGGCAGCTTCCAGTTCTTTTTCGACACACGAAAAACTAACTGCTGCCATTACTATTATGGCCAGGTATGCTAATTTCTTCATTTTAAAAATCATAATACGGATTTTGAACCAAATTTCTATTACGCTCAATTTCATTTTCGTACACCGGCAAATACCAACCTAACGGATTGGTAAGTTTTGCGGCAAGTATCCTCTTCTGCGTTGAAGGCACATTGCTGATAATTATCTCAACAAGTTTACTTTTTCGTCCGTAATTATTTCGGCGCCCCATGCGGAGAAGGTCGAACCAGCGTTTTCCTTCGTAGGCAAACTCCAGCGCTCTTTCTTCAAGAATGGCATCTTCGAACGCAACCCGGTTAAAGGCAGGTGCTATGGGCTGAACACTTGCCCTGACCCTGATTTCGTTAATAATTGTAAGTGCTTCGTTGTACCGTTCAAGTTGTGCCAATGCTTCGGCTTTCATAAGCAGCACATCGGCCAGGCGGTAAACAATCCAGTTGGCACTGTATTGATCAGCCCCGGCACGTACCGATAATCCGTCGGGTGATCGCCCCACGTATTTCCAAATTATAAAATCATCTTCGCCAATTTTGGCAATGGTAGCGCCCTGCCCTCTCACAATTTCTTTGGCATACTCGCTGCCAAACATTTCAACAGCTTTTTGGCTGGGATCGTACTGGTTACTGTTCTGCTCGGTCAATCCGAATGTTCCGTTGCGTTGATTCCGGTTGCCATCGAACTGAAATTCAAAAATACTTTCGAGTGAATTCCCCGGAGAGAAAAGCTGGAACCATCTCGAGCTTGGCATCAATTCCAGGTTTTCGTTTAGTTCAATCTTCTGCACATGAGTCAGCACTTCTTCATACTGAAAACGCCACAGCGCAATATCAGCAAGCAGTGCATCGAATGCGGCTTTTGAGGCCCTTCCTTTGTTTTCGGCAATTGTGGGGAAACTTTCGGAGGGTGCAAAATCTCGGTTGGCTTTCAGGTCGCTGGCAATTTGTTCCAACACTTCCTCTTCGGGCGATTGTGGAAGATAAAAATCAGCATCATCACTTTCTGAGGGTTCAAGCACCAAAGGGACATCTTTGTACAACCGAACCAGGTAAAAATAGCTTAAACTTCTCAGAAAATAAGCCTCGGCCATTAAACTCTTCAGTTGAAAATCGGTAAATGTATTGTCAATTTCTTTAACCTCCGGCGCATTTTTAATGACTTCATTACAATAGTTAATCACCTGATAAAAAGTTTCCCAGTTACTAAAACCATTATCGGGATAGATGTTACTTTCCATGATATTTTGCTCGCCTGATGATTGCTGTACATCGCGCTGCAACAAATCAGCCCGCAACTCACCGTACAAAAACAGGTTCCGGTCCATGGAGCCAAAAGTTTCGTATGCTGCCATTAAAACAGCTTCAACATCTTCCTTTGCATTCCAGAATTCATCCCTGATTAGCCCGCTGGGAGGAATAAGATCCAGCCAGTCGTTGCAAGAGAACTGCATGAAAACCAACAGGGTTAGCAGAAAATATTTTACTTTTGATATCATATCCTTAATTCATTTTTTTAGAAACCGATTCCAATACTAAATGTATATACTTTAGGTGGAGGTGTACGTGCATAGTCCACACCAATCCAAAACGGGTTGCTGGCATCTTGTCCAACTTCTGGGTCCTGCCCTGAGTAGTTGGTAAAAGTAAGCAGCTTTCGGGCACTCAATGTAAAACTGGCTCTTCTAATTCCCAGCTTATTACAAAGTTCCTGACTCAATTGGTACCCGATTTTCATATTGTTTAACCTTAAATAATCACCTTTTTCTACGTAACGGTCGGAACCGAGGTTGTTTGCCGGATGATTCATATAAGCGCGTGGCAAAATTCCTTCTTCATCCTGCCCCTGGATTCTCCAGCGCCTGAGCACTGCTTTACTTTGATTGTCGCGATTATTCATACCCTCGGTTTGACTGGCAATTCCGTTAATAATATCGAACCCAACGCGATAATGGAAATTGACAGAAAAATCGAAATTTTTATATTTCACATTCGTACCAAAACCACCAATAAAGTCCGGGTTGGAGTCACCAATATAAACCACATCGCTCAGGTCAATTTTGCCATCATGGTTAATATCTTCATATTTGGGGTCACCACCTTTAAATATGTACGTATTGGTATATTGCATAGGTATGGGCCTGCCTTCGTTGTCGAGTAATACATTTCCGTCAGCATCGTGCGCCACGGCATCTTCGTCGCTGGCATAAACACCCAGATACCTGAACCCAAAGAATGAACCGATAGGTTCTCCTTCCTGCACAAGCTGCGGATATTGCTCATTACCGATAGAGGTGGAACGTTCGGTATTGAAATTCTCAGGAAGCTTGTTAAATGAGTTTATATTTTGCGAGGTGTTGAAATTAACAGACACGAACCAGTCTTTGGTACGAACCAATCGGGCATCGACCATCAGCTCCCAGCCTGTATTGGTCATCTCACCTGCATTTAGATATTTCAGCCCGGAATACCCCGAAGAGGTTGGAATCTGGTAGTAATCAGCCGCATTTGTTCCACCAAATAATATATCACTTGTAACCTTCTGATAGACATCACCCTCCAAATATAGACGTTCATCAAAAAGGTTGAACTCTGCCCCTATATCGTAAGAAGTAATGGTTTCCCAGCGCAAATTGCTCAATTGAATACTTGTTGGAGCAACTGCGGGGTTCAGAATGTAGCTACCTGTTCCGGTTGATTCATACGTAGCAAAGCGGGCATATACATCCTGGGGTTGCCGTCCCGATACTCCCCAGCTGGCACGCAACATACTTTCGCCTAAAAAATCGAGGCCACTCAAAAATGGTTCACCGGAAAACCGCCATCCGAGCGAAACTCCTTTAAAAAGCCCCCACCGGTTATTGATACCGAATGAAGAGTGTGCATCGGCACGGAGGATAGTTTGAACCATGTAACGGTCGCGGTATTTGTAGTTTATATTACCGGCACCACTTATCAGGCGATTTTCGCCCGACCCTGTTCCAATCCAGTTAATTTGCGGGTCAATAGCCGGATCTTTAATATCCACACTGGGTGTTTTGTTTCCCTGCAGGTTCATCCATTCGTAGCCCGACTGGTCGGTAATCCAGGTTAATGCCCCTGACAAACCATGGTCTTCATTCTGAAACGGTGAACTAAAAGCGAGCTGAGATTCGGTACGTATTGAATTGTTCAGGTTGTTGCTTTCTTCTGCTTTATTAATATTCCATTGTAACCAGTCGGCCCCGATAGCATTGTAGGGCAAATAATTTTTCGATTTTGAACCTTCGTACTGAAAAGAAATTGTTTCGCGGAAAGTAAGCCAGTCGTTAATCCTGTACTGAAGCATAAAGGTATTTTCAAGCCGGTTCATCACGCGGTCGTTCATTCCCAGGTTGGCAACTGCCACCGGATTAAAATAAGTTACACCATCACCCTGGTAGCTGTTAATCGGGGTAAAATACTCCCCTGTATAACGGCCCAAATAATCGCGTTCCCAAACACTCATGTTGGGCGCTTTTATATAAGCCATTTCCCTCACATTCCTTGGGCGCCAGTGATTACCTTGTATTGAAACATTGCCATCGATGGCATTGTTGATGTAATTAAATTTCACCTGGAAAAGCAGGTTACGCGAAAGGAAATAGTCGAGGTTAATACGCGTTGAGAAACGTTGTGAGCGTGTACCTATTGTAGTACCGGTTTCATCCACATAACTAAACGAGGTAAAGTACCTTGTTTTTTCGCCACCGCCCGAAATACTGAAATAGTGGTCGTGAGTTTTGCCATTCTGGGTAATCTGGCCTATCCAGTCGGTGTTGGCCGAATAGTTATAAAAGTCAGCATAATCTCTGTCGTAAGCAATTTCCGGAGGAATATCAAAAGCTCCCTGGCTGTTGTGCCATTCTTCCAGCTGAAGCATAATATACTCGTCGCCGTTAAGCATTGGAATTGGAGGTGGCTGCACGTTTTGGTTGAATTTATACTGATAATCGAACTGCACTTTTCCCATTCGCCCTTTTTTGGTTTCGATGAGCAAAACGCCATCGGCACCACGCGAACCATAAACAGCGGTAGAGGCCGCATCTTTGAGTACTTCGATTGATTTTATATCCTGCAAAGCAATGTTAATGAGGTTACTGATATCTTCTGTATCGGCAGAACTGAGGTCAAAATCTGTAGTTACCCGAAACTGGGGAATTCCGTCGATAACAATAAGTGGCTGGCTGTTTCCCATTGAACTCAGCCCGCGTATTACGAGTTGCGATCCAGAGCCCGGGTCGCCCGATGCACTGATAATATCCAGCCCCGAAACTTTACCCTGCAAAGCATCAGCAGCTGAAATCATACCCACATCCTGCATATCCATTAAATCGACTTTAACCGAGGAGGAAGCTTTGTCCCGATCTTCAATATTGGTTAAACCTCCGGTTGATTTTGATTCGGCTGTAACCGTAACTTCACCCAATGCCACATCGGAAGCTTCAAGCTCAACCATAATGTTTTTGGTAGGATCAACTTCAATTTCCTGAGATTTATAGCCGATAACACTCACGCGGACAACGTTGCCGGGGTCATTCATTTCAAGGACAAAATCGCCATTTACATTGGTAATGGTGCCGTTTACTACCCTTTCTTCACTGTCGTATTCCACAATGTTGGCCCCAATAATGGTAGTATTATCCGATTTATCGATAACCCTTCCCCTGATTATTGTTTTTTCCTGAGCTGTTGCAGCAAAGAAAGCAAATAGTGCAACGATAAAAATTATGGCAGTTCTGATGTTTTTCATTTCGTTCACAAACCTTAGGTTTTATATATCAAATTGCTTTGTCTGTTTACTGGGTATCCACTTCATTCACTTTCAATACTCTGTCAATTTCATGAATAACAGCATTATTGAATACATTACTGAAATTGTCGTTACTTTCACCCAGGTTAACTCCTGTAAGCATATTGGTTAATTCTGATTCTTCAATTTCGGTATAAATCTCCCCATTCTCATTTTTAAACCGAATCCTGTCAACATCCGGTTCTACATATAACTGTGTATAAACCGTGGAGAATGGAGTTGATTTTTCATCGATTCGGGTTGTTTCGAAATAACCGGCGGCTTTGTTTCCATCGGTAAATATTAATTCTCCCTGAACAAAATGTAGCATCAGGAATTTCTGCAATTCCTCTTTCGACATGGAGCTCACATTTGCTTCTTCAAGCGCTTCATCGCTGGGAATAAATATGGTATAAAATTCATTATCAGATAAAAAGTTGTAGCGGAATTCTTTATTGAGTGAAAGACCGGCCTGGTTTAGCAACGCATGAAATTTGGGGAATGAAGTCTGTATTCGGTTAAAAATACTGGTAACAGAAAAACTAAACCAGTTATTTATTTCCCACACGGTGCCGTTGTCGGCAGTTGTGCTTAATATTTTGGGGAATTCAGCAACTGTTGATGTGCCCTTGTAACCGTTGGTAGTTGGTGCTGTTCCTGACACCTCGCCCGTTACATTATCTACAATTATATAATTACCGGCCAGATTAGGCAAAAATTCCTTTCGGGCTATTCCCCGCGGTTGCTGAGTAGCCACATGGTTCATGAGCAAAATCCGCAAATCGTTTTGTGTGAGAATAAAACGTTGCGCTCCTCCGGGGCTGATCATAAACACAGCAAAACTTTCGTTCACCGGATTGTAAATTAATGAGGAATCGACCCTGCTGTTGGCATCCGATTCTACAAACAACATATAGTCTTTGTTTTGCCTCTTCAGGGCTGGTAACAACCCGGCTTCCTCAATCGCGTACATCACCTTCGAAAACCCCTGTTGCAGGTAAATTGGTCCTGTAACACTGCTGAAAGCGCGCGGTACAATTGCTTTATCAAGGCCAACAAATGTGCTGTTGCTTCCAAATTCTTTTTGAATAACATTTGATTCATCCAGGGTAACCCTATCAAATTCTCCATTGTAAAATCCTTCACTAAAATCGCTCGGATAAACAGGATTAACGGACATATGCGTATTGGCTATAATACTTTTAATATGATCGGGTGCTCCCTCGAGGCTGCCCCATCCTTTTGGAATTCTGATATATTCATCAATAAGTGCATCGAAAGCATCGTTAGTTGGGGCCATTAAGCCATGGTGGTACCTGTAAGTCACATTCTCGGGTAATCCGGTAACGCCCGATGGTGGCCGGGTTCTTTCGTTGGTAAGATTAAAAGTTAATTCCGGAAATGAAAGGTTGAATAATGAATCGACCTGCAACCCCTGATCAGCTCCCGGCTGGTTGAATGTTTCATTTTCGTTGTACGAAAACTGGGGGAAATAATTCACCAAATCGAAAAATTTTGAATAGCCAGCTTCCTCATTATCCTCTTCCAATATTTGGTATGCATTTTTTAGCGGCTCCACAACCTCGTCGATTACATAAACAAAACCATTTTCGGAAAAAATTTCATTGCTTGTAATCTTCCCGTTGCCAAAATACAGGTCATTTGAACCTTCCCATGGTCGGTTAAAATAAAACTCATAATCCTGGGAAGTAAGATCATAAATATCAAGGTATTTTTTGAAAAATACAGGGGCATATTTTCTGGAATCAGTAATAACTCTTCGGTGATGCGATGTGTTAAGGGTATCCAAAATAACGGTACGATCGTCTTCTCCCACCTGGTTCCATCCATACTTCCGGTTATCGTATTTCAGCAATGTCTCGCGTTTAAACCCGCGCGGTTTGTCATTGTTGATGTCGAGCGTGTCAATCCAGCCAAATACATCGAGCGACTGGAGTTGTATTTTCGACCAGGCATTTTGCAGAATATGAAACTTAACCAACTTGTTTAGTTCAGGTAACGGGATATCTTCTACATTACTATAGGCGGATTTTTGTGAAAACCACTTATCAAAGGCCTGGTTCGAGGGGGCAAAAACAGTGTAGCTGCCCGACACATTAATAATAGTATCGTAACCGGTGAGTTCAATACATTTAGCAAATGTAGAAAGTTCGGGTTGTTCCAGAATCTGGGAGTAAACTTTACCAGCCAACCAGTCAGGTCTTTCATACCTGTCAACCTGCATATCGTCACGGCAACTATAAAACAAAAACAACACTACTATTGCAGGTAGTAATAATATTGGTTTTAGTTTGATCATATTATTTTAGTTATTATTTCAGTATTAGTCAAATTCAATCGTCCAAACATATTAAAAAACAGGTTCAGCACATACAATAAAAATAGCCATAAATATAACAAATCATACATTTTTTTCAGATTATTGTACTTTTTACAAATTTGTCAAGTCTGCATGATATTTTTTACTCCTGCTTTACTTTTTTCATCCAGCCCGTTATCGCGGAAATTGGCGGGTGTTACCCCAAACTGTTCACGAAAACACTTAATAAAGTACGACAAATTATTAAAACCTGTCAGGTAACATATTTCTTTAACTGTGTTATTTCGTTGGCTGAGAAGACCATAGGCTTTTTGCAGTTTCAAAATACGCATAAATTCAACGGGAGAATAGCCTGTTAAAGCTTTCAGCCTCCTGTAAAGTTGCGTGGTACTGATATTTAATTCGCCTGCCAGTTTATTCACATTGAATTCAGGGTCGGCAAGGTTTACTTCAAGCGTTTTCTTTACGGTTTGCACAAACTCGTCGTCGCGCGAGGTGCTGTTTTTATCCACTTCAACCATAAAATTCTGTGATTTATATTTTTCGTGAATCAGATCACGGTTTTTTATTAACCGGGCGGTTTGTGAAAGCAGCAGGTTCATATCAAATGGTTTTGTCATATAGGCATCGGCCCCCAGTTCAAATCCTTCAATGATTTGTTCTGAAGCATTTTTTGCCGTTAAAAGCATAATTGGAATATGGCAGGTAGTGGCGTTTTCTTTCATGTTTTTACAAAGCTCCAAGCCATCCATGCGTGGCATAATAATATCTGACACAACAATTGTCGGAGAACTTTTCTGAATAATATCCCACGCTTCCTGCCCGTTAAAAGCCCTAATGCATTCATATTTTCGTGAAAAAATACTGACCAGAAAATCACCCAGTTCCTCGTTATCTTCCACAATTAATACCTGTTGCTTCCCTTCGCTGCCGGGGTTTTCAACCTGGTCATCTTCCCAGGTAAATGAATCCACCAGAAAAGGCTGCAAACTCTCAACTCGCTCCACATCAGCATTATTCAATCCTGAATCAGAAAAAGCAAGGCAGACGTGAAATGCAACTCCTTTGCCCGGAATAGATTCAACCTCCAGGGTTCCATTGTGCATTTCAACCAGCGACTTTGCAAATGACAACCCAATTCCCGCACCCTCTGCATTCTCATCAATTTTATAAAAACGGTCAAAAATTTTATTCCTGTCTTCCTCTTTAATTTCATTTCCTTCGTTAAAAACGGTTATGCAAACCTGCCGCGGAGCAGTATCCGGAAGAGGGTCTGTAAACCGCATTGAAACGGTTATGGAACCATTGTCGGGCGTATGTTTATAGGCATTGGAAATTAAATTGTACAGAACCTCCTCAATTTTCTGAACATCAACAGAAAGAATTACCGATTCGGCAGGGACTTTCAGGTACAGTTTAATGTTCCGGTTGGCTTTGTGGCCTTTAAAATTTAATACTACATCTTTAATAACCCGGACAATATCCGTTTTTTGAGGATGGATCTTCAGTTTGCCTGCATCTAATTTTCTGAAATCAATGATTTGATTTATCAACCGTTGTAAATAAATGGAATTCCGGTTTATCAGCTGCAAATGATTTTTCCAGTGTTTTTCTACTGTAAGGTTATTCATTAAATCTTCAACCGGCGCAATAACTAAACTTAAAGGAGTCCTTAGTTCGTGTGCAATGTTGGTTAAAAACATCATTTTGTTCTCGTTGGTTTCAATGGTCAATTTATCAATCTTTTTCTGATAGAGCAACCGCTGCCTGTTAACCAAGAAATAAACCACAACCAATGCTAAAAAGGCACCTGCAATATTTACTCCTCCCCAAAAGTACCAGGTTTTGTACCAGGGCGGTATAATTTCAATTCCCAATGTTTTTATATTGCCCGACCTGATTCTGTCAGGACTAACCGCTCTGACTTTCAATTCATAATTGCCGGGAGGAACATTTGAAAAATCAATATATTCTGAACCGAAAGGAACAGTTTGCCATTGCTCGTGATAATTTTCGAGCATATAAATAACACTGTTGTTTTTGGGGTATTGAAAATGAAGTGCCGCAACCCCGACCCCAAATGAGTTCATTTTATACGGAAGCGAAATATTTTCACTGAAATTCAATGACTTGTTTAAAACCTGGTTTTTATGAATTGTATCGCCCACTTCAACGATACGGTGATTTATTTTCAGCTTAGTAAATCTGATCCTCGGTTTAACAGGATTTATTTTTATATCACCCGGATAAAAACATGTAAAACCATTATCTCCTCCAAAAAATAGTTGTCCGTCGGGTGTTTTGTAATAAGAATTCACCATAAATATATCACCCTGAACCCCATCTGCAGAACTATAAACAGTGACCCCCGGCTCTTGGTCGAAACGATTATAACAAGCTAACCCGGCAGCAGTACTTATCCAAAGATTGCCGTCACTATCGGAAAGTATTCCAAGTACATCGTTTGACGGAAGTCCGTCTTTGGTTGTAATATGGTCAAAAGTTCCGGTTTTGGGATCGAAAATATTAATGCCTCCTCCCTGCGTGGCAATCCATAATTTGCCGTCATTGTTCTCAAAAAAACAATTTATTTCGTTGCTATTTAAGAAATCGGGGCTCGGCTCCGTTGCGACAAATTGTTCAAATTTTAATACCGGTTTTGCCCGCCCCGATAAATCAATATTTTCGTAACTGCTTTTTACTTTACAGAACCCGTTTGTTGTGCCAATCCACAACCTGTTCTCACTGTCTTTGAAAATTTCAAGGATTACATTCCCCGGCAGAGATTCCGGATCACCTGCAGTGCTCATATAAGAATAATTCAATCCTTCGGGGTTCCGCCCGGGATCAGGAAGTAGTATTAAACCGTTATTATGGCTTCCAACCCAAATATTATTATTTTCATCAATATACAACTTGCGAATTTCATAATCGATTTCCGGTTTTCCGCTGAACGGCTCGAGCGACCATCCTGATTCCTTTTTCAACAGCCGGTACAACCCAAAATCAGTTCCCAGCCAAAACAGGGAATCCGATTGTTTTTTAATATCCCAAATTCCGTCATGCAAAATGCCGGGGATATCATCTTCCACAAGTGACAGCTGCTTAAACTCAGGTTGAACGGAAGAAATTTCATCCCTTTGCAGAATATTCAAACCACCTGACCGGCAACCAATTAACACCTCTTTTTCAGTACTGTTAAAACACATTACAATGTTTGAGTTGAGTGTGGCATTTTCTGCAGAATTCCGCCTGAACGTGTAAAATTCTTTCTGAAACAAATTGAAAATACTTATCCCCTGCCCCTGGTGCCCTACCCACAAGTTGCCCGAAAAATCCTCGTAAAGCGAATGGATTTCATTATCCAAAAGACTGCCCGGAACATTGAGATTCGACTCATAACTTCCTGTAAGTCCTGTATGTAAATCGAGGTATAAAAGTTTGGGCTCCAGCATGGAGCAATATATTTTATTATCGGATGCATATAATATTTTGTGCACATTTTTGCCGTTAAAAAACGTGGGCCCTTCAAAACTGTTATTTCTCAACGAATAAGATAGCATTCCGCGGGTAGTGGCAACATACAGGTCGTTTTCCGCAGGTACATATTCAACTGAATTAACCCATCCGTCAAGCTGGGCAGTTTCAGTTATTTCAATGGTGGGATTATCTGCACTACCAGAAATATTTCCCAAGAACAGGAGAGTGGGAGAAGTCAAATTATTACTCACTAAAACCAACCTATCCCGAAAAGCGGTGGAAAAATGAAAATAATAGTCTTCACTTTCGCCCGGACCAATTATTGTTGCTTTTTGCAAAGCATAATCCGAATCATTGATTCTATTAAGCGGCAATAGATATATTCCTCGTACAGTATGTACAATAAGATGTTTTTGGGTTTCTGACAGGTGCAAAATATTTACACCGGTACCGGAAACATCTGAAAAACTGACATTATGGAATGATTCCTTTTTCTTATTGTACCAACACAGGTTTTGCGAGGTTGCAATCCACAAATTATCATATGAATCCACAAAAAGTTCTTTTACTTTTTTATCGGGCAAGCTGGTTGAATCACCAAGCTCGGGCCTGAAAAGTTCATAAGTCAGCCCATCGTATTTTATTAAACCCGACCAGGTTGCAAACCACATATTCCCTGTGCTGTCCTGCACAATGGAGTTAATCTCACCGTCCGGAAGTCCGTCTTCAGATCGAAGGTACCTGAAATCTTCACCAAACGAATTGAGGGTAAAAACGAGAATAACAAGTAGTACAGAAATAAAACTTTTCATGCATACAAACATAAAAAATCATTCAATCACACAACATATTATACAACATTCCCTTCATTGATGGATCTCAACACAACCAATTTAACGGGTTCATTACCAGCTTTAATATGAATTACAAAAACAGCCCCAGCTGTAATAAATAATTATATTTGCACGAATTTTAACAGAGATAAAATGGAGGATGCAGGTAAAAAGTGTTTCGTTTGTGAAAAGGTTTATCCTGCCGGCGAAACATCGGTGAATAAAACAGTAATGCTGCCTGTTTGCAAAAATTGCATTGGGACAGCAGAAGAAAAGCAGAAAGAAGAAGAATATCTTGACAGTCTTGCTGACGGGTTGGTTTGCGGCTGTATATAAAAAAACCGCGGTTTCCCGCGGTTTAATCACTCTTCTTATTCACTATAAACTGCTATTTAATTTAAAAGGTGAGTATATTCATCGTTAATCAGGTCGGGAAGAAAATTGGCAATTAGCCCAAGTGCTTTTTCGTCATCCATTTCTTTATTGGGCGAAATAACTGCCTGTCTTTTCAGTTGCTCTTTATTTAATACAACGCTGTTTATTTGCTTTGGAACGTTACTCCAGGAATTTCTTACCTTTTTTGCGCCAAACCCATTTGAAGTAACGGCGTAGCACACTTCAAAAAAATCGTTGCGAACCATGTATTCAACTCCATCCAGCGTTTTATGTTTCAACACAGTAACGGGCTTTTCACTGGAATTGTAGGTGAGCGTCCACACTTTTTCAACTTTCTTGCCAAGGTTTAAATCGTCAACCGCCTCAATTTCGTAATCTTTAAAATCTGAGCGAAAACCGGTGGCGTTTACCGATGCTGTTAATACCAAAAAACAAACAACAAAAACTGATAATAATTTAACGTTTTTCATGACTTCTAAAATTTAATGTTTACAATTGTTTTACTGTTTTCAATCTCATTTGTATTTACAAGACGGATGAATTACAAAGACGTTACAAGAAATTATTCTGCTTTATAACATATTGATGTTCATCGAATTTACTTGACAATTAAGATTTAATTTCTTATTTAGTACAATTATAAATAAATGAAATTATAAATAGTAAATCAGTTATATTTTATCCGAAAATCATGCGTTTTACTTCAATATAATTTAAAAGCGACAATACTAATTTTGAATCAAGATGAAGTTTCCTCAGTTAATTGTACATCGTTACGCAGTAAGAGATTTTGAAAGCACACCGGTTGAAAAACATAAACTGGAAAAAATTTTGGAAGCGGCGCGGCTGGCTCCTTCTGCAGTTAACTTCCAGCCCTGGCATTTTATTGTGGTCCAGGCTCCCGAGAACCTGGAAAAAATGTTTGCTTTTTACCAGCGTGCCTGGATAAGGAAAGCCCCTGTAATTATCCTGGCTTGTGCTGACCATTCCCAATCGTGGAAAAGAGGTTCGGATGGTAAAGATTATGCGGATGTGGATGTAGCCATTGCCGTTGATCACATGGCGCTACAGGCTGCCGAGCTGGGACTGGGTACAACCTGGGTTTGTAATTTTAATGCGCAGAAATGTGCTGAAACATTAAGGTTACCCCTGCACATTGAACCCCTGGTGATGCTGCCACTGGGTTACCCCGCCGGTGATAAAATTCCTGAAAAAAACCGAAAACCTGTAGAAGAAATCATTCACTGGGAAAAGTTTTAACACCTAAGGGTTTGTTGCGGAATAAGTTGGACAGAGCAGGCGATGTTATTTTGTGCGATAACGAGACAAAAAACGCAGGTATAGCCATAGCTACGACGAGGCTTTTTAACGAAGTTAGCGTGCAAAAGAACAAGCCTGAATGATAAAGTTATTTCGTGACAAACCCTAAACAAGCTAAAAAAACGAAATAAATATCACATTCGCGTTTATTGAGGGACATAAAATGACACCAGCTAATTTTGCTCCGTTGATTTCAGAAGAAGTCCCAAAATAAATTTCGGGTAACTGAAAACCAATTGAAAAACAAATTATTTTTAACTTTGAGAAAAAAAATATGAATATTCAAGCAGAGAAAATAGAGATAATGAAAATGATTTTGGAGACAAACAATCCAAACATTTTAAAATCAGTAAAAAATATTTTTAAAGAAAGCACAAAAACGGACTTCTGGGAGACCATTTCTCAAGAGCAAAAGGATGACATACTTGAGGGAATCGAAGATATTGAAAACGGAGAGGTTATAGATTACAAAGATTTTATGAAAAAACACAGATAATGAGAAAAATAGTTCTTTCAAAAAGAGCATCCAATCGACTTGACAAACTGCTTGAATACCTGGAACAAGAATGGTCTCTTAATGTGAAAGATGATTTCATCAAAAAACTTGACAAATCCTTTAATCAAATTCAAAAATTCCCAGAGTCTTGCCCTAAAACTGATTACGTAAAAGGACTTCACATGCTTGTTGTAACAAAGCAAACATCACTATTTTATCGATTCGATTCGAAAACAATTAAAGTTGTAACGATCTTTGATAATCGAATGAATCCTGCCAAATTGAAAAAAGAATTAAAATAAACCATGCTTTTGTATATCACATGGTGTCAGCAGCGGGATTAGTAACCAGATTTTATCCGCCTGCAAAATATTTGGCAATGCGCAAGGCCTGACTACTGTATCCTCCTCCAAACAAATAGTAATGGTTTAACACATGGTAGATCTGGTATAGCGGATTTCGATCTTCCCATTCAGGAGGCAAAGAGTTCACCTCGTTGTAAGCGCTGTAAAACTGCTGCGAAAAGCCACCAAACATGGTCATAATTCCCATTTCCATTTCGCGATCGGCGTAGTAGGAAGCCGGATCGATGAGCACCGGTCCTTTACTGCAAACCATGTAATTTCCGCCCCACAAATCGCCGTGAATCAAAACAGGTTTCGATTCTGCCGGTACCAAATCCGGAATTTTATTCAGCAAACGGTTGTAAACTTTCATTTCAGAAGTGGGTAAGGAACGATCTTTTTGAATCAAACCAAGCAAATACCCCAGCCGGTTATCGCGGAAAAAGTCAGGCCAGCTTGTTTTCCATGAATTGTCCTGCGGTGTAGATCCGCAATAATTATCGTTGTAAAAACCGTACTTATCATTTTCAAACTGGTGAATGGTGGCCAACCCACGACCGAGTATTTCATCGGTGTTGGCCCCGAAACCTCCGGGAGAAAGGTATTCCAGCACAAGGAAACCGGGCGTGTTGTCCACCTCTTTTACGGCAAAAACCCCGGGGACCTCAATTTTCCCATTCGCTGCTTTTTTTAGTTCACTGAGACTCTCAGCTTCGCGCAAAAACATGTCGGCCTTGCAACGGGCATTCCATTTCAGAAAAAAAGTTCCTGCAGTGGTTTCAATTTTCGAAGCGTTGTTGATGCAACCACCTCCCAAATTGCCGGATTTTTCAATTTTCACTTCTTTATCAAATTTATCAGAAAGCGACTTTTCTACTTCTTCTAAAACTGATTTGCTGGTGTTTCCAAATAGCATAGTGTAATTTCTTTTCCCTGAAAATAAAAAAATCCCGGCAAAAACCGGGATTTCACGTTAATAATTCAAACATATTTTTCAGGAAAACTACTCTACCGTAAACACATAACTGCTGGCTGCGGTCCGAATTTTTCCGTCGGCAGTTTCAGAAATTCCCTCAATTGAATTTCCGGCAACATCAACGTCGCTTTCTTTTATAACTGAATTTTCATCAACACCGGGCAAATCAACCACTGCACTTGAATTTTGCGCCACGCCGTTGGTCTGAAATTTTCTACTGCAAAAGCGATTCAGCGCGGTCAATTCCAAAAGGGTTTTGCTGAAATTTGCATTGCAACTCTCCCACAACATCCGGAGAGTCGGCTTTCTGACAAGACATTAAGAAAACAGATGCCCCTGCCAAAAACAATCCGGTTAATAATTTTACTGGCTTCATAATTTATTTTGAATTAGTTAATTGTCTTTATTGAACCCCTTCAGGGTTCTGGTTTTACCCGTTTACATGGACCGTAGGTTACACCTACGGCTATTATTGTTGAACCCGCCGCTGGCGGGTTCTGTACTAATATCATCCTATTGCTATAAAAATAATCAACTTTGTTTAATTCATTAAATTTCAAATTAAAAACCGATTGTTTTCTGCTTAACAATCCTGAAAGGATTGAACAACAATAGCCGTAAATGAAATTTACGGTTAGCATGAAACATATCTCCTGCAACCCTGAAAGGGTTGAATTTACAATAAATATTTCTCATCAAACTCAATCCCGTGTTCATTTAATAATTCAATATACTCTTCTCTAAAAGATTTTGTATGGTGGTGTTCCCTTTGTTTTTCGATGTAATTTATCAAAATATCTTTTTGCTGAATATGATAAGTAAAAGCTCCGTAACCTTCCTGCCACGAAATAAAGTTTGGAAACAATTTCTCCTGTTTCAGCCAGGTGGAAGATGAAACTTTTATATCTTTTATCAAAGATGCAACAGAGACCGTTGGATGAACATGAGTAAGAATGTGTAAATGATTTTCTGTACCGTTTATCTGGTACAGCTTACATTTTTTATTTTTCAGAATTCCCCATATATATCGGTAGAGCTTTTCGGAGTTCTCAAGTCTCATTGTTCTTTCGGCATTCTTTGTTGAAAAAACAAACTGATACAAAATTTGAGTAAAGGTTGCCATATCGTTCAAGTTGTTGAACCCGCTTGCTGGCGGGTTCAGGTTTGTTGTTACTTTATTTCCACAGGTTGCACCTACTGTTATTGTTATTGAACCCCTTCAGGGTTCTGATTTATTATTGCTTTTCACCCGTAGGTTGTACCTACGGCTATTATTGTTGAACCCGCCGCTGGCGGGTTCTGGTCCATTCCCACTTTTTTCCGCAGGTTGCATCTGCGATTTTTAGTGCTACCCACTTTCAGTAGTAAGTTATGATGTTTTACCCATAAATTTTACTGGCAGCAATTGGTACCGACAGCTATAGAAAATCTGGTATTAATGCAATTCGTTTTCGTTAAAAATTTCACAAACTTATTTTAAATCAATTCATTCCAATTTAATCATTTATATTCTGCATTCCAACAATCCTGAAAGGATAGAACAAAAGTAGCCGTAAATGAAATTTACGGTAAGTCGGGAACTTGTTCCCGACAACCCTGAAAGGGTTGAATTTACTGCAAACGCAAAATTCATCAGTTTTCAACCTTGCTTTTTTTACCCAACCAGAAAAAAGCGCTGATAAACCAGGTAAAGGCGCCAATTAACATCAACATATTCTGAGTGGTGTGACTGACATTTCCATGAAAAAACAGAATCGGGGGTACAATTGTGAGCAGTAATCCTGCCAGGGATATCATTTGCAATATACGTTTCATAAGGCCATTTTTTTCTGATAAAATTTACTGAATAACGGGAACAATACTATGGATAGAATCCATGCCGGGAGCGGCAGAAAATACAGCTCTACCCCCACAAACATGTTCATAATGAGTGCTACAATGAGCAATAAAAACCACGTAATGCCGGCAGCCCAGTTGAAATTGATACCCTGCCGTTCGGCATAATAATTTTTCAAACCCAACTTATCCATCAGGTAAAAATCGGCAAAAATAACACCGCCCATCGGAATCAATACCAATCCATACAATGCCACAAAATCCATCAGTTTCATCACCAGCGCAGGAAATAGGGCCGCAACCGTGGTTATGAGTCCGGCAAACAGTGTTACTTTCCACCGTTTCCAGTTGGGTGATGCTACCTGCAAGGCCAGTCCGGCGCGGTAAAGCGTGGGGTTGGCGGTCGTCCAGCCAGCAATAATCACACACAATGCCCCGGCAATTCCAATGGCCTGGAAAGCCACTTCGCCGGGTGCGTCGCTGGTGGCAGCTGCGTATAAGATTCCGGAAGAAATCCAGGCCACATAATGTCCCAGGAACATACCCACTGCCGATGCAAAACCGTATTGCCATTTCTTGGCGTACCGCATAATCGAAAGGTCGCTCATTCCAAGGTGCATGGCAGCATTGGCAAACCAGGTAAAAAATATAACATGCCAGATGGTAAACTGCGATTGCCCCGGAAGCGCTTTGCCAGTCCAGATTTTTTCGCCGGCTACATCCCAAAAGTTGCTCAAATCGGTTTGAATTCCCAGCTTCGACAATGAAGCGATGGCAGCAGCGAGGAAGATAAAAAACATCCAGGGAGCGGCTACTTTGGCAAAACGTGCCAGTTTTTCAAACCCGAGAATGGCAAATGAAGTAATGATTGTTCCTACTGCAAATACGGTTATAACCCATCCCAAACTCGAGGGATACAAATCATTTAACGCTGGCATTTCCACATTAAACGGAATTCCGACAGCAGTAGCCGAAACAGCAACCATGGCGCCTGCCAGAAAACAAAACATAAGCGCATTTACAATATTGTAGATAAACACAAGAATGGGCCCGCAAATCTTTTTTAGTTGCCAGTAGAGCGACAACCGCGCTTTAACTGCAATGGGGGTGGTAATTAAAGCCCAGCTCAGCACAGCGAGTACATTCCCTATTAATCCGCCCACAAACATATCGGTTACCGAAACGCCATGTGCCACAAAAAGCATCCCGATTACAAACTCGGTACCTGCCACGTGCTCACCCGCAAAATTCCCAAGGAAATTGCCAATACCCTGCAATGCATTTTTCGAAACCGGCTCGCGGTCAAATTCATACAGGGCATCCAGCTTTTTAGAAATGGTTCGTACTTTCATTTTTTTGATTTAGATTTTCTATTTTACCGGCTAATTTAGGGAATATATTTAAAAAGGATTATCCTGTGGTGTCTGGATTAATTAAGAAAATTGCAACTAATTCTACTTTGACAGATTGTAGGAGAAACCGATTTTTCTTATTTTTTACCCCGGCCCCAAGTGGAGAAATAAGAAAAATCTATTTGATTCCCCTTGGGGTTTAGGGTAAAACGAATAGATTTTTCGACTTTAGGAAAAAGTGTCAAAGTAGAATTAATCAGTTCAAATTTATGTTGATTGTTGGAAATATAAAAAAACAGCCCCAGCTTTTACAGGCTGTGTGAAAAATGGGGATTTTTGCACCGTGGCTTCAGCCCGGTGTATCGAAAGCACAAAAATTTGTTGCGGCTTTAGCCTTTAAAAGACTGTATATTAATGGCTAAAGCCAACTTTAATTTATCATGGAATCGCCGGGTTAAAACCCGGCGCAAAAATCTCAATCCTCTTCCGGCTCATAATAATACCCCAACCTGAAGGTCGGGGCTGTTTTTGTTGCTTCTTCAAACCATCACCAGGAAAACATAAACCAACTGATTAGTTACAGAAATTAATTTCTTTTCCCAAATGGAAAAACTATATTTGCTATTTATTATGCTAATAAGCCAATTGTGGAAGACCTCGATCTATGGAAAAATATTAAGGACGGCAATAAAGGAGCACTCAAAAAATTACACTCTAAGTACTTTTATCAGATGTGCCTTTATACAATTAAATCGACCGAAGGGAACACCGCGTTGGCCGAAGAGTTGGTATCCGACTGTTTCATAAAATTGTGGGAGCAGCGCAACAAAATTGAAATAAAAAACTCGGTTGAACATTATCTTTTTTTAATGTTGCACAACGTCATTGTGGATCATTTCAGAAAAAAAAGAATTCTTACCGAACCACTACTCGAAAAAGATTTTATTGCCCCGGCAAATGAAAAGGAGTTCGACGATCAAAAGCAGTATGCACGGTTATACAAAGCGGTTAAAAAGTTACCTTCCCAATGCCAAAAAGTGCTCGAACTGGCTGTTTATGAATCGTTATCTTATAATGAAATAGCAGAAAAACTGCATATTTCGCGCAACACGGTAAAAACCCAAATGGGCCGTGCCTACAAACAGTTACGTGAAATGCTCGATCCGAAGGATTTTAATTTCTTTCTCCTCATCAAAAAGAAGAATTCACATTGACGCTCAAGAAATCATCTGTAAATCTTTACCCAACACCAGAAATCTCAACCATTCTCTATGGATCCCCACAAATCACAATAAATCTCCATCAACCTCCACCTAATCACCATAAATCCCTACTAATCCCCACTAATCACTATCAACCTCCAATTAGCTACAATTCACCAACCCAATAACCCACTACAAATCAACCCCATACAACCCCCTCTCAAACTTTTCACAAAAAAATCCTCCATTCCTGTCACCCCGTTCTGTTTCAATTTACGTCTTATTAAATACAACCGTAAATCAACTAAATGTAACTTGATAACCGGTTGTTCATAGAATAGATTTAGTTTGGTTAGAAGAACGACTGAAAATTTCGGTCGTTCTTTACCGACGGTAACAACAATTGAATGAAAGAGACAAAACAAGATAAAATCTGGGAACTAACCGCTTCAAGAGTACATCACGAAGGGGACAAAAACGAAACCGGCGAGCTGGAACAACTCCTGCAACAATCCGAAAATCAAAAAATAATAGACGATTCCCGGAAAATACAAAGCGATTTGCAAAGCACTGCACCGCTGTATAAAACTTCCGAACCCCGATCGTGGCTTAATATTTCCGATTATTTCAGAAAAAAGAAAATCAGATTTTTCCTTTCTGTGTCCAAATACGCCGCAATCATAGTTCTGGCGCTTATATCGGGAATCTTAATCAACCACTACCGGAATACACCCGTAGCACGACCGTTAACTTATTCTGAAGTAAAAGTGCCGTTGGGACAAATGGCTGAGATGACATTAAGTGACGGCACGCATGTTTGGCTCAACTCGGGTACTACGCTCCGGTACGCTGATAATTTCGGCAATGAAGCGCGCGAGGTAAAATTGGATGGCGAAGCTTTCTTCAAAGTAAAAAAAGACGAAATTCCCTTTAAAGTAGAATTAAAAGGAAGTGAGATTGAAGTACTTGGGACTTCTTTTGCCGCCATTTCCTACCGGGAAGATAATTTCAGCAAAGTAACACTGGTGGAAGGTTCAGTGAAAGTGAACAAAACTACTGGTGAAGAAATTACACGCTTAACGCCGAGGGACCAAATCCATATTCCTGAATCCCCGAAAGAGTATTTTGTAAAAAAGGTAGATACCCGGTTTTACGAAAGCTGGACCGAAGGAAAAATTGAATTCGACGATGAAAAACTGAGCGATGTAGCCCGTCGGTTGGAACGCTGGTACAATGTTGAAATTCATTTTGAGCAGGAAGAAATTGGCGAATTGCGCTTTTCAGGTACAATACTAAAGAACAAACCATTCAATCAAATTACCAGGGCATTTTGCCTGTTATTGCCTGTTGAAGTAAATTACCAAAACAACATAGAAAATAAAGATGTAATAATAATCTCAAAAAAGTAAGTGCCTATGGACAAATAGCCTGAAACCTAAACTGGAAGTGAAACAAGTTTAATTTAAATAGCGTATATTATATTTTTAAACGGATTCACTTTTCGAAAATTCAAAAAGAAAAACGGCAGATATGCCCCACATATCCACCGTTTCGATTAAAACAAAGTTTAAAGTGTAATAATCATTAAAAACATGTAAATTTATGAAAAAACTATCAAACCGGATTGGGATATCCCGATCATTGAGAAAATTTTTGTTAATTATGAAACTAACGTTAACAATTCTCCTGTTCTCCCTCGCAAGCGTTACCGCTTCCACCTATTCCCAAAACACGCGGCTAGACATCAACTTCGAGAACGGGAACATTACCGAACTCTTCCACGAGATTCAAAACAAAAGCGAATTCTTCTTTTTCTACCGGAACAATGATCTTCGGGAGTTAAACAACGTTACCGTAAATGCCCAGGATGCAACGGTAATGGAAATACTTGATGAAGTCCTAACTGGTAAAAACATTGGTTATGAAATAGTGGATCGCTACATTGTAGTACGCCCTGCCAATGATACCTTTGGCGAGGAGATACTGGCATCAGCCCGGGAAACAAACAGTGCACAACAAGGAGAAGTTTCCGGAACTGTAACCGATGGTTCCGGACAACCTTTGCCGGGAGTTACCGTTGTGGTAAAAGGCACTACACAGGGCACAGTTACCAATGCCAATGGGGAATATTCCCTAACTAATGTTCCGGAAGAAGCTATCTTGCAATTTTCGTTTGTAGGAATGCAGACTCAAGAAATTACTGTTGGAAATCAGACAATTGTGAATGCAACCATGCTAGAAGATACCATCGGCATCGAAGAAGTAGTAGCAATTGGCTATGGCTCGGTAAAAAAGAGTGACTTAACAGGCTCAGTAACGAGTGTTAATGAAGAAAGACTGCTGGATAAACCAGCCTTCAACATGGCTCAGGCAATTTCTGGAAAAGTAGCCGGGGTAAAAATAATAGAAAGAAGCGGTCAACCTGGTGGAAATCCGATGATACGTGTTAGGGGCACTAATTCCATCAACTCAAGTAACTCACCTCTTGTAGTTGTTGATGGTGTAGTTGGAGTAGCCAATGCACTTACTCTATTAAATCCTAATGAAATAGCATCAATAGAGGTATTAAAAGATGCATCAGCTACAGCCATATATGGAGCCCGTGGAGCAAACGGGGTGATTCTGGTTACAACTAAAAGAGGTTATGTAGGAGATGTTCAGGTTGAATACGATGGATATGTCTCTCATGGTGTTTTACAAAATAACCTGGAGAGTCTTAACTCTGAACAATTTATGTATGTTTATCAACAAGCATGGATGAATGTTACCAAATACACTCGCGGAGGAACACCTAACTGGCCTTTAGCCACTGATGCTAATATTTTGCCAGCAGACAGAGTTAATTCGCAAAACACCTATTCTGAATATCCTCACCTTTTCGAACAAGTTTCACCGGGAGGTTACTCAGTTCCATTAGTTGGAAGAGATGGTAATTATTACAAACCAAGATTTGATACTGATTGGGAGGGAGCTATTTTTACACCATCAACGTCCACAAACCATCAAGTAAACATTCGTGGAGGTAGTGAAAAAGTGCAATTAGGTGCATTCCTGAATTACTCTCTTGAAAATGGTTTGCTTTTAAACTCTGACCTTGAACGTTTTGCTGCAAGAATGACAGGTGACATTGAAGTAGCAAAATGGCTGGATATTAAAACTCAAATTTCAGTCAATAGAAGTAAACAACAATCAAACGATGTTTCCTATTTTTCGGGCGGTATAGGCCGTGGTGTTATTGAAGCTTTCCCAATTATTCCTCTTGAATTTCCAAACAATGAAGAAATTTACGGACAATATGCCGATAGGTTTGGTAGAAACTTGCACTTCCCTGTTGGAGAAATTGATCACCAGTCACCCTGGCAGGTAAGTAAAACCGTTGAAAGGTTTACGAATCGTTCTCAATTTACCGGAAACCTTGAATTAATTTTTAAAATTACTCCGGATCTTACTTTCCGAACTAATTTTGCAGCCGATGACAACTCATATAAATTCAATTATTATGGGGGTATTGATGTTACAAGAGGGGATCATGGCAGAGCAGATATTGATGCATCAAAATCAATTTACTGGCAAAATGAAAATTATTTTAATTATAATAAAACAGCTGGAGACCATAATATTGATGGACTGTTGGGACTTTCCTGGTCGCGTTACCAGTGGGAGAATCTGAATACCTGGAACAATCAATTTTTTGATGACTTCTACAAATGGCACAATATAGGTGTTGGTACGGCTAACCGGCCAGCCCCATCCAGTAGTGACGGTCAAAATTCCTTAAATTCTTATTTTGCTCGCCTTAACTATAATTACATGAGCAAATATTTATTAACATTTACAGGCCGTGTAGATGGTTCTTCAAAATTTGGAGCAAATTCAAAATATGGATTTTTCCCATCTGGTTCTGTTGCATGGAGGGTATCAGAAGAAAGCTTTGCTCAAGATATTCCTTCACTTTCAAACCTTAAGCTTCGTTTAAGTATAGGTCAAACTGGTAACCAGGAGATTGGTAGCTATGTTACCCAGGCTTTCATTGGGTCAACAAATGTGGCTTTGGGCGGAGCTGTTCACCCGGGTCTGTTTCCAAGTTCAATGGCAAGTCCTAATCTCCAGTGGGAAACAACAACCCAATATAATGGAGGTTTAGATATTGGATTAATTGATAACCGTGTTGCTGTTTCGGTTGATTATTATTATAAGTTAACCTCTGATATGTTGCTTTCTGTGCCTTTGCCCACTTCAACAACCACGGGAAGCGTAAGAGACAACTACGGCGAAATTGAAAACAAGGGTTTTGAAGTTATGCTTAATACGCATAATATAAAAACAAACCAGTTTAACTGGTTCACCGACATTGCCTGGAGTGCTAATCGGAACAAGATTTTAACGCTAGGACCTACAGGAGAGGATATCCTTCGTAACTATTGGGTTGGCGGAGCCAACACCGTATTACGGGAAGGCGAATCAGTAGCTACATTCTGGGGCTTAAACAGGCTTGGAACCTATAGTACACAAGAAGCTTCATTGGCTGCCCGTTACGGATTTCAACCAGGCGACGTTAAATATGAGGATACCAATAATGATGGCTCTATCAATGCATCGGATGGTTATCTGTTAGGAAACGCATTTCCAAAATGGGATATGGATTTTAATAACAGATTTGAATACCGAAATTTTGATTTTAGCCTTGACATTAGAGTTTCTTACGGAGCAAAAATTCAAAAAAGAATGAATCACTCCGGAGAAGACAGGCAAACAATGGGAAATAGTTTAGCCACAGTACTTGATGCCTGGAGACCAGATCATCAGAATACCGAAATAGGTCAGGTTAGACCAGGTATGGGAGGTGTTTACTATCAGACATATCCTGATACCCATTGGATTCAGGATGCATCATTTGTTAGAGGAGAGGGCGCAACCCTTGGATATAACTTTTCCAGAAGTGTTGTTGACAGAATTGGAATAGACAGGCTAAGAATGTATCTAACAGCCAAAAACTTCTTTGTTTTAACTGAATACGATGGCTACGATCCTGAAGGTAATGACAGCGGAAACATGGATTCGGTTACTCCTCATATGGACTTTTATCAATATCCACGCCCCACAACCTTTACCTTTGGAGTTAATGTAAGATTTTAATCATTAAAAATTTAAGAGAGATGAAATATTATAATATATATATATTCCTGTTTTTGGGACTTTTAATAAGTTCTTGCGAGGATTTTTTAAAAGAGGAACCCACAGGTTCACTAACTACAGAATCCGATATTTCCAGCTATGAGGCTGGTGTTGCCTTTGCCACAGGCGCCTACAGAGCTCTTCCGGGCTGGACCAGTGGAACCAGTGAATGGGGTGGAAACCAGGCTGGTGCCCGTGAATATTTTACAGGCAAAGCATATTCACAGTACATGGGAGCAAGACTTTGGAAATTTGAACAAGATGACCAAAGTGGTGAAGAAGATTATTTTACCGGCCCCTGGAACAACTGGTATACGGGAGTCAGGGACTGTAACCTTGCTATAGAAATGATTCCTACAATTGATGGTCTTTCACCAGAAGATCAATCGCATTACCTTGGTGAAGTGCGCACCTTACGGGCATTTTATTATTTCTGTCTTGTTCGCCACTATGGTGATGTAGTTTATAACGTAGCAACCTTAGAGGATGCAAGTGAGGCTGAACAACCACGTGCTTCACTAAAAAAGATCTACGACGAAATTATCGTTCCTGATCTTGAATTTGCCGTAAATGAGAGCAACCTACCTGATGGAAGATCAAGTGATGGTCGTGTAACAAAAGATGTATCTATAGCAATTCTAGCCGATGTTTATCTAACAATGGCAGGTTATCCATACCAGGAAGTGAACACCGATCCAGACAAAGCGTGGTGCGAACAAGGATCGTGGTCTATGACTGAATATCCTGTAAATACTACAAGTGCAAAAGAACTGTTGCAAAAATCTAAAACACAACTGGATGCACTTTACGGAAAATATCCGATTGGAGAATTCAGCGATCTGAACAATCCTGAAATGAACAACAGAGGAGGTGCAATATTCCAGATTCAATACATGGAAGGCGTTCAGAACTTCCCGGTTTATTTCTGGTTGCCCATGAATAGTTATGTTTCATCATATACTGTTGAGACAGGAACCAATATTCCAAGCCCGGCATATCATGAATCGTTTAATCCAGCAGATATCCGCATTCAGGATAGAGTATATTTTTACTACAGTGACACTAAAGCAAAAAAATATGATGTAAACGAGAGCCCTGCTGATAAATTCCCTGTTGCTTTTTTATATAAATATTACGACTATGATGCAGTAAAAGGAACCGCTAATTCAGGATTAAACTGGAATTTATACCGGTATGCTGATATTTTGTTAATGCTGACAGAAGTAAACTGGACGCTCCGTCAATTAGGAGTATCTGTTTCTGATAACGATATTATTAAAGGTATTAACGAAGTGAGGGTAAGAGCTGAATTATCAGAATACCAGGCTGGCGATGTAAACCTAAAGGCTATTATGAGTGAACGTGCCTATGAATTGATATTTGAAAACAAAATGCTATGGGACATGCGGCGCACTCGCAAGGCATTAGTAGATGGGCAAGGTCAGTTTGAAGCTATTGAAAATTTCGTTGGACATCAGCCAACAAATTTCGATCATGAATTTGGTAATAAACACCTCTTGTCTCCAATTTCGGCCACTGAAATTAAAAACAACAGGCAATGTACTCAAAACTTTGGTTGGCAACCTGTACAATCAGGATCATAATCAATAAATGATTTAACTAATTAAAACATTAAAAAGATGAAAAAAATAATATTCTTCTTATCAGCACTCATTTTTATCGCCAGTTGCCAAGAAGAGGAACTGGATATACCAAGAGATGAAAATGGAGATGCAATTTTAACTGAAGTATCATCTGCAACTACAACTGGAATAAGTACTCTTGATGATGAATTTTCGGTTACTGCCTATTTGCCAAATGCAAAATCAGGCGATGTATTGAATGTCGAATGCTTACAATTACAATATCATGAGGCTGGAGGCAACGAACAATTATTACCACTTGCGGGTACGCAAAAAACAGTAAACGTTGGAGGCGATTTAAAAGCAAGTGTTAATTATTCGAGAAGTGAGGCAAATCTGAATGAACCTGGAGATTATGTTACAGTTTCTATGGCAGGTGAAACAGATTATGCATTACAACGAGTAGATATGGTAACTGCAACAGAAACTACCAGACCAATGGTAGAAGGCATTGAGATTGATGTTGCACGTAGCGATGAAACTGCCTATTTCCACGTAACAGTTGAACCAAAAGCAAGTGATTATACTGGAACCTTGGTTGCGCATCGTAAAAACGGAGCTGATGCTTCATGGGAGGAAGTCCCAGGCTCTCCATTTTCAGGAGATCAACCATTTATGGTGCCAATTTCAGGATTTGATTTTGAATCAGGAAAAGATACAATGGATTATAGATTTGTAGCAACGCAATCTGGTTATACAGATGAAATATATGCAAATGTCATTGTACGTGAACCTTATTTCTTCCTGAAGAAGTCTGCTATCCTAAATCTTGGAGATGGTTTAAATCTACTTATAAATGATAAAATTGAAGATGATGATGCAAAAGCAATGCTGGCTCTGAGCGATGAACTTCTCATTACCGGTGGTTCAGCATGGTTAGATGCCGGAAATACAATTGAATTTGTTCCTACTGATTTAGCAATGTATGAACTTAACAATTCAAACGATGCTATTGCTGCATTTGAAGACGGAGAGTCAGTTACAACTGCTGATCCAATTGATGGTGAAGGCATTTACATTTTCAAAGCTGTAACCGGCGCTAATCCTGAAGATATTTATTATGGTATGATCAGTGTTAGTAGCGTGGTACCCAATTCATCGGTAACTTTTGAATACCGTATAGGTAACATGTATGCACACCTTGCTGTAATAGAATAATAATCAAAAATAAAATATAAGCACTGCCTTTTCGGGGCAGTGCTTTTTATTCTCTATTTTCTAAATAATTTTAATAATACTTACCATGAAAAACTACTCCTACCGATTGTCTATTTTATTTTTTCTATTCTTGGGCACAAACATTATTGCAGTTGGTCAGGAAGAAGCAGAACAAAATGCGAAATTCTATAATGTATCCGCTCTTTTAAAAGAAAATGGCAAATCATATCAACAAGTAATTGCAAATTATAACGCATCAAAAGAAGGAATCATTCAAATTTCTCACAACAACGAAATACTTTTGAGAGACAGCCTTAATAAAGGGAATAATCAATTTCAACTCACATTCCCTGCCATAAAAAAAGCCAAAGACATAACCCTTACGCTCCAGGTTGATAATTTTACATCCGAAAAAATTCCATTTACGATTGTTCCTCCAAAAAAGTGGGAAGTAAATATCGTTCAACATTCACATACCGACATCGGATACACCCGTCCTCAGTCGGAAATCCTTGCCGAACACATGCGATTCATTGATTACGCCCTCGATTATTGTGATCAAACCGATGCACTTCCTGATGCCGCTAAATTCAGATGGACTTGCGAATCGGCATGGGTAACACAGGAATACCTTAGAACCAGGCCAGCCGCCCAAATTAAACGTCTGCTAAAACGGATAGAAGAAGGTCGGATAGAAGTGACTGCAATGCTTTTTAACATGGCAGAAATTGCGGATGAAAATATTATGGTGGATTTCTTAACCCCTCTAAAATTATTCAACAAATATGAGATACCTGTTTATACTGCCATGCAAAACGATGTAAATGGGATAGCTTGGTCCATGCCCGACTACTTTAAAAACACAGGAGTTAAATATCTAAACATGGGCATTAATGAAACCCGCTCGATTAGGCCTTTTGATAAACCTACCTGTTTTTGGTGGGAATCTCCGGCCGGCGAACGCTTGTTGGCTTATCGCAGTGACCACTATATGACTGGAAATTTTTGGGGAATGCCCTCTAAAGAGGACTTTAATGAGATCAAACTTCTCAATTATCTTAAAGAGATGGAAAATAAGGATTTTCCCTTTGATAAAATTCAAGTTCAATTTTCTGGCTATCGAACTGATAATGCTCCACCATCTACAGGCGCTTGTGAAATTATTGAAGCCTGGAATAAAAAATACGAATATCCAAAACTTAAACTGGCCATTACAAAGGATTTTTTCGAATATATTGAAAAAAATCATGCAGATGAATTACCAGTTTACCAAAATGCTTGGCTCGATTGGTGGTCAGACGGATTTGGCTCTTCTGCCCGCGAAACAGCGGAAGTCAGAAAGACCCAAAATCTTAAACAAGTAGATGAAGGTATTTTTGCTATGGTACAAATGCTGGGAGGTGAAGTGAACAAAAAAGTTCAGGATGATATCTGGCATATCAGCGAGAATGCATTGTTTTATGATGAGCACACTTACGGTGCGGCTGAAAGCATTTCTCAACCGTTCTCCATAAATTCCATGCGCCAATGGCTGCAAAAAGGAGCTTATTCATGGGAGGCTATGAAACAGGTAACGCTATTACATGAAGATGCATTGGGCAGGCTTCAACAATTCTTTAAAAAAGCAGATTTCCCGGTCATTTATGTGGTGAATTCCATGGGATGGAACCGTTCGGCAACCATTCAACTATTTATCGATTACGAAATTCTTCCATCTGACAAAGCATTTTCAATTATCGATTTAACTACTAACGAAAAAATACCGGTACAGTTTTCCCATGGAAGAAGAGAAGGATCTTACTGGAACCTGGAAGTCGGAAACGTACCCGCACTGGGTTTTAAAGCCCTGAAAATTGACGTTTCCGAAGAGAAAAAACAGGTGACCGAATTGTCAAAAAACGAAAATACCGAGGTGCTCGAAAACCAGTATTTCAAAATTGCCATCGACAAAAAAACCGGTGGAATAAAAGAATTCTACGATAAGGAATTGCAGGAAAACCTGTATGACAATGAAAATCCTTATTTTATCGGACAGCCGGTAAGAGAAACCCTTGAATCACGAAACAAAATGGCTCCCTCCCACTCCACGGTTTTTAATCTTAAAGTTGAGCCGGGGGTAGCCGGTGACGTATGGAAAAGTATAAAAGTTGCAGCCGATTTGAAAGGATTTACAGAAGGAGAAGACGGAGAACCACAGGGAATAGAATGGGAAATACGACTGTTCAACAATTCAAAAAAAGTGGAGTTTTCGTACCAGGCCAGTAAAGAAATTATTACTGACCCCGAAGCATTGTATGTGGCATTCCCTTTTCGTTTACCTGATTCACGCATCACCTTCGAAACCATTGGGGGCAGCCTTGCCCAGGGCGAACAACTTCCGGGCTCATCATCCGACTGGAACGTGGCTCAGAATTTTGTTTCTGTGAAAGGTTCTACGGGACAAATTATAATGGTTAGCGATGAAGTTCCGCTCTGGCATTTCAGCGATTTCAACATGGGTAAATTCGAACGTTACCCCAAACCCGGAAAACCGTGGCTTTACTCCTGGGTAATGAACAACTACTGGTTCACCAACTTCCGGGCCTTTCAGGAAGGAACGGTTAACTGGACTTACACCATCAGTACCACAACCGATACCACGGTAACTACCGCTACCAAATTTGCATGGGGAGTGCGCAATCCGCTTCCAACGCGTACTTTTCCTGCCGGGAAAAATGAATTAACCTCACCGGTATTTAAAACCATGAATATTACCGGAGATGAAAATGTAATGCTCATTAACAGCAGGCCATCTTTTAACGGAAACGGTAGTGTTTTGCTTCATTTCAGGGAGATAGACGGCAAGCCTGCCCAAATAGGTCTTTCATCGCAAATAGAAGACCGTCCGGTAAAAACCCTGAAGCAGGTAAACATTATCGGTGAAATAATTCAGGAGTTGGATGTAAAAAATATTGCATTTAATCCCAACGAAGTAAAATTTATTGAAATCGAACTTTAGATTTATGCGTACCGGTATTCTCTTTTATATCATTCTTGTTTTTTCAGGATGTGCTTCTGATACTTCTGAAACTAAAACAAAGCCAGATTTTACACGACTGGTAGATCCTTTGATTGATACCCATCAATCGAGGTTTGACTATTTTGCATCAGCTACCGTACCTTTTGGTATGGTTGCTTTGTCGCCCGACACAAAGCACGGCGATCTCTGGAACTCGGGCTACCTTTACGACGATAAGTACATCCTGAATTTTTCCCATATCCACAATGCCCAAACAGCCGGCATTCCTGTAATGCCGGTAACCGGCCCCTGCAAGGGAAACCTAGGGATAAAAGCAAGTAAATCACGGTTCTCTCATGAAAAGGAAACGGTAAAACCAGGTTACCACAAAGTAGTTCTGGAAGATTATGGAGTAACAGCAGAGTTAACAGCAACCTGCCGGGTTGGAATGCACCGGTATGTTTTTCCGCAATCTGAAGAAGCCCATGTTTTGTTTGACCTTGGAGCACCTGTCGGGCCAACTAAAATGCTTTATTCCTGGGCCAGAAAATCAAATGAAAACGAAATAGAAGGCTATTCGGTAATGGCCCCCACTTTCAGGCGGAAAAAGCCTTTTATGGTACATTTTGTTGCCCGCTTTAGCAAACCGTTCGATGAGTTTGCTGGATGGCAAAAACCCGAAAACAGCGATACCAATATACTCGTCGAACCGGAAGAGAACATTGTAAAAGGCAAGGGAAGCGGCGTTTATGTCTCCTACAATAATTTGCAAGATGGAGAAGAAATTCTCATGAAAGTGGGCATTTCGTACGTGAGCATTTCAAATGCCCGGTTAAATATGGAAACTGAACTAGCTCATTGGGATTTTAACCGGGTGGTTGAAGAAGCTGATACAAAATGGAACGAATACCTTGGAAGAATTGGAGTAAAAGGAGGTACACACGAACAGCAAGTGAAGCTTTATACCGACCTAATGCATACTACATCAAAAAGAATTTCAAATGATGTGGATGGCTCCTATTCCGACTGGACCGGCCCCCAACCTGTTATACGCCGGTTGCCTGTGGATAAAAACGGCCGGCCAGAAAGACAATTTTTCGACGGCGACGGGTTATGGGGTTCCCAATGGAACCTGAATATTTTGTGGTCCCTCATTTACCCGGAATACGGAAACTGGATGGCTGAAACTTTCCTTGAATATTACAAGAATGCAGGAATGATGTCAAGATGTTCGTGGGGAGGAAACTATTCGTACGTGATGGTTGGAGACCATTCCACGCCCCTGCTCGCTGCACTGATGTCAACAGGCCGTGCTACATTCGACCAGCAAATGGCATACACGGCATCAAAAAAAAATGCATTCCCAGGAGGAATACGCGATCGTGCTGGCTATGAATCCGGAGCAAATCCTTCCGGGGGTGGAATTGACTGGTATATTGACCTCGGCTATGTTCCGGTGGAAATTGCAGACCGAGGTGCCGGGTATCACCGGGGAGGGACTGCCATGACACTTGAATATGCCTACCAAGATTGGTGCATTGCAACCATGGCAATGTTGCTCGGTAAAAATGTAGAGGCTGAAATGTTTCTGGATCGTTCGGAAAACTGGAGGAATGTGCTGGATACCGAAACAGGCTGGGCCCGCCCGCGCCACGAATCAGGAAAATGGATGGACGGATTCGCTCCGGTTTCGCTAAACAGCAGGTTCAGTGCACCCGGCTTTATCGAAGGAAATTCTGCAACCTATTCCTTTTATGTCCCGCAAAACATCAGCGGCCTGATTGAAGAAATGGGCGACAGGGATAAATTCATTGAAAAACTGGACTCCAGTTTTACCAAAGCGCAGCCATACCGGTTTATTACCCCGCACGGCGAACACGGCACCGGATGGGTAGATTACGAGAATCAGCCGTCGTGTTCGATGGCACATTTGTTCAGCCATGCAGGCGCTCCCTGGAAAACGCAGTATTGGGTGAACCAGGTAAAAAAAATTTCCTACGGAGGAACTGATCCTTACTCCGGATACAACGGCGATGAGGATCAGGGGCAACTGGGTGCACTGGGCGTTTTAATGGCCATCGGACTGTTCGATGTGCAGGGGTGTGTTGGAAAAGACCCTACACTCGAGATTACAAGTCCGCTGTTTGATAAAATAACTTTAAGCTTTCCTTCCACTACAGATAGGAAACAATTTAATTCTTTTGAAATTATTACCTCCCGAAAGAATCAGGACGACATTTACATTCAAAAAGCCTGGCTGAATGGAGAGGAATGGAACGACTTTCAGTTTCCTGTTTCTGTTTTTCTGGAGGGTGGAAAATTAGAGCTTGAACTGGGAGCAGAACCAAATAAAAAGTGGGGCCTAAAACAAAACTGATCGAATAATTTTATGCGCAAATACAATTAAAATAAGAGCAAGAACAATCACCAGCTAAATGGTTTAGAACTTTATGTATCGCAATAAGTTTCTCATATTATTTCTTCTTCTTACAATCAGCGTAAACAATCAAATTTACGGCATAAATGCCGGACAACTAAAGTGGAAGTTATGGGGGTATCTGCCCAATACATGGAGAATGAACTTTGATTTTAACCAACTTTCGGGAACCTGGGCTGAATATTCAGCTATTCCTTTCACCGTTCCAGGCTCTGTTCAAAATGCCTTAAAAGCTCAGGGCATTGTTCCCGACTGGAACATTGGTTTGAATTTCACCAAGCTGGAATGGATTGAAAACCGGCACTGGATAATTGCCACCAGTATTCCTGATGATTGGGTCACGGAAAAAGACAACTGCATTTTACATTGTAAGGGATTAGATCACCAGGGAATCCTTTTCATTAATGGTCAGGAAGCAGGTCGGTTTAACAATGCATTTATTCCTTGGTCCTTTGACATCAGCCCGTTTTTGAAAGAAAAAAACAACACCCTCGCTTTTGTTTTTAAATGCCCGCCCAATTACTTGGGGCAGATTGGCTACACATCACAAACAACAGATTGGAAACCAAGATTTTACTATGGCTGGGACTGGGTGCCCCGTATCGTTCAGATTGGCATTTGGGATGAAATCCTTTTGCAAACGAAATCGCAAAATATACTCAGCAAGGTGCAGGTTGAAACAAAAGCTGAGAAGGAAAAAGACGAAGGTGAGTTATCCGTTTTAGTTGAAGATAGCAAAAGTTCCGATACCAGTTTTGCTAGAATTTCACTTAACGATTCCGAAGGAGAATTAATTTTTAAGGATTCCCTTTCAATGCAGGAAATTTCCTTTGGAAAAACGTGGAAAAACCTGAAGATAAAACGGTGGTACCCCAACGGTTGGGGAAATCAGAATTTATACTTGTTAAAAATTACCTTTTATGAAGCAAATGGGCAAAGCATTTTAACAAAAAAACAAAAGGTAGGTTTCAAACACTTAGAATGGCTGTCAAACAAAGGCGCTCCCGAAAACGCTGATTCTTGGATTTGTAGTGTCAACAATCAGCCACTGTTTATCCAGGGAGTAAACTGGACTCCCCTGCTGCCCAACTTTGCGGATTTGAAAAAGATGGATTACAAAAAAATCCTCAATACATATAAAATCCTCGGCATTAATACAATTCGCATCTGGGGTGGTGGTTTTGCCGAAAAATCGTGGCTATACGAACTATGCGACGAGCTGGGAATATTAATTTGGCAGGATTTTCCACTCTCCTCCTCCGGGCTGGATAATTACCCTCCTTCAGATCCTGAAACAATTGCTGAATTTACAGAAATTGCCAAACACTATGTAACAAGACTGAAAAACCATGTGTCACTTCTTTTATGGTGCGGCGGAAATGAGTTATATGAAAAAGACGACGTGAGACCTGTCGATAACAGCCATCCGCTGATTGCAGCCATTGAAAAAACCGTAAATAACAACGACCCCGATCGCCGTTTCTTGCCAGGCTCTCCATCGGGACCATCCATTTATGCCAGTCCGGCAAACTTTGGGAAAGGCGTGCATTGGGATACGCACGGTCCCTGGAAACTTCCATTCGGCGAAAAGAAAACGATGGATGAAGTCACCGAATTTTGGAAAAAAAATGATTCCTTTTTCTTTTCCGAAGTGGGCGTACCGGGTGCCATGCAGGCTTCGCTTATTGGAAAATACAGCGGTGATTTTCGCCCGCTTCCTGCCAGCCTAGATAACCCCCTTTGGCGAACGGTCAACTGGTGGAACGAATGGAATGAATATCTGGTGGCAACGTCTGAAAATGAAAGGTCACTCGAAAATTATGTTCGATGGAGCCAAAGCAGGCAGGCTGAAGGGCTTGAGATTGCGGTGAAATCATCCAAAGAAAAATTTCCGGAGTGTGGTGGTTTCCTTATTTGGATGGGGCACGACTGCTTTCCCTGCATGATTAACACTGCCATCATCGATTTTGAAGGCAATCCCAAACCCGTTGCCGAACGATTGAGCAAAATCTGGAAAAACAACGACAAAATAATTTATTCTCAATAATAAAAATTAAAATGACTAAAAGGCAATTTATTAAAGGCAATTTATTTATTCTGATTACCGGTATTTTGTTTGCAACCTCGTGTTCGCAAAACGATCCAACCAAGTATGTTGATCCTAACATTGGCGGTGTTGCCCCGTTACTAACTACTAAAACACCAACTGTTCACAGGCCAAACAGTATGGTTCGGGTTTTTCCGGTTACAGAGCCGGGTTTAAACGATCGCTTTTTATCGGACAAAATTTATGGCTTTGCACTCAACATGCCAGCTTACCGTATGGGACATGTTTCGGAACTGATGCCTTATCACGGAGAAGTTCATACCGATAGAAACACAACGGCAGCATTTTATGACCACGATCTGGAAGAGGTTCACCCCTGGTACCACAAAGTGTTGCTGGAAGAACCGGATATTATAACCGAATGGACCACAACGGAACGGGCTGTTTTATACCGTTTCGATTTCTCGGAAAAAAATTCCAATCATATTATTCTCAGAACACGCGGAAACAGCCATATCAAAATCAATGACAACACCATAAGCGGTTGGGAAGAATTTCAAAATACCCGTCAGTATTTTTTCATCGAATCTAATCTGCCGGCAATGGAATCAGGATTTATTCAATCTGATGAATTTCAGGCAGAAATATCGGAAATTTCAGGCAAAGAACTTATCGCCTTTTATAGTTTTGCAAAACTGGAAACACCCGTCGAGTTAAGAATTGGCATTTCGTATATAAGCTCTGAACAAGCCCGGCAAAACCTAACAAATGAAACGAAATCAAAATCGTTCGAAGATATTAAACAGGAAGGTTATCAAATCTGGAAAAATGCACTGGGAAAAATCCGTGTAGAAGGAGGAACTGAACGGCAAAAAAGAATTTTTTACACCAGTCTTTACCGTTCGCACGAAAGAATGGTAAACATTTCGGAAGAGGGAAAATATTACAGCGGTTACGATCGGAAAGTACATAAATCGGATTCCCGACCCTTTTATGTGGATGACTGGTTGTGGGATACGTTCAGAAGCCTGCATCCGCTGGGACTGATTTTACATCCAGAGAAAGAAGCCGACATGGTTCAATCCTATATCAGGATGTATGAACAGGATGGTTGGATGCCCGGATTTCCCCAGTTCTATGGCGATTTTCCGGCCATGATTGGTTTTCACTCTGCTGCACTGGTTTGGGATACCTACCAAAAAGGCATTCAAAATTTCGATGTAGAAAAAGCATACGAAGGGCTGAAAAAGAATGCCATGGAAGGCACCATGCTGCCATGGCGGACCGGCCCCATGTGTAGCCTCGACTCGTTTTACCTCGAAAATGGCTGGTATCCTGCGTTGGAGGAAGGCGAGGAAGAAACAGTGTCTGAGGTGCATTCATTTGAAAAAAGACAGGCGGTTGCTCTAACGCTGGAACACAGTTACGATGACTGGTGCCTGGCTCAACTGGCCAAAGCACTTAACAAACATTCCGATTATGAATATTTTATGGAACGTTCGCAAAACTACCGGAACGTATATAATCCGGAAACAGGTTTTATGAGCCCTAAAAAGGCAAACGGTGAATGGGTTCCGGATTTCGACCCACAGCTTTCGGGAGGCATTGGCAGTCGAATGTATTTTGCTGAGAATAACTCATGGATTTGGACTTTTAACGTACTGCACGATATTGATGGCCTCATCGTTCTAATGGGGGGAGAAGAAACCTTTGTCAACAGACTGGATAGGTTATTTAACCAACCTACCGAAATTGCCAAGTGGCAGTTTATGGGTCAGTTCCCCGATGCTACCGGACTGCATGGGATGTTCCCTGCAGGAAACGAACCGGCTTTTCATGTGCCTTACTTATACAATTATGCCGGACAACCCTGGAAAACGCAATATCGTATTCGCCAGGTGATGGACTTATGGTTCGATGATTCGCCCCTGGGTTTATCAGGCGATGAGGACGGTGGTTCCATGTGTTCCTGGTATGTTCTTTCTGCTATGGGATTTTATCCTGTAACTCCGGGTACGGGAATCTATGCTATTGGCAGCCCGTTTTTCGAAAAGGTGGAAATCGATCTTCCCAATGGGAAAATCTTTACCATTAAAGCTGACAACAATTCAAACCGGAATAAATATATCCAGTCGGCCAAGCTTAATGGACAAGAAATTAATCGCCCGTGGTTAACTCATAACGAAATAATGAATGGCGGCGTTTTCAAACTGGAAATGGGTGAACGCGCTAATAAAAACTGGGGCACCGATACAGATTGGTACTGGGAAAACGCGATTAAGTGAAATAAAGGGTATAAGGAACCACAAATTGGTACTTTTCAAATTAGTTTATGATAAAACTCAAAAAAATGAAACATTTACTATTAATACTATTCCTAGTTTTTTCACTAGGTGCTGACTGTTTAGCACAACAAAAACAACCTGTTGATTATGCCGACCCGTTAATGGGAACTTCTGAATCTCGATGGATGCTCAATCCTGGTTCCACCTTGCCGTTTGGCATGGTGCAATTATGCCCGGATAACCAGGCCCAAAACTGGAAGGCAGGATATGAATACACCATTGGAAGCATCTTTGGATTTAGTCACATTCATGCATGGACGATGGCAGGTCTTTCAGTCATGCCAACCGAGGGAATGCTGAACCCACACATTTATCCACATGCCGATGTGCCAATCAGCACAGGAAGTACTTCAGGGCACCGTTCAAGAATAAACAAATCTACAGAGAAAGCCAGCCCTGGTTATTATGCGGCAGATTTAGTGGATTTTGACATAAAAACCGAACTAACCAGCACCACCCGTTGCGGTTTTTTCCGGTTCACTTTTCCCGAAACAAACGAGGGGCATATGCTTTTTAACTTACTTTTTCCACAGGAATACGAAACAGAACTCATCGATGCGAAAATTACGAAGTTAAACAACACGGAAATTGAAGGATATTCGCAGCAAGCCAGTGGCGGATTCAACGATTACACCGTTCATTTTGTCATTCGTTTTAACAAACCTTTTAAGGCTTTTGGTGGCTGGGAAGAAGAAAACATTCAGCAAAACATTTCTGAAATTGGTGGGAAAGGAGATGTAGGAGCTTATGTTGATTTTAAAACAGAACAGAACGAACAAATTTTAATGCAAACAGCTATTTCCTTGGTAAGCATTGAGCAGGCAAGGTTAAACCTTCAAAAAGAATTAATTAAACCTTTTGGTTGGAATTTTGATGCAGTAAGCGAAAATGCAAGAACAATCTGGAATAATTTGTTAAGTAAAATTGAAGTTGAGGGAGGAAGTGAAACCGATAAAAAAAAGTTTTATACCAACCTGTACCGCTCTTATGTAGCAAGGGCAATCTGGAGTGATGTAAACGGAAAATACCGTGATCCATGTGAAGAGGTAAAAACCCTGGAGGATCCTGATTCTCCCATGTACGGCTGTGATGCTTTCTGGAATACCTTCTGGAACCTGAATCAATTATGGACCCTGGTAAACCCTGAAATCGCATCAAAATGGGTAAAATCGCTTTTACAGATGTATGATGATGGTGGATGGCTCGCCAAAGGACCGGCCGGAATCGAGTACTCGAGTATTATGGTAGCATCACATGCTATTCCTCTTATTGTAAGTGCTTATCAGAAAGGCATCCGCGATTTTGATGTGGAAAAAGCCTGGGAAGCAATACTTCATCAGCAAACTGTGCCTGGACATGATTATGAATGCGGAGGGGCCGTTGGAAATATGCAATTGGAACCGTATATGAAACTGGGGTATGTCCCCACCGAATCTGTATATGTTTCGAACACTTTGGAATATGCATACGACGATTGGTGTGTTTCCCAGTTTGCCAAAGCTTTAAACAAATCAGAGGAATACGAAATATTTTCAAAAAGAGCCCATTATTATCAGAATATGTTCGATTCTGAAACAAAATTCATGCGCCCCAAGCATGAAAATGGAAGGTGGAGGGAGGAATTTGATCCACTGAGTTCACCACGCAACGAATTTGTGGAAGGCAATTCATGGCAATACACTTTTTTTGTTCCGCATGATGTAAAAGGTCTTGTGAAACTCATCGGCAAAGAAAATTTTAATAACAGATTGAATCAAGGATTTGAAAATTCAGAAAAAGCCGATTTTAATGCCACAGGGGATCGTTTTGGAGCTCATTATATCAACCATGGCAATCAACCTAATATGCAGGCGGCTTATCTGTTTAATTATACGGGCAAACCATGGCTGACCCAAAAATGGGCCAGGGCTATCATGGAAAGCTATTATGGTTCTACTACGCTTCATGGCTGGCTGGGCGATGAGGATGAAGGCCAAATGGGAGCCTGGTTTGTAATGAGTGCCATGGGCCTGTTCCAAACAAACGGAGGTGCGTCTGTAAAACCATTTTACGAAACAGGAAGTCCTCTATTTGAGAAAGTTACAATTCATTTAGACCCTCAGTATTATCCTGGGAAAACATTTGTGGTTAAAGCAAAGCATGCTTCTCCCCAAAACAAATACATTCAATCCGCTACATTGAATGGGGAAAAATTATCAAAGCCCTGGTTTTTTCATGATGAATTGGTTAATGGCGGAGAACTGGTTTTTATAATGGGAGATAAACCCAACAAAGAATGGGGTAGCGGGTCTGATGACGCACCTCCTTCAATGTCAGATTTGAATACATCTAACAAATAAAAATATAAAATATGTTATTATGAAACGAAGTGAAATAAACCATCTTATCCAAGAGTCTATCAATTTTTTCCACCAAATGAATTTTAAACTTCCGCCCTGGGGCTACTGGACCCCCGGCGAATGGAAAGGAAAATATAATAGTTGTTCTGAAATTGTGGATAACATGCTGGGATGGGACTTAACCGATTTTGGGAGCGGCGATTTTCACCAACGCGGTCTTATCCTGTTCACCCTTCGCAACGGCAATTTCAAAAAAGATAAAAAACCGTATGCTGAAAAGGCAATGATTGTTGAAGAGAACCAAGAAACGCCGATGCACTTTCATTGGAGTAAAATGGAGGATATCATCAACCGGGGCGGAGGAAACCTGGTTTTGGAACTGTTTGCATCCGATGAGAAAGAGGGGCTTTCTGATACAGAGTTCGACATTCAGATTGATGGCGTTAAACATCACTTAAAACCCAATTCAAGGATGATACTGAAACCGGGCGAAAGCATTTGCCTCGAACAGGGAATTTACCACCGGTTTTATGGCGAACCAGGCAAGGGAAAAGTTTTTGTTGGCGAAGTGAGTGCAGTGAACGACGATACTTCTGACAACCGCTTTCTCGATCCAGTAGGGCGGTTTCCAAAAATTGAAGAAGACGAAGAACCGCTACACCTATTGGTTTCAGATTATAAAAATTTTATTTAATAAACGATTTTATGGCAAAACAAATTGAAATTTCGGGAGTAGGATGTTGCCTGGTAGATTACCTCTACAACAATATTTCATTCACTTCTGAAATTTTTTCGAAATATGTTTCAAAAAGAAGCGGAGACGGGGGATTAACACCGGGACAACTTGTATTTGCAGAGGAGTTTGAAAAGTTTTCCGGTCAGGATTTCGAATCGACAATACGGGAGATTACAAAAGGCAAACCGGCAGACAAGGTAAACATTGGCGGACCAGGAATTGTAGCCCTCATCCAAGCGGCACAAATGCTGGAAGAAACCGGTTGTCGAGTACGGTTTTACGGCGGACGGGGTGAAGACGAAACAGGTAAATACCTACAATCGTCGCTTGCAAAAACGCCGGTAAATATCGACAATTACAAACGGGTAAACGGAGCCACTCCCTCTACGGTTGTATTATCTGACCCTCATTTTCAAGAGGGAAGCGGTGAACGCGTCTTCATAAACTCTATAGAGGCAGCCGGGAATTATTTGCCAAAATACCTCGATGCCCGCTTCTTCTCTTCGGATGTTGTTGTTTTTGGTGGAACAGCACTGGTTCCAGCCATCCAAGACAACCTGACCGACTTGCTTGCCCAATCAAAAGATGAAGGTTGTATTACCGTGGTGAACACAGTTTACGATTTTAGAAATCAAAAAGCCAATCCGGATAGAAAATGGCCGATGGGAAAAAGTGACGACAGTTACAGCAATATCGACCTGCTAATTACAAACCACGAAGAAGCCCTTCGGTTGAGCGAAGAAACAGCATTGAATGATGCGTTAATTTTTTTTCGCAATCTCGGCACAGGCGCTGTAATGGTTACCAACGGGGCGAAAAACATAACACTTTTTGCCGCCAAAAACTCCATTTTCAGAGAAACGGAACTGACTGAAATGCCTGTTTCTGAAGCCATTTCGGAAGAATTAAACAAGAGTCATTCAGGCGACACAACCGGTTGCGGCGACAACTTTGCCGGAGGAGCCATTGCCAGCCTTGGACTGCAACTGCAAAACGGTTCAACAAAAATTAACCTGAAGGAGGCCGCATCATGGGGAATTGTTTCGGGTGGTTTTTCATGTTTTTATATGGGAGGAACTTTCCACCAAAAGGAACCGGGAGAAAAACAAAAACGGATTTTTCCTTATTACAAAGCCTATTTAAAACAGATTGATGAAGGATAATAAAACGATATTAATCTTTGGAGCAGGTAAAATAGGCCGCTCTTTTATTGGCCAGTTGTTCGGACAATCGGGCTACAACGTGGTTTTTTGCGATATTGACCAGGATTTGATAAATGAGCTCAACCAAAGGGAATCGTACCAGGTTGTTATCAAAGCAAAAACGGAAGAAACCATCCTCGTAGAAAACGTAAGGGCTGTTTCGGGGCTGGATCGCAACGCAGTAATAAAAGAAGTTGTAAAAGCTTCCATTATGGCCGTTTCAGTGGGAAAAAACGCATTGGAAAAAATTATCCCGGCTATTGCAGAAGGGTTAAAACAAAGACAGGAATTAACTCCTAATAGGCCGCTGGACATCATCATTGCAGAAAATATGCGGGCGGCCGGTGAATTTATCCGCTCGAGGCTCATAGAACTTCTTCCCAAAAATTATCCGTTAAACAAACTGGTGGGTCTAGTAGAAACCAGCATCGGGAAAATGGTTCCCAGCATGACAGACGAAGACCTGAAAAACGACCCGTTGTTGATTTTTGCAGAACCTTACAATACCCTTATTCTCGATAAATTGGCTTTTAAAGGAGCAATACCCAAAGTAAGAGGGTTCAGTCCGAAAAAAAACATGCAGGCCTGGGTTGACCGCAAAGCATTTATTCACAATCTTGGGCATGCAACGGCTGCTTATGTTGGCAATTTTTACCATCCGGAGGAAAAGTATATTTTCGAAGTTCTGGCCGAAAAAAAAATACTGGACTTAACCCGAAAAACGATGCTCCAGGCAGCAGAAATACTTGTCAGCTATTATCCTGATGATTTTACTTTCAACGACCTGGAGGAACACACCGACGATTTACTCATTCGTTTTCAAAACCAGGCATTAAAAGACACGGTGTTCAGGGTTGGACAAGACTTACCCCGAAAACTTGGAATCGACGACCGTTTTGCAGGCATCATTCAACTGGCACAAAAAAAGCAATTAAAATACGACCGCATTCTAAATGCCATGGCACACGGTTTTTTCTTCGGAAGAACCGATGAACAAGGCTCATTAAATACTCAGAATCAACGTTTCCTGCAAACTTTGAAAGATAAGGGTGTGAAAAAAACCTTGACAACACTTTGCGAATTTCATCCTGAGAGAAACAGAGACCTGTTGAACGAACTGGAAATTCTCTACAGCAACCTGGCTGAAAAAAAGAATCTTATTCGAAATATTAATATTTCATAAACAGAAATGAAACCAAGAGAACGACTGCTGACAGCCATCGCCCATAAGGAACCCGACCGGATACCCATTGATTTGGGGGCAACACCAAGTTCCGGAATTTCAGTGGTTGCCTGGCAAAACCTGCTGAAATACCTTGGCAAAGAGCATCTTCAAACCTGGGTGTACGATGTGGTACAGGAAGTGGTGCAACCCGAAATGGAGATTCTGGACCATTTTGGAGTTGATGTACTCGATGTGGGCAGGAATTTTAACCAGGCCCCCGGGTATTGGTATAAACTCGAATTAATCAAAGGATTTCCCGCATGGTATCCCAAATGGTTCAAGGTCGAACACCAGAAAGACGGTTCGTGGCTGGCGTTCAACAACCTCGGCGAAGCCATTGGGAAAATGCCGCTGGGAGCCACTTTTTTCGATCAGACCATTTTCCCGTACCTCGATGGATTTCCGGCCAGCTACGACAATTTTGATTTAGCCATGCAACGAACAGTTTGGGGCGGATTTGGATTCACCCCCTGGGACTGGGCCAACCAACCCGGATTTTGGGAAATGCTCCGGGAAAAAACGCTGGATTTAAAAGCGAAAACCGACAAAGCAATTCTGCTGGGAGTAGGCTGCAACCTTTTTGAATGGGGATGTTTTCTGCGGCGAATGGACAACTTCCTGACAGACCTTTACCTGAATCCGGATGAAGTGCACCGCCTGCTGGATGCACTCATGCAAAAACACATGGATTTGTTGATCCGCGTTTGCGAAACCGTTGGCGACATCGTGGATATCGTCAAATTCGGAGATGACCTGGGTACAAACAACGGTCCGCTGATTCCGGTTGAAACCTACCGGGAATTTTTTAAACCACGCCACAAAATGATGTGTGAATATGTAAAAAAACACTCTTCCATGCACACCATGCTGCACAGTTGCGGAGGCATTTACGAGCTGATTCCCGAGCTGATTGATGCCGGATTCGAAATTCTAAATCCAGTGCAAATCAATGCATTGAACATGGAGCCGCTCAGGTTGAAAAAGAAATTCGGCAAAGACATCACTTTCTGGGGAGGCGGGGCCGATACCCGGAACGTACTCAACAATGCCACACCCCGCGAAGTGAAAGACCACGTAAAACACAACCTCGACATTTTTTCGAAAGGAGGCGGGTATGTGTTCAACACCGTGCACAATATAATGCCCGACGTGCCGCCGCAAAACATTGTGGCCATGTTTGAAGCCGTTCACGAATTTTATTAAACACTCAGAAAAAGTCAAACCAAAAAATAACAGTTATGAAAAAAATTAGCATTTTCTTATTGGCCGTTACTTGCATTTTTACAGCAGGCGATTTCAATGCCATGGCGCAGCAGACTCAAGTATCTGAAACGGGTATTGAAACAAGTGATACGAAAAAAGACACCATTCATGTGATTGGCCATGCCCACATGGACATGAACTGGTTGTGGACCTATTTTGAAACCATGAAAATGTGTAATGACAACCTCAGGCAGGTCGTTTCATTTATGGATGAATATCCGGATTATACGATGATTCAAAGTCAGGCTGCCGTTTACAAATTTGTTGAAATGGTTGACCCTGCACTCTTTAAACGTGTACAGGAATATGTAAAAGACGGACGTCTTGAACTGGCCGGTGGAATGTGGACGGAAGGCGACACCAACCTTTCGTCGGGCGAGGCGCTTGCCCGGTCTTTTCTGCTGGGTCAGCGGTATTTTAACCACCATTTTGGCAAAATGGCTAAAGTGGGCTGGCTGCCCGACAATTTCGGTCATGTTTCGCAACTGCCTCAAATGTTAAAACTCGCCGGCATGGATTATTACTATTTTCACCGGTGCAAACCCTACATGGGAAGTTTCTGGTGGGAAGGCCCCGACGGATCGAAAGTGCTGTGCTATGCCAACAATACGTACAACGGAAAAATTACACCCGAGCTAAACAGTGAACTGCAAAAAATAGCGCCGGACAAAAACCGTATTCTGCACATAACCGGTGTAGGCGACCATGGCGGAGGTCCGAGCCGTGCAGAAATTGAGCTGGTGCATGAACTGAATAAACTGCCTGATTACCCAGCTGTAAAATTTTCAACAGCCGGAACATTTTATAACCGGTTATCGAATGAAATGGACGGACGTCCCACCCACAAAGGCGAAATGCAGTTCATTTTCGAAGGATGTTATACCACAGTTTCAGAAATTAAATCGGGAAACCGCAACTGTGAAAATCTGCTTTTTGGCAGTGAATTTTTCAACACATTAAACTGGCTCAATGGCCATAAATATCCGCAAAACGAACTGAATCAACTTTGGGAAACCGTCACCTTCAACCAGTTTCACGACATCCTTCCCGGATCGGCCATCTACGAAGCCAACCGGCAGGCCGTTGCCCGTTACACAGAGACTGAACGAAAAGCACAGGAACTGAAAGACGCCGCTTTTTTGAAAATTGCCGACGAGGTTAAATTTCAAGAAGGTTTGGGTCAGCCGGTAGTTGCCTTCAACATGGTTCCAAACGAACGGAAAGCCATTGTGGAGGCAACGGTTTATTCGCATGAAGAACCGGCCACCGTAAAAGTGGCTTCCTGGGGCGCAAATTATTACGGACAAAACTTCAGAACTGTTGACAAGGAAAATGAAGGCGCCGAAAACAATCCCAATGTCAATTTCCTTGACCCTGACTACAAAACAAGTCAGGAAGGAAGTGCCGAAATTCTGGCTTCTGTTTTGGTCCGCGATGGATCGGGAAAAACGTTCCCCGCCCAGATTACCTTTTCAAAACCCACACCTCCGGGATATACTTCCAAAGTACAGTTCGTTGATGACAATCTGCCGGCCGGAGGATACAAAACCTATTATGTTGATATGACCCAAAAAGGAGAAAAAGCAGAGCCGGTTTCATTCAGCAATAACACGTTCGAAACCGATTTCTTTATCGTAAAATTCGACATGAAAAAAGGCGCCATCATCAGCCTGGTGGATAAGCGCACCAACTCGGAATATGTAAAAGAGGGCGGTGAACTCAACAAACTCAGAATTTACATGGAAGATAAAAAAGGCGGCATGAAATCGTGGACACTGAATAAAATTGTAAAGGAAGAAGATGTTTCCAATGTTGAAAGTGTTAAAATCATCGAAAAAGGACCGGTGCGGGCATGCGTGGAAACGGTAAAAACCTGGGGAAATTCCCGGTTTATTGAACGAACTTACCTCTATAAATCCTATCCGCGGATTGAATACGACATGGAGGTTCACTGGCTCGAAACCGGCACCGATTCTACCGATTCGCCGATGCTACGGGCCCTTTTCCCGCTGAATATGGAAAATCCGAAATTCCACTCTCATGTTCCGTTCGATGTGGTTGAACGGCCGGTGGACGGAATTATTAACGGAGAAAAAGCGCCTTCATGGCTGACGTCGCAAAGCAGGGTTTACGGGGTAACCCCTGAAACTGCCGACGGACAGGAAGTTCCTGCCCAAAAGTGGGTCGATATTTCTGACAACAGCAAAGGAATTACGTTACTAAACAAAACAAAATACGGGCACTCTTACCATAAAGGCGATTTACGGTTAACATTGATGCGGGCTGCCGGTGCTCCCGACATTTATCCTAACCTCGGGAAATTTAAAATCAGTTACGCCCTTTATCCACATAGAGGCGACTGGACCAACGGTGTTTGGCAGGAAGGAGATGACTTTAATATGCCGGTTTTGGCCGGTGAACCTCACTCGCTTGCATTGGGAAAAGCCCACGCAACCCGCCCTGAAACCGGTTCTTTTGTTTCACTCGATGCCAAAGGAGTGCATATAACCGGAATGAAAAAAGCAGAAGATTCCGAAGAAATGGTTATCCGTTTGGTGGAAGTGGAAGGAAAAGAAAAAACATTCCAACTAAACCTGCCTAAAAATGTACAATCGGTTCGAAAACTGAACCTGATTGAAATGCCGGCAGCTGAAAATTCAGGCGCAACGGCTAGCGGAAATTCAGTTACTATGCATATAAAACCGCACGAAATTGTTACACTCGGAATTAAACTGAGGTAGATGCAAAAAATCATTCTGGAAAATAACAGCATCATTTTGCAGATAAATCCTGAAGGAGGTTCTTACTCTGAATTCCGCCTGAAGAATTTGCCTGTTAACCCGATAAACTGGGAAACCACCGACCTAGAACAGCCGCCGTTTAAAGGGCACTTTTTGTGTTTCGACCGTTGGGGACCGCCCACCGGGGCAGAAAAAGCAAACGGGTTCCGGCATCATGGCGAAGTGAATTCCCAAAAGTGGCAGGTAGTGCAAAAGCCACAAAAAACAAATAATATTACAAAATGTGTGATGAGTTGCCGACTGCCAATGGGTGGTCTGAAGCTTACGCGAACAGTTGAGTTACCTGAAGGGGAGCCGGTATTTTTTGTTTCGGAAGAAATAAAGAACCTGAACCAATACGGCCGCATGTTTAATATAGTGCAGCATGTTACACTGGCTCCCCCTTTTCTCGACACAAACACCTTGTTCGACAACAACACTGAAAAGGGTTTTGAAGACAAGGAAGACGGCAGTCTGAACCAGGAAGAACCTGTTTTAAAATGGACGGAAGTAAGGCACAATGATAAAAAAATAAACCTCAGAAAATTTCAGGATGAATGGCCCAGGGTTTCCACATTTGTATTTCCCAGAAACGAAAAATACGGTTGGGTAACCGCTGCAAATCCGGGACAAAATCTTCTACTCGGTTACATTTGGAAAACCGAGGACTATCCGTGGATAAACTTTTGGCGACACATGGAGGGAGGCATTCCTGTTGCTTTTGGAATGGAATTCGGAACAACCGGACTGCATGAACCTTTTCCTGTTGTTGCCAAAAAAGCGAAAATTTTCGACCGGAACATTTTTGAATTTATCGATGCCGGTGAGGTAATCCGAAAATCTTTCACTGCTTTTTTAACTAAAATTCCCTTCAATTACAGAGGCGTTGAAAAAATAGAATTAACCGAATCTGCGATTATTCTCAGCGAGAAAGACAAAAAATCAAGTAACATTATCATTCAAATAAATTTTAATCGATGAATACCAGCATTTTACATATCATTTTACTGCATCTGGTTGTTTTGCTGTCTTCCTGCACAACACCGGAAAACAACAATGAGGTTCAGGAAGAGATCGGTGACTTTGTTTCGTATGTGAATCCGTTAATGGGAACCGACTCCGATTACGAGTTGTCTCACGGAAACACTTATCCGGCCATTGCGCGGCCATGGGGAATGAATTTCTGGACACCACAAACAGCCCGGATGGGCAGTGGCTGGATTTACAGTTACGACGAGACCAAAATCCGGGGATTTAAACAAACGCACCAGCCCAGTCCGTGGGTGAACGACTACGGCCAGTTTTCACTTTTCCCTTTAACCGGAAAACTGAAAATAACCGGAGAAGAGCGGGCCAGCTGGTTTTCGCACAAGGCTGAAACCGTAAATCCCCATTACTACAAAGTTTATCTGGCCGATTATGACGTGGTTACAGAAATTACTCCAACAGAGCGGGCTGCCATTTTCCGTTTCACATTCCCTGAAAATGACAGTTCTTTTGTTCTGATTGATGCTTTTAACCGCGGTTCATCCATAAAAATCATTCCGTCTGAAAACAAAATACTCGGCTATACAACCCGCAACAGTGGCGGAGTTCCTGAGAATTTCAAAAATTATTTTGTGATTGTTTTCGATAAACCTTTTACCTCTGCACAAGTTTGGAGCAACGACCAGATTATGGAAAATATTTCGGAACTGGAGGACGACCATGTGGGAGCTGCCGTCAGGTTTCAAACCAAAAAAGGAGAGCAGGTTCATGCCAGGGTGGCATCATCTTTTATCAGCTACGAACAGGCAGAACGAAATATGAAAGAGTTGGGCGATAACTCATTCGATGAAATAAAAAATGAAGGACGTGAAATCTGGAACAAAGAGCTTGCACGCATTAAAGTGGAAGGTGGAACCGACGACCAGATTAAAACATTCTACTCGTGCCTTTACCGCGTGTTGCTGTTTCCCCGCCAGTTTTTCGAATACGATGAAGAGGGAAAAATTATCCATTACAGTCCGTACAACGGAGAAATTTTACCCGGTTACATGTTTACCGATAACGGATTCTGGGATACTTTCCGGGCCGTATTTCCCTTTTTCAATCTGATGTACCCGTCGCTCAACGAAAAAATCCAGGAAGGGCTGGTCAATACGTACAAAGAAAGTGGATGGCTCCCCGAATGGGCCAGTCCGGGGCACCGGAACATAATGATTGGGTCCAATTCAGCTACATTGATTGCCGATGCCTGGCTGAAGGGTTGTCGCGGTTATGACGTTGAAACGCTGTGGAAAGCCGTATTGAAAAATTCGGAAAACGAAGGCCCCATGCACTCGGTCGGACGTTACGGCGTGGATTATTACAACCGGCTGGGATATGTACCCTATAATGTTGGCGTCAACGAAAATGCCGCCCGCACGCTGGAATATGCTTTTGCTGATTTTTGCATTTATCAGTTGGGAAAAGCGCTGGGCAAACCCGAATCGGAAATTGAAATTTTTGCCCAACGGGCGATGAACTACAAAAATTTATACGATGCAGAAAGCAAACTCATGCGGGGAAAAAATGAAGACGGAACATTTCAAACACCATTCAGTCCGTTTAAATGGGGCGATGCGTTTACCGAGGGAAATGCCTGGCATTACACCTGGTCGGTTTTTCACGACGTTCAGGGATTAATCGATTTAATGGGCGGCAACCAGGAGTTTGTAAACATGCTGGATTCGGTTTTTGTAGTACCACCCGTTTTCGACGACTCCTATTACGGCAGGGTTATCCACGAAATCCGCGAAATGCAGATTATGAATATGGGAAATTATGCTCATGGCAACCAGCCCATTCAGCACATGATTTACCTGTACAATTATGCAGGCAAGCCCTGGAAAGCACAGTACTGGTTGCGCGAGGTGATGAACCGGTTGTATTCGCCTCATCCCGACGGCTATTGCGGCGATGAAGACAACGGTCAGACATCGGCCTGGTACGTATTTACAGCGATGGGATTTTATCCTGTTGCTCCGGCCACCGATGAATATGTGATTGGCGCGCCACTGTTCAAAAAAATAACGGTATCCCTCGAAAACGGAAAAACCATCGAAATCAATGCCCCTGAAAACAACGCTGAAAATCGTTATGTCAGGGAAATCCAAATGAATGGAAAAAAATTCGACAAAAACTATTTTAACTTTTCAGAATTGATGAACGGTGCAAAAATCAATTTTGAAATGGATAAACAACCTAACAAAAACCGTGGAACCGAGAAAACGGCATTTCCTTACTCTTTTTCAAACGAATACAATTAATTATGACACCATTTAAAACCAGGGTTTACCCGTTTTTAATCTTTTTACTTTCAATTACCATCTTTTCCTGCAAAAACCAGAGTAAAATAATCTGGCAAATTGGAACGGCAGATGGCAGCGCGGATGAATTTGCCCTGGCACCCGATGAATACAGTCGATTCCTCGAAAAAGATTTCGGATGGGAAGATGGTTTTTATTTAATCGGGACGTCTGACGAAAAAAACGACTGGCCTTACGTTTTGCCCGGTCCCTCCGATGAATTTGGTGGCACTTCGGGAACGGCAGGCTGGCGGTCGCATACTTTGAACATCCTGTTTTCACTGAAAAAAATCCCCAAAAATGCGGAGTGTACTTTGGTGGTTGACATTCTAAGCTACAATAAAAACAATCCACCCGTTTTTAAAATCAGCATCAACGGAAAGTCGTGGAAAAATTTCCTTCCTGTCGGAACAGGAACTGACTTGCCGGCAGGTAAAAATCCGGATTCAGCTGAATATACCATTAAAATCCCATTCGATTCGGATCTGCTTAACATGGGAGGAAACGAAATTAGCCTGACTACCCTGCAAGGTTCCTGGTTAATGTTTGACCAAATAAGACTGGAAGGTCCGGCCAAATCGAAACTCAAAGAAAACAAACAACTTTTTATCCGTAACGTTGAACCGGCAGATTATGAAACAGAGACTCCTGGGGGGAATATGCAGCCACTTTTGGTGGATGTCGAACACCTGAACGGACTCCCCCTTCTCGAGGTTTATCTGGATGGGGAAATTATTCTTTCTGAAACTATTGAAACCGGCAGATATGTTTATGAAGCTCCCATGCCGGCAGTTTTAACTTCCGTAAAAAGCAGCTATGAAATTAAGGCTGACGGGAAAACACTGGAAAAAGGTAAAATCCAACGCGAACAACAAAAGACGGTTACTCCGGCCGATTATGTGGATACCAAAATGGGAACAGCTCATTCGCGGTGGATGATTGCTCCCGGCCCGTGGATGCCCTTCAGTATGGTAAAACTGAGTCCCGACAACCAAAACAGCGGGTGGCAAGCCGGCTACGATCCCATTTTCGAAACCATTGGAGGATTCAGCCACATTCATGAATGGACTATGGCGGGATTGCTTCTGATGCCCACCAACGGACCGCTGGGTACAATTGTTGGTGACGAAAAACGGCCCGACGAAGGATACCGCTCCCGCCTGAACACCGAAACCGAAGAAGCGTCCATCGGTTATTACAAAGCAGAACTAACCGATTACAATATTTTAGCTGAATTAACATCCACAACCCGTTGCGGATTTCAGCGTTACACTTTTCCGCAGGACCGGCCAAATTCACGCATTTTGGTTGATTTGCAGATTCCGGCAGAATACCGGTACAAGCTGCAAAAAGTTCAAATTAAAAAAGTATCGGATAACCGGGTGGAAGGTTTCAGCAGCCAGATTTCACCCAACACCTGGTCGGGCGGGGTTTCACAGGAATATATTGTACACTTTGTACTAGAGTTCGACCAGCCGTTAAAAAGCTTCGGTTTTTGGACCGAAGAAGGAACAATAACCGGAAGCAATATACTCCAGCAAGAAAATCCGGAAGATGCCGGAGCGTGGTTCGAATTTGATACCGGCAGCAACCCGGTAGTTCTGGTTCGTACAGGAATTTCCTATGTAAGTATCGAAAATGCAGCGAAAAACCTGGAAACCGAAATCAGTCAGCCATTTGGATGGGATTTTGAAGCGGTACGGCAGTATAATGTCGATACTTGGAACCACCTGCTTCAACGCGTCCACATATCTACAAATGACCAACGCGAAAAACGAAGATTTTACACCAACATGTACCGCGCTTTATGCAGTCGGAATATCTTCAGCGATGTGGACGGGAAATGGGTAGATGCCGATGAAAAAATCAGGCAACTGGCTGACCCGGAATCACCTGCACTGGGCTGCGACGCGTTCTGGAATACTTTTTGGAACCTCAACCAGTTCTGGAACCTGGTAACGCCCGAATGGAGCAGCCGCTGGGTAAACTCACAACTGGCCATGTACGACGCCGGAGGCTCGCTGGCCAAAGGCCCGGCAGGAATGGAATACATTCCGGTTATGGTTGCCGAACACGAAATTCCGCTTATTGTTGGTGCCTACCAGATGGGAATCCGTGATTTTGATGCAGAAAAAGCATTTGAAGCTGTAAAAAAAATGCAAACCACACCGGCACAAAAAGTGGGCGGAGGATTTGCCGGAAACCGCGACCTGCTGCCTTACCTGAAATACAAATATGTGCCGCACGACAAAGGCCGTTTTTCAAATACTTTGGAATATGCATTTGATGACTGGACCGTAGCACAGTTTGCCAAAGCTTTGGGAAAGGAATCAGACTACCAGACTTTTATGGAACGGGGGTACTATTGGAGAAACGCCATCGACCCCGAATCCGGTTATGCCCGCATGAAAAACTCCGCTGGTGAATGGCTACCCGATTTTGACCCGTACCAGTCAGGAAGAAATCATCACTACGTGGAAGGCAACGCCTGGCAGCTTACTTTTTTTGTACCACAGGACGTGCCGGCACTTGCTGAAGCCATTGGTAAAGAACGGTTTGTGGAACGGATCGACTGGGGATTCAATGAAAGTAACAAATGGCGGTTTAACGCGCCCAACGACCAGTACTGGGATTATCCGGTAATGCAGGGAAATCAACAATCTATGCACTTTGCTTTTCTGTTTAACTGGGTGGGAAAACCATGGCTCACCCAAAAATGGAGCCGTGCCATTACCCAGCGGTATTACGGATATGGCCTTGCCAATGCTTACCTGGGCGACGAAGACCAGGGGCAAATGAGTGCCTGGTTCATTATGGCTGCACTCGGTCTTTTTCAAACCGACGGAGGAACCAGCGTTGAACCGGTTTATGAAATCGGGAGCCCTTTATTCTCCAACGTTGAAATTAACCTTGGCCAACAATACGGCCGCGGGGAAAAATTTATCATAGAGGCCCAAAATACTTCACGGATAAACAAATACATACAATCAGCCAGGTTGAACGGAGAAGTGTTGAATAGTTTTAAATTCCCGGCCAGCGAACTGCTTAAAGGCGGAAAACTTGAATTAATTATGGGACCTGAGCCCAACAAAAAATGGGGCATTCAATAAATCAGGAACAGCAAATGAACAGAATAGCTTTGGGTGCCGATATTGGCGGCAGCCACATTACTTGCCAGCTTTTTAACCTGGAAACCAGCAAACCGGTTGTACATACCCGGCACAGGATTGCCGTGAATAGCCGGGCTTCGAAAAACGAAATACTGGACCAATGGATTGCTGCCATACGGCTGACCACAAAAAATCAAAACCTTCCTTCGCTTTCAGGAATCGGTTTCGCCATGCCGGGCCCGTTTGATTACCAAAACGGCATTGCCTGGTTCGAAGGAGTTCGGAAATTCGAAAAACTGTACGGCGTGAATATCCGGGAAGAAATTCAAAACAGGATGAACTTACCTGCAGATTTTCCGGTCAGGTTTCTGAACGATGCCGCATGTTTTGCCATTGGAGAAGCCTGGTTGGGTGAAGCGTCGAATTATCACCGGATAATTGCTCTCACTATGGGAACCGGTTTTGGAACCACCTTTATAAAAAATAAATTTCCAGTTGCAGGAAAGGAAGGAATCCCTGAGGACGGATTTTTGTACCATATCCCGTTTAAAAATTCTATTGCCGACGATTATTTTTCCACGCGCTGGTTTCTGAAAACGTATTTCGAAAAAACAGGAAAGAAAATCCATGGGGTAAAAGAGCTGGCAGAAAAAGCCCATAATGAAGCTGTTGATGTTGAACTGTTCAGGGAATTTGGCCAAAACCTTGGTGAATTTCTGGTACCATGGGTTAAACAATTCGATGCCAACTGCCTGGTTCTGGGAGGAAACATCTCCAAAAGCTTTCCGCTCTTTAAAACTGAAATGGAGGCTCAACTCAGAAACACCAATGTAAACCCAACCATTTGTCCTTCAGAAATGGAAGAAAATGCAGCACTTTTCGGCAGTGCCAAATTATGCGACAATACATTTTATTCGAAATTAATAAAAACTAAAATCATCTGACTATGAACAAAAAAACAATATCCGTTGCATTCGTCACCCCGGTTTTACTCTCTTTTTTTGTAATGAGCGCCTGCGATCTCGTTGGAATTAGCGTTGATAATGTTAAAGCAGATTTTGGATTGAACAATACTTTATCTCAGCTCATTCCACTGGCGGTATTTGCCTGGTTTTTCCTTTTGTCTGTCCCCACTGGCCTGTTACAAGACCGAATTGGAAAACGAAATATGCTCAATATCGGAATCCTTCTCACTGCAGTGGGCCTTTTTCTTCCGTTTTTCGTCTATTCTTTCTTAACGGTGATGATTGGGTTCGGACTCCTTGGTATTGGGAACACCATCATTCAAGTTTCAGCAAACCCGCTGCTTATCGATGTCGTTCCACCTGCGAGGACATCCAGTTTCTTGAGTTTTTCCCAATTTGTAAAGTCCATTGGTTCCATGATTGCCCCATACATGGCTACCTATTTCGCCTTACATTTTGGCGATTGGAAACTAGTTCTTCTGTCTTTCGGTCTGGTTTCGCTTCTGTCAGCTGGCTGGCTTCACTTTACCAAAATTACCGAATCACTGGTCAGCGAACAAAAAGCCACTTTGGCTTCTTCCCTTAAACTGCTGGGAGTTGGTTACATTGCTTTAATGGTTTTAGGCATTTTTTTTGTTGTTGGCCTCGATGTTGGAATTAATGCCACCTCGGGACAATTTTTATTGTTGAAAATGGAAATGAACGCCGAATCTGCCCAACAAGGCCGGAGCCTCTATTTTTTCGGCAAAATGTTGGGAACATTCCTGGGTGCCCTCTTGCTGGTACGGTTTTCACCCACTAAATTTTTAATCGGATCGGCAACGGCAACCCTTGTAACAACACTGCTTTTTATCTTCTCTCCTACACCTTTGGCGGCACAATCTCTTATATTTCTAATTGGGTTGACTGCTTCCAACATTTTTCCTCTGATTTTTACCTTGACCGTAAAAAAATATCCCACCCGGGCAAATGAAATCTCAGGCCTCATGATTATGGCCGTTTCCGGAGGGGCAATAATTCCACCTATTGTGGGAGGTATTTCAGACTTGTTCAATATTACTACAGGAATGTATGTTTTTGTTTTTTGTGCAATATATTTGCTATTTATTTCAATATATTCATACAAAAAGGTTTAATATGCATAAAATCGGAATCTTCATCATTGGAATCTTCCTGCTGATATCATGTATCAAGGAACCGGAATATAATCCCACTTTCAATGCCGTTCAATATGTCGATCCACAAATTGGCTCCGTTCATGGACGGTGGTTTTTTTATACGCCGGCAGCACTTCCGTTTGGAATGGCAAAACTGGCGCCTCACACCAATGCCTGGGAGAGCTTGGGAAGCTGGCTGCCCGGCGGTTACGACGACCGGCACACGTCCATTGAAGGATTCGGCCATTTTCATGAATTCCAGATTGGTGGCGTGGTAGTAATGCCAGCCACCGGCCCGTTGAAAACCGTTCCCGGTACGCTTGAAAATCCCGATGAAGGCTATCGTTCGCGTTTCGAAAAAAAAGATGAACATTCAGAACCGGGTTATTATTCGGTTATTCTAAAAGATTACAACATAAATGCCGAACTCACAGCAACCGACCGGGTGGGATTTCATCGCTATACTTTTCCTGAATCAAAAGAATCGCGGCTGATTTTCGACATTGGCCACAAACAGGGCGAAAGCTCCGATGTAATTGAAGCGTTTGCCCAACTGGTAAACAATAACGAAATAGAAGGCTACGTGGAAACTTATCCCGAGTACGCCAAATTCTGCGATCCGGGGAATTACGTAAAAATGTATTTTGTGGCTCAACTTAGTAAAGAACCTTCTTCAGTGGGAACCTTTGTTGACGAGGATGTTCAGCCGAACAATTCCACGACCAAAGGAGTGCGGAACGGCATTTTTGTCACCTTTGAAACCGCAGAAAACGAAGTGGTGGAGATGCAGGTGGGCCTTTCCTACACCAGCATTGAAAATGCAAAGCTGAACATGGAAACCGAAGCAACCTGCAAAACATTCGACGAAGTTCACCAGAATGCTTCCCGCCAGTGGAACGAGATGCTCGGGAGAATCCGGGTGGAAGACAGCAATGAAGAAAACAAAACAAAATTTTACACCGGCCTGTACCACGTACTCCTTGGCCGTGGAATTGCCAGCGATGTGAACGGACAATACAAGCTGAACAGCGATGGAATCGGCCAAATTCCGCTGGATAAAAACGGGAAACCACGGTACAACCACATCAACACCGACGGTATGTGGGGCGGATTCTGGAACCTCAGTCAGTTGTGGGCAATGGCCTATCCCAAATATTTCCAGCAGTATTTGCAGTCGAACATCGATTTCTACAAGGAAACCGGCTGGCTGCACGACGGCGTGGCAGGCGGAGTTTACACCAACGGTGTGCAAACAAACTTTCAGGGACTGCTCATTGCTTCGGCTTACAACTGCGGTTTTCGCGATTTTGACTGGGAAACCGGTTACGAAGCTGCGGTGAAAAACGAGCTGGAATCCAGGGGCAGAAATCTGGGAAACGGTAAATACGACCTGCATTACTTTGTGAACAACGGTTTTGTGCCTTATCAGGATACCATCATTTCCAACGGCTGGGCGTTTAATTTCGGCGCATCACACACGCTGGAATATGCTTTCAGCTCGTTCGCTGTGGCGCAGATGGCGAAAAAAAGAGGCAACGAAGAAGATTACCACAAACTGATGGAGCAGGCCGGTTACTGGAAAAATCTTTTTGATGCGGAAACCAGATTTATCCGGCCAAAGCTACCGGATGGCGAGTTCATAAAAGATTTTGACCCCATGAAAGCCTGGGACGGATTTCAGGAAGGAAACGCTTATCAGTTTACCTGGTTTGTGCCGCACGACATTGCCGGCCTGATGAAAAATATTGGAAAAGAACTGTTTAACGAACGCTTGGAAAATACCTTTGAAGAAAGCAGAAAATCGTTGTTTGGCGGAGGACAGGAAATCCATAGTTTTTCCGGCGTTGAAATGCTTTACAATCAGGGCAACCAACCCTGTTTACACCAGTCGTGGCTGTTTAACTACTCCGGCAAACCGTGGCTCACCCAAAAATGGACCCGCACCATTTGCAACGAGTTTTACGGCACCGAACCACTCCACGGGTATGGTTTCGGACAGGATGAAGACCAGGGCCAGTTAGGCGCGTGGTATGTTATGGCTTCCCTCGGACTTTTCGATGTGCAGGGACATGCCAATGCCGAACCTACATTTCAATTTGGCAGTCCGCTGTTTGAAAAAGTGTCCATTCAACTTTCTGAGGAATCAAATCACCGGCTCATTATCGAAACCGAAAATAACAGCCCGGAAAATTATTATGTCAGAAACCTGAAATTTAATGGTGAAACCATCGAAAACTCCTGGTTGAAAAGGGAAAAACTGATGCAAGGTGGCACGCTGGTTTTTGAAATGGATTCGATTCCAAATGAAAATTGGGGCATAAACACTCCACCGCCATTAATGAGTGATGAATGGGAATAACTAAAATAAATTTAAACCATATGAATAAGCTATTTTTTATTGGCATCGCAGCCGGACTCCTCGCTTGTGCATCGCAACCTGACCAAAACGAAAACCTCATGAAACAAATTCAAACCAATGAATATTTCGAATTCGTTAAAGAAAAAGCGCTGGAAGTTGTGAAGACCGGATTTAATGCCGGTGACGGATACGGCGAAGTGTGGATTCGCGATTACAACACCTTTATCGAACTTTCGGCAGAGGTTTTTGAAAACCATGTACTGAAAGAAAATCTGATGGTATTTTTCAGGATGCAGGGCGACGACGGCAACATCATCGATGGATTTATTCCGGCCGAAAAAGCCGGTGGTGGGTACGATTACATTTATTCTGAACTGGAACCGCGTTATGCCGGGCACAAAAACACCGTGGAAACCGACCAGGAATCGTCGCTGGTGCAGTCGGTTTACAAATATGTGCAGGCCACAGGCGATAATTCCATTCTAAATGAAAAAGCGGGCGAAAAAACCGTGGCAGAGCGACTGGAATGGTCCATGGATTTTCTGATGAACCATCGGCACAACGAGCAGTACGGATTGCTGTGGGGCGCTACCACTGCCGACTGGGGCGACGTTCAACCCGAACATGATTGGGGCGTTTACCTCACCGACGACACCCACTACGCCATCGACATTTATGACAATGCCATGTTCCTGATTGCCCTTGAAAACCTGATGGAACTGCTGCCGGAACAGAAAGAAAAATGGCAGCCGGTGCATCAACAGATTTTCAACAACTGCCGGAAACACCTGTGGGACGAAACCAACCAAAAATTCATCCCGCACATTTACCTTGATGGTTCGCCTTTCCCCGATGATTTTAACGAAAACGAAATTTATTACCACGGTGGAACGGCAGTAGCCATCGAAGCCGGATTACTTTCCAAAAACGAAATAAAAACCTCCGTAGAAAAAATGGCTGAAAATGTAAAACTTTCCGGTGCCGGCTCTATCGGACTGACCATGTACCCGCCCTATCCCGAGGGATTTTTCAAAAACGAAGGCATGTACCCGTACGGTTATCAAAATGGCGGCGACTGGACCTGGTTTGGCGGTCGCATGATTCAGCAACTCATTAAAAACGATTTTGCAGTGGAAGCTTACGAACACATGCAACCCATGGTAAAAAGGGTGAAGGACAACGATGGTTTTTTTGAATGGTACACCGTAAACAACGAACCCAAAGGCTCAGGCACATTCCGCGGTTCGGCAGGTGTGCTGTGGAAAGCCATTCAACTGTTTGAAAAATTTACAAAAGAAAATAATCAACAATGAAGAACAATTGGAGATACAGCAGCCAGTTTTTAATGCCTTCCATTAAAACAAAAAACAAAAAAGGAAAGTACGACATTTACCCCACACATTTACTGGACGACGGGAAAATAGAAAAAGGATTTGAGGGATTAGCTGAAGAATTAGCACAGCACCGTACAATTTTAATTGACGGTTTCGTTGGCGTGTTTTTCGAAGATTTCAGAGAAAACCTGCAAAAATATTTCGATCGGAAAAAATTGAAAGTTCATTGGATTAATACCGCCGCTGCTTTGAAACCGGAGGCAGAAACTGATAAATTGATTGCCCCTTTTGTGGGAGGAAAAGACCTGCTGTTTGGAACACGAACCACGCTGAACCTTGTTGATTTTTTTCAGCAGGAGAAACTGAAATCGTTGGTTTTGGATGAATCTACCGATTTAAATATCATTTATGGAGTTGGCGCACTATTAACGGGTGTTGACGGGCTACTGGTGTATATCGATTTACCCAAAAACGAGCTGCAGTTCAGGGCGAGAGCGAAAGCAGCAACCAACCTGGGCGCCTCAAAACCGAATGACATCAAACCGATGTATAAACGTTACTATTTTGTGGACTGGCCCGTTTTAAACCAGCACAAGAAACAGGTTCTCCCGATTATTGATATCTTGGTTGACGGTCAGCGGCCGGAGGAAATCACCTGGATAAAAGGCAAGGATTTGAGGAACGGTCTGAAAACACTCAGCCAGAATGTTTTTCGCGTGCGCCCGTGGTTTGAACCTGGTGCCTGGGGAGGAAACTGGATACTGCAAAACATTGACGGCCTGAACAAAGATGTGCCGAATTATGCCTGGTCGTTCGAGCTGATTGTCCCGGAAAACGGACTGGTTTTCGAAAGTTCAGGTAACCTGATTGAGATATCATTTGATGCACTCATGTTTCAGGAAGCGCAGGCGGTTTTGGGTGATGCTTATGAACAGTTCGGCATGGAGTTTCCCATTCGTTTCGATTTTCTCGATACGTTTGACGGAGGCAATCTTTCCACTCAGTGCCATCCGCACAAGGAATACACAAAAAAACACTTCAACGAAAATTTTACCCAGGAAGAAACCTATTATATTTTGGACTCAAAAGGTAATGCCAGTGTTTACCTCGGTTTTCAGGAAGATATCGCCCCGAAAGAGTTTGAAAAAACGCTTACTGAAAGTTTCGAAAACAATACCGAAGTAAACATTGAAAAATTTGTGCAGAAACTTCCTGCAAAAAAACACGATTTATTCCTGATTCCCCCTGGAACCATTCACGGCTCGGGCATTAACAACCTGGTGTTGGAAATCAGCTCCACGCCTTATATTTTTACCTTTAAAATGTACGACTGGTTGCGACCCGACCTGGACGGTAAACCGCGTCCGCTGAACATACAGCGGGGAATGGAAAACCTCTGTTTCGAGAGGAAAGGATCTTACGTAACTAATAAACTGGTAGCCAAGCCAGTACTGATTGATTCAGGTAACGACTGGCAGCTGTTTCATCTTCCTACTCACGAAAAACATTTGTACGATGTTCACCGGATTCATCTGGAAACTGAAGTAGAAATTCGAACTGAAAACAAATGCCACGTACTGAGCCTGGTGGAAGGGAAAAGTATAATTGTGGAAACTCAAAATGGCGTACAGCAGCGGTTCAATTATTTCGAAACCTTTGTTGTGCCGGCCGCTTCCTGTTCCTATAAAATTATAAATGAATTGGGTAAAAAAATCATGGTGGTCAAAGCTTTCGTGAAATAGAAAATGGAAAGGCTGTTTACTCTCTTGAACCCAGGAGGTATAAATTTATTTGTAGGTTCTGAAAATAGAGAGATACAACCTCATATTTTTTTTGCAACTTTTATAAAACAGTACTTAGATTAACGGCTATGGACAACTGACGGATACAGCAAGGAAGAGACCTGCCCGCCCCTGACCGATTTAGTCATTCAGGCGGGCGGTCAGGCGGGTGTACCTGGTCATAGAGTTATGACAGGAAAGCGGATTACCCCAGGTTAAGTTTTGTTCCTGTGAGAACTTCTCGGTAAAGACATTCAGCTACTGGCACAGAAAGTACAAGGAGGAAAAAGAGCTATGAGTACAAAAGAAAGGACAGATGTTAAAGCATTGGAGCAACTTCCATCCAGCCACGAGGAATTTTGAAAAAACTTTCTGTAAACCGCTTGTTTCGTATTGTGAGCGCAAAAAATCCGGCTGTGGAGGGTCAATTCCCGTTGTGGCCGTGAGAAATCGCTCAGGGGCCACTCAAATCCCGCTGTAGCCGTGAGAAATTGCTCAGGGGCGAGTCATTTTCCGCTGTGAGATTGAAAATTTCCGTTGTGGAGGGTCAAATCGCGTTGTGGGCAACAAAAATCGTGTTGGGGAGGGTCAAAAGTCGCTGGGGACGGTGAAAAGCCCCCGTGGAGGGTCAAATCCCACGGGGGCGTTTAAAATCAGAAATTTACAATGCTAAGCATAGTATCTTTTCAATTTATTTTCGTTTTTCCAGAATACATACTGGCCATATTCGCGAATAATCCGGGCCTTTTCGGCCAGCAGGGTATAAGCCTTGTCGCGCAATACTTTAGACTCGTTGCCTTCGCCGGCAGCGCCATTTGAGGCAGCCAGCAATTCCGACATATTGTGCGAAAGGGCACGTGCCTGTGAAAGTTTTTCCATATCGAAATGAATTGCTGCCAGGGGCTCCGGGTATTTTTCGCCCAAAACAGCCAAATCGAGCAGATCTTGTACCATGTCGGCATTACTTCCGCCTTCGCGGATGCGTGTCACTTTCTTTTTCACATCGTCAAGATTACGGTAAGCAAATGAAAAATCATGCAGGAGTTCATTACGGAATTCAAAGGCCTGAGGCGATTGTTCCTGCCATTGGTTCCGGGCTTCCTCACGCGCCCGAAAGATACTCATCCAGTTGGCCTGACAATAACGCAGAGCACCACTTAGCGATGTCAATTCGTCAATCAGCGTCACATCCAGGCCGACAGCCGCCAAGTCATCACGGTCTTCGTTGGCATCAATGGCCAGGGTCTCGGCACTTGCCACAAAATCATCGATAGGAAGATTTGGCAGCTTAACATCTTTTGTAGGAACATTTTCAATGTTCTCTTTCCATTGTTCAAAATCATCAGAGTAAGACATAATTTATTAATTTTGAAAAGTTAATATTGTGCCCTTTAAAAAGGGCGTTATTTAATTCTGCCGGCGGGCTCCGTTCAAACCCTGTGAAATCCAATTTGTATTATTTCACAGGGTAAAGCCTGCCGGTTTTTTCTTTGGTTGCTTTATCCTGATAAAAAATTCGATTGACTCAAATGGGCTAATTGCCGGAAAACTTTTTCCGGTGACAATGTTTTACTGGCGGTTGCAATCATTTTCTTTTTCTTTATTTGGGCCGGCAAACATAAGCCGGGGATTATATGCGGGACAATTTAAAAATTATGATGCTAATATGCAATGTGTTATATAGCAGATTCCTAAAAAAGGAGCCTGGTTTTCCGCTTTCCCTATCCTCACCCGGTTTATATCTTTAAAATTTTCGTATTTTCGAGACTTTACTTTAAACCACGCCATTTTCAATGAGCAAAGAATTCATTACCAACCAGGATAAACTGCTTGCCGAAGTCGTTAATAACTACCTAAAGGATTCGGAGAACCTCTGTTTTTTGATTGGCTTTTTTTACTTTTCGGGGTTTGAGGAGATTGTGGATAATATTGGGGATAAAAAGTTGAGGAGGCTGGTATCTGTTAACAGCGAACTCAACTACAACGAATCGTCAATTGTTGCCCCGGAACTGCCCGGCATTATTTCGCGGGAGGATTACGAAAAAGCGGGGATTGAGGAGTTGGAGGAGTGGGAAAAAGTCTCAACCGGGATGGAAAGAAAATGTCTGAACCTGGATTTTACCAGATGACACAGATGACGCAGATTGCTAAAGAGAAATCTGAGCAATTCTATAATCTGTTGTAATCATAGTTCAGACAATTGCCAGAAGCAACAAATAAATTCTTAATATATGGCCGAAGAATACAAATACAAGGAAATGACCCATAAAATAATAGGGGCAGCCATGCAAGTACATAAGACTCTGGGGAACGGGTTTCAGGAAGTGATTTATCAACGGGCAATGGAAATTGAAATGCCTCTTTACGGGCTGAACTTTAATAGGGAATTTGAAATGCCCATCTGGTATCGCGAACAGCAAATTGGAACCCGCAGGGTTGATTTCCTGGTGGAGGATGTAGTTTCAGTTGAATTAAAAGCTTTGACAAAACTGGAAGATGTGCATTTGGCACAGGCCATAAATTATCTCGAGGCATACAATATTGAAGTAGGACTGTTGCTGAATTTCGGCGCCAAAAGCCTGCAATTTAAACGGTTGATTAATTCAAAATTTAACACGGTCTGAACGAGGATGGAAAGAAAATGTCTGAACAGGGGTTTTAACTGATGAGGCAGAATACGCTGAATCTGAGCAATCCAAAAATCTGCTGAAATCATAGTTCAGACAATTAACAGTTGGCACAAACCCCATTTCCATTCCTCCCCCATTTTTCGTAAAATTGTAAAGTTTGAATCATTTCAATTTTCAAAAAATGACACAACGATTGATCAGTTTCATTTCATTCCTTCTCATACATATAATTTTATTTTCCTTGACCATTTTAGCAGAAGATGGTAAAGATAACCTTCCGCAAGTTACCATCCCTCGGGCAGATGAATGGAGCCGGGAGCAGGTGGTGCTTGAAGCCGGCCCGAAAGGAAGCTGGGACGCCCGTTTATACGGGCAGATTAGTCCTTGTACGGTGGTGAAGAAAAATGGCACCTGGTTGCTTTATTACATTGGGGCCAATGGCAACCGCACTACCGACGGAGGTCCTGCCAACCGTTCGCTGGGAGTGGCCACAAGCACAGACGGCATTCATTTTAAAAAGTTTGAGAAAAATCCCATTCTCACACACCAGCCGCAGAACAACCCGGAAGAAGGCGTTTTTTCAGCGGGGGCAATCCTGGATAACAACAGCGACATTTTGCTCTATTTCGGGGCCACACTTGCAAGCAATCCAACGACCGAATCCGTGCAGTGCAATGCAGGATTGGCTTCATCCAATGATGGATTTCATTTTGAAAATCAGGGGTACGTTTTTTCATGGAATGATTCACAGGTGTGGGGCCACGGCGATGAAATTTCTCCAATAGGCGCATTTAGAGCTGGGGAGATATTCAACGTGTATTACATTGCCAAATCTGCTGAAGTTTCATGGGGATTGGGAGTGGCACGAGGTGACAGCCCTTCGGATTTCTCCCGTTTCATTAAGGTTCAGGATGAACAGCGAGACATCATCGGAGGTTGTGATCCCATTCGCATCAGCAACGACAGCATTGCACTTTTTGTGGTGAAAGATTTCAGCGCCAACACCATTGAAGTATTGACAGCCCATGTCGATCATCCCGAGAAACTGACCGGCCCCGTCCGAAAATATTCAGTGTTCCGGCCCAACTACCGGCACACCACCGTATATCTCGACAGAGAACGCAAAATGTGGTTTATGTACCAATCCACCGATCAGCCCGAAAACGGAAACAAAATAGTTGTGCGCACCGCCCCCATGAAACTGGTGGATTCGAAAAAATAATTCGAATATATTTTATTCCCAAATATTTACTCCCTCCCCCTTTTTTTGTAAAATTGTATAAGATTCAATACTGATATTATCAAAACTGTTCTATTAATCAAAAATATTTTTCAACTATGAACCAACATCTTGTTAAACTGATTTCCCTTTTCGTCACCGCATTTTTTTTACTGAATTGCTCGCCACAAACCGAAGAAGCCCAACGCCCCAACATCCTCTACATCATGAGCGACGACCATGCCTATCAGGCCATAAGTGCCTATGATGGTTTTCTTGCTGAACTGGCGCCTACGCCCAATATCGACCGGCTGGCCGACGAAGGGGCCCTATTCACCCGTGCCAACGTGACCAACTCCATTTGCGCGCCCAGCCGCGCGGTGCTGCTCACCGGGAAACACAGCTTTATCAACGGAAAAGTCGATAACGTGCAGCCTTTCAACTGGGATCAGCCCAACTTCCCGAAACTAATGCAGGCCAACGGCTACCAAACAGCCATGATCGGAAAAATCCATCTCGACGGCATTCCGCAAGGGTTTGATTTTTCAATGGTTTTGCCCGGCCAGGGGCACTACTACAACCCCGATTTTCTGATTGACGGCGAACGGGTACGCAAAGAAGGTTATTGCACCGATATCATCACCGAAACCACGCTCGACTGGATGAAAAACAAACGCGATCCCGACAAACCGTTCTGCGTGCTGTATCACCAGAAAGCACCGCACCGCAACTGGAAACCGGGGCCCGAATACCTCACGCTTTTCGATGACGTGACATTCGAACCACCGGCCAATTTTTTCGATGACTACGAAAACAGGGGAACCGCCGCTAAAGAGCAGGAGATGGAGATTGACGGCCATGCCCGCTGGGGCCACGATTTCAAAATGATTGTTGACCCGAACGGCGACAGCACCGGCTTTCACAATGAGCTGAACCGGTTCAATGAGAAACAGTTAGAGGACTGGTTGGCAGCCTATTCACCTAAAAATGAAGCCTTCAAAGCAGAATATCAAAATCTTTCAGAAAAAGAAATCGCGCTCTGGAAATTCAACCGCTACATCAAAGATTACCTGCGCACCATCAAATCGGTTGACGACGGTGTGGGCGAAGTGCTCGACTACCTGGAAGAAGCGGGACTGGCCGAAAACACTATCGTAGTATATACTTCCGACCAGGGATTTTACCTCGGCGAGCACGGCTGGTTCGACAAACGGTTCATGTACGAAGAGTCGTTCCGCACCCCGCTGCTCATTCGCTATCCAAAAGAAATTAAACCCGGTACGGAAATCGACAAGTTGGTACAAAACCTCGATTTTGCACCCACTTTCCTCGATTATGCCGGAATTGAAGTTCCTGAAGAAATGCAGGGTGAATCGTTCCGCAAACTGGTAAGCGGCGAAACCGGCCAGTGGCGCGATGCGGTGTATTACACTTACTACGAATATCCGTCGGTGCACATGGTGAAACGCCACTACGGCGTGGCAACAGAACGCTATAAACTCATTCATTTCTACTACGACATCGATGAATGGGAAATGTACGACCTGCAAACCGACCCCATGGAAATGAACAACATTTACGGCGACCCGGAATATGCCGAAGTTCAGGCCGACCTTCATGAAAGGCTGGAAGAGCTACGCGACTATTACGGCGACAGCGACGAGCTGAATGATAAATTCCTGCAGGAATACCTGGACCACAGGGCCGGAAAAAATTAACTGAACAGTCGAAATTAAAATAAGAAACTAAACCAATATGAAACTTTCAACCTTAACCATCATCATTGCTGTTATTATTGCTGCAACTTCATGCACAAAAAAACCGAATTTTCAGCCAACTTCGATAACACCCACGACCGTGTGTGGGTGGGAAAAGATTTCTGGTCCATTCCGCTGGAAGACTGGAAAGTGGAAGAAGGTCAGCTTCACTGTGTGGGAACAGTTCCCCAGTCGAGGGTGAACCTGCTCACTCATGTGTTGTCGCCCGGAGAAGGTGAATTTCAGGCTTCTGCTAAAATAATGCTGGCTGAAAATGGCGACATTCCCGGTTCGGCCGGATTTTTAATTGGCTTGCACGATGAAGAAGATGCCGACGTGAAAGCCACTTGTTATTTTGGAGAAGGCATTAAAGCCGGAGTCAGCTTAAATGGCTATGCCTTTTTAAAAGATGAAAAAATTGAACTGCCGGAGAATTTTGTCTGGGACGAATTCACGATAACCATTAAAGGTTCAAATAATAAATTAACCATGAATTTGGTTGATTATAAAGGCTTTAAAACCGAACTTTCATGTCCGGTTGACGGAATTGAGGGTTTGATTGCTGTGGCCAACAATATGCAGTTAAGCGTGAATGAAAAGCCTGGAAACGCCCATTTTGCTTTTGACAATATAAAGCTGTCAGGCTCAAAAGTGATTGAAAAACCCGATAATGCATTTGGGCCGGTATTGTGGACCATGCATACCCTCAGCAAGGCAACCGTAAAAATGATGGCGCTGCTGCCACCTGTCGGAAAAGATGACAACCAGCAGGTCAGCCTTCAGCTAAATGAAAACGGAAACTGGAAAACCGTTGCCACAGAAAAGATTGAACCCGATTCGCGCACTGCAGTATTCAAACTGGAAAACTGGGATGCTTCCCAAGACACGGAATACCGGGTAGAATATATTGAAAAAGGTAAAGACGGAACCGAAATGCCCGACTATTATGAAGGGACAATTCGCAAAGACCCGGTGGATCGCCCCCTGAAATTTGGCGGCCTCACCTGCCAGTTCACATCGGGTTACCCTTACACGCCGCTGGTTGAAAACCTGACCCAACTGGAACCGGACATGCTCTATTTTTCGGGCGACCAGATTTACGAACCCAACGGCGGATATCAGATAAAACGCGAACCGGTGGAAGCTTCAATCTTAAGTTACCTCGGAAAATATTACATGTTTGGCTGGGCATTTGGCGATTTGATGCGAAACACGCCAACCATCTGCACACCCGACGACCACGATGTTTTTCACGGAAACCTCTGGGGCGAAGGCGGAATTGAAAAACCGGGCGGTGCCGGCAGTTCCGACACGCGCGGGTTTATGCAGTCGGTGGAAATGGTGAACGTGGTCAACCGCACGCAGTGCGGGCAATTACCCGATCCGTACAACCCTACCCCAATTGAGCAGGGAATGAGCGTGTGGTACACCGACCTCACTTACGGGAGGGTGAGTTTTGCTATCATCACCGACCGTATCTTTAAAACCGGTCCGGAAGCCGTTTCCGACTGGGAAGGCCGGCACGACCACATGAAAGAACCCCGCGAAGATTTGTCATTCCTGGACAAGCCGGGAGTTGAAATGATTGGCGAACGGCAATCCAAATTCCTGAACGACTGGGCAACCGACTGGCAAGGTGCCGACATGAAAGTGCTGCTCTCCCAAACGGTTTTTGCCAATGTAGCCACGCACCACGGCAGCCTGGAAAATTACCTTTACGGTGACCTCGACTCGGGGGGCTGGCCAAAATCGGGCCGCGACAAGGTTATCCGCCTGATGCGAAAAGCAGCTGCTTTCCATATCAACGGCGACCAACATCTTCCCACTTTGGTGCAATACGGACTGGATGAATACCGCGATGCCGGATGGAGTTTCAATACACCGGCAATCTGCAACTTCTATATGCGCTGGTTTTTACCCGATGAACTGGGCCTTCCGGTGGTTGACCGGCCCGAGCACGGGTATCCAAACACCGGGAAATACGAAGATGCTTTTGGTAACAAAAATTTTGTGTATGCTGTTGGAAATCCGGGCAAAATTACGGTTGACCGCGAAAGCCGCTACAACAATGCCCAAATCAGGTCTTCCGGTTTCGGATTTGTAACTTTCGACCAAAAAGAACGGACTATCGGTATTGATGCCTGGCGGTTCCTGGCCGATGTGGAAAATCCCAATCCGGTGCGCGACCAGTTCCCGGGGTGGCCAAAACAAATTTCACAGTTCGATAACCTGGGAATGGGCGCTGAAAATATTTTACCCGAAATTTCGGTGAACCAACCCAACCAGTTGATGGAAATCCGAAACGAAGAAACAGGTGAACTGGCGCAAATTTACCGTATTAAAGGCAAAACCGTTCAGCCCCAATTGCACGAAAGCGGAACGTTTACAGTCATTATTGGAGAAAACGATAATAAGCAGGAAACATCTGGTCTGAAAACTCAAAAAGGAGAAAATCCGGAGAAAGTTTTGGTGGAGCTTTAACACAAATATCTGCGAAAACCTGCGAGTTCTACGGGAAACAAAAGAAAGCTCCCGCGGATGGCGCAGATACCCGCAGAGAAAGACAAAATGGAAATAAAAATAACGGAATAAAATACCTTCTGCGAAAATCTGCGGGTTCTGCGGGAAACAAAAAAAATTTACCCCTGTTTTGCAAACTGCACTTCGGCGCTGATTTTCACCTCATCGCCAACCATTACACCACCAGCTTCGAGGGCGGCATTCCAGTTGAGGCCCCACTCTTTGCGGTTAATTTTTCCTTCCAGCGAAAATCCGGCTTTGTCATTTCCCCAGGGGTCCTTCATAATTCCACCATGCTCCACATTGAGCGTCACCTCTTTCGCAACGCCTTTAATGGTTAGCAAACCGGTCAGTTTATATTCGTCGTCGTCCACTTTTTCAACTTTAGTCGATTGGAAAGTCAGCTCCTTGTGATTTTCCACATCGAAGAAATCGGCGCTTTTCAGGTGATTGTCACGGTCATCGTTATTGGTAAAAACCGAAGCTGCATCGATGGTTAAATTCACCTCAGCCGAGCTGAAATCGTTTCCTGCTGAAACCGCTTCTGCTGAAAATTTCCGGAACTCACCTTTCACATTCGTAATCATCAGGTGTCTCACTTTAAAAAGAATCTCGCTGTGTGCCGGATCCAGTACCCATTTAGTTTTTCCTTGTGTTTCCATTTTTATCTTGATTAATAAGTTTTCTGACCTATTAAACAGTTTTCATTGTGCATGGTTCAACTTTATTCTTCAAGGAAACTTAAATAAGGACCTTTTCGTTTGTGTCTATTTTGTAAATTGCCGACTTAACAGAAAAGCAAATCGAAAGTCATTCAAATTCAAACAAAATGGAAAAGAAATCGATAACGATACAGGAATTTGATAAACTTTTTGAAGAAGAAAAGGATATCACAGAATTTTTGGATTTAAAAACAGCTAAAAGGAAAGAACTGGAAACAAGACGTGTAAGCGTGGATTTTCCCAAATGGATGATTCAAAAGCTGGATCAGCAGGCGATGAAATTAGGTGTAACACGGCAATCCATTATCAAATTCTGGATTTCTGAAAAATTGAAATCAGCTTAGATACAATTCCTACCTGTTTAAATCAATAAAACTGACTATGACTTCTAATTCATTTATTTTACTACTCAGTATTTTACTTCTGACAACTACGGTTTCATGCGAAAGCAGCCAATCTCAAGAACAAAAACAGCCCAATTTCATTGTCATTTTTGCCGACGACCTTGGTTACGGTGATTTGGGCATTTTCGGGCATCCCACCATTAAAACACCCAGCCTCGACAGGATGGCCGTGGAAGGCCAAAAATGGACCAACTTTTATGTGGCTGCACCTGTTTGCACGCCAAGCCGTGCCGGGTTACTCACCGGCAGACTGCCCATTCGCTCGGGCATGTGCAGCGACAAGCGTCGGGTTTTATTCCCCGATTCCAACGGCGGGCTGCCACAAAGCGAAATCACCATAGCCCGGGCTTTAAAGGGAAACGGCTACCAAACAGCTGCCATTGGTAAATGGCATTTGGGCCATAAATCGCCTCACCTGCCTACCGACCACGGTTTCGACAGCTACTTTGGCATCCCTTACTCCAACGATATGGATAAAGTGGAAAGTACTAATCATTTCACGCTGGCTGAAAATGAACGCTACCAGGCCTACAATGTCCCGCTAATGCGCGATACCGAAATCATTGAACGGCCGGCCGACCAGCGCACCATTACCAAAAGATACACCGAAGAAGCGGTGTCAAAAATAAAAAGCATGAAAGACGAACCCTTTTTTATTTATCTGGCACATTCGCTTCCGCACATTCCGTTATTCCGGTCCGAAGAGTTTAAGAATGCTTCGCTGGCCGGTTTTACGGCGATGTAATCGAAGAAATCGACTGGTCGGTGGGGCAAATTCTGAAAACGCTGGAAGAAGAAGGATTGGATAAAAACACGTTGGTGGTTTTTACTTCCGACAACGGCCCATGGCACACCTTTAAAACCCATGGTGGAACAGCCGGATTACTGCGTGGTGCAAAAGGCGGAACCTTTGAAGGGGGAATGCGCGAACCTACCGTTTTCAGGTGGCCGGGAAAAATACAACAAGGTGTGGTGATGGACATGGCGACCACCATGGATTTGTTGCCCACATTCTGCAACCTTTCCGGAACCAAACTTCCCGACGACCGCGTTTACGATGGATACGACATTTCCCCGCTGGTTCTCGGAACGGGAAAAAGCGAACGGAATGTAGTGTTCTATTATCGTGGCGAGCAGGTTTATGCTGTTAGAAAAGGCGATTACAAAGCGCACTTTATCACGCAAAACGAATATGGTAGCCAGACGGCCCACCCGATTACCAATCCGCCAACAGAAATAACCAATTCGCCAACTGTTCACGAAACACCTTTACTTTACAATGTGAATGTCGATCCTTCAGAAAAATTCAACATTGCCGATGAGCATCCTGAAGTGATTGTTGAAATCAGAAATGTACTGGAAAAACATATGGCGGGAATTGAACCGGTGGAAAATCAGTTGGAAAAATAGCTTTAATGATAAAAAATGGAATTGAAAATTTTAGAAAAAGGGATTTAATCAATAAAAAAGATAATTTTATTTCTCTGACTCATGAGCAAATTGAGATGCTTGAAATGAGTGAACAAGATATTGAATTTGGAAAATTAGTTACAGAACAAGAGCTGGAGAAAACGGATAAAAAATGGTTAAAATAAAGTTACTCATCCTTTTGACTTGTATAATAACCATTACAAGTAGCTGCAATAATTCTGAAAAAAATGCGCCCCCCAATGTCATTCTTATTCTCACCGACGACCAGGGTTGGGGCGATTTGAGTATTTCGGGGAACACTAACCTTGAAACACCCAACATTGATCGGCTGGCAGAAACCGGAGTTACTTTCGATCGGTTTTATGTGAGTCCGGTTTGTTCGCCCACCCGTGCCGAATTGCTTACAGGAAGGTATCATCCGCGTGGAGGCGTTTACAGTACTTCTGCAGGAGGCGAGCGGCTCGATTTGGATGAAACCACAATGGCAGACATTTTCAAGACAGCAGGTTACGCAACCGCCGCCTACGGAAAATGGCACAACGGAATGCAACCTCCGTACCATCCCAATGCACGCGGATTCGACGATTTTTACGGATTCTGCTCTGGCCACTGGGGAAACTATTTCAGCCCCATGCTGGAACACAATGGCGAAATTGTAAAAGGAAACGGATTTGTAGTGGACGACTTCACCGAGCGGGGCATGGAGTTCATCGAGAAAAACAAAAACCGGCCATTTTTTCTCTACCTGCCGTACAATACACCGCACAGCCCTATGCAGGTGCCCTACAGGTGGTGGAATAAATTTGAAAACAAAGAACTGGAAATGCTTCACCACGAACCAGAAACAGAAGATATTGTTTTTACCCGCGCAGCCCTTGCCATGTGCGAAAACATTGACTGGAACGTGGGCAGGATTGTGGAAAAAGTGGACGAACTAGGGCTGGCTGAAAATACCATCATTATTTACCTTTCGGACAACGGCCCGAACAGCTGGCGATGGAACGCCGGGATGAAAGGCAGAAAAGGTTCGACCGACGAGGGCGGAGTCCGGTCGCCAATGTTTATGAAATGGGAAGGTGTTTTACCAAGTGGCAAAAAGATAGACAAAATTGCAGGTTCCATCGACCTGCTGCCCACCCTGGCCGATTTAGCAGGAATCAATTTTCAACCCGAAAAAACACTGGATGGAATAAGTCTGAAGCCATTGCTAACAGAAGGTAAGCCTGAATGGAAAGAAAGGCTTTTATTCAGTCACTGGTCAGGAAGAACCAGTGTACGCAGCCAACAGTTCAGGCTCGATAACGAAGGGAAATTATTTGATATGGAAAGCGATCCCGGACAATATGAGGATGTTTCCGACAAATTTTCTGAAATTTCAACCCAACTTTTACAGGCAAAAAGAAATTGGGAATCTGAAGTTTTAAGTGAATTACCCGAGACCGATGACCGTACATTTACTATCGGGCATCCGGATTTCCCCTTTACCCAAATCCCCGCCCGTGACGGAATTGCCCATGGAAATATTCAGCGTTCGAATCGGTTTCCGAACGATTCCTTTTTTACCAACTGGAAAAGCACCGATGACAGTATTACCTGGGAAGCTGAAGTTCTTTCGGGCGGTTCTTTCGAAGTAGAAATTTATTACACCTGTCCATCGAAGGATGCGGGCTCCACCATTGAACTAAGTTATGCAGGAGAAAAACTAACCGGTAAAATTTACGAGCCCCATAATCCGCCTTTGCTGGGGATGGAACACGACAGGGTGAAACGGATGGAATCATATGTAAAAAATTTCAAGCCAATGAAAATGGGAACGATTCACCTGAAAAAAGGAAGAGGTGTTTTAACGCTGAAAGCAAAGGAAATCCCGGGCAAAGAAGCAATGGATTTCAGATTGATTATGCTAAAAAGATTGTAAAATACGTTCAAAGAAAAGTCAACCTAAAAAAATTCCCTTTTCTCTGCAATTGGATACCTGTGTGTAAACTTCACCAATAAATAGATCTTAGCTCACAACAAACCCTCTGCTCAAATCCCATTCAATCAAGCAATTACAAAAATTAAATGTCCTTACAAACATAAACTATAAAAATAAATCTATTAAAACCATTTGAGGTTAATAAAAAAAAACATAAACTTGCAGGTATTAAATAACAATTGTTATAAATAATGCCCTTTGTGAATTTATTTTTTAAAGATATAGTAGATATAAGTAATGAAGGCAGACAACATGCTCAAAAGAGAAAAATTGTCTCAATACTTAATAAAGCTGAGCAAGCTTTAACTATCCCTGAATTATGCAAAAAAGTTAGATTAAGTGTTCCAACAGGTACAAGGCTTATTAATGAACTTATTGAACAGAAAGTAATTGTTGATTCAGGAAAAAAAGAAACAGGAAATGGAAGACGTCCTTCCTTGTATAAGATGGATAAAAACTATGCTTATTCAATCGGAGTAATAATTTTATTAAAAGGACTTTCAATATCAGTTTACAATCTTGCAATGGAAGAAGTCTATTCTGATGAAATTGAGGATTTTATATTAAAGAATAATCTTGAGTGTCTGGAAACGGTTTCCTCCCATATAAAAAAATCAATTCAGCAGTCCGGGATTAAAAAAAACAAAATTTTGGGTATGGGTGTTGGTATTACTGGCCGAATAAGTTCTAAAACCGGAACATCATATAACTATTTTAATTTTTTAGAAAGCTCTCTGGTCGAATACTTTGAAAAAAGTTTCCAGTTTCCTGCTTATCTTGATAACGACACACATTTAATTGGACTCGCTGAACAGGTTTTTGGGAAAGCCCGAAATGTAAGAAATGCTTTTGTGGTTAACTTAAGTCAGGGATTAGGACTGGCGATGATCACAAACAGAGAAATTGTAACAGGGGATGATGGATTTGCCGGCGAATTTGGGCACATGCAAATTGTGGGATCTAACAAATTATGCTTATGTGGAAAACGAGGATGTTTGGAGACAGTAGTTTCCGGCCATGCATTAGAAGAAGACTTTAAAGAACATATTGAGGCAGGCGAAACTTCATTATTGACACTAAACAAAAAAAATAAAGAAGTGAGCTTTAAAAAAATTTTAAAAGCTGCCCGGGAAGGTGATGCTTTATCCATTTCACTAACCCATAATATTGGTTTTAAGCTTGGAAACGCGCTGGGCAATATAATAAACCTGTTAAATCCGGGGGTAATCATTATAGGTGGAAAATTTGCTCCTGCAAAGAATATTTTGTTTGATTCAATCAAATCGGGGATGATACATACATCTCTTTCTTTGCTTCTTCAGTCTTGCGAACTTACTTTTAGTTCAGTAGGGACTGATGCTGCCATAAAAGGAGCAGGAGCCCTGGTGTTAAGAAGAAAAAATCTCATATAGTAGAATAGAAACAATATTAATTTAAACCTAAGAATATGAAAAAAAATAAAATTGCAAAGTAATAAGAAAGCCTGCCTCATGGCTCCTGTAAGCTCATGGGCAGGCCTCAATAAATATAATTGCAATACAAATTTACTTTTAAAGATGATATAATTCATCTTTTTCCTAAAAAAGTTTCATCTGATAATTTCCGGAAATTTTTGCTTTCCCGAAATGGAAGTAAATTAAGAATAATCTGAGATAAATCAATTTTAGTTTGAATTTAAAATTTTATACAATGAGAAGCCTTTTGAAAGTGTCCATTTCATTTATTTTGTGGGGTACTTTTATGTTAAGCACGGTGGCATGTTCTTACGGAAACAAGCTGAACGGCGATGATAATGATTTAGTTTTTAAAGAAGAACCTTCAGTACGGGAATTGAATTATTATCACGAGGTTCCGAATGACCTGGTACTTATTTATGATGGCGGGGCACATCGTAACATTAAGTGGAATAAAGATCATTTTGCTCCCTATGCTTTTGGGGAGACAAACGGGGGAAAAAAATGGTTGTTTGACGGATTCCTTTTTTTGGAAATTCATAACGGACAGGGCCGTGGTTTTGCCTCAGGCTACCAGGCTTTAGCTGCACGTAAAGTAGAGTGGAAACATTTGCTTGAAAACTATTTTGCAAAAGGAAATGCCATACATGCACTGAACGAACAACTTGGTGATATCAGGGAAAGTGGCCGAATACAGGGAGAATACAAAAAAAGAAAGATTGTAATTAGTATTCCCGAACCCATTCCAAATCAAACCGATTGGGGGCAATTGGACGGTCGGTCTCTTCAGTTTTTTAATAAAAAGGACCGGCTTGATGCCTGTAAGTGGTATATCGATTACGCTGAAGAGCTCTTTCGAAATGCCAATTTTGAACATATTGAACTGGTCGGATTTTACTGGCTTGCTGAAGAAGCTTCGAACAGCAGAAATCTTGCTGCTGATGTTGCCGATTACCTCTATGAAAAAAAGTATGACTTTTATTGGATTCCCTATTTCAACTCCGATGGCTATTCTGAATGGAAAAATTTAGGGTTTAATGTACCCTACTATCAGCCCAACTATTTTTTTAATGAGAATATTCCTTATTCCCGCTTGCAGGAAGCTTTTGACAGAGCGGACAAGTTCCAGATGAATATGGAAATTGAATTTGATGACAGAGTGTTGAAAAATAATAAGGAATGGGGATACCGATTGACTGATTATTTAGATGTTTATGAAAATAACGGAGTTTTCGATTCCATGAAAGTAGCCTATTATCAGGGAGGAGATGCTTTTTATAAATTATCTCAATCAGAAGAAGACGCTGACCAAGCATTATATCGCCGGCTCATAAATCTTATTACCCGAAAAGTGGAAAAAAAATAATCAATGGTCAATTTTCCGAAAAAAAAAGGAGAAAATTCAATAAACCAGAAACTATATTAATTTTTAAATCAAAAAAGTAAATAAATGAAATGTAAAAAACGATTTTTTATGTGGAACTGCAGATTTATACGAAATCTGTTTTTAGTACTACTGCTTTTCTCGACAAATGTCGTGTTTGCACAAGTCAATGTAAGGGGAAAAGTTGTCGATTCGACTGGAGAAACACTAATTGGAGTAAATGTAGTGGTGAAAGATACTCATCAGGGAACCATTACAGATGTGAACGGTGAATTTTCTCTTTCTGTACCAGGCACTGATGCCACGCTGGTTTTTTCCTATGTGGGTTATTCAGGACAAGAGGTTGCCCTGGGTGGCAGAACATATCTGGATGTTACCATGGAGGAGGACACAGAAGAGCTTGACGAAGTTATTGTGGTAGGTTATGGAACTCAGAAAAAAGTGAGTGTTACAGGTTCTGTAGCACAGATAGAAAGTAAAGAACTGCTGCAGGCTCCCTCAGGCAATATCACTTCTGCACTTGGGGGAAAATTACCTGGCCTGACTACCCTGCAAACTTCAGGACAACCGGGGGCTGACGGTTCCTCCATACGTGTGCGGGGGCTTTCTACTTTGGGAAATAGTTCAGCCACTTTGATTGTGGACGGTGTACAACGGAGTTTTGCACAGCTGGACCCAAACGACATCGATAAAATATCTATTTTGAAAGATGCTTCTGCGGCAGCAGTTTATGGTGTTCAGGGGGCAGGTGGTGTAATTTTGGTTACTACAAAACGTGGGACTTTACAAGAGCCAAAAATTACCTACACAGGGAAAGTTGCATACAATCAAAATACACTTTTTCCTGAATTCCTCGATGGACCGGATTTTATAAAATGGTATAACAAGGCTCTTGAAATGGACGGAAAAGAACCGATCTTCACCCAGAGTCTTTATGAAAAAGCTTTAAATGGCGATCCGGAAGGAAAAATTCAAAATACCAATTGGTTTGATGAAATCATGAAGCCGGGTTCCTTCTCAACACATCACAATATAAATGTAAATGGAGGAAATGAATTTGTAAAATACTTCTTGTCGGCAGGTTATCTATCACAAGATGGGATTATTGATAACTTTGATTTCCAGCGCTACAATGTACGCTCCAATATCGATGTGAATCTGAATCATGGATTTCGGTTGGAGTTGGATATGGCCGCACGTCAGGAAGATCGTAAATCGGGATATTTCGGTGTGTCAAATCAGGCATGGAACAACCCGATTACTTTGGCATCAAAAGTATTTCCATTTTTGCCTACTACATACGATGGTTTACCTACGGTAGGGCATTTTAATAAGAATAACACTCTTAACCCGTTGGTATATAACAATGTAGGCTACAATAATTCGGTTTTGAATATTCTTCAGACCTCTGCAAAATTTGCATGGGAACTCCCCTGGGTTGAAGGACTTGAGCTGGGTATTAAAATGAGTTACGATAAAGACTATACCACACGACGGGCATGGGCAGCTCCCGAAATGGTGAACAGTTATGACATAGCTACCAATACCTATTCGGAAGTATTGACCAATTTGTCAGTAACAGCAAACAACGTGGAAGCATTTACTCATGCAAACAGTCAATTCTACCGGAAAACTTTACAACCATCAATCAACTATGCAAACACGTTTGGCAAACATGATTTTGCAGGATTATTTCTCTTTGAGGAAGCTGTACAGGAAGGGGAGAATCTTGGTGCAGTGGCCATCGATTATGATGTAACTACCTTGCATGAACTGGATATGGGGAATGACATCAAGGATAATAATGGAAGGCCCAATGCGTGGGGGAATAGCAGTATTTTCAGACGCGCCGGTTTTGTAGGTAGATTTAATTATGCCTACGACTACAAATACCTGGTTGAATTGGCAGCTCGCTATGATGGATCTTCCCGTTTCCCCCCACAGAACCGTTGGGGATTCTTTCCCGCTGCATCGGTCGGATGGAGAATATCCGAGGAGCCTTTCTTTAGTAATTTGAAGGATAAGATTGCAAACCTGAAGTTGCGTGCTTCTGCCGGAGTCCTTGGTAATGACCTTAATGTGGGGCAGTTTGCTTATCTGAATATGATGAGAAGAAATCCGGCAACTATCTATATTGGTGACAAAGAATACATTTCTGTATATACAGCAGGAGAGGTGAACCGGGATATCACCTGGGAAAAAACCGCTACCTACAATGTGGGGTTCGAGATGATGTTGGACAAGGGCATCTTCGGAATGGAATTTGACTATTTCTATAAGCATACCCGCGACATCTTAATCGGCGGAGGTAGTCTTTTCCCACCATCGCTGGGTGGTAATTACCCCGGGACAGTTAATGGAGGTGAAGTGGAAAACCGCGGATTGGAATTGGTATTGACACATAACAATAAAATAGGTGAAGTATCCTATAATATAAAAGGGAATTTGGGATGGTCACGGAATAAAATTCTGAAGATGAATGAAAGTCCGAATACACCAGCTTATCAAAAACGCACCGGAAGAAAAATGGGTGAAAAAATGGGATTTATTGCCGAAGGTCTTTTCCAGTCGGAAGAGCAGATTATGAATACACCAACGCTCAGTCACCTTCAAAAAATAAGTCAAATCCGTCCCGGAGATATTTTGTATAAAGATTTGAACGGTGATGGAAAGATCGAGAGTGCTCAGGATTATACATTTCTTGGAAACAGCAGTTTCCCAGAATTGATGTATGGTATGAATCTGGGAGCTTCGTGGAAGAATTTTGATGGATCAATCTTTTTCCAGGGTGCAGCAATCCGCGATATGTTTTTGAGCGGTGTTTATGCAAATGGTGCAGTAGATGCTACCATATACACCCGTCCCTTCCATGGAAACGGTAATTCGCCCCGATTCCTGATTGAAGACAGCTGGACTCCGGAAAACCCGGACGCAGAGTTTGCCCGTCTGACTACAGTGGCAGCCGAAGTGGGCAATGCTAACGGATGGGCTTCTTCCTGGTGGATGCGTAATGCTGGTTATCTTAGATTAAAAAATGCTCAGATCGGATATACCGTAAACAGCAACTACTTAAAAGCAGCCGGGATTGATGTGGTCAGGTTAAGTTTCACAGGATCCAATCTTCTCACATGGTCAGGTTTGAATAAGTATGGCATCGACCCGGAAGCGCCTGAAATCAGCAACGGATATTATCCACAACAACGTACTTATGAGTTTGGTGTAAGTGTAACATTTTAAAACGAAATAACAATGAAAATAAGTAAAATCAAGTATCAGTTACTTTTTCTGGTCTCTTTTCTTCTGTTAGGTGCCTGTAGTGAGGATTATCTCAATCCGGAACCTCGCACGGTTTACACAGAAGCAGAGATATGGAAAACAATGGAGAATACCTATTTGTATATCAATGGTTTATATAAGCCTATATACGAATACGGCCCTTATGGCAAAAAATACGCAGGAGTAGCGTTGAACGATGGGTTTAGCGATATCGTAAAATATAATCAACATGTTATGGGAGCTAACGGAGGTGATGTAAATAAAACAATCCTCAGTTCAATTATTAGTCCCAATAATCCGGTTCTTTCCGATTATTCCTATGAATATAACCGGATTCGAAGGATTAATGAATTTTTATTTGGGTTGGAGAATTATGCCACCTATGACGAAGCGGATAAAATACTAATGGAAGCCCAGGCAAGGTTTTTTAGAGGATTTCTGCATTTTATGCTGGTAAGAAGCCACGGTGGAATAATCATCAGAGACTATATCGATGGACCAAACGAGGCATTCAAAGCAAGAAGTACCGAGAGTGAATGCTATGACTTTATCATAAAGGAAATGGATTTTGCTGCTGCTAATCTTCCACGTAAATGGGACAATGCCGATTTAGGCCGTCTGACAAGGGGTGGAGTATTAGGTTATAAATCGAGAGTAATGCTTTATGCAGAAAGGTGGCAGGATGCGGTTGATGCCGCAGAAGAAGTGATAAAAGAAGAAGGCGATTTATACCAGCTTGAGTCGGATTATGATAAAGTTTTTAAAACAAAAGATAGCAAAGAGGGAGTTCTGAGTTATCGTTTTGGAGGTACCTTAGGGCATGGTTTCCATAAATTGTACAGTCCAAAGGGAGATAAGAGCGAAGGCATTATTGGCATTGCCGGACCAACACTTGAAATGGTAGATTCTTACCGGATGGCAGATGGCAGTGAATTCGACTGGAATAATCCGGAGCATGCTGCCAATCCTTATGCAAACAGGGAACCCCGGTTTTATGCTTCTGTACTCTATAATGGCGCATCATGGAAAGGTCGCACGATTGAGACTTTTGTTGGCGGCACAGATGGCTTTGAACAATATGGTTCACAGCAAAGTGGCGGAGGAACTACTACAGGTTATTATATCAGGAAAATGATTGATGAAGATGCCCCGATGGATGGAGTAAGCGCTCAAACCTGGTACGAAGTAAGGTACGCGGAAGTGTTGCTGAATCATGCAGAGGCACTCAACGAATTGGGAAGAGGAGCCGAAGCTCTGGTGTCTCTCAATAAAGTACGGGAAAGAGCTAAACTGCCGAAAATAACCGTCACAGACAAAGAAGCTTTGCGTGAAATCATCAGGGAAGAACGCAAGGTTGAACTGGCTTTTGAAGGTCATCGCCTTTGGGATTTGCGTCGTTGGAGAATTGCTGTAGATGTGCTTGACGGTAAAAGAATGCATGGAACCAAGATTACAAAAGATGGCGATTCATTCATCTTTGAAACGGTAGAGTGTGACGATCAAAACCGGGTGTTTAAAGAAAGCTATTATAAATTACCTGTGCCTCAAAGTGAGATAAATAACAATCCTTTGTGCATACAAACACCGTTATGGTAAAAAATTGAAAAGTTATGAGAAAAAATATGAATAAAATATTGTCATTATTTGTTCTTAGTGTGATAATTCTGGCAACTGGATGTCAGGAGGCTGAAGAATTGATTCCTACGGCCGGAAATAAACTGACCACACTTAGTTTTTTAACCTCCGATCTGATTGATACCAAAATCACTGTAGATGAAACAGAAACAGATGGGTCTATTGTAGTTGAGGCAGATATTAACGGGCTTAAAACTACTGATATGACAAAAATCAATGTGTCTGCCAGTATTCCCAACAACGCGCGCGTTGAGCCCGCTTTTGAAGGCCCGGTGGATTTATCTGAACCTTATCAGTTTGAAGTAGTAGGAGCCGATGGAGCAAGACAGGCTTATACAATCGAAGCTCAATTAAGTGTCCAGTATCAGCACCGTACTCTGTGGAAAAGAACTGCTACGGAACTAAATTTTACCGACCATAACAATGGTGCGGTGGGTTTCAGTGGCGATTATGTTGTAGTACACGACAGAGGCGGATTTTTTTACGTTAACATTTCTGACGGAGAAAAAGCCGGTGATATTTCGATGGAAGGAATCGACTGGGGAGATCTTCAAAGGACTGTGCCGCTGCACATGGCCACCGATGATGCCGGAAATATTGCTTCATGTAACTTTGGTGTTGCCGAAGGTGATGTGATACACATGTACTGGTGGGAAGGGGTATCGGCAAACCCTGAACTGCTGTTTGAATATGTACTGGATATTCCGGGAGTACAGATTGGCAGAAAGATTTATGTAAGAGGTGATATGACCGATCATGCTTTCCTCTACCTGGCCCTCTCCAATAAAAATATGTTCCTGCAGTGGGAAATCAAAAACGGGCAGGTCGTGTCAGAAGAGCCCAGAAGGGTCGATTATTCACTCGATTATACCATGGGTGTACAAGCCAAAATTGTACCGATAGAGGTTGGTGCCAACAGTAACTATTTTGTGGCCCGGTATGAGAACGGGGTTGCCAAAGTTGCCATTACCTATATGGATGGTACAACCAATCAGCCAATCTATCAGTCAGAACATCACATTCAGGATGTTTACCATCAATGGTTAGGTGGGGGCCACGCTTTTGACTATGCTCAAATGGATGGAGCCTTTTATATGTTTTTTATAGAGCAGAATGCTTTCAATTGGATGAGAGAAATTTTCGATGTCAGAAAAGTAATGCTCAGGCCAAACGAAATCTCATCTGTCATGGATTTGATTAAATTCAGAGCATGGAATGATTGGCTCAATTTTCCAATGGATCCCAATTACGCCAGTAACGGAAATGTTACCGGCGATGTGAAGGTGAAGGTCAGTCCGGACGGACAATCGGCTGTTGTTGCATTCTTATGCACTAACGGCGGCGTGGAACTCTGGGAAATCTATTAATAACCTTTTATTCGAAATAAAAAGGTGTTGAGAGGGGCTGAATATTGATATTGAATATTTTATATTGTAACAAATATGAAAAGAACTCAATAAAAGTTCAGCCCCTTTTTTACATGCTTGCTTATTGATTCAATTCCGTAATTATTGCTTTAGTTCAGAATGCTTTTTCTTTTTGCCATGAAAATAAAATTTTATATCGCATTTTTTTACCTGCTCATACATGCTTCCTGTTCAAGCCCTGAAGGCAACAAACTCGGAGATGATGAGGTGCAGTGGAAAGAACCTCCTGTGCAGCAGCCATCTGTTCCAGTGAGCGAAAAACCCAAAATCTTATGGATTGACGCTTCGGCGAATTTTGAATATCTGGCAAACAGCAAAGAAAATGTTCGGAATTGCCTGGTTAAAGCAAAAAATACAGGGTTCACTGAAGTGGTTGTGGATGTGAGGCCAACGTGCGGAGATGTTCTGTATGAAAGTGGTATTGTTGAACAAATAAAAAAGTTAGGCAATATTGAAAGGACTGCCACCTGGGATTATCTGGGTACATTTATCGAAGAGGCCCATAATCTGGGATTAAAAGTGAATGCAAACATCAACATTATGGTTGGTGGAAATATTCGCGACGGAGGTGTTTTGTACCGGGAGACTGACAAGAGTTCCTGGGCAACACAACTCTATTATCCTTCAGGGATTATTTCAATTATGGACGATGAAAAATCGCATGCAAAATTTTTTAATCCGGTAAATCCCGAAGTGCAAACATATCTCTTGTCAATAGTGGAAGATCTGGCTCAAAATTATTCGAATGTCGATGGCATTATTCTGGACAGAGCCCGCTTTAATTCAATTGAAAGTGATTTTTCTCCACTTACAAAAGTTGAGTTTGAAAAATATATCGGCACCACGGTAAATTCTTTTCCATATTCTGTTTTTACCTGGAAGGGGGATAAGGTAGAGCCCGGAACACACTATAAAAAGTGGTTGGAATTTAGAGCTAAAACCATTTATGATCTTTTCGAAAATGCAAGAAAAAAGGTAAAAGAAATAAATCCGGATATCAAATTCGGAACATATACCGGGTCGTGGTATTCATCTTATTACAACGAAGGAGTGAATTGGGCCAGTAACCGGTTTGATGCTTCTCTTCATTATTCCTGGGCTACTCCGGAATACAAAAACTATGGATATGCCTCACTTCTCGACCTGTACATGACCGGAGCATACGGCCAAACTTTGTATGGTGCAGAAAATGAATGGAGTGTAGAGGGGGCAATTTTGAATGCTAAAAAAGTAACTTTGGGGGATGTTGCTGTTTGCGGAAGTCTTTACGGGTTGAATTTCGAAAATAAACCCAATGATGCGGAAGAAGCAGTTTTTATTGCTTTAACTGTAGGTGATGGATTGATGTTTTTCGATATGATTTATTTAAATATGTATAATCAGTGGGATGCCGTAAAAAAAGGTATCGACAGGGCAATTGAATATTCTAATAATTAGGAGTTTTATTTTTTTGTGGTCGTTTTATCAAAGAAATAATTTTTCAAAGAGATAACCCGGCAATAAAAGTTTCGGGCTATCAAAAAACAAATGTTATTTGATAATAAAAAATAATGGGTAAGTAATGAAGACAAAAACAACAAGAAGAAATTTTTGCAAATCAATAGGAGTAACTGCATTGGGCTTAGGGGTAGCACCGGAACTGATGGCTCAACTGAATGGATCGGCCGGAATTAAGCCGATAGAGGGTTCCTGGTTTGAATTTCAGCATCATAGTTTGGCCGAAGGAAAATATTGGAATCCCACTCTGGCTGAATTTACAGCTAATCAGTGGGAGTATAAAATTAAAGAAATCGCACAATCCGGCATTCGTTATCTGGTATTACTGAATACCGCAATTCGAGATAAAACCTTTTATCCATCGAAATTTCTTCCCAAACATCAGCTGGCTTGCGAGGATCCTCTGGAAGTTGTATTGTCGGCTGCAGATAAGTACGGCATTAAATTTTTTGTAAGCAATGGTTTTTTTGGAGAATGGACAAAGCCCGCTTTTTTGATGCAAGATAAAGAGGTTGAAAAAATCAGGCTCCGGGCGATGAATGAAATTGCTGAAAAATATGGACATCACAAAAGTTTTTATGGCTGGTACTATCCAAATGAAACAGGAATACAGGGACATTACGATGACTTTTTTATTAACTATGTAAATAGTTCCTCTTCCGAAGCAGCAAAGCTTACACCTAAAGCCAAAACGCTTATTGCTCCTTATGGAACACGCAATGTTATAGCAGACGATAGACATCAACGGCAAATTGAACAGTTGAATGTGGATTTTATAGCCTATCAGGATGAAATAGGTGTTGAAAAGACCAAAGTAGAAGAGAGTGCCGGATTTTTTAAAAGTTTATATAAGCTGCATAAAAAAGCTGCAAAGTCAAGAATATGGGCTGATGTGGAGGTTTTCCAATTTGAAGGACAGGTTTATCAAAGTGCTCTCTTGCCAGCTCCGGCAGAACGGGTTATCAGACAATTGGAAGCGGTTTCTCCTTACGTGGAGAAAATATTCATTTATCAGTACATGGGATTAATGAATGCTCCTGATTCTGATGCATTTGCAGGCCATCCAAATTCTACCGAACTTTATCAAACACTTCAGAAGAATGGTTTTATAAAATAAATTTGAGATGTTTAATTCGTTGGTTAAAAGCAAACTGAAAACATTATCGTTATTCTTTCTTTTCCTTTTCTTCACTAATGAAATCATTGCAGAAGAAAGGGGAAAAAATCTGAATCAAGTCATAATCGAAAATGCTGAAATGCAACTTGTCTTTAGTGCAAAAGGTGAGGCTATTAGTTTGATTCATAAAGAAACAGGACAGGAGTGTCTTGAAACTGGGACGAATACACCTGCTTTCGCCATAACAGAATACCGTCCATACGATAACGAACTTTTTCTTACCTACCCGGCAAAACCGCGAACATTTGGGGCCGACACAATTTACAGGATTGGAAATGAATTAATAGTTGGTTTTGAAAAAATTGCTTACACTGCAACCATATCACTGAATATTACTGACAACTATATCGGTTTCAAACTTACAAATCTGGATTACGAAATTGAAAAGTTTGGTATTAAAAGGCCAACTGAAATTGATGAGTTTACTTTACTTCAATTACCCGTAAAAAAACGCAGGCACATGGGCGAATGGCTTAATGTTGTGTGGGACGATGATGTGGCTGTAAATTTATTGGCTACAGATGAATTTGCACGTATCGATGCATTCGACCGGAATAATTATCATTTGCTTTATGCAGGTATGGAAAACCGGGTAAAGCTTATGAATGTTGGGGCAGCTTTAATTACAACTCAAAAAGATAAGTTATTGGACAGGATCGATCAACTTGAAAAGGATTACAACCTGCCCCTGGGAGTTGAAAGCAGACGAAGGGAAGAATACAAATATTCCTATTACGAATTGCGTAATGTAACTACAAAAAATATTGATGAGCACATTGCTTTTGCAAAAGAAGGTGGCTTTCGTATGATCGTGTTGTATTATACAGATTTTGCTCTTTCAATGGGCCATTTCCCGTGGCGGCCTGAATATCCCAACGGCATGGATGATTTAAAGTTCATTACACAAAAAATCAGAGAGGCAGGAATGATTCCTGGTTTTCATATTCACTATAACAAAGCTGCCAGAAACGATCCGTATGTCAGTCCGGTTCCTGATGCCAGGCTTAATCTGAGGCGCATTTTTACATTAGCCGATTCGATTGACAACTCTTCAGATATTATACAGATTGAGGAAAATCCCGAAGGTTGCACACTTGAAGAGGGACGTCGGTTATTGAAATTAGGGAATGAGTTAATCTCATACGAGAATTACACTACAACCTTTCCTTATCAATTCATCGGATGTAAGCGTGGTGTGCTCGGTTCAAAAATTAAACCTGTTGAAAAAGGATTCAAGTTTGGCTTGCTCGATGTAGATACCTGGCCACTCTTTATCCGGTTTGATCAAAATACAAGTATTCAGCAGGAATTAGCTGAACGTATTGCAAAAATATATGATGCTGCTGGTTTTGAGTTTATTTATTTTGATGGGGCCGAAGATGTTCATCCGCCATATTGGTTCCATGTTGCCCGATCACAGTCAATAGTTTACAATGCGTTTAAAAATGCTCCTTTATTATCGGAGGGTGCTATTAAATCGCACTACAGCTGGCATATTATAACCAGAGGAAATGCGTTTGATTTATTTGCACCGGAAGTGATTCGTCAGGCAACACAAAAGTATCCGATGTATGCTGCCCAATTTACTGCACAGGATTTTACTTCAATAAATTTTGGATGGAACGATTACCTGGCACCCGATAGCACTAAAGAAGGAATGCAACCCGACATGTATGAATATATATGCAGCCGGGCTGCAGCATGGGATTGTCCTATCGCTCTGATGGGTAAACTCGAAGAATTGAAAGCCCATCCCCGAACATGGGACAATCTGAAAATTATCCGAAACTGGGAAGATGTTCGCATTGGAGAATTGTTAACTGAGAAACAAAAAGAACAGTTAAAACAACCTGACCAGGAGCACATTTTACTGAAAGACGAAGAGGGAAAATTTGAGTTTTTTACATATCAGCAAATCGCTAAACCGGCGAATGATTCTCCTGATATAAAGGCTTTCGTGTTCAACAGAAATGGTGAAACGTGGCTATGCTATTGGCATATTCGTGGTGAAGCTTTCCTGAAAATTGATGTTGAAAAAAGTAAAATGCGATTATTTGAGGAACCAGGCAAGGAACTTAATTTTAAAGAAAATAGTGATCATTCTGTTGTACCGGTTGATAACCGTCGTTTTATGGTTTTCGATTTGCCTGTTCAAAAGGTTACCGGGTTAATCCAAAATGCTGAAGTGTTTTAGATTACAAAAAACTACAAATGACCAAATGAATTCTTTTCCAATTGGTTATAGAAGATTTTAATTTATAAAGCATTAAAATAGTAAATAGTATGAAAAACATAAACCGAAGAAATTTTGTCAAAACAGCTGCATTAGCTGGCGCAGGAATTACGGTGGTTCCCGGTTCGGTATTGGGAAAAGCAGCCGGCCATGTTTCCCCAAGCGATAAACTAAATATTGCAGCAGTTGGCATAGGTGGCATGGGCCGGAACAACCTGCGGAATATGAGTTCCGAAAACATTGTGGCTCTTTGCGATGTGGACTGGGATTACGCCGGAAAAACGTTTAAAGATTATCCAAAAGCCCAAAAATTCAAAGACTGGCGCGAGATGCTCGATAAAGCAGGCAATTCCATAGATGCTGTATTGGTGGCAACACCCGACCATACACATGCTGCGGTTACTGCCCATGCCATGACACTGGGCAAACATGTTTACACCCAGAAGCCGCTCACGCATTCAGTGTATGAATCGCGATTGCTTACTAAACTGGCCAAAAAATACGGGGTAGCAACCCAAATGGGTAACCAGGGCAATTCGTATGGCGATATCCGCAGGGTGTGTGAATGGATTTGGTCGGGCGCTATCGGTGAAGTAACCGAAGTACATGCATGGACCGACCGGCCCATATGGCCGCAGGGATTGCAGCGGCCCGCTGAAAAGATGAAAGTGCCGGGTACGCTGGATTGGGAACTGTTCCTGGGGCCTGCTGCGTACAGGCCTTACCATTCTGCCTATACCCCATGGAACTGGCGCGGATGGTGGGACTTTGGCACCGGTGCGCTGGGCGACATGGCCTGCCATGTGCTCGACCCCGTCTTCTGGGCGCTCAACCTTAAATATCCCACGCAGGTGGAAGGTTCTTCCACGCTGGTGAATACCGAAAGCCCACCTCATGCCGAAATTGTAAAATATACGTTTCCGGCCCGTAAAAACATGCCGGATGTAGGAATGCCCGAAGTGAAAGTGACCTGGTACGACGGGGGCCTGTTACCTCGCCGTCCGGTGGAACTACCCGACGGAGAAGTACTTGGAAAAGACAGCGGCGGAGGTTTGCTGTTTGTTGGCTCGAAAGGCAAGATAATGACCAGCTACTACGGAATGCATCCTACTTTGCTGCCCTATTCCAAAATGGAAGATTTTGAAGAACCCAAACCAGTATTACGCCGGATTCCGGGATCTGAATCCGGGCCATGGTCGGGTGCACACGAACGCGACTGGATTCGTGCCTGTAAAGAACCGGCAGAAAGCCGTACCGAAACATGCGCCAATTTCGAGTATTCGGGCCCATTCAACGAAATGGTGGTAATGGGAGTACTGGCCGTGCGCCTGCAAGGGTTGAACCGCATCCTCGACTGGGACGGCGAAAACATGCGCTTTACCAATATTTCGGATTCCGATAAAATTAAGGTGGTTACAAACGATAAATTCGAAGTGGTTGACGGTGATCCCAGGTTTAACCGGGATTATGCCGAGTTCAACGCCCGGGAAATGGCTGAAGAATGGGTGAAACATACATACAGGGATGGATGGTCGTTACCAGATATGCCTGGAGATTAGGTAGTCTCAATATAGGAGGGCTGCTACGGCAGCTTCTCCTTTTTTTGAAAAATGTTCATTTAAACTTTGTAAATTTAAGTTGTCGTTTTTGTGAGAGTATTCAACATTATAAAAGAATGAAAAAAATTACTGTAAAATTTAGTATCCTTTTGGCAACTGTTGTCCTGTCGTTAACCGGTTTTGCCCAAAAGACCAACTTTGAAAAAGCAGGTTGGAAATTGGGAGTTCAAAGTTATTCCTTTCATAAATTTACGTTTCAGGAAGCTGTTGATAAAGCACAGCAGCTTGGATTGAAATACATTGAAGTTTATTACGGTCAGCCGTTGGGAGAAGGTATGGAAGGCACTATGGATTTTCGGATGGATAAAAACACCCGGAAACAAGTGTTAAAATATGCCAGGTCTAAAAAAGTTAAAATTGTTGCCAGCGGTGTGGTTATCTGCAAAGATGAACAGGAGTGGGAACAGCTATTCGAATTTGCCGATGCAATGGAAATTGAAATCATTACCTGCGAACCGGAATACCAGCATTTAAAATATGTGGACAAGCTGGCCAACAAATATAAAATTGATGTGGCTATCCATAACCACCCGAAGCCTTCAAATTACTGGAATCCAGATATGTTTCTCGAAGCCGTTGACGGGTTGAGCGACCGTATTGGAGCCTGCGCCGATGTGGGGTACTGGAAAAGAATGAACCTCGACCCGGTGGAATGTTTAAAAAAATTGGATGGTCATGTAAAAGCACTCCACTTTAAAGACATTAAAGAAAAAGTTGAGGGAGAAGCAGAGCAGCACGATGTAATTTGGGGAACCGGCATTTTGGATTTGAATGGAATGCTGACAGAACTAAAACGACAAAACTTCAAAGGACTATTTTCTATTGAATACGAACATAATTGGTACAATTCAGTGCCCGATATAGAAAAAAGTATTTCGTATTTTAATAACTTGTCTGATGAAATTCTATAAATCAGTCAATAAAACAATAACACTACTGGTTGCAATTGGAATAATTTCCTTTGCGACCAGTAGTAATTTGTTTGGCACAAACTTTTTCGGTAATAAGGGGAATAAAAGCAATATAAAAATCCTGAGTTATAATATTCGTATTGCTCATCCTCCTTCAAAAGGATGGAATGAAGTGGACCTTCCGGCAATTGCCCGGGTTATTAAACAGGCAAATCCAGATTTAGTAGCGCTACAGGAAGTAGTTGTATTTACAGAACTTAAAGTAAAAAAGATAACTCATTCAGTTAAAAATGAAACGAAGAAATTTTATAACACTGCTTTCTGCCGGTAGCGGAAGTATGTTGTTAACCCAACCATTGCAAGGTTCAGAAATATTTGCCAATTCGAATAAAAATCAAAGATTATCTGATGGATTTTCAGCCGATGTAGTAATTGCAGGTGGCGGAATGGGGGGATGTGCAACAGCCCTTGCAGCCTGTCGGAATGGGTTGAAAGTGGTTATGACGGAAGAAACCGACTGGATTGGCGGGCAAGTTTCGCAACAGGGCGTTCCACCTGACGAACACCCTTGGATTGAAACGCATGGCGCGCCTGCATCTTATCGTGATTTCAGAAACCGCGTGCGGGAGTACTACAAGCGCAATTATCCCTTGACTGCGGATGCCCGTAAACGTGAAAACCTCAACCCGGGAGACGGTGCTGTTTCGCGGTTATGCCACGAGCCTAAAGTGGCTGTGGCTGTACTTCTGGAAATGCTTCATCCGTACATGAGCTCGGGAAAGCTGATTGTTTTAACCGAACACAAAATAAAAAAAGCCGATGTTACAGGCGAAAAGGTAAAAGCCATTGAGGCAGTGAACCTGAAAAACAACCAGACAATAGTGCTTGAAGCCACGTATTTTGTGGATGCAACGGAATGCGGCGATCTGCTTCCGCTTACCGGCACCGAATACGTTACCGGCACCGAATCCAAAAGTCAGACCGGCGAACTGCATGCTCCCGAAAAGGGAAATCCAAAGGACAATCAGGCATTCACACTCTGTTTTGCCATGGATTATCAGCACGGTGCAAATAACATCATTGACCGTCCGGAAGACTATACTTTCTGGAGCAATTATGTTCCTGATATGTACCCGCCCTGGCCAGGGAAATTACTGGATCTGAAATATTCCAGTCCACAGACTTTGGAACCAAAAGAACTTGGTTTTCATCCGGAAGGGGTAAGAACAGGCGATGTTTTAAATCTGTGGAATTACCGGCGCATAATCAATAAAAATAATTTTGGTCCCGGAACATATACTGGAGATATTACCATTGTAAACTGGCCTCAGAACGATTATCTTTTAGGGGATATTATCGATGTGAGTGAAAAAGAGTTCAAGAAACATATTGAGGCAGCCCGCCAGTTGAGTTTATCTCTGTTCTATTGGTTGCAAACCGAAGCTCCGCGCCCTGATGGTGGCTTAGGCTGGCCCGGATTACGTTTGCGCAGCGATGTGATGGGAACAAGCGATGGTATGGCCAAATATCCTTACATCAGAGAATCCAGAAGAATTAAGGCTGAGTTTACCATATTGGAAGAACACGTGGGTGCAGAAAACCGAAAGTTGGTGGTGGGCGAGGAAGCCGGCAAAAAAGCCGCGGAATTTTTCGACAGCATAGGAACAGGTTATTATCATATCGATTTGCACCCCAGCAGCCAGGGCGATAATTATATTGACTTTGGCTCTCTTCCTTTTCAGATTCCTTTAGGCGCTTTGCTGCCACAGCGTATGAATAACCTGTTGCCTGCAAATAAAAATATTGGCACAACGCATATCACAAATGGGTGTTACAGGCTGCATCCGGTGGAGTGGAGTATCGGCGAAGTTGTTGGCTCACTTATAGCTTTTGCAACAAAGAAAAAAACCTTACCAAGAGCAGTTCGTGAAAACAGGAGTTTGCTGGAAGAGTTTCAAGGCTGGATTCGGACCCAGGGAATGGAAACACACTGGCCTGAATAATGTAAAATGTTTTAAATTATGCGATTTTTGTAAGGGAATACCCAATTGAAGTTGGAAAAATTGAAGAAGTGCAATGTGCAATTCGATAATGCAAAAAATATAATGAATACCAAAAACAGATTAATTAACATGCAATATGTTGCCTTTATATCTATAGTGGCGGCATTAGGTGGTTTATTGTTCGGATACGATACGGCTGTAATATCGGGAACCGTTTCGCAGGTAACAGCACAGTTTGAACTGAATACTCTGCAAAGCGGATGGTATGTTGGTTGTGCATTGGTTGGGTCAATTGCGGGGGTATTGTTTGCCGGAAGGCTGAGTGACTATTTTGGAAGGAAAAATACAATGATTCTCTCTGCACTTCTATTTACTGCTTCAGCATTGGGTTGTGCTCTGTCAGTCAGTTTTAACCACCTTGTAGTATGGCGTATGGTTGGAGGTGCCGGAATTGGAATAGTTTCGGTTGTTTGTCCTCTTTATATTTCAGAGGTTTCACCGGCATCCCATCGCGGCCGTTTGGTATCACTTTATCAGCTTGCCATAACAGTTGGATTTTTAGTCGCTTATTTGGTGAATTATTTTCTGTTAAAATTGTCTGTAGATTTTTACTCTTCAGTTTCATCATTTCAGCGAATTTTTGGTTCTGAGTCCTGGCGGGGAATGTTAGGAGCAGAAACCTTGCCTGCCGCTCTCTTTTTTCTGGTAACATTTTTAATTCCTGAAAGTCCTCGCTGGCTGTTGGTAAAGAATAAGGAAGATAAAGCTTTTGCAATTTTTTCAAAAATCTTTGTTAAAACTGAAGATATTTCTTTTCAGGTAAACGAAACAAAAAAAATATTACAACTCCAATCGGAAGTTAGCTCTGATTGGAAAGTACTTATGCAGCCAGGTTTTCGAAAAGCAGTAATTATTGGGGCAGCTATTGCCATATTGGGGCAGTTTATGGGTGTTAACGCGGTACTTTATTATGGACCAACAATTTTTGAGAGCAGTGGCTTGTCCAGCGGAGATTCACTTTTTTATCAATCATTAATCGGTGCTGTAAATATGCTGACAACAGTACTTGCATTACTTATAATCGATAAAGTGGGGCGTAAAAAACTGGTTTACGTGGGAGTATCCGGGATGATTCTTTCACTAATTTTAATCGGCTTTTATTTCTTATTTTCCGAACAAATGGGATTAACCAGTACTTTCTTGTTGATTTGTTTTTTAGCTTACATCTTTTTTACTGCCGGATCGATTAGTGCGGTAATTTTTGTTTTTCTGTCAGAAATGTATCCAACACGAATCAGAGGATTTGCCATGTCACTTGCCACATTTTCACTGTGGATAGGAACCTATTTGATAGGACAGCTTACTCCCTGGCTTCTGGCAACTTTATCACCGGCAGGCACCTTTTTCCTGTTTGCAGTAATGTGTCTGCCATATATGTTCATAATTTGGCGCTTAATGCCTGAAACAACAGGAAAAACACTTGAAGAGATTGAACTTTTTTGGTTAAAAGATGAAAAGAAATAGGAGGGAATAGAAGATATGGATTTTAATGAATTGGAACAGAGATATAAAAATGAACTGCTCAACCGGGTCGTTCCTTTTTGGCTCAATAAATCTCAGGATTTGGAATTTGGCGGGTATTTTTCCTGCCTCGACCGCAAAGGAAATGTTTTCGATACCGATAAATTTATCTGGCTTCAGGCGCGCGAAGTGTGGCTTTTTTCGATGTTATATAATAAGGTTGAAAAAAAGCAGGAATGGCTCGACTGTGCCCTGCATGGAGGTGAATTCCTGAAAAAATATGGGCATGACGGTAATTACAACTGGTTTTTCAGTCTGAACCGTGCAGGAAACCCGCTGGTGCAACCCTACAATATTTTTTCTTACACGTTTGCCGCCATGGCTTTTGCTCAACTGGGACTGGCTTCGGGCAATGCAGAATACAACGATATTGCCCGCAAAACTTTCGACCGGATTTTAGAGAGGCAAGACAATCCTAAGGGAAAATACAACAAGGCGTATCCTGGTACACGCAACCTGAAAAATTTTGCGTTGCCGATGATTATGTGCAATCTTGCCCTCGAAATGGAACATACCCTGGGGGCCGAAGCGGTGGAAAAAACGGCCAAATCGGTGATGCATGAAGTGCTTAATGTTTTCTACCGTCCGGAGCTGGGGCTGGTAGTTGAAAATGTAAATGCCGATGGTTCATTTTCCGATACGTTCGACGGACGTTTGCTGAATCCGGGCCACGCCATCGAAGCCATGTGGTTTATTATGGATCTGGGTGTGCGGTTTAACCAGCCGGAGGCCGTTGCAAAAGCAGAAAAAATTATGCACCAGATGCTTGAATACGGCTGGGATAAAAAATATGGCGGTATTTTTTATTTTATGGACGCCAAAGGCCATCCGACCCAACAGCTGGAGTGGGACCAGAAACTTTGGTGGGTACATATTGAAACTCTCATTTCATTGCTGAAAAGTATTCAACTTACCGGTTCAGAAAAATCGCTTGAATGGTTTGAAAGAGTACACGATTATACCTGGTCGCACTTTACCGACGAACAGCACCCCGAATGGTTCGGTTACCTGAACAGGCAGGGCGAGGTATTGCTTGACCTGAAAGGCGGTAAATGGAAAGGGTGCTTCCACGTGCCGAGAGGACTTTATCAGTGCTGGCAAACCCTCGTGAAGTTGGCCGAAAAATAATCACAGAATTTTTAAACAGATAGATTTTTTTTAGATGAAGATATGGCAAATTCTTTTGGTGGCATCGCTGGCCGCACTTATTTCCTGTACAGGAGAAGAACGAGGTTACGATTTGACCCCGCCCTGGGCAGGCAAACTGCTCGAATTGAATTATTCCAACCCACAAACCTTAGAGCCCAAAGAACTGGGATTTCATCCGGAAGGGAAAAGCACCGGTGGGGTTTTGAATCTCTGGAACTACCGGCGCATCATCAACAAAAATAACTTTGAGCCGGGGACTTACGACGGTGACATCACCATTGTGAACTGGCCGCAAAACGATTACTTTTTGGGAGATGTGATCGATGTGAGTGAAAAAGAGTTCAAAAAACATATTGAAACCGCCCGCCAGTTGAACTTATCATTGTTTCACTGGCTGCAAACCGAAGCACCTCGGCCCGACGGTGGTACAGGCTGGCCGGGATTACGCCTGCGCAGCGATGTGATGGGAACCACCGATGGGATGGCCAAATATCCTTACATCAGGGAGTCGAGAAGAATTAGGGTTTGCTGAAAAACTAACGATTTATTTTTAATAGGCATTGTTCAACTCCGTTATTAGCAGGTTGAAAATTCACTAATAATTCCATTGTCTGGC
>NZ_FQZE01000001.1 GCF_900141875.1 Tangfeifania diversioriginum | reverse complement strand
GCAATCAATATTGCCAAAGTGGAACATTGGTTGAGCCAACCAAAAGAGGCACGTAAACCTTTTTCAATGACTGACATTAAAACCATGAACCACAATAGGTTACTGTTACAACGATTTATTGACGTGTTCGGTGTGAATGCATACTCTGCTAAAAATCGAAACCATGTCAATGAACTTATATATTATGGCACTATTGCCGCTTAATTATTTAACGAAGTATTGATTTTAAAGTTGCCAATAAAATTTAGCGGATCCGTCCGTTTAAAAACGAGCATAAAACTGAATTTCCCGCTTTTGGCCGGCGTAAAGTAATCATTCAAATTTAGAGTATTAATTGCTTTCCATTTTGTATCAGAAATTTTTTTATCCGCTGGAGTAAATTTATAAAAGAGAACTGCCTGGTCCGTGTTTATTACCGGCAATCCTATTTTATAGGTATTTTCTTTTTTTAGTTCAAATGGTTGAGAAATGTGATGTCCAAAATAGGGTGATTCTGCTTTGGATGTGTTAAAAAAATCAACTGTTGTGGCCGGCAAGCTAAAATTTTCCTTATTTTCAAACTTGAGAAGTAAATCTGAGATATCCATTTCAGGGAATGATAATAAAAGCTGGTTCCCGTTGCAAAATTTTTTAAATTTTATTTCCTTAGCCCTTCGTGGATTTCTTTCAGGTTTTTTATAAGCAGTAATTTTATAGGTTGTTAAATTGCTGCCATTAAAATTAATTTTCAGATAATCTGTACTGTCTGTTTGCGGCAATTCAAAACAAAGAAACGCCAAATCGGAGATCTTTTTAATTCTTTTCTGATTTTTGCCTTTTAAATATCTTCTGCATTCTCTCATTGATTTGAAATTGAAGATTTGCAATGAATCCACTTCTACTCGCTGCTGTGTACTCACTGGTAAATAAAACAAAGAGTCATTCATTTTTTCAACCATCCTTGAATTATAGGGGTTTACAAACTCTTTTTTATGGGCCCTTTTATTTTTAAGTTTGTCTGATAGCATTATCGACCAGATTCTCATTTGTGCATCGAATAAAGGTTCCTGAAATAATTCGACTAAGAATTTCATTTCGTAAATCTGGTACCTCATATATCCATCTGTTAACCGACTATTACTTCTGTTGTAATAACTCCAGGTAGGTGTATCGTAGTATTCCAAACTTGTTTTTAAGCATTCGTAAGCTTCATTAAATATTTGCTTTGCCTTTAAATCGTTATCAAAAAAGTTACAATATTCGAATAATCCGATTAACCCATTAATAAATCCATTTAACACTTGTTTCGATCTAGTTGAATTCGGATATTCTTCAATCCAGGTACAGCCTTCTTTAGTGGTGGAAATTGTCCCACCGTCTTCCTGAGGAGAAATTAAAACAAATGCTATTTTTTTTATAATTGGAAGAATTGTTTCATCATCTGTTAAGTCGTAATAACGAAGCAAATAGCTTATCGCATACCCTTGTGTCATTCCTGAATACCAAGGAGCTTTTAATCCACCGTAATTGAAATTATATGGCAGGCCTATTCCTTTGCCGTTAAACATAACGTTTACTTTAGAACTGTCTTTAAAATAATTAATTTGATTAACACATTTATGATAATAAGTACTATCCATTGTGTCGAGGTATTTATAATAAGCCATAACTCCGTATCTGGAAACAGATAGAGGGTGATATCTTTTTTTTGATAAAATTATGCCCTTATCGTCAAATGATCGGGTCGATTCGAATTTAGAAATATTCACCCGGTCAGCTTCACAGCTATACCGCATGAGTTCCTGTGAGTAAATCAATTTTGTAAAAAAGAAGAGAAAAACTAATAGTAATAATCGAAGCATATGTATTGATTTTTTAATTATAGATTCATTTAGTTACAAGATGAAGGAGAGTATCTTCTTTTTGTTCTTCATTAAACATTCAAAAATAGTACTTTTGACTGTTTGTGAAATAAAGTTTTTAATTTATGCCAAAAATTCTCACTATAGTAGGTGCCCGCCCGCAGTTTGTGAAGGCTGCAGCGTTGAGCCGGACCCTGAAAAAATTCAACCTGGAAGAAGTGTTGGTGCACACCGGCCAGCATTTCGATGAAAATATGGCCGAAGTTTTTTTCCGGCAAATGGAAATTCCCGAACCAAAATACAATCTCGGCATCAATTCACTCAGCCATGGCGCCATGACCGGCCGTATGCTGGAAGAAATTGAAAAAGTGCTGACAGCAGAAAAACCTGCGGCAGTGGTGGTTTTTGGAGACACCAACTCCACTCTTGCAGGCGCACTGGCAGCTGCCAAACTGCATATTCCGGTGGCCCATGTGGAAGCCGGGTTACGCAGTTTTAACATGAAAATGCCCGAAGAAATCAACCGCATTTTAACCGACCGTATTTCCAGCTGGTTGTTTTGCCCCACCGAAACCGCAGTGAAAAATCTACAGCGTGAAGGATTTGAAAATTTCGATGTAAAGATTGAAAACATTGGCGATGTGATGTATGATGTAGCGCTTTTTTACAGCCAAATTTCTGCAAAACACGCAACTGTGTTAAAAAAGCTGGGAAATAATTCTCGTCCAATTGTGTTGACCACCTTGCACCGACAGGAAAATACAGATGATTTGAGTCGTCTGCGTTCGATTGTTAAGGCACTGAACGAGTTAAATGATGAATTTCAGGTTGTACTTCCCCTGCATCCACGCACCAAAAAAATTCTGGAACGTGAAAATATCAGGCTAAACTTTGATCCGCTGGAGCCCGTGGGTTATTTCGATATGATTGAATTGTTGAAAAACTGCGTCTTTGTGATTACCGACAGCGGCGGGTTGCAAAAAGAGGCTTTCTTTTTTAAAAAACAATGCCTGGTCATCCGCGACGAAACCGAATGGACCGAGCTGGTTGATTTGGGCTACAATCATTTGGCGGGAGCCGACAAAAATAGGATTTTGGGAAAGGCAGAAGAAATAAAAAATACTCATGCCGGATTTGAAGAAAAACCTTACGGCGAAGGAAATGCCGCCGAAAAAATTGCGTTGTTTTTGAAAGAGATTTAACCGCAATGGCGCAATGACACATAGAAAATGTAATTTTGAATTCATAAAAAATCATGGCGCCTTAGCGTCTCAGCGGTAAAAAAGAAAATATGGAAAAAATCCACATGTGCGACACCTACGGGCAGTACCTCACCATGAAGGCCGAGATTGATGCTGCCATGCAGGAGGTAATAAAATCTACCCGATTTATAAAAAGCGGGAAAGTGCTGGAGTTTGAAAACGAACTTTCCAACTACCTTCAAACCAACGTAATTTCCTGCGGAAATGGAACCGACGCGCTGCAAATTGCTTTTATGGCGCTGGGTTTGCAGCCGGGCGACGAGGTGATTACCACACCGTTTACTTTTATTGCTACTGTGGAAGTGCTGGCGTTACTTGGCCTTAAACCGGTTTTTGCCGATGTGAATCCTTCCACGTTCAACCTTGATGAAAAGGAGGTTGAGAAAGTGGTTACTTCAAAAACGAAGGCCATCCTGCCGGTTCATCTTTTCGGGCAGTGTACCCACCTGGAACCGATGCTGGATCTGGCCGAAAAATACAACCTTTTTGTAGTTGAGGACGCTTGCCAGGCGCTGGGAACCGATTATATTTTCAACGACGGTACGCAAAAGAAAGCAGGAACTGTAGGCCACATCGGGTGCAATTCGTTTTTCCCATCAAAAAATCTGGGGGCTTTCGGCGACGGAGGCGCCGTTTTTACCAACGACGAAAAACTGGCGACTGTAATCCGATCCATTGCCAATCACGGCATGAAGGCAAAATACCAGTACGAACGTGTTGGGGTAAATTCGAGACTCGATAGTATTCAGGCTGCGGTACTGAGCGTAAAACTCAAATATTTTGAAAAGCACATCAAAGCCCGGCAAAAGGCAGCAGCCTGGTACGACGAGCAGATGAAAGGTATCGAAGAAATTCAACTTCCGCAAAGAGTAAATTACAGCACACACACTTTCCATCAATACACCATTCAAACCAGCCGGCGAAACGAATTGCAGCAGTTTTTGAAAGGGAGGGGCATTCCGGCAATGGTTTACTATCCGGGCGTTATTCATTTACAGGAAGCTTATCAGTATCTTGGACACAAGAAAGGCGACTTTCCGGTGAGCGAACAACTAACCGAAACAGTGCTGTCGCTTCCCATGCATACTGAATTGACAGGAGAACAGTTGGAATATATTACAAGTAACATAAAAGAATTTTTCAAAGGAAGAAATTGACCGCAAAGGCGCAGAGACGCAAAGGAATAATATAAGATCTTTGCGCCATTTCGCCTTAGCGGTGAAAAATATAGATTATGAATAAAGATGAGCTCAATCAGCTTTCAAAAGAAATTCTTGCTGCTGCCATTACAGTTCACAAAGAAATGGGACCCGGCTTATTGGAATCGGTTTACGAACTTTGTTTATTAAAGGAGCTCCAGTTAAGAGGAATTTATGCTGAAAATCAGGTTCCTGTCCCTCTTTTTTATAAGGGGAAACAACTAAACAAGGATTTCAGGATGGATATTCTGGTAGAAAAAGAAATTGTGATTGAATTGAAAGCGGTTGATATTCTGCTTCCTGTTCATGATGCGCAAATTATTTCCTATTTAAAACTGACCAATAAAAAATTAGGATTCCTGATTAACTTTAATGTTCCTTTGATAAAGGAAGGATTTAATCGGTTTGTAAATAATTTTTAGGAAAAGAATTAACCGCTAAGACGCAAAGGCGCAAGGAAAAATAAATTAAAATCTTTGCGTCTCAGCGCCCTTGCGGTGAAAAAATATTAAAACAATGAATAAACTATTTATCCACGAAACAGCCGTGGTTGACGAAGGCGCAAAGATTGGAAGCGGCACCAAAGTTTGGCATTTCTCCCATGTGATGGGAACAGCGCAAATTGGCGAAAACTGCGTGTTGGGACAGAATGTTTTTGTTGGCAATAAAACCGTTTTGGGCAACAACGTAAAAGTGCAGAATAACGTTTCGGTTTACGAGGGGGTGGTTTGCGAAGACGATGTTTTCCTGGGGCCGTCCATGGTTTTTACCAACGTCGTGAATCCGCGCAGTGCTGTTAACCGCAAGGAGGAATTCAAAAAAACACGGGTTAAAAAAGGTTCGACCATTGGCGCAAATGCCACCATCGTTTGCGGAATCACGTTAGGCGAATACTGCTTCATAGGAGCAGGTGCCGTAATTACCAAAGATGTAAAACCTTTTGCACTGATGGTTGGCGTTCCGGCTCGGCAAAAAGGCTGGGTGAGCCGCTCGGGCGCAATACTTGGCGAAGATCTGGTTTGTCCTGAAACCGGAGAAAAGTATATCTTAGCCGGCGGTTATTTGAAACTTTTAAATGAATAAACGGTATGATGAAGTTCTCACTACTCATATCTCACTACTCAATACTAACAAGATGAAACGATTTGCACTGATAGGTTCGGCCGGATACATTGCCGACCGCCACATGAAGGCCATAAAAGAAACCGGGAATGAACTGGTTTGTGCCACCGACCGGTTTGATGTGATGGGCCGCATGGACAGCTATTTCCCCGATGCCGAGTTTTTCCCGGAGATTGAAAACATGGATAAATACATGGACGACATCCGGCACCAGGGAAATCCCATCGATTACGTGACCATTTGTACACCCATCTAGCACCCCTCGCACATCAGGGTTGCCCTGCGAAACGGTGCTCATGCTATTTGTGAAAAGCCACTGGTGATATACCCGGAAGATATGCACATCATTAAAGACATTGAGGCCGAAACTGGGAAAAATGTATATACCGTTTTGCAGTTAAGATATCATCCAACTATTTTGGCACTTAAAAAAGAAATAAAAGAAGGCGGTGACAAAATTTACGATATCGATTTGAGCTACATCACCACCCGCGGAAAATGGTACTTGAAAGGCTGGAAAGGCGATGTTTCCAAATCAGGTGGCGTGGCTACCAATATTGGCATCCATTTTTTCGATATGATTACCTGGATTTTTGGCGATGTAAAAGAAAATATTGTGCACCACTACGGACCGCACAAAGCCGCCGGTTTTCTTCAACTTGAAAAAGCCCGCGTGCGCTGGTTTCTCAGCCTCGACTACAGCGACCTTCCGCCACAAGCCACCGAAAAAGGAATGCGTACCTATCGCTCCATAACCGTAAATGGAAAAGAAATTGAATTCAGCGGAGGATTTACCGATTTGCACACGGTTACCTACCAGAATATTTTGAACGGAAACGGGTTTGGAATTGATGATGCCCGCGAAAGTATTGAATTAACTGATTTTGTTCGGAATGCAGTACCGGTTGGCCTGAAAGGAGATTACCACCCGTTTTTGAAAAATGCCTGAATTTTATTTTCCCGAAAGGTCGATGAATTTTTGAGCCAGATTTTTCCGGGAAAACTTTTCGAAGGCTGACGATTCAACCTGAAGTTCTCCTTCAATGAACAGATTGAAATAGTTTTCAAGTGTTTTTCGTATGCCAACTGCGTCATTAAAATCAAATGCTATCCCGGTTTTTGTTTCGTTCAGAATATTAACGAAGTCTGCATCGGTGGGGCCAATAGCCAGAATGGGGCGTTTCATTGCCATGTATTCGTACATTTTGCCGGGTAAAATTCCACGGGCATTGGGCGCATCGTTTATGGGCAGCAGCAATACCTGTGATTTGGCCAGTTCTTCCAGTCCTTTTTTATGGGGAAGGTGTTCCGTCTGAACCAGGTTTTCTTTCAAACCGTTATTTTCAATTTCCTGTATTACCGAATCGTCGGTTTGACCAATCAACCGGATACGAAGTTTTTCTTTGAATGTTCTGTTTTCTTCTGCAAGTTTGCCGAGTACCTTCCAAAGTACTTTGGGATTGCGGTCGCGGTTGAATGCCCCAAAATGCGAAATGGAGAATGAGTTGTCTGGTGAAAATGAAATTCCTTCAAAATCTTCCGGGTCGAAGCCGTTATGAATAATTTCTACTTTTTTTCCGTGAATTTTACTTAAATCTTTCGCGCAATTCGGACTAACGGTCACCACATGGTCGGCTTTTTGAAGCACTTTCAGTTCAAGTTTCCGGTGTTTTTTATCGCCCCATTTGGTTAAGCGCAACTTGTTATAAAAATCAATATCCGTCCAGGGATCACGAAAATCGGCAATCCACGGAATGGCGAATTTTTCTTTCAGGCCGAGGGCAATTAAATGCATGCTGTGCGGCGGTCCGGTGGAAATGATGAGGTCAACGGGATTTTCTTTCAGGTAGTTGGTGAGAAATTTCACCGAGGGTTTTATCCAGAATTTCCGTGGGTCGGGAATCAGAAAGTTGCCCCGGATAAAAACCGATAACTTGCTTTTCCAATTGCCCGACGAGGCTTCCGAAATGTAACCGGCTTTGAATTTTTCACCTTTCTTTTTCCCGGTTAGTTTTCTGAAAACCTCATAGGGTTCCCATATCGGTGTTTTCAGAATTTCTGTTTCGGGATGAATTTCAGCAGTTAAACTTTCGTCCACCACAGAAGCATCTGGGTTTTCTGGCGTAAAAATTACCGGTTTCCATCCCAGGCCGGGTAAATACTTCGACATTTTCAGCCAGCGCATAACTCCGCCACCCCCGCTGGGTGGCCAATAGTAAGTTATGATTAAAACTTTTTTCATAATTAAGCGGACACACTAAAAATTACCCGGCTGCAAATAAAACCGCGAAGGAGGAGGCAGAGAAAAAAATAAAACTCTGCCCCAAATCACCCGCGCGGAAAATATTATGATTTGACATTCAGTCCCTCATGGATTGCAATATCAGCCAATAGTTTATCGGAAGTGAGAAAAATATCTACGTTTTCTTTTATGCTTAAGGCTGATGCCAATTGAATTGAATCCAAAGTCCTTAACCCATCAGTCCAATATTTTGCAATTAAATTTTTCGCTGATTTTCTTAACGTAAAATTTTGTGGTACAAACCTGAATTTTGCAGAATCTTTGTCAAATTTTTCAATTAATGTATTAGCAATATTTTCGCTGATTTCTTTTTTTCGGCATTTTTTCCAAACTGCGGAACTGAATTCAATTCCGGTTATTTCACAAAGATAAATGGCATTGACAGAATTTTTTTTAAGCAATTCCATCAACTCATCAGTTCCTTCTTCCTTATGGTAAAGTTTGAATAATGAAGATGTGTCAAAATACAAATTCATATCGCTTCGCGTCTCTCTTCAATGACTTCATCGGAAAACGAAGTTTTGCAATCTTTCAGCAATTCCTGAGTTTCCAGGAAAGAGAAATCTGAGAAGGTTAAAACATCATTGTTTTCTTCTTCAAATGAAACTGTAACTTTAACTGGCTTCGAAAACTTTACCGGCTTATCTAATTTAAGTTTGCCCCTGAAATATGTTCCTGTTAATGTTGGCATGTCTTAACTTTTTATAACCTTAAAGTTACAATTTTTCAAACAATTTTCGCATGCTCACCTTCTCACCAATAATTTTGCCCAAGCCAGCAATGGTTACCCGCTCCTGCTCCATGCTGTCGCGGTAACGGATGGTAACGGTATTGTCTTCCGTGGTTTGATGATCAACGGTAACGCAAAACGGTGTGCCAACGGCATCCTGGCGGCGGTAACGTTTCCCGATGGAATCTTTTTCGTCGTATTTGCAGTTGAAATCAAACTTCAGTTTGTCGATTATTTCCCGTGCTTTTTCGGGTAGTCTGTCTTTTTTTACCAGCGGCATCACGGCCAGTTTTACAGGGGCCAGTACCGGCGGAAGTTTCAGCACCACGCGCGAATCTTTTTCCAGTTCCTCCTCACAGTAGGCTGCCGAAATCACCTGCAAAAACATACGATCGACCCCGATGGAGGTTTCAACCACGTACGGAACATACGATTCGTTTATTTCCGGATCGAAATAACGGATTTTCTTTCCCGAATATTTTTCGTGTTGAGCCAGGTCGAAATCGGTGCGCGAATGAATTCCTTCCACCTCTTTAAAGCCAAACGGGAATTTGTACTCCACGTCCACCGCGGCGTTGGCGTAGTGCGCCAGTTTTTCGTGCTCATGAAAACGGTAATTTTCTTCGCCAAAACCAAGTGCCTGGTGCCATTTCATCCGAATGGTTTTCCATTTTTCAAACCAGTCGAGTTCAGTGCCGGGGCGCACAAAAAACTGCAATTCCATCTGTTCGAACTCGCGCATGCGGAAGATAAACTGCCGGGCCACAATTTCGTTGCGGAAAGCCTTGCCAATCTGTGCAATGCCAAACGGGATTTTCATGCGTCCGCTTTTTTGCACGTTCATGTAGTTTACAAAAATACCCTGCGCGGTTTCGGGACGCAGGTAAATTTTAGAAGATCCGTCGGATGTGGAACCCATTTCGGTGGAAAACATGAGGTTGAACTGGCGCACATCGGTCCAGTTGCGGGAGCCGGAAACCGGGCAAACAATTCCCTCGTCTTCAATAATTTGTTTGAGTTCTTTCAGGTCGTTGTCGTTCAGCGCTTTTGCAAAACGCTCGTGCAAATCGTCGTATTTTTTCTGGTTGGCCAAAACTCGCGGGTTGGTTTCTCTGAATTGCTTTTCATCAAAAGCATCGCCAAACCGCTTTTGTGCTTTGGCAACCTCTTTATCGATTTTTGCTTCGTATTTAGCCAGTTGGTCCTCAATCAGCACATCGGCACGGTAGCGTTTTTTCGAATCTTTGTTGTCGATGAGCGGGTCGTTAAATGCATCCACGTGCCCCGATGCTTTCCAGATGGTGGGGTGCATAAAAATAGCCGAATCGAGGCCCACCACGTTTTCGTGCAGCAAAACCATGCTGTCCCACCAGTATTTTTTGATGTTGTTTTTTAGTTCTACGCCATACTGGCCGTAATCGTAAACAGCGCTCAGCCCGTCGTAAATTTCGCTCGACTGAAATACGTAACCGTATTCTTTGCAGTGCGCTACCAGCTTTTTGAAAAGATCTTCCTGTGCCATTTATTTATTTTTCAGAATGAATTAAGCAACAAAAATAGAATTTAATCGGATGTTGTGAAAAATGGAGGTGCTTAAAGAACAGGAGAAAATTAATCCACTTCTTCAAAGTCAACATATTCTCCGTCTTTTTGATTGTGGTTTCGGTTCCTTTTTTTGTCGTATTCTATGGTTACATCTCCTTCGCTCCGGTTGGGGTGTTGTTGTTTTTGTTGCTCGCGCATTTTGTGCTGCATGTCCTTAATTTTTTTGTCCAGAATTAAAGGCAGCACATACCTTGTGAATAGACGGATAGCAAAATATACAGCGGCAATTATTACCAGTGTTCTAATAAATCCAACAATATATAAATGAATGAAAAGCTCCATAACTGTTTTTGTTTCTAAGTATCAAATAATAAATTAATACCAAGGCACAAATTTAAATGTTTTGTGGCAGCTGGTTGAATAATTCCTGAAATATTATTGGTTGAAAAGAAGATTTGAAATTTCCCGGAGGTGTGACTTATTCCCAGCCCGGGCCAAACAGCCGAGAAGTTATACAGCGAGAGTCCCCCGGAAAGGGTTGTTTTGTCGCTTAACCTTGATTGTACGAATGCGGAAAACAGGTTGCGGGGCCTTTCATGAAAATAGCTGAACTGGTTGTTGACGCCGGCAGTCAGCGTTTCCGAAAAATTATATTTGCCTGAAATATTCAGTTTAACGGGCAGCAGGATTAAGCTCCTGGATGCGGCATCCACAACATCTATAATGTAAGAAACTGAATCGCCAAATACTTTCAGTGCTTCGCGGGGTTCAATATAATTGTTTTCGTCCGGCGAGTGCGACTGGTAAAGCCGGTATTCCGAATAGCGTGCTGCCCTTGAAAATTCAACGTCGAAAGCGTTGTGTTTAAAGGTTGTTAACCCGGCATCGAGCAGGCTGAATGAAAATTCGAAAGATTTATTGGGCCGGAATACAGCGCCAAAATCGAGCGCAAAACCCATATTGCGCGGCTGAAAAAAATAATCGCCCGGAAATATATTGGCCTTGAAACTGGAAAAGTTATATAACTCATTTCGGTTATGCGTAAAAGGACCTGCCAGTTTAAAGGAGCCCTCGGGTTTTACCAGAAGCTGCTTTCTTTCCTGATCAGTTTCAACTGATAATTGCACGCCGCGGGCATCGAAATAAATTCGTCCGAAAAGTAATTTGGGACGTATCCCAATGTCCAAACCGCTCCAAATTCTTTTTGATATACCGAATGCGAGTTCGCGAAAATGCTGAAATTGAAAATCTCCCTGGCCGAAGTATTCGTTAGTGCCGTAATAGGCCATTGTTCCATCTCGAATGAGTTTGACAATATCGCGGTCGAAGGTGCCAGCAGATAAAAACCGTTCTGAAACTGATAAGCTGAAGGTGAAATCGTTGTGATTGAGGCTGGCATAAAAAACCGAGGCCCTGGCAGAAGCGTCAACTTTTCCTTGTGGGGCAAGTTCATTGTAAAGTTTGCTGAAACTGTAGCTAAACCCGTCGAAAAAAAAGGAGTTGACAGGCACATTGGCGTTCCAGTTTCCGTAAATTCCTGAAAAAAGTGGTACTCCCAGAACGAGCTTGTCGGTTTTGTTGATATGGGCCGGGTTAAAAAGTGACGTTTGTGAAATTCCGGGCAATAAAAAATGCGGGCCTGTTTCCTGTCCTTTTAAGTTCTGGCAAAAAGACAAAAAAAGTCCAAATACTATTATCCCTGCTCTTTTCAATCCCGGACGCTTCATCAGGTAAAATTATTCTGTGGGTGCAAAATTAGTTTATATCTGCGATAAAACGGCACCAAAATAAAAAGACGGTTAACACCGCCCTTTTATTGCAGGAATAATATTTGAATATTTTTATTTACTAATTGATTTATCTGCCGGAAACATCGCCGCCGCTCGATTCGTCGATGTTTTTAACGTCCGGATTTCCGTAATATACTACGCCGGCTCCGCTGCTGGCGTTGGCGTTGAGTTCGTCGGTTACTGAAACCGATGCATCGGAACCACTGCTGGCACTCACCTTGCAAATCTGAGCCTGCAATTCGCGGGCATTGATGTCGCTGCCACTGCTGGTGTTGGCAGTAAAAAATTTGGTCCTGCCGCTCAACCGGGCATCCGAGCCACTGCTCGTACTCAGGGTAACTTCCTTATAAACAAAATCGAGGGTTACATCACTTCCGCTGCTGGCTTCAATTTTCAACCGGTCGCCTTTGAGCGTATTCTCCGATTGAACATCCGATCCGGATGAAGCCCCAAGCCGTTTCAGCTCATTTACTGTAACATAAACCTTTCTGCTTTGTGTGAAACCCCAGTTAAAAATACTCCTCAGCCAGTTGCTTTCTCTCATGTAAATGTGGAGTGTACCTCCCCTGACTTCAGTTTTTACATTATCAATAATTTCATCGTCGGCTACCACTTTTACCGATTCGCGGTTTCCCATAGAAAGGAACAGCTCGATACCGGAAGAAACTTCAATGGCATCAAAATTTTTAACGTTCCGTGTTTCGGTTTTTTCCCGTTCCCCGGCAACTGCAATGGAGTTTAGTCCAATCAGGACAAAAAAGAAGAATGAAAAAGCTGCTTTTTTTAGTTTCATCATGAAATATTTAGTTTTAAAAGAGACGCTACAAATTACCAGAAGTTACAAAACCGCAACTAATTTATTCGTTAAACCAGTTGATTTAATCGGTAAAAGTTAGAGAATGAACTTTCAAATAAAATTTTTAGTCAGGAAGAATGATGGGTTTAAATTCAAACCAAATGCATTTGCCGTGGTTTAATATATTTTAACGTAAGGCAAAGCGGCTAATAATTACGCATATCGGGTAATATTATTAATTTTGTCGGTTCAAAATAAAAATTATCTGATTGAAATTCATTCAGGTTAATAAAGGAGAAATGATATGAATTGGAAAAAAATTTGGATAGGAGCACTGATTGTTGTGGTTGCAGGGATGGGTTTTTACAGCTTCAACCGCGATCAGAAAAACTTTGAAATTGCCAAAAACCTCGAGATATATTACAGCCTGTTCAGGGAATTGAACATGTTTTATGTTGATGATGTGAACCCCAATAAACTGGTGAAAACAAGTATCGATGAGATGCTTAGTTCGCTCGATCCGTACACCAATTTTATTTCGGAAGATCAGATGGAAGATTTCCGTTTTCAAACCACCGGCGAATATGCCGGAATTGGCGCGTTAATTGGTCAGCAGAAAGGTAAAATTGTAATTTCAGAACCGTACGAAGGGTTTCCGGCACAAAAATTTGGGCTGAAGGCCGGTGATGTAATTCTTGAGGTTGAAGGAAAATCAACCGAAGACATGACCACAGAAGATGTGAGCAACCTGCTGAGAGGGCCTGCCAATAAGCCAGTGAACATTAAGTTGCAGCGTCCCGGTCAGAAAAAACCTTTTGAAGTGGAAGTGGTGCGCGAAAAAGTTAATATTGATGCGGTTCCATATTATGGAATGCTGGATGATAATACGGCCTACATTCGCCTGTCGAGTTTTACAGCCAACTGCAGCGAAGAAGTGAAAACAGCCTTTTTTGAACTGAAAAAGAACGACCCGGAAGCATTTGTTCTTGATTTGCGTGGAAACGGCGGCGGACTGCTTCAGGAAGCTGTGAAGATTGTAAATATGTTTGTTCCCGAAGGCGAAGAAATTGTGAGTACCAAAGGGAAAGTGAAACAATGGGATAAAACTTATACTGCCACCTCTGCGCCACTCGACACAACCATTCGCATTGCCGTGCTAACAAACCGTAATTCAGCATCAGCTTCCGAAATTGTAGCAGGTGCCATACAGGATCTCGACCGCGGAATTGTAATTGGTACGCGAACCTTTGGAAAAGGGCTGGTACAAACCACCCGCGACCTGGATTACAACACTAAACTGAAAGTTACCACCGCCAAATATTACATCCCCAGCGGACGCTGCATTCAGGCACTCGACTACTCGCACCGCAACGAAGATGGAAGCGTGGGGCATGTCCCCGATTCGCTTATTTCGGAATTTACCACTAAAAATGGACGGAAAGTTTACGACGGCGGGGGAATTGTTCCCGACCTTGTTGTTGAGCCCGACCAGCTGAGCAACCTTAGTGTGGCTTTGCTGACCAATTTTGTGGTTTTCGATTTTGCTACATTGTATTCTAACGAAAATGAATCGATTGCCGGGCCCGAAGATTTTTATATTTCGGATGATATTTATACCCAGTTCTCTGACTTTGTTAAAGAACAGGATTTTGATTACGAATCGGAGTCGCTGCATGAACTGGAAGAGCTGATTGACGCTGCGAGAAAAGAGAAATATTATACACTTGCCGAAGAAGAATTTGAATCAATGAAAGCAACGCTTGAACCTAATATTGATAAGGATTTAAACGAATTTAACGAAGAGATTGAGAGCCTGCTCGAAAATGAAATTGTATCAAGGTATTACTACCAAAGAGGTGCTATTCGTGCCTCAATTGGCGACGATAAAGTGATCGAAAAAGCAGTGGAAGAATTGAGTTCGCCAATGGCCTACAATAATTATTTTGAGCCCGGTACGGTTATTTCCATGGACAGGTAAATACCACTTTGTATTTCATGAAAAAAGCAAGGGGACTTTAACCTCTTGCTTTTTTTACATTATAACGAACCATATTTTTTATATCTTGTTGCTAAAATTCAGCAACAGAATTATGACCATTGAAGAATTTATAAATTACCAGATTCTTAAAACTGAACACCTTGATATTACTGTTTCAAGTATTGCTATTGTGGTAATTGTAATCGTGGCCACTTTTATTGGTCTGCGTATCATACGTAGTTTTTTCAACCGCTTTATCAAAAAGAGTGAAGTAGAAAGACGGTCGTACTGGTCGGTTTACCTCATTTTACGATATGTTGTTTGGGTAGTGGTAATTGTTTTGCTGCTCGAAACTTCGGGAGTGAAAGTTTCGATTTTGCTGGCAAGTGTAACCGCACTACTGGTGGGGGTTGGATTTGGTATTCAGCAATTGTTCAGTGATATGGCTTCCGGCATTGTGCTTATTTTTGAGCGAAACCTGCAAATGAACGATATTATCCAGCTGGAAGACGGAACAGTGGGGAAAGTCATTCACATTGGGCTGCGCACGTCGAAACTGAAAACCCGCGACGACGTAATTTTAGTAGTTCCCAATTCCAAATTTGTGAACGACACTATTATCAACTGGAGCCAGATGGACTATAACACCCGTTTTTCGGTTGAAGTGGGAGTGGCCTATGGTTCCGATACCAGGCTGGTTTCCGATATTCTGTTCGACTGCGCAATTAAAAACAAAAACATTTCAGCAAATCCTAACCCTTTTGTGCGGTTCAACGATTTTGGCGACTCTTCGCTCGATTTTCAGGTGTTTTTTTGGGTGAAAGAACCTTTCCTGGTAGAAAACACAAAAAGTGAAATCCGCTTTGCCATTGATAATGGATTTCGTAAAAACGGGGTTCAGATTCCATTCCCGCAGCGCGATGTTCACATCAAAACAAATGTGAAATGAATGTCTATTTTAAAATTTTTAAAATGAAATATTTGAAAAGGTTTGTAATGCCTGTTTTGCTTTTACTTGCAGGCATTTTTCTGAAATATTTTTTAAAAGAACTCGATATTTCCGACGATGAATTTGTCAGCTCGTTTAAGCGGGTGGGGTCCATCCTTTTAATTGTAAGCTTATCGTGGGCTGCCATTGCATTCATTCGAATTATTAAACAGATTTTTTTAGAGAAATACGACGTCTCGAAAGAAAATAACCTGCGGTCGCGGAAATTCCAAACACAGTTCAATATCCTCGAACGCATCCTGGTATTCCTTATCGTTTTAATTTCTATCGGATTGATTTTAATGTTGTTTGATGAGGTCAAAAGAATAGGAATCAGCTTGTTTGCTTCGGCAGGTGTGGCCGGGGTAATTATTGGCCTGGCTGCACAGCGGGTTATCGGAGCAGTTTTGGCCGGCATTCAGATTGCCATTGCCCAACCCATCCGACTCGACGATGTGGTGGTTATTGAAGGCGAATGGGGTCGGATAGAGGAAATTACACTTACCTACGTGGTGGTGCGTATCTGGGATCAACGGCGGTTGGTGGTTCCGTCAACCTACTTTTTTGAGAAAACATTTCAGAACTGGACACGCACATCGGCTGAAATTATGGGTACGGTATTTATTTACACCGATTACCACGTTTCTTTTGATGCGCTGCGTAAAGAATTAACCCGCCTTTTGGAAAGCACCCCGCTCTGGGATAAAAGGGTGAATGTGTTGCAGGTTACCGATGCCAAACAAAACAGCGTTGAGGTAAGGGCGTTAATGAGCGCAAAAGATTCGGGCACTGCCTGGGATTTGCGGGTATTTATCCGCGAAAAACTGATTGAATTTCTGCAGAAAAATTACCCTGAAAGCCTGCCGAGAACCCGCGTTTTAATTGAAGGGAAAGAAAATATATTGAAAGATGAAGTTGACCAAACTGAAAATTCAGCCGAAAAAGAATAACAGCAAGTCTCAGTTAAATTGTTACTTCTTTAATCTTGATACCCGATACTAATCATTTAAATACTAAAAAATGAAAATCTATTTTGCCGGTTCCATCCGTGGCGGACGCGAAGATGCAGCACTTTACCAGGAAATTATTGATTACCTGAAAAATTTTGGCGAAGTACTGACCGAACACATCGGCGACCCGAAACTTTCACACCTTGGCAATGATGGCGAATCAGATGCATTTATTCACAACCGCGATATGGAGTGGCTCATTTCGAGCGATATAATTGTTGCCGAAGTGACAACTGTTTCAATGGGCGTGGGTTACGAAATTGGCCGGGCTGTTGAAATGGGCAAAAATGTGTTGTGCCTTTTCCGCCCTGCCAAAAACAAAAACCTGTCCGCCATGATTGCCGGTTGCCCGGGTGTTTCGCTTGTGGAATACGCTAAACCCGGGGATGCAAAAAAGGCCATATCAGCTTTTCTGAAAGGCCATTGAAAACGATTTTTAAAACATGAACCGCACCCCCAGAATTAATCTGCCTCCATTTTTCATCCCAGTGGTTCCCGCGGAATTTACCGGAATTTGATACAATCCTTCGAATTTAAAGTGTGGCGAAACCACCTGAAACCCTGGTGAAACAAAACCGAATGAATGAGTTTCTCCGTTTTGTGGCCGACTTCTGACAAAAGAAAATTCCTGTACCGGTGCAAAAACCAGATTGTTTGCTCCCGGAATCAGGAGATTTCGCGAAATGGCCAGGTTCAACTGCAGTTCCCTGGCTTCGGAACTCTTTTCAGCAGTGTGGTAATTGCCCCATTCGTATGCACTGTTCAAATCAAACGCCCAGTAGTTAGGTCTGAAAGAAGCATTCACTCCAAGCACGGGGCTGTATGTTTTGGCGGCCGAGCTGTTCCATGCCGGGAAACTCGTTCCGGCAAAACCAGCCAGTCCGAAAACGTATTTCCGGGTGTTGTGGCGAAATAGTTTTACTTTTCCCATAAAAAAAGGATCCATCCACGAGTTTTGCATCTCCATCATTGTTTCGTTGGTGCCAACTGCCCGGTATCCATTTCGCATCATTAGCGTTATGTCGGGACTGAGTCCGTATGCTACAACAACCGGCATCATGTGCATGGCCATTTTATTGTCACCCATTTTATTAATGATGTTGCGGTACTGCATGCGCACAATAATGCGATCCTGGGCAGGTGTCAGGCCGGCATCCACACTAATTCCTTCGGCATGGGTTTTTGGTGCAATAAATATCAGCAATGCGAAAAACAGCAGAAAGCCCTGAATTTTATTCTTCATCTTCTTCGGGTTTTAATTTTTCGCCCGGTGTGAAATTGGCTTTTTTAATTCGTGCAGTTATCTCTTCTTCCTTTACTTTGGCATCGGGTTTTAATGTAACGACTACCTGTTTTTTTTGCCAGCTGGCTTTTGCTTCTGAAACCCCGTCAATTTTTTTAACTTGTTTTTCGAGTGCCGACTGGCAACCCGGGCAGTCCATTCCAAAAACTTCATACCGAATCACTTTGTTTTGCTGAATGCTGTCATTTTTATTCTGATCGTTTTCATAACCGGTTCCGGCAATAGCAGTTGCAGAAAAAACAGTTAGAAAGAGTGTTATAACGAATTGAAATGCTTTGTGTTTCATAACTTAACTTTTTTATGATGTATTTTTTAAGCAGGAGCACTTTCGGATAAAAAACCGAAAGTGCTCCTGTTTTGATTATTAATGCTGATGACCTTCGTGCGAATCTTCTTTTTTTTCTTCAGTACGGTCATATTTGCAGCAGCCTGGAAGTTCTTCGTACACTTCGTCTTTGGCTTTGTGGTGCGGTGTGTCGTGACCTACCTTGGCAATCGCTTTTTCAATGTTGTCGGTGCCGGTTTTGGCATCGTCAAATTTCACTACCATCATTTTCGATTCCTTGTCCCAGTCGGCGTTTTGCACACCTTTTACCGAATTGGCGGCCTTTTCAATGCGTTTTTCACACATGCCACAATTTCCTTTCACTTTGAATTTTTCTGTTTTCTCTCCGGCAAATACCGTGAATGTTCCCAGAACGAACATTGCGATTAAACTAAAAACTTTTGTTTTCATCTTTTTTTGAATTTTAAATGGTTAATAACTAATACTTTAATTTGATAATTTTCTGTTTTGTTCACTATTTCAGGCTATTTTTCGTTTTAAAAGTTGTGCGTTAATGGCCACAATAATGGTACTCAGGCTCATTAAGATGGCGCCTACTGCAGGGCTGATGACAATTCCGGCACTGATTAAAACTCCGGCAGCAAGCGGAATGGCCACAATATTGTAACCTGTAGCCCAGATGAAATTCTGAATCATTTTTTGGTAGGTAGCTTTTCCAAATTTTACCAACGAAGCAATATCGCGCGGATTGCTGTTCACCAAAACAATGTCGGCCGTTTCGGCAGCCACATCGGTACCGCTTCCCACTGCAATTCCTACATTGGCTGTGGCAAGGGCAGGGGCATCGTTAATGCCGTCGCCGGTCATTGCAACAAACTCTCCCTGCTGCTGGAATTCCTTAATTTTCTCCAGCTTTTCATCGGGCAAAATGCCTGCAAAATACCCATCGAGGCCAAGTTCATCGCTCACGCTTTTCGCCACTTTTTCGTTGTCGCCGGTCATCATAAAAACTTTCATGCCGCTCTTTTTGAGCATTTTTACTGCATCGTAAGATTCTGGTCGAATTTCATCGGCCATAGCGATAAAACCTGCCAACATGTTGTCAACCAACACAAAAACAACGGTATCCTGCTGGTTGTCAAAAGCTTTTTCAGGAATATCGATTTTTTGCTCTTTCAGATACCCCGGGCTCACTACTTTCACATTTTTATTTTCAACTTCTGCTTCAATTCCTTTTCCGGTGATGGCATTGAAATTTTTAGCGTCAGGAATTTCAATCTTTTCATCTTTAATTTTTTCCATTATTCCAATCGCCAGTGGATGTTCTGATTTTGCTTCGAGCGCTCCGGCCAGCCTCAAAACCTGTTTTTTCTTGAAATCTTCATGAAGTGTTTCATAAAGCGAAACCCCGAAATTGCCTTTGGTCAGCGTTCCGGTTTTGTCGAAAGCAAACAAGGTGATTTTCCGGGCATTTTCGAAAGCGGTCCGGTTGCGGATAAGCAGCCCTTTTTGGGCAGAAACCGATGTGGAGATGGCCGCCACTAAAGGCACTGCAAGACCCAACGCGTGCGGGCAGGTAATTACCATTACAGTAGCCATACGCTCCAGCGCAAACACAAACGGTTTCCCCAAAACCAGCCAGGTGGCCAGCGTGCCAAATCCAATGGTCAGCGCTGTAATTGTCAACCAGAATGCAATGCGGTCGGCCAGGTTCTGGGTTTTCGATTTTTTGCCCTGGGCCTCGCGCACCATGTTAATTACTTTGCTCAGGTAAGCATCGTCGCCGATTTGTTTGACCACGATGGTAAGCGAGCCATTCCCGTTGATGGTTCCGCCAATCACCTTTTCGCCCTTGGTTTTTTGTACAGGTTTCGATTCGCCGGTTACCATCGACTCGTTTACGTTGCTTTTGCCATCAGTAATTTCCCCATCCACCGGAATTTTTTCGCCCGGACGCACCAAAACGGTATTGTCCTTCTGAAGTTTATCCACTTTTACATCGCTGGTTTCGCCATCTTTTAACAAATGGGCCTCTGACGGCATCATTTCCACCAGTTTTTGCAGCGATCGCGAAGCGCCCAAAACCGATTTCATTTCAATCCAGTGTCCCAGCAGCATGATGTCGATGAGGGTAACCAGTTCCCAGAAAAATGTACTGCCTTTTACGCCAAAGGTTGTTGCTGAGCTGTATCCCCAGGCAACGGAAATGGCCACGGCAATCAGGGTCATCATCCCCGGTTGTTTTTTCTTCAGCTCATCGGCCAGTCCGGTTAAAAATGGCCAGCCTCCGTAGAAAAATACTACCGTTGACAGACCAAACAGAATATACGGATCGTACTCAGGGAAAAGGGCGAATTCGAAACCCAGCAATTGCTGAATCATAGGCGACAACACCAGAACCGGCAAGGTGAGAACCAGTGAAATCCAGAACCGTTTCCGGAAATCTTGTATCATCATGGCATGGTGTTCTGAATGATCATGGGAACTGTGGTCGTGTTCATCATGATGATTTCCATGGTGTTGATTTTCATGTTTTTCATGATGGCTGTGCCCTTGATTTTCATGATGGTGTGAATCATGCCTTTCCTTTTTACCATCCCTTTCTGAATGGTTGTGCTGGTGTTCTTTATGATGTTTATTCTTATTATTCATTGTTTCAACTTTTGATTACATCCAAAATAGTTTACTTGATTGCCGTGTCTGCATCATAAACTGACGGAGATTCAGTTCCGCAATTGCAGCAGCTTCCCTCGTGTTCCGGGTCATTGTTTTCAGGATTACACGAGTGAACAGTGAATTTTGCATCTTTGTTGAACAGAAGTTTTATTCCTAGTGCCAGCATCACGATGGCAACCAAAACAATTGATATAAGAAGCAATTTAATAAACATGATTTCAATTTGTTTTAATTAATGATTGTGTCCTGCTGACTGTGTGTTTTGATTTTCAGCAGTTTTAAAAATTCGCTGCCCTTTGCGGTAAGTTTGTTTTACTTCGCCGCAACGCAGCATCATATCGCCGAAGTATGGGTTCAGCACTTCGTCTGATTCGCTCAGCCAGAACGCGCCTTCGTCGTCGAAAGCCATGGGGCAGAACTGCCGGTAAGTCCGGTCGATTTCGAGCCCGAACGATTCGGTTGTTTCGAGCATGGCTTCGGAAAGCGTGTTGAAATGCTCCCGCTGTTTTTCAATATCAGCAGTTTCTGAAATCATTTTAGAAGCATCTTCCAGTTGTTTTTGCAAAGCCATCCAGTGATGGTGCGCATCTCCTTCCAGTAAGTTCATTTCAACATTTTCAAGAGCTCCGGAAACTTTGCCGGCTGCTTTTTGGGCCGTTCCGGCATCGTCGTTCACAAGGGCATTTTTTACTTCGAAATAGGCATTGGCCACGGCGGTGATTTGTTCGCGGAACGCCTGCGGTGTTTCCATGGTTTTGCTTTCGGGCGGAGTCATCATGCTGGATTTTCCGGCCAGTTGAGCGGCTGCGTCGATGCTGAACGTTCCGCTCACTGCGATTTCTTCGCCTTCGTCCAGCCCGCTTTCAACCAGGTAGCTGTCGCCGAGCGCGGGGCCGAGGGTAACTTCGCGCATCATAAAGTTCACTCCCGTTTCAGTTTCTGCTTTTACATAGACCAGCGAGCGTTTTCCAGTCCACATCACTGCTGTTTTGGGCACTGAAATATTACCGGCTTTTGCCGGGAAACTGGCTTCAACAGTTCCCGAAGCAAACATTTCGGGTTTCAGCTTTAACCCGCTGTTTGCCACCTCTACACGAGCTTTGGCCACCCGGGTTTTAGGGTCGATGACCGGATCGAGAAAAGATATTCTCCCCTCAAACGTTTCGCCCGGAACGGATGCCACCGAAAAGCTTATTTTATCGCCTTTTTTTACCCACGGCATGTCCTGCTCATACACATCGAACAGCACCCACACCCGCGACAAATCGGCCATTTTGTAAATGGCCTGTCCGCGCGAAATGTAGTCGCCAACATTTACATTTCGGCTGGTTACATAACCTGAAATATCAGCTTGAATATCAAATAGTTCTTCAGGTTTGCCCGACTGTAAAATTTGTTCAATCTGGCTTTCTGTCAGTTTCCAGTTTTTCAGTTTTTCTTTTGCGGCATTGAAAAGTTGCGGCTGGGAATCCTTTATTTTTTCCGCTTCAAACAACTCTTCCTGGGCCGTGACCAAATCGGGCGAATACACCGAGGCAATTACTTGTCCTTTTTGAACAAATTCACCCGTGAAACTCACCATCAGTTCTTCAATCCGGCCTGGAATGTGTGACGACTGACTGGCAATCCGCCGCTCGTCGGTTTCCACCTTGCCGTTTAATCGCAGTGTTTTAACCGGCTCGGTTGCTTTCACTTTTTCTGTGCGTATGCTGGCCAGTTGCATGGCCGTTTTCGACATTTTTACCGCCATCGGGTCGGTGTCTTCGTCCTGTTCGTCATCCAGCGGAATCAAATCCATTCCGCAAATGGGGCAGTCGCCGGGTTCCGGTTGCCTGATTTGCGGGTGCATGGAGCAAGTCCAGGTTTCTGCCTCTCCCGCTACTTCTTCCGCATGGTCATGTCCTTCGTGGCTCTCTTCGGTTGAACCGCCGAAAACGAACCAGCCAATCAACAACCCAAATAAAAGGGTTGCCAGCGCGATTATAATTGTTGATTTATTTGTTTTCATTATTATATGTTTTTGCCGTTAAATAATTGATTTTTGCCTGGGCAATATGGAATTCAGCAGTTGCCGTGGCTTTTAGTTTTTCGTATTTCAGCAATTGTTGCTGAAGGCGCAAAACCTCTTCAAATTCTTCTCCCGAATTACTGTAGGAAGTAAAAAGCAGGTTGAGCGTTTGCCGGCTGGTTTCAATCTGTTGTTTGTATTTTTGAATGAGTTTTTGCGTTTGCCGGATGTTGAACCAAACGTTGTCGTATTCAGCCGACAATGTATTGATGTAGTCATTTTTCTGAAGCGCAAATTGTTCCTGTTCCAGTTGGGCCTGTTTTTGTGCAGCGTCGTATTTTTTCCTGAAAATCGGGATACTGACTGAAACCATCGGCATAACGATATCTTTTCCGTTATCCGGCAATGAAACATCGGGACGTTCACTCACCACTGCGTAATCGAGGCCAACTCCAAGGTTGGGCATTCCCTGTTTTTTTGCCACTTCTTCTGCCGCTTCACCGGCTTTAATTTTCGTGTCGAATGCATTCAATGCCGGATTGTTCGCCAGCAGTGAATCACTGCGGTATTGTTCCGGCAGTGGTGAAATTGTCAGCGAATCGGCAATTGCCACTTCGGCGTCTTCATCCCGGTTTAAAAGATGATTAAAAGCGGACAAAAGCGGCTTCTCTTTTTCGTTGAGAATTTCGAGGGTGGTTGTTGCATCATCGAGCATGATGTCCACGCGCAACACATTCGTCATGGCACCTTTGCCATTTTCAAAATTTTTCTCCGCAATGTTTTTATACGATTTCAAAATTTCGATATTCTCTCGTTCAGCTTTTTTCAGCCGGTTGAGTTCGTATAGCGGATAATACGCTGCAGCCACCTGATAAAATAGCTTGTTGCGCGCATCTAAAAATGCCTGGTATTTGGCTTCGGCCCGCAACGAAGCCGCATCATCTTTGGCTTTCAGGGTGCCGAACCACGGGAACATTTGTGTGAGCGAAAACTTTGCCCGCTGCGGCCCAACCCGCGTTTCCACCGGAGAAATAAATGCACCGAATGACAATGTGGGGTCGGGCAGTGCGTTCACCTGCGGAATTTCCTGCAGCGCAGCTTCAAACTCAATGTATCTGGCTTTCAGCCCGGTGTTGTTTTCGGCTGCCTCCCTGAAATAATCTTCCAGGGTTTGGGCATTTACCGACAACGTGCCCAGGAACAGAAGCAATATTATATTTATGAATTGTTTCATGATTTTCGGGTTTTAAATTTGCGTTCTTCCCGCAGCGAATAGAGCGTGGGAACGATAAAATAAGTAATGGCGGCGAACACCATTCCACCAAATGCCGGGATGGCCATGGGGATCATAATATCGGCACCGCGCCCGGTGGAAGTCAGGATAGGCAACAAGGCAATTATGGTAGTTGCCGAGGTCATCACGGCCGGTTTGATCCGGCGCTGGCCGGCTTCCACTACGGCATCGCGCACGCCTTTCAGGTCTTCGGGTTTATTCCGTTTGAAACTTTGGTCGAGGTAAGTTCCCATTACCACTCCGTCGTCGGTAGCCAGTCCGAACAGGGCAATGAACCCTACCCAAACGGCCACACTCAGGTTAACCGGATCCATCTGGAACAGGTCGCGCATGTTGGTGCCGAAAACTGAAAAGTCGGCAAACCAGCCTTGACCGTAGAACCAGAGCATGGCAAACCCACCGCTGAAAGCCATGGCAATTCCGCTGAAAATCATCAGCGAGGTTGTTACCGATTTGAACTGGAAATAGAGAATCAGAAAAACAATAACCAGCACCAGCGGAACAATAATGGAAAGGCGTTTTTCGGCCCTGACCTGGTTTTCGTAGTTCCCTGAAAAATTATAGCTGACACCTGCCGGAACGGTTAATTCGCCGGAATCGATTTGTGCCTGAATGGCTTCCTGTGCGTCATTCACCACATCAACTTCGGCAAAACCGTCGCGTTTGTCGAAAAGCACGTACCCCACCAAAAATGTTTCTTCGCTTTTTATGGCTTGCGGACCCCGTACATATTCAATATCTACCACCTGTTCAAGTGGAATCTGGGCGCCGGTTGGTGTTGGTATTAAAATTTTTGCCAGTGTTTCAGGATCATCGCGCAACTCTCGTGGGTACCTCACCCGCACCGGGAAACGTTCGCGGCCTTCCACCGTGGAGGTAATTCGCATACCGCCAATGGCTGTTTCAATGGTTTGCTGCACGTCTTCCACGTTGAGGCCGTAACGGGCAATTTCATCCCGGTCGATATTCAGGTGGATGTATGGTTTGCCCACAATACGGTCGGCAAAAACGGCTTCCTCTTTTACCGAAGGCACATTTTTCAGAATATCTTCCAGCTTCATTCCAAAATTTTCAATAGTGGCCAAATCGGGGCCGTAAACTTTCACGCCCATTGGCGCCCGCATTCCGGTTTGAAGCATCACCAGCCGTGTTTCAATGGGTTGCAGTTTTGGCGCCGATGTAATACCGGGTATTTTTGTCACCTTAACGATTTCATTCCAAATGTCATCGGGGGTTTTGATGTGTGAACGCCAGTTGCGGAAATAGCTTCCCCAGCGGTCAGGAATCAAATCCTCGCGTGAAATTCCCTGTTCAAGTGCCTCTTCGTTGGTGAGCGAATCGCCCGAAACAGTAATAAACCGATCTTCATTATCCACTTTGAAACGGACACGATGCCCGCGTTCGTCAAGCATGAATTCCGGTTTGTAGTTGATTACATTTTCGAACATGGAGATGGGCGCCGGATCCAGCGCAGATTCAACGCGACCCAGTTTCCCCACGGTCAGTTCCACTTCGGGGATGCTGGTAACCAGCATATCGAGCTGCCCCACAATTTTGCTGTTGTATTCCATTCCGGAATGTGGCATGGAAGTAGGCATCAGCAGGAAACTTCCTTCATCGAGCGAAGGCATGAATTCCTTTCCGATTCCCGGGAAAGCATGGGTTAATCCAGACCACACTTTCGTAGTGCGCACGTTCAAGTTCAGTTTATCGAATCCTTTTGCAGCAAAACCAAATATTGTGTTGAAACCCAGCCATATAACTGCCCCGAATAGAATCAAAAATGAAGGGATTGTCAGAAAAAGGGTTTTGTGACTGAGGCTCCAGTTCAGAATGAGTTTGTAATAGTATTCCAGTAATGTAAAAGCGCCCAGTATAAAGCTGACCAAAATAGCCACAAAAATGGTGTTCAGGAAAAGGCTTCTACCTGCACCGAGCGGCATCCAGTAATTTGCCAGCAGCCAGATTACCCCCAAAACGGCAATGATAAGCTCTGCATTTGCAAGCAAACGGTTGTACCATTTCTTTTTATTCTCCTCTTTTGTGGGAAACCAAATTTTCACTGAACCCACAATTCCGAATAACAGCAAAATGGCACCACCCCAGTACAAGCCTGCAAAAAGTGCGATTATTCCGATAATTACCAGTGCGCCATTCACCCATTTGGCAACCGGTTTGTTTTTGATTCTAAAACCAAAAAACCAGTGCGCCAGTGTGGGAAGTATTAACAACGACACCAGCAAAGCAGCAATCAGGGCAAAGGTTTTGGTGAATGCCAGCGGGCCAAAGAGTTTTCCTTCGGCAGCCTGCATGGTAAATACAGGGATGAAGCTCACTATGGTTGTGGAAACGGCAGTTAAAATTGCCGACGAAACTTCGGAAGCACCTTTGTAAATAGTGTCGATGAGTTTCTGCCCCGGCGCCGCTTCATCAAGGTGTTTAATAATATTTTCGGAAAGAATAATCCCCAAATCGACCATGGTTCCGATGGCGATGGCAATGCCCGACAACGCCACAATATTGGCATCAACTCCTGCGTAGCGCATGGCAATAAAAACCATGAGCACTGCAATGGGCAACAAGCTTGATATGAGGAATGAAGCACGGAGATTATATACCATTACAATAATTACCAGGATAGTAATCAGGACCTGCAGCGAGAGTGCCTCTTCCAGGGTTCCCAGTGTTTCGTAAATCAGTTCGGTACGGTCGTAAAATGGCACAATAGTGAGCTGGCTTTCGGTTCCGTCTGCCAACGTTTTTTTTGGCAGTCCGGGTGAAATTTCCTCAATTTTATCTTTTACATTGTTGATGACTTCCAGCGGATTAGCGCCGTAACGGGCAACCACAACTCCGCCAACCACTTCGGCACCATCTTTATCGAGCGCACCCCGGCGGATGGACGGTCCCAGGGATACTACGGCAACATCTTTAATGCGCACCGGAACATTGTCGGATACTGCGACTACGGCTTTTTCAATGTCCTCGGTACTTTTTATATATCCCAGGCCACGAACCAGGTATTCGGCCTGGTTGATTTCAATGGTTTTGGCACCCACATCGCGATTGGATTTCTGAACTGCCATCATCACTTTATGGAGTGGAATATCGTAGGCTTTGAGTGCATCCGGGTTTACATCAATCTGATACTCCTGCACAAATCCGCCAACCGATGCCACCTCAGAAACCCCTTCGGCTGCATTCAGTCCGTACTTTACGTAATAATCCTGCACGGTGCGTATTTCGTGCAAGTCCCAACCGCCGGTCGGGTTTCCTTCCGGGTCACGGCCTTCGATGGTGTACCAGTAAACCTGGCCGAGCGCGGTGGCATCGGGGCCGAGCGCCGGCTGAACCCCATCAGGCAGCAAGCCCGATGGCAGAGAATTCAGCTTTTCAAGAATCCGGGAACGCGACCAGTAAAATTCCACATCTTCTTCAAAAATGATGTAAATGCTGGAAAACCCGAAGATGGATGAACTCCGGATAGATTTCACACCGGGAATTCCGAGCAGGGATGTGGTGAGTGGATAGGAAATCTGGTCCTCGATGTCCTGGGGCGAGCGTCCCGGCCATTCAGTAAAAACAATTTGCTGGTTTTCGCCAATGTCGGGGATAGCATCTACCGGCACCGGGTCTTTGGGTAATATTCCGGTATCCCAGCCAAAAGGTGAGGTAATGATTCCCCAACTTATAAAAAGTACCAGTACCAAAAAGGTAACCAGTTTATTTTCAAGAAAAAAACGAATGATTCGATTTAACATGCAACTTCATTTATGATTTTTAAAATGATTAATAATACCGACAGCCCTGGATTTAGAGTGCCTTTTTGCTAATCATAATAAATTCACAAACGATATACCTGTATTAGTGAAAGTGCTTTGAGTGTAGTGAGTGGCGGTGGGGATTCAAATAAGATAAATGCCTTTTTAATAGCTGGTTTGGGAAGTTGCCAACTGGTATTAAATGAAAAGTTTTCAAAAACACTGAGCTGATTGAATGCCGGTATTTTTGAAATTAGTGGTGTCGAAAAATCTTCGTCCAACTGATAGAAGCTGGACTCGTTGTGGCAGCATTCACCGGAATCGCAGCAGGGGTCGGCTTCGCCGAAAAGCGAGGTAGAAACCAGAAAATCGCCACAGTAATGCTGAGATACAGCCATCCCTGTTGTTACAAGCAGCAACAAGAAACTAAAAAGTATGTGGCTTATTTTTCGTAGCATTACAATTATTTTTTCACAAATATCAACAACCGATGCAAAAGGAATGTTTAAAACCGGAAAATCTAAACGGCAATATCATCGAGTTTGACCTGTTCTTGCATTAAATTTTTAATGGTTGTCGATTTAAAATATTCGATAATCTGGTTGTTCAGTTGTCCCCAAAATCCTTTCAGTGCGCAGTTATTTTCGCGATTGCATTCAAAATCAGGGGCAATGCAGTCAATCACGCAAATGCCCGGTTCAAAAGCATTGTGTATGTCGTAAACTGTAATTTCAGATGGTTTTCGCGTTAATACATACCCACTTTTGCGGCCGTGTGCTTTTGTTACAATTCCTGTGGCTTTGAGTGAGCTTAAAATATGGTCGAGGTATTTGTATGAAATGTCCTGATTTTTTGCAATGTCTTTCTGGTAAATGCCTTTTTCATTGGCGTTTAATGCAATTTCAAGAACTGCTCTTATTCCATATCTTGTTTTTGTGCTAAATTTCAAAGCTACATTTTTTCAGTTAAAATTTCTTCGGTTTCGAAATTGAAAACAAAGTTAATAAAAACCTTATTCTTAACCTGTACCAGTCCCATAAGTTTCTGTGGCGGGTCAATTTCAAAATCGGTGAGTTTTAAAGAGAAACTTCCATCGAGCAGATATCCACCGTCAAGTTTTGATTCAACGCGGCAGGGGACAACGTATTTTTGCGCTACTCCGGCAATTGAAATTTTCGTTTTAAAATTGGTTAACCCGGTGGTTTCGTCGAAATCGGCCAGCTCTTTTTGTTCAATAAAAATAGTAATGAAAGGATAGTTGCCGGCATCCACCATCTCTTTAAAATCATCCACCATTCGGTCATTTGGTCCTGAAAAATCATCCACTGCTATCTGAATTTTCCGGAAAGTTCCACTGTTTGTGACAGCTTCAGATGCTTGGCTGATTGACGGACTGATATTTGTTAATTCAAACTCATTTACATTTGATGAACCCTTTATTGAAATGTAATTTTCATATTCGGTTTTCCCATCGGTATCAGTTCTGCCTGATGCAAAACTTGAGGATTGTATTGATGCAAAAATTGCAAGCAGGAAATAATATGTTATAAATTTCAATTTCAAAATAATTGTTCTGGTAAATTAAATGGGGTGCCCGTTGATTTTACGGGCAACCCTTCAATTTTTTATATTTTTAGAATGAGATGGCTGCTTCGAGTACCAACCCATTGAATTTTCCTCCGTCGATGTTGCCATGTGCAGCACCTTCGTATTCCTGGTTCACGTAATCGAGTTTCACCAACACATTATTTACCATGTACCAGCCGCCACCAATATTAAACCGGTTTACTGATGAATCGTTATTGTCTGATACCTTGTTGAGGCGTGTGCCAACATAAAAACTTCCCAATCTGTAGATAGCCTGCAGGGCTGTTTGGGTAAAGTGCTGGTCGTTTCCACCCCGAACTCCTTTCATGGTTTCGTAAATTCCAAATACTTCGAGCCCGTGGAATTGCAGAAATAAGTTGGCCATGTAACTGTTCATTTCGGTTTGTCCGCTTCCGGGTGACCATCTTCCAGAACGGAAATTGTCTCCCTCGGCATCTGCCGTTTGCATTACATTGTAATAGCGCGCACCGGCACGGTCGCCACCCCACAGGTATGAACCACTGTGGCCTTCGCCAACATGGTAGCCCGATAGTGTTGCTCTGAGCCTGAGGTTGTCGGTAACATAATCGTCATATCCCAGCTTCCAGTTAAATACCAGGTCTTCGCCAATGTCATTCCCGCGTCCGTAATTCATGCGCCCGTTGTTGGTGCCTACCAGTGCGAGAAAACCGTTTTTGCGAAACAGGATTTCGAGACCGGGGTTTGTTGTGTAAGAATCCATAATCCAGTTGCCTACAAACGGATTATTGATTACAAAAGCATTGTTGCTCCTGTAAAAGTGGGCATCGCCGTAGTTAGGCATCATCACTCCAGCTCTTATAGTAAAATCTTTCATCAGATTGTCGGCCGACGGTAAAAACGGAAATTTGTCGATGGTGAGGTAACCGCCCTCAACCCATGCTTCGTTGTGGTGTCGCGACGACATGTAGTTGTTCATAAACAGTTGAATACCTGGAGCCAAATCGGCAGTGATGTTTAAGTTGGCTGTGGGCAAATTGAAGTTGTTTTTCAAATCAATTAGCTCCACTGGTGCTTCGTGGTCGAGCATTTGCAGTTGCAATGCAAAGTCACCACCTACTTTTACCTTCAGTTTGTCAAATTCATGGTCATCTATTTGAGGTTGCTCAAATTGTTGTGCAAATGTGCCAAAGCCGAACAAAACAGCCAGGCTGAATAAAATCATTTTCCTTTTCATCTTTCTTTTTTTTGATTTTAGAGATTTGTACTAATTCAGTCTTTTAAAATTTTATTTGTTTGTTGCAGAAAGTTCATCTCTGCTTTTGTTGAATTTGAAGCTGTACTTTACAGTGATTTTATCGTCGGTTTCCACAGCCCCAAACATTGCTGATGGTGGTTCAATACCAAAGTCAGTCATTTTTAATGGTATTTCTCCGCTCACTATCAGTTTATTAGTCCCCTCTGGCTGGTAATTTGAGGTGATGTTTATTTTTTTCGATTTTCCGGCAATGGTTAGTGTCCCGGTTAAATCAATTTTATCATCCGATAGTTTCACGGCATCGCCCGAATTCAGCTTAAACTTAATTTCCGGATGTTTTTTTTCCTGTAATGCGTCGTGCGCTTTGTTGTTCATAATCCTTTTGTCGCTGGTAATGTCTGACACCACGCAGGTAAAATCTACCGACGAAACTTCTTCAATGGTTCCATCATTCATTTTAAGGCTTGTTTCACCACTAAATGTTTCAGCTTCCATTTCCCAGTCGTGAAGGTTTGATGTGCCCGAAACAGTCAATTTGCTGTTCTCTTTGTCTAAAACAAAATCTTGCTGAGCCGTTGCCACAACAGAAAATGTTGCTGCTAAAATGCTCAATGCGAGATATCTAAATACATGCTTTTTCATTTTTTTTAATTTTAATTATCAACTAGTCCTATGCGTCCTATTGCAATGGTAGGATAAAATAACAAAAATTATTCCACGCTTAATGAATTTTGTAAATGTTCTAAAACAGATTTATTAAACTATTAACATTGGAAATTTGTTATCGTTTTGTTTATCAAAGCCTTGTAAGGCAAAGCAATGTGTCTGGAGTTTAGTTCAATATAAATTACAAGGAATTTAGTTTCAAAAAAATAGAATAGAGATGAGCGAAATTCCGGGATTTTTGTTCAGACTATTGTATAGTTATCTTAGGTAAATTTAAGTTTGTATCTTTATTGTAGTCTGTTAATTTATAGCAGGCATTATGTGACACATTTTGATGGCACGGACTGTAATATTAAGAATTAATTAAGCGATAATAAAGAATAATTTTAGGTGCAGAGAGCAATTATAATACTATTTTTTTTTCTATCATTTAAAACGGTTGCCCAGGTAAAATCCACTGGCACACCCTACATTGTTAATTACAATAAAACTGAGTACAGCGCAGGTACCCAAAATTGGGGAATTGCGCAGGACGAAAATGGATTTATGTATTTTGCCAATAATGACGGCATTTTGCGTTTCGACGGGTTTCACTGGGATTTAATTGAAATTTCCCGGTCTGCCCCGGTAAGATCAATTGCTGTTGATAAAGCAAACCGCGTGTTTGCAGGCCTGAATAACGATTTTGGCGTATTGCAGCAAAACGGTACAAATCCGCCTTCTTTTCGAAGCCTCCGGCACTTGCTGCCCAACCCGGAAATTGAATTTGGAGAAATTTGGAAAATTCATGAAATTCCGCAAGGAATTGTCTTCCAATCTTTCGATTACCTGTTTTTACTCAACAATAATCAAATTGAAGTAATTGAACCCCAAAGCAGATTTCATTTTTCATTTAATGTCAACGATCGGCTTTTTTTACACGAACCAGAAATTGGTTTGTTTGAATACATAAACGGAAGTATCAATAAGGTACCATGGGCCGGCGAATTAAAAAATACGGAAGTCTGGTCGATTTTGGAAATTAAAGATAACCACCTTTTAATAGGAACAAGAAATAGCGGAATTTTCAGGTTTGAAAATGGGGTGCTTAGCAGATGGGATACCCCGGCCAATGATTTAATAACAAAAAACAAATTATTCAGCGCTGCGAAAATAATGGATCGCCAGTTTGTGTTTGGTACCATTTTGAACGGCATTGTTATAACCGATATTGATGGTAATATTTTGCAGCACATTAATAGCGGCAGAGGGCTGCAAAAAAACACGGTTCTTAGTGTATTTTCCGACCGGAAAAATAATGTATGGCTTGGGCTCGATAATGGAATTGATTATATTGAAATTAATTCGCCACTGAGTTTTATTACCGAAAATGAAGGCCTGGGAACTGGCTATTGCAGCCAGGTTTTTCAGGATAAGCTCTATTTGGGTACAAACCAGGGATTATATGTAAAGTCGTTTACTAATTTTTCGGAAAGTGAAGAAACTTTTAAATTGGTGGAAAATACTGCAGGACAGGTGTGGTCGCTCGATGTTTTTGACGGTCAGTTAATTTGTGGCCACAACTCAGGTACTTTTCTCATTCAAGACGACCGTGCTGTAAATATTAGTGAAGACGAAGGGGCATGGAAATACATCAGGCTAAAAGAAAACCCTGATTTGTTACTGGGAGGCCATTATAACGGGCTTGTGTTGCTGCAAAAAACATCAGATGGCTGGGCTTTTTACAAAAAAGTGAAAGGTTTTAATGAATCGAGCCGGTTTCTTTTCGAGGATGACAAGGGAAATATTTGGATCAGTCATGGCGGGAAAGGTGTATTCAAGGTTCGGCTGAATGAATCAACTGACAGTGTTATTCAATACAGCATTTATACCGAACCCGACGGCCTGCCATCAAACGAAAATAATATTTTATTTTCCCTGAATAATGAATTTTTCATTTCTGGTATTGATGGTATTTATAGCTACCAGGAATCTTCTGACTCTTTTAAAATATATGATCAGTTTAATGAGTTATCTTCCCTCGATGGTCAGTTGCTAACTTTAAAAACCGACGAATCGGAAAATATATGGTTTATCGCCCAGAATGAATCGGGTGTGCTGCGCCGCAACGAGGACCTGAATTATACTAAAATAACGGCTCCTTTTAAGCCGCTGAACGACAAATATGTGAACGGATTTGAGTTTGTATATCCGTATAGCAGCGACCATGTCTTTTGGGGGTTGGACAATGGATTTGCACACTACTCGTCAAAAATTTTTAAATCCTATTCCGAAGAATTTCAGTGCTTCATTACAAAAGTGGAAATGCCCTCAATCGATTCTACAATTTACTTTAATCCGAACCATCCTAACACCGGAATTGAAGTTCCTTTTAGAAGAAATGCATTCCGTTTTCATTATGCAGCTCCTTTTTATGAGAATTTGGACAACCTGCAATTCAGCTATTATCTCGACAATTATTCTGAAGAGTGGTCTGGCTGGACTTCAGACCACTACCGCGATTTTACCAACCTGCCCGAAGGAAATTATTCCCTGCGGGTAAAAGCCAAAAATATATATGGTATTGAAAGTGAGGTGGCAGTCTTTAATTTCACCATTTTGCCTCCATGGTACCGTTCGCAAATAGCCTGGTTTGCCTACTTGGTTCTTAGTGTTTTACTGATTTTTTTTATCGTTAAGTTCGTTCTGCACCGCATTGAATTGTCACGGAGGAGGGAAATCCTCAAACACGAAGCCGAGCTGAAGAAAAAGGAAGAAAAGTACCAGCATCAGGCATTGGTAGCCGAAAAAGAGATTATCAGGCTGCGAAATGAAAAGCTTAAGAGTGAAATGCTGCATCGCGACAAAGAACTGGCAAATCAAACCATGAATATCATTCATAAAAATAAGTCGTTTCTCCAAATCAAAGAAGAAATACAACATTTGTTAAAGAAAACGGATGACAACCAGCTTAAATCCAAACTCATATCATTGAACAGAAAGCTGAACAAAGAGATAGACAACAAACAACAAAATCAAATATTCGAAACCTATTTTGATGAGGTTCATGAAGATTTTTTCAAACAATTGAAACATAAGTTTCCCGGTATTTCACCACGTGAAATGAGGCTTTGCGCTTACATTAAAATGAATTTAACGTCTAAGGAAATCGCTGCTTTGTTAAACATTACCGCACGTGGGGTTGAAATCAGCCGTTATCGATTACGGAAAAAACTGAACCTTTCACGCGATACCAATCTATCAACCTTTTTATCAAATATTTGAAAATACTCATTTTATACTTGCACTAATCTGTTTGTTTATTTGCAGTATTTACTTTAGGCTTGCAGGTTGATTCAAATTGCTGTATATCAGAGTTTAAATATTTCAATGATGAGTTTTTGATGTATTTGCATTTGCGCATTGAAGTATTTTTGTAGCGCTGTTTTTTTCGGAATAAAGGATCTCAGGTTGCATTTTTGAACTTTATGAATTTAAAATGAGATATTAAAAAATGTAAAAATCGAGATCCTATGAAAAAAATTCTTTTTTTGTTTTTATGTTCACTTTTTACGCTCGGCGCATTTGCTCAGGAACTTACGCTTAAAGGCGTGGTTACCGCGGCAGATGACGGACAGCCTCTTCCGGGAGTGTCAGTGGTAGTTCAGGGAACTACAACCGGCACGGTTACCGATTTTGATGGGAACTATGAATTACAGGTTCCCTCTGATGCAGTAATCCAGTTTTCGTTTATTGGTATGGAAACCCAGGAAATACCAGTGGACGGACGTACTGAGATAAACGTAAGGCTGGAAAGCACAGCTTTCGATGTAGATGAAGTAGTTGTGATTGGTTACGGTGTTCAGAAGAAAAGTGTTGTTACGGCTGCAATTAGCAGCGTTGACTCTGAAGATCTGGAAAAAACGAATCCGTCACGTATTGAAGATGTCCTTAAAGGAAAGGTTTCAGGCGTCCAAATTACACAGAGTTCTGGTCAGCCAGGCTCCGATTCAAAAGTCCGAATCAGGGGTGTTGGTACAATTAACAATAGTGAACCACTATACATTGTGGACGGAATGGCTGTAGGAGGCGGTATTAGCTACCTCAATCCGTCAGATATTGAATCGATTGAAATACTGAAGGATGCTGCCTCCGCCGCTGTTTATGGTGCACGTGCTGCAAATGGTGTTATTCTTGTTACTACTAAAAGTGGTTCAGATGGTCCGGCAAATGTAAGCTACGATTTCTCATACGGGTGGCAAAACCCATGGAAAAAGAAATCGGTACTTGATGCTACCGAGTACATGGTTATCATGAACGAAGCTTTATTGAACGATGGTAATAATCCACGTTACACACAGGAACAAATTGCCAATGCAGGAGCAGGCACCGACTGGCAGGATGAGACATTCAACTATAACGCTCCGGTGGTAAATCATCAGGTAAGTATTGATGGTGGTAGTGAAAGAGGAAGTTACTTCCTTTCCTTTGGATACTACAACCAGGAAGGTATTGTTGGTGGTAACTTCGATAAATCAAATTATGAGCGCTATAGTATCCGTTTGAATAATACATATGAATTATTTGATTACGATCGCCTGCTGTTAAGCAATTTGCGAGTTGGAGTAAACGCAGGCTATTCGCGCGTACTGTCAACAGGAATTGAAACCAATACTGAGTATGGTTCGGTTTTAGGTAGTGCGCTTACTTTTAATCCTCTCGTTCCTGTATATTCCGAAAATCCTGATGCTGTTCTGGAAAATTATCCAACAGCTGTTACTGATAAAAATGGCAATGTATTCTCAATACCACCATCAGGATTCCAGGAAATTGCGAACCCGGTAGCAATGCTTCATGCCCCAACAAGCAATTTGAATAATGAAGATAAGTTTGTGTCATCATTCTGGGGTGAACTTGAAATCGTTGAAGGCCTTAAGTTTAAATCAAGCTACGGAGTTGACCTTGCTTTTTGGGGATCTGACGGTTATGAGTTCCCACATTTTCTTGCCACACAAGGCAAACATTTAACACGCAGCCATGTATATTCAAACATGCACCGTGGTTTCACCTGGCAGGTTGAAAATACGCTGACGTATAACAAAACATTTGACGATAAGCATAATTTGAACATATTACTTGGTCAATCGGCCGAGCAGTATAAACTGCGTGAATTGTATGGCGATGATTATGACTTATTGGAGTATAACCCTGACAAAGCGGTAATTAACTATGCCATTGCCGATCGTGACGATGAGCGTGTTGCTGGTGGAACCGGTGGTTTTTCATCACAAACACTGGCTTCATACTTTGGACGTGTTGATTATAACTATGATGAAAGATATATAATGCAGGCCACTGTTCGCCGGGATGGTGCTTCAAGTTTCGGACCTAATAACAAATGGGCAATCTTTCCGTCAGTTTCAGTTGGATGGAACGTAATGAACGAAGCATTTATGCAAGACGGTGCCGAATGGCTGGATTATCTTAAATTACGCGCCAGCTGGGGAATGAATGGTAACCACCGTATCGAATTATTTGGTTATACCAGTTTGATGGATGGAAACCAGAATTACTATTTTGGTTCTGGTGACAATTCAACTATGCAGTACGGAAGTAGTCCGGCCCGTATATCAAACCCCGACCTTAAATGGGAAGAATCAACTCAAATTAATATTGGATTAGATGCAGGATTTCTTGAAAATGCATTGATGTTTGGGTTTGATTACTTTAAAAAAGAAACCAACGGTATGTTGATGGCCCAGCCAATTCCTGCTTATGTGGGTAAAGGTGCACCATTGGCCAATGCCGGTGATATGGAAAACAGTGGGCTTGAATTCAGCTTAACTTACAGAGGAAATGCAGGTGATTTTAATTATAATGTATCTGCTAATGCTACATACTTGCAAAACGTGCTCATTAATATGGGAAACGAATCGGGTGAACAAATTTACGAAAGCGCAGGCGCCTCAGGTGTAGGGGATTTTGTAAAAGGTGAAAACGGTGAGGTATTCCCCTACTTCTTCGGTCATAAAACGGATGGAATTATTCAAAACCAGGCCGAAGCTGATGAATACAACTCAACCTATGGCGAGAGAGCACAGCCCGGCGATGTCCGGTTTGTTGATATTGCCGGTGCAACTGATGAAAATGGCAATGAAATAGGTGACGGGAAAATTAATGATGCCGACCGTACTAAAATTGGTAAGGGAATGCCCGACTGGACTTACGGTTTGACACTGGGTGCCGACTGGAAAGGGTTCGACCTCAACGTTTTCTTCCAGGGAAGCTTTGGAAATGATATTTTTGACTTTTCGCAACGTGGCGACATTCCATCAATGAATCGTCCCTCCTGGATACTTGACCGTTGGATTGGTGAAGGCACATCAAACCAAATTCCACGTGTTACAAACCAAAATGTTAATCGTAACTGGAGATCATCTGATTTGTACATCAAAGATGGTTCATACGTGCGCCTGAAAAATATGCAGTTAGGATACACGTTGCCGTCTAAAGTTATCAGCAAAAAATATATTAAGCGCTTGCGTGTGTTTGTCTCAGGTGAAAACCTGTTAACATTTACCAAGTACGATGGCTTTGACCCTGAAATTGCTTCAGGTGGATACACTACAATTGGAATCGACCGTGGTATTTATCCTCAGGCACGTACCGTATCAGTTGGTGCTAACATCACATTTTAATCAATAAAAATGAACAACATTATGAATAAATACATCAAAATATTGTTAATCGCTACACTCTTTTCCGCTTCTTCATGTAGCGACGATTTTCTGACAATATACCCGACTTCATCGCAGGAAGCAGGAGGTGAAGCAACCGAGGGCGCTATTTTGGCAAACCTTGGTTCATGTTACCAGATTTTACTATTCGACAGTTATGCCGATTATCAGTATAACAGTGTCGTTCTGATGTCCGACCTTCGTTCGGATGATATTTTCAAAGGTGGCCAGAATGCTGGTGACCAGGCATTCCTTTACCGCTTATCGCAGCTTGATGCAAACGCAGAAGAACTGCCCGAAGGACTATGGAATATTTACTACAGTGGTTTAAGCCGGACCAATAACGCTATTTCAGCTTGTGAAAATGCCATTGGTGTTTCAGAGGAAAAAGTAAATCAATATTCTGCCGAAGCTCATTTTCTGAGGGCATACTATGTACACTGGCTTTGGAAATTCTGGGGCAATATCCCTTATTTTGAGGAAGATCTTCCAGAACCATATATGTCTGAACAGTACACTGCCGATGAAATTTATACTCAAATAATTGAAGACCTCGATTATGCCATTGAAGGCGACAAATTGCCAATGCAAACCACACCTCAAAACGATGGTCGTGCTACAAAAGCTGCTGCTATGATGTTGAAAGCACGCGTGGTTATGTATCAACAGGATCAGTCTCGTTATAATGAAGTAATGGCCGATATGGCTGAGATTATCAGCAGCGGTGATTTTGAATTGGCTGACTACGCATCAATTTGGACCCGTGACGGTGAATTTGGCTCCGGCTCTATTTTTGAAGCCAACCACTTACCCGAAGGTAAAGACTGGGGTGCTGCATGGCAGGGATACGGTACTAACTTACCGGCTTTTATTTCTCCTAACGAGTTATTAAGTGGTGTTGATCAATTAAGTGGTGTTGCCAATTATATAGGTGGCTGGGGATTTGGCCCTGTTCGCGAACAAACTGTTGAAATATTTGAAGATGGTGACGCACGCCTTCCGGCTTCAATTAATTATTTTGAAGAAGGTACTTATACTCCACGTTTCCAGAATACCGGTTACTTCATGGCTAAATATGCAGCTCGTGCCGGATACAACGAGGCTCCTTACACGCAGGATTTGAACTACGAAAACAATGTTCGTATTTTCCGCTATGCCGAGACATTGCTAAATGCTGCTGAATTGATTGTAATTCATGGTGTTGCACCGGTAGATGGTGTTTCTGCCCAGAATTGCCTCGATATGGTACGTAACCGTGCCGGGCTCGAATCAATACCGGCAACTGCTGAAAATATTAAGCTTGAGCGTCGCCGTGAATTTGTGGGTGAAGGAATGCGTTTTTGGGATGTTGTTCGTTGGGGAGACACGCAACAACTCAATGATAACCTTCCTGAGTTTTCATCGGTTCGCACATGGGAACCTTACATGAAATATTTGCCAATTCCACAGTCGGAAATTGATAAAACCGAAGGGGAGTTTAAGTTGCAGCAAAACGAAGGTTATAACTAGTAGTCACCATTAAAAAAGGAAATTATTATGAAGAATATATTTAAAACAGGAATGTTTGCCGTATTAGCAATAATACTAATAACAGCTTGTGAACCACAGGTAATTGATGATTATGAGCTGGGAACTGCGCCCACTGCTGAAGATCTGAATTTCAGTATGGAACCCACTGCTGAATCAAATAATATCATCGCATTTACGAATACTTCTGAAATGCCAGGAGTGGCAGTTTGGGATTTTGGGAATGGTTCAACTTCAAAAGGACAGGTAGTTGAAGCGCAGTATCCATTGAAAGGTGCTTACGAGGTTACTTTGACCCTGGCAACAAGCGGTGGCTCTGCTACATTAACCAAAACAATTGATATTGCAGAAAATGACATGGCTTTGCTCGACCATCCGCTATATACGCAGTTAACGGGCGGCGTTGAAGCTCTCGAAGGTAAAACCTGGGTATTCGATCAGTATCATGCAGGGCATTTTGGTGTTGGCCCGGTAGAATCGAATTCTGCTGACTGGTGGAATGCCGCGCCAAATGATAAGCTTGAATGTTCGCTTTACCACAATACTTTTACATTTAAGCAAGTAGGTGTTGAATTTATTTGGGAAAACAACGGTATGGTTTATACAAACCAGGCTGGTGTTGATGCACTTGCTGCCGAAGGTTATACCAATGCTACTGTTCCTCCGGCAGGTGATTTTGACGTGGAATATACTCCGGCCGATAGCTATAGTTTTACGCTTAATACATCGGATTCAACCATTGTTTTGAGTGATGGAGCTTTTATGGGACATTATGCCGGAACGTCAACCTACAAAATCTTGTCTATTTCAGATAATGAAATGTACTTAAAGGCAGCAAGTACTGTTGAGCCGGGCAATGCGTGGTTTTATCGTTTTGTTCCTGAGGAACTTAACGTTGAACCACAAAAGCCTGAATTACCTTTGGAGGCAGAACCATTATCAGAAGATTTTGAAGATGAAAGTTTTGATGTTGTTTTCGACGGACAGGAAATGGGCGATTTAACCAGTTATTCTTATTCAAACCCTGCCCCTGTAGGTGCTAATTCTTCATCAAAAGTGGCCTTGTACCAAAAACAAGCCGGCACTTTCTATTCAAATATGTTTTTTGTTGCCGATGGTTACAAGTTCGACCTGGGTACACAAAACAAAATAACCATGAAAGTATATATCCCTTCTTACAACGATTATGAAACAGAAAATAATGTTGCAGGAAGTTGGATTACCAATACTAAATTGTTACCTGCCCTGGCCGTGAAATTACAGAACAGCGAAAAAGGTGACATGGCATGGGAAACTCAAACCGAAATTATCGAGAACGATATTGTGATGGATAAATGGATTGAATTAACATTTGATTTTAGTAGTGTTGCCGATCGTGAAGACTACGACAAGATTGTTGTTCAGTTCGGCATGGAAGGACATGATGGCGGTGGTGTTTTCTTCTTCGACGATTTCCGTTTTCACGAGTAATAATTGTTAACCATTTTGGATTAAATATTATGGGTTTGTTCGTTTAGTTAAGGCAATCAGGCTGTTCTAACGGGCAAACCCTTTTTATCCTCTCATCGTTTTACTACTTTATAAAAATAGATTTTATATATTCCGAATGATACAACGATATGTAATGTTTAAAAAAACTTTTTTGATTGTTGGGGGGTTGATGATATTTTTGGGCGGATGTTTGCCTAAATCAACCCAAAAATCGAATAACAATATTGAAGCTAAGGTAGATGCCCTGGTCGAAAAGATGACCCTCGACGAAAAAATCGGACAGATGTTTCAGGCATCCGACTTTCATTTTTCAAGCGATGAAGATTTAAAAAATGCAGTGAAAGAAGGCCGGGTCGGTTCATTCTTAAACATTCAGGGCACTGAAAAGGTAGCTGAAATACAGCGCATTGCAATAGAAGAAAGCCGGCTGGGAATTCCGTTGCTTTTTGGGCGCGATGTCATTCACGGTTACCGCACTGTTTTTCCCATCCCGCTGGGAATGGCCTCTTCGTGGGACACCACCCTGGTTAAGCGAGCCATGCGTATTTCTGCGGTTGAAGCGGCTTCCATGGGTGTTAACTGGACGTTCGCCCCGATGATCGATATCACCTGGGATCCGCGTTGGGGCAGGATTGCCGAAACTACCGGCGAAGACCCGTTTCTTACTTCGCAGTTTGCCAAAGCAATGGTGGAAGGAATACAGGGAGATTTAAACAGTCCGTCGGCAGTTGCCGCTTGCGCCAAACATTTTGTGGGTTACGGCATGTCGGAGGCAGGCCGGGATTACAACACCACTTACATTCCAGAACCACTTTTACGGAATGTTCATTTAAAACCATTCAAAGCTGCCCAAAACGCCGGGGTGCTGACTTTTATGTCGGCTTTCAACGATTTAAATGGCGTGCCTACTTCCGGAAATGAATTTACGCTGAAAACAATTTTACGCGATGAGTGGAATTACAAGGGAATGGTGGTTAGTGACTGGGCTTCCATTGAAGAAATGATTCCTCATGGCTACGCTGCCGACAAAAAACACGCCGCTGAAATCGCGGTAAAGGCCGGTGTCGATATGGAAATGGCAACCACGGCATATATTGAAAACCTGAAAAAACTGATTGAAGAAGGGAAAATCAGTGAAGAGTTGATAGATGAGCGGGTGGCAAATATTTTACGTGTAAAATTTCAACTGGGCCTTTTTGATAAACCCGTTGAAAATGCAGCATTGAGCAGCGATACCATCCTGGCAGGTTCGCACCTGGCACATGCCCGCGAACTGGCGCGCAACAGCATGGTTCTGCTGAAAAACAGCAATCACGTTCTTCCGCTTTCCAAAGAAAATGGTTCGTTGGCAGTTATCGGCCCGCTGGCTGATGCGCCGCACGACCAAATGGGAACCTGGGTGTTTGACGGGAACGAAGAAGATTCGGAAACACCAAAAACTACCTTTCAGAATTTATTGGGGAACAGACTGCATTATGCCGCCGGATTGGAATACAGCCGCGACAAATCCCAAAAAGGTTTTGCGGCAGCGCTGGCTGCTGCAAAAAGTTCAGAAGCTATCCTCTTTTTTGCTGGCGAAGAAGCAATTCTTTCCGGTGAAGCCAACTCCAGGGGAATCATTGATTTGCCCGGCATTCAAACGGAGTTGATCCGGAAATTAAAGAAGACCGGAAAACCGCTGATTCTTATTATTATGGCTGGCCGGCCACTGGACATTCAGCAGGAACTGGAAATGGCCGATGCCGTTTTGTACGCCTGGCACCCGGGAACAATGGCCGGACCTGCCATTGCCGATTTGGTTTTTGGCGATTATTCTCCTACAGGTAAACTTCCGGTTACGTTTGTAAAAGGAGCCGGGCAAATTCCACTTTACCATTACCACAAAAACACCGGAAGACCGGCATCAAAATCAGATGTGATTCATATTGACGATATTCCGAGAAATTCCAAACAATTATCGCTTGGATTTAAATCCATGCATTTGGACTACGGTATTGATCCCTTGTTTCCTTTCGGATTTGGCTTGTCGTACACCAAATTTCAGTATTCCAATTTAAAACTTTCAAATAAGGTTTTAAACTCAAACAGTAACATTTCTGTTTCAGCCGATGTACAAAATATTGGTAATTTTGAAACTGATGAAATCGTGCAACTGTATATTCGCGACAGGGTGGGAAGTCTTACACGCCCGGTAAAAGAGCTGAAAGGATTCAAAAAAATCAGATTAACGCCGGGGGAATCCAAAAACGTTCAGTTTGAAATTGCACCTGCCGATTTGGAATTTTTTAATGGCGAAGAGTTTGCGACTGAACCGGGCGATTTCGATGTGTGGATTGGTCCCAATTCTGTGGATGGATTAAAAGGTGAATTTGCCTTTGAATAATCAGGAAATAAAAATTGATATGAAACGAACATGAATTTTCATTCTTCAAATTCACAACCAAGAAGAATTAAAATTCATTGAGAGTTACATCGAATACAAATGAAATAAACAATTTTAGTGAGATGAATAAAATTAGTTTTTTGATCATCATTCTTGTGTTAATCAGGTTCCCTGCGGGAGCCCAGGATTCCTGTTCATACCTGGTTTGGTCCGATAATTTTGAATATACCGGCGCACCCGACAGTGAAAAATGGGGCTACGATATTGGCGGCGACGGCTGGGGTAACAATGAACTTCAATATTATACTGACTCGAGGACCAACTCCTTTGTGCATGATGGAAAACTCACCATCAAAGCCGTAAAATCAAGCGGGAGTTGGACTTCTGCAAGGCTGGTTACCAAAGGGAAAGGTGACTGGCTTTACGGCCGCATTGAAGTAAAAGCCAAACTACCCGAAGGCGTTGGTACCTGGCCGGCCATCTGGATGTTGCCCACCGACTGGGAATACGGCGGATGGCCCGCGAGCGGCGAAATCGATATTATGGAACACGTGGGCTACGATTTTGGTACTGTTCACGGAACAATCCACACCGAAGCATTTAATCATTCTATTGGAACACAGCTGGGAAAATCGGTGGAAGTGGAAAATGTTTCCACCCAATTTCATGTATATACCATTGACTGGACTGAGTATGAAATTATATGGTATGTGGACGGGGATGAATATTACCGGATTGAAAATCCCAAAAAAACTTATAAGGAATGGCCGTTCGACAAACGTTTTCATCTCCTACTGAATATTGCCATTGGCGGTGACTGGGGCGGAGCACAAGGAGTCGATCCCAACTTGGATGAGGCAACCATGGAAATTGATTACGTGAAAGTGTTTCAGAAGGAGTTGCCGAAACCCGTGATAGACGGAAAAAAAAACGCTGAACCAAACGAGGAATTAATTTTCTCAACGCTTGAAATTCAGGGTGTTGAGTATGATTGGAGTTTTCCTGAAGGTACAGAAGTGACAGATGGCGAAGGTTCGGCACAAGTTACAGTAAAATGGGGGAATACTGGCGGAAATGTTCAGCTCGAACTGCAGTCGGATTGCGATACTATTGCTGCCGATCCTTTTTTTGTGACTACCGTGCAAAAACCTTCGGGAGAAAGCTTTGAGGTGCCGCTGTTCGACGACCAGAACAACAATCTTTGGCAGGCAGTTCCGGGCAATTCAAACCAGCTTGAATTGGCCGGAACGGCTTCCTTAATTGCCGGGTACGAAATAAACGCTCCCGGTGAAAATCCGCACATATTATATGAATTTCCCGATCCGGTTGATCTGACCGGTTTCAGTAAAATGGAATTTTCACTTAAAACCCCGGCACCTGTTCCCGGCTCTTTTCGAATAGATTTGGTAGATGCAAACGGCAAAGTAAACCTGAATGACCTGTTTAAAATTAACTCATTTGAAAGTGATGGAGATTTTCATACTTACACCTACACATTTGGCCAAAATCCCGACGGGATATACCAACTTGATTTAATTAAGTGGATAAAAGTGTATATCAATTACGGAATTTTTGGGAAAGAAGGAACAGGGCAGGTTGAAATTGAATCCATAAAATTGAAAAATTCCGCCACTTTTACACACGAAAATCAGTTTTCGAGCAACCTGAAAGTATGGCCCAATCCGTTTTACGACAACATCCAGGTTTATTCCCCGAACCTGCTGAGGAGCATTGAAATTTTTGACATGTCTGGAAAATTATTGCTGTCGAAACTAATGAGAAACCTTCACACTGCCGATTTAAAACTCAATGAAATCCCTTCGACATTTATTTTAAATGCCACTTTCCAAAATGGAGCTAGCCAAAGTGTAGTGCTTGTTAAAAGCCAGCAATACTAATCCATTCAGCATTACTATTTATTCAACCTGATTTTTCCCAATTTGAGTAACTCATTTGCTAAGGGTATAAATCAATGATGCGAACCGATTGGGTTTATAGGGGATATGTTGGGGAATTTTAAAAGTAATTCTTTATATTCTGAAGTAACCTTCATTTTTCTGTTTCGTTGATATCAGAAAAGGAAGGTTCAGCTATGAAAACTGGTAAAAAGGAATTAAGTCATTCAAAAGTTGTATTCACTTTAGCGCTGCTGTTTTTTTCCTTCTCAGCATGCGTTGGCCAGGAGGGAAACTTCAGCGGATTGCGCGAACAAATGGTAAAAACACAACTGGAGGCCCGTGGAATTGAGGATGAACAGGTGCTGAAAGCTTTCAGAAAAGTGGAACGCCACAAGTTTGTTTTGCCGCGCTATATTTCAATGGCCTATCAGGACTCGCCGCTACCAATAGACGAAGGCCAAACCATTTCGCAGCCCTACATTGTAGCTTACATGACAGAAGCGCTAAATCTTGAACAAGACGATAAAGTACTCGAAATCGGAACCGGTTCGGGTTATCAGGCGGCCATTTTAGCCGAAATTGTGGATTCGGTTTATACCATCGAAATTTTTGAAAACCTGGGAAATAAAGCGAAAAGTTTATTCGATGAACTGGGGTACACAAATATTTACACTAAAATTGGCGATGGTTACAAAGGCTGGCCCGAGCATGCCCCGTTTGATGCCATTATTGTAACCTGTGCACCAACTGATGTCCCCGAACCACTTAAAAACCAGTTGGCCGAAGGCGGAAGAATGGTTATTCCCGTTGGGGGAGATGCAGTTCAGCAGCTTGTTCTTCTCATAAAAAACCGGGATAAACTGAAGCAAAAAAGTATTTTACCCGTGCGTTTTGTTCCGATGCTCGATACCGATGGGAAAAAACGTTGATCACCTTATGTTTACAGAAACCCTATTCCTTTTTATAATTCGATTATTTCTCTTATTTTCGCGGCGTTTTTTTATATCAAATTATGTGGTTGAAGGTTTCGGGCATTATCCTCAGAAATAAAATACTTTTACTTGGCATTTTATTGGTTATTACTGGTTTTTTAGGCTATCATGCCCAAAAGGTGGAAATGTCTTATGAATATGCCTCGCTACTCCCGTCGAAAGATCCTGCTTATAAAGATTACCAGCAGTTTGTGGAAAAATTTGGGGAAGAGGGTAACCTCATAATTATTGGCATTCAGGATTCTGACTTTTTCAAGTTGCAACATTTTCAGGAATGGAAAAAACTGGGCGATAAGCTTTCGCAAGTGGAAGGGGTTGAAGATTTGCTCACGGTGACCAACACGTATGATCTGAAGAAAAACACTGAAGAACGGACTTTTGAAATTAAGCAGATTTTCCCGGATGCCATTTCATCCCAGGCGCAACTGGATAGCCTTGCCGCTGAATTTAAAAGCCTGCCTTTTTACCGGAAAACAGTTTACAATGCCGAAACAAATACTTACCTGCTTGCCATTACTGTGAATAAAGACAAAATGATGACCAAGGAGCGTGAGCAGATGGTCAAATCTATTCAGTCTGTTTGTCGGAATTTTGAGGAAAAGCAGGATGTTAAATTACGATATTCAGGATTGCCGTATATCCGGGTTGTAAATGCCATAAAAATCAGAAATGAGCTTTATCTTTTCAGTGTGCTGGCTCTTGCTATTTGTATTGTTGTTCTGTTTCTTTTCTTCCGCTCGTTCAAAGCCGTTTTTGTTCCGGTGCTTATTGTTGTAACCGGGGTTGTTTGGGCGTTGGGAATGCTTTCGCTTTTTGGTTATAAAATTACGCTGCTTTCCGGGATGATACCTCCGCTGCTTATTGTAATAGGGATTCCCAACAGTATTTACATGCTCAATAAATTTCATCATGAATATGTGAGCCACGGCAATAAAATAAAAGCATTGCAGCGTGTAATCATAAAAATTGGCAATGCTACTTTCTTAACCAACCTCACCACTGCCTCCGGGTTTGCTACATTTGTAATTGTAAAAAGCGATATTCTGAAGGAGTTTGGAATTGTGGCATCGCTTAATATTATGGGGCTGTTTTTGCTTTCGTTGTTGCTGATACCCATTATTTTCAGTTTTATCGGTCCGCCCTCTTCAAAGCATGTGAATCATCTGAATAACAGGTTTGTAAAAGGCATTATCCGAAAACTGGTTCACATAACCGGGTATAACCGAAAAACAGTTTATGCCGTTGCGGTTGCTGTGCTGGCAATTGGAGTTTACGGAATTACACTGATGAAAAGTTCCGGCTACATGGTTGATGATATTCAGGAGAGTGATCCCATTTACAAAGATTTGAAATTTTTTGAATCCAATTTCGATGGGCTCATGCCGCTTGAAATTATGGTTGATACAAAAAAAACCGGTGGAGTGATGCAGCTTTCCACTTTTCGCAAAATTGATCAGCTTGAGCAGCGGCTGGCTCACTATTCTGAACTCTCACCACCGCTTTCGTTGCTTAACCTGCTTAAGTTTTCGAAACAGGCTTTTTACAACGGAAATGAAAACTATTACAGTTTACCGAATAACCGCGAAAAGAATTTTATTTTACAATATGCCGATATTGGCGAGGAAGATTCAGGATTACTTCATTCGTTTATCGACAGTGCGGAGCAGGTAACACGCATTAGCATTAGGATGAAGGACGTAGGAACTAAACGGATGGAGGAATTGTATGCAGATTTTAATGCCGATATCGACTCCGTGTTTTCATCTGACAATTATGATGTAACCGTAACCGGCTCCAGTATTACATCTTTTAAAGGGACCCAGTATTTGCTGAAAAATCTGTTTACAAGTCTAGGTCTGGCAATTTTGCTGATTTCATTTTTCATGGCCATTATGTTTTCATCGTGGCGAATGGTGCTTATGTCATTAACGCCCAATGTAATACCACTTATTTTTACAGCAGCTATTATGGGGTTTGCAGCTATTCCCATTAAGGCTTCCACAATTCTTGTTTTCAGTATTGCTTTCGGAATTTCGGTTGATAATACCATTCATTTTCTTGCCAAATACCGGCAGGAACTTATGATTACAAACTGGGATATCCGTCGGTCGGTTGTTATGGCTTTAAAAGAAACCGGGGTGAGTATGCTTTACACATCTGTGGTTTTGTTTTTCGGATTTGGTATATTTGCGTTGTCGGGCTTTGGAGGCACGGTAGCTATGGGGGTTCTGGTTTCGTTAACATTGCTGGTTGCTGTTACATCAAACTTAATTCTGCTTCCTTCGCTGCTCACAGGGCTCGAAAGGCTTACCACAACCGAATCGTTTAAAAAGCCGCTGCTTCATATTTACGATGAAGATGAAGATATTGAGATGGAAGAATTAAAAATTACCGATAACAACAAATAACATTGATAGGATGTTTTCAACCGAGAAGCTGCTGAAACTAATTAATAATGAGCTTGTTGTGCAAACAAGTGAGCTGGCCGGGCAAAAACCCGGCAGGTTATACGAACCGGTGAAATATTCACTCGAAATGGGAGGCAAAAGACTGCGCCCGGTGTTGTTGCTTATGGCAAATAACATGTTTACTGATGATATTAAAGATGCGCTGCCTGCAGCTGTTGCAGTTGAAATTTTTCACAATTTCACCCTCTTGCACGACGATATTATGGACAATGCCGAAGTGCGCCGCAACAACCCAACCGTACACATGCAATTTAGCGAAAACAATGCAATCCTCTCGGGTGATGCAATGGCCTTTTTGTCCTACCGCTATTTGTTAAAATGCAGTTCAGCCCGGCTTTTTGATGTGGTTCATTTATTTACAAACACTGCCCTCGAGGTGTGCGAAGGGCAGCAATACGATATGGATTTTGAAGATCGCCAGGATGTTTCAGAAAAGGAATATATTGAAATGATCAGGCTAAAAACCGCAGTGTTAATTGCAAGCAGTCTGAAAGCAGGAGCTATACTTGCCGGTGCCGGGAACGAAATCTCCTCTTCCGTTTACGATTTCGGAATTAACCTTGGTCTTGCTTTTCAGTTACAGGATGATTTGCTTGACACTTTTGGAAAACAGAACACATTTGGGAAGAAAATTGGCGGGGATATTTTGGCCAACAAAAAAACATATCTGCTGATAAAAGCTTTGGAAAACGCATCGGGTGAACAGCGCAAAAAGCTTGAAAAATGGATGGTGCCAAAAGCATTTGATCCCAACGAAAAAATTGAAGCTGTTTTAGACATTTTCAACCAGTTGAAAATAAAAGATCTTGCTGAACAAAAAATTGACTCCTATTTCTCATTGGCCTCCGAAATACTCGATGCAATGCCTGTTGAAGATAAAAGGAAACAACCGCTGAAAGAATTAAGCAATAAGATGCTGGGGCGTAATCATTAAATAATTCAGGTTAATTCGTTTACAATTAATTCAAAACAATATTAACTTTGCTCAACTAAATAAAAACGGTATCTTTTGGGCCGCTTAAAAAATACTGAAAATAAATGGATCAAGTCAAAGGAAAAATTATCCAGGTCATTGGGCCGGTAGTCGATGTTAGTTTTGAAAAGGAAGGCCATGATCTTCCATCTATTTATGATGCACTGGAAATTACCCGCCTAGGGAAAGACAATCTGATTATTGAATGCCAGCAACACATTGGAGAAAATACAATCCGGTGTATTGCAATGGACTCAACTGATGGGTTAACCCGCGGAATGGAAGTGGTGTCCACAGGGAAGCCAATTATTATGCCTAAGGGTGAAGCAGCTCTTGGCAGGCTTTTAAATGTTGTGGGTAACTCAATCGATGGAATGGAATCGCTACCAAAAGAGGGGCAAACCATCCACAACGAACCGCCAAAATATGAAGATCTCCTGACAGAGTCTGAAATTTTGTACACGGGTATTAAGGTAATCGACCTGATTGAACCCTACGCAAAAGGGGGGAAAATTGGGTTATTTGGCGGAGCCGGTGTTGGGAAAACGGTACTTATTCAGGAATTGATAAATAATATTGCGCTTGCCCACAGCGGACTTTCGGTTTTTGCCGGGGTTGGCGAACGTACCCGCGAAGGAAACGACCTGCTGCGCGAAATGATTGAAGCCAACATAGTTGATTACGGCGAAGATTTTAAAAAGTCGATGGAGGAAGGCAGCTGGGATTTATCGAAAGTGGACAAGGAAAAGCTGAAAAAATCGAAACTTGCAATGGTTTTCGGTCAAATGAACGAACCGCCCGGTGCGCGCGCCAGAGTGGCACTTTCGGGTCTTTCCATTGCCGAGAGTTTGCGCGATGCCGGAACTTCGCAAAGCGGAGGCCGCGATATCCTGTTTTTCATCGACAACGTATTTCGCTTTACCCAGGCGGGTTCCGAAGTGTCGGCACTCCTTGGCAGAATGCCGTCGGCAGTTGGGTACCAACCCACGCTGGCTACCGAAATGGGCTTGATGCAGGAACGGATTACTTCTACCAAAGATGGATCCATCACTTCAGTGCAGGCCGTTTACGTGCCGGCTGATGACCTTACCGACCCCGCTCCCGCAACAACTTTTTCACACCTGGATGCCACAACGGTTCTGAGCCGGAAAATTGTGGAGCTGGGGATTTACCCGGCGGTTGATCCGCTCGATTCTTCTTCACGGATTCTTACGCCTGAAATTGTTGGCGACGAGCATTACAATTGTGCGCAAAATGTCATCCAGTTGTTGCAACGCTACAACGAACTCCAGGATATTATTGCAATTCTGGGAATGGAAGAACTCTCGGAAGAAGACAAACTGGTAGTTCACAGGGCGCGCCGCGCACAGCGGTTTTTATCACAACCGTTTTTTGTGGCATCGCAGTTTACCGGCCTCGAAGGAAAGCTGGTTTCAATTGAAGATACCATTAAAGGGTTCAATATGATTTTGAATGGCGAAGTGGATAAATATCCGGAAGCTGCTTTTAACCTGGTTGGTACCATTGAAGAGGCCATTGAAAAAGGAGAAAAATTGCTGGCCGATAAATAACATATAATCTTTTTCCTATGTTTCTCGAAATAATTACACCCGATAAAAAAATATTTGAAGGAGAAGCTAAACGAATCAGGCTTCCGGGAAGCAACGGCTTGTTTGAAATTTTAACTAACCACGCCCCAATTATTTCTACCCTTGCAAAAGGAACCATTAGGGTAATTGACACGGATAATAAAAAGCATAAATTTGAAGTAGAAGGTGGGGTAGTGGAGAATAAAAGAAATAAAATTATTGTGTTGCTTGAATCGGTTTAAATTACAATAACTTTTACGCACAGCCCCGGTGATAGGATTCCCCGGGGTTTTTGTTTAAGCGCATGAAGATAAAATACCTGGTCATACGGTTTAGTTCAATTGGCGATATTGTTTTAACATCGCCGGTTGTCCGTTGCCTTAAACAACAGGTTGAGGGTGCCGAAATCCATTTTGTAACCAAAAAAAAACATGCTGCTCTTGTAGCTTCCAACCCCTATATTCATAAAGTGCACACTTTTTCAGGCAATATTAACCAACTGATTAATGAGCTTGAAAAGGAGCAGTTTGATTACGTTATCGATCTTCATCAGAATCTCAGGAGCAACCGCATAAAAAGCCGGCTTAAAATTCCTGCGTTTTCATTTAATAAACTGAACTTTCAAAAATTCGTACTGGTTCAGTTTAAAGTTAACAGGTTGCCCCAAAAGCATATTGTCGATCGCTATCTTGAAACCCTTTCGGTTTTCGATGTAAAAAATGATGGGAAGGGGCTCGATTTTTTTATTCCTGAAAATGAGGGGTTTGATAAATCTCAATTGCCGCCTGCATTTAAAAATGGGTACGTGGCTTTTGTAATTGCCGGAACGTATGCCACCAAAAAGCTCCCGGCCGATAAAATTACTGAGATTTGTAACCACGCAAACTTTCCGATAGTTTTATTGGGCGGTAAAAGCGAAACGGAAGCAGGCGAAAAAATTATGAGGGAAACCAATGGAAATGTTCATAACCTGACCGGCAAAATAAGCCTGAATCAATCGGCCAGCCTGGTCCGCGATGCGAAGTTGGTTTTAACCAACGATACCGGGCTCATGCACATTGCTGCAGCCTTTGGTAAAAAAATTCTTTCTTTCTGGGGCAACACAGTTCCTGAATTTGGCATGGTGCCGTACCAGCCTCATCCGACATCAAAAATTATGGAAATTAAAAACCTGAGATGCAGACCTTGTTCCAAGCTCGGGTACAAAAAATGTCCCCGGAAACATTTCAGGTGCATGAGAGAGCAGGATGTGGATAGTGCCGTGAACTGGATTGTCCGCAATTTCAATAGTTAGTGCGAAATCTCTTTTTTAGTAAACAGGTAATCCTTCATTTCTTCTTCAAATTTCGGGTCTTTCCTGCGTATCCATTCCATTAACATGGCAGCATGTTCTTTCTCTTCGTCGCGGTTGTGTTCAAGAATTGCTTTTAGCTCTTCGTCTTTACACACATCAACGCGCTGGTTGTACCAGTCAACTGCCTCAATTTCTTCCATCAAGGAGACCAATGCACGGTGCATGGTTTTTGTTTCTTCGCTTAATTCCGAAATCTTTTCGTGATAGCCTTCATTTGCCATATTACTTGTTTCTTTAATTATATGTAAATAACATTAGTTCGTTTATTTCTAATATACGCAAAAATAATTTGTGTGGTGCACCCTGTGCTGCTTTTTTCATATTAGCGATGGATAAAGGAGCTTATAAGAAGAAATATGTAAATTGTTTTATGTGGTTCCGGGTAACATTCATTGAATAATAAACGTTTTAGAGAAAAAAATTTGCTCATTTGTTTCATAACACTATAATGATTTTTATGGAAGATAAAGGTGAAAAGCAATATGTGCTGATAACCGGAGCTAGTTGCGGTTTGGGAAAAGAATTGGCAAAAGAATGCGCCAAACGCCGCATGGACCTTCTGCTCACTGCACTCCCCAATGAAGAAATCAGTACTCTTGGCGAGGAGTTTTCACAAAAATATGGTGTGGAAGTGAATACTTTTGAAGCTGATCTTACAAAACCGGAAGAGTTGAAAAAACTCGCTGCTTCCATTTCAGAAAAATATGAGGTTAAAATTCTTATTAATAATGCCGGCCTTGGCGGGGCAAAAACATTCTTGGATGCCACAACTGAATATATTGAGCAAATTGTTCTGCTAAATATGAATGCACTTGTTTTGTTAACAAGGTTGATGCTTCCCAATCTGAAACGGCAAAAAAACGCATACATACTGAATATTGCCAGTATGGCTTCCTTTAGTCCAATGCCCTTCAAAACAGTTTATCCGGCTTCAAAAGCTTTTGTCTATTCGTTTTCGCGGGGATTGGATGCCGAGCTGAAAGGAACCGGGGTATCGGTAAGTGTAGCCCATCCGGGGGGAATGAGAACTAATGCCGAGGTTACGCACAGTATTGAAAACTATAACTTTTTAATCCGTTCAACCACCCTCTCAGTTGAAAAAGTGGCTCAAATTTGTATTAAATCTTTACTGAAACGGAAACGAACGATCATCCCCGGGGTGATTAATAAATTAAGCTGGGTGCTGCTTAAAATAACACCTTTATGGATGCGGCTGAAAATGATGCGTGCTTCTATCAGCAAGGATATTGAACAGCAAAACAATTTTCAGAAATAACCAGGTAGTTCATGAAATGATATGGAAAAAGTACTTGTAACAGGAGCAAACGGATTACTGGGGGCGCATGTTGTCAGGGAATTGTTAAGCAGGAGATACTTCGTGCGGGCAATGGTGCGCGAACAAAGCAATTTAAAGGCTTTAAACGGGCTCGATATCGAATTTTATTTCGGACAGGTTACTGAAATAGGTGATGTTGCTGAAGCATCACAAGATTGTAGTTTTATTATTCACGCTGCAGCGCGCACAGCACAAAAGCCATCCGGGCTGGAGTCCTACAGACTGCCAAATATTACAAGCACCACTAATTGTATTAATGTGTGCCGGAATCAACCTGTAAAAAGGCTGGTTTATGTTAGTACTGCGAATTGTTTTGGCAACGGGACCATTGAAAACCCGGGCAACGAGCAACGTCCTTTTAATCAGTGGATGAAAAAATCGGGATATGCATACAGTAAATATCTTGCCCAGCAAAAAGTGTTGGAAGCAGTAAAAAACAAAAATCTCGATGCGGTTGTGGTGAATCCTACATTTATTATTGGAACCAATGATGTAAAGCCAGGCAGCGGTCAGATTTTCTCCCACATTCTGAATAAGAAAATTGCATTGTATCCGCCCGGGGGTAAAAATTTTGTGGATGCGGAATCGGCAGCCACCGGTGTTGTAAATGCCATGGAAAAGGGGAGGGCAGGGGAGTGCTATTTGCTGGCAGGCGAAAACATGACCTATAAAAATTTTTTCAAAATGGCTGCTGAAATTGCCGGCGAAAATCCGATACTTGTTCCCGTTCCCCGTTTTTTAATTCGGGGTTTGGGCGTTTGGGGCGATTTTTCTGAAAAAGTACTGAACAGGCCATTGCAAATTAACAGTGTTAACGCGCGGATGTTATGCATGGATAATTATTATACACGAGCCAAAGCGATAAAGGAATTAGATCTGCCAATTACTTCCGTTCGCAAAGCCGCAGAAAAAGCCATTGGGTGGTTCCGCCAAAATGAATATTTCTGAACGGTTAAAGTTTGCCGAAAGCTTTTTCCAGCCGGTTCAGGCCTTCTTCGAGAATACTACGCGGACAACCAATGTTGATGCGCAGCCATCCGTTGCCGCCTGTCCCGAATTTGGCTCCGTTGTTTAATCCCACTTTAGCCTCATTAATTGTGAATTTGAAAAGTTCACTGTCGTTCATCCCGTATTCATTGAAATCTAGCCAGATAAGATACGTAGATTCGGGTTTCATCACCTTCACTTTTGGCAGTTTTTCGCTCATGAATTTTTCAAGAAAAAGGTAGTTGTCCCAGATGTAGTCCAGCATCTGTGCCAGCCATTCATCTCCATGATTATAAGCCGCTTCGAGAGCCACAGTCCCAAAAATATTTCCCATGCCCAAATGCCCGACACCCAGTGCCCGTTCGTAACGGGCAAAATTTGTTTTGTCGGGTATAATTGCTACCGATGATGAAAGTCCGGCCACATTGAATGTTTTGCTGGGAGCCATGAAAACAACTGAGTTGCTGGCGGCTTCTTCTGAAATGGAAGCGAATGGAATGTGCTTATGCCCTTCAAAAACCAGATCGGAATGGATTTCGTCGGAAATAACCATGATGTTGTTTTTCAGGCAAATCGATGAAAGTTCATGCAGCTCTTCTTTTGTCCAAACCATGCCACCCGGGTTTTGCGGATTGCAGAGCATTAGCAGTTTGGTGTTGCCGGTGATTTTCGATTTCAAATCATCAAAATCAAAAGTGTATCTCCCGTTTTCTAGTTTAAGCGGGTTTTTAACCAGTTTTCGCCTGGTTCCTTTCACACAATCAAAAAACGGGAAATAAACAGGTGGTTGTACCACTACTTCATCTCCGGGGTTCGAGAAAGTTTCAATGGCAAGAGTTAATCCGGCCACCACACCCGGGCTGAATGAAATCCATTCTTTTTGAACATTCCAGTTGTGCCGGCGCTGCATCCAGCCAATTATGGATTTGAAATAGGATTCGGGTTTAAATGTGTAGCCGAATATTTCGTGCTCGGCACGTTTCTTTATGGCTTTAACAATAAAATCGGGTGTGCGGAAATCCATGTCGGCCACCCAAAGCGGCAGTACATCGTTGGTTTTAAAAATCCATTCACGGCCGTCGTATTTTATGCAGTTGGTTCCTTCGCGAGGAATTATTTCATCAAAATCGTATCTTTTCATTATTGTGTAATTGTATTTGTTTTTTCGGCAACTCTCACTTTTTGCAGATAATTAATGGAGCCCTCGTTTTTAACTTTCAATATAAAATCAAAAATATCTCTTTGCAGGCAAAGTTCAAAATCGTTGCTGGGTGCCCATTCCTGGTTTTCCGGTTCAAAAAAACGTTTCCCTGAACCCCGGCGGATAATTTTTTTCATGCGGGCGAAATCATTGTCATGCCCCAGCAGTTCATTTTTAATGTATTCGGCACATAACGTATCTTCATCGGTCGGATATTCGCAGGCATATCCCATGCAAACCAACGAAACTGTTTCGGGGTTTTGGTTTCTTATATATTGAACAATGGCAGAAGCATTGACAAAACTTCCGGTTATAACTTCATCCGCACGGAGGGCAGCTTCAATGCCCTGCGTTCCCGAACTTGTGGTATGCACAATGGTTTTGCCTGAAAGATTGGCAGAAGAAAGAAGTGAAGGTGAATTTCCGAAATCGAAGCCAGTTGGTTTTTTTTCTTCACGCTCTCCCATTAAAATAAATTTCGGATTTTCTTTTTTGAGTTGGTAGGCTTTTTCAATATTTCCTACCGGGATTATTTTGGCAGCATCCTTTCCGTAGGCATAGCAGGCTGTGGAAAAAGCGCGAAATACGTCGATGATTACAGTCAGGCCTCTTGCATCTCTTGCTCCCTCAAGAAGTTGCAGTATTTGTACATCCATATTTAAAATTTGCCCGAAATTAAATAAAATTAATTTAACACGTTAATTGAGTTAAGGCACGGTTTTTGATAGTGCTGTGCTTTTATTTTTAATTTGCTGTGCATGAGTTTGTTAATGATTTATTTAGATACGAAACAATTATTAAAAGTTAATTTCACATTTATTTGATGTATTATTAACGTATGTTTTACAGCATAATGCTGAAAAACATATATGTTTGCAGTGAAGTTCATGTTAAACTTAAAATAGAAAGTTATGAAAACAATTAAATTAGTATTTACAGTTATGGCATTAGCGGTTGCCACTATAACCACCGCCGTAGAGAAACCAAAAGTGAGTGTAACTCCTATTACAGCCGACAGGGCAGTAGTATCTATTTTAAACGAAAACCCGGCAGTGTTTGAAGTGAGCATTGAAGACAAAACCGGTGCAGTTGTTTATTATAAACAAACCAACAATGCAATAACCGATTACCGTAAAGTTTTCGATTTTGCTGGGTTGGAATCAGGAGAGTACGTTTTTAACCTGAGAGTTAACGACACAAAAGTATCGAACAACTTCGAAGTTTCGGGCAATGGTATTGTTGTAGGAGAATCAAAAATGCATTTTGATCCTTATTTCAATTACACCAACGATGTGCTTCAGTTATCTTACCTGAATTTTGATCAGGAAAAACTGAAACTGAAATTTTTTGATGATAGCAGACTGGTTTATCAAACCGAGCTGGGTACAGATTTTAACGTTGCTACAGGCTACGATCTTTCCAAGCTGGAAAAAGGAACCTACCGTGTAGTGTTAAGCTCAAACAACAGCCAGTACACCTATGATTTAGTAAAATAGATTAGAGGATACGTTTGTGTCATTTTTTTAAATGACGAATTGAATTAACAGTAATATTAAAGCCGGAGAGGGCAACTTCTCCGGCTTTTTTGTTTCATTTTTTTGGAGCCTGGATTTTTTAAAGGTTGAAATCTTCAAGGAATATTGTCATCAGAATAATAATCATGATGAGCAGAAACATCATGATAAAGAAGCCGATTACGCCAATTTGAAAGCCTTTTTTTACTTTTTCGCTTTTGGTTGCCGAAATTAAATATTCAACGGAATGCAAAAGGTGTTGCGGTGCCTGATCGTTTTTCACAATATAATCGGCTGCTCCTTTTTTCATGATGCTTACAGCAACTTCCACATCATTTTGTCCACTCAAAAATACAAAATCAATTTCCGGATGATCGACATGTACTTTCCGCATAAGTTCCAATCCTGAAATGCCTTCGAATGTATAATCCAAAACAACAATATCGGGTTTCAGGTGGATTGACCTGAGGCACTCTTCTCCGCTTTGGAAGGTTTTAATGTTGGAAAAACCTTTTGAATCTAAATAACCAAGAATAAGGTTTTTGTAAACCGTGCTGTCATTTACGATAAAGATGAGCGGATTTTTAGTATTTTGCATAGCACAACCGAATTTTAAAAGGACTTTTTAAAAATACCACAAATTTTTCCAGTAATCAAATTATCCGGACAACATAAAGGTATTCACAATTTTTGTTATAACGTTCATTTTACGCTGTTTAGTTTTTACAACATAAAATAATTATGATTAAGGAGGGTTGATCTGTTGAAAAATCAGGTGAAAAGCAAAGCATAGCCAGATATGCTGCTTTCAGAATTATTATTCAGAAATTACCTTCCGGATGGGCGCAGAGAACCCGGCGAAATTCCACCACCCGGGCCAAACATATTATTTTGCTGCTGTCTTTGATTGGTGCCCTGCTCTGATTCGCGCCTTGCGTCTTCCTCGGCTTCTTTTCGTTGTTGTTCTTCCAGTTCTTTATCCCTGATATTTTTAATGAAGGTGGGATCGGGTGTCAGGTCCCAAACATGTTTCCATTCCCAGTTGGAGCGTACTTTAATTACTTCATTGATGTAACTGACCAGCTCGGGTTGGAACTTATCCTGGTAACTTCCGGGGTCCCACTTCCCGTTGCCGTTTCGGTCGTAAATAACTTTTACTTTGTATTTGTCGGGTGCAAGAAAATCGAAAACAACAGTTCCGTCTTCGTCTGTCTTTATTTCTCTGATAACCTCTTCCTGGTCGGCGTTTTCAAGCAGCTGAACCAAAACATCACCAGGTACATTGTTCAGATCGAGGTTGATGGAGCCGTAGTAATCTTCGGCCCTGGTTTTAAACGAGCTTTCAAGCGCCTTGCTGGTTATGCCGTAAATATTTATGCAGGCTGCCGAGTCGATTACCAGCGTGTAACTGGTTTCCGGCTCCCAGTTGTAGGCAATCCGGTAGGTTCTCCAGGCTGCTGTGTCTTTTGTAAAATTGAAATTTAAAGGTGTTTGCAGCGTGTCTTGCTTCAGGTAAAGTAACATCGCCGAAGTATCGATTCCTGCCAGTGGCTGTGGGGCAGTCAGCACAATATCGTTATTCAATTCAAAGTTCGACGAGCTGAGGTTGGTCGTCCAGTTAAACTGCGGAACTGGTTCGGGACCTTCTTCCTCTTCATCATCTTCATTTCTGCCTCTTCTGCCACGTCTTGATTCTTCTTTCTTCTCCGTAAAAACCAACTCCACTGTGTCGGTTTGCAGGTAGAACTGCTCCAGTGAGTCGAGTTGAAAATAGGACATTTCAACCGGAATAGTATCGTTGGCAGCCAGCGTGGTGTCTGCTATCCAAACAGTAAGCGAGTCGAACTCTTCATTGGGCTCCAGAATGTACCAGTCTTTGGTTTCTGCATTGAGCGGCCTGATGCCGAACGAGTCAATAACCGTTTCGTTAAAAACAAAGGTGCTTTTATATTTTGTTTCACGTTCAGCTTTTTTGACGTATTGCTCATATATGTTTTCAGTAAAGTTGCGCATGAAAAAAGGCTCGGGTGAAAAATGGGTGTGCCCTTCAATGAGCATTGAGTCAAGTCCTTGTGTTAATGTGTCGGCTTCAGCATGAAATTCGGCATCGGGGACAATGAGTGTATCTGCAAAAGCAATCTTTTCTGCCCCTTCATTATAACGCAAATCGTTATTCAAATCGTTTATAGAAAAAAGGTGGTACTCCCCGGGGGCAATGTTCGAAATCAGGAAGTTGCCCTCTTTGTCGGTTTTTGCAATATAGTTGGGCAGAAGTGTATAAACTGCTGAATCGTGCAGGTTTTTGTGCAACATCACCAGCGACTCTTCTTCAGGTTCAAGGTTAAACCCGTTAATTATTTTACCGGCAACCCGCAGTGAGTCATGCACATCGCCGGTGCTGAATGAGAAGCGCAGGCCTTCCAGTTCGTTTCGTTCATTATTGTCAACAACCGAGTTTTTAAAATCGAGTGAGTAAGTAGAACTGTCTTTTAACTCTTCGTTGAACCGGATAATCAATGTTTTTGATTTGGTCAGAATTGACGGGCGGCTTTCAAGCGGGGGCGAAATCACGAGCTTTTCTGAAATAGCATCCGGAATAATAAATTCATTAAACGTTAGCTGGACTTCTTCTCCGCTAAAGTTTAACGCTTTGTATTCGGGCTGCGTACTCATAAGCACCGGGGGAATGCTGTCGCGCGGCCCGCCGGTGGGCATGCCCTGGTTGGCACACGACGAAACGATTGCAACCCAGGCAAAAGCAGCCACAATGAAATATGGTAATTTGTCAAGTATTTTCATTATTCAAAAAAACGAACCACAAACATACAAATTCCTGCAAACATTGAATATTAAGGGTTGTTAAATATGCAGGTTTGTTTTGCTAAAAAAATGGAATGAATAATTCAAAAAACTGGTAGGAATCAGATAAAAAATTTAACTTGCCTTATATAAAACAAAAATAAATGGCCAAAAAGAAGAAAAAACAAAAACGGAAGTTCAAAAAATCAGTCACTTTCAATAAAAAGAAACTCAAAAGTATCATCCTTTCCATGCTATACGAAGAAACCGGCAAGACGGTAAACTACAAGCAAATTTCTTCGTGGCTGGGAATTAAGGATAACGAAACACGGCAGTTGGTAAATATAGTTTTGCAGGAATTAAAAGACGACGAGTACCTCGATGAGGTTTCGCGCGGGAAATACAAGCTGAAAGCCAAAACCGGCACGATTTGCGGAGTAGTTGAACTTCAACCGCAGGGTTTTGCCTATATTATCAGCGAAGAGATGGACCGGCCGGTACTGGTCTCGTCGCGTAATCTCAACCACGCCATGGAGGGCGATAAAGTAAAAGTCCGGCTGTATGCCCGCCGCAAAAAACACGACCTGGAAGGGGAGGTTATTGAAATAGTTGAACGCGAAAAAACGCATTTTGTAGGAACCGTAGAAATGTCGCGCAACTTTGCATTCCTTGCGCCATCAGGGAAAGTGAGCTTCGATATTTTTATTCCGAAAGAAAAACTGAAAGGAGCAAAAGACGGGCAGAAAGCCATTGCCGAAATTGTAGAATGGCCGCCCAAAGCGCGCAGCCCAATTGGTCATATTGTTGAAGTGCTGGGCAACACCGGTGATAACGATGCCGAAATGCATGCCATTCTTGCCGAATATGAACTGCCGCACATTTTTCCCGAAAAAGTGGATAAAGCAGCGGAGAAAATTTCGTTGGAAATTCCAAAAGAAGAATACAAAAAACGCCGCGATTTTCGGGATGTCACCACATTTACCATCGACCCGGCCGATGCCAAAGATTTTGACGATGCGCTCTCGCTACGGAAACTCGACAACGGAAATTGGGAAGTGGGCATCCACATTGCCGATGTGACACATTACGTAACTCCCAACACCATAATTGAAGATGAAGCCAGAGACCGTGCAACGTCTGTTTACCTGGTTGACAGAGTTGTTCCAATGCTCCCCGAAAGACTTTCAAACGGGGTTTGTTCACTGCGGCCGAATGAAGATAAACTTTGTTTTTCGGCTGTTTTTGAAATGAATGAAGAAGCAGGTATTAAAAAAGAGTGGTTTGGAAAAACGGTAATTCACTCCAACCGGAGGTTTGCTTACGAAGATGCCCAGGAAATAATTGAAAAAGGAGAAGGAGAACTGGCTGAAGAATTGCTGACTTTGAACGATTTGGCTATTAAACTTCGAAATGAGCGTTTCAAAAAAGGTTCCATCGCGTTCGACCGCATCGAAATAAAATTTAATATCGATGAAAAAGGCAAACCACTGTCGGTTTATTTTAAACAGGCAGAGGAAGCCAACGAGTTGATTGAAGAATTCATGCTGCTGGCCAACAAACGCGTAGCTGAATTCATCGGCAAAAAAGGGAAAAATAAATCGGCAAAAACTTTTGTGTATCGTATTCATGATAAACCGGATGCTGAGAAACTGGAATCGTTTAATTCATTTATTCATCGTTTTGGTTATGGCATTCAAATGACTACACCCCGGACGATTTCCAAATCGCTCAACAACCTGATGCAGAATGTGAAAGGGAAAAAAGAACAGAACCTTGTGGAAACACTGGCAATCAGAACCATGGCCAAAGCTGTTTATTCCACACGAAATATTGGCCACTACGGTCTTGCGTTCGATTATTATACGCATTTTACTTCGCCTATTCGTCGTTACCCAGACATGATGGTCCATCGCCTGCTCGAAAAATACCTGGATGGCGGCAGCTCGGCCAGCGAAAAAAAATATGAAGATTTATGCCGCCATGCTTCCGACATGGAAGCGCGTGCTGTGAATGCCGAGCGGGCCTCTATTAAATACAAACAGGTGGAATTTATGCAGGACCACGTGGGTGAAATTCATGCCGGTGTAATTTCAGGAGTTACCGATTTTGGAATTTTTGTTGAATTGGAAAATAAAATTGAAGGCATGGTTCCCATCCGTGAGCTGGACGACGATTTCTATGTTTTTGACGAAAAAAATTATGCACTGGTAGGGCGCCACAAAAACAAATCATACCAGTTGGGAGCCGACATAAAAGTGAAAATATGGCGTACAAATCTTGAACGAAAACAACTTGATTTTCAGCTTGTGGAAGACGAGAATGAACCTCATTTCGAATATTGAGGTTTGTGTATTCAGGAATTTGCAGGCAGTGGCGATTAATCTGCAGCCATTCGTCTGTAAAAGTAAAAAGTTCCAATGAGTTTAGCAGGTAAAATATTTAATTATATTTGCTTCCTGTATTAATGCAGCAAAACAAACTAAGATGCAAACCATTTCTGAAAACGGCAGCAAGAGAGATCTGAACAGAGAGAACATTCTTAAAATTGCGCGCGAAATTTTTAGCAAATACGGCTACAAAAAAACCACACTCGACGATATTGCCAATGCGGTGCGAAAAGGGAAAAGCTCGCTTTACTACTATTTTAAAAGTAAAGAAGATCTTTTTCAGGCTGTAATTATGAAAGAGGTTGAGATTTTGGCCCGTGAACTGGAAATTGTAATCAACAGAAACACCGACCCGGTTGACAAACTACGCGATTACGTGCTTACCAAACTGACCACTTTCAGGAGCCTGGCCAATTTTTACCATGCCATTGAGAATGATGTTACTGCCGTTGAGTTTATTGAAGATATTAAACACCGCTACGAACAGGATGAGATAAGAATGATAAAACGAATTCTTATTGAAGGTGTCCGCAAAAATGAGTTTGAAATTTACGATTTTAACCTGGCTGCTATAGGTATTACCACTGCCATTAAAGGCCTTGAAATGCCGCTTTCGGCCGGGCACTACGGTGAAGTGAATCTGGAACGCAGCGTGGATACTATCCTGAAAATTGTGTGCTACGGAATTATGAAGCGGTAGTTTCCAACATTTGGATAAAAAGAAAGGCCGGTTCAATAACCAGCCTTTTCTCAATCAACCTAAACCTAAACTAAACCAAAAACCAAACCATCTGAATGGTGGGTTAACTAATTTCTTTCAACTACTTAAACAGAATTTTTCGAAAAAGGTTTACTTTTCCAACGACTTTTTTTATTTTTTTTGATGCTTTAAATATTTCGGCAGCAGGAAATTATTGGTTTCTTTTTGAAGGGTAGGGATTGTATTCTCCTTCCATCACCCTTTTCACAGCCTCCAGATGATCAAAGCCGTATTTCATGTCAGGCAGCAGGTAGCCGCCTTCAATCCATTCGTTCCACGAAAAAATAGTGATTAATTTTGGTTGCTCCGGATGTTCATCGCAATATTCTTTGGCTTTTTGCATGTGGGCTGCAAAACCTTCGGGCGATTTGTTGTAATGCACCACATCCTCTTTTCCCTTGTGCGGAAAGCGTGGCGAATCGTCCCAACCAATGGAAACATTGGGGAAATAAGGAATTTCAGCCGCTTCGTCCCATTGCTTCCGGCGCTCCATCGATTCGGTTCCCCACTGGATGTAATCTTCCGGATGCGGGCCGCCCCAGTTGTATTTTGTTATACTGTTCACCCCAATTGCTTCCAGGTTTTGTTGCAATTGCTGGTTGGGCGATTCAAAAACAATTAGCTGCAGGTGAAGGTCAGGAAATCCGGCTTCTTTTGTTTTCTCCCTGAAATAGTCGATGGCCTCCCGGGTTTCTTCTACCGAGCCAAAACTTTTAATCAGGTTGTAAATGCTGAAAACCGAATAAACCGGGCATCCGTCGATTTTAAAATAGTTGGGCTGACTGAAATAATCTTGAATGACCCGGTTCACAATAATTTCGAAGTTTTCCCGGTCCACGGCGCCTTCCCACATGATGGAGGAATCGTCGCTAAATTTATGGACATTCCAGTAGTTGCGGCGCACATCGTGGTTGGCCCACATAAGGTAAAACTGCATTTTGTCCCTGTTCTTGGCTTTCAGAAAACCGTTGTTCAGCGAGCTTTCCAGAAACGGGCCTTCATCGAACCAGTACCAGTCGAAAATGAAAACGTTTACACCATGGTCGGTGGCCGCGTCAATCCACTTCTCCATCACTTGCGGGTCATCGTCCGGCTCGTATCCCCACAATGGAACTTTGGGTTGGTAATGCCCCTCGAACCGGGGAGTTCCTTTTTTTATGATTTCCCACTCGCCCGTTCCTTCGGGCCACAGCATATCGCCAAATCGTTCGTCGTGGTGGCACGATGGCCAAACGTAAGCAGCAACGTTATAGTCGTCTTTTTTAGTGGATTCGTCGTTTTGTTTTTCCGCCGGAGAATTGCATGAAAACAATGCAAGTGCAAAGGCCAAAATAATTAGTTGCAGAAAGTTGAAATTAGTTTTGTTCATTTTTAAATTATTTTTTCATCTTGTTTCAGCCACTGCATAAAATTTTCAGTGTTAATGCATGAGAAAGAGGACGCTTTATAGTTTTCAGTCCAGGAAACTGGTGCTTTTGAATTTTTACTCCCCCATTTAAACTCATAACCGGTAATCCGGCCATCTTTTTCTTCTACCAAATCAAGTTCTGCACCGGAATAAGTACGCCAAAAATAGCTGTTTACAAACGTTTCATTATACGCATTAACTTTCATTCGCTCAGATAAAATAAAATTTTCCCAAAGTTGTCCTTTATCATTTCTAAACTGAAGCGAATTAAAATCATTTATCAGGGTATTTCTCACGCCGGTATCATAAAAATAAATTTTATCCATTTTAACTACTTCTTTTCGTAAGTTCCTGTTAAGCCCGGATAACCTGAAAATTACAAAGCTTTTCTCGAGTAAATTAATATAATTGGTGAGTGCATCCCTGTGTATTTGCAGGGTAGTGGCCAGTTCCTGCAACGAAACCAATTGCCCGGTCTGGTATGCGAGTAATTTTAACAACTGGTTCAACTTTTCCGGATATTTAATATTAGCGAGGGAAAGAATATCTTTGTATAAATATGAATTGCATAAATCTTCCAGGTATTTTCTTTTTTGGTTGAAATTTTGCCAGGAAAATATTTCAGGGTACATTCCGTAAAGAATTAATTCTTCAAGCTGCCGGTTGATTTCAAAATTGTTTAATCCGGTAAAATTTTGCCATTCCAAAATCGAAATTGGGTAAAGGTTATTTGTAATGATTCTTCCTGTAAGTGGCTCATTCACACGGTTCGCCAAATCAAGTGAAGATGATCCGGTTACAATAATTTTCAATTCGGGAAGGTTGTCGTATAAAATTTTCAGGTTAATTCCAATGTCCGTAACCCGTTGGGCTTCATCAATAAAAAGTAAGTCGTAGCCCTCTGTGAGTCCTTTTAATTTTGAAAAATCACGTGAAGAAAGCACATCGTTATAAAGTTGTTCATCGGCATTTATTTTTAATACTTTTCCACGAAAATCACTGATAACAGAATTTATAAGCGTAGTTTTCCCAACCTGCCTGGGGCCGTATAGCACAATTATTTTCCGTTTACCTTGAAGTTGCTGTTTGATATTTTCTTCAATAGTTCTTTTAATCATTACTTTTTAAATTCAAAGTTAATGATTTTTGAAACAATACCGTAGAAATTCGCTTGAATTCCTCTGGTCGATCGTAGGAATTAGCGCTAATTCCTGCGGTCGATCAAAGAAAATAATTGGTTTTTCTACTTCAGTTCGATAATCATTGCCGCTTTTGCCGGAACTTTTAATTCAGAAAGATCAGAAATAGATTCCGACGTAATTATTTCTTTTCCCGAAGAATAGCCTTCAATAATTTCGCTGAAGCGCTCTGTTGGAAACGTTTTTCCCTCCCGGTTTTTGTTCAGTACTACCATTACAACTTCATTTTCATTATAGCGGAAATAGGTGTAAATTCCGTTTTCGGGTACAAAATGCATCAATTTTCCGTGGTGGATAACCGCTTTGTTTTTCCGCCAGTTTTGGATGGTGGAAATATAGTTCTGCACCTCTTTTTGATCGGACGTCAACCCTTCGCCGGTAAACGCATTTATGTCGTGATCGGCCCAACCGCCTGGAAATTCAGCACGAATATCGCCATGGTGGTCGCCGGGATGCGACATCAGAACTTCTGTTCCGTAGTACAATTGCGGAATTCCGCGTGTTGTAAGAAAATAGGCAATCCCCATTTTCAGTAACTCCACGTCTTCGCCCATTTGCACAAAAAAGCGTGACATATCGTGGTTGTCAGGGAAAACAACCAGATTTTCCGGATTGGGGTACAAAAAATCGTTGGCCAGCATTTCGTACAGGGTTACAAGCCCCGAGCCCCAGTCTTCATTTTCGCGAAGTGCGCGGCTGACAGCATCCTGCAGCGGAAAATCCATCAGGCTGGGCAGGTGGCATTCGTAGCCGTCGAAGTTTCTCTGGCCTTTTTGCCAGTACGAAACAATGGCCGGGTTCAGGCTCCACTCCTCGCCTACAATGTTGAAATCCGGATATTCTTCCAAAACCCGGTGTGTCCATTCGGTCATCATCTGTTTGTCTGGGTAAGGCCACGTGTCCTGCCTGATTCCTTCCAGCCCGACAAATTCAATCCACCAGATGCTGTTTTGGATGAGGTAATTTTTCATGAACTCATTTTCCTGGTTCAGGTCGGGCATGGTGGGCACAAACCAGCCGTCCACCATGGCTTTGTAATCGGCCTGTGAAGCGTGCGGGTCCTGATTAACGGTGCGCCGGTGCGAGGTGATTTTGTATTCCGGATAATTGTTTATCCAATCGTTCATCGGCAAATCTTCCATCCACCAGTGTTCCGATCCGCAATGGTTGAAAATCATGTCCATAATCAGCTTCATGCCGCGCTTGTCGAGTTCATCGTTGAGTTCGCGGTACTCTTCGTTGGAGCCGTAGCGCGGGTCAACTTTGTAAAAATCGGTGGTGGAGTAGCCGTGGTACGAAACCTGCGTCATGTTGTTTTCCAGCACCGGGTTGAGCCAGATGGCGGTAAATCCCATGTCCTGCAGGTAATCCAGCGAATTAATGATTCCGCGGATGTCGCCGCCATGTCGTCCGTCGCGGTCGGTGCGGTCGGGTAATTCTTTCATGCTTTCCACCGCGTCGTTGTCCGGGTTTCCGTTCACAAAACGGTCGGGCGTAATCAGGTAAATCACATCACTCTGGTCGAAACCTTTGCGGCTGGCCGAGCCTTTTTCACGGGCTTTCAATTCATACTTATACGTTTCCACCGTTTCATTTTCTTTTTGAAAAAGAAGTACGAAACTACCCGGTTTTACAGTTTCCGAAAGTTTTAAATCAATAAAAAGATAATTTGGGTTTTGGACTTTAGCGACCGAAACCAGTTCAACGCCGGGGTATTCAAGCGAAACGTCGGTTTCCGAAATGTTTTCGCCATAAACCATCAGTTGTAGGTCGGGCGATTTCATTCCGGCCCACCAAAACATAGGTTCCACTCTCTCGAGTTGAATCTGGCCCGATGCCAAATTCAGGGTGATGAGGATAATGATAACAGAAAAAACAGTGCGTTTCATATTATTTTGAGTTTTTAAATTTTACGTGTTTATTGCCTTCAATATCAGCTTGTTTGTTCCAAACCTGAATGGAGGTTTTTTGATTGGAATGATTCACTACGGTGAATCCGTTTCGTTCCATTTTTACTTCGAGATGAGCGTCCCTGAAATTGATACGGAAAGAATAGGCTTTCCATTTTTTTGGCAGAAACGGATTGAAAACGAGCCGGTTGTTTTTCACGCGCACACCTCCAAATCCCATCACAAAAGCCATCCAGGTACCGCCCATGCTAGTAATGTGCAGACCGTCGTCGGTGTCGTTGTTGTAGTTGTCCAGATCGAGACGGGCAGTGCGCAAATACATTTCGTACGATTTTTTCTCGTACCCGATTTTAGCTGCTAAAATGGAGTGCACGCACGGCGAAAGCGACGATTCATGCACCGTGAGCGGTTCATAAAAATCGAAGTGCCGTTTAATTTGGTCATCCGAAAAATCGTCTTCGAACCAGAAAATGCTTTGCAGTGTATCGGCCTGTTTGATATAACACGAACGCAGAATCCGGTCCCACGACCACTTTTGATTGATGGGCCGTTCTTTTACCGGAAGTTCAGCGGCCGGAATCAGCTTTTTGTCCTTAAACCCGTCTTGCTGAAGAAACACCTGGTTTTCATCATCGAATGGGAAATACATGTTTTCAATGATTTCTTTCCAAACGGTGGTTTCCGAAATTTCGTTGAATTTCCATTTTTTAATTAGTTCCTCGAAAAGAAACGGGAACTCTTTTTTCAGAAAGTCGATGACTTCGAGTGTGTATTTCAGCGTCCACACCGCCATGTAGCTGGTGTGAAAATTATTGTTGATATTGTTTTCGTATTCGTTGGGACCCGTCACGCCGAGCATCACATATTTTTGCTTTTCGGCCGACCAGTTTACCCGCTGGCTCCAAAACCGGCTAATGGCCAAAAGTACCTCGAAACCGTGAGGAGCGAGGTATTCTTTATCGCCGGTGTTGTTGATGTAATTGTATATGGCATAAGCGATTGCACCGTTGCGGTGAATTTCTTCGAAGGTAATTTCCCATTCGTTATGGCACTCTTCTCCGTTAATAGTCACCATTGGGTAAAGAGCAGCCTGGCAGTTAAAGCCTAATTTTTTGGCATTTTCAATGGCCTTGCTTAAATGTTTGTGGCGGTAGAGCAGTAAATTTTTTGCCACTTCGAGGGGCGCGGTACTCATAAAAAATGGAAGACAGTAGGCCTCTGTATCCCAGTAGGTAACGCCGCCATATTTTTCGCCGGTAAATCCTTTGGGGCCAATGTTCAGCCGTTCGTCTTCGCCGGTATAAGTTTGGTTTAGCTGAAAAATGTTGTAGCGGATTCCCTGCTGAGCGGCAATGTCGCCTTCAATTTTTATATCGCTGGTTTCCCATTTTTTCAGCCAGCAGTTTTTATGGTTGGCAAAAAGTTTATCGAATCCCGCTGTGGCAGCTCTTTTTACAGCTTTTTTTGCTTGTAAAACAAGTTGTTTTTTGGGGTGGTTTAACGACGAAACAGTAGCTGTGAGTTTTTCAACCGTGAGTTCATCTCCTTTTTCAACCTGTATTTTTTGCGATGCGCCAATGTACTTTTCACGGATGGCATTCTCGGGTTTTCCATCCACTTTGTTTGTGTTTTTCAGAACGCTGAACCACATTCCGGTGGTAACCTGGAAACGGGTTTTCAGGGTTTCGAGTGTAAGGTAACCTTCTTCAGCCTTTATTTCTTTCGAGATTTCGGTCCAGAATTTTTCATCGTAATTGGCATCTTCATTTTTTACGTCGCCGTCGAGGTAGGGAGTAACCGTAATTTCGCCCGAAAAGTTCAGTGCTTTTACCGAGTAACGAATGGCCCCGATTTCGGAATCGTCGATGCTGACGAAGCGCGTGGATTTTACTTCCACTTTTTGTCCGCCGGGCATTGTGGCCACAAAATTGCGTGAAAGCACTCCCGTTTTCATGTCGAGTACACGACGGAATTTTTCAATTTTTGTTTTGGCCAAATCGAGTGTTTCCCCGGCAATCTGAATGTCGATCCCAATCCAGTTGGCAGAGTTAATAATTTTGGCAACGTACTCCGGGTATCCGTTTTTCCACCAGCCCACACGGGTTTTGTCGGGGTAGTAAATCCCGGCAATGTAGGTGCCCTGCAACGAATCGTCCGAATACTGCTCCTCGAAGTTGGCACGCTGTCCCATTTTCCCGTTCCCGATGCTGAAAATACTTTCAGAAATCCGGTTATTTTCAGGATTGAAACCTTCCTCTATAATTTTCCATTCGTCGTGAATGATGTTATTCTTCATTTTTTTCTCTTATGAGTGTAAAAAAATACCAGTCAAAATTCCGGTTGCTGTGAATCATTTTTCGCCGGCGGCCACATCCTTTACAAAAAGCACGGTTATGGCTGCAATCATCATGGAAGCACCTCCAAAAACCAGCGCCAGAATTGGCCTTCCTTTAAAAATGTCTTCTACCAGAAATCCTAAAATTGTGGCGGCCAATATTTGCGGTATCACAATAAAAAAATTGAATATTCCCATGTAAATTCCCATTTTGTGCGAGGGCAGTGAGCCGGTTAAAATGGCATAAGGCATCGACAAAATACTTGCCCAGGCAATGCCGATTCCAATCATGGGAATGATTAGCAAATCAGGATTATTGAATAAAAACATGGATGCCATTCCAATTCCACCAAGCATGAGACAAATAAAATGCGTGGTTTTGCGGCTGGTGTGTTTTGCCAGCACGGGCAGTGAAAATGCCACGAGCGCCGCCACGCCGTTGTAAACGGCAAAAAGCACGTTTACCCAGTCGGCACCGGTGTTGTACTCCAGCGAAGTGGGATCGGTTGTCAGGTAAATATGGCTGGTAACGCCGGCAGTGGAATAAATCCACAAAGCAAACAGCGCCATCCACGAAAAAAACTGCACTACCGCCAACTGTTTCATGGTGGCCGGCATGCGAATTAAATCCGAAAAAATTTCAATCAGTCCGTTTTTCTCCCGGTTTTTTGTTTTCAGGAACCACGCCAGAAGCATCAGTACAAAAAAGGCAATCATCAGTCCGCCCAAAATGTAAAGCTCTTTTTTCAGCCCAAAGAAGTATGCCAGCAACACAATTGCCAGTCCGATTATTCCAAAAATACCTCCCAGCGAAATGAATTTTTGCTTTGGAACAGGATCCTCGTTATAATCTACTCCCACCCGGTTGGTTTCTCTTTCTTCCTTCTCGTATTCCCGCATTTTTTCGGGTGGGTATTCTTTGGTTGAAATAATGGTCCAGAGAATGGCGAGAAAAAATGCAAGCGCTCCAATGTAAAACGACCAACGTACCGAAGGCGGAATAACCCCCTCGGGGGCAGTGTTGGGGATGTTGAGCCAGTTGGTCATTATGTAAGGAAGCAGTGACCCAACTACGGCACCTGTCCCAATAAAAAAACTTTGCATGGCAAAACCGCGGGTGCGCTGTTCGTTGGGCAGCATGTCGCCCACAAATGCACGAAACGGTTCCATGGAAATATTGAGGGAGGCATCCATTATCCAAAGCATCCCGGCAGCTACCCACAACGCTGGAGAGTTGGGCATTACAATCAGCGCCAGCGAGGCGAGCAGGGCTCCCACCAGAAAATAGGGACGGCGGCGCCCCAGGCGGGTCCAGGTTTTATCGCTCATGTGGCCAACTATGGGTTGAATAACCAGCCCGGTTACCGGTGCGGCAATCCACAAAATGGGGATATTCTCCACTTCGGCCCCCAGTGTTTCGAAAATACGGCTGACGTTGGCATTTTGCAATGCAAAACCAAACTGAATGCCCAGAAAACCGAAACTCATATTCCAGATCTGCCAAAAACTGAGCGTAGGTTTCTTACTCATAATTCAATATTTAAGTTAAATAGTTGTAATGTAAAAAATTACATTTTGGGAGATTTGCTGCGTTGCAGATAAGAAGTATAATGTGATAAGCCAAATCAAATATACGGCATAAATTTTAAAAAAAACAAATATTTTAGATTTTACAACAGGCTGAAAATGGTAGCTTTGTAGCTTGATTAGCTGTTTCAAACGTTTGCGGAGAAGCAAAAAATAATTTCATTTTTTAAATTTCTGATGATTCCCTGACAATGAGATTGGCATTCAGAATTCTTGTTTCAGCCGGGTAATCTTTTTGGGAAGTGATTCTTCGCAGAAGCATTTCGGTAGCAGCAGAGCCCATTTCGTAACCGTGCTGATCGACCGAAGTTAATGATGGATCAGTAATTCCTGAAAGCCTCCCGTCGGAAAAACCTACAATTGCAACGTCCTGAGGGATTTTTACGCCATGTTTTAAAAGGGTTTTCATGGCTCCGATGGCCGTAAGATCGTTAACGGCAAAAAGACCGTCAATTTCAGTCTTTTTGTTCAGGATGTCTAAAATTGTCAGGTGGGCTTTTTCAAAACTATCGGTATTGAAAATCAGTTCATCACCGGTTGTTAATCCTGCTTCGGAAATAGCTTTCTGGTAGCCTGCTTTTCGCTGACGTCCGAGCAGCAGGTTTTGCGGCCCTGCAAAATGGGCAATTTTTTTTCTTCCTGTGTCGGTCAGGTGTTTTGTGGCCTGGTAGGCGGCTTCAAAGTCATCGATAATCACCTGGTCGGTAACAAATCCCGGAATGATGCGGTCGTAAAAAACAAGGGGAACCTGGTTTTGGCGAATATATTCCAGATGCCGGAAATCCTCCGTCTCTTTCGAAACTGACATCAGAATTCCATCTACCTGGTTGGCCAGCAGCGTTTTTACATTGGCCACCTCGCGGTCGTATCTTTCGTTCGACTGGCAAATGATAACATTTATTCCGGCATCGTAAGCCACATCTTCAATACCACTGATAACCGATGAAAAAAAGTAGTGTACAATTTCCGGAATGATAACGCCGATGGTGTTGCTTTTTTGGTATTTTAGGCTGATTGCCAATGCATTGGGCTGGTAGTTCATTTTTCTGGCGAGTTCGTTCACGGCACGCTTGGTCTCCTTACTGATGTCGGGATGATCTTTAAGCGCTCTCGATACGGTTGAGGGTGAGACCTTTAGCTCCCGAGCAATATCTTTTATGGTGGCAAGCGGTCTTTTCATTATAAAAAAAGATAGATTTCCGTTTCTAAAGCTACCAAATTCAAATGAAAGTAACAGGAGTTTTTCTAAAAATCTGTAGTTAAACCGGGTAACTGGTTACAATGATTTCGTTAATGGCATTTCTTTTTAAGCCATTGGAATTGATGGACCTTCGTGCCGGAACACGCGATATATAAAATCCGGAATAGAGTTCGTCGAAGAAACGGTCTTCAGGGTTATGGTTTTTGGGGTCGGAATTGCTCAGCATTTGTTTTACTCTTTTCTGGCTTAGTTCAGAAAAAAGCGCAGCTAAAGCTATTTGGTCGGGGTCGCCAAACGCATTTTTGCTGTAAGCAGTAAAGCTCGAAGTTTGGTTCAGCGGCCGGTAGGGCGGATCGTAATAAACAAAGGTGTTTTCGGTTACCCAACCCTTAATTTCTCTGAAATCGGCCTTTCGGATTTCTGCAATAGAAAGCAGTTTTGAAATTTTTAGCAAATTTTCGGCATCCAGAATTTTCGGATTTTTATACCTGCCCTGCGGAACATTAAATTCACCCCTGGAGTTGAACCGGAACAATCCGTTGAAACAGGTGCGGTTCAGAAAAATAATTTGTGCGGCCCGTTTGGTCCATTTCACTGATAACCTGTTGAAGTTTACCGATTTCCTTTGCTTGTTGAATTGCTCACGCACTTTGTAGTAATAGGCTGTGCGTTTTTCGTCGTTCAGCTTCAGGTACTGGTGCTGGAGCCGGTTCAGCTGGTCAATTAAGGGTTGTACCTCGTTTTGAATAACAAGGTAAGTCAAAACCAAGTCTTCGTTATTGTCGCACAAAAGAGCCGATTTTAGAGGATAATTTTGCACGATATCGAAAAAAACGGCGCCGCCGCCAACAAAAGGCTCGCAGTAGTTTTCAATTTTTCCCCCCGAAAGTTCTTTGGGGTAAAATTTTTGAAAAGCTGCAAGCAACTGACCTTTTCCACCCGCCCATTTCAAAAATGGTTTACCTGGAGATTTTGCAGTTTTTATTGTATTTATGGATTTATGTCCGGTCATCTTTTACAATTTGGCGGTAAAAATACCAAAACAAATTTCAGTTTGAAAGCTCAAAATCATTTTCCCTGATATATACAACTATACCAACCAGCCCCTACCTGTTTTATAACATAATTGATGCAAACGTAACCGCAAACGATTGCATTGTTGCGGGAGGTGTAAAAAAAATAACATCTGTTAAGAATTGGGTAGTTTTGCAACGAGGATTTTTGCTTTGCTCGTGCAGTTAACAGTCGTATAATGTTGATTTTAGCCGTTTCAAAAAAGTTAACTCGACAAAGTGAAATTTTACTAATTAATAATTTAATTACGATGAATATTATTCGAAAAAACCTAAAATTACTATTGTTTTTGGTTGCTTTTCTAACCTTTTTAACGGGTTACGCACAGCAAAAAACAATAACAGGTGAAGTAGCCGATGCTGAAACCGGCGAACCTTTACCTGGAGTTACAATTGTGGTTAAAGGAACCACACGAGGAACAATTACAAATGTTGACGGGCAATTTTCGGTAGATGTGGAACCTGGCCAAACGCTTGGTTTTTCATTTATTGGCTACACACCGCAGGAGGTAGTTGTGGGAACCGAAGATGTGTTGAGTGTTCAACTCACGCAGTCGATTGAAGCACTTGGTGAAGTGGTGGTGATAGGCTACGGCCAGGTGAAAAAAGAAGACGCCACCGGCTCGGTACAGGCCGTTAACACCGATGATTTCAACCCGGGGGCCATTACCTCGCCCCAGGAACTGGTTTCAGGTAAAATTGCAGGGGTGCAAATTACCACAGGCGGCGGTTCACCAGGCGAAGGTGCAACTATCCGTATCCGCGGAGGCTCTTCACTCTCGGCCAGTAACGATCCGTTGATTGTAATCGACGGCGTTCCGGTTGACAACGACGGAATTTCGGGAATGAAAAACCCGCTGAACTCCATTCACCCAAGCGATATTGAAACTTTTACCGTTTTAAAAGACGCTTCGGCAACCGCTATTTACGGTTCGCGTGCATCCAACGGAGTAATTATTATTACCACCAAAAAAGGAAGGAAAGGAACTCCGTTGAGCGTGAGCTACAACCAATACTTCTCTGTTAGTGCAAAATATAATGAAGTTCCGTCGTTATCGGCCGATGAGTTCAGGAGCCTGGTTCAGGAACGTTATGCAAACAACCCGAATGCGATTAACCTGCTCGGAAATACCGAAACCAACTGGCAGGACGAAGTGTACAAAACTGCCCTGGGGCAGGATCACAACCTGAGCCTGACAGGAAACATAAAAGAACTTCCATTCAGGGCTTCGGTAGGTTATTCCAACCAGGAAGGTATTCTCAAAACCGACCGCATGGAAAGGGTTACCGGTTCGCTGGGCATCAACCCGTCGTTTTTCGATGATCATCTCCGGATGAATTTGAATGTGAAGGGAATGCTTGTGAATAATATTTTTGCCAACAGGGGAGCCATCGGCTCAGCCGCCAGTTTCGACCCCACACAAGAAGTTTACAACGGAAGTCCTTATGGCGGATATTTCACCTGGGTGCAGCAAAACGGAGATCCTATCCCGATTGCCAATATGAACCCGGTGGCGCAGCTCAATATGCGCGACGATCAGTCAACCGTCAGAAGAAGCATTGGAAATGCTGAAATTGATTACCGTTTTCATTTTTTCCCCGATTTAAGGGCTAACCTGAATATGGGATATGATATTTCCGACAGTGAAGGCACAATTTTGGTTCCTGAGAATGCACCGTGGGCTTACGATAAGTTAAAAGGCGGTGGTGAAAATACCGAATACACACAGGACAAGCGGAATTCACTGCTTGATTTTTATCTGAATTACGTGAAAGATGTGGATGCCATCGACAGTCGTTTCGATATTATGGGTGGTTACTCGTGGCAGCATTTCTGGAGAGCCGGTACTTCACTCACCCAAAATGCCAGCCAAACTGAAACGACTTCAGACACTGATTACGAAACCGAAAACTACCTCGTTTCTTTTTTCGGCAGGTTGAATTACACGTTTAAAGAGCGTTACCTCGCCACATTTACAGTGAGGCAGGACGGATCATCGAGGTTTTCGCCCGATACCCGCTGGGGGCTTTTCCCATCGGTTGCACTGGCCTGGCAAATTGCCGAAGAGTCGTTTCTTGCTGATTCAGAAACAGTTTCCGACCTCAAACTGCGTCTCGGTTACGGTGTGACAGGTCAGCAAAACATTTCAGATAATGATTATCCGTACATGCCACGTTATACTTACAGTGGTAATCAGGCACGCTATCAGTTTGGCGACCAGTTTTACACTACAATCAGACCCGAAGGTTACGATGCAAACATCAAATGGGAAGAAACAACTACCTACAATATTGGTTTGGATTACGGATTTTTAAACAACCGTATTTCCGGTGGCATTGATGCTTATTACCGGGTTACTGACGATTTGATTAACTTCATTCCGGTTCCCGCAGGTACAAACCTCACCAACCAGATTTTGACCAACGTTGGTGATTTGGAAAACAGGGGGATTGAATTCAGCATCAACGCCATTCCTGTTTCGAAAGAAAATTTTAGCTGGGATATTGGATTTAATGTTTCGTATAACGAAAATGAAATTACCAAATTAACCGCTTATGACGATCCTACATATATTGGTGTTGAAGTGGGAGGAATTTCCGGTGCGGTTGGAAACAATATCCAGATTCACAGTGTGGGTTACCCGGCCAATTCATTTTTTGTTTACGAACAGGTTTACGATCAGGCAGGATCGCCAATTGAAGGTTTATACGTTGACCGGAACGGTGACGGCGTAATTACCAACGATGACAAATACCGCTACAAAAAACCAGCTCCCGATGCTTTTTACGGTTTTTCTTCAAAAATAAATTACAAAAACTGGGATTTTGCATTTAACGGACGAGGCAACATTGGTAACTATGTGTACAACAATGTATGGTCGGGGCAGGCCACATTTAATAATCTTTACAACTCAGCCGGTTATTTAAATAACCTCAACGAAAGTGTTTTCGATTCAGGGTTTGAAAATCCAAAATACTGGTCCGACTATTATATTCGCAATGCTTCTTTTGTTCGACTCGATAACATCAGCCTGGGATATACATTTTCAAATTTTTACCAGGAACGGATGAATATCAGGCTATACGGTACAGTGCAAAATGTATTGGTTATTACCGACTACGAAGGACTCGATCCGGAAGTTGGAAACGGGATTGACAACAACATTTATCCCCGCCCGCGTACATATATGATGGGGGTAAGCATCAATTTTTAACCAGTAAATAAAAAGTAAGATGAAAAATAAAATTAAAATAACAGGCATCTTTGTAATTGCAGTTCTTTTTGCATTTACATCATGCATCAACGATTTAGATACGGTGCCACTCGACAAAGATGTGGTGACATCGGAAAATGTGTATGCCAATCCTGATAACTATAAAAATGTACTGGCAAAATTGTATGCCGGTCTCGCACTGAGTGGACAGGAAGGGCCTGCAGGTGCCAACGATTTGAGCGGCCTCGATGAAGGGTTTGGCCAGTACCTGCGTGCCTACTGGTATGCCCAGGAATTGACAACCGACGAAGCAGTAGTTGCCTGGAACGACGGTAACCTGCGCGATTACCAGGAAATGGATTGGGGCTCGAATAACGAATTCATTGCCAACATGTACTACAGGGTATTTTACCAAATATCGCTCACCAATGAATTTATTCGTGAAACTACTCCGGCTAAACTCGACGAGCGGGGAATCGATGGGACCATCCGTTCCGAAATTGAACTTTACAGATACGAAGCCCGCTTTTTAAGGGCCCTCAGCTACTGGCACGCCATCGACATGTTTGCCAATGTGCCTTTTGTTACCGAAGCAGATATTGTAGGATCATTTTTTCCGGAGCAAACCAACCGGAACGACCTGTTTGCCTATGTTGAACAGGAGTTGCTCGATATTGAACCAAATTTAACGGCTCCCGGAGAAGTTGAATACGGCCGGGCCGATCAGGCAGCCGTCTGGACCCTGCTGGCCAAATTGTACCTGAATGCAGAGGTTTATATCAGTCAACCTAAATATACGGAATGTTTAACCTACTGTAATAAAATTCTGAATGCCGGTTACTCACTTGAACCCGAGTACCAGCATCTTTTTATGGCCGATAACCACAGATCCAATGAAATTATTTTCCCTATTACCCAGGATGGAAACAATACCAAAACTTATGGAGGTGTTACTTTCATTATAAGGGCTGCTGTTAGTGACCATATGGATCCAGATAAATTCGGCATTGACGGGGGGTGGGCCGGCACCCGCGTGACCAAAGAATTCGTGGGCAAATTCCTAGACCTTGAAACGTTGAAAAATGCCCGGATTCCTTATAAAAGTGCAGTGGAGTACCCGGTGATTTATGTACCCGGCGGATACCAGGCAGCCAGTGGTTACAGCGAAGGCGACTGGGCCCCGGATGCTGCTCCTAACCTGGCATCTGTAAACTCCGACAATAATTACGAGGGATATATCTGGTTTGCTGATGCGAATTCAGAATATAAATTTACCGAAGGACCTAACTGGGATGTGAATTGGGGTGATGACAATGCTGATGGAACACTGGAAGCCAACGGTGCCAATCTGGTAGCTCCCGAAACCGGAATGTACAAAATTAATGTCAATCTGAATGACATGTTGTACACTTCGGTAAAAACGGACTGGGGACTGATTGGTGATGCCACTGCCGGTGGATGGGACAACAGCACTCCGATGGAATTCGATGCCGAAAGAAAAGTGTGGACCGTTGTTGCTGAACTCGGTTCAGGAGCTTTTAAATTCAGGGCCAATGATGGCTGGGACATTAACCTGGGGGATAACGATACCGATGGAATTCTGGATTACGGTGGAGCTGACATCCCGGTTGACGAACCAGGAAAATATAAAATTGAACTTTACCTGGGTACGCCGGATTATACTTATACTATGGAACAATTCAGTTCCGACAGTCGCGGTATGTTTCATACCGATGGGCAGACACTTGAGATTGAAGATATGTTTGAGTTTACAAACGGCTATGCTGTTACTAAATGGAAAAACATTACTTCTGACGGAAATATCGGGTCGGACATTGAATATGTGGATACCGACTTCCCGCTCTTCCGCCTGGCCGATGTGTACCTGATGTATGCAGAAGCAGTTCTGCGCGGTGGAACAGGTGGCGACGAGGCAACTGCGCTCGGCTACATTAACATGCTGCGCGAAAGAGCTTATGGCGATGAAAACGGAAATATTGCTTCCGGCGATCTGACACTCGATTTTATTATCGATGAGCGCGCACGCGAATTGTACTGGGAAGGCCAGCGCCGTACCGACCTCATTCGTTTTGGCCTGTTTAGCGGAGGCGATTACCTGTGGTCGTGGAAAGGTGCCGTGAAAGAGGGACGTTCTATCGATGCCAAATTCGATATTTTCCCGATTCCGGCAGCAGATGTAATTGCCAATACAAACCTGACCCAGAATCCGGGGTATTAAAAAACTGAGAAAATTTAAAAAATATAAACAGATGAAAAAATTTCAAAATATATTTCTGATTCTTCTTTCCTTTTCGCTGCTGTTTGCCTGCGAAGAGATGGAAAGAGACCCGGTAATAAATCCGGGCGATTCGCCTGCTTTGAATGAACCGGCTTCAGGAACTCAGGTAGTATTTCAGAAAGTGAATGCAACCGAAGAGTCGGTCACTTTCTCCTGGACTGAAGCTGATTTTGGTTTTCCAAGTGCTACAATGTACAACCTGCAAGTTGATGTGGCCGGTAACAATTTTGCCAGCGCAATGGAACTGGCATCCACATCCGATTATTCGGTGAGCATTACGCATGCCACTTTGAATGAAAAACTGATGACACATGGTTTGTCAGGAGATGAACCTACCGAAATTGAATTCCGGGTAGAAGCTACTGTTAGCCCTGAATACTCACTGTATTCGGAACCCGTGAATATGACGGTTACCCTTTATTCTGCTTCGTTCCCGCCCATTTACATGATTGGCGCCAGCGTTGGCGGATGGGATCCGGCCAAAGCGGTTGAAGTGGTCTCAACCGGTGAACCCTTCGAGTACATCACTATCTGGAATTTTGACGCGACCAACGGATTAAATTTCAGGTTCTTCAGCAATCCTGCATGGGATGCATCCATTGGCGGATACGATGTATTCACCACTTATCCTGAAGATTTGCTCGAGCCGGCAACCGGCGACGATGATCCGAACTTCAATTTTGTGGGAGAAAATGGCTGGTACGAAATTTTTGTAAATACCGAAACCGGAACCATTGAGATGACAGCAACAGACGAACCCGGAATGTACCTTACCGGTGACGCCACACATGGCTGGGGCTGGGATGAGCCTGTAACTGCCTTGCAATATGTAAGCTACAAAATCTGGGAAGGCGACGTTAACTTTACCCAGGACGGAGCTTTCAGGTTGTTTGGCCAGAAAGACTGGGGGCCAGCCAGCTACGGTTACGATGTGGTGGTAAATTACGACATCGATTACATTGATGTGGCTGAAGGACATGACGATCCAAACTGGTTTTTTCTGAAACCTTCGGGGACTTACCACGTAGTTGTAAATCTAAGAACGAATACAATAGAAATTAGTGAACTGTAAAAGCTGGTTTTACAGTATCATTAAATCAGGGAAAGGTTAGTTTAGTTAACAAATTAAGAGTCATCGGATTCGCTTTCCGGTGGCTCTTTTTTCTGAAAAATATGGCAGCAGTAAACATTTTCGCTGCTAATGAATTTTTAAACCGAAGGCAGGTTTCGATTAACATTGAAAATTAATTTTACATACATGAATCAACTAAAATATTTCTTTCTGACATTGATGCTGGCAATTCCTTTGTTTGTTGAAGCCCAGGTTACTACGGAACCCGAACTTCCGGTGGCCTCGCAAAGTGTGACCATCACTTTCAACTCTGCCGAAGAATCGCGATTGGGATACTATACCGGTGATTTGTATGCACATACCGGGGTTTTTATTGAGGACAGCACCGGCTGGCAGCACGTTATTGGCGATTGGGGTGTGAACGCAGAACAACCACAACTCACACACCTTGGTAGTGGTATTTACGAACTTGAAATAACACCCAACATTAACTCATTTTATTCTGTGAAAGAAGGTGAAAAAGTACTTCGGATGGCCTTTGTTTTTCGTAAAGAAAATCCCACTCAGCACAGCGATCAAACTGATGATTTGTTTGTGAATGTGTATGAAGAAGGCCTTGTGGTTAATATCTCGCAACCCACAGATGGGCGGATTTTGCCCCTGGAACAGCCCGTAACTGTTTCTGCCAGTTCATCGCAGGAAGCTGATTTGACATTATTTCTAAATCAAACTTTGCTCGCCGAAAATACCGGAACTCAAATTTCTGCCAATTATACTTTTGTTGAAAGCGGAAATTACTGGCTCATTGCCGAAGCGGTTGCTGATGAGGAAACAGACCGCGATTCTGTTTCAGTTTATATTCGTGAAGTAACGGTTGCCGAATCCAAACCCGCTGCGTACCGGAAAGGAATTAACTATCCGGATGACACATCGGCTGCGCTTGTTTTGTGGGCACCCCAAAAAGAGTTTGTTTTCGTTTTGGGCGATTTTAATAACTGGCAACCCGCCAGCGAGTTTCAAATGAAAAAAGACGGTAACTTTTTCTGGCTCGAAATCCCGAACCTCGAAGCCGGAAAAGAATACGCCTTTCAGTATTTAATTGACGGCGAAATACGAATTGCTGATCCGTACACCGAAAAAATTCTCGATCCGTGGAACGACCAATACATTGAATCAGAAACTTATCCTGATTTGATGGCTTATCCCGAAGGAAAAACCGAGGGAATTGCTTCGGTTCTTCAACCCGGACAGGAAGAATTCAATTGGCAGGTGATCGATTTTCAGCCGCCAGCAAAAGAGAAAATGGTGATTTACGAATTGCTGATTCGTGATTTCACCGAAGAACACAGTTACAAAGCCGTGCGCGAAAAATTGGATTACTTAGAAGATTTGAATATTAACGTGCTGGAGTTGATGCCCGTAAACGAATTTGAAGGCAATGAAAGTTGGGGGTACAATCCATCGTTTTATTTTGCCCCCGATAAATATTACGGCCCCAAAAACGAGCTGAAAAAACTGATTGACGAATGCCACCAGCGCGGCATTGCCGTGGTAATTGACATGGTGCTGAACCACAGCTACGGGCAAAGTCCGTTTGTGCAAATGTACATGGATAACTGGACCATCACACCCGATAATCCGTGGTACAACGAGATGTCGAATTTTGATAATCCAAATTTAAGGTGGGGTTACGATTTCAATCATGAATCGGAAGCGACAAAAGAGCTGGTGGACAGCGTGAACAGCTTTTGGATGAACGAATACAAAATTGACGGATTTCGTTTCGACTTCACCAAAGGTTTTTCCAATACTCCTTACAGCGAATCAAGCTGGGGAAGCGAGTACGATGCGGCGCGCATTGCAAATTTGAAACGCATGACCGATGAAATTAAAAGCCGCAAAGAGGATGCAATAGTTATTTTTGAACACCTGGCGTATAATTCGGAAGAGAAAGAACTGGCCGATCACGGAATTTTGATGTGGGGAAATATGCATGGGCGATATCTTCAGGCGGCCCGTGGGAATGTGTTGGAATCCGATTTGAGTGAAGCCATTTATTCTGAACGAAACTGGAACGGGCCTAATTTGGTTTCTTATCCCGAAAGCCACGACGAACAGCGGATCATGTATCAAATCAAACTTGATGGTTTTTCCAGTGGTGATTACAACATCAAAAACCAGCAAACGGCGCTCGACCGCATCGAGCTCAATGCACTGTTTCACCTGCTGTTACCCGGGCCAAAAATGATTTGGCAGTTTGGTGAACGTGGTTACGACCTTTCAATAAACCGATGCGAGGATGGCATTGGAAACGATTGCCGGTTAGATCCGAAACCTCCCTACTGGCACTATCTGAACAATTCCAATCGCACCGACTTGTTTCGGGTAATGGCAAAACTCAACCACCTGAAACAAACCTATCCTGTTTTTTCTTCTACCGATTTTCAGCACGATTTGAGCGGCACTGTTAAATCGTATGTTTATGCTGATGAAAACAACTACGTGCTTGCAGTCGGTAATTTTGGAATCGAAGAGGAAGAAACCGAAATCACTTTTCCAACCACAGGAAAATGGCACCGGTTTTTTACCAAAGATTCAGTTCAGATAGAAAATACAATACAGTTGCTCACACTGGCTCCCGGAGAATACAGGTTATATTCAACCCAAAAACTTGCGCAACCTGATATTTCCACTGAAAACGCAGCTAAAAAATTCCAGAAAGAAAACATAAGCATCTATCCGAATCCAGCTGAGGATGTGGTAACTGTTTCTTCTGAAAAACCCATTTTTAAAATTGAAATTTACTCGGTTTCCGGAAAGCTGATGAAACAAATGAATAAACCCGGATCGCAGCTTAAGGTTTCAATCGGTGATTACACATCCGGAATTTATTTTGTTCACATTTTTCAGGGGAAAAACCGGATTACGAAAAAGTTGGTAGTAAAATAATGTAGGGTTGTCCCAATGCATTCATGGATACAACTAATAATACAATTACAAGATTACAGATTTTCATTTTAATTGATTTTTAGTTTTTTAAATATGGTCTTTAACAATTTCAACAACTTTGATTTCTTTTTTATTAGGAGGCTTTTTAATGACGGCGTGATATTTTGCACCCGAAGCCACGGTAGCATCGTTTTTTGAAAAGTTAATGTGTGCACCTGCCCGGTGATTATTCAGGGAATATTGCAGGGCATCAAAAACGAAAATACTTTTCAGCAAATAAAAGAATCATTACTGGCTTTGCCGGTTTTAGTAGTCGATCAAACAGAAGCTGCAATTGGGGCTGCGCAAAAAAGGAATTACAATCCGGAAATCGAACGATTGCCTCATTGCATTTTACGCTTTGAAAAACGGGGCAGAAGTTGTTCACCGCGATCGCGACTTCGATCTTATTTTCAAAAACCTGAAAATGTCGGACGTCAAGTCACAGCCTCACTCGGAGTGTGATTGCATTACTCACCCCGATTTCGACTTTGTCGAAATCACCCCTCTCTGCGCGCAGAGAGGGGCAGGGGAGAGTCTAAAAACCGTATAATGTTTTTTCATCGTGTTCGCGATTTCGATCTTTCATATCCCGATTTACTTTTCATTAAAACCCACGCTCCCCTGAAAAATTTCTATATTTGCATGTTTTTTTAAATCAGTACCGGAAACAACATTATTTATGGCAAACAGGTTTCAGGAATACAAGCAGTTAGATCTGTCGCAAATCAATAAAGACGTTTTAAAACGCTGGGAAGAAGACGATACTTTTCACAAAAGTATCACCACCCGCGAAGGACGACCGACCTTTGTTTTTTACGAAGGCCCGCCTTCGGCCAACGGGATGCCCGGCATTCACCATGTGATGGCCCGCGCCATCAAAGATATTTTCTGTCGCTACAAAACCATGAAAGGTTTCCGCGTGCACCGCAAAGCGGGCTGGGACACCCACGGTTTGCCGGTGGAGCTGAGCGTGGAAAAATCGCTTGAAATCACCAAAGACGATATTGGTAAAAAAATTACGGTGGAAGACTACAACGCCGCCTGCCGCAAAGAGGTGATGCGTTACACCCGCGAGTGGGAAGAACTCACCCGCATCATGGGCTACTGGGTGAACATGGACGATCCTTATATTACTTACGATAACAGGTACATTGAAACCGTGTGGTGGCTGCTGAAACAGATTTACAACAAAGGATTGATTTACAAAGGCTACACCATTCAGCCCTACTCGCCTGCTGCCGGAACGGGTTTGAGCTCGCATGAGTTGAACCAGCCGGGGTGCTACCGCGATGTGAAAGACACCACGGCAGTGGCGCAGTTTAAAGCCATTCGCAACGAAAAATCGGAATTTTTGTACGAAGGCACCGATTCGGATGTTTTCTTTTTGGCCTGGACCACCACACCGTGGACATTACCATCGAACACCGCACTGGCGGTGGGGCCCAATATCAGGTACGTAAAAGTAAGAACATTCAACCCGTACACCGGAATGCCCGGTAGGATTATTCTGGCCAAAGATCTGCTTCACGTCTATTTCGATGAGGAAATGGAAGGAAAAGGTTTTGACGAATACCAGCCTGGCGATAAAAAGATCCCGTACGAAATTCTTTCCGAATATGCCGGGACCGAGCTGGCCGGCGTGCAGTACGAACAACTGATTGAGTGGGTAAAACCCAAAGGGAAAGCATTTGAAGTAATTACCGGCGATTTTGTAACCATCGAAGACGGAACCGGCATTGTGCACATTTCGCCGACCTTCGGTGCCGACGATGACCGCGTGGCCAAACAGCACGGAATTTCGCCACTGGTGGTGGAAGACAAAGACGGCAAAATGCAGGCACTGGTCGATAAAAAAGGCCGGTTCTTCCCGACCCAGAATTTGTCGGAAGCGTTTGTAAAAGAATATGTAAATACCGAAAAATACCACGACTTTGCCGGCCGTCCGGTAAAAAATGCCTACGACGATAAACTCGACGAGGACGCACCCACGGTCGATATCGATATTTCGGTGATGCTGAAACGCGAAAACAAAGCCTTCCGGATTGAAAAGCACGTGCACAATTATCCGCACTGCTGGCGCACCGACAAGCCGGTGTTGTATTACCCGCTCGATTCATGGTTCATTAAAACCACGGCGGTAAAAGAACGAATGGTGGAACTGAACAACACCATCAACTGGAAGCCGCAATCAACCGGAACGGGTCGTTTTGGCAACTGGCTGGAAAACCTGGTGGACTGGAACCTGAGCCGCTCGCGTTTCTGGGGAACGCCGCTACCTATCTGGCGAACCGAAGACGGTTCAGAAGAAATCTGCATCGGCTCCACAGAAGAGTTGACTAAAGAAATTGAAAAAGCAATTGAAGCCGGTTTCATGGAGGTAAATCCGTACGAAGGATTCAAGCCCGGCGACAATTCAAAAGATAATTACGACATCATCGACCTGCACAAACCCTACATCGACAAAGTGGTGCTGGTTTCGCCATCCGGACAGAAAATGTTCCGCGAGCCGGATTTGATAGATGTATGGTTTGATTCAGGATCGATGCCCTTTTCACAAAATCACTATCCATTCCAAAACAAGGATAAATATGATCCGGCCTCCGGCAAAGGGGTGTTCCCGGCTGACTTCATTGCGGAAGGAGTTGACCAAACCCGTGGATGGTTTTTTACACTGCACGCCATCGCAACCATGGTGAGTGATTCTGTCGCTTTCAAAAATATTATCTCAAACGGACTGGTGCTCGATAAGAAAGGAAACAAAATGTCGAAACGCCTGGGCAACGCCGTCGATCCGTTCAATGCCATTGAAACGCATGGCTCCGACCCGTTGCGCTGGTACATGATTACCAATGCACAGCCGTGGGATAATTTGAAATTTGACATTGCCGGTGTGGAAGAAGTGAAACGTAAATTCTTCGGAACACTTTACAACACCTACAACTTTTTTGCGCTGTACGCCAATGTGGATGGTTTTAATTATTCAGATGAGGAAATTCCGCTGAACGAGCGCCCCGAGCTGGATCGCTGGATTATTTCGTTGCTGAATTCGCTGGTTAAAGAAGTGGGAGAGAGCTACGAAAATTACGAACCTACCCGCGCCGGCCGTGCTATTTCAGATTTTGTAACCGAAAACCTGAGTAACTGGTTTGTGCGCCTGAGCCGGAAACGTTACTGGGGTGGTGAATATTCAAAAGATAAAATTTCGGCTTATCAGACGCTCTATTCGTGCCTGGAAGCAGTGGCGAAACTGATGGCACCCATCGCACCGTTTTATGCCGACATGCTTTATTTCGACTTGAATAAAGTAACTCAAAAAGAGGCTGACCAGAGTGTGCACCTGGCTGATTTTCCGTCATTCGATGAAAAACTTATCGATAAAGACCTGGAAGAAAAAATGGCGATTGCACAGAAAGCTTCTTCCATGATCCTGGCACTTCGCCGCAAGGAAAAACTTAAAGTGCGGCAGCCGCTGGCAAAAATAATGGTGCCGGTGCTCAATCCGCGTTTCAAGGAACAGTTTGAAGCGGTGAAAGATATCATCCTGACGGAGGTTAACGTGAAAGAGGTGGAATTCCTCGCAGATACGACGGGTGTTATTAAAAAGAAAATAAAACCCAATTTCAAAACACTCGGTCCGAAATACGGGAAGCAAATGAAGCAGATTGCCGGAGCAATTGCCAAATTTTCGCAGGAAGATATTTCAAATCTGGAACAAACCGAACAAGCTGAAATTCGGGCAGGAGATAATAAGATTGTATTGTCGAAGGAAGATGTTGAAATTCAGACGGAAGACATTCCGGGATGGACCGTTGCTACCGTAGGCCAGATGACTATTGCGCTCGATATTCATATCACTGAAGAGCTGAAACAGGAAGGAATTGCCCGCGAATTTATCAATAAAATTCAGAACTTGAGGAAAGACAGCGGATTTGAGGTAACCGACCGAATTAATATCACCATCTTAAAACATAGTGAAATAGATGATGCAGTTTTAAAGCATAAAGACTATATTTGCGCGCAAACGCTGGCAAACGATCTTCAACTGGTTGATAAGCTGGATGATGATTCGGCCAGTGAAGTGGAAATTGATAAGGGAGTAGATACAAAAATAATTGTTGAAAAACTGAATAATTGATATGTTGTAAGGCCTAATTTGAATTGCAAAAATTTATTATTTTAGGGCAATTTTGAAGGAACCTGGCAGTTTGAGAATGGTAAGAGGTTTATAAGTTGAAATTGCTGAAGGTTTCGGGATTTAAAAATAATTTAAACCCTTTTATTATGGGAGAAAAGACCAGATATTCGGATGAAGAGTTAATGGAATTTAAACAAATCATACTTAGCAAGCTGGAAAAAGCGCAGGAAGATTATGAAATGTACCGTAATTCCATTACTCATGGCGACGGGAACGATACACAGGACACATCGCCAACGTTTAAAGTTCTTGAAGAAGGTGCGGCAACCCTCTCGAAAGAGGAGGCCGGTAAACTGGCTCAGCGTCAGTTGAAATTTATTCAACACCTTCAGGCTGCTTTGGTGCGCATCGAAAACAAAACCTATGGAATTTGCCGCGAAACAGGCAAGCTCATCTCCAAAGAAAGGTTGCGCGCCGTTCCGCATGCTACCCTGAGCATTGAAGCCAAAAATGGTATGGGATAGTTGGTTGACAAAAAGATGTTTTACATCCCGGATTTTTCAATAAGCGGAAAACATCCGGGTTGTTTTTTATCAGGAATAATGAAGAATAGACATATAAAACTGCTCGGGATAATATTTTTTATACTACTGGCCGACCAGGTGCTTAAGATTTGGGTGAAGACCAGTTTTTCACTGGGCGACGAAATTGTTGTTTTTAAAAATTGGTTCATTCTCCATTTTGTGGAAAATAACGGAATGGCCTTCGGTTTTGAGTTTGCCGGCGAATACGGGAAAATGATCCTCAGTATTTTCCGTATCGTGGCCGTAATTGCCATTGGCTGGTACCTGTTTAAACTGGCGAAAAACAAAGCAATCCCGTTTGGTTTTTTGGCAAGCATAGCCCTGATTTTTTCCGGGGCAATCGGCAATATTATAGACAGCTTGTTCTACGGGATGATTTTTAACCACAGCTACGGGCAGATTGCCGACATTTTTCCGGATGGTGGCGGCTACTCCAGCTTTTTGCATGGCAGGGTAGTCGATATGTTCTATTTCCCAATTCTGCAGTTTCAAATCCCGGAATGGTTCCCGGTTAGAGGGGGCACTGATTTCATATTCTTCCGCCCGGTTTTTAATATTGCCGATTCATCAATTACTGTGGGCATTTTTTCTATCTTGCTTTTTTACCGCAAACAGTTCAATAATGAAACCGAAGAGGAAAATGAGGCGGAAACTGAAGAATTAACTGATTCAGAATCTGCGAACCGTTCGGAAAGTGATATTGATACTTCCGACGGAACAAACTAACCTGAAATCATTAATCGGTGAGTCAAACGATTAAATTTCACAATTTTCCTTCATTTTATTTTACCTTTGTAACTCCTGATTAGTAAAGGTTATGGAACATCAATTGGTTATTTACAATACATTAACACGTAAGAAAGAAGTTTTTAAACCGCTGGTTGAAGGGAAGGTGGGATTATATGTTTGCGGGCCAACAGTTTACAGCGATTCGCACCTCGGCCACGCCCGTCCTTTTATTACTTTCGATTTGCTCTACAGGTATTTGATACACCTGGGGTACAGCGTTAGGTATGTCCGGAATATTACTGATGTGGGCCATCTCGAAAATGAAGCAGATGAATCGGGAGAGGATAAGATCTCGAAGAAGGCCCGGATCGAACAACTGGAACCAATGGAAGTGGTACAAAAGTACATGAACTCTTTTCATGAAAATATGAAGGAGTTAAATGTATTGCCCCCCAGCATCGAACCACGTGCTTCCGGGCATATCATTGAACAGGAGGAAATGGTAAATTCCATCATGGAAAACGGATTTGCCTACGAAGTGAACGGATCGGTTTATTTCGATGTGGAGAGGTACAACAAAAAATACAATTACGGAAAATTATCGGGCCGTAATCTCGACGACATAAAAACCAACACCCGCAAGTTGGAAGGCCAGGATGAAAAACGGAACCCGTTTGATTTTGCCCTTTGGAAAAAAGCAACGCCGGGACACATCATGCGCTGGCCGTCGAAATGGAGTGACGGTTTTCCGGGCTGGCACCTCGAGTGTTCAGTAATGAGTACCAAATATTTAGGTGAAATTTTTGATATTCACGGCGGCGGAATGGATTTGACTTTTCCGCACCACGAATGCGAAATTGCACAATCCACTGCCAGCATTGGAAAAGAGTCGGTACGCTACTGGATGCACAACAACATGATTACCATCAACGGCCAGAAAATGGCGCGTTCGCTGGGGAATTTTATAACGCTTCAGGAATTATTTTCGGGCAGCCACGAAATGCTCGAAAAGGCGTATTCGCCCATGACCATCCGGTTTTTTATTTTGCAGGCCCACTACCGCAGCACCATCGATTTTTCGAATGAAGCTTTGCAGGCCTCCGAAAAAGGGCTGGAACGATTGATGGCTGCCGTAAATTCGCTGGAATTGATTACCACTTCACCTGAAACGACCGTGGATGTTGTCGGCCTGAAAGAAAAATGCTATGCAGCCCTCAACGACGATTTGAACAGCCCAATTGCCATAGCGCATCTTTTCGATGGTGTCAGGATGATCAATTCGCTGAAAACAGGAAGCGAAAAAATTTCAGCCACCGATTTGGATGACCTGAAGTCATTTTTCAAAACTATGGTGTTCGATATTTTAGGATTGAAAGATGAAGAAGCTGCCGGTTCCGGGGATGATGAAATTTTAAAAGGCGCTATTGAATTGTTGCTGAACATCAGGCTGGAAGCCAAGCAAAACAAAGACTGGGGAACCGCTGATAAAATCCGCAACGAACTGAATGCGCTGGGTATTGAAATAAAAGACTCCAAAGAGGGATTTGAATGGAAACTAAGCCCCTCCTAACCTCCCCAAGGGGGAGGGATAGAGAAGGCCAGCGCAAGGAGAAGCCATGAATGTTGGTTAAGTAATAGATTAAATTGATAACAAAACATATATAAATATTAACGAATTTAATCCCCCTTTGGGGGAGATAGGGGGCTACATGTTTTCAGGAATAGTAGAAGAATTTGGAACGGTTGTAAAAATTGAAAAAGAGCAGGAAAATGTGCATTTTACGCTCACCTGTTCGTTTGCCGATGAGTTGAAAGTGGACCAGAGCCTGTCGCACAACGGCGTGTGTTTAACTGTGGTGGAAGTGAATAAGGCAGAAAAAACCTACAAAGTAACTGCCATTAAGGAAACGTTATTGAAGTCGAACCTCGGCTTGCTGGAAGAAGGTTCGAGAGTGAACCTCGAGCGCAGCATGGTGATGAACGGCCGCCTTGACGGGCACATCGTCCAGGGGCATGTCGATCAAACAGCTAAATGCACAAAAGTGGAAGAAGCCGACGGAAGCTGGTACTACACTTTTGAGTACGATTTTGATATTGAAAAAGCAAAGCAAGGCTACATGACTGTTGAAAAAGGTTCGGTTTCGGTAAATGGCGTGAGTCTCACAGTGGTCAATTCTAAAGATAATTCATTCCAGGTGGCCATCATTCCGTTTACTCAGGAAGTCACCAATTTTCATACGTTTAAAGAGGGTACCGTAGTGAACCTCGAATTCGATATCATCGGGAAATACCTGAGCAAGCTGAATACTTACAACCAGTAAGTTAAGGATTGCATAAATGACGCAAAAATGACGCAGGCCTGGCGTGTGGGCATAAAGAGACGGAAGTTACTTTTGTTTCCAACTTTTAAAAAAGCATAAAAATGAAGAATCAAGAGTTGGCAAAAAAAGTAAAAGAGTTAAGAACCCGGAAAGGCATGTCACAAGAAATGCTGGCAGAAAATGCAGGATTAAGTTTAAGAACAATTCAACGTATTGAAAATGGAGAAACTGAGCCACGCGGAGATTCACTTAAACGGCTTGCTTCAGCATTAGGAATTACTCCTGATGAAATAGTTGATTGGGCTCCCGAAGAGAATAATGGTTTTCTCGCAGCATTAAATATTTCCGTTCTGACATTCATTGTATTTCCGTTGCTTGGGTTGCTGGTTCCTCTTATTTTATGGATTTCAAAAAAGGATAAAATCAAAGGACTCAACGACGTGGCCAAAAAAATCATTAATTTTCAAATAACCTGGAATATTCTGTTTTTTGTTGGCTACGGTGTAATTATCTTAAGTGCGTTTATCAGGTTCAATGCCTCTCACGTAGTTGATGCAGGGATTATCCAGTCAGGAGTTTTCACTAAACTTATATGGATAGTGGTTTTATATGTGTACAACATTATTCTTGTTATCATAAATGCATTCAGGATCAATAACTATAAGAAGATTGTTGCATTTCCCGCAATTCGGTTTATCAGATAAAGGATGCCAGAGCACTAATTCCTACACAAAATGTTTAACTCTTCAATCTGTTTTCTAAAACAATTTTAGGTAAAACGTGTTTTGTTCAGTACAGATTTTATAGTTTTAACAAAACGTATTTTGAATGAACAAAACAGCACTCATTACCGGTGCGTCCAAACGAGTGGGGAAAGCAATTGCTGAACACCTTGCCGAAAAAGGATGGGGTGTGGTAATTCATTTTAATTCTTCAGAAAAACCTGCACAAGAATTGAAAGATGAGCTGGACCGAAATTTTCCGGGACAGGATTTTCAAACCATTCATGCCAACCTGGCCAACGATTCACAGGTTGAAAAGCTGATTCCGAAAATTATTGAGAAATCTGGCAAATTTGAGTTGTTGATAAATAATGCCTCGGTTTTTAATCCGGGATACATTTCGAAAACGAATCCTGAACTTTTTAATAGTCAGTTAAATGTGAACCTAAAAGCACCGTTTCTGTTAATCCGCGATTTTGCAAAACACTGCCAAACAGGAAATATCATCAATTTTGTGGATACCCGCATTACGACAAATAAATCGAATTTTGCAGCCTATTCGCTTTCAAAAAAAGGATTGTGGGAACTGACAAAAATGGCCGCACTGGAGCTCGCACCCGAAATCAGGGTGAATGCCATTGCACCGGGAGTTACACTGCCTCCGGAAGATAAGGATGAGTCGTACCTGGAAAATCTGGCTCAAAACATCCCCATGAAAAAGCCTGGAGGACTGGTTCCGATTCTGAAAAGTGTAGATTATATCCTTGAAAATGAACACCTCACCGGCCAGCTGTTATTTGCCGACGGTGGTGAAAATCTTGGGAAGAACGATTAAATCAAAAATAAATGGCCCGAATTAAAGTCAAAGACCTTTTACTACGAACTTACATCGGATTCAATCCTGATGAGTTGGTAAACAAGCAGGATGTGATTATCAATTTTGAAATTGAAACTGAAATCTCGAAAAAGGCGATGGAAGCCGATGAGCCGGTTGATATTCTTGATTATAAAACCATTACAAAAAGGGTGATTAAGTTGGTTCAGGAAGGGCGTTTTAAGCTGCTCGAAGTGCTCACTCAAAAAATTCTCGACCTCATAATGGAAGATGAAAAAGTGAAATGGGCGAGGGTGGAGGTAGATAAACCGCACGCGTTGCGTTTTGCAAAGTCGGTTTCACTATCGATGGAAAGTAGTCGGTAAGTCATGGTCTCACTCAAAGTGAGGCTATGACTATAAAATAAACAAAATGGATTTAACTGCTGGATATTATTACCATGTATTCAACCGTGGGAATAATTCAAACAAAATATTCTTCACCCGGGACAATTATTTATTTTTTTTGCGGAAAATGAATGAACTCATTTCTCCTTATGCGTCTTTTCTGTCCTGGTGTTTAATGCCAAATCATTTTCATTGGGTAATTTATATTCGCAGGGAAAGTCATACCCTCACTCAAAGTGAGGGTATGACTAAGCAAAGAACGATAAATCAGTCTATCGGAATTCTTTTAAGATCATATACAAGGGCAATTCAAAAACAACAAAACTTATCAGGTTCACTTTTTCAGAAGCATACAAAATCTAAAGCACTCATTGATGAGATTGAAATTGAGCCTTCCTATTGGGACAGTGCATTTGGAACAATTATTAATATACCAGAAGGAAAAAACTATCTTGAAACTTGTATCGAGTACGTGCATCAGAATCCTGTCTATTCCGGATTGGTGAATAACGCTGATGAATGGGAATTTTCTTCATTCAGGGATTATATTGGCTTGAGAAAAGGGAAGCTAATTGATTATGATTTACTAAGAAAGGAGAATATTATTTTTCATGCGCAGGAGAAAAGTCATACCCTCACTCAGAGTGAGGGCATGACAACCAACACCTCAATAATCAGCATCGGCTCCAACATCGATGCCGAAATCAACATTTCCAAAATGCTCGAAATTTTGGGGAATGAGGTGGAAATTATAAAGGTTTCGTCGATGCTAAAAACAAAACCCATAGGTATTGAAAATCAACCTGATTTCACTAACGGGGTCGTAAAAATCAGCACCTCACGAAGTAAAAAAGATTTAAAATCTCTTTTAAAAGCGATTGAAAATCAGTTGGGACGCAATAGGAAAGGGCCAAAATTCGGGCCGCGAACAATGGATCTCGATATTGTAGTGTGGAATGGCAAAATTGTGGATGAAGATTATTACACCCGCGATTTTCTCCGTCAATCAATTGATGAAATCGGGGGCTACTGATTTTCTTTAAATAATTTGTTTAATCCTGCCAGGCCATGAATTTCTTCCAAATCTTCAACCACCACATCAGCACCGTTTTTGCGGAGATCTTCCGTATTGTCTTTGCGGGCAATTCCCAGGGTGAGGCCAAAATTCCCTTTTGCCCCGGCCTGAACACCGGAAACTGCATCTTCCACAACAATTGAATTTTCGGGTGTGCTTCCCAGTATTTCGCAGGCTTTGGTAAAAATATCGGGTTCCGGTTTTCCGTTTAACCCAAGCTCTGCAGAAACAACACCATCAACTCGGGCACCAAAATATTTTTCCAAATCTACAGCTTGCAGCACCGCTTTGCAGTTTTTGCTCGATGATGCTACGCCCAGCTTAATTCCTGCCCGGAAAAGTTCTTCAATCAACTCAGCTGTTGAGGGATAAGTATCAGCACCTTCATTTTTCAGCACTTCCATGAACGCTTTATTTTTTTGGTTTCCCATTCCGCAAACTGTTTCTTTCCCAGGGGCATCCCCCGGGCTTCCCCACGGAATATCAATGTTTCGGGATTGGAGAAAGGAGGCTACTCCGTCGTAGCGTGGCTTTCCGTCAACATATTCCAGGTAATCTTTTTGTGTAAATTCTTTGAATGGTTCGCCGTGCTTTTTTTCTCTTTCTTTCAGGTATCCGTCGAACATTTTTTTCCATGCTGCGGAATGTGTTTTTGCTGTTTTGGTAATAACCCCGTCCAGGTCAAAAACTACTGAATCAAATTCCGGTTTCATTTGCTGACTCTTTTATTTTTGGCAGAATAAATATACAATTCACATTGGGCAGTTACTAATAAAATCTAAAGTTTATTGAAGCGTTCCAAAATCAATCCTGGTTAAGCTGGTCTTGAAAATGCCGTATAAATTGCTGATAATCCATTGGGTATTTTTCACCAAGTGTTTCACGGTATTTTGTGCAGAATGACTCGAAATGAAATTTAGCAAGATTGCTGTTTTTGCTCTGCTGAAAGGTCCAGATTTGCAAGTAAATGGCTTCTTCGTTCAGTTCGTCGTATTCCAGAATTCTCCGGGCAATGGCATCAATCAGCTCGGGTTTGTTCTCTTTTTTGTAAACAGCTGCCAGTTTTAACAGGTTGTCAATTACCTGGTTACCTGTAAACCCACGTATTTCATCGACCCAGGGCCAGTTGGTGCCTTTCAGAAAACGACCTTTTTTCACCAGCATAAAAAATGTTTCAAGTTGTTGCTTATCCATTCCTCCTGTGGTTTGGCAAAGTTTGAACGCTTTTTCATAGTTGCAGAAGAAAGGCTCAGTTATTTCCAAAATTAAAAATCCGTTGGATGAAATAATTTTGGCTCCGTCCATTTTTGCCAGTATTTTTCGAAGTTTGTTCAACGTAACTGCCCGGTTATTGGTGACTTTCTTTGCCGACAGGCTTTGCCACAGTTGCTCATTAATTTCAGAAACAGAAGCACCGCTTTGGTTTTTCAATGTGCCAAAAAGTATGAACAGAAACAGCTCTTTTATTTTTGAAGTAAACAGCCGGGTGATATCGTTGCCATCTTTATCAATTGCCTTGAAACTGCCAAAAAGGTTAATCTGGTTGGCATCGTTTTTATCCGGAAGTTTTATGGATGAATGCAGATTGTTGGTTCTTGACTTTCTGAAAATCAGCAAAAAAATGATAACCAGCAAGAATAGCCCGGCGAATATAAAAATGAAAAGCTGCTTATCTGACTTAAGAAAAACTGGTTGTGAATTTTCATCCTGAATTAAAATTAACTCGTCGAGCGCCAGCCGGCTGATTTCTTCTGAACCAAGCGGCCTGTCCCAAAAGTATAAATTATCGATGTAGCCGCGCAGGCTGGCACCCTGCGAAAGCGCGCTGCCAAGGTGGATATCACCCGTGCCTGAAAAAGGCGGATGCCCGGTGGAGCTGCCAATATTTCTTCCGTTCAGAAAAATGGCCTGCTCGCCGGTTTCAATAATGTAGCGCCATGCCAGATGGTACCAAATATTAGGTTTTAGTTTAACATCAGCACTAAAATCGTTGGCCCACAGCCCGAAGTATGGATTTCCGGATCGTAAGATCAGGTGCAGTCCACGCCTGTATTCACTTTCGTAATTTCCCAGAATGGCATTGTCGCCGTAGTCCAGGATCTCATTAAATTTCACATAGCAACCAACAGTAAAACTGCTGTTACGCAACCCGTAATTTTCAGGGGATCCTAAGTTCACGCTTGAACTTTCAGGAAGTTTGAGCACGGTTCCGCGTTCAATATCCTGTGAGAAAGTATAGTTGTCGCCAGTGAAAGTGGTTCCCGGGTTTATGGTATCGCTGATTGCACCATCAAAACGAAAACCGCTTACCAGTCCATCGCCAAGCTGAAGTGGAGTTGCTGTTATGGTATAATTTTCTGGAATTTCCATTTCGCTGGTTACAATAATATTCTGGGGTGACATTTCGTACCCGGGGGCAAAAGGTGAAATTGAAATTTCTTCACCTCCTCTGAACGGGAAACTGAAGCGCCCACCGGTAACAGCAACATCGGGGCTGCGCCAGTACAATTTGTCCATAATTTTTCCTGCTACCTGAACTGTACCGGTTACCCAAACGAAAGATTCTAATTGCGAAATGATGAAGTCGAAGTTAAAAATGTCTTTACCCACAAAAATAAAATTGGGGCGTTTCCCGAATTTTGTCCAGTTTTCGAGCAGAAAGTTGATATAATCAGGCACCAGGTTACGGCTTAAACTACTTGGGGGAGTTTGTGTAGGCAGATCCTGGAGTTCGTCAACCATAAACAGTTCGTGGTTTATTTCGTTGTTCCGGATATCGTAGGAACTGGAACCGATGAAATTTCCGGCTGAAATTTTTAAGGCATAATTTTCAGTATTGTGAAGTATCTGGCTTTGGTTTTCAATTTTACCGGTAACGAAGAAGAGTACGCGACGATTGGCCTGGATTAAATATTCGATTGAAGGCCAGGCTTCGCCACGCGGCAGATGAAAAATATAATCTGCTACCGCCGACTGCTGAATAATTGAATCGAGTAACTGGGGATCCCCGTCATAACGGAGGAACACCGGAATCAGTTTTGAGGAGTCATTGGTTGCCATTGAGTAAATCTGATCCAGAATAATGTCAAACTTTTGGGTGCTGTCGCGGATAATAACTTCATTATTGTTTTTGGTTAAACCAACTTCAATTCCGGTTTGGTTATTGGAGTGAATAAAATTCCAAAATTGTTGGTTGTTTACATTCGAACCATTTATTTCGGCAATAAGAAAAGAGGTCTCGGTAAATTCCCTTGCATTAGCTTTTGGGCTTATTGATAAAAAGCTGATAGCAAGCACCCAGAGCAGGTATTTAATTCTGAAATGCATCAAGTGATTTATTCATTATTAATTTTCAAACCTACTTAATTTTTTTGTTATTTTTATTAATAAAGATGATTTTTTGTACAATTATTTAAAATAATGATAATATCTGAATATTATTTATAGTGCATTAAATCAATATTTTATATTAATTGTTAATGCAGAATTAATCAGTTATTAATAGGTTTTTGGGTACTTGGTTAAGCATATACTAAGTACAGCCGGTTATACTTGTATTTTAGATTATAGCTGCAATGGAAAACAATCGAATTTCGCGACGGGGATTTTTGGGTAAATCGGCGCTTTTGGGAGCGGCAGGTTTTGCCGGATTAAGTGCAGTTAGCTCTTGCAGTAACTCTAATAAAGTTGACTACCAATTTCCACCACTCCATGAAAAAGCACCTGACGGGAAACCTTTGCGTGCCGGTTTAATTGGATGTGGGAACAGGGGAACCGGTGCTGCACTCAATTTTCTTTCGGCCGGAAACGGTTTAGAGCTTGTTTCTTTGGCAGATATTTTTGAGGATAAATTACTGGAGTGCCGGAATAAACTACAAAAGCAACATATTCAGCTATCTGATAATAATTGTTTTAGTGGATTTGATGCATTCAAAAAATTGCTCGAAGTTGATTTGGATGTGGTAATTCTTGCTACGCCACCACACTTCAGGCCACTTCATTTTGAAGCAGCCATCGAAGCCGGGAAACATGTCTTTATGGAAAAACCTGCTGCTGTTGATTCGTTTGGTGTCCACCAGGTGATTGCAACTTCAGAAAAAGCAGTTGAAAAAGGATTAACAGTAATCACCGGCACACAGCGCAGGCATCAACGCGATTACCTGGAGACCTACCGAAAAGTGGCCGCTGGCGCAATAGGCGAAATTACTTCAGCAAAGGCATGGTGGCTGAGACCGCACAGCTGGTTTCGAACACGGCATGAAAACTGGAGCGACATGGAATATATGATCCGTAACTGGAATAATTTTTGCTGGTTGAGCGGCGACCATTTTCTCGATACGCATATTCATAATATTGATGTGGTGAATTGGTTTTTGGGGCGCCACCCCGAGAGTGCAATGGGATTTGGAGGACGCGTTCGTCGGATGACCGGCGATCAATATGACTTTTTCAGTGTTGATTTCGATTTTGGAAACGGAGTGTCGTCTCACAGCATGTCGCGTGAAATTGATGGATGCACCAATTCACTTGGCGAGCAGGTTACAGGCACCGAAGGATATACGAATTGCAAAAACACGATATATTATCCGGATGGTACAATTAAATGGCAGTACCAATATTCTGAAAACAATGGTGGAACATCAACCGGAGTTGTTAAAGTTTCGCCTTATGTACAGGAACACATTCATCTGGTAACAGCTATCAGAATGAATGAACCCATTGTTGAATCCCGGCGAATGGCTGAATCTACCCTGACAGCAATTATGGGGCGCACCGCTGCTTATACCGGGCAAAAAATTACATGGGAAGAAATGATCCAATCAAACGAACGATTGGGGCCTGATAATTATGAACTGGGACCGGTGGAAATGGATTTTCCTGTACCTGTGCCCGGAGAAAAAATTAAAATTTAAAAGCGCAAGTTATGATATCTGTCGTTATCCCATTATTGAACGAAGAACAACTTGTTGAGCGGCTGCTCGATGAAGTTTTTCACTCACTGGAGCAAACAAATGAGAATTTTGAAGTCGTTTGTGTTAATGATGGAAGTACAGATTCAACTTTGCAAAAGCTTATTGAAATCAGGGGAAATAGAGAGGAATTGAAAATAATCTCACTCTCACGGAATTTTGGTTTACAGGCGGCATTAACAGCTGGTTTGGAATATGCCCGGGGCGACAACACCATAATTATGGATGGCGATTTTCAGGATCCGCCCGAACTGATTCCGGTGCTATTCAATAAAATGAAAACTACCGGTGCCGATATTGTTACTGCGGTGCGTGAATCGCGCAGCGAAAAATACTCACGGAAAATTTACATCAATATTTTTCACCGGATTTTTGATAAAATTTCAGATGAACAGCAGGTTGCAAAAACAGGTAACTTTTGTATTTTGAATAAAAAAGCGCACCAGGCAATTCTTCAGTTTACCGAGCGCAACCGCTACCTGCCCGGGATACGTAATTTTATAGGTTTTAAACATGAATTTGTGTTATACGATCGGCCCGATCGGCTGGTGGGTGAAGCCAAAATGAGCCGAAAAAAATTGTTTTCGCTGGCCGCCGATGCCATTTATTCTTTCTCAAAATGGCCCATTAGAGCCTGTTTGTATCTCGGAATTTTAGGCGTGTTCTTTTTCCTGGTTGCCATTATTTATACGCTTGGCTCAAAATTTTTAGGTTTTGCACCCATTGGCTGGTCATCCATGTTTCTGACCATTAGTTTTTTTGGTTCGGTGCAGCTCACTTTTTTGGGTTTAATCGGCGAATACGTTTACCGCATTTTTAAAGAAGTGCAGGGACGTCCACATTATTTTGTTCAGGAGGTTTATGAATAAAGCTTTCCACATATTATCGGCACAAAATGGCTTTGCAGCTATTCTCGTTTTAGCAGCAATCCTGTTGGGGTTTATGGCTCCCAAAGCTGCCGTAAATGTGGACGAACAGCTCCATTACCCACACGCCAAAAAAGTAGTTAACTGGTATTTTACCTTAGGGGAAGACCGATCCTGTCTTGACACCCCAAAATCGAATCTCAAATATTACGGGCAGTCGGTTGATAATTTAACGGCATTAATTAACCGGGTATTTTCCATCGAGAATGAATTTCTGCTCAGGCATTATGCCGGTGCATTCTTCTTCTGGTTATTGCTATTGTTTTCAGGTATGATTGCCAGAAAAGTAACAGGCTCATATCAGGTTGCTACCATAACTGTACTCACATTACTACTGATGCCCCGGCTTTTTGGTCAGGCGTTTGGAAACCTGAAGGACATTCCTTTTGCTACAGGATACACGGCCGGTGTATTTATGATAATTAAGTTTTTAAAAGAGATGCCACGCCCCCGCTGGAGAACTGCTGTTTTTCTTGGTCTGGCCATCGCCTTTACCGTTTCGGTGCGGGCAGGTGGTTTTATCCTGTTTGGATACCTGGCGCTGTGCATTTTCACCTTTTTATTTTGGAAGCCTTTTTACCTAAATAGTGTTTCAACTAAACCCGTTTTTGTTAGGCTTACGGGCCAGGTAACAGTAATTCTTTTTATTGGCTATTTTGCCGGATTGCTGTTTTGGCCCTTTGCCTTGCAAAACGTTTTTTCTCATCCGCTGGAGAGCCTGAACCTGATGGAACATTACAGTGTGAACATCCGGCAGATTTTTGAGGGCGAACTTACCTGGAGTGCACAATTGCCCTGGTACTATGTACCCAAATGGCTACTCATTTCTACTCCTGAATTTATAATGGTCGGGTTGCTGTTTTCTTTATTTTTTGTCGTCCGTGAATTTATTGATAGAAAATATAGTTGTGAAAATTGCTTATATACAATTTTTATACTTTTTGTTTTTGTCTTCCCTGTAGTTTACGTTATTGCAATTGGTTCAAACCTGTACAGCGGAATAAGGCAAATGTTGTTTGTTCTGCCATTTGTAGGAATACTGGCAGCTATCGGAATCTGGAAGTTTGTTAAATGGTTGGCCGGCAACAATAAAAAATTATTTTTTCCTTCAATTACAATTTTAATTGCTTTGGCTTTTTTACCAGTTAAACACCAGGCGGCTACTTTCCCGGCCGGTTATGTGTATTTCAACTCAATATCGGGCGGCAACAAAAAAGCCTGGAGCAATTATGAATACGATTACTATTTTCATGGCATAAAACAACCGGCAGACTATTTGATTAATTTGGCCGGCAACGATGATATTAAGGTGGTAATGAATTGTAACCTGACGAACTATTTCAGCACATACCCTAACATCGAAGTTGGTTATTCGCGATATCTGGAGCGGAGTTCAACAGATTGGGATTATGCCATTTTCGGCATCAATTATATTCATCCGCACCTGTTGAAAAACTACAAATGGCAAACAACTGAAGTTATAAAAACGTTTTATCACAAGGGAAATCCTTTGGCTGTGGTATTGAAGCGTGTGGACAAGAATGATTTTTATGGAATTGAAGCGGTTGAAAAAGGTAATTTTACTGAAGGACAGGAATTAATAAAATCTTCATTGCAAAATAATCTGAATAATGTGTGGTTATATGTACAACTTGCAAAGGCGAACTTGCTGGCTGGTAATGCCAGTGAGTTTAAAAAATACCTTAATGAAGGCAAAACAATTCACCCTTTTTATGAACCGCTTTTTATGCTGGAAGCCCAATATTATTATAATGAAGGGCAGTATGTGAAATCGATGAATATTTTAAAAGAATTGGTTGAAATAAATCCTTTGTATCCGAATGCACAGGCATTGAAAAATGATATTGAAAACAAGAAATTACATTGAAAAGTTTAACTGAAATTATTTGAGACAATGGAAAAAATTAAAAAAGTTATTGCATCGCTAACTGGAATTTTGTTAAGCATCCCCTACAGGCTGATGGCACAGGATGAAGGCAGCTACATTGAAAATTTGGGAGTACAGGATAGTTCATACATGGAAGAGGGGAATCCAATTCCCGCCGGTTCTGCGGCTGAGCAAGCTTCCGGTTCCGGCAACACGGTAATTATTATTGTTGTTGCTGCTGTTTTAGTAATTGCAGCGGTTGTGTTTTTTATTCTCCGGAAGAAGAAAAAGTAATGTGGGTTGGCAAAAAATTGGCATAAAAAAAAGGCAGCTTCAATAAGCTGCCTCAAAGCCATGAAAACAATTAAACAATGTTCAGAAAACAGAAAACTAGAAACAATTAAATAGTCATAATATCTTTTTCTTTAGCTTCCACTAAAGCATCTACTTTCTTTCCGTGGTCATCGGTCATTTGTTGAACCTCCTCTTCGGCATCTTTCTCCATATCTTCCGACAAGCCGTCTTTCAGCATTTTTTTCAGTTGTTCTTTGGCATCCTTACGGGCTGTGCGGATACTTACTTTTGCCGTTTCACCTTCCTGGCTAACTTGTTTTACAAGTTGTTTCCTTCTTTCTTCAGTGAGTGCCGGAATGTTTATCCTGATAATTTCGCCGTTATTGTCCGGGTTAAAACCAAGATTGGCCGCCAAAATAGCTTTTTCAATGACCGGAATTAAATTTTTCTCCCAGGGTTGAATAGCAACTGTTCGTGCATCGGGTGTGCTCACATTTGATACTTGATTGAGTGGAGTCATTGTTCCGTAGTATTCAACCATGATTCCATCAAGCATCGAAGGTGTAGCTTTTCCTGCCCTTATGTGCACCAATTCCTTCTCCAGATGCGTAATTGCAGCATCCATTCTTTCTTTACTTTCTTCTAAAACAAAATTTACTTCTTCTTGCATTGGTCAAGCACTGATTTTCCAACCGTGGATTGTTAGCAAATATAGAAAAAAATAAAAGAACCGAAAATTTTTTGAATTTTTTTTATTCTTTAAAATCAAGTTAAATGTCACTTGTACACAATTGTACCAATTGGTTCCCCGCTGATTACCTTTTTAAGGTTTCCTTTTTTATCCATATTGAATACCAAAACCGGCAGGTTGTTTTCCCTGCATAAAGCAGTGGCAGTGAGGTCCATTACTTGGAGGTTTTTGGCATAAACTTCATCAAAACTAATTTTTTCAAAACGGGTTGCATTTGCATCTTTTTCCGGATCGGCTGAATAGACCCCGTCAACACGGGTGCCTTTACACATGATTTCAGCCTCTGTTTCAACTGCACGCAAAGCACTGGCTGTATCGGTTGTGAAATAGGGGTTTCCGGTCCCGCCAGCAATAATTGTAACCTCTCCTTTTTCGAGTGATTCAATGGCCTTTTCTTTGGTGTAGTATTCGCCAACCGGTTCCATTTTGATGGATGTAAAAACACGTGCTTTAACTCCAACACCTTTCAGTGCAGAGCTAAGTGCCAGGCTGTTAATAACAGTAGCCAGCATGCCCATCTGGTCGCCTTTTACCCTGTCGAATCCCTTGGCGGAGCCGCTCAATCCGCGGAAAATATTGCCGCCCCCAATTACAATTCCGGTTTGCACACCCATTTTCGTTATCTCTGAAATTTGTTCAGCGTATTCATTCAGGCGTGTTTCATCGATGCCGTATTTTTGGCTTCCCATCAGCGATTCGCCGCTTAGTTTCAACAGGATTCTTTTGTATTTAGTCATTCAATTGATTGTTTTAGTTACAAATTTATTTATAAATTGAGCATTAAAAAATATTGGTGACTAATTTTTATACATAAGTTATATGCCAGCTTGAAAGAAGAACAGAATACATAAATTTTCCGCAATCAAAAAAGAAAAACCAAAATATGAGCCTGTTTCAAAAATCAGTTGAAAAAAAATATTTAAACGACCTCGGTTCGACTTTAATCGACAAAAAATACACTGACTTTCAAGATTTTTTTGGCAGTCCCGAAATTCAGGAAAACATACGAAATTCAAAAGAAGAGCAATACCAGGGAGAATTTCTAATCGATTTATTTGTAAATATTTTAGGTTACACTAAAAACCCGACACCAAACTTTAACCTAATAACGGAATTAAAAAACATAACGAATAGCAAAAAAGCCGATGGCGCAATCCTGAAAGAAACAATTAAACAAGGGGCTGCAGCCCCTTGTCATGAAGCCATTGCGATAATAGAACTAAAAGGAACCGACACTACGGATTTAGATAAAATTGAAACGCAGGCGTTCGGGTATAAAAATCACCACCCGAAATGCAAATATGTAATTACTTCGAATTTTGAGAAACTCCGTTTTTACATTCAAAATGCGGTTGACCATGTTGATTTTGATTTGTTCAACCTGACACATGAACAGTTTTCGTTAATGTGGCTTTGTCTGACAAAAGACAATTTGTTAAACGATTTACCTTTAAAAATAAAAGAATCATCCGTTTTACAGGAAGAAAATATTACGAAAAAATTGTACGCCGATTATTCAAAATTCAGGGAAGCGATTTACAACAACCTTGTAAAAAACAATCCTGAAACCGATAAACTTCTTCTTTTCAAAAAAACGCAAAAACTGTTGGACCGTTTTCTGTTTATCTTTTTTGCCGAGGACAGATTGTTGCTTCCACCCAATTCAATCAGCGAAATTGTAAAACAGTGGGCTGACTTAAAAGAAAAATACGACGAATATTTCCCGTTGTACTCCCGTTTTAAAAAGTATTTTGGGTACATGAACACCGGTTACAATGGGAAGAGATATGACATTTACGCCTACAATGGCGGACTTTTTAAGCCCGACGAAGTTCTGGACAACATTACGATTGACGATGATATTTTGTACGAACACACGCTGAGGTTGAGCAATTACGACTTTGAAACGGATGTGGATGTAAATATTCTCGGGCACATTTTTGAACACTCGCTGGGCGAAATTGAAAATATACAGGCAACAATAGCAGAGCAGCCTGCAACCCAGGAGCACTCTGGCAGCAATCTACTACCAAAAGGGGAGCATGCAACCCCGGAGCCTGCTCCGGGGCGGTTGCAGGCAATCACTCATGGAATAGGGGAGCATGCTCCCCATGTGTCAAAACGCAAAAAAGACGGTATTTTTTATACACCTAAATATATTACCAAATACATTGTTGAAAATACGGTTGGAAAACTTTGCGAAGAAAAGCGGGTTGAACTCGGAATTGTTGACGAAGAATATGCAAAAGGAAGGAAAAACCGGAAAAAGGAAATTGTACGCACGCTCGATAAAAAACTGGAAGAATACCGAAACTGGCTTTTAACGTTAACGATTCTTGACCCGGCTTGTGGTTCAGGGGCGTTTTTAAACCAGGCGCTGGAATTTCTGATAAACGAACACCGGAAAATTGATGAGTTGCGCGGACAACTTTTGGGCGGGGCAATTATTTTCTCCGACATTACAACAGATATTTTAGAGAAAAACATTTACGGCGTTGACCTGAACGAAGAATCGGTTGAAATTGCCAAACTCTCGCTCTGGTTGCGAACCGCACAAAAAGGACGAAAACTAAACACACTTAGCAACAACATAAAGTGTGGAAACTCGCTGATTGACGACCCTGAAGTTGCCAAAGCAACACGGGGTTATAACCCCGTGTTTAACTGGTACAAGGAGTTCCCGAATATTTTTTACAAGAAAAAGAAAAAAGCATGGCATGTTACCACCGCCACTCATAATTCGCGTTACTCGCAACGCATGTTTGATAATCATGTAAAAAAAGGTGAGGCGGTTTGGCTATCGGAGAAAGAAGAAATAATTGTTACAGAAACTATTTCGGAAATTGTTGAAAAAGATAGGCTAAATATTGTTGCATATAACATTTGTGGCGACCATGCTCATATAATAATTTCATGCACAGAAGAAGAGCTTCCTAAAATAGTGCAGAAAATAAAAGCAATGTCGGCACGTGCCTGTAATATAGCCATGGGGCGTACTACTCCAATGGCAGGACAAAGGGAGCATGCTCCCCGAAGAGATTCAGAAGCAGATGCCAGAACGCGGGAGCCTGCTCCCGCGCACCTGGCAGTAAACACAGAAGAAAATGGGGAGCAGGCTCCCCGTGGAAAAACACAATTTCACCTGTGGGCCGAAAAGTTCGATGCCAGGGAAGTTACCAGCAACGAGCAATTGGATAACACCATTGCCTACATCAGGAATAACCGCAATAAACACAAACTGCCGGAAAACAAAATCTTGCAAAAAATTATTGCAGAAATGACCTGCACCCGCCGGCACGCTTTCCGAACCGAGTACGATGGTGGTTTTGATGTAGTAATTGGAAATCCGCCGTATGTACATCTCGAAAAAATAAAAGAAACATCAATCGCACTTAAAAATGCAGGTTACGAAACCTACCACAGTCAGGGCGACATTTATTGTGTGTTTGTTGAAAAAGGAATTAACCTGTTAAAATTAAACGGATTAATTTCGTATATAATGCCAAATAAATGGTTGCAGGCGGGTTATGGCAAACCATTGCGCGAGTATTTCCTGAAATACAAGATGTTTGAGCTGATTGATTTTGGCGATATTCAAATTTTCGAAGGTGCAACAACATACCCCTGCATTTTTACTGCTCAAAAATCAGCTCCACAGAAAGAAATATCGGTTTCAGTTTTAAAAGAATCCAGTTCTTTCGATTTTAAAACTAACGTACTGGAAACAGCAGAGATTTTTCAAACAGATTCGTTTAGTGGTGAAACTTGGGTAATCTCATCGCAGAATGAACAGGCTTTTTTGGAGAAATTGAAAACTAAATTTACCAAACTTTCTGATTTTGTTGGTGGTCAATCGTACCGAGGAGTTTTAACCGGGTTAACCGAAGCTTTTCTAATTGACGAACAGACAAAACAGGAAATTGTAACAAAAGACCCGAAGGCCACAGAAATAATAAAACCATTTTTACAAGGAAGAAATTTAAGCAAATACAATACGATAATCCCTAACAGTTATTTAATTCTTTTTGAAAAAGGAAATACCAACAAAAAAATAAAGAATGATTTCGAAGCTGAAAATTGGCTGCCGATAAACTATCCTTCAGTTTACGAATGGTTAAAACCTTTTGAAGAACGAGCAAAAAAACGGGGAGATAAAGGCGATTACTGGTGGGAATTACGAGCCTGTGATTATTACCAAAAGTTTTCCAAACCCAAAATAATGTACCAAAAATTTCAGGTGAAACCCTGTTTCATTTATGATGAGCAGGGCTTGTATTGTAATGATTCAATGTGGATTATTCCCACTGAAAATAAAGCACTACTTGGAGTTTTAAACTCAAAAATGGGCTGGTGGCTGATTACAAAATATTGTACGCAAATCCAGAACGGTTGTCAATTAATTTGGAAATACTTTGGTCAAATTCCGGTTCCCGAGCTAAACTCTCCCGAATTAACAGCTTTGGTCGAAAAAATGCTTTCGCTTACAAAAAATCAACAAACGCTAACTTCAAAATTCATTAAATATTTAAAATCTCAGTTTGCCATAGAAAAACTAAGCCGCAAATTAGAGAACTGGCAGGAACTTGATTTCTCCAATTTCATAAAAGAACTAAACAAAGCGATTAAAAAAACAGGCGGAGAAAAACTTTCCAAATCGGATGAAATGGAATGGATGGAATTGTTCGCGAATAAAAGAGCCGAAGCCCAAACCAACAAATCCGAAATTGAAAAAACCGACCGTGAAATTGACCAAATGGTTTATGAGTTGTATGGTTTGACGGAGGAGGAAATTAAGATTGTGGAAAACTCGTAAATCTTGAAATGAATTACAAAAAGAGCAAAATAGGAAGAAATGATATTTGTCCATGCGGTAGTGGATTAAAATACAAAAAGTGCTGCATGAATAAAGCGGAGAATTCCAAGATTGAAGATAAAGAGTTTTCTATTCCTGAAATTCTTTCACTTCTTAAAACTGCTCTTCAAAACTTAAACATAGTAGATAAGGAAGTATCAAATGTTGCAGTAAAAAAAGTTGATTTATTGAATAATAAAACTTTAGAATGTCAATTTTACGCAAATTCGAATAATTCAATTGATGTAAAAATTGAAGCTGGTGCTGTCATGGGAGCAATACATGGATTCTTCAAAGACGATTCTTTTAAAAATATGCAACTTAACTATTATGCTATTCGTGCTTTTGACAAACAAGACTCAGAATTAATGTATGTTATTTCTTCAAAAGAGGTAGCTGCTTTAATTGGACAAGGCGATTCTATGAATTGGATGAAAAGTTCAATCTTTCAGGAAAACACAACGGATTACAGATTAAGTGTGGCAAAGAAACAAATTTCTGAAATTGAAAATGCTCTAAGAAAAGTAATCGTTGATAGATTATCAAAAAAACATGGAAAAGACTGGTTTATTAGCTGTGTTGGGAAAAAACTTAGAGAAAGCGTAATTAGTACTTATTATAATCAATTTGGCATTGAGACTGAGGAAGGTGATGTTTTAATTAATTACACTTTTGTTTTACAATTAAAAAAAATCATCTGTACTAACTGGAAAGACTTTTCTGACTTATTTCCCAATAAAATTAGATTTGAAGAATTAATATTAGAACTTAATTCAATTCGAAGAGAAGAAGCACATAATAGAGATATATCGACTGTAAATTTAGAACAGCTAAAAGAAATATACGAATTCATTCTAATTGTTATTTCTGAAAAATATCAAGACATCCTGCCTCATTTTCTAATTGATAATTGGAAGATTCAAATAAAAGAAATCATGTTAAGCAATAAGCTTGAAATGGTTTTCTCTGATGATGAAATTCAATCTGAAACAAACAATGGACTAAAGCTTGCAAAAACAGTATTGAATCTACAAAAGCTTATTAATCACATAACGGACAAAGAATTAAAATTGAAGAGTGTTGTCGTTCCAGTACAAAAACGGACTACGCATAATGAGATGATTGGAGTTTTCGAAAAATATCGTTTTTTGCATGAAGAGTTACTCGAATCTGGAAAAACAGGAGTTTTGATTCAAGTACAAGAGAAACAAAAAGAAATTAAAAAATACAAAAAGACGATGGATGAGTTTGTGAAAAAATTTCTTTTATATGAATCATAAAATAATTATTCGAGAATTAGAAAAGTAAAGTGATGAATAACTCAGAAATACTTCTCTATCAAACCGAGGACGGACAAACTAAAATTGATGTTCGGTTGGAGGATGAAACAGTTTGGCTTTCGCAAACACAAATGGGCGAACTTTTTCAGAAAGAACGCTCGGTTATTACCAAACACATAAATAATGTTTTTAAAGAGGGCGAACTGGAAGAAGAAAAGGTATGTGCAAATTTTGCACACACCACTCAACACGGCGCTATCAAAGGGAAAACTCAAATCCAAAACTTGAAGCTTTACAACCTCGATGTAATTATTTCGGTAGGTTACCGGGTAAAAAGCCATCAGGGAACAAAATTCCGTCAGTGGGCAACCGCACGTTTAAAAGAATACATTGTGAAGGGTTTTACCATGAACGATGATTTGCTTAAACAAGCAGGTGGTGGAAATTATTTCGATGAATTACTGGCACGTATCCGGGATATTCGCTCGTCGGAAAAAGTATTTTGGAGAAAAGTACTTGACATTTATGCAACCAGCATCGACTACGACCCATCGTTGGAAATGTCTGTTTTATTTTTCAAAACAGTACAAAATAAAATGCACTGGGCAGCACACGGACACACCGCTGCCGAGATTATTTATAAACGTGTAGATTCGGGAAAGCCTCATTTGGGATTGAGCAATTTTAAAGGGAAAAAACCTACAAAAGAGGAAACAGCAATTGCCAAAAATTACCTCACCGAAAAGGAACTTGATATTTTGAACCGAATTGTAACTGCATACCTCGAACTTGCGGAAATCCAAGCACTCAACCAGGAACCCATGTATATGAAAGACTGGATTGATCAGCTTGAATCATTCCTGAAAATGACAAGGAAAGAAATACTAAACCACTCCGGGAAAATCAGTCATGAGCAGGCATTACAAAAAGCTCATGCAGAATATGAAAAATATAAAGAGTTAACTAAAAATGAGTTGTCGGAAGTCGAAAAGCATTTTTTGGAACAAATAACAGACACGACCAAAAAATTGAAAAACAAAAAGTGACCGTTCAATGTTAATGTTTTTCATGTAATTTCAATCCCTTTGTCTTTACAGATTTTTGCCCCCAGCTCGCTGAGTTTGAATTTTTGAATTTTACCACTTGCGGTCATCGGAAATTCATCCACAAAAAATACGTATTTTGGTGTTTTAAACCTTGCAATCTGTCCGCGGCAAAAATCGAAAATATCTTCTTCTGAAAGCGACTGGCCTTCTTTAACTTTAATAAATGCTGCCACTTCTTCACCATATTTAGGACTGGGAATTCCGGCCACTTCCACTGTTTCAATTTGTGGCATATTGTAAAGAAAGTTCTCAATTTCGCGCGGGTAAATGTTCTCTCCCCCGCGAATAATCATGTCTTTTATGCGTCCGGTAATCCGGAAAAAGCCGTCTTTGGTTTTTACGGCCAGGTCGCCCGAATGCAGCCAGCCTTCGCTGTCGATTGCTTTTTTTGTGGCTTCTTCGTTTTTATAATAGCCTTTCATAACATTATAACCCCGGCAACAAATTTCGCCCTGTTCTTCAATGCCGCACTCTTCGCCGGTTTCAGGATTTTCAATTTTTACTTCCACATTGGGATATTCGAAACCAACGGTAGTGGAGCGTACTTCAGGCGAGTTGTGCGTGCGGGTTGCGGTCATTCCCGGAGATGATTCGGTTTGCCCGTAAACGATAATCACATCTTTCATGTTCATTTTTGTCATCACCTGCTTCATGGTTTCGATGGGGCAGGGGGCACCGGCCATTATTCCGGTACGCAACGAACTTAAATCGAACATGTCGAACATCGGGTGGTTGAGTTCGGCAATAAACATGGTTGGCACACCATACAAGGCAGTGCATTTTTCTTTTTGAACTGAAGCGAGCACCATAACCGGATCAAAATCTTCGGTGAAAACCATGGTGGCTCCGTGGGTGATTATTGCAGAGAGTCCCAAAACACTGCCAAAGCAGTGAAACATGGGCACACATACCAGCAAACGCTCGCTTGAAGTAAATTTTTGGCACTGCCCGGTGGCATAACCGTTATTTATAATATTGTGGTGCGAAAGCATTACTCCCTTTGGAAAGCCGGTGGTGCCCGATGTATATTGCATATTAATAACATCGTGGCAGTTAAGCGACTCTTTTATGGTTTCCAGGTCGAGGTCGTCAACATGATTACCGAGCAGAATCAATTCATTTGTATTGAACATTCCGCGGTGTTTTTGCTGGCCGATAAATACCACATTTTTAAGTTCGGGAAACCGGGAGCTTTTTATTTCGCCACGGGGCTGATTTTTGAGTTCGGGGACCAGTTGAAAAATCATTTCCACGTAATCGCTGTCGCGGAAACCGTCAACCAGAAATAACGTGTTAATGTCGGCATCTTTCAGCAAATACTCCAGTTCCGATAACTTGTAATTGGTGTTGATGGTAACCAGCACAGCACCAATTTTAGCGGTTGCAAACATCACGGTTGTCCAGTCGGGAATGTTTTTGGCCCAGATGCCAACTTTGTCGCCCGGTCTCACGCCAATGTACAACAGCCCTTTGGCCATCGCATCAACACGATCGTTGAACTGTTTGTAGGTAAACCGTAAGTCCCTGTCGGGGTACACAATAAATTCCTTATCGGGAGTCTCAAATGCCCATTTTTCCAGAATTTCGCCGAGCGTATAATCAAGTAGTTGCATGGATTTTCGTTCAGAATAGTTGATAAAATTGAAAATTAAACCGGTGTGTAAACTACTGCCAGAATTTTTGCCGGTTGTTTTCCGGCTGCGTGTACATTGTGTGCAACAACCGAATCGAGGTAAATGGTGTCTCCTTTGTTAATTCGGTACAATTCTTTCCCGTAATTAATTTCGATGCTTCCTTCCAGCACATAAATAAATTCTTCGCCCTCGTGGGTCGATAATTTATAATCCGATTCTTTCGAGGGTTCAATTTCAACAATAAACGGCTCCATGTGCCTGCCGGCTTTGTCCTGAGCCAGCGAGAAAAAGTTCAGGTGCTCGCGTGTCGATTCGTCTTTTGTTGAAAAGCTGTGGCTTTTTTTCTCTTCGCCGGCTTTCACGATCACGGGGCCCACCTGGTCCTGATCATCGAGGAAAGTGCCGATTCGAACTCCCAAAGCTCTCGATATTTTAATGAGGTGACCCAGTGAAGGGAATGCTGCTTTTTCCTCGATTTCTTCAAGTTGAGTTATATCGAGATTGGCGTTTAATGCCAGATCTTCTCTTGAAATTTGTCTGAATTCGCGGAACTGCTTTATTTTTTCACCAAGATTTTTTTTCATCGCCATCTGATTTTTTTAAACAAAAGTAAGAGTTTGAACAGGAATGTAAAAATAAAATCTGTTTTCGGATAAAATTCAAATAAATTGTAAAATCTTTTTCAATAAAGATTTCAGATTGAAAAAGCGGACAAAAAAAGGTGCCCTGAGTGAGGCACCTTTCCAGTTTGTTATAACCATTTTACGTAGTTAAAGTCTTGTTTATGCGGTAATCCTTCGTTTTTAGGATATAACCTGAGGCCGTAGTTGAACGACCCCGGATGCACCGGATGAAAGTTGAGTTTAAAACAGCATACCGAACCGTTGCATTCTTCCACCTCAAAGTTAAATGTTTCTACAATGCGAGGTGGGTCTTCTGTGCCATTTTCGGTAATAATCATTTCAAGCCCCACTTCGTTGCTCAAGAGTCCTTTTAAGTCGATTTCAACCCTAAAGGGGTATTCCTGACCCACTTTCATATTCTCTTTGATACCGTTGCTGGTGTCAGAAGACTTAATTTCAATTGAGTCCCAAACAGTGCTTACTTTTTGTTTCCATGCAGCCATCTCTTTTGCCCATTTGAAATTTTCATTGTTAATGCTGGTTGCGCGCGTGAGCTGAGGTTTATAGTACCTGTCGTGATAATCTTGCATCATCCTTCCGGTAGTAAATTTCGGAGCAACCTGTGCGATGGTGTTTTTAATGTAGTCGATCCATTCCACTGGGATGTCCTCTTCGTTGCGGTCGTAAAAAATGCGGGTGATTTCGTCTTCAAAAATGCCATAAATGGTTTGTGCATCGAGTTCATCCTGAAAATCCTGTACATCGTAAGCCCGTTCGGCAGGCAATGCCCAGCCTGCATTTTCCTGGTAGCCTTCAACCCACCATCCGTCGAGCACCGAGAAATGGAGTGTTCCGTTCATTACTCCTTTTTGGCCGCTGGTGCCGGAAGCCTCCAGCGGGCGGGTTGGCGTATTCAGCCAAACATCGACACCCTGTAGCAGCATTTTTGCCAGGTTGATGTCGTAATTCTGAACAAAAAGGATTTTCCCCCTGAACTCGGGGCGTTTTGAAATTTCAACAATGTGTTTGATCAATTCCTGGCCCGCTTTGTCAGCCGGGTGTGCTTTCCCCGCAAAAATGAATTGCACCGGTTTTTCAGGATTATTTACAATTTTTGATAAACGTTCCAGGTTTCTGAACAGCAGGTACCCTCTTTTATAAGTGGCAAACCTGCGCGCAAAACCAATGGTAAGCGCATTTGGATCGAGTTTGTCCAGTACTTCGGTGACGAGTTGCGGATTTTCGTTGCGTTTAATCCAGCTGTCAGAAAAACGCTCTTTAATGTAATTGATTAACCTTGTGCGGAGGGTTTTTCTGATTTCCCATATTTTTTCATCGGGCACGCGGTAAATTTTATCCCAAACATCAAAATCGAGTTGGGTTTGAGGAAATTCAGGACCAAAATATTCTTTATGAATGTTTTTCCATTCCTGTGCTGTCCATGTAGAATAATGCACTCCGTTGGTGACGTACCCAATTTCGAGTTCTTCTTCCAGGAATCCCGGGTACAGTGGTTTTAAAACGGTTTTGCTAACATCGCCATGCAGCTTGCTCACACCGTTTATTCCCTGTGATAGATTACAGGCCAGGTAACTCATGTTGAAATGATCTTCTTCCGGGGTTGCTTTTCCCAGGAGGGTAAATTCTTCCCAGCTGAGTCCGGTTTTATTGTAGTACCCCTCCATGTAATATTTAAACAAATCGTCGTGGAAGGAGTCGTGCCCGGCCGGAACGGGAGTGTGCGTTGTAAATATGGTCGATGCGCGTACCACTTCTTTGGCTTCGGAAAAATTTAACTTGTATTTTTCGATGATACTGGAAACACGTTCGAGCCCAATAAATGCGGCATGGCCTTCGTTGCAATGGTAAATTTCAGAATTGTAGCCCAGTGCATTCAGGGCTTTGATTCCACCAATTCCGAGAAGCATTTCCTGTTTCAGCCTGTTTTCGTTATTGCCGCCATACAAATGGTGGGTTACCGAGCGGTCCCCTTCCTGGTTTTCAGGAAGGTCGGCGTCGAGCAGTAAAAGTTTTACCGAGCCGATATTTACCTGCCATATTTTTGCAAATAGTTGGCGACCGGGATAATCGATACTTATTTTAACAAATTCGTTATTTTCATTCAGAACGGGGTTTACCGGTATTTTGGAGAAGTTTTGGAATTCGTAATTTGCCATTTGTTCCCCATGCAGGTTAAGGGCCTGTTTAAAATATCCGTAGCGGTAGAGCAGTCCAACGCCTACCATGTTAACTTTCATGTCGCTGGCCTCTTTCAGGTAGTCGCCGGCCAGCATGCCCAGCCCGCCGGAGTAAATTTTTAGTGAATCGTGCAAGCCGTATTCCATGCTGAAATAGGCAATTTGCGGGCTTCCCAAATTTTTTCGTTCTTCAAGGTATTGCCTAAAATCGCCGTAAACTTTATCCATTCTGGAAATAAAGCCTGAGTCCTTTTCAAGTTCCTTGAATCGCTTGTAGCTCACCTGGTCGAGTAGCACAACCGGGTTGTGGTCGCACGCCTCCCAGGTTTCGTTATCGATGAAGCTGAACAGCTCCCTTGCTTCGGTATTCCAAACCCACCAAAGGTTTTTGGATATTTCGCGAAGCGGAGACAATTTTTCGGGGAGGTGTGATTTTACTATTATTTTTTTCCAAACCGGTGTGTTATTTTGTTGGTTTGGATACGAGTTTGCTTTTTCTGTCTTCATGTCTAAAATCTGTTTTTTGTTTTCCTTATCGGGGTGCAAAAATACACTTTTATTTTGTTGTAAAAGGGGTCTGAAAATTAATTTGGAATGAGTGATAATATGTTCATTTTCAATATTGTTAAATTACTTCTTTTTTTTTGTTGTTTTTTTTCTTGTACGTGGTTTCTGCAGGCGTGTGAGTTGTTTTTCCAGCTTGGTTATTTTTTCATCTTTTTCGTTAATAATTTTATGCAAGGCTGCAATTTCCTGCTCCTGTTCATTTTTGGGGAACATAGAATTTAGCCTGATCTGGAAGTCGCTAAGTACATTCATGTAATTTAAAAATGCTTCGTAGGGTGATTCAAACGGATTGAAATAACTGTGAACTTCGCCACTGGAGAATAATTTGGTTGACATGTAATAAAAATGGTCGCTTACCTGCAGGTAGTTCCAGTCTTTACGCAATTCTTCATCGGTACATCGCCCCATTCGCGGGCTCATTTCGTATAACTTTTCAAAAGCCTCTTTTTGCATTTCGTTTCCCAGCCAGGCAGTGAGGTCGCGTTCTTCGTCGGCCCACGAAATAGGGTGGGGTACGCTGATTACTGATACAGGCTGAACTTCGGCCAACACTTCGGCGGGTGTTGCAAATTTTAATTCCGGGTGTTTGACTATTCCCCTTGCCAGATGTTCGAAAAAATTGAATATGCCGCTCTCTTTGGGCTGCCGGCCTCCCAGCGATTCGTAGTTCAAGAACAGGTTAACAACCTCCTCTTTTCGGTTTAGCTGAGTAAGCCAGCCAATAAATTTTTCTGCAGTGAGCGGATATTCTGACCAGTTGCTGTTTGAAAAGCGAAAAGAGATATCGTCGCTGAGTTTGTAGTTGCGCATGAACACTTTCAGGCGCGGATTGGCAGCATTCACGTACAGGAAGTTGGGGCTTTTCCAGCCCAGCACATGGCGCGCGCCTTCGGTAAGCATGGCTTTGTAACCCATTTTTGCCACACAATCTCCAATTTCGTCGGAATAGATCATTTCGGTATTCCTGAAAACTTTGGGTTTTTGCCCGAACAGTTCGAAAATTTTCTGTTCGTGCTGTTTTACCTCCTGCTCAAAAATAGTTTTGTCTTTTAATGCCGAAAGCGAATGGGAATAGGTTTCCGATAAAAACTCCACGCAGCCTGTTTTTGCCAGTTGCTGAAAAGATTCAATAACTTCTGGGGCATAAAGCTGAAACTGGTCAAGTGCAGTGCCGGTAACCGAAAAAGCCACTTTAAATTTACCTTCCAGCTCGCCGGCCAGCTTTAACAGAAGCTCATTGGCCGGCAGATAACTGGTTTCGGCCACCTTCCGGAGGATGGTTTCGTTGGCATAATCGTCGTAATAATAATGGTCATTGCCAATATCAAAAAACCGGTACCTCCGGTACCTGAAGGGTTGATGAACCTGGAAAAACAGTGCTATTGACTTCATACTTTAACATTTGATTTAATTAACACATCTCTGTAGATTTTACTTACTTGCTGTGCCGAATTATCCCATTTCATTTTGCCGGCTTCTATTTTGCCGGCTTTTTTCAGATGTTTCGACATGGAAGGATATTTCAATAGTCCGTAAATTGAATCGGCCATGGCGTAGGTGTCCCAGAAATCAATTTTAATGGCATGGTCCAGGATTTCGGACACACCCGACTGATTTGAAATGATTACCGGAACGCCGGCCTGCATGGCTTCGAGTGGCACAATGCCAAATGGCTCAGAAACAGATGGCATCACGCAAACATCGGATAAACGAAACATTTCAGCAACAGCATCTTCTTTTAAAAAGCCGGTGAAATGAAATTTATCGGCAATTCCAAGTTCAGCTACGCGTTTAATCATGGTTGTCATTTTATCGCCGCTGCCTGCCATTACAAAACGCACATTCTCCATTTTTTTGAGCACCAGGTAGGCCGCTTCAACAAAATATTCCGGGCCTTTTTGCATGGTGATGCGCCCCAGGAAAGTCACAATTTTTTCATTTTCGTTTTTCCTGAAATTCAAGTTGTGTTTCCTCGGAGAGGAGTCAACCGCATTGTAAACTATTTCAATTTTTTCGGGTGGAATATAATATTTTTCGATAATGGTATTGCGTGTTAAATTGCTTACGGCTATAATTTTGTCCGCCATTTCCATGCCTTCGCGCTCAATGGAATAAACCACGGGGTTTATGTTTCCACCGCTGCGGTCGAACTCGGTGGCATGTACGTGAATTATCAGTGGCTTGCCTGTTTTGTTTTTGGCTGCTATGCCTGCCGGATAGGTGAGCCAGTCGTGTGAGTGAATGACATCAAAAGTGTTTTCGGTGGCGATTAGTTCTGCCACGAGCGCGTAATTTTTAATTTCTTCAATTAATCCATCACCATACTTCCCGCTGAAGTTTATCTTGAAACCATTATCGGTTTGTATAAATCTTGTTTTTGCCGGAAACCGTTTTTTCTTGAGCTCCCAGAAATCTTCTTCACTCAGGTAGGGAACAATATCAGATTTAATTTCAATGGTTTCCATTTTTTTCTGTGTGCCTTCAAATTCAATTTGTGTTTTTGAAACAGGCACAGTATTGGCACCTTTCAGCTTGATTATTGACTGGTCTTCGTCGCCAAACATTTTGGGAACCACAAAAAGCACATCAATATTTTTCAGGCCTGCCAGGCCTTTGGTCAGTCCGTAACAGGCTGTTCCCAACCCTCCTGAAATATGTGGCGGAAATTCCCACCCAAACATTAATACTTTCATTACCCCAACAGTTTATACTTTATAGTTCTGCACCAAATCAATAGCGTAATACACCCCTGCCACGTTCCATGCCTGCGAAATGGCTCCTTTGGCATTGTGTGGCGGGTTTCCGTCATACATTTCCGAAAGGGTTCCAATGCAGTGTTCTGTCATTTCTTCTTCAAAAAACTCCATGAACTGTTTCACAAATGGCAAGCCTCCCGCCTGGTGGATGTTCAGGTACGCTTCAACAAAAAACGGCATTAACCACGGCCAAACTGCTCCCTGGTGGATTGCAGCTTCGCGTTCCCCGGGGTTTCCTGAGACCGTTCCTTTGTATCTTAAATTATCGGGCGACAAGCTGCGCAACCCTCTTTTAGTCAGCAATTTCTTTTTGGCAACACTTAGCACCAGCTTTTTTTGTTCCTTTGATAATGGCGAAAAAGGCATTGCCGCTGCAATTACCATATTTGGGCGAATGGCCCAATCAGTGCTTTTATTACGTGCAACGTCGGCAAGGTGATTATGTTCTTTGTTCCAGAATGTTTTTAGAAAAGCAGCTCCAATCTTTTCGGGCATCTTTTCCCATTGTTTAGTGAACTCATTGTCGCCTGCTTTTTTTGCGAGTTCAAGTGCAAAGCATACGGCGTTGTACCACAATGCATTTGTTTCTACTGTTAACCCGTCGCGCTGAACTACAGGCACGCCATGTACGTAAGAATTCATCCATGTCAGTGCTGTGTTTTCTTTTTCGGCGTAAATCAAACCGTCTGGAGTGATGGATAAAAACAGCGGAGTGGAGGTGTTGTAATTTTCCAGAATTTCTTTGATGGCCGGGCCGTATTTATCCCATATTGCGGTTAACCTTTTATGGTTTTTTGCATATTGCTGAATGGCCCAGATAAACCACAATGACAAATCAGCAGCGTTATAAGTGTGTGTGTTTTCGTAAATGAAATCGGGGAACAGGCCGTTATTCAGGTAGTTGGTGTAAGTGTCCAGCACTTCTTCGTACAGCTGGTTGTTGTTTTGTGCCAGTGCCAACCCGGGGAGCGAAATAAAAGTTTGCCGTGTAATGCTGTTGTACCAGGGGAAACCTGCAATTATATCGGTTTCATTTTTTTTATGAAGCACAAATTGTTCGCTGGCATTCCTCAGTGAGGAGATGAAAGTGTACCGGCGGGTCCGTTTGTTCAGCTCTTTGGTAAACCGCTGCTTTAACGAAACCGGGTTTGCGACTTCGGTGCTTGCTGAAAAAACAACCGATTCACCCTGTTCCAGCTGCAGTTCGAAATATCCGGGGGCAAACAAATCTTCCAGGTACTCGTAGCCCCGGTGCAGTTCTTTCAGGTATTCCACATCGTAATACCAGTCGGGCACCGGAACAAATTCTGCCTCATGGCTGAACTGCATGAACAGTTCGGGGTAGCCGTCGTACATTTTTGTGCCAATGCCGTTTGTTACGTTTTTATACCGCGTATCCACAAACATATTGGCTTTGCTCAACGCGTGAATATTGCGATATGCCAAAAACGGCCTGAACCGGAAAGTGGTTTGTTCCGGTGCTTTTTCGAGGGTGTACCGGATGAGGATTTGTTCTTTTTTTTCTACCAGGATCCGCTCCACGATAAGGACTGTATTGCCAATGCGGTAGCTTATTTTTGGAATATGATCGAACTCGATGTGGCGAATATATTTGTGGCCTTTGGGCTCGTAAACGCCGCCTTTGTAGCGGTGAATCCCCAGGTTGAACTCTTCTTTTTCCTGTATCAGGCTCACGTCGAGCGAGGAGAGTAAAACATGTTTTTCTCCGCCGAAGTTTTCAATGGGACAAACAAGCAACCCGTGGTATTTTCGTGTGTTGCACCCGTTTAGTGTAGTACTGATGTACGAACCTGCGCGGTTTGATCTCAGAATTTCCCTGTTTAGTGAATACTCGAGGTTTATTAACTGTTCCTTGTCAAATTTCAGGTAGCTCATAATTCAATAAATTGATAATAATGAATAACGCAATTTGCGTAAGGTTTAGCCGGTTTCAGCGTTACGCGAAGTTAATCGGTTTGAATTATAAATATTTCAGTTTTGCTTCAATATCCTTTACCTGGTCTGCAAAAAAATGCTTTTCATTGGTCAGCTTAATATACGGATATTTATCCTGAAGTTCGTCGGTTTTATTTAAACATTGTTTCAAAAACCGTAGGTGTTCATTAGTAAACTTATTAAACGGTTTATGGTTCATGGCATTCGCAATTTTTTGTACCTCTCCCGAAATATTTTGGCTTTCCAAATCGATTAAACTGTGTTGGAATTTTTCCCAAATATGTTTTACGGCCACCTCTGAAAGGTGAATCATGTCTTCGGCATAAAACCGGTAATCGCGCAGTTCGTCCATTACTATTTCGTAGGAAGGAAAATAGCCGCATCCCTCACCGTCAAATTCTTTTGTCAGCTGGTCGATGGCAAGCAGCAGTGTGGCTTTGCTTCGTTGATTTTCAACGGCACCATCTTTCCAGTGGCGAATGGGGCTTACCGTGAAAATGAATTTTATGCCGGGATTAATTTTTCGGATGCTGTTGATTAAGGGAATAAATTGCTGTGTAATTGTATCAGCTGCCAGGCGGAACCTTTTGAATTTGGCTGCCGGAATTTTATGGCAGTTCGAAACGGTTTGTCCTGTTTGAATATACTCATAAACCCAGGCGGTGCCAAAAGTAACAAAAAGGAATTCCGCTTTTTCGAGATATTCAGCAGAAGTTTCAATGCGGGTGTTTATGTTTTCGAGTGCAACATTCGCATCGGACGAAGAAAACCGGCTGTGATGATAAAAGCTGTGCCACAATCCGTTGTGTTGAAATAAATCTTCGTGCGTGAATTTTTTCTTTTGCAAAAGCAGCTCCAGTGCGTTGGCCACTGAGAGCGGGTTGTACAATATTCCAAACGGATTAATATCCACATCGTATTTCAGTGCGGCCATTTTTCCGCCAATATTTTCAGTAAAACAGGACCCCATAAAAAGATTGCGTTTGCGGTAGCCTGTCTGCCATTCGAAATCTGGTATTTCAACTTCTGTCTGAAACTTTAATGCCATACTTACTTCACTTTTGGAAAGTCGATTTTTTTGAATACCAAAGCTGTTCGGGCAGGCAGGTAGAGCCGCAAATAGTGCTGGCTTGTGTTGCCTCCGCTCGGAATTGTATAATAAGGTATATCCTCATCAACAAGGTCATTCCCGCCAAACCGTCCCGAGTCAGTATTGAGTTCAACTTTGTACTTTCCGGGGCCTAACGGAATTCCGTAATCGGTAAACGACTGCGTGGGATTGAAATTGAAAACAAAAAGGAACAGGCCGCGGTGATATGCCAAAACTTTATCGGGTTTGTTTTCCATAACAAAATCAACCGGCGGAATGCTGAGCAGCTTGTGTTGGCTCATGAATTGAATCATCTCCTTGTCAAAATCGTAAAGCCAGTGGTATTTCAGTTCCGGGTCTTCGGAAATGCTCCACAGCCTGCGGCAATGTTTAAACGACCAGCCGTTTCCTTCGCGTGGGAAGTCAATCCACTCGGGGTGGCCAAATTCGTTTCCCATAAAATTGAGGTAGGCACCTCCGGCGGTTGTGGCTGTTATGAGCCGAATCATTTTGTGCAGTGCAATTCCACGGTCAACAATCAGGTTGGGCTGGTCTTTCCGCATGCTGTAATACATCTCTTTATCGATGAGTCGGAAAATTATGGTTTTGTCGCCCACCAGTGCCTGGTCATGCGATTCAGCGTAGCTCACCACTTTTTCATCCATCCGTTTTGACGTGAGGTTGTAGAAAATATCGCCTACTTCCCAATCGTCGTCCGATTTTTCCTTAATAATTTTTATCCAGAAATCGGGTACGCCCATGGCCATGCGGTAATCGAATCCTATTCCGCCATGCGATTGAGGCACGGCAAGTCCGGGCAAACCGCTCATGTCTTCGGCAATTGAAATGGAATGGGGTTTAATTTTTTTGATGAGTTTATTGGCCAGGGTTAAATAAGTGGTGGCTTCAAAATCGAGGTTGGGACTGTAATAATCGTCGTAGCCTGAAAAAGCCTTACCCAGTCCGTGGTCGAAATAGAGCATGCTGGTCACCCCGTCGAACCGGAAGCCATCGAACTGAAATTCCTCGAGCCAGTATTTCAGGTTGGAAAGTAAAAAATGAATGACCTCGTTTTTGCCGTAATTGAAACAGTAGGAATCCCAGGCCGGGTGTTCTCCTTTAGCACCCTCATGAAAAAACTGGTATTGGGTGCCGTCGTATTTTCCGAGTCCTTCGATTTCGTTTTTCACGGCGTGCGAGTGAACAATGTCAATAATTACAGCCATGCCCATTCCGTGCGCTTCGTCAACCAGTTGTTTTAGTTCCTCGGGTGTTCCAAATCGCGATGAGGGTGCAAAAAATCCGGATACGTGATATCCGAAACTGCCGTAATACGGGTGTTCCGGGATGGCCATCAGCTGAATGGTGTTGTATCCGTTGGCTTTTATCCGGGGCAGCATGTGTTCCCTGAATTCATTATAGGTATGCACGCGTTCTTCCTCTCCGGCCATGCCAATGTGGGCTTCGTAAATTAAGGGCGGTTCATTGGTGCCTGAAAATGAATTGTTTTTCCACTGGTAAGGTTTTTCAGGATTCCAAACCATGGCGTTAAATATTTTGGTCTCTTCATCCTGAACCACATAATTGGCCCAGGCCGGCACTCGTTTCCCGAAATCAACTGCCCAGTGCAGCGAAAGCGCGTACAAATCGCCATGCCGGAGTGCATCTTCATTGAGCCGGAGTTCCCACACACCGTTTTCGAGCAGCTTAAAGGCATATTCCTTTTTTTCTTCCCAGTTATTAAAATTGCCAACCAGGTAAATGTGCGTTGCATTGGGCGCCCATTCTCTGATTACCCAGCCGCCGGGAGTTTTGTGCAGACCAAAAAAGAGGTGGCCGCTGGCAAATTCATACAAGTTTGAGTTGTCTGCAACTTCTTTCTCTTTTGCCTTTGCAGCATTAATACGGTTATTTATAGCACCGGAATAGGGCTCCAGCCATTTGTCATCTTTTATAAGTTGTGGTAATTTTTGTGTCATATTGTTTTTTCATAAAGATAAGAATCACCGGAGAATGTTGACGCAATTTGGATGAAAAAATAGTGAATGATATAAATTCCCGAAAATCAGGTAAATCTTAAAAATATTTAAAATCACACAGGCGTTCCATAAAAAAAATTAAATTGTTTCTGTCCTGATTTCTTTGGTTTCTATCCTGATTTATTTAGATTTGACAGATTTTTACAATTAATAATTTGCTTATTTAAATTTTCAAATAGATTAATTGTTTAATTAATTTAAAAAGTTTAACGGATTGATAATGAACAAAAGGTCGAACTGTGTTGGTTTTGTTTGTGGCCAAAACAAAATAACAAAAGTTCAAAATTAGTTGCTGTTTTTGTTTATTTTAAAAGGTACGTATTAAGAAAAAAAAGAGAAAGTGAGTAACCAAATTGATGTGTGTATATTTAAAGTATGCATGTGAAATTTTTTTGGATTTTAATTAATAACTAAAAAGGATTATTTATGAAATTATTATTTATGAAGTATTTTTTAGAATGAATTGGGAAGCTCAATTCATTCAAGTTGAAATTTCCAAACCACTTATTATTAGTCAAATTATATAACCAAATTTTTTTCTATGAAATTGAAATTTATTGGAACTGCATTTTTGTTATTCCTGTATTGTGTGGTTTTCGCACAAACAAAAACAATTTCGGGAATTGTTGAAGATGAAGACGGACTTCCTCTTCCCGGGGTTTCGATTGCAATTAAAGGCACTACAACCGGAACGGTAACCGATGGCAATGGCGAATATTCGCTTGGAGCTGCGGTTGGAGACACCCTGTTCTTTTCTTTTATTGGGAAAACACCCGTTGAAAGAGTAGTGGGGGAGGGTAATGTTATTAACGTAGCGCTTTATGCAGACGAAACAGAGCTCGAAGAAGTACAGGTTGTGGCATTTGGTGTTCAAAAGAAAGAGAGTGTAATTTCTTCAATTGAAACCGTGAGACCAGGCGACTTGAAACAGTCTTCATCCAACCTTACTACTGCACTTGCCGGAAAAATTCCGGGTATTATTTCCTACCAGACAACCGGTGAACCCGGTGCCGATAATGCCCAGTTCTTTATCCGCGGGGTTACTACTTTCGGGTACAAAACCAACCCATTGATTTTGATTGATGGTTTCGAGGCTTCTTCAACTGATTTAGCACGCCTGGAGCCCGACAACATCGAAAGCTTCTCGATTTTAAAAGATGCCTCGGCAACTGTTTTATATGGTGCACGTGGTGCAAATGGTATTATTATAGTTGAAACAAAACAAGGGCGCGAAGGGCCAACAAAGATTAATGTAAGGCTCGAAACGCACATGGCAACACCAACTAAAATGAATGACCTGCTTGACGGGGTTGACTATATGCGCCTTTACAACGAAGCCCGCGTTTCGCGTAACCCACTGCTCGGTACCTACTACAGCGAACAGAAAATTCAGTCCACTGCCGATGGTACGAATCCGATGATATATCCCAATATTGATTGGTACAATGAACTGTTTAATCAATCGACCTGGAATAAAAAAGCCAACTTCAATGTTTCCGGTGGTGGTAGAGTGGCAACTTATTTTGTTGCCGGTACCATGGAAAACGAAACCGGGTTATTGAAAGTGGATCCGCAAAATAATTTTAATAACAACATTGACATTAACCGCGTTCAGATAAGAAACAATGTTGTATTTAAATTGACCCCGACTTCAACACTGGATGTGAAGTTACAGGGGCGCTTCGAAAGATATACCGGCCCACACGCCGGAGCTTCCGATATTTTCCACATGGTAATGAATTCCAACCCAGTTGACTTTCCGGCAGTTTACGAACCGGATGAAAAACATGCTTTTGCCGATCATATTTTGTTCGGGAATACCTTTGTAACCGGGTCATTGAAACAAAACCCCTATGCCGAAATGGTTCGCGGGTACGAAGACCGGAACGAAAGTTCTATTACCGCCAATGCCACTTATTCGCAGGAGCTGGATTTTATAACCGAAGGGCTTAGTTTTCAGGGAAGAGCTTCAATGAATACCTGGAGCCTTTATTCCAGCCGACGTTCTTATAATCCGTATTATTACGATTTGGAAACGTACAACCAAATTACCGGAGAATATACACTGTATGCGCTTAATCCTGAAAGCGGCCAGTCTTATTTGGGTGATGTGGATCCCGGACGCGATGCAAGCGCCCATTACTATTACGAAGGTCGTTTAAACTGGGCCCGCGAGTTCAACAAGCATAGTCTGAGCCTGATGACCGTAGCTATGTGGGAAGAATATCTGCTTACCGGCGGTAACAGTCTTTCTATTTACGAAACCCTGCCCGAAAGGAATATGGGTAACTCGGGACGTTTTGCCTACGATTACGATACACGTTATTTCTTTGAATTTACTTACGGATACAATGGTTCGGAAAAATTTGCCGGTGAGAAACGTTTTGGATTCTTTCCTTCATTTGGTGCCGGTTATTTAATTTCGAACGAAGCTTTCTGGCAACCGCTGGAGCGGGTTTTTAATACCGTGAAGTTTAAAGCTACCTACGGTAAGGTTGGTAACGATGCAATTGCAGAGAGACAAGACCGGTTTTTTTACCTCTCAGATATTTCAAAAGGAGATGGTGGTTACCGCTGGGGATCGACATTCATGAATGATTACGGTGGTTACACTATTTCGAGATATGCCAACCCTGATATTACCTGGGAGATTTCAACCAAATTAAACTTAGGTATTGAACTTGGGTTCCTCGATGATGCATTGCAGGTACAGGCCGATTATTTCAGGGACAACAGGAGCCAGATTTATCTGCAAAGGCAAAACTTTCCGGCCACAGCCGGTCTGGAAGCTTCTGTGAGCGGAAACGTAGGTGAAGTACTCTCCCATGGTTTTGAGGGGTCAATTGATTATCAGTATGCATCTACCGAAAACTGGTGGCTTACCGGAAGGGCCAATTTCACTTATGCAACCAACGAGTATGTGAAGCTCGACGAAAAAGATTACGCCGATGAATACCTGAAACGCAAAGGACATTCCATAAATCAATGGTGGGGCTTAATTGCCGAGCGCCTTTTTGTGGATGAAGCTGAAATTGCAAATTCTCCGAAACAGGACTTTGGCACCTATCAGGCCGGCGACATCAAATATAAAGATGTGAACGGCGATGGCGTTGTAAACTCAAACGACCAGGTACCATTAGGGTTACCAACGGTTCCTGAGATACAATATGGTTTTGGTTTGTCGGGAGGTTGGAAAAATTTTGATGCTTCCTTCTTCTTCCAGGGTAATGCACGTGTTTCTTTATTTATTAATCCGGGTGTGGGTGATATTAATAACCCCGGGATTGCCCCTTTTGCCAACCGGAGAAACGCGCTGACGATTATTGCTGACGACTACTGGACAGAAACCGATCCAGATGTCCACGCATTCTGGCCGCGTTTGTCAGCCGAACCGTTAAACAACAATACTCAAACATCTACATGGTGGCTGCGAAACGGTGCATTCCTTCGTTTAAAAACAGTTGAATTTGGTTATAATCTTCCTGATGGTACTTTCAGCAGTATAGGGTTGCAAAACAGCCGGATTTACTTTAGCGGAGAAAATTTATTTGTAGCAAGCCCATTTGACCTTTGGGACCCGGAGATGGGACGTAACGGATTAGGATATCCACCAAACAAGAGGTTTAATTTTGGGGTTCAGTTATCATTTTAATACCTAAAAATAGTACAAGATGAAAATATTGAGAAAATTATTTATACTGATTTTTATTCTTGCATTAATGCCTTCGTGTAACGAATACCTGGATGTTGTTCCAGACAATACCGTTACACTGGAAGACTTATATAAATCGCAGGAAGAAGCATGGGATGCACTGGCAAAAGTATATAGTTATATGCCGCGTATCGATAAAACACACGAATCAATCTGGACCTGCGGCGATGAGTTTCTGGGCCGCTTGGACCTTAATGAAGATTCATGGAACCTCAGAGGAATACGAATTATGCGCGGGCTACAATCTCCTACCGATCCGTTAATTGGGTCATGGTCGGGTACGAGTGCCGGTTCGCCTTTATATACAGGTATAAGGCAGGCAAACGTTTTTCTGTCTCTTATTGACCAGGTGCCGGATATGACCGATGATGAAAAGAACGAATGGGCAGCACAGGCTAAATTCCTGAAGGCTTATTACAGCTTTTTGCTGGTAAAACAATACGGCCCCATTGTTATTTCAGAAGAACTGATTACTCCTGATGCCTCAGAAGAACAGCTGTTTCTGAAGCGCTCGACAGTGGAAGAAAGTTTTGATTACATTATTGGAGTTATGGATGAAGCCATTCCGGATTTGGCGGAAAGAAAAACGGGAACACTTTTAGGCCAGGTTGATCAGGTTATTGCCAAATCAATAAAAGCCAGGGTAATGCTTTTCAGGGCCAGCCCGTTTTTTAACGGTAACCAGGAGTATTTTGGCGATTTTTACAACGAAGATGGTGAACCGTTTTTCCCGTTAACCTACGATAAAGAAAAGTGGAAAGATGCCATCGATGCCATCGACGTGGCTATCGATGCCTGCCAGGCCAACGGTATTGAGTTATATACCTATGACGATCAGGTTTACACCTTCGACCGTGAAGTGTATGCTGAAAATCCGGAAAATGTGCAGCGGATTTACGATTTGAGGTTTGCCGTTACCGACCCCTGGAATAACGAACTTATTTGGGGTTTTTCAGACCTCGACTACTACAACCAGGGCGAACTGGCCCATTCCACCAATATGCGTTTGCCCGAAGGATACGGTGGCGGTATTACCAACACTCCATCGTACTCATGGCAATGGATGGCTTCTACCTACCGTATGGCCGAGCGTTATTACACCGAAAACGGTGTGCCCATTGAAGAAGACATTACTTTTGATGCGGATAACAAATGGGAACTTATGCAAACGCCGGGAGCCGATGAACCTGAATACAGGGAACTGGCCGGAATTATGCAGCCCGGTGCCGAAACCATTAAATTATACATGAACAGGGAACCCCGTTTTTATGCCAACCTGGCTATTACCGGCGGTTACTGGAGGGGCCACAGTGTGCGCATCAATACCATGATGTATGCCGGCGAAGATGGTGGCTTTAATTCATCACAACACAGTACCGACTATTTTGAAACCGGTATTGGCATCAAAAAACTGGTCCACATGGAATCGAAATCAGGTCACTGGGCCCGTACGATTAAATACCCGTACCCGATTATTCGCCTGGCCGATTTGTATTTGATGAAAGCCGAAGCATTGAATGAATATCTCGATGCACCTAACCAGGAAGTTTACGATGCCATAAACAGGGTTCGCGAAAGAGCCGGCGTACCAAATGTGGAAACAGTTTGGGCCGATGCAGGTATTGTACGCACGGTTAACAAGCATAGAACAAAAGAAGGCATGCGCGATATTATTTTACGCGAGCGCGGCATCGAACTGGCTTTTGAAGGCAGTCGGTTTTTTGATATGATACGCCATAAAAGAGCAGTTCAGGAATTTTCAACTCCTATTTGGGGATGGGATTACAGAGGAACTACTGGTGCTGATTTCTTTAACCTCGAGGTGAAGCAATCCAGAAGATTTACAATTACTGATCACCTGTGGCCAATCGACCTGAATGAGATCAATACCAATTCAAACCTGGTTCAAAATCCGGGCTGGTAGTTGTTTAATTTTAAATTTTAAAACGATAAATAGAATCGTATGAAAACAACAATAAATTATTTGTTCATATTTGCAGCACTCCTGCTATTTGCAACTTCCTGCGAGGAAAAAAACGGTGCTGAATCCGATGATACTGTTCCACCGGCACCTCCTTCAAATATTACTTACGAACCATTATACGGTGGTGCCAGGTTCTTTTTCGATGTGCCTGATGATGAAGATGTATTAAGTGTTGAGGCAAGATATACCAATGCCGACGGCAATTCATTCACTTTCTCATCATCTTATTTTGTTGATTCGCTCGACGTGTATGGCTTTGGAGACACCATAGCATACACTGTTGATTTGTATGCCCGCGACAGGGCCGGTAATATTTCTGATTTAGTCTCTGTTGAAGTAACACCTCTGGAATCGGCTATTACTCGGGTGGTGGAGTCGCTCGAATTGAAACCCGGCTTTAGCTCCTTTTTTGTGGACTGGGAAAACGAACTCGAGCAAAGTATCAACGTGTATATTGACTTTACCTACACCCAAAACGGTGAAGAGCGATCACTGACTTCGGTATTTTCTTCCAACCTGGAAGAAGACCGTCGGTTTGTGGAAGACCTAGATTTGGGACCCGATGATCCTGTAAATGTGAAAATCCGGGTTTCAGATATTTATGGTAACATGTCAGAGCCAGTTGATATGGGAACCATCAACTTACTTGAGGATATGGAACTTCCGAAAGAAGAATGGTTTTTACCGGCTGCCAACGATTCGGTAGGTGGCGTGCCTCAGGCTTTCGGAAATGAGAACGAAGGACGGTTGCGTTATGTTATCGATGGTAATATTGACGAAGGTGAAAACCTCAACTTTATGCATACCGGCGGCCGCGGGCGGACTGGCGATTCCGATGACGGAAACATGCCCTGGAATGTGATCATCGACCTTGGTGCCCATTACGAACTGAGCCGGATTGTTACCGTGCAAAGGCATACCAATTTCTGTGGTGAGCTTTGCCGCGGGCAATACTATCAGTCCGAGAACGTAGGTATTTACGAAATGTATATTTGGGACGACGATACCGAAGAATGGGTATATGTTTCTGAAAACAAAATCGAGGTTCCGGAAGGGTTGAGCGAACTCGAATTTGTGAAAAGAGGACGCAAAGGAGATATGGCTTACATGTATCCGGATGAGCCTCAATATACCAAGCCTACACGCTGGTTCAGGTACAGGGCCATGAAAAGTTTCAACGGCAATTATACCCTGGATAATGCAAACTGCTTGTCGGAAATAACGCTCTATGGCAGAAAAGCAAATTAAATTCTTTTAAGTAAACAGAGATTTAAAGCTATAACTTTATGAGAAATATATTATTATTTACAATAATGGTTGTCACCACTTTCATGTGGTCATGCGATAGCATGTACGACAAACAGGAACAGTTTGAAGGGGAAGTTGTATATCCGGCTAAATACGATACAGTTATCGGACATATCGGTTTCGAACGGGTAGAAATTGACCTGCTTAAAGCCGGACGTATCCCCAGCGAAGAAATCAATCTTGGAAAAGCCCAAAAAACCCGCATTGAATACGATGACCAGGTGATTACAATCGACTCACTGGTTTCTTACGTAAACATTACCGGGCTTACCCAATCGAAACTTTACCGTTTCCGAATTTTTACAATTGACCAGTACGGAAATGAATCGGTGCCGCAGGAAATAGCACTGATTCCTTATACAAACACCGATCTGAATTCGCTTGCTGTAGCTCCGCCCAGGATTATGGCATCGCCTTCGGCAGCCGTTGTTGACTGGCCAAGTGGTATCTCTTCGGTATTGATGGATTACTACGGACTGAACTTTGAATACACCGACAAAGACGGTGAAGTACAATCCGGTGAAAGAGGTGAAGACTCAAGGTTTTTTATTGGAAACGTTGAAGCCGGAGAACCGGTACAGCTGGATATGGAATATAAAATTGTTCCGAAAGTAAACCGCGAACCCATTTTGGATACGCTACTTTTCGAAGACCAGCTCACCATTAACATGCCAACTACCTCTTCTACTTTTGCCCCGGCTGAAAGGGAAATTCTGGAGGCAAATGGGGCCACTACTTTCTCTGCCGACGGGCTGGCCGAATTTGAACACCTGGTTTATCCGGTACATGCGAATTCGCTTCAGGATATCTTTTATTTCCCGAACCTGAAAAGCCTTGATTTGACCGGTGGCGATCTATTTACAACATTACCGGTAACCGTTTATAACGGAGGTGTAACCGATGAAGTTGGAGGTGGTGAATATGCACCGTTCGTACGTAAAGCGGGTGATATTGCTTCAGGTAATGTGCAGGCCCTGAAAGACTTGCTTGAATCTGGAATACTTGAGAAGGTTTACTATCGCCCCCACTCAATGGGACTGGATGATTTGCTCATGCCTTATGTGGAAAGCGGTGTAGTGGAATTGGTCGAAGGACCCGAGAGTGTGTTGATGGACAACCAGTTCCATCTCGACGGACTTGTGCAGGACGGCAACTGGAATATGGACGTAACCTATCCGGCAGATGACGCACCGGAAGGCGAAGGCATTGAAAATGTGTATAAGGTGGTAAGCCGGGCAACAAGTTCATCCTTTGTTCTTGCTCTTCCGCAAGGATTCCAGTTTAATGCTGAAGAGTACAGGTACTTAAAAATGGATGTATATGCTCCACCAAAGAGTGCATTTGAAGGTATTTATGAACCATTCCAGTGCTTCTGGCCCCGGATTATGAATAACCTGTGGTCGTTTGGCCAGTTTAGTAGTTTTGGTCAGGAATATTGGGATATGGGACATATCTGTATGGATGATGCTGATCTTCAGCAATGGACCGAAGTTACTTTCGATATGCAGGAAGCCGTTGGAAGGCACAACAGGGTATTTGTACTGAACATTGGTACTGAACCATGGATTGACTTCGACAGTGATGAAATTGTTTATTATCTGGCCAATATCAGATTTGAAAAGGAGTAAATTTTAAGTTCGACAAATAAATTAAAAAAGTCCGTCCTGTAAAGGATGGGCTTTTTTTTTGGTTCTATTTGTCCTTCTTCTTGAAAATACTTTTTATCGATTTCCACAAGCCTTTCTTCTCTTCTTTTTTCTGTTCGGGATTCCGGGTTTCGTTCAGTTTTTCTTCTTTCGATTTTCCGGCAAAAAGCCTGTCGAGCAAGCCATCGCGGCGTTCCATTTCAAGCATTTCCCTGTAGGGTGGAATGTCTAAATCGGCCAGCAATTGGTTATCAAGGTTGGGGAATTGGGTATTTTTAAGGTTTTGGTAGCGCGAACTGCCGTATAGTTTATGATAAAACTTACCCACTATGGGTAGTGCCATGTAGGAGCCCTGCCCGTAAGTAATGGTGCGGAAATGAATTCCTGGTTCTTCTCCGCCAACCCAGCACCCTGTAACCAAATGCGGGGTTAAGCCCACAAACCATCCGTCGGAGTGGTTTTGTGTGGTGCCGGTTTTTCCTGCAAAATCGCCGGGGACTTTGTAAACTGTCCTGATTTTTGTGCCGGTCCCCTCATTTACAGCTGATTCCATCATGTGGGTAACTAACCGGCAGTTCACCGGATTTAACTCGGTTAGCTTGCCGGCAGGGCGCTTAAACTCTTCAAGCAATTTGTCTTTACTGTTCGAAATGGAAACAAGGTAATAAGGTTCAACCTGCATGCCGCGGTTCAAAATTGTAGCGTATGCCAACAGTAAATTTTTCAGGCTGATTGATGCCACACCCAAAGCCAGCGACGGAACCTTTGGCAGGTCTGATTTTATGCCCAGGTCGCGGACAGTTTCAATTACGTTGTTAATCCCGGCCTGCATTAACACATCTACTGCAATAGTGTTAACCGATTCAGAAAGCGCCCCTTCCATGGTGTAAAAACCGGTGTATTCGCCGTGGGAATTAGATGGCGACCAGTTATCGTAGTCTTCGTAAATTTTTTTCTCGTTGGGAATATACTCAAACGGGCTGACACCATTTTCGAGAGCGGCGAGGTAAACAAAAGGTTTAAAAGTTGAACCTGTCTGTCTTTCAGAAATGACATGATCGTATTGAAAGAATCGAAAATCGATTCCTCCCACCCAGGCTTTTAAAGCGCCCGAGGAAGGTTCGAGGGCCAGAAAACCGGCATTGAGGAAGCGCAGGTAATGTTTTATGGAATCGAGTGGTGTGGTTTCAACTTCCTGCAATCCATCCCATGTAAACAGGCGGGTGTTAATTTTTTGGTTGAAGGCAGCATCAATTTTTTCGTCGGAATAACCGGCTGCAACCAAACTTTTATACCGGTCCGAACGCCGGATGGCCCGTTCAAGAATTTGCGGATTGCCACGCCAGGGATCTGCATTTTTCCAGTGGTTATCGAACACATTTTGCAGGTTTTGCATGTATTCGGTTACCGATTGCCGGGCAAAATACTGGTAATCGTAGTTGATGGTTGTTTGTATCTTCAAACCGTCAGTATAAAGATTATACGGTTTCCCGTTTTCTTTCACATTATTGGCGCACCATTCCAGCAGTTCAGGTTTCAGCATTTCAATAAAATAGGGTGCCGGTCCTTCGTTATACGAAATCCGCCTGTAGTTAATTTCCAGGGGGAGTGTCATTAATGAGTCACCGGCAGCTTCCGAAAGGTATTCGTTTTTCACCATTTGGGCGATAACCACGTTGCGCCGCTGTTTCGATTTTTCGGGGTTAATACGCGGATTGTACCTGTTATTTGCCTTCAACATTCCAACCAGAACGGCTGCTTCATCAACTGTCAATTTGCCCGGGAGTTTATTGAAATACCGTTCGGCCGCCACTTCAATTCCAAAAATGTTTTCGCCAAAAGGAACAGTGTTTAAATAAAGCGTTAAAATTTCTTCCTTACTGTAAATGCGTTCCAGCCGGTAAGCAATAATGGCCTCGCGCAGTTTGTTTACCGGCAAGGAGAGTATTCCTACATCGTTGCGGGGGAACAGGTTTTTGGCTACCTGCTGGCTTAGTGTGCTTCCTCCTCCCGAACTTCGGTCTTGCAGTAAAATGGTTTTTACCAGCACCCGCATCAGCGCAATTTCATCAATCCCGCGGTGTTCGTAAAATCGTGCATCTTCAGTTGCAATTAGTGCGTTTATTACATTGGGCGAAATTTCATCGAAGCTTACATTGCTGCGGTTTTCAACATAGTAACGGCCAAGCAGTTTGCCCTCTTCTGAAAAAACTTCAGAGGCTTGCGGATTTATAATTTCGTTGAGCTGGCGTGTGGAAGGCACGTGCCCGGTAAAGCCAAAATAAACCAGCAGAAAAAAGAGAAAGAAAAGGATGAGCCCTACCGCTGCTGTTTTCAGGGTAACCATGAAAATGCGCCTTCCGGTGCTTTTCTTCTGTTTTTTTCTTCTTTTTTTCGCCGGAGTTTTTTTTACAACCGATTTATTTTTTGTTTTCTGTGTTGCCATGTTTTTTGAATAAAAGGCAAAATTATACATTATAACGGATAAATGGAACCGATGTTTTATGTTGTTGCTTTTTGAAAGGTAAATGGGGTGTTGGTTTTCAGTGATTTGCTTTTTTTATAAATTTGCTGGCCAAATAAAAAAGTGATGGAAATAAAAGGTTTTACTACACGGGCGCTGAATATTCCCTTTGCAAAAGCTGATCCGCACAACAGCCTGCAAATGCCGCTTTACGAATCGGTGGCTTTTGAGTTCGATTCGGCAGAACAAATTGAAGCCAGCTTTAAAGGAGAATATGCTGCCCACGTTTATTCGCGTTCATCGAACCCAACGGTGGAATATTTTGAGCAAAAACTGAAATCACTTACCAAAAGCCATGGAGTGCTGGCCGTGAGCTCGGGCATGGCAGCTGTTTCTAATACAATTATGGCTGTTGCCAACGCTGGTGAGAATATAATTTCGGGGCATCAATTGTTTGGTCACACTTATGCACTTTTAAGCCAATCGCTGCCCGGATTTGGTGTGGAAACCCGTTTTTCGGATTTAAAAAAGAAAGAGAAAATTGAAAAACTGATTGATGAAAACACCCGTGCCATCTATTTTGAAACAGTAACCAATCCGCAACTGGAAATTGCCGATATTGAAATGCTTGCCGAAATTGCCCGGAAACACGACCTGCTTTTAATTGCCGACAGTACTTTAACTCCGCCCAATACTTTCAATGCATCAAAATGGGGAGTAAACATCGAGGTTGTTTCCACCACAAAATACATTTCGGGCGGGGCCACTGCTTTTGGCGGGGCCATAATTGATCATGGCAATTTTAACTGGAATGAAAATCCCAACTTTTCAGCTTATACTGAAAAATTCGGGGACAATGCGTTTATCGCAAAACTTCGCAAAAATATTTACCGGAACACGGGTGGCAGTATGGCTCCGCAAACCGCCCGGTTTATGATTAATGGGCTCGATATTCTGGAACTTCGTGTTGAAAAATGCTACCGGAATTGCCTGGCGCTGGGTGCTTTTTTTCAGTCGCATCCCAAAGTGAAAGCGGTGGAGTATCCCGGGTTAAAATGTTCGAAAAAATTTGCACTGGCCAAAAAATACTTCAGTGGAGTTCCGGGTACTATTATGACTTTCGACCTGGAATCGAAAGAGGCCTGTTTTTCATTTATGAACAGGTTGGAAATCATCCGGCGGGCCACCAACCTGAACGACAACAAAACGCTGGTAATTCATCCGCACTCCACAATTTATGCTGAATTTTCGGAAACTGAACGCAGCGGGGCAGGCATTCGCGATACCATGCTGCGCCTTTCGGTGGGCATTGAAAATGTAGAGGATTTAATCACTGAAATTGAGCGGGCGCTGAACTGGTGAATTCAATTATCACTTGTTATTTTTCCACGCCACTTTTTGTTCCGGTTGGTTTGCCTTTCCCAGAATTTCCCTGTACAAATCCGGTCTTCTGGCTTTGACGTAACGGCTACCACCGGCCTTTTCCAGTTTCCAGGGAGTAATTGTTGTCGTAACCACCTCGTTGCCCAGTTCCCGGCACTCGGCAATTACATCACCAAAAGGATCGATAATCATGGAACATCCGTTTTTCAACTGGTCGTCGTCCATCCCAATGGGGTTGGCAAAAACGGCATAAATGGCATTGTCGTAAGCTCTTGCCGGTAGCCATTTCATCAACCATTCGCGTCCTTTCATGCCGTCAAATTCCAGCCGCAGCGAAGTGGGATCGTTTTCGCGGTTTTCCCAAAGCCTGGGGTCGCAAAATCCTGCGCCGGGTCGTGGCGACGGGGTGCACATGGTAACGTGGGGCATGAAAATAATATCGGCACCCAGCAGTTTGGTTGCCCGCACATTTTCAACAATGTTGTTGTCGTAGCAAATCAATATTCCGCATTTCCAGCCCATGAGATTAAAAACGGTGTATCCATTTCCGGGTGTGATGTGTGGATTAATAAACGGGTGGAGCTTGTGGTGATTGGCCACCAGTCCGTTTTTATCGACACACACGTAGGCTTTAAAAATATTGTCGTTTTCATCTTTCTCAAAAAGACCGGCAAGAATGGCCATGTCGTATTTTTGGGCAATCCGGGTAAGCTCAGCAATACTTTCGCCTTCCGGAACCGGTTCGGCCAAATCGAGCATTTGCTTTTTTGAAAGACGCTGCGCAAAAGTATAGCCGGTAATGGAACACTCGTGAAAGGCAATAACCTTCGAGCCTTCGGCTGCTGCTTTTTCGGTAAGCGATTCAATTACTGAAAGGTTATACTTTTTATCTCCGCTCTTATTTTCGAACTGGGCAGTGGAAATTTTCAGTTTGTCCATTTTGAATAGTTTGCATTTTGAGGGACTAATTTACATATTTTATTCAGCCCGGAGAGCCTGAACATATCAAATCCTACTTCTGTTCTTCAACAACAAACTGAGCTTTGCCCAGGCAAATTTCACCTTCTTCATTAATTCCTTCCACAAAAATTTTGTAAGTACCGGATTGATCCGAGGAAGAGAAAACGTATTCAACGGAATCATTTTTCAGTGATATTTCGGGCTCCCAAAACAATGTTGTCCGGTAGTCAGGTGTTTCCCAATTTTTATTTTCAGGCGTGTATTTTGGGACGTAAAATTTTTTTGCAGGAGCATATCCGGAAATGCTTTTTTCAATCATTCCTTTTACGGCACGTGCTGGAATATCTTTATCGCCGCGCCGTGTATAAATGGCAATTACCCCGTTTGAGCCCTCGGTGCCGAAAGTGGCCAGGTTTTGCGACGATTTCAGTATCTCCACTTTATCGATATCTCCCATGGGAATCGATTTCACTGTTTCAATTACGTGTTGATCCGGCTGCTCTTCCTCGTTGCTTCCCGGGCCAGTTCTGGCAGTGTTATTTCCTGTTAGCAAAGGAACACCGTCAATCAGAAACAGCGGGGTGGAATTTCCGTCGAAATTGCTGGTTCCTCTGATGCTAACCTGTTCGCTGTTAATATCGAGCCCGGGAACTTTTCCTGAAAGAAAATCCAGGATATTGCCCGACGATGCCTCATTTTGGGGAACCTGCACCACATGATCGGCATTTTCGTAGATCCGGAAATGGCTGTCGTTTTCCACCGGCGAACGAACCGGCTCAGAGGTGTGTAAACGTTCAGCTTTTGCCCGTTGTTTCGCATCAAACCTGTTCCATTCCTGAACGGCGGTGTATTTAATTCGATGCAAATCTGCAGGTACATCGGGGAACCCGGCTGCCTGCATCAAATCACTTTTTTGTGGTGTAATTTTTTTCAAAACCGGGTTCAGCATTATCGCTGTATTTTGACGTCCTTTTTCATTTTTTGCCTGAACGAGCACTTTTGCAGTGTCGTTAAAAACCAGTCCGGGGAATGTGAATTCTCCCGTTTTGCCGGTTGTATCAGTAAGGAAAGCCATTTCTGCATCTTTTTCAATAACAAGTGAAATTTCGCCTTCGTCGATAGGTTGGCCGGTAATCACATCTGTGGCCACGCCTTTCAGATCGATTCCCGCAGTTTGTTTAAACTCCAGCGGTTTGTTCATGGGAGGCACGTTGTTCCAGAAATAACTGCTCCATCCGCTGGTGAGCATCAGCAGCCTGAGTTTTGATTCGGAGGGCAAGCCGGCATCGGTAAAATAATCAGCTGACGGGCCTGCGAAACCATTTAATTCGGAATCGATTAAGAGCGATGATAAAATGTGCTGTGAAACGCCGCTTTCGGGGAACGCATTTTCATGAACCACGGTCAATGATAAATGGCCTTCTTTTTGGGCCGATGAAGAATTCTTCCCGGAAATATTCAGCTTTATTTCGCTTCTTTGTGCGTATGAAACCGAATCAGTTGTTACTTCCAATTCATTCATTTTGAAGTTTTTTGAGAAAAGCAATCTTTCTGAAACCGGTTTGAGATTGCTGTTTAACAATACCAGCCGGTTTATGCCACCTTTCAGCATTTTGCTGTCGAATTTAAGGACCTGGTCTTCAGTTTCAATTTTCACGGGGCGGTAAAAAAGTACTTCGCCCCTGTGCATATTGGCAATGTAAAATGTTTCGCCATTAAATTTACCGGAGTTTTCTTTGGTGTTGATAATGAGTTTGTTGCTGGTGTGGTTAATTAGCTGAATTTTTGTTCCTTCTGTTGAAACCAGGGAATCGAAACTGAAGCGAAAGGAAGGAAACCCATTGATTGTGGCGTGGTATGATTTTCCCCGCTCAGGTGTAAGGAAGAAAATTCCCATGCCCCGGTAGTCGGTTTTGAAATCAGTAACTGTTTCGCCTGTCTGGTCGATAACCGCACCGCTCGCATCAATTCCATATCCGTTTTTGTCAGTTATTTTAAAAGCAACCAGGTTGGAAGTGTTTTCGAGCAGAACGCCTCCTTCGGGCAGAAATGAAGCATCGGCCGCCATTTCGCGCGAGGCGGCTGAGCGTTCAATTCTGTCGATTGCCCTCAACGAGCCGGCCGGGTGTGCAATTTTTAACGGTTTTTGAAAAAAGGAAGCTTCGCCAAAATTGAGCAGGTAATTGGTAAAAGCCTGTAAAATGTAGCCTCCCTCTTTCAGCGTATCGGGGAGTGTGATGCCTGAATGTGACTGGCCGTTTAAACTTAACAAAATTGTTTCGGAAACGATGGCACCGCTTTCGTGCACAAGGTTGATGTAGATGTTTTCGGCTCCGGGGATGAGCTTTCCTGAGCGGCTGTCAGTCAGATAACTTTTAAACCGAATGGTTTCGCCGGTAAAATAAAATTCCCTGTCGGTGTGCAGGTAAATTTTTTCAACCGGTACTTTTTCGCTTGAGTCCACCCAGGTTTCAATACTCTGAGCCATTGTGCCTGTCAGGCTGCCCAGCACGAATAGTACAAACAGTGCAATTTTTGTTTTCATGAAAAAATTATTCAGCGTGAACCAAAGCTATTTACGTTTCTTGTTTCTTTAAGTTTAAGACAAATCAACTGGTTTTTTCCCTGAATTGCAGTGAGTAAAAGTTTAAAGCCGGTTTTTCCAGGTGGCTCACTCATCCGTATTTGTTTGAATAAATTCAAGATTTCTTTTCAGGCCTTTAAAACCTGTACGTTTAACTGCTGATTTTTTAAAGAGTTGATTAAACTGCGGTTTTTCCATTTTGTACCACTCTTCGCGGGTGAGTTCAAGTAGTTTTGGGGCGGGTTTCAGGTGTGGTTCGTCGTGTGGTTCGGGTTTCAGGTTCCAGGGGCAAACATCCTGGCAAATGTCGCAACCGAAAACCCGGTTTTCAAACTGTCCTTTCAGATTTTCGTCAAGGTCGCCTCTCAGTTCAATGGTTTGGTACGAAATGCATTTCCGGGCATCAATTACGCGATTGTCCACAATGGCGTTAGTGGGACAGGCATCGATACAGCGCGTGCAGTTTCCGCAATGGTCACTGACAATTTTGGGCTGGTCAAACGGGAGTTCGATGTCGAGAATGAGTTCACCGATAAAAAAGAAGCTGCCGTGTTCCACCGAAATCAGGTTGCTGTTTTTGCCTACCCATCCGAGGCCGGCCCGGCGTGCCCAGGCGCGCTCCAGCACCGGTGCCGAGTCCACAAACGGCCGTCCGTTGCAGGGGCCAAATTCATTGTTTATAAATTGCAGCAAACTTTTCAGCTTGTCTTTCATTACAAAATGGTAATCGGTGCCGTAAGCGTATTTTGAAATCACCGGGGCATCGGGGTCTTCCTGTGTTTTGTGGGTGTGGTAATTTTGAAGGACAATCAGGATGGATTTGGCATTCTCGAAAAGTAGTCGAGGGTTGAGGCGTTTTTCTTTGTTGCGTTCCATGTAGCCCATTTTGCCATTCATGTCGGCATCGAGCCAGTTCTGAAAATGCTCTTTTTCTTCAGTGAGCTCAGTAGCCGGGAGGATGACACAATCGAGAAATCCGAGCTCTTTAGCTTTCGATTTTATTTTTTCTGATATGTTATTTTGGTTTTGCATCTTCTTCCCATCCCTTTATCCCTAAGGGTTACGCAGTTCCCTTAGGGTATTTTTGTTGTTTTCTTTATTTTACTGTTCATCCAGATTTTTAATGAAATATTTTATCATATCTGGTTATTCAATTTTTTTTAAACCCTAAGGGAGTTTCGCAACCCTTAGGGTTTGCAACTAACGTAAATTAAACTTTTCCCTGTAAATATCATCCGCATTGCTTTTATGGTAAAAAATAAAATTTTCCCGGTTTTCAAACCATGATATTACCTCGTCCCGCTCAATCTTTGTAACTCCTTTTCCGATTATTGATTTGTATGAGCTGAATTTCCAGTTTTCCGGAGATGCACTGAAACCATGTTTCACGGGGTTGATATGAATATAAACAACAGCCATTTGTCGGTACTCTTCAGAATTAATAAGATTTCGATCAACCGACTGGCAAAATAAACCTCCCCTTGTTCCTCTTTTGTAGTTAATTTTTTTTGAATAGGTGTTTTGGGTATTTCCCCACTGGTGAGCGATATAATCGTTTTCATTTTTAAACTTTTCCGGGATTGTAATTTTTTTTATCCGAACCAGAAAGTGGAAATGATTAGGCATCAGTGAATAGGCATAAATGCCAGCAATTGGGAGTATATATTTTTCGATTAACTGGAGGAAAGTATTATAATCGGATTCTGAAGAAAATAAATTATCTTTTCCACGCGCATGGTTGAAAACATGATACCATCCTTCCTGTTCAAATGGTTCGCGCGGTGTTGACATTGTTTATTATTGTTTGAATTAGCTGCAATTAATTGCGAAACCCTAAGGGAGCTTCGCGACCCTTAGGGGTTTTTAAAAGAACCCCAATTCCAACCGGGCTTCCTCGCTCATCATCGACTTGTCCCACGGCGGATCGAAAGTTAAATCTACATTTACATCTTCGATTCCTTCAACGGCACGAACGGCTTGGGTAACATCGTCCATTAAAATATCCACCACCGGGCACCCGGGCGCGGTAAGTGTCATCACAATCTGGGCATGGTTGTTTTCATCCACATCCACGTTGTAAATCAGCCCTAAATCATAAATATTTACGGGTATCTCGGGGTCATAAACTTCTTTCAGGTTCTCTATTATCTGATCTATTCTTTTATCCATTTTGGGTTCCTCCTTCTTTTTCCATCCTGTCATAAGCAACAGCGTACAACCGGATTTGTTTTACCATGGCCAGCAGCCCGTTAGAGCGGGTGGGCGACAGGTGTTGCTTCAGTCCAAGATCGTCGATAAAATGTAATTCGTTCTCAATAATTTCTTTGGGTTTCCGGCCCGAAACAACTCGTAAAAGCAGCGCCACCAAACCTTTAACTATAACGGCATCGCTTTCGCCCCTGAAATAGATTTTCCCGTCCTTTTTTTCGGCCACGAGCCAAACCCGCGACTGGCAGCCTTTTATCAGGTTTTGGTCATTTTTTTCTTCCGGGGGAAGGTCCGCCAGTTCGTTCCCCAGTTCGATGAGGTACGAATATTTATCCATCCAGTCTTCGTAAACCGAAAATTCTTCAATTATGTCTTGTTGAACTTTTTCAATTGTCATATTTCAAATAAAAATGTGAAATTAAGGATACAAATGTCGGAAATTTTTATCTCCATACAAATTTATGCCGCATTTTGCCGGAATTGTTACCGATGTTTTAATTTATTCAGGGTCAGGGTTGTTTTGATATTTTTCGTGCGCGCATGCTAATGTAAAACAACTGAAAACTGTGGTAAATCATAATGGGCAGCAAAAAAATTCCTGCACCGGTGATACCGTTGAACAACACACTGGAAAACACCGAACCGTGCATCAGCGATTTTTTTGTTCCGGCAAATTGAAGTGTTATTCGATCTTCGCGTTGAAAATGCATTTTTCCTGCCAGCCATCCTGTGAAATTCAAAACAATAAAAAAAAGCAGGATAACTGCTGCGAAAAGTCCGCCAAGCGTCAGCCAGCTCACGGATGAAAATATTCCCGACATAAATGATCGGCTGAACGATTCGTAAACAATGAGCAGGATGATAATTTTATCGAATGTCGCCAGTTTGGACAGGTGACGGTTTACCCAGTGTACAAAATACGGATGCAATAACAGTCCGGCAACCACGGGAACTATAATTTGTGTGATGAGTTGAAGTAGTACATGTGAAAAGTCAAACCCGGTTGACTGGCTTGTTAGAAAAAGTCCCATCCAGAATGGGGTCATTACAATGCCAATAATGCCTGAAAGGCTCGCATTGAAAATGGCACCGGGAATGTTACCGCCCGCGATGGAAACCATTACCACCGAGGACGAAACTGTGGATGGAAGAGCTGCCAGAAAAAACATACCCATCCAGAAAATTTCAAGGTTGGTTGCTCTAAGCAGTGGATAAAATGGTAAAACAAGCAGCGGGAAAAGCAGGAATGTGGTGAGCTGGATGGCCACATGCATTTTCCAGTTGCTCATGCCGGTTTTCAGCCTGGCCGGGTCGAGTTTAAGGCCGTAAAAAAAGAAAATAAGTACTACCCCAATGTCGATGACCAACCCGAGATGAACCGGTTGAAGATTCATGCCAATGCCGGGTTTCAACCAGGCTGCCAAAATCATCATGAACAATCCGGAAATAAACCAGTCGGGTAAGCCCGCCTGAATGATTCTGTCGGGCAGGTACTTCTTCATTTTAAGCAAACATTTGCACCACTTTTTTCAGGGCATGTAAAAATTGGTCTATCTCTTCTTTGGTGTTGTACAGACCAAATGAAGCCCGCACAGTTCCGGGGATATTGTAATGCTGCATCACCGGGTCGGCACAGTGGTGACCGGTGCGAACAGCAATTCCCATTTTGTCGAGCATTGTTCCGAGGTCAAAAGAATGAACTCCTTCTATATTAAAGGAAATAACGCTTGATTTTTCGGGCGCTTCGCCGTAAATTGTCATCCCCTCAATTTCTTTTAGTCCGGCAGTGGCATATTCAAGTAATTCGTGCTCCCATTCCCAAATGTTTACAAGTCCGATATCCTGAAGCATATCGATGGAAGCCCCAAAAGCGATGACACTTGTTATGTTGGGCGTTCCGGCTTCAAACTTGAAAGGAATTTCGCTGAATGTTGTTTTGTCGAAAGAAACTTCAGCTATCATTTCGCCACCTCCCTGGTAGGGAGGCATTTCGGTGAGCCATTTTCGTTTTCCGTAAAGGACGCCCACTCCGTTGGGACCGTACATTTTATGGGCCGAAAAAGCATAGAAATCGGCATCGAGTTCCTGCACGTCCACCGGGATGTGCTGCACTGCCTGCGCTCCGTCGATAAAAACCGGAATGTTTTTGCTGTGGGCGGTTTCAATAATTTGTTTCACCGGGTTGATGGTGCCCAAAACATTGGAAACATGTGTTACAGCCACCAGTTTTGTTTTGGATGATATTAAATTCTGAAGGGCACCCGATTGCAATATGCCGGAATCGGAGAAAGGCAGTTTAACAATTTTGGCGCCTTTGTTTATAGCCTGTATTTGCCAGGGCACAATGTTGGAGTGATGCTCCATTTCAGAAACAATTATTTCGTCTCCTGATTTAATAAACTGTTCGCAAAACGATGCGGCCACCAGGTTGACACTTTCGGTGGTGCCTTTTGTGAAAATGATTTCTTCCCTTGCTCCGGCATTGATGAATTTTTGCACTTTGTCGCGTGTCTCCTCAAAATCGGCAGTGGATTTGTCGGCCATGTAGTGTGCTGCCCGGTGAATGTTTCCGTAATAATCGTTATGAAGCTTTTCCTGAGCCATTAACACTTTAACCGTTTTTTGGGTGGTAGCTGCATTATCCAGATATACCAGCGGTTTGTTGTAAACCTGCTGTTTTAAAACCGGGAAATAGCTCCTTATTTTGTTGATGTCGTAGTTCATCGTATAAAAATTTAACTGGGTTTAAAGGTAGAAAAACCATCTTTAAAAAAAGAAACCCGCAATTTCCGATGTGGTATAAAGGAAGCTGCGGGCTATTATTTTTTGCGCGGTGCAGTACTTCAGCACTCGCAGTTATAGGCGCATTCGTGGCAGCGTGCCACTTCACCTTTCAGTCGTTTGTCCACCAGCTCGTCAATACGGTCGCGCAGTGGCTCTACTTTTATTTGCTGAATGACTTCGTGCGCAAACGCGTTCATCATCATTAGTCGTGCTTTTTTATCGTCAATTCCGCGGGCCCTTAAATAGAACAGCGCTTCCTCGTCGATTTGTCCCACTGTGGCACCGTGGCTGCATTTTACATCATCGGCATCGATAATGAGCTGTGGCTTGGTTTGCATGGTGGCACTGTCGGTAAGCAACAAATTGTTGTTTCGCTGAAATGCGTTGGTTTTTTGTGCATCGCGAACAACGTGGATGCGACCGGCAAATGCTCCGGTGGATTCATCGTCGAGCACATTTTTATACACCTGGTTGCTCATGCAGTTCGGTTTGGCGTGGATAACCTGCGTGAAATTATCGACATGCTGCTTGCGATCGATAAAGGCCATTCCAAACAAATTGGCTTCTGCATTTTCACCATTAAGAATAAATTTCAGGTTGTTTCTGATCAATCCACCGTGAAGCGAAGAATTTAGCGTTGTTGCTGTTGAGTCTTTTTCCTGGTGAATGAAAACCGAATTTAAACTTGTGGTTTTGTTGTGCTGGTTTTGCAGAGAGTAGTATTCCAAGTGCGCATTGGCCCCCAAAAAGATTTCAGTCACTGAGTTGCTCAGGTATGAATTCAAATTCAGGGTGTGATCACACATAATCATTTTCACATCGGCGCCTTCTTCAATATAAACAAAGTTGCGCTGTGTTGAAAAGGCATCTTTGTCGGCCTGCAGGAAATTAATCAGCTGAATGGGCTTCTCTATTTTAGTGTTTTTGGGCACATATAAAAAATAGCCGTCTTTGGCGAATGTTGTGTTTAGAGCAACCAAAGGGTCTTCTTCGGTATTTGCCAGCTGGGCATATTTTTCGAGCAGCTCCGGCTTCTCAATGGCAATTTTTTCAAGGCTTTCAAGAATTACACCTTCGGGCAGCTGCCCCACCGAACGGTTTTCTTCGTAATACCAGCCGTTAAAAATAAATGCCAGGTGGGTATCCAACTGTGGGACATCGCACCGGAAAGCCTGGTTCAAATCCAATTCAGTTTTTTCCCGCTGATGGATGAATTTATAATCGGGCGAAAACTGTGGCTGCAGGTTGGTGTATTTGTAATTTTCGTTCTTACGAGTGGGGATGCCCTGCATTACAAAATCCTGAAAAGCTTTGTTCCTTTTGCTGTTCAGAATATCCGAAGAACCTTCAGTCAGAAGATCTTTTACATCGTTGTAGTGCCCTGTATATTTTAGTGATAAATCTGCTTTTTCTACCAATACACTCATGTTACACTCCGTTTTCTTGTTTAATCCAGTCGTAGCCTTTTTCTTCCAGCTCCAGTGCCAGTTCTTTCCCCGATGATTTTACAATTTTACCATTGTACAATACGTGCACATGGTCGGGAACGATGTACTCGAGCAGACGCTGATAGTGGGTAACCACAATAGTTGCATTTTCAGGAGTGCGCAGTGCATTTACTCCGTGAGCAACGGTTTTCAGCGCATCGATGTCGAGACCGGAATCGGTTTCATCCAAAATACCCAGTTTGGGCTGGAGCAGCGCCATCTGAAAAATTTCATTCTTTTTTTTCTCTCCACCCGAGAATCCTTCATTAACAGAACGGTTGGTCAGGTGCGCGTTCATGTCGAGCAATTGTTCTTTTTGGCGCATCATTTTCAGGAATTCCCCTGCTGTAAATTCTTTTTCTCCGCGGAATTTGCGGTGTTCGTTCACTGCAGTTTTCAGAAAATTAACCATCGGTACGCCGGGAATTTCCACCGGGTACTGGAAGCTGAGGAAAATTCCTTTTTTGGCACGATCTTCAGGCTCCAGCTCAAGTAAATCTTCCCCTTCGTAAATGATTTCACCTGATGTAACTTCAAATTCTTCTTTTCCTGCCAGCACATTTGCCAGCGTGCTTTTCCCTGAACCGTTGGGTCCCATTATGGCATGAATTTCGCCGGGTTTCACTTCAAGGTTGATTCCTTTCAGGATTTCTTTTCCTTCTACGGAAACATATAAATCTTTAATTGTTAGCATAATATAAGACAGCCCTCTACGGCTCCCCCAAGGGGGAGAGAAAAGAGCGTTTTTTTAATTGTTATTCTTTATTTTATTCATTCTCGATTTTTTCTTTTTCTTATCTCCTCTCCGCCAATTGGCGGAATGTTGGGAGGGGCACTATCCCACGCTGCCTTCGAGGCTGATTTCAAGTAGTTTTTGTGCTTCAACAGCAAACTCCATCGGCAGCTTGTTGAGTACCTCTTTGGCGTATCCGTTCACAATCATGCCGATTGCTTTTTCGGTATCGATTCCCCGCTGGTTGCAGTAGAAAATCTGGTCCTCGCCAATTTTTGAGGTAGTTGCCTCGTGTTCCACAATCGATGATTTGTTTCCCACTTCGATGTAGGGGAAAGTATGTGCGCCGCAGGTATCGTTCAGCAGCAACGAGTCGCACTGTGAGAAATTTCGCGAATTTTTTGCACCGGGCAAAACTTTCACCAAACCACGGTAGGAATTGTCGCTTTCACCTGCCGAAATCCCTTTTGAAATAATGGTGCTTTTGGTGTTTTTGCCAATGTGTATCATTTTCGAGCCGGTGTCGGCCTGCTGGTGGTTGTTAGTAACAGCTACCGAGTTGAATTCGCCAATGGAATTATCGCCAATCAGAATGCAGCTGGGGTATTTCCAGGTTACTGCCGATCCGGTTTCCACTTGTGTCCAGCTGATTTTGGACGATTCGCCGCGGCAAATTCCTCGTTTGGTTACAAAATTGTAAACCCCGCCCTTTCCGTTTTTGTCGCCAGGGAACCAGTTTTGTACCGTAGAATATTTCACTTCTGCGCGGTCAAGCGCAATAATTTCAACTACTGCGGCGTGCAACTGGTTTTCGTCGCGTTGCGGAGCGGTGCAGCCTTCGAGGTAACTCACGTAGCTGTCGTCGTCGGCTACAATAAGTGTCCGTTCAAACTGGCCGGTGTTGGCAGAATTAATCCGGAAGTAGGTCGATAATTCCATCGGGCATTTCACGCCTTTGGGAATATAGCAGAACGACCCATCGCTGAAAACTGCTGAATTCAGCGCTGCAAAAAAGTTGTCGTTCACCGGTACTGATTGACCGATGTATTTGCGCACCAAATCAGGATGCTCCTGCAATGCTTCGCTGAACGAACAAAATATAATGCCTTGTTCTGCGAGCGTTTCTTTAAAAGTAGTTTTTACTGAAACGCTGTCCATTACAGCATCTACGGCTACTCCCGCCAAATGTTTTTGTTCTTCGAGCGGAATTCCCAGCTTGTTGAATGTTTCGAGCAATTCCGGATCAACCTCATCCAGGCTTTCATACTGCGGTTTTTTCTTCGGAGCCGCATAGTAGCTGATATTCTGGAAATCGATGGGAGGTACTTTCAGGTAGGCCCAATCGGGCATTTTCATTTTCTTCCATTTCCTGAATGCCTCCAACCGGAATTCAAGCATGAAATCGGGCTCGTTTTTCTTCTCCCAAATTGTACGGACTACATTCTCATTCAAACCTTTATCTATGATATCGGTTTCAATATCGGAGAAAAATCCGTATTTATACTCACTCTGCGTTACTTCAGATAATATTTTGTCCTGGTCTGTCATATTTAATTCACTTTTTTGAATTAACAATCCTTTATCCAGACTGTTTACCAAATACAATTGCAAAGATATAAAAGTATAGGTATTTTTGTGGTTTGGATTGATTATTCCATACCAATTTGTCTTTAATTAACAATGAGTAAAGAAAAAGAACATACACGGATTTCGGAACTGGGAGAATTTGGTTTGATAGACAGGCTGACCAAAAATATTCAGTTAAAAAATGAGAGTACCTTAAAAGGCGTTGGCGACGATGCCGCAGTTTTAAATTATGGCGATAAGTGTGTGGTGTTTTCCACCGACCTGCTTACCGAAGGCATACATTTTAACCTGATGTATGTTCCACTGAAACACCTCGGTTACAAATCGGTGGTGGTGAATCTTTCCGATATTTTTGCAATGAATGCACAACCCCGGCAAATTACCGTGAACATTGCTTTGTCGAATAAATTTTCGGTGGAAGCTGTGGAAGAATTGTACTCGGGCATTCATCTGGCCTGCGAAAAATACGGAATTGATTTGGTAGGAGGAGACACTACCAGCTCGCTCACTGGTTTAACTATTAGCGTGAGTGTACTGGGCGAAGCAGCCAAAGATGACCTGGTTTACCGGAGCGGGGCAAAAGAGGGCGATATCCTTTGTGTTTCCGGCGATTTGGGAGGTGCCTACATGGGGCTTCAACTGCTCGAGCGCGAAAATGAAGTGTTCAAGGTAAACGATAATATGCAGCCTCAGCTCGAAGGGTACGATTACATTTTGGAGCGGCAGCTGAAACCCGAAACTCGTCCCGATGTTATTGCGGCTTTCAAAAAAATTGGCATCAAACCCACATCGATGATTGATATTTCAGACGGGCTTTCTTCCGAAATCATGCACTTGTGCAACGGATCAAAAGTGGGGTGCAGGTTGGATGAATCAAAAGTACCAATGGACAACCAAACCAAAAAAATGGCGGAAGAGCTGAACATCAATCCGTTGGTTTCGGCGCTGAATGGTGGCGAAGATTATGAACTGCTTTTTACGGTTTCGCCGGAAGATTACGAAAAACTGAAAAACGATCCCGATTTTACCGCGATAGGTGAGATGGTGAATGAATCGGCAGGAGCACACCTTATTGCAGCAGGTGGCTCTGAAATTCCTTTGCAGGCGCAGGGCTGGAACCATCAGAAATAAAATATTTAAATCAGAAAAAATGAATAGAAGAGCAATTTTACTTTTTGTAGTGTTATTTACAATCCCAGTTTTATCCATATCGGCCACTAATTTGGCAGAAGAGGAAAATTATATTGAAAAAGATTCCCTTACCCGCGATGGATTCACATTAATTTTCATCAATAAAGATTCTGATTTCAGTGATGCAATTTCTGAAAAATTGAAAGAAACTTTTTTTGAAGTTTACCCGGAACTTGTAAACCGGTTCAATCAGGAAGCAGCACCTAAAGTTGTTTTTGTTATTGAACCAAAATACGAGGGTGTGGCAGCCACCTCCGGCGGCAGGGTGGTATTTAGCCCGGCATGGTATGAAAAAAATCCTGACGATATTGATGTAGTAACCCACGAAGTGATGCACATTGTGCAGGATTACGGTAGGACTAACGGCCCGTGGTGGTTGACCGAAGGCATTGCCGATTATGTACGTTACAGGTATGGGGTAGGCAATGAGGTTGCAGGCTGGAAATTACCCGATGTAAATCCGGACCAAAATTATACCAACTCTTACCGGATAACAGCGCGGTTTCTTGCATGGTTAGAAGAAAAAAAAGATGAAAAGATTGTTGACAAGCTGGACAAGGTGATGCGGGAACACAAGTACCGGGATGAAGTTTGGGTAGAATTAACCGGGAAATCGGTGGATGAATTGTGGAAAGAGTACATTACAAATCCGGTACTTTTGTAAGTTAAGGGTCAATTGAATTGTATTGTTTTTCCGGAAACAAAAATGGCAATGTATTTACATTGCCATTCAATTTTTAAATATTTCAAGTCGAAATTAATCCGGGTAATAGCCCCTGATAATTCCACGTTTTGAGTCTTTTACAAAAAGCAACACTTCATCGCGCTCCTGGGTGGCGGGCATTTCGGTTTCAATAATATCGATGGCTTGTGCAGTGTTCAGTCCTTTTTGGTAAATGTACCGGTAAATCTCCTGAACTTCCCTGATTTTTTCGTTGGTGAAATTCCGGCGCCGCAGCCCGATAGAGTTGATTCCAACATACGAAAGTGGCTCGCGGCTGGCTTTAATAAACGGGGGCACATCTTTACGGACAAGTGAACCACCGCCAATCATCACATGCGAGCCTACTCGGCAAAACTGGTGAACACCGGTCATCCCCGAAATAATTGCCCAGTCGTCAACTACTACTTCGCCGGCAAGCTGGGTGTTGTTGCCAAGAATGACATGATTTCCCAGGGTGCAATCGTGTGCTATGTGCACGTAGGCCATCAATAAATTATTGTCGCCCAGTGCGGTTTTTCCCTTCGATGCCGTTCCGCGGTTGATGGTTACATATTCGCGGATAACGTTATTGTCGCCAATTTCAACGGTTGTATATTCCCCTTTAAATTTCATATCCTGTGGAACTGCTCCAATAACAGCTCCCGGAAAGATATTGCAGTTTTTTCCGATTCGGGTTCCCGATAAAATAGTTACGCTGGAGCCAATATGTGTGCCTTCTCCTATTACCACATCTTTGTCAATAGATACAAAAGGTTCTATTACTACATTTTCAGCAACTTTTGCTTCAGGATGTACGTAAGCCAGTGGTTGTTTCATATTTTTTCTAATTCTATTATTCTTCAGTTTGCTTTACTATTTGTGCCATGAATTCGCCTTCGGCAACAATTTTATCGCCCACATAGGTAACACCTTTCATAATTGCAATGCCTCTGCGAATTGGCGAAATTAAATTTATTTTAAAGATCAGGGTGTCTCCCGGCACAACTTTTTTCCGGAACTTAACATTGTCAATCCGGATAAAATAGGTTGAATATTTCCCTTCAAGTCCGCATAATACCAGCAATCCACCGGTTTGTGCCATTGCTTCAATAAGTAAAACTCCGGGCATTACAGGTTCGTTGGGGAAATGTCCCTGAAAAAAGTGTTCGTTGGCAGTTACGCTTTTCACCCCTACTACCTCTTTTTCGGTAATCGATAAAACTTTATCTACCATTAAAAGTGGGTACCTGTGGGGTAGGTATGTTTTTATTTGATTTACATCGAGCAACGGCTTTGCATTTGGATCGTATTCAGGAGGGCCTGCCTGTACCTGTCTCCAGGTATCTTTCAGTGCCTGTGCAAAAAGTGTATTGGGGCGATGCCCGGGTTTTGAGGCGATTATCCGACCTTTTATGTGTTTGCCGCAAAGGGCCAGGTCGCCAATTACATCGAGCAGTTTATGCCGTGCGCATTCGTTATCGAAATGCAGGTCGAGGTTGTTTAAAATGCCCTGTGGTTTTACTTCTACCCTGTCGTGGTGGAACAAATCGGCAAGGCGATCCAGTTCTTCTTGCGTAACTTCTTTGTCGATAATAACTATCGCATTGTTTAATTCGCCTCCTTTAATAAGGTTATTGTTGAGCAAAAATTCAAGCTCGTGCAAAAATACAAATGTGCGGCAGTTGGCTATTTCTTCTTTAAATTTACTTATCGATTCGAGGGTTGCATATTGGTTGTTCAGCACTCTCGATTTAAACGATATCATTACATTAATATGATAGTCGTCGTCGGGTAGTGCAATAATTTCAGCCCCTGATTTTTCATCGAATATTTCAATTTTTTCTTTTATCTCGAAATATTCTCGTTCTGCATCTTGCTCAACGATTCCGGCATTTTCAATGGCTTCGACAAAATATTTCGAACTCCCGTCCATAATGGGAGCTTCTTCGTTGTTGACTTCTATCAGCACGTTGTCGAGGTCCATTCCAATGAGTGCTGCCAGTGCATGTTCGATTGTTCCAATCCGGGCACCGTCTTTTTCAAGCAGGGTGCCTCTCGAAGTGTCCACCACCAAATCAACGTCGGCATCTATTATCGTTTGTTCTTCAAGGTCAACTCTTTTAAATTTAAATCCGTGGTTTTCGGGGGCCGGCAAAAAGTTCATGACTACATCAACTCCCGTATGCAGGCCTTTTCCTTCAATTTTAAATGAATTTGCTAATGTTTTTTGCTTTACAACCATATGCTTATGTTATTTCTTCGAATCAGTAGAGGTGCTGTTTTGAAGTGATTTTACATCTTTCCGAAGTTGAATAACTTCATCTCTGAGTTTGGGCAGGTTTTTGAAAACAATGGCTGTACGGACCGCATCTTTTATATTGTGAGCCGGTGTAAGAAGAACTGTTTCGTTATCTTTTATTGAATTGGAAACACCTGATTGTGCACCAATGTTTACATTGTCGCCAATTTCTAAATGTCCTGCCAGGCCAACCTGTCCTCCAAATTTGCAATTTTTACCCACTTTGGTTGTGCCGGCCAGTCCTGTTTGCGCTGCAATAACTGTGTTTTCGCCAATTTCGCAATTGTGCGCTACCTGTACCAGGTTGTCAATTTTTACTCCTTTACGTATAATAGTTGACTCAAAAGTTCCGCAGTCGATAGTAGTATTGGCACCAATATCCACATTATCTTCGAGAATAACATTTCCGATTTGCGGAATTTTTTTGTAGGTGCCGTCGGGTTGCGGGGCGAAGCCAAAACCATCGGAGCCGATAACCGCCCCGGCATGGACAATGCAATTGTTGCCTATTACACAGTCGTCGTAAACTTTGGCTCCGGCATAAAAAATGCAATTGTCGCCAATGGTCACATTGTTGCCAATATGCACCTGCGGAAACAGTTTTACATTATTGCCGATTTTAACGTTTTTACCCACGTACCCAAACGCCCCGAGGTAAAAATTATCGCCGGTGGCAGCCGTTTCATCAATAAAACTGGGCTGTTCTATCCCTTTTCTGGTGTCTTTTTTGGTGAGCTGGTACAGATCGAGTAAAGAGGAAAATGCCTGGTAGGCATCATCAACTTTTATAAGTGTGGCAATAACTTCTGATTTTGGTTCGAAGCTTTTATTCACCAGCACAATTGAAGCATTTGTATTGTAAACGTAACTTTCGTATTTAGCATTGGCAAAAAAAGAAAGTGTGCCAGGTTTACCATCTTCAATTTTCGATACATTTGTAACAACAACATTGCCGTCACCAACAACTTCTCCTTTCAGAAATGCAGCAATGTCTGTAGCTTTAAATTCCATTCAACTTTTTTTAAGCGGTGCAAATATAGTTTTAAACTAATTAATGTCCAATTCTTTTGGATAACAGGCGAAAAATTTCCGCACGGTTTTGGTAAAAGCTGCCAGGTTAATATCCGACGCTTTTTCCATATCTTTTACTTTTCCGTTTTTGAAAAGTATTTTAATATTCTCAGTATTTCGGTTGTAGGCATTGTTTGTAATTTCCCCTGTCATCAGGAAATATTTGGCCAGTTCCGGGTCGCCGGTTATTTCATCGGTAATGTGTTGTAGCATTTTTTCTTTCCATTTTTTTGAGACGGGTTTCTTTTTCAATTTCACTTTGAATAATCTTCTTTGTATAAGACTTTTAGACAGCGAGGAAAGAACAGGATCACTATGAAACTGCCACTCCTTTACCGACGAAATGATGTCGTTATCATCGAGCTGGGCAAACCATTCCAAAACGGTCTTTCCTTCAACATTCAGGTTGTCCCAAAAGTTTTGAGAAGTAAAATTGTTTTTCAGGAAGACCTCGAGAGTAGGAGTTGCAAACAGCTGGTGCCCTGCCGAAAACAAATCTTTTGCCCTTTTTAAAATACCTATGAGCAGAAATTCGGCCGAAACAACCGTTTTATGAAGGTACACCTGCCAGTACATGAGGCGCCGTGCAATCAGGAATTTTTCGATGGAGTAAATTCCTTTTAAATCGACTGCCAGTTGGTCGTCCCAAACGTTAAGCATTTTAATGATCCGGTCAATTCCAACCACTCCCTCTGCAACGCCTGTAAAAAAGCTGTCGCGGCTCAGGTAATCCAGCCGGTCCATGTCGAGTTGTCCTGTTACCAGCTGGTGCAAAAATTTCTTTTTGTACTTGTTCTGAAAAATCTCGATGGCCAGGGTCAGGCGGCCGTTAAACTGCCGGTTCATTTCATTCATTAAAAGCAACGACAACTCTTCGTGGGCGACTTCAACCAGTGAGTTTTCGAGCACATGCGAAAACGGAGCGTGGCCAATGTCGTGCAACAAAATGGCAATGGTAACCGCATCGGCTTCTTCCTCCGTAATTTCATGGCCTTTCAGCCTCAAAACCGATATGGCCTGACCCATTAAATGGCTTGCACCCAGCACATGTTCAAAACGCGAATGATTGGCGCCGGGGTAAACCATAAATGAAAACCCCAGTTGCTTGATCCTTCGCAGCCGCTGCATGTAAGGGTGTTCCAGTATATCAAAAATCAATTCCGATTGTAAAGTAATGAAACCGAAAACCGGGTCGTTAATGATTTTTTTCTTATTGATATTGTTTTGATCCACAATTGTTTTTTTGAAAGGGCAAAACTACAAAACTTTAATTAATTCGTTATAAGGCATTTATCATCTTTGTGAATTTTTTGCTATTTGGGCTTTTTATTGATGAAACCGCTATTTTGGCTGCGGAAAATAGTAAAACATTTTTTATTCTTTAAAATCAGTGGTTTATAAACTTTCTTTTTTTGTGTTTTAATGAAGAAATTACTATTTTTGCGGAGATTTTTGGAAAAGCCTGAAATAGGGGACCGCCGGTTCCCTATTTTGTTACTGGTTATTAATGGTAGATAAAAAGAAAATAACAGCGTTTGTAAAGGAGCAACTGGATGAAAACATGTTCCTGGTAGAGGTGAATGTGAATGCTTCGAATGTGATAAAAGTTTTTATCGATAGTTTCGAAGGGTTAACAATCGACCAGTGCGTGCAAATTAGCCGCGGACTCGAACAAAAGCTTGATCGCGATAAAGAAGACTTTGAGCTGCAGGTTTCTTCACCCGGCCTTTCAGAACCCTTCAGGGTAAAAGAACAATACCTGAAAAATGTGGGCCACAATGTTGAAATTGTAACTGCCGAAGGCATCAAACTCGAAGGCGAGTTGCTGGATGCAGGCGACGAAGAAATTGTATTGAAAACGGCCAAACGCGAACGGGTAGAAGGGCATAAAAAAAAGCAGTTGATAGTAAAAGAACATCAGTTAAAATATGGCGAAATAAAAAGCGCAAAAGTTGTTGTTTCATTTAAAAAAGCGAATTAAAGATGGAAAATATTAATCTGATAGATACTTTTGCCGAATTCAAAGAATTGAAGAACATCGACCGGGTAACCATGATGAGTGTACTCGAAGATGTTTTTCGCAGTGTGCTGATTAGGCAGTATGGTACCGATGAAAATTTTGATGTAATTATCAATATTGATAAAGGTGACTTTGAAATTTGGAGAAACCGCGAAGTGGTTGAAGATGGCGAGCTGGAAGATCCAAACCTGCAAATCACATTGACCGATGCCCAAAAAATTGACACTGACTACGAGGTGGGCGAAGAGGTAACCGATGAGGTGAAGTTAATTGACTTTGGCCGCCGGGCCATTTTAACCCTGCGGCAGAACCTGGCCAGTAAAATTCTGGAACTTGAAAAAGATCACATTTACGGAAAATATAAAGACAAAATCGGCGACATTGTTACCGGCGAGGTTTACCAGGTGTGGAAAAAAGAAATCCTGATTCTTGACGACGAAGGCAATGAATTGATCCTGCCCAAGTCAGAACAGATTCCATCCGATTATTTCCGCAAAGGAGATACCGTCAGGGCAATTGTATATAAGGTTGAATTGCGAAACAACAACCCGCTTATTATTTTGTCGCGCACTGCACCGGTTTTCCTCGAGCGTTTGTTTGAATTGGAAATACCCGAAATTTTTGATGGCCTCATTACCATTAAAAATATTGTAAGAGTGCCGGGCGAGCGAGCCAAAGTTGCCGTAGAATCGTACGACGAGCGGGTTGACCCGGTTGGGGCCTGTGTGGGAATGAAAGGTTCACGCATACACGGCATTGTGCGCGAGTTGCGTAACGAAAACATTGATGTAATCAACTATTCTGCCAACACGCAGCTCTACATTAAACGGTCACTGAATCCGGCAAAAATTCTCGATATTAAAATAAACGAGGAAGATAAAAGAGCTGAAGTGTACCTGAAACCCGACGAAGTATCACTTGCTATCGGGAAAGGTGGACTAAACATCAGGCTGGCAAGCCAGCTTACTGGTTACGAAATTGATGTGTTCCGCGAAACAGAAGAGGATGACGAAGATGTGAACCTCGATGAATTTACCGATGAAATTGAAGATTGGGTTATTGACGCATTGAAAGCCATTGGTTGTGACACAGCTAAAAATGTACTCAATATTTCGCGCAGCGATTTAATTAAACGCACCGACCTCGAGGAAGAGACCATCGACAATGTGCTGAATATCCTCAAGTCGGAATTTGAGTAATTTTTAAAAAATAAGCTAAATTTAAAACTACTGTAAAAGCTTTTGTTTAAACTTGCAGAGTACTTTAGCTATAGGGATACGAAAAGAAAATAAAAAATTTATATGACAGCAGGCAAGACAATAAGGCTTAGTAAACTTGCAAGAGAATTCAATGTGGGGATTCACACTATTGTGGAATTTCTGCACAAAAAAGGGTTTGATTATGATACAAATCCTAATACTAAAGTTTCTGCAGAAGCGGTCGAACTTCTTGAAAAAGAATATAAGATTGATTTAAACCTGAAAAAAGAATCAGAAAAAATAATTCTTAAAAGTCATCGTCCGAAGCAGGAAGTTATTTCTATTGACAACGAAGAAGAAGAGCTCGAAGAAGAAGAGGAAGAAGAGGAGATTGAAGAAGAGGAGGTTGAAGAAAAAGCTGAAGAAAAAACCCCTGAAAAACCAGGTGAGCCTGAACCCTCAAAAGCTGAAAAGGAAGAAGAGGAAGAAGCCCCTGTTGAAAAACCGGCTCACGAGGATAAAATAAAGGTTGTAGGAAAAATTGATTTGGAGGCTTCAAAAAAAGCAGCTAAGAAAAAAGCTGAAAAAGAAGCAACCGAATCGAAGAAAGAGAAAAAAGCTGAATCGAAAGAGAAACCTAAAACCGAAGAAAAAACGGAGCCACCAAAAGAGGAACAGCCAGAAGAAATTAAAGCTGAAAAAGAACAACCTCAGCCTGAAATACCTGAAGAAAAGGTTGAGAAGGAAGAGGAAAAAGAGGAGAAAAAAACACATGTTGACGACGTTAAAGTTGTTGGCCGCATAAATCTCGAAGCCTTAAATCAGAAAACAAGGCCTTCGAAAAAATCGAAAAAAGAGAGGGAAAAAGAAAGGGAAGAAAGAAGGCGCCAGAAAGAGGCCGCCCGTGGAAAAGCCCGCGAACAGAAAAAAGAAACTACGGATAAGGAACAGGAAAAAGACGAAACTATAAAGGCACAGAGGAACAAACTGAATGGGCCTACTGTAGTTGGTAAAATCGATCTTCCTGAAAAGAAAGCGAAAAAACATAAAGATTCTTCTGAAGGTTCTTCACGGAAGAAACGCCGCAAAAGGATTAAAGATCCAGGGAAAATACGGTTTGAAGATAAGCCGCAGGAAGGAAGAAAAAGAACCACTCAGAAACTCACCAAGCAAGGCGCCAAAAAGAAAAAACCACAACTTAAAAAAGAGGTTGACGAGGAAGAAGTACAAAAGCAAATTAAAAACACGCTGGCCCGCTTAACTTCAAAAGGCAAATCAAAAGGTTCAAAACACCGCCGCGATAAAAGGGCTGCCGTAAGTGAAAAGAAACAGGCCGACCTGGAAAAATCAAACCAGGAAAAGAAAATATTGAAAGCTACCGAATTTGTGTCGGTGAGCGAACTGGCCAACATGATGGATGTAAATGTAAATGAAGTTATTTCCACATGTATGAGCCTGGGCTTGTTTGTTTCCATAAATCAGCGGCTCGACGCAGAAACCCTTACAGTGGTAGCCGATGAGTTTGGATATAAAGTTGAATTTGTAAGCGCTGATATACAGGAATCGATTGATGATGCCGATGAAGAAGATTCAGAAGAAAATCTTGTTCCGCGTTCGCCCATTGTTACTGTAATGGGGCACGTTGACCACGGTAAAACTTCGCTGCTCGACTATATTAGGAGTACCAACGTAATTGCCGGTGAAGCCGGTGGAATTACTCAACATATTGGTGCTTACCATGTAACACTCGACGAAGGGAAAGACATTACGTTTCTGGATACTCCAGGCCACGAGGCTTTTACGGCAATGCGTGCCCGTGGTGCACAGGTAACTGATATTGCAATTATTATTGTTGCTGCTGACGATAACGTGATGCCGCAAACAGTTGAAGCTATCAACCACGCATCAGCAGCTGGCGTGCCAATTGTATTTGCTATTAATAAAATCGACAAACCAGGCGCCAATCCCGAAAGGATTAAGGAAGAGCTGGCCAATATGAACTACCTTGTTGAAGAATGGGGTGGTAAATACCAGTCGCACGATATTTCGGCCAAGCAGGGCAAGGGAATTGAAGATTTACTGGAGAAAGTACTGCTGGAAGCCGAAATGCTTGAATTGAACGCAAATCCGAAGAAAAGAGCAGCCGGTACCATTATTGAATCTTCACTTGACCGCGGACGCGGTTATGTGGCTACCGTACTGGTTCAGTCGGGCACCCTGAAATCAGGCGATATTGTGCTGGCGGGGCAATATTTTGGGCATATAAAAGCTATGTTTAATGAGCGTAACCAAAAGATTGAAGAGGCCGGGCCGGCCCAACCGGCAATTATTCTGGGACTCGACGGAGCACCGCAGGCAGGCGATAATTTCCATGTGATGGAAAATGAACGCGATGCCCGGGGCATTGCCAATAAACGCGAACAACTTGCACGCGAACAGGGGCTGCGCTCACAGAAACATATTACGCTCGACGAGATTGGCCGCAGAATTGCCATTGGTAATTTCCAGGAATTGAACCTGATTATTAAAGGTGACGTGGACGGTTCAGTTGAAGCACTTTCCGATTCACTGATTAAACTTTCTACCGAAGAGATTCAGGTAAACGTGAAACACAAAGCTGTTGGCCAGATTTCAGAATCTGACATTTTGCTGGCAGCAGCTTCCGAAGCCATTGTAATTGGTTTCCAGGTAAGGCCGTCGCTTAGTGCACGCAAACTTGCAGAGCGCGAACAAATCGATATTCGTTTGTACTCTATTATTTACGATGCAATTAACGAAATCAGGACCGCTATGGAGGGCATGCTTTCGCCCGATATAAAAGAGGAAATTACCGGAACAGCCGAAGTAATGGAAGTATTCAAAATTACAAAAGTTGGTTCTGTAGCCGGCTGTATTGTCCGCGACGGCAAAATAAACCGCAATTCAAAAGTAAGAGTTATTCGCGATGGTATTGTCATTTATACCGGGAACCTTGGTTCGCTGAAACGCTTTAAAGATGATGCGAAAGAAGTGAAGAACGGTTACGAATGTGGATTGAACGTTGAAAATTTCAACGATATTAAAGTGGGCGACCATGTGGAAGCCTTCCAGGAAGTTGAAGTGGCCAAGCATTTGTAATTTTCCAAAGAGCAAATTTTTCAGGAATAATTAATTTTTGATATAGTAAAAAGCCGGTATATTCAGGCTTTTTTTATTTTGGCCCGATGAAAATCGGTTTTATTAACATTAAATGTCTCATTTCTCATCACAATTTGGCAATAATCAGCGTTTTCAAATTTGTACCTTTGAATTTGCTCCGGTAGATTATTATTTTTAAAATATTGCTTAGAATGAAGAAAGGTTTATTAATTGTCGTAATTGTTATTCTGGCCATAGCTGCAGGATTCCTGTATTTTTCGAGAGAAGAAATAATTTTTCCGAAAGACACCACGCTGTATAAAGCCGTGCCGGTTACTTCACCTTTTTTCCTGGAATTTAATTCGCTTAAAGCTGTCCCCTTCGGGAATCCGGCAATTGACGAACTTATAGAAGCAGAAATCTGGACCCGTTTTTTTCAGCTCACTCAAAACCTCGACACGCTCATTCAAAACAGCGACAATTTCCCCGCTAATCTGCGAAACACATCTTTTGTACTCTCATTTCCTTTTGCCGGAAGGAATGATTTAGTGCCCTTGATTATTACCGGGGCAGAAGGCAATAACCGCAAAAAAGCACTCGAAAATCTCATTCATCATTTATATCCTTCAGGAAAATTTTCTTATTCAGAAAAAAAATACGGGAAACATACCATTACTGAAATAGGCAGTGCAATTAATAATGAGCCCCTATTCTATTCGTTTGCAGGCGATGTTTTTTTGATTGGCTCAAAGTCAATTTCAGTTGAACAATCAATAAGACAACTGGTTACCGATGGGATTCTTAACAACCAGTATTTCCGGGCGGTAAATAAATCTGCCGGCTCGCAGGCCGATGTGGCTTTGTATATTAATCATCAGTATTTTACTGATTATGCAGGCCAGCTCCTTAATGGAGAAACCAAAACAGAGGTAGATGAATTTGGGGAAACTCAACGTAAAAACATACGCCGCCAGTTGGAATCGTTTAAAAGTTTTGCGGAGTGGACTGAATTTGATTTTCAATTCAATGACGATCACATATTACTAAATGGCACCGCAGCAGCCGATGATTCTCTGGGGCATTTCCTTTCGGTTTTCAACGGCCAGCAAACAGTGCGGTTTCAGGCCGAAAACGCGCTACCTCAAAATACTTCTTTTTTCTGCAGTTATGCGTTTTCTGATAAAGATGAGTTTTTCAAACGCCTCGACAATTATTTCAGCCATACCGATTTTTATTACACCCGCGAAGAGCGCATGAAACGATTCGACCGCGGAACCCGCTCAAATTTTAAAAATGAATTGCAGGGCATGGTCAAAAACGAAATAATTGTAGCCACTACCACAATCCCGGTTGATCCGGAAAATAAAACGGTTTATTTTATGCTTCAAACTGAAAATCAACCAGCAGCAGAAGAGCGGCTGAATAAATTACTCTCCAATTACGCAACGCGTAACAATATTGAGCCGGCTGAAATGGGAATGCAATATGCAGTGAATGAAGAAATTAGCTATCCTGTTTACCGGTTTCCGTATCCGTCGTTTCCGGGTATTTGGCTGGGGAGCCCGTTTGGAATTGCCAAAGCAAACTACGTTGCATTCTATGGTGATTTTATGGTTTTTAGCAATACTGAGCGTGGACTGGGGGAGTATTTGCGTAGTATGGAACTGGGGGCCGGATTAACAAAAAATACTACTTTTCAGCGGGTTAAGCAAAAAAACGCAAGCCGGGCAAATATTAATGTGTATGCGGATTTAAACCGAGCCTTTGGCTTTGGAAACGAATTACTTTCCGGTAAAATGGTGGAGATCCTGGAAGAAAAGAGCGAAAGCCTGCGGAAATTTGGATTTGTAAGCTGGCAGATAAAACAGGATAAAGAGTTGTTTGCCAATTCAGTAGTTATTGATTACAACCCCAATGCAAGAGACCAGGCGCAAACGGTATGGCAAAGTACAATTGGGCAAAACATCAGTTTAAAACCCCGGTTGGTTACCAACCACAACAACGTGGCCAATCGCGAAATAGTTTTTCAGGACAAACAAAACAATTTGTTCCAGTTAACCGGCGAAGGAAGGATCCGATGGAGCATTCCGCTTTCGGAGCCTGTTTTGGGCGAAATTCACCAGGTCGATTATTACGAAAACGGGAAGCTGCAATACCTTTTCAATACAAAAGAAAAATTGTACCTAATTGACCGGGAAGGAAACAACGTGGCGCATTTTCCGGTTGAATTTGAATCGCCGGCCACCAATGGGGTAAATGTGTTCGATTACCACAACAACCGCGACTACCGCTATTTTATCGCCCACGAAGACAGAAAAGTGGTAGCCTACGATAAGTCTGGAAGTGCTTTATCAGGCTGGGTTTTTGAAACCACTGAGAGCACAGTAACAACACCAGTTCAGCATTTCAGAATCGATAACCGGGACTACATTGTTTTTAAAGATGAAACGAAAGTGTACATCCAGAACCGCCGCGGCGAAACGCGGGTTGAAACTTCAGCCTGGTTTGAAAACTCGAAAAACCCACTTTTTCTGGATTTAAACGGAACACCCAAAATTGTTACTACCGATGTTACCGGGCAGGTGCATTACATCTATTTTAGCGGGGAGCACGAAGAAAAGAAAACGGACAGTTTTGGCAAAGAGCACTTTTTTATTGTGGATGATTTGGATGGAAACACTGTTCCTGATTTTGTTTTTGTTGATGACAACCAGCTGGTTGTGATGGATGAAAACGGTAAAAAACAGTTTTCAGAAAAATTTGATAATCCGTTAACTTATCCTCCTAATATTTACACGTTTGGCCCTGAACTTAAAAAAGTGGGTGTTGTGGAAGCCACTGCCAATAGAATTCATCTTTTTAATCCGGAAGGAAAACAGCACGAAGGATTTCCGCTCCAGGGAAATACCGAGTTTAGCATTGGCAAACTATCGGATAACGACACCGGACTGAGCCTGATTGTGGGGAGCGAAGGTGGAAAATTGTACAATTATTCGCTGAACTGAAAAACTACAGCTCCAGTATCATATCAATCAGGCTGTCATCGTGTTCCAGCCCCATTTTTTTGCGCAACCGGTAGCGGTGGTTTTCAACTCTGCGCACACAAAATATTTTAATCTTATTGTTTCGGAATGATTTGTCCGTAATGCAATTTTTGTATAATTTTGCATTATTGATAAGTGACTATGCAGTTGTTTTTGCATTGTCGATAACGCAATTTTTTATAATATCTGGTACTATGGATACGCTTCGCGAAATTTCGGATTTTAAAATAAGAAATATATCCAGCCATTTCGAACGTTTTTTACTTCAAAAAATTGACTGGAATAACCGACTGACAGGAATTAGTGGAGCGCGTGGAGCTGGTAAAACTACGCTGCTGCTGCAATACCTGAAGAAGACCCATGGCTTTAGTACCGATACCATATATTTGGAACTGGATCATATCTATTTTGCGGAGAATTCACTATACGATTTTGCAGTTCAGTTTGAGAGGGAAGGAGGAGAATTGCTTTTACTCGATGAAGTACATAAATATAAAAACTGGTCGCACGATCTGAAATTGATATACGATAACCTTCCCCGACTGAGAGTTGTATTTACAAGTTCCTCTGCATTGGAGGTTTATAAAGGCTCGCATGATCTGAGTCGCAGATTGGTTCTATATCAGTTGCCTGGGCTCTCGTTGCGTGAGTTTGTCCTTCTGAAATATAACGCCCCGCTACCTCTGTTAACCCTTGAAGACATTATTTCCAATGCCAGGGGGATTACATTAAATATTCCTCCGGAGATAAAACCTTTAAAATATTTTAAGGAATATATACATAGTGGGTATTATCCTTTTGTTATTGAAAGTGAAACCCACTACCATGAAAAGTTGTTAAATGTTTTAAATATTGTTTTGGAAAGCGACTTACCTATCATTTTTAATATCGATTTTAATTCTGTAGTGAATTTGAAAAAACTAATCGCTGTACTTTCCAGGCTTGTTCCATACAAACCGAACATCAAACGGCTCTCCGAACAAATTGGTGTTACCAGGGAAACCCTGCTCAGGTATTTGTTTTATCTCGAGAAAGCGCAAATTGTTAATTGCTTGAGAAAAGACAGTCACGGTATTAATTTTTTGAATAAGCCCGAAAAGCTTTACCTTCAAAACACCAACCTTGCTTTTGCATTAGGCAGAGATTCAATAAACGAGGGAAATACCAGGGAAACATTTTTTCTTAATCAATTGAAGGTTGGAAATAGTGTTGAATATCCATCAAAAGGAGATTTCATGGTAAATAATAAATTCATTTTTGAAGTAGGGGGCAGAGGAAAGTCACAAAAACAACTGAAAGATTTGTCCAATGCATTTATTGTAAAAGACAACATTGAAATTGGATCCGGAAATACAATTCCTTTATGGTTGTTCGGATTGCTTTATTAACTAAAATTTTACAGCTCCAGTATCAAATCAATCAGGCTGTCATCGTGTTCCAGCCCCATTTTTTTGCGCAACCGGTAGCGGTGGTTTTCAACTCCCCGCACCGAGATGCCTAAAAGCGGGGCAATTTCTTTTGAAGTCAGGTTCATACGCAGAAAAGCGCAAAGTCGTAAATCTTTGGAAGTTAATTCAGGGAATTTTTCCTTTATTTTATGCAGGAATTGTTCGTGTGCCCGTTCAAAGTTAGTTTCAAAAAGATGCCAGTCTTCGTGACTTGAAATATTATCGTCTATTTTTTTTATGAGATGCAAATAGTATTTGTCGGGATACCGCGTTCCCAGTTGTTCTTTCTGGTTGGTCACCGACTGTTTCAGTTTTAACAGGAACTCGTTTTTTTTCACAATTGCCATTGTGGAGTTGGCCAGCTCTTTGCTTTTGTGTTCCACCTCGTTGCGGAGTTTTTCGTTGCGGAGTTTTATCAATTCCTGTTCTCTTTTTTCAAGTCGGCGGCGTTCTTTTTTGCGTGTCCGCCTGACTCCCCAAACCTGTAGCCCGAGCACCAGGAATATGAATGCCAAAATATAACCCGCTCCTGCGTAGTTGCTTAAATACCAGGGAGGAAGAATATTAATATTTATGCTGTGCTGCATACTTTCATTTCCCCACGCATCAACAGCCTTAACCAGCAGTTGGTATTCGCCGGCAGGCAGCCTGTCGAAACTAAAAACCGGAACTTCTTTTTTCTCCGACCATGTTTGGTCAATTCCTTTTAAAAATGCCTGAAATTGAATTGGCCGGTGCGTAAAATGCGGGAAAGCATATTTTACTTGTATGTTGTTAAATTTGAATTTAACTTCCAGGTTCGATTTGATGCTTTTCGTTTGTTGTACTCCCTGGTTATCAGTCAGTTTGATTTTCCGTAGTTGCGGAGCATAATTTTCTATTTCAGTCAGCGAATCGGTTTGGGAAAAATCGAACCAGGCAATGCTGTTCTCGAAACAAATGATTGCTTTAGTGGCTGTGAGTGGTACTATGTTTTCAAAACCATCAATCATCTCGTGCGGGGCAAAAACCTGGTTGGGAATAGATTTTATCAATTCTGCTTCATTTTCACGGATTAGAAACAGCCCGATTTTTTCTTTGGTAATAAACCAGTAATGGTGATTGGGAGCCGGGACAATCCGGTGCGCCGCTGTAAATTCTCCGAGTTTTTCATTCAATAAGTGGTAGGGAACGATGGAGTCATTTAAATCATTATAGGTGAAAAGTTGTTCTTCGGTAGTGAATACAATGCGGTTTTCAACTTTAAAAACATGGATGGAATGGTCTTTTTCAAAAGCTGAATTCTTTCCGTAATATTGAATACTTACAGCACTGTCGCGCGAACTATTTAACTGAAGCTTGTAAACTCCGCGGTGCATGTGGCTGGCCCACAAATTCCCGCGATGATCGAATTCTATGTACCGGATAAGATCATAAAAACCGTTGATTGTGCCCTTTTGCCGGTATTCAGAATTAACTTTGTCAAAAATTACCAGGTTCGAATAAGTTGATTGAATTAACCTGCCTGGTTTTAAGGGATCTTCGGTTATTGAAAAACCACCCGCCTGGCTGGATATCAGGTTGATTTCGTTGTTTTTAATGCCCAGCACCCCTTGATTAAAACCTACAAATAACTGGTTGTCCATTTCGCTGATATCCCAAACCTGCCCGCTCGTTTCAGGAGCAAGGGTATAATCGGCACTGGCGTTCTGTCGTTTTTTGTGAAATAATCCCCGGTTGGTTCCCAGGTAAATTTTGTCTTCAAAAACAGCTACATCGTAAATACTGCCAATTCCCGGAATGGGGTCATATTTAATGCCACTGCCCGTTTTGTAAGAAATAAAATCAATCCCGCTGTCCAGCGCAAACCAGTCATTTCCATATATATCGTTAGCAATATCCAGAATGGTATTGTTCTGAAATCCGTTGGAGGTATTATAGCTTGAAATTTGTTGCCCGTTTTCATCGAAAACAACAATTCCGTCAATAATAGTTCCGATAATCAAATGTCCGTTTTTGTTGATATGTGCCCGGTTCACCTCATTTCTTTTGAAATAATCACTCCACTGCTGATTCCATTCCTTCAGTTGTAGTCCATCCCACATGAAAATTCCATCCGATGAAGTGCCGATAAGGATTTGATCGTTTGGGTAGGGAATTATAAACCGGATAATTGCGTTTTCAAGTTGAGGATCAGTAATAAACGGTTCCGTTTTTTCGTCTGAAATGGTGTAAATCCCCTTGTCTCTCACCCCAATCAGAATTTTATCCTCCACGCGGTTCATTGATGTTACAAAACCGGGTAGCTCAACGGATGTAATTTTATTGTTTTTATACTTTAATATTTTGGTGAATGAATGAAAATAAACAGTATCATTTAAAAAGCAGATATTCCAGAATTCGTCATTTTTGCCAAGCAATTCATCCGCCAGCAGGTTAAGTGAGTTATAATTCAGTTTTCCATTCCGGTCTGCTTTCCAAAATCCAATTTCGCGATAGCCGCCTGTAAAAATTGTGCTGTCGTTGAAAACACTTACTGAGCGGAGAATGGTTTGGTTTGGCAAACGGTAAAGCTCCCAGCTGGTACCGTCAAATTCGAGCAACCCGGCATGGTTGGCAAAATACATAAACCCGTTGGGGCTGGCATCAACCGACCAGTTTTGGTTGGCTGCCCGGTACTCTTTTTTGCTGAAATTTTTAATGTGCCACTCCTGCGGGCGGGCCAAAAGAGATGAGCTCCATATAAAAACGGATAACCATAAGAAACAAAATATGTAAAGCCATTTTTGCATGGTTAAATACAATCTTTACTAAAAGTTGCAGTTCAATTCATTAGCCTGGCACTCATCATTGTATCAAAAGTAATGAGTTTTTCTGTCTTTTCTGAAATATACCGCACTTTTTAGCTTGAAACCTCTTGGTTGTTTGATACGTAATCTTAAAAGAGTTGGGTTTTTAAAATGCTGGTTTCCAATGAATAAAATGAATCCTGACAAGGGGGTATGAGTTAGTTGTGAGGTGCCCAAATTGCTTCATCACGCAAAGTGAAATAGTAGTGAGGCAGTTTTTTTTCCGTTGGTGTGAACATCCCATAAATTGTACTCAGGATTTCAACTGATAAAAATTAAAATATGAGCTATGAAAAAATTATCATTTCTTTTCTTACTGATTTTTTCGGTTACATCGTTAATGGCACAACAAACTGTTGTTGTAACAGGCAAGGTAACCGATGAAAGCGACCTGGGGCTACCCGGGGTAACAATACTTGAAAAGGGGACTCAAAACGGAACAATTACCAATTTCGACGGTGACTATTCCATTGAGGTTCCGCCAGATGCAACGCTTTCCTTTAGTTTCGTGGGTTTTATTACCAAAGAGGTTAGTGTTGATGGTTCAACAACCATCGACGTTGAGCTGAAGGAAGATATTATTGGATTGGAAGAAGTTGTGGTAGTGGGCTACGGAGAACTAAAGGTGAAAGACCTCACCTCTTCCATTTCCACAATTGAATCGGCAGAGTTGGTAAAAACTCCATCAGGGCAGGCCATGCAGGGATTGCAGGGCAAGGTTGCCGGAGTGCAGGTGGTAAGTGCCGGTTCGCCGGGAGCGGAACCCACCGTGCGTATTCGTGGAGTCGGTTCGTTTCCTACAAGCAGCAACTCATCACCATTGTATGTAGTGGATGGAATGTATTTCGACAATATCGATTTCCTGAACCCTTCGGATATTGAAACACTCTCGGTATTGAAAGATGCATCCGCATCGGCAATTTATGGTGTAAGAGCTGCAAACGGAGTAGTTCTTATCACTACAAAAGATGGCTCGCTCAATACTGAAACTACTATTACCTACGAAGGTTACATTGGAATGCAGGTGCCGCAAAATGTGTTGCAAATGGCCAACTCGGAGCAATTTGTAAATTACATCAATCAGGTAGGCGATCCGGCCGACATCAGCTTCATCCAGAATGCCATGCAGCGCTACGGAAGAAGCCGGATTAACCCCAATGTACCCAATGTAAATACCGACTGGTATGCTGAAATAATGAAACCTTATGCACAACAGCAAAACCATTCGCTGTCGATTTTGGGAGGAACCGAAAAAACTTCTTATTCAATTGGCATTAGTTATTTTGACCAGGAAGGGCTGCTTGAAACTGAAAATTCATTCACCCGGTTAAACCTGAGAACAAAAATTGACCATCAGGCCAATAACTGGCTTAAGGCTGGAGTTAATTTTAATGTGAGCAACGGTACCAGGTATATTGCAAACGATGCCGCCTGGTTTAGTGCATACCACGCAGTTCCTATTCTTCCGGTTTACGACGATCAGAATTACGAACAGCTGGTGAATAACGAAACCCCAAATCCGAGCCGGTATTCCAGTGCACAACTCATTGGTTACCGCGGTTCGCAGAATCCCTTTCTCAGCCTCGATTTTAATGAAGACAGGCAGGATATAAGAAAAGCGCTTTCCGGGATTTATACTGAAGTAGATATATTGCAGGATAAGCTGAAATTTAAAACCAATTACAACGTTTCTCTAACGTTTATTAAAGGGCGGAATGTGGGAATACCATATTATATAACAAATTCTACAAACAGGCCGCTTTCTACAATCTCATCTTCCCGTACAACTATTGTAAATCAGTTTTTGGACAATACACTTACATACACCGATAGTTTTGGCGACCATAATTTAACGGCCATGGCCGGTACTTCCTACCGCGATGAATGGTACGATTACTTAAGCGGTTATGCAGAAGACATCCCACTGAATGAAAATTCCTGGTACATTGGCCAGTCCCGGGCTCAGTGATCCAAAACAGCTGACGATAACGCAGAAAGACTTTATGGGGTTTCCTATTTCGGAAGGGTTTCCTATAATTTTAAAAACAGGTACATTGCTTATGTTACCCTCCGCCAGGAAGGTACATCAAAATACCAGGAAAAATGGGGCACTTTTCCGGCGTTTGGTTTAGGCTGGGTGGTTTCTGAAGAAGATTTTTTTCAGGGTGTTGATTTAATTGAGTACCTGAAGCTGCGCGGTGGCTGGGGACAATTAGGAAACGATAAAATTGCCCGGCAGGACGGTGCTAACACAACCAATCCGGTTTATCTGGCTATCGACGATACTCAGGTGAATGGTTCGGTTACTACCAGCACTTTCGGCTACCTGGGTTGGGAAACTGTAACAGGTACCAATGTTGGGTTAACCGCTGAAATGTTCGATGGTCGTTTAAGTATTGAATCGGACTACTACGTTCGCGATACTGAAAATGCTGCCATTCCGGTAAGCCTTAAACTTCAGGCAGGTAGTGTGTTAAGAAATGTGGGAACCATCCGTAACCAGGGGCTTGAAATGGTGTTGAACTGGAAAGGGAAAATTTCCAGTGATTTTTCCTACACCATCGGCGCCAATTTTTCAACTTTAAAAAATGAGGTGCTCGACCTTTACGGGCAATCCTATATCAACGGAGGTTCAGCGGAGTTCCGCCAAAGATCACAGGTGGGCGAACCGCTAATGTCATTCTATGGCTACGAGGTAGAAGGAATTTACCAGAATCAGTCCGAAATTGATAATGATCCCATTGCCTCTGCAAACGGCCTTGTTCCCGGCGATTTCAAATTCAGGGATCAGGATAGCAACGATGAACTGAACGATGACGATAAAGTATTTCTGGGTTCATACATTCCTACCTTCAACTACGGAGGTTCTTTGGGGCTGACCTACAAAAACATCGATTTTTCCATGAACATTATGGGGCAGGCCGGGAACAAAATCCTGAACCGCAAGCGTGGAGAAATTATCTGGACCAACGATACAAACATCGATGCCGACCTGGCCGATGGTTTGTGGAATGGCGAAGGCACTTCCAATAAATACCCTTCAGCTTCCGGGCTGCGCAGGGGCTGGAACCAGAATTTCAGCGACTACCTTTTGGAAGACGGCGCTTTTTTCAGAATTCAGAATGTGCAGTTAGGTTATAACCTGAAAGGAGCAGAACTGATTGGTGAGGGCATGCCGGATGCAAGAATCTATTTTACAGCCGAAAGGCCGCTGACGCTGTTTAAATATAACGGCTTTAACCCGGAAGTACCGAACGGAATCGACCGTCAGTTTTATCCCGTACCCGCAGTTTATACGTTAGGGCTTAATCTTAAATTCTAAAATTGATAAAGATGAAAGTAAAAAATAGTTTCAAATATAGTGTGCCTGTAATTATTGCAGCGCTTTTAATGGCAATGGTTTTCGGATGTACCGAAAAGCTGGATGCACCCTTTGAAGATGAAACATTTACAAGTGATGTCGATTATTCAAATGGTGAAAATATGGTCCTTCCTTTACTCGGGGCTTATCATGGATTATATACCCGCGGCTGGGAAGAGCCTTTAACCCTAGGAATCCGCGGTGATGATGTAAATGCCGCCGGCGATCAGGTTCCCATGCAGGAACAGGATGAATTTAAATATTTCCCCAGCCAGTGGAACTTAAATGCATTGTGGCAGGGGCATTACAACGACATTGTGAATGTGTTTACAGCAATGGATGAAATTGAAAAGTACAGGCCGGCTGCAAATAACGATGCACTGGCAGATCAATATCTGGCCGAATGCAGGGTAATCCGATCTTATTTGTACCTGAACCTGGCCCGCGCTTTTGGAGGTTGTATTGTAATTGATGAACTGGACAATATCCAGAATACTCCGTTGAGTAACAAAGCGGAAGTAATGCAATACATTGTGGAAGAAATGGACGAAGTCATTCCCAACCTGCCGGGTGTAAACCCAAACAAACGTCCTGATATACCTGGAGGAATTACCAGTTACACTGCTTATGCGCTTCAGGCGCTGGCTTATCAGGAGTTGGAAGATTACCAGGGAGTGGCCGACGCAACCTCTGAAATCATCAGTTCCGGTGAATATCAACTGGCAGATGATTTTTACCACCTCTTTAAAAAAGCCGGGAAACTGGATGACGAAATCATCCTGGAATTTCAGTTTTCTGACTTTGACCAGGGTGAAGGCGATCGTTTCGGACATAATTTTTCTCCTTTCGGAATTGGCGGCTGGACACCCAAAGTTGAAGGGGCCGGAGCCGGTTGGGGATTTTACGAGCCAACCATGAAATACATTAAATTTATGCTCGACCGCGGTGAAACCGTACGCCTTGAGACTTCTGTAGTGTTTACTCCCGATGGAATTACCGAAGTTCAAAATGAATACGGCGAAATCCCGGAATGGATTACCAATACAAATCGCGAAGGCGACGTGTTTAACAACAATGCCCGCCTTAATTTTGCCAGCGGTAAATTTATTCAGCCTTCCACTGAGCTGATTCCTGGAAGAACTGGTTTTGGCAGCAATAAAAATCTCATCGTTATCCGCTATTCAGAAATCCTGCTGATGTATTCCGAAGCATTAACAAGAGGTGCCTCGGGCAACTCATCCTTGTCGGCGGACGATGCCGTTAACCTTGTTCGGGCCAGAGCAGGGTTGACTGATTTGACCGATGTGTCAACACAGGATGTGCTGGACGAAAAACTGGCTGAGCTGGGAACCGAATGGGGCATTCGGTATTACGATATGGTAAGAACTGAAAACACTGCTGAATTGAGCCATGCTGGCAAAACATTTACAATGGACAAAGCTTATTTCCCATTTCCTGCAGATCAGATTGCTGAATTACCACAACTGGAAGAAGGAATTGACTAAAAAAGATAAGATATGAAAACCTTAAATAAAATTATAGTTTTTGCACTGGCACTTATTGTTTTAGGTGCGTGCGATCAGAATTATATCGATGATTTATCGAAAGTAGAAGTGGGATCCGATGAAACTGCGCCCGCAGTGACAATCAATTCACCGGCCGATGGGTATCAGATAAAAGTGCCTGAAGCAGTTGCTCCTGTTACCATCAGTTTTGAAGCAACCGACGATATTGAACTAAGCACAGTTTCAGTAAAAATAAACGGCACTGAAATTCAGAGTTATACTGATTTTAAAGATTACCGTCGCCTGGTGGATGAACTGGTTTACGACAATGTAACCAACGGAGCCCATGTGCTGGAAATTACCGCCACCGACCTGGATGGTAAAAGCACCACCGCTTCAATTAATTTCGAAAAAGTTTCACCCTACACTCCAAAATATGCAGGTGAAACATTTTACATGCCATTCGATGGCGACTACATGGAGCTGATAAGTTTTCAGACAGCTGCGGAAGTGGGCAATCCCGGTTTCGCCGGAGAAGGCGTTTTGGGTGGAAATGCTTATCAGGGAGCAACCGATTCCTACATTACGTTCCCGTTTGAAGATTTGAAGAGTGATGAATTTAGTGCCACGTTCTGGTATAAAGTCGATCCTTCACCCGATCGTGCCGGAATTTTAAGTATAGGCGCGGAGCCTGAAAACCGCCAGCAAGGTTTCCGTTTGTTCCGCGAGGGCGGTGCTGAAAGTCAGCAGTTAAAACTGAACGTGGGAACCGGAAGCGGCGAAAGCTGGAACGACGGCGGAGTCCTCGATGCAACAGCTGGCGAATGGGTGCATGTGACTATTACTATTACGCCAACTGAAAATGTGATGTATTTTGACGGGGTGCCTGTGAGAACATCTGCTATGGAAGCTCCGGTTGACTGGACTGGCTGCGATGATATTACCATTGGCGCAGGAGGGGAAACATTCAGCTACTGGAACCACCTTTCTGATTTAAGTTTTATTGATGAATTGCGTTTCTACAACCGTGCGCTTTCAGGTTCCGAAATTCAGCAGATCATTTTTGACGATATGCCTTACGAACCCAAATACGATGGGGAAGTTTTCTATATGCCGTTTGAAGGAAGCAACAAAGACCTGGTTTCCGACACCGAAGCCACCGAAGTCGGTTCACCCGGTTTTGCTGAAGGAAAAGTTGGTCAGGCCTATGCAGGAGCAGAAGAATCATACCTCACTTTCCCAACCGATGATTTTCTTGGTGACGAATTCAGTGCGGTTTTCTGGATGAAAATTAATGCAGAGCCAAACCGGGCAGGAATTCTTGCTGCAGGGCCGGAGGACACTGATCATGCGGAATATCCGGAAAAACAAAACGACCGTACCAAAGGATTCCGGTTCTTCCGCGAAGATGCGGCCGGAAACCAAAGGTTTAAGCTGAATGTTGGCACCGGCGATGGTGAATCCTGGTTCGACGGCGGCGAAAATGCCGACGTTGATCCGTCAACCGGGGAATGGGTGCATTTTGCATTCTCCATTGCAGCCGATCATAGCACTGTTTATATTGACGGAGAAGTGGTGAGCGAAGGTGATTTTGGTGGAATTGACTGGACCGGTTGCGATATTCTTTCCATCGGTTCGGGCGCTCCGCGATTTTCCGAATGGGGCCACTTGTCAGATTTAAGCCTGATGGACGAACTCCGATTGTTTAATAAAGCACTCTCGCAAACAGAGATACAGGCCATTATTGATGCAGAGAATTAAGATTCTTTGCGAAAAATGGTCGGGGTAGTTTAGTTAGTTAGTTTTATGAAGTAGGTTGAAAGGCTGCCTGGCAAGTTACGGGCAGCCTTTCTTTTAAAGTTGAAATGATGAAAAATTTTATACTGATTGGTCTGCTGCTGGTCGTGGCAGCTTGTTCCAATTCAAAACAAAATAAAAGCGAAGAAGAAATAAAAAGCGCAGTTTCTTTAACTGATGAGCAACTGCTCGACTCGGTGCAGTACCACTATTTTCAATATTTCTGGGATGGCGCGGAACCCAACTCCGGAATGGCCCGCGAACGGTTTCATGAAGACGATGTTTATCCGCAAAACGATAAGCATATTGTAACTACCGGAGGAACAGGATTTGGCCTCATGGCCATTCTGGTGGGCATTGAACGCGGTTTTATTACCCGGCAGCAGGGCTTCGAACGCTTTCAGCAAATTGTGGATTTCCTGGAAAAGGCCGACCGCTTCCATGGGGTTTGGCCGCACTGGCTCAATGGCGAAACCGGAAAAGTGAAACCTTTTTCCCAAAACGACGATGGCGGCGACCTCGTGGAAACTTCATTCCTCGTTCAGGGACTTCTCGTAGTAAAAGAATATTTTAAAAGCGGAAATGACGAAGAACAGCAACTGGCAGCCAAAATCGACCGGCTTTGGCGCGAAGTGGAATGGGACTGGTACACCCAGGGCGAAAATGTGTTGTACTGGCACTGGTCGCCCAACGTGGGTTGGGAAATGAACCACAAAATCACAGGTTACAACGAATGCTTGATTACCTATATTCTGGCCGCCGCCTCGCCAACGCATCCCGTTAAGCCCGAAGTTTACCACGAAGGCTGGGCGCAAAACGGCGATATTTCTGTGGAAAACACCACATGGGGCCATACGCTGCGGTTAAAGCACCATGCCGACCCCGAAAAAGGCGGGCCGTTGTTCTGGGCGCACTATTCCTACCTCGGGCTCGATCCACGCGGCCTGACCGACCAATATGCTGACTACTGGGAACTCAACGTTTCCCACACCATGATTAACCGACAGCATTGCATCGAAAATCCGAACAATTACGAAGGTTATGGCGAAAACTGCTGGGGACTTACCGCAAGTTATTCGGTACCGGGAGCAGCCCGCTACTTTAATGGCCAAACCGATGAAAAACCTGAAACAGGCAATTCGGGCCAAACAGGTTACGCCGGGCACCGTCCGTCATTCGATTTGGGTGTGATTTCGCCCACAGCGGCACTCTCATCATTTCCCTATGCACCCGAAGAAGTGATGCCGGTTATTCGCCATTTTTACGAAGATCTAAGTGATAAAATCTTGGGTGAATACGGTTTTTACGACGCCTTCAGCGAAGAATATGAATGGTATCCGCAACGTTATCTGGCCATCGACCAGGGGCCGGTTCCGGTGATGATTGAAAACCACCGTTCCGGATTACTGTGGAATTTATTTATGCAGAATGAAGACGTGCAGCAGGGATTGAAAAAACTGGACTTTAGCAGTCCGCATTTTGAATAATCATGTTAAGGTCGCTGTTTTTAACCGGAATTTTAGTTTTTGCGCTTGTCTCGGTCTGGGCGCAGGAAGCATTCTTTTTCACCGAAGGAACAGATGAAACGTTTTATGACCAGGGCATTGTCAACGTGGAAAGCATGGGCGAGAGCAGTTTCGAACATACTAACCCACCGGGGTTGCCGCAATACAACGATAAAATTCCCTGTTCAACAAATGCCTGGAAAGGAAACACTTCCCTGAAATTCAATTATACTTCAGCCGAAAACGGAAACTGGAGAGCCACTGTTTATCGGAATGATTGGTCAACGGTTGATATTACCGGGCTGGATACGCTTTCGTTTTATATTTACGCTGAAGAGACGCTTCCAAAATCTGCTTTGCCGCTGATTGGGCTCACAGCAACAAACAATGATTTTACAGGCGACCTCTTCTCTAATTTTTATGCATTAGCTGATTTTAACGAGGATATTTCTGCAGATCAGTGGGCAAGGGTTGTCTTCCCATTAAACAAAATTACAGATGACAGCGATAACAACCTTCTCAACTTTTCTTCTGTAAAAGGCGTGGTGTTTCGCCAGTCGGAAACCAACGGAACATCGCGGCTGATTTTGGTCGATGAAATTTCAGCATTCAAAAGCCTTTCTGAAATTCCTGCCGTGGAGAATTTTGTAGCAACCGGTTACGACAGTCACGCCGAACTCAACTGGGAATTTCCCATGGAAGATTTGACCTATCGGATTTATGCTTCATTCGACCGCGGAGCGAATTTTGAACTTCGCGCTGAAACGTCCGAAAATTATTACCTCGATTTTGTTCCTGAACAGGCACGAAACAGCGAAGTGATTTACCGGGTGGTTTCCGCATTTCAGGGAAACGAATCGGAACCGGCAGAAGCATCTGCCCAAATCCGCGATTTTTCGGACGACGAGTTGATGGATATGGTGCAACGCTCCTCCTTCCGTTATTTTTGGGAAGGTGCCCACCAGGCCACCGGAATGGCATTGGAACGCTCCAACGGGAATGGCCGCACTGCTGCTTCGGGTGCCACCGGAATGGGATTGATGGCAATGATTGTCGCTTACGAACGCGAATACAAACCACAGGAAGAAATCAAAGACCGGATTCTGAAAATTCTGGAATTTCTGGAAAATTGCGAGCGTCACCACGGTGCGTGGTCGCACTGGTACAATGCCGATACCTCCGAAACGCAGCCGTTTATGGAAGACGATGATGGAGGCGACATTGTGGAAACGTCGTTTGTGGCGCAGGGGCTGATCGCCCTGAAAAATTATTTTGCCGGAACCGATGCCAAATCGGTGCAGATCCGTGAAACAGCCGACCGGCTTTGGCGCGGCATCGACTGGGACTGGTACCGCAACGGACAAAATGTGCTGTTCTGGCACTGGTCGCCCAACTTCAACTTCCAGAAAAACATGAAAGTAACCGGCTGGAATGAGTGCCTGGTAACCTATGTAATGGCCGCTTCATCGCCAACGCACGGCATTTCCAAAGTGGTTTACGACCAGGGTTGGGCGGGCAACGGCGCCATGGTGAATCCGCGTACATTTTACGGCCACGAAATCCGGTTGTCACCCGATTGGGGCGGCCCGTTGTTCTGGATTCACTATTCACATCTCGGCATTAATCCACACGGGTTATCCGACAAATATGCCGACTACTGGCAGGAACATGTGAACACGGCAAAAATTCATCATGCCTATGCGGTGGAAAATCCGGAGGGACACACCAATTACAGCGACAAAAACTGGGGGCTCACAGCCAGCGACGATCCTGATGGTTACACAGCCCACCAGCCGGTACACAACGACAACGGGACCATCAGCCCGACCGCGGCGCTGGCCAGCATGCCCTACACACCCGAAGAATCGATGAAAGCACTCAAATATTTTTACCGTGAACGGGGTCAGGATTTGTTTGGGAAATTCGGCCCCTACGATGCGTTTAACGACAACCTCGGTTGGGTGCAAAAAGCGTACATCGGCATCGATCAGGGACCGATTGTGGTGATGCTGGAAAACCACCGTACCGGTTTGCTGTGGAATACAGTGATGAAAGATGCCGATTTGCAGGCGGGCCTCGACAAACTGGGGTTTGAATATGAAGTTTCAACAGAAGCGAAAGAAATTCAGGAAAATGTCCAATTTAAAGTTTATCCAAATCCTGCAGAAGGCTATTTCTATGTCAACCTGAATTCATCTTTTCAGAACAAAACAATTACAGTAAAAATAACAGGTCTCGACGGGAAGTCTGTATTTACAGAAGAATTTATCTGGCCTGTCACGAATTTTAAAATAGATTGTTCGGGTATTGATTCCGGATTTTATGTAGTTGAATTGTCCGGCGGAGATTCATTCTTCAAAACGAAACTGCTGATTCAAAACTAAATAGATGATGAAACGAATACTTGCTGCACTTTTAATAATCATAAGTTTTTCTGCTTACACGCAGGAGCCAATTCCGCAAACCTACTGCAATCCGCTCGATATCGATTACACTTACATGGTTTACAATTCAAGCCGGAATATTTCCTACCGCTCAGGGGCCGATCCGGCAGTCATTGAATTCCGGGGCGAATATTACATGTTTGTCACCCGCTCGTTTGGATACTGGCATTCAACCGATTTGGTCAACTGGCAGTTTATCAAACCGGCGCAGTGGTTTTTTGAAGGAAGCAATGCGCCAACAGCTTTTAATTACAAAGATTCGGTGATTTACTTTGCCGGCGATCCGGCCGGGTATGGGAGCATTCTTTACACCGACGATCCCAAAAGCGGAAAATGGACACCCACCGCTTCCATCACCAACAATATTCAGGATTCGGAACTATTCATCGACGACGATGGCAGAACCTGGTTGTACTGGGGGTCGTCGAATGTACACCCCATTCGTGTGAAGGAATTAAATAAAGACGATCGATTCCTGGAAACCGGGGTGCAAAAAGAACTAATAAATCTGGTGGAAGAAGAGCATGGCTGGGAGCGTTTTGGCGAAAACAATTTTCATCCCACGCTAAAAGAGGGTTACATGGAAGGCGCGTCGATGACGAAACACGATGGGAAATACTATTTGCAGTATGCCGCGCCCGGTACACAATTCAATGTTTATGGCGATGGAGTTTATATTGGGGAAACACCGCTCGGCCCGTTTACCTACATGAAAAACAACCCGATGAGTTTTAAGCCGGGAGGTTTTACCAACGGCGCCGGCCACGGGGTAACCGTAAAACAAACCAACGGGCAGTACTGGCATTTTGCCACCATGGCCCTGGCCTCCAATTCGCACTGGGAGCGCCGCTTGTGCATGTTCCCAACTTATTTTGATGATGAAGGCCTGATGCACTCCGATACGCATTACGGCGATTATCCGCGGTTTGCACCCAGCCATCCCACAAAAGCCGGACAACATAACGGCTGGATGCTGCTTTCCTACAAAGGAAAAACCACGGTTTCCTCCTCGCAAATGCAGATTCGGAAAAGTACATCTACCGATGATGATTACGATATTACGGAAATGCCACTGGAAAAAAACAGCGAAGGCAAAATTACTTCGGAGGTGCTGACCGATGAAAGTCCAAAATCCTACTGGGTGGCAGAAGCCAATGACCATAAGCAGTGGGTGGAAATTGAAATGTTGAACCCGGGAAAGATTTATGCCGTCCAACTCAATTACCATGATCACGAAACAGGCATTTACACCCGCACAGATGGGTTGCGCCACCGGTTTACCATAGAAGTTTCAGAAGATGGCGGAACATGGGAAACGGTGGTTGACAGAAGCAACAGCTGGAAAGACTCGCCAAACGCCTACATTGTGCTCAACCAGCCGGTTGAAGCGAAATTTGTACGATACAAAAATATTGAAGTTCCGGGCCCAAATCTGGCCATGTCCGAAATCAGGGTGTTCGGATTGGGGGCCGGTGAAAAACCAGCCCAGGTGAAAGGATTCAATGTTAATCGTGAATCCGACCGGCGAAATGCCACTTTTTCATGGAACCCAGTAAAAAGTGCGCAGGGCTACAATATCCGGTGGGGAATTGCTCCCGACAAATTGTACCATTCGTGGCTTGTTTACGATGACAACGAATTGCTAATGCGCAACCTGGATAAAAACACAACTTATTATTTCACCATTGAGGCGTTTAATGAAAACGGCATATCAGAAAAAACGGAAATTATAGAAATTGAATGAATGAATAAGTTATTTTAATCCAACGGCAAATAAGAAAATCATTTTCACCCCTTGGGGCGGGGTAAAAAAAATGATTTTCTGCATGTTGAAAAATAGGTTTAAAAAGACTTTTGAAATTAAATAAAAATCAGATAACTATGAAGAAATTATTGTTTTTGGCAGCCGCTGTTGCATTGTTTATTTCGTGCGGTCAGCAGGAGCAAAAATCGGAAATGGACACATTTATCGGTGACCTGATGAGTGAAATGACCATCGAAGAAAAAATCGGGCAACTGAACCTGATAACACCCGGAGGTGGAATTCCTACCGGCTCGGTGGTGAGTACCGATGTGGAAGAGAAAATTAAAACCGGCAGGGTTGGCGGAATTTTCGGAATTTATGGTCCCGAAAAACTGCGGCAGGCACAGAAAATGGCCGTCGAAGAAAGCCGGTTGGGAATTCCGATGATTTTTGGTGCCGACGTGATTCACGGGTACAAAACCACATTTCCAATTCCTCTCGGGCTTTCAGCAACCTGGGACATGGAGTTAATCGAAAAATCAGCTCAGGTAGCCGCAAAGGAAGCCACTGCCGACGGTATTTTCTGGAATTTCTCACCAATGGTCGATATTGCGCGCGATCCGCGTTGGGGGCGCGTGGCCGAAGGTGCCGGGGAAGATCCATACCTCGGTTCACGCGTGGCCGAAGCTATGGTCCGCGGATATCAGCAGGATGATTTGACCAGGGAAAATACCATGATGGCCACCGTGAAACACATGGCATTGTACGGTGCTTCCGAAGCCGGACGCGATTACAACACTGTGGATATGAGCCGGATGCGGATGTTTAACGAATATTTGCCACCCTACAAGGCGGGAGTCGAAGCAGGGGCAGGTTGTGTCATGTCGTCGTTTAACGATGTGGACGGCGTACCAGCCTCCGGAAATAAATGGCTGCTGACAGATCTTCTGCGCGAAAAATGGGGATTCGACGGATTTGTGGTTTCCGACTATACTTCCATAAACGAAATGATTGCCCACGGACTGGGCGATTTGCAGGCCGTTTCGGCACTGGCACTCAAAGCCGGGCTCGACATGGACATGGTGGGCGAAGGTTTTTTAACCACGCTGGAAAAATCGCTCGAAGAAGGAAAAGTGACGGAAGCGGATATTGACCTGGCCTGCCGTCGCATTTTGGAAGCGAAATATAAACTGGGATTGTTTGACGATCCTTATCTTTATTTTGACGATGCCCGTCCGGATCGCGATATTCTTACAGATGAAAACCGACAGTTTGCCCGAAAAGCTGCGGCTGAGTCATTTGTTTTGCTGAAAAATGCCCGCCTGCCGGGGCAGGAGAACCAGACACTTCCGCTTGAAAAATCGGGTACTGTTGCACTGGTGGGGCCGCTGGCCGACAGCCAAAACAACATGCTGGGAACCTGGGCGCCAACCGGGGAACACAGTCTGGCGGTAAAAGTTATCGATGGTTTTAAAAATGTGGTAGGAGAAGAGGTTGAAATATTATATGCCAAAGGTGCCAATATTGTTGACGAACCGGAATATGCTGAAAAAATCAATGTTTTCGGTCCGAAAGTGGAAATTGACGAACGATCGCCGGAAGAAATGATTCGCGAGGCGCTAACTGTTTCAGCAAGAGCGGATGTGATTGTTGCTGTGGTTGGCGAAGCCAGCGAGATGAGCGGGGAATCGGGTAACCGGACAAACCTGGATGTGCCTGAAAATCAGAAAAAGCTCATCCGTGCCCTGGCCGAAACCGGGAAGCCGCTGGTGCTGGTGACAATGAGCGGCCGCCCGTTAACGCTGGAGGAAGAAAATGAACTGGCGGATGCCATTCTGCAGGTTTGGCACCCGGGTGTGGAAGCCGGAAATGCCATTGCTGGTGTGCTGTTCGGAGAAACCATTCCTTCCGGAAAACTGACAGCCACCTTCCCGCGAAATGTGGGGCAGGTGCCCATTTATTACGCGCACCGTTTTACCGGTCGTCCGCAGGAAAGCGATGAATTTCAGAAATTCAAAACCAATTACCTCGATGTCGAAAATTCGCCGCTGTTTCCGTTTGGCTACGGGTTGAGTTACACGCAGTTTGAATACGGAAACGTGACCCTCAGCAACAGTGAGATTGCGTTGGATGACGAACTTGAAATTTCGGTTGATGTGACCAACACAGGCGATTTTGATGGCGAGGAGATTGTGCAGTTGTATGTGCGCGATGTGGTGGCCACAGTTACCCGTCCGGTAAAAGAGTTAAAGGGCTTCAAAAAGGTATTTTTTGCAAAAGGTGAAACCAAAACGGTAACGTTTACACTGAAAGCTGAAGACCTCGGCTTTTATCATCCTGATATGAGTTTTTATGCAGAACCGGGAGATTTCATTGCATTTGTGGGCGGAAATTCCAATACCGAAAACAGTGTGGAGTTTGTCCTTACCGAATAAGGGAACTATTATGGTACTGTCATTTCGACGACGCAGGAGGAGAAAACTGCTGAATTAGAAGAGATTTCTTCTTCCGGGTCCTCGGGATTGAAATGACAGCAGAATTAAACTTACGATAAATTATGAATAGGATGAAAACGACCGCAATATTATCCAAAATTGTACTACTGACAACCTTTTTGGGGTTGCTTTCCTGCAGCTCAGAAAAGCAGGAACCCAATCGTCCCAACATTATTTTTATCATGAGCGACGACCACGCGTACCAGGCCATCAGCGCGTACGATGATAAACTGATTGCCACTCCCAATATCGACCGGATTGCCGATGAGGGAATTTTGTTTACCAACGCCAGTGTCACCAATTCCATCTGCGCCCCGTCGCGGGCCACTATTCTCACCGGAAAACATGCGCACATTCACGGTAAAATCGACAACATCCATCCGTTCGACACCACCAATGTGACGTTTCCGCAACTGTTTCAGGATGCCGGATATCAAACCGCCATGTTCGGCAAACTGCACTTCGGAAACAATCCGAAAGGCGTGGATGAATTTATGATTCTGCCGGGGCAGGGCGATTATTACAACCCCGATTTTATTACGGCAGATGGCGATACCAGCATCGTGGGATATGTGACCGATGTCATTACCGATTTAACACTGGGATGGCTTCAGAATAAACGCGATGAGGAAAAACCGTTTCTGCTGTTTTATCTCCATAAAGCGCCGCATCGCGAGTGGTTGCCGGCACCGCGTCATTTTAAGGAATTTACCCAAAAAACGTTTCCCGAGCCGCCAACATTGTTCGACGATTATTCGGGCCGCGGAACGGCCGCCAAAGAAGCTGAGATGAGTATTTTGAAGCACATGACCATTTCGGCCGACAATAAAATTTATCCTGACGTGGCGGATGATCTGGGAATCCATGAAAAATCGGACTGGGGGAAACGGGTTTTTAACCAGAAATACGGTCGGTTTACCGATGAGCAGAAAGCTGCGTGGGATGAAGTTTACGGTCCCATAAACGAGGAGTTTGCCGAAATGTACCCGGAGATGGACAGCACCGATCTGATGAAGTGGAAGTACCAGCGCTACATGCAGGATTACCTCGGCTGCATTGCATCGGTGGATGAAAATGTGGGGCGCGTGCTGGATTATCTCGAAGAGAGCGGGCTGAGCGAAAATACGATTGTGGTTTATACTTCCGACCAGGGGTTTTACCTCGGTGAACACGGCTGGTTCGATAAACGGTTTATTTACGACGAATCGTTTAAAACGCCTCTGCTTGTGAAATGGCCCCGAAAAATTGCTTCGGGAACAGTTTCCGATGAGATGGTGCAAAACCTCGATTTTGCACAGACATTCCTCGATGCGGCCGGAATCGAAGCACCGGACGATATGCAGGGTGAAAGCCTGATGCCGCTGCTTACCGGGAATACCGATGAGTGGACACGCGACGCTGTGTATTATCATTACTACGAATACCCGGGATTCCACATGGTAAAACGCCACTACGGAATGGTGACCAGGGAGTACAAACTGGCGCACTTTTATTACGATATCGATGAGTGGGAACTCTACGACCGGCACGCCGATCCGCTGGAGCTGAACAATGTGTACGACGATCCGGAATACGCAGATGTGGTAAAAGAACTCAAAATGCAGTTGGAAGACATTCGCAAAAAATACAAAGATTCCGATTCGCTTGACCAGCAATTTATCCGGATGTACGAAGAACGGGGGATTACAAATCCGGTGAATTAACTAACCTGATTATCACCTGTGATTTTAGATCATTTTAAGAAAGGCCGATCTTTATATATTCTGTTTTACAATAAAAGGTAACCCTTCGTTTTTATTGTTTTATAACATGTTTTTTGTTCTCTCTCTCTCTCTCTCTCTGGCTTTCAGTGGTTTTTGTGTTTTTTAACATATTTTATTTTACATCTGGCCTCGCTATTTTAGTTGTCGTAAACTCCCGGTTCCTCGTTAACCGGCCAAAAATAAGACATAATGGAAGTACCTCAATTAATTTCTGATTTTACTACCCACATATTTTTCCGTCGGGCATAAACTAAAACTTAAACGAAACTAAATTATTTTAATAAACTGACAACCAGCTAAATGAACAACCAGCTATTTTGCATATTGAATTCACGTTTAAATATTGTCAATTAAATTTTAACTAAAATGAAAAAATTTGGAATAATAGTGCTGTGTCTTTTTATGGCACAAATGGCAAATTGCCAATGGATTGAATTTGGGAAAAAACAAGGTGATCAGAATGAAATTATTACATTTCTGAAACAAGATAAAACAGATATTCGAAAGAATGCCGATGGGACACCATTTTTTAAAACGGCCTACAAATTTGAAGTAAAAACAGGCGGTAAGGAATTAAAAATTAAACTGAAGGACCAACTTTACATTGACCCCGAGAATCCGGAAATGGTACCCAGCCTTTATGTTGATGATGAAATGAATAGGGTGTATATTTTTATTTGGGAAAAAGATGAAGAATTCATGCATTATGGTATGAACGGATATATTTATGAGTATAACATCAAATCAAAAAAAGTTGACAAGAAGATTCTTTTTGAGAAAGCCAATTTCGGTTGGTTTCCTTATTTTACAAAAGGGGATGATGGCCAACTCTTCCTGCGTCATTTTTCTTATGCAGGAAGAGTGGACATGATAAGTTTTAAAAATAAAAACGGTAAATGGATAACACGTCCTTTACAAAATATTACCCCGGAAGAGGCAAAAGAACGGTATCTAAAACAGATTTAGGTTAAGCAATTGAACCATTGCCGGAATTTTTTCTGGATGTTTGCCAGGTTATTGTTTCTAAAGGGATAAATTTAAGTAGTACAAAAACAAAAAATGGCACAGTCGGCTGATGAAACGTTGATAATTCGCTGCTTTAACTAAAACTATTCAAAAAATGAAAAACAGAATCTTTTGGGGATTAATGTGTTCCCTTTTTTTAATTACTTTACTTTCAGCTAAGTTACCCGCAAAAAAACAAAGTATTTATGGCCGGTGGCAAATGGTTTCCGGAAAAACAAACGGCCTGCCGAATCCTCAGATGGCAACGGATCGTGACTGGAAGTTCAATAAAGACAACACTTTTAAAGGGGAGGTTTACGTTAATGATATGCCACGTCCGTTTAACCAGGGCGTTTTTATGCTGCCAAACGATACTACGTTGGTAACAATCCACGCAGACAATTCCGGGAAGCTATCGAATTTGGCGTACACCTATAACTATCGTATCAAAAATGATACACTTCATTTATATGGGTTTTACACAACAAATGTAAAAGACAAACCAGGGTTACTGCAGTTAATGCATATCGATGAAAAATGGGTGAAGGTTAAATAGAAAAGAAAAAACCGAAACCCTTACCCCGGTAGATTTAGGGGACAACTATTTGATAAATAAATGAATCTTTTTTACAGGAGATTACCGTGGTATATTGAACTATTGTTACTGACAATAGGGATTTTAGGCATAAATATTTCCGTTGTTCATATTGGTTATATAAATATTTGGACAATATTTTTGTGTCAATTAATTAACTTAACTGGTTTTGCGGGGATATTATGGCTGGCAAGGAATCATTTAATCCGGCAAAACCAAGACAAAAAAGACTGTTGGTTTTGTTTTCTTAGAAGAAAATTAAAACCTGAGGATATCCTTTGGATTATTCTGATTGTTGTCCTGTCCAAAATTACTACTTCTCTGGTTTCGGAAATTGACTTTCTTACATATTTTGATTTTAAAATATTTAAAAGATTTTCAATAGTACATATTTCTGAGAAGGAACAAATAATTTCCACTGTTATTTTTGGACTGGTTTTAACACTTGGAGTATTTGCTGAAGAATTTTATTTCAGGGGATATCTTTTTGAGCTTCAGTACAAAACTTTCAAGAAATATACCTGGATGATAAATGGGGTTTCCTGGAGTTTTTTTCACCTTTTTTCGCCAACAAATTTTATCGTCATTTTACCACAATGCCTAATCTATTCCTACGTATATCAAAAAAGACGAAATATCTGGATTACCATAATTGCACATTTAATAAGCAATTACCTTGTTTTGTTTTCAAGGGTGAGATATATGATATAAGGCATTGTTAGTCTTTGAATTTAAATTAAAGTCAAAGCCTGAGTTTTGTCCATCCTTAATTTCAAATCAATACAACATCCGCGCCTTAATTGTATGCGGCACTTTTTTGAGTTCCCGCAGGATGGTTTTGCTCATGTCGCTTTCGGTGTCCACAATTACATAGCCGATATCCGCATCGGTTTGCAGGTACTGCGAGGCAATGTTGATGCCTTTGTTGGTGAACACATCGTTGATGTCTTTCAGCAAGCCCGGCACATTTTTATGAATGTGCAGGAAGCGCTGTTTTTCGCGGTTGGGCAGCAGTGATATTTGCGGGAAGTTTACCGCACCGATGGTGGAACCGTTGTCGCTGTAACGGATGAGTTTTTCAACCACTTCCTTCCCGATATTTTCCTGGGCTTCCGAGGTGCTTCCGCCAATGTGGGGCGTGAGAATAACATTGTCAAACTCCTGGAGTTCTGAATGAAATTTCTCGTTGTTCGAAGCCGGCTCTTTCGGGAAAACATCGGCGGCTGCACCAGCCAGGTGGCCGCTTTTAAGCGCTTCTGTCAACGCCGTGTAATCCACAACCGTTCCGCGCGAAGCATTAATCAGCAGCGCACCTTTCTTCATTTTTGAAAGCTGATCTTTGGAAATCATTTTGCGCGTGTTTTCTGTGTCAGGAACGTGCAGCGTAACCACATCCGAAATTTTCAGCAGATCGTCGAGCGAATGGCAGGGATGCGCTTTTCCCAGGCAAAGTTTCTTCTCGATATCGTAAAAATAAACATTCATCCCCAGCGACTCGGCCAGGATGGAAACCTGCGAACCAATGTGTCCGTAACCGATAATCCCAATGTTTTTATCCCGGACTTCATACGAATTTTTGGCCGATTTCAGCCATTCGCCCCGGTGGGCTGCTGCGTTTTTTGAAGGTACGCCGCGCATCAGCAAAATGGTTTCGGCAAGCACCAGTTCGGCTACCGAGCGGGTGTTGGAAAACGGAGCGTTAAAAACCGGGATGCCTTTTTGTTTGGCAGCGGTCAAATCCACCTGATTGGTGCCAATGCTGAAACAACCCACGGCAAAAAGTTTACGGGCTTTTTTCAGTACCTTTTCAGTGAGCTGCGTCCTGGAGCGGATACCAATTACATGCACATCTTTTATTTTTTCTTCTAACTCTGCTTCATCGAGCGCCGTTTTCAGGTATTCCACATTGGTGTAACCAGCCGCATTCAGGCTTTCAACCGATGAAGGGTGGATGCCTTCGAGCAGTAAAATTTTAATGAATTTTTTGTCGAGCGAAAATTTTTTTGCCATGGTTTTCGGTTTTTTTCAAAAATACAATTGATGTTGAATTAATTGCGTGATTAACTGGATTTTTTTATGATTGGTTTTGTTAAATTGCACATGCATAAAAAACCGTCGGTGTCGCTCAAAGCGACGCCGACGATGAACGGAATTGTTGATTTCAAAATTAAACTATTTTAACCATGCAATTTGAAGATGGACACATTTATCACATTTATAATCAGGGCAACAATCGCCAGAAAATTTTCTTCGACCGCGAAAATTACCTGTACTTCTTACGGAAAATGAGGATTTACCTGTTGCCTTATGTCGATATTTTTGCGTGGTGTCTTTACCCTGTCAAATAATTTTAAATTTTACAAATGGAACAATACTATTACATTTATGTGCTGCACAGTAAAAAAGATGGAAAAAACTATACAGGCTACACAAAAAATTTAAAATTAAGATTGCATGAGCACAACTCAGGACAAGTGGAATCAACAAGGAACAGGCTTCCTATGATTTTAATCTATTTTGAGGGATGCTTGAATCAGCAGGATGCAACCAAAAGAGAAAAATATTTGAAGACTCACTATGGTAAGATGTATTTAAAAAACAGGTTGAAACAATGGTATAAAGAAAGCAATCTTATTTGACAGGGTGAATGCCCAATCATTTTCATTTTATGGTGTTGGGAAACAAGATTACCGTCGGTGTCGCTCGAAGCGACGCCGACGGTGGTGAACTGATGCGAACCTTGAACGATTCAATTGGTATTATGTTACGTTCCTATACAAACGCAATAAATAAAAAATACAACAGAAGTGGAAAACTTATCCGCGAGAAAACAAAAGCCGAATGCATCACCTGCTCAGATGGAATTACTCCATCATTTTACAATACAAGTTCAGGCACGCAAATAAACATTACGAATCCCGAAAAGCAGTATCCCGAAATGTGCTTTCACTATATCCATCAAAATCCGGTAAAAGCGGGTTTGGTGCAGAAAGCAACTGACTGGGAGTTTTCTTCAGCGCGTGATTATGCCGGTTTTAGAAACGGGAAGTTGGTGAATAAGGAAGTGCCCCGGCAGTATATCATTAATATTAAAGGTGATTAAAACTCATCCGATGACTCCAAGTCATTGGATGAGAGGCTCAAAAAAGCGAGGGCTTCGCTTGTGGCGAAACCCTCGCTCGTTGTTGGCTGACCGTCGGTGTCGCTCAAAGCGACACCGACGGTAGTTTCAATAGGTTTTATACCGTTCTTTCAATATTCCAGACAAAAGCGCGAACTCCGACTTCCTTATTAATTTCGTCGAGTCTTTTCACTGCTTCCAGTAAAATGTCCACTTTTTCATCGGGAATCATTGTAATTGCGGCTGAGTTCATTTCCGGCCAGGTATGAGTGCCCATTCGGGGCTCGCCGGTTTCGCTTCCCTGGCCCATTACGTCTTTCCACCAGGTGTAACCTCTGATTTCCAATTTTTCGAGCATGTATTCCACGCGCTCGGTGTTGGCCTGGTTGAATATTATCATTACTGCTTTCATTTTTAATAACTAATTTTTTGGTTCCAGTCCATTCATGAAACGGAATTGTTTTTTAACTGTGTCTTTCTTGTTTCTTTCGCCGTGGTGAGCGAGTAAGCCGTACATCACCGGTACAATAACCATAGTTACCAGCGTTGAAAATAGCAGGCCACCGATTACTGTAATTCCCATCGGACGCCATATTTCGGCTCCTTCGCCTGTGCTGAGTGCCAACGGCAGCATTCCCAGAATGGTGGTGGCAGCGGTCATAAGTACCGGGCGCAACCTTGATTTGCCGGAGATGGCAATAGCTTCGTAAAGTTCAATTCCCCGGTCGCGCATCAGGTTGGTAAAATCGATGAGCACAATGCCGTTCTTCACCACAATCCCAATCAGCAATACTGCGCCAAGTGCAGCCACCAAACTTAATGTTGTGTTGGTGATAAAGAGCGCCAGAATTACTCCGGTAAAGGCAAATGGTATGGAGAACATAATTACGAAAGGCATAGCAAATGACTCAAACTGCGAGGCCATAACAATGAATACAAGTATTAAACTGATAACCATCAGCAGCCCGAGATCCATGAACGATTCCTGTTGATCTTCGTAAGCCCCGCCAACATTGATTAAAACTTCCTGTGGGATTTCAATATCTTCAATCTCACTGTTAATCCGGTTGGCCAGTTCACCCAGCGCAATACGGTCGGGTTTGGCCGAGACGGTTACGATCCGTTCGCGGCGTTTGTGTTCAATGTTTGGCGGCGACCAGTACTCTTTCACCTCTCCCAGCTCTTTGAGCCGGACCCTTGTTCCTGCCGGAGTTACCATCGAAAGTTCTTCTATTTCGGTGGTTGAGTTTCTGAACTCTTCTTTCAATCGCACGCGGATATCGTACTCCTCGCCTTCTTCTTTATATTGAGAGGCAACCATTCCACTGATTCTGTTGCGGATATTGGTTGAAACCTGCGCTGTGGTAAGTCCGTGGAGAGCCAGCTTGTCGCGATCGAGTACAAACTGTAGTTCCGGTTTGTCGTTTTTGCGGCTTACCTGAACGTCGATGGCTCCGGGTACATTTTCCATTTTCATGCGAAATTCTTCCGCCAGCTCATTGGTCACGTCAAAATCGTACCCGTAAATTTCAACATCAACAGTATTGGAAGTGCCGCCAAGACCCTGCCCGGCTGTTTCTACCGAAAAGTTTACTACTTCGGGGAGAGCTGCAATTTCCTGGCGAAGGCCATCTGCAACTTCCCAAACCGAACGTTCGCGGTCTTCGATGTCAGAAAGGCGCATCATAAAGTTAATCATGTTTGAACCGGTTGTGGTAAACAGCGAGAACATGCCGCCTTCGTCGTCAGAGCCTGAGGATGCTGCCATGATTTCCACTTCCGGAAATTTCTCCTGAATTACATCTTCGAGGTAACGGGTGGTTTTAATGGTTTCTTCCACACGGGTACCGGTTTGCAGTTCTACTTCGGCTGTAATACGGCTTTCATCGGTTTCCGGCATAAAATCGGTGCTGATGAACTGCAGTAAAAATATTGAACCTACAAAAATGATTAACGCTGCGAGCAAGGTGAAAACTTTGTGCCGCAGTACCCAGCGAAGTGTCCTTTCATAAAAATTATCGAGAGCTCCCAAGCCTCTTTCAATAGTGCGTTCGTAACTTAAAGCCGGAGCTTTTTTCTTGCGTTCGCGCAATTTCAGGAATTTTGATGACAACATGGGAGTGAGCGAAATTGCAGCCAGCGTGGAGGTTACAACGGTAATGGTTACAATCCAACCGAGCTGATTGAAGATAACCCCTGTCATGCCGCCCACAAGTGTAAGCGGGAAGAAAACGGCTACCACAACAAGTGTAGTAATAATTACCGCGAGCCAAACTTCGTTGGTGGCATAAATGGCAGCTTCGCGCGGAGTTGCTCCGCGTTCCACGTGGCGGGTAATGTTTTCGAGCACTACAATGGCATCGTCAACCACCATACCAATGGCAATGGACAATGATGTGAGCGAGATAACATTGATTGAGCTTCCGGTAATAAAAAGGAAAAGGAAGGCTACAATCAGCGAGATAGGGATGGTGAGCACAATAATGAAGGTTGCCCGCCACCGGCCTAAAAAGAACAGCACTACCAGCATCACAAAGAGCAGGGCCCACATAAGAGTTTGCGACAGGTTGTTGATGGACCCTTCAATAAATTCGGAGGTGTCCATTATTAGGTTTATTTTCACATCGGGCGGAAGTTCCTTCTGCAGGTCAACCATATTTGCTCTTACCTCACGTGCCACTTTCATTGTATTGGCTCCCGATTGTTTCATCACAAAAAGGCGCAGACCTGTTTCCCCGTTGATTTTTTCATCGAGCGAAAGGTCTTTAATTGAATCACGTACCGTTGCCACATCGCGCACATAAACCGGTTTGCCGGCCAGGTTGCCAACTACCAGGTCCTTGATGCGCGAACTGGTATTGAATTCGCCCTGGATTCTCAACTGGTAGTCGAGTTTACCCATTTTTACGTTTCCCGAGGGCAGGTTCATGTTTTCGGAAGCAATGGTGTTGCCAATTTGCTCGATGGTAAGATTGTGTGCCTCCAGCTTGTATGGATCCGCTTCCACATAAATAACCCTGTTTGGAGCGCCCATTATACCAATTGAACCAATTCCTTCAATACGGTTCAATGGGTTGATAATTTTCTCATCCAGTATTTTTTCCAGGCCCGGGTAACTTTCATCGGCCGTTACTGCATAAAATACAATGGGCATCATACTGGTGTTGAATTTGAAAATTTGCGGTCGTTCTGTTTCCTCTGGTAAAACATCAATGACAAGGTCAACTGCATCGCGAATGTCGTTGGTGGCCTCGTCGAGATTGGAGCCCCATTCAAATTCAAGATTAATTACCGAAAGGTTATCAGATGATGTGGAAGTAATTTCTTTCAGGTTATCAACCGAGTTGAGGGCATCCTCAATGGTTTTGGTCACATTCGTTTCTATGTCGCTGGCATTGGCTCCCGGGTAGGTAGTCATTACCGAAATGAATGGCGGATCCATTTCGGGATACAAATCCACAGGGATCTGTACCAGCGAATAGATTCCCATTACCACAACGGCTGTGAAGATCATTAATGTGGTAATCGGTTTGTTTACAGCACTTTTATATATACTCATATTATTTTTTTTTAGATGATGAGGTTCTTCCAGTTTTTAGTTTTTAACCTCAACGGCCACTCCATCGAGTAATCGGGACTGGCCGGTTATGATAACATTGTCGCCCATTTCCAGTTCGTCGGATATCACCTCAATGTTGTCATCGAAACGGTCACCTATTGTTACAGAAATCCGGTGAGCCTTGCCATCTTTTTCCACATAGAGGTACCGGTTATTTGATCCCTGCATTTTCAGTACTGCCATTGATGGCAAAAGCAGTGCTTCTTCTTTATCGAGTTCAAATTCGATGCGGGCAAACATTCCCGGGCGCAGCAACCCTTCACGGTTATTTATAACCATTTCTACATTGAAAGTCCGGTTGGCAGGGTCGATGGTTGGATGGACACGTTCGATACGACCTGTAAAATCTGTATCCGGATAAATATCAACCTTGATATTTGTTTCCATCCCTTTTTCTATTTGGGGGAAATGTTTTTCTGAAACCGGGACGATGGCTTTTAAACGGTTGATTTGAACAATGGAAAGTACCGCGGCTTTCCCGGTCGTTGTGGTGGGTGTACCGGAATACATTTCGCCGGGTTCGAAATAACGGCCTGATACTACTCCGTTAAAAGGTGCCAGCAACTGCGTATTTTCTTTCAGAAATTCTACGTTTGATTTGGCCACTTCGTATTGAGTTTTTACCTGGTCGTATTGTTGTTGCGCAACACTTCCGTACTGTTTCAATGTATCGAGGCGATTGAAATCAGCTTTCAGGTTTTGTAGTTGTACTTCGGCCTGATGCAACTGGGTTTTATCCATTTGTACCAGCGGAGTACCTTTGGTTACCCTGTCGCTAACCTCAACAAAAATATCCTCGATGCGACCGGGTTGGGCCGGTACCAGGTGCACTTCTTCGTAAGCTTTTAATGTTGCCGGGTAGTCAACCGAGCGGGCAATAGTTTGAGGTTGCAGTTTTATAACTTCAACCGGTTCTTTTTGCTGCTCATTGCCGGCAGCTGAAGTCTCTTCCTGCGTGCCTTGCGAGCACGAAGCAAGCACGGCAACTGCCAGGGTGAATAAAATTGTTAAAATACGATTCTGTTTCATCTGATTATTCTTTAATTGTTAATTACTTCTCCGGTGAGTGTATTGAGTGCATTTTGTGCCTGCAGTACTTCCAGCATCGAGTTCAGGTATTCGGTTTCGGCCTGCAGGTAGTTGTTGTCGGCAGTGGTAAGTTCAATTCCTGAAATCATACCCTGCTCATATTTTCGTTTTATGTTTTCGTAAACCCTTCTTGCAACTTCCACATTTTTTTGTTGTGTTTCATGACTTTCGTATGCGCTGCGCAGGTTAAACTGAAGTTGTTTGTACTGGATAGAAAGCTGGTCTTCGAGCAGGGCTTTGTTGTTTCTCGTGGTTTCCAGATCAATTTTTGCCTGCCGTACTTTGGAGCGCCTTTCGCCACTTGCAAAAATGGGAATGTCCATTTGCAGGCCAACCATGTGTTTTGGCGACATGTCGAATGCCGGTTTCAGTATTTTTTCAGTGTAATTGTAATAACCTGAAAGTGTGGGCAAATAATTGGCTTTCTGCATTTTTATCTGCTTTTCGGTCATCTCTTCCTGAACGTCCATTAATTGATAGTCAATGTTTTCAGCCACGTCGAATGAAGTTTCCATTAGCAGTTCGGCTGTGTTTTTTTCATCCATTACTTCAGCAAGCGTTTCGGTGAGCTCCAGTTCGGTTTCTGCTGTAACTCCCAGCTGTACCCTCAGCAGGTTTTTGGCCATTTCGTATTGGCGTTCGGCCGATTTCAGCGCATTGTCGAGCGAATTTACCTGAACCGACAGCTGATCGAGCTCCAGCTCCTCAATCATTCCCACTTTTACCATGGGTTCGGTTTTGCGGTAAATTTCGCGCAGGTTGGCAATATTGGTTTCCAGTATTTTTAACGATTCTTCTGAAAGCAAAACAAGGTAGTAACCTTCAATGACTTGGCTCACGATGTCCTGTTTTGTTTTCGACTGGTTTTTTTCAGCGAGTTTTTCGGCAAGTTTTGCCGTTTGTATTCCCACAATGTAGCCGCCGTTAAAAAGCAGCTGGTTTACATTCAGGTTAAAATTACTGGTGGGCTTAATCGGAATTGTCGATGGTGGTGCGTTCTCGTCGAACTGAATGCTGATTTCGGCCCCCAAAGCATTAGAGTAATCGGCCGAGGCATTTATGTGTGGCAGCCCGGCCGAAATGGCTTCCCATAATTGTTGCTGCGACTGGTCAACTGCCAGCCCCGAATTTTTTATGGTGAGGTTGTAGTTGAGGGCATGCTCTTTGGCGGCTTCCAGGTCGAGCGTCAGCTTCTCCTGGGCGGAGGTTGTGCCCCACATCAACAACACTAAAATTACGGTTACAATCTGTTTTCTTCTCATGGTAAATTGTTTTATCTGTAATGTTAATTTATTCAAGTATTTTATCGATGAGGTCAATTCCTTTTTGGGTTGAAATGCCCCGCATAAAGTTAATAGTGAGGTTTTGGAATACGTCAGTGTAATTGAATTCATCGCGTGGAAAAATTTCTTCATTGGCCAGCAGGTTTATCTGCTCATGGAAAAGTTTTGAAACAATCTGGATGTTAATATCTTCTCTGAACAGCCCTTCTTTGATTCCTTTCTTTAGCAATTCAGTTGTCAGCATGAAGCCTTCTTTTTCATTTTCTTCCTTAAGTTTTTTCCAGGTGCTGTTGTAAAATTTTTCCATATCCCGAAAAAACACCGGATTAATGGCGTTCATGGATTTAATTCCTTCCTGCATAAAAGAGAATATGGTTTCAATTACATTGGTTGATGTAGTAACTATTTCCTGATTTTTTGCATTGTGTTTTTGTTTTATACTTTTAAGACATTCGTGTACTAATTCGTTTTTGTCCTTAAATATTTCGTAAACAGTGCGTTTTGACATGCCCAGCCCGGTGGCAATTCCATCCATTGTAACATTTCGTATGCCATACTGGAAATATTGGTGTGTGGCTTCCTCTATAATTTTTTCCTGTAATTCCATTCATTTTGAATTTGGCACAAATTTAGGGGAAAACTTAAAAAACGCTGAAAGTTTTCTACAAAAAGGGTGATTTTATCGGTGAAAGCAGAAATACATAACATGAAATTAACTAACAAGTGTAAGGGTGGTAACAAAAATGCTCCAGATGCTGATTCCATTAATGAAAAGCATTTCAGTTACTCCGTTAACTCCGGTTTTAATTACGGAAAAAGCGGTAAGCAAAACGGTTCCGCCAATAATTGCCAATCCGGTTACTCCAAGAAACCATAGCTCAGGTAAAATGGCCGTTTGAAATAAAACAACAAGTGTTGGCAACGAAAGAAACACAATAACAGCCAGTAAGTTATGAATAATGCGTTGCAGGTTGGTTTTCAGGTTTTCCCGTTTAAACGGGTAAATATTGTGGGGAACAAATGCCAGCAGGGCCAAAACCGCAAAGCTGTAGTCGATTTGCTGCATGAAACGCTCATATTCACCTAAATCGTAAAAAAGAGAAAGCAGCCAAAAGAAGAGATAATTTAAAATAGCTGTACCAAATAAAAGGCGCTTATACGCGCGAACATATTTTTTACCGTAAAGATTTTTGTTGCTTAAAAAGCTGAGTGTGTATTTTTTTAAATCGAAATTAATGTGTTGAATACTGCGCTTTACAGCATAAGGTAAAACTCCTGCATAGGTGAAGCCTACCAGCAAAATCCCAAGTTTTATGAGCATTGTTTCAGGCACTGTTTTTTAAAAAGAAAGATATTTGTTTTACAGCAATTGCGAAAAATAAAAATAATGTAATTTTAGGTTAATGTAGCAGTAACGGGGGAAGATTGTAGCAAAGTTCTCATTAAAAGGTATTTTATCATGAAACAAAAAGTGGCACTTGCACTTGGGAGTGGCGGGGCGCGTGGCCTGGCACATATTGGAGTTATTGAAGAACTGGAAAATCAGGGTTTTGAAATTACCTCAATAAGTGGTTGTTCGATGGGCGCACTAATTGCCGGTTTTTACGCCATGAACAAACTCAATGTGTATGCCGACTGGATTTGCACCCTCAAAAAAAAGGACGTTTATAGTTTGATGGACATTACTCTGAGCCAGAGCGGTTTGCTGAAAGGTGACCGTGTTTTCAATAAAATGAAGGAACTGATTCCGGATATGCTCATCGAAGAGATGCAAATTCCGTATTCAGCCGTTGCAACAGATGTTATCAGCCGGAAAGAGGAGGTGTTCATTAGCGGTAGTTTTTACACAGCCGCACGGGCCTCCATTGCAATCCCGGCAATTATTACACCTTATTCTACCGGCGACAGAATATATGTGGACGGCGGCGTGCTGGATCCGGTGCCGGTAGGCCATGTGAAACGTACTGATGGTGATATTCTTGTGGCCGTTAATTTATACGACGATAAACAAAACACCGCCGAACATGAGGATGAGAACAGGAAAGTTTTATCGGGCGAGAAGAAAGTCAGCGAGCACAGGTGGATAAATGTGAACAGTAGTATTGAATACCTGCAGCAGAAAATTCAGGAGCTCATCCCAAAATCGGATAACCAAAACCAGGGCTATCTCACGCTTTTGCAACTCACCTCTTCCATGATGCTCACCCGCATTTCAAATTTAGTGCTGGAGCTGAACAAACCTGACATTGTCATCAATATTCCGGCCAACTCGGCCAAAACATTTGAGTTTCATAAAGCATCAAAACTGATAAAAACAGGCAGAGAAGTTGCAAATCGTCAGATTCGTGAATTTTTATTTCAGCAAAAAAAATAACAGGTGAATTTTAAATCAACTGTTTGTTTTGGAGTTTTTTAAGCTGCTGGAGCTGTCGGCTAACTCACCCATAAAATAATCCATCATTTTACACAGCGAATGTTTTGTGATTTCGTTATTTTCTGAAATCATAATTTTATCCAGGTTTTCATGCGCAAACTGCAGGTTAATTCCGGTATATTTTCCGGTGAACGACATTCCAACCGCAATCATCCTTTCCAGTGAATTCATGCTCGTTTTTTGCAAGTTTTTGTCCAGGATAATTTTCATGGGCAGGTTCCTGTTTATGCACTCAGCAATGGTTTCGTTTTTCACACCTTTTTTTGCAGTTAAATTAATTATCTGTGGCAAGTCGTTTATCTTCAGTAGATTCATCAATGCTTCAACTACTTTGTCAATTGCAATGAGGTTTTGCGTGCCATCGGGGTCCACCTTTATCCGCAGGGTGTTGTTGGGATGCAAGCTGGAAATATTATAGAGGCGTTTGGCCAAATCGAAAATGCCATAATTAGTTTTGGTCACACCGGTTTTATTGTTTCCAACAACCTGCGACAACCTCACCACATGCCCGTTTAACCGGCCGGATTCAATGTGTTCCATCATCACATTTTCGGCAACCCGTTTCGATTGTTCGTAATAATTTCTGAAGTGTGATTTCTCTTCCTCCGGGTAGAATTTTTCTTCAAATACACCTGAAAATTTGCCACAGGAATAAGCGGTACTCATGTAAATAAACCGCGAATCAGGCTTTGCATATTTTTGAAAAAACTGAACTGAATTTTTCAGTCCGTCCACATTTGTTTCAAAGATTGTATTCTTGTCCTTTGCGCTGAATTTCAGGCTGGCAGCAAAATGGAAAAATTGAATATTGCCATCAAAAATAGTATCAATCTGCTCCTGGGTAAGCGAATAATTTTCATCAAACAGTGAATAGCTATAAACTTTTAATTTGGAGAAATCCACTCCTTTCTTTTCGCTGATTTCTTCCAGAACTTGTTGCATTCGTTGCTGTGCTGAAAGATTTTCTCCATTTCGCACCAGGGCAATTACCTCAAAGTTTTGTTCCAAAAGTTCCCGGATAAAATGCGAGGCAACAAATCCGTTGGCTCCATTGATGACTATTTTTTGCATTTGCTGTTTTTTGTTGACGATTTCGTGTCAAAAATATAAATTCAACTCTTAAAGAAAAATTATCTGTTCGGTAACCACCATAAATCAACACTTCGCATTTCACCCCCCAATTTCATCACTTCAGTGAATCTTTTCAAAAATTATCTTTGTGTAGCCCCTAACTTTAGGCTGATTTTTCAGAAATCAAGCGAAAATTCAGTTTAAAGATTAACACAAAATAAGCTATGAAACGTTTAAGAAACAACACATTTCTTCTATTTTGCCTTGTTTTGCTGGCCGGTTGTGCCGGCAACAACAACGGGCAAACCGAAATTATCCGCAAAATAAAAATTGAACCGGTTCAACAGTCCGATTCCCTCGTGGTCAGGACGTATTCGGGAATGGTGAATGAGGCCAACCAGGTGAATCTGGCGTTCCGCGTGGCAGGCCCCATTCAGAAAATTTTGGTGAAGGAGGGCGATTATGTGCGTACCGGGCAGGTGGTTGCCCAAATGGACACCCGCGATTACGAAGTGCAACTGGCAGCCGCTCTGGCGCAGTATGAACAGGTAAAAGCCGAAGCTGACCGCGTGATTGAACTGCACAACCGTGAAAGTGTTGCCGGAAACGACTACGACAAAGCAGTGTCTGGTTTAAAAAGGGTGGAAGCGCAACTCAAAAACGCTAAGGACCAGTTGAACGACACCAAACTCACCGCGCCGGTTTCGGGCTACATTCAGCAAGTGAATTTCCTGGAAAACGAACTGGTGGATGCCGGCATGCCCGTGGCTTCACTGATTGACGTGGGGCACTACCAGGTGGAAGTGGAAATCCCGGTTGCACTGTATGTTGATCGGGAAAACATCACCTCCTTTTCGGGCCTGCAACCAGCAGTTACTGCCGGTGAATTTCCGCTTCAGTTGCTGAGCTACAGCCGAAAAGCCAACAACAATCAATTGTACAAAGTGCAACTGCGCCTCAATCCGGCCAGTCAGCCCAAACTGGCGCCGGGTATGGACATTCAGGTGAACATCGTTCGGAAAAATCCTGCCGGTGCGCAGTCGTGTGTTCCTTTGAATGCTTTATTTAACGATGGAGGTAAAACGTACGTTTGGGTTTACCAGGCAAACGGCAGGGTGCAAAAACGTGAAGTAGTTACCGGACAGCTTACCGGCGACGGCAGAATCCGAATTTCCGGCGGACTTAATGTGAACGAGCAGGTAGTTGTTGCCGGAGTGAACCAGTTAAATGAAAACGAACAGGTAAAACCGCTGGAACCAGTTGCTGAAACCAATGTGGGAGGGCTGTTGTAATGAACATCACTGAAATGACTTTCCGCAGAAAGGCCATCATCTGGTTTATCCTGTTTTGTATGGTGGCCGGCGGCATCCTGGCTTTTCGCTCCATCAGCAAGCTGGAAGACCCGGAGCTGGTGGTCATGCAGTCGCAGATTGTAACGGTTTACCCCGGCGCTTCGGCACACGAGGTGGAAATGCAGGTGACCAATATTATTGAAGAAGAATTGAATACGCTGGGCGATGTGGAAACCATCCGTTCGAAATCGATGCCTAATATTTCCATCGTGTCGGTGATGCTGGAGCTTACCGTTCCGCAGGATGAAATTGAGCAACGCTGGGATTTCCTCCGCCGCCGAATGAATGAAGTGGTGGCCAAACTGCCGGCAGGTGTGCAACCGCCGATGGTTTACGACGATTTTGGCGATGTATATGGCATGTTTTACGCCATGACCGGCGACGGCTATTCCTATAAGGAAATGAGTAAAATGGCACGTTTTATCCGGCGTGAATTGCTTGCGGTTGATGGCGTTGCCCGCGTGGAAACTTACGGCGTGCAGGAACCGGTTACCGAAATTGTTTTCACGCCCTCGAAGATGGGTGAGCTCGGCGTCTATCCTTTCCAGGTACTGTCCGCGCTGAGTGGCGAAAATTCGATGGTCTATCCCGGCGCACTGCAAACCGGCAACAAGCTGCTCCCGGTTTCGGTAAACGGGAAAATAGCAAGTGCCGATGATGTGGCCAACGTGATGTTAAAAGGCCTCGACGGCAGCCTGTTTAAACTTTCGGATATTGCCGAAGTAAACGAAGTTTATCCTGACCCGCCACGCAATACCATGCACCTGAACAACAAAGAAGCCATTGCCATTTCGCTTTCCATGGAATCGGGCGAAAACATTGTGGAGGTGGGCCGGCGCGTGGAAAAAAGGCTGGCCGAACTGCAAAAAAACATTCCGGTGGGCTACGAATTTGAAAAGGTGTTTTTCCAGCCCGACCTGGTGAACAATGCCATCAACGGATTCATGAAAAACCTGATTGCCTCAGTGCTGATTGTTATTGTGGTGCTGATGGTTTCCATGGGGTTACGCAGCGGTTTGATTATTGGTACCGGACTGGTGCTCACTATTCTGGCCACATTCCCCATTTTGCTGGCAGCGGGCGGAACCTTGCAGCGCATTTCACTGGGAGCTTTTATTGTGGCCATGGGAATGCTGGTTGACAATGCCATTGTGGTTATCGACGGAATTCTGGTAGATTTAAAAAAAGGGGTGAAATGGAAGAAAGCGCTCATCCACCCGGCCACGCGAACGGCCTGGCCGTTGTTTGGCGCCACGTTCATTGCTGTGGCTGCATTCCTGCCGGTTTTCCTGTCGCAGGATGCCGCCGGAACGTACGCCCGCGACCTGTTTGTAGTGCTTTGCATTTCGCTGTTTATAAGCTGGGCACTGGCTATGACCCAGGTTCCGCTATTTGCTGAAAAGTTATTGAAAAGAAGAAAGAAGAAAGATAACGAAGAACTGTATCACAGCTGGGGATACCGGAAATTCAGAAATATACTGGGCTTGCTGCTCCACTACAAATCCGTTACATTGATTGTTGCTGTTTTGCTGCTGGCGCTGGCAGGGCTTAATTTCAACAACATCAAAAAAACCTTTTTCCCCGATTTTAATTATAACCAGGTTTACATTGAATACCGGCTCCCGGGAGGTGCCGGCCCGCAAAAAGTGCAGGACGATTTGCATGAGATTACCGATTATCTGCTCTCACTCGACGAGGTAAAACAGGTGGTTTCCAGCCATGGGCAAACGCCCACACGTTACTGCCTGGTGCGGCCCATGGGCGAAGCAGCCGACAACTATGGCGAGCTGATTGTGGATTTCGAAGACTACGAAACCATGATGCGGATGAAATCGGTACTGAGCGATTATCTGCACAACAACTATCCAGACGCCCGCTCCCGCATCAAAAAATACAATCTCTCCATTAAAGCATCGCACACGGTGGAGGTGGAATTTACCGGTCCCGACCCGGAAGTGCTGCGCGATTTAAGTAGCCAGGCCCAGGAAATTTTCAGAAACAATCCGTATGCAGATCCATATACCATTGAGGATGACTGGGAACCGATGGGGCAGGCGCTGACAGCAAATTATGCGCAACAATCGGCACGAAGAGCCGGAACTACCCGCTCCGATGTGAGTAATGCCATTTTATCTGCCACCGAAGGATTGCCTATTGGCGAATATTTCGAAGGGCAGACCCGCGTGGGTATTGTTATGAAACTGCGCAACAACGATGGTTCACGCATTGAAAACCTGGAGGATATTCCGGTGTGGAGCATGATGCCCAACCTTTCGGGGGTGGATGAAAGCACGGTGCAGGAGTTGATGACCGGAATAAAATCGGTGGATGAACTGACTGGCGAATTGGTTCGTCCTGTTCCGTTGAGTGCCGTAACACAGGGCGTTGACCTCGACTGGAGGGAGCAGGTGGTTCGCCGGGTAAACGGCCAGCGGGCTATCCAGGTTCAGTGCGAACCACTGGAAGACTATAGTCCGGCACTGGTGCGCAAAACCATGCTGGAAGACATTAAAAACATCCCGCTTCCCGATGGGTATAAAGCAGTTTGGGTAGGCGAACATGAACTGCAGGGCGATGCGCTGCACAACATTTTCAGGTACCTTCCCATTTCCATTATGCTCATCATCCTCACGCTTATTTTACTTTTCAATGATTTCAGAAAACCCCTGATTGTACTGAGCTGTATTCCCATGGCATTTATCGGGATTGTACCCGGAATGATTCTGGCCGGACAACCGTTTACCTTTATGGCTATTATCGGTTCTTTTGGTTTGATGGGGATGATTGTAAAAAATGCCATTGTGCTGCTCGATGAAGCTGAAACGCTCATTGCCGCGGGAGCTGAAAAATACCACGCCCTTATCGATGCCACCATTTCGCGTACCCGCCCGGTGCTGCTGGCATCGTTTACCACTATTCTGGGAATGATTCCGCTGTTGGGCGACCCCATGTACGCCAGTATGGCAGTGGCTATTATCAGCGGGTTGCTGGTGGGAACACTCATCACTCTGGTTTTTGTGCCCATTTTGTATGCGGCATTTTATGGTGTAAAACGAATTAAAGAACCTGAAACAACAGAATTACCATCATGAAGACAATTAAATATATAACACTTATTATTTTTCTCATTTCCTGGTTGCCTGGAACAAGCCAGGAACAAATGACTTTGCAGCAGGCCCGGGAAATGGCGCTTCGGAAAAATGAGAATCTGAAAGTTGCCGCAAAACAAATAGAGAAAGCTGAAGCACAAAAAGCTGCTGCCCGCACATTGCGCTTGCCCTCGCTTTCGGCAACCGGCATGGGCATCTATCAGAATAAAGATTTTGAGATGGAGCTGACTTTGCCTACTCAAAAACCCAATCCGATGACCGGCGAACTGGAACCCAATATCATGACAAATCCTGAAACGGGCGAACCGGTGATTGGACCCGACGGTAACCCGGTTTTTAACATGTATGCCTGGCTGCCGCTGAATGTGAGTCTGAGTGGGGCTTACCTGGCAGGTGTTGCATTGGAGCAACCCGTTTTTACCGGAGGGAAAATAAGCGCCGGCAACAAAATGGCCGATATCGGCATTGAAATGGCCGACGAAAACAAAACACTTCAGCAGATGAACACTATCGCTGAAGCCGACAATGCCTACTGGACCTACATTTCGGTAACCCAAAAGGTGAAACTGGCGCAACAGGCGGTGGACATGCTGGAAGAGCTGGTGGAAAAAGCCCGGGATGCGCACGAAGTGGGCATGTCGAGCCGGAATGATTTGCTGAAAGCGCAGGTGGAATACAACAATGCAAAACTCAATCTGCAAAAAGCCAAAAACGGCCTCGAACTCAGCCGCATGGATTTGTGCCGCGTAACTGGACTGCCGTTTGGTACAGCAATTACTGCGGTTGATACAACCGTTTCGGTAAACCGACCGCTGGATTTGGCAGCAGAAAATGAAACGGTGAACCAACGTCCGGAGTACCAGTTGTTGCAAATGAACATCGATCTGCAGGAACAACAAATTAAGATGACAAAAGCCGATTTTTTGCCCACCGCCGGAATTCAGGCGGGGTACAATCATATCGGTGGAATTGATTTTGGCGGAACCGATTTTTCAAACACCAGTCTGAATGTGCTGGCTTCGGTGAAGATTCCCATTTTTCACTGGGGAGAGGGAGTGAAAAAAATCAATGCTGCCAAAATTGACAAGGAAATCCAGGAACTTGAACTGGAAAAGAACAAACAATTGCTGCAACTGGAAACCGAGCAGGCCCGGCTGAACCTGCAACTGGCCTGGGAGCGCATTCAGCTAAATGAAACCGCACTGGAACAAGCTGAAGAAAACCTGCGGGTAACCCGCGATAATTACGAGGTGGGAATGGAAACCATCACTGAATTTCTGATTGCGCAAACCCAGTGGCAGGAGGCTTTCAGTGAGCTTATCGATTCCAAAGCTGATATCAAAATGAAAGAAACTGCCTGGCTGAAAGCCACGGGAAATTTGGCTATTTCACCAGCTGACTCGAAGTCAGCTGGTGAATAAAGCAGCGTACAAAACTATTGAGCAGGTGATCCGCCGGCTGGCAGACACCAGCTCAACAAAAAAACAGTAATTTTGGACAAAAGCAGAAATAAAAATATGAAGCACAGCGAACTCCACTTTTTAAGCCGGCTTTCGGCTTACACCTGGCAAAGTGTGCTCATCAGGCTGATGCTGGTGAGTGGTGTGGGATTACTGTTCTTTTTTCTGTCCGTTAAAATTGCAGGCAACACTTCCATTCAGGTTACCACGCTGGAATATTTTCAGGTGGTGCTCATTTTTAATATTATAAGCGAAATGAACGTACTCGTTGACCATCTTGCTGAGCGGTTCCTGCCCATTCCCGAAAAATTCACCTCGCGTGTGGTGTTGCATTTTTTTGTCAGTCTGCTGCTCGCTGTTGCCGTGGTTTTTTATTTCTCAAAAATTATAAAAGAGACCTATTTTTTCTCGCATCCCATCGTTCAACTGATGATGCTTTTGGGCCTGATTTTCATTTTTATCCTTATCCTGGTTTCGGTAACGCTCCGCATCATCGAAAAGTGGATTTATTCTGTACGGCAACTGGAGGAGCTGAAAAGCATGAAACTGAAAAGCGACTACAATTCTTTGCAAGCCCAGTTAAATCCGCATTTTTTGTTCAATAATTTGAGTGTGCTGAAATCGATGATTACGTTCGACCCGGATTCTGCCGTTCATTTCACCCAGAATTTTACTGATGTTTATCGCTACGTGCTGCAAAGTAAGGACAAAGAAACGGTGAAATTGTCGGAGGAACTGGAATTTCTTGAAGCCTATTCATCCCTTCATAAAGAACGGATGGGCGAGGCATTTGATGTAATTACCGAGGTGAGCGAAACGGCTCTGAAAAAAGAGATCCCGCCGCTGGCCCTGCAACTGCTGGTTGAAAATGCGGTGAAACACAACATTGCGGTTAAAGAAGAACCGCTTGTTATTCGAATAAAATCGAATGTTGAAACGCTCAGTGTCAGCAATAACGTGAATTTGAAGGAATCTGTCTTTTCCGAAAAAACCGGCCTGGAAAACCTGAAAAAACGTTATGCCCTGCTCACCGACCAACCGGTGAAAGTGATTTCGTGCGATAAAAAATTTGAAGTGGAAATTCCTTTGCTATGAATCAAGCCATTAAAATAATTCTGATTGAAGATGAACCCTACAACCTCCGGCTGTTACAAGAGATGATAAAAATGCTGCGACCCGGCTGGGAAGTGGTGAATACTTTTGAAAGTGTTAAAAGCAGTGTGGACTGGCTACGCAAAAAACCGCATCCCGACCTGTTTTTCATGGACATCCAATTGGCCGACGGGCTCTGTTTTTCCATTTTCGACCAGGTGGAAATAAAAAGCATGGTGATTTTTACCACTGCCTACGACAATTACGCCATCCGCGCTTTTAAAGTGAACAGCATAGATTACCTGCTGAAACCGTTTAAAGAGAAGGATTTACAAGCCGCCATTGAAAAATTTGAGAATTTCAAAAAACTAACCGGCGAAGACAATATGAATCCGAACTATTCAGAAATTTTGGAAGCCATTCGGAGCGGAGAAAAAAAATACCGCAAACGGTTTCTGGTTTCCAAAGGAGCTGCTTTTTACAAACTCCCGGTAGAAGATATTGCGTACTTTTTCAGCGAAAACCGCATTACCACCTCCGTTACTTTCAACCGGCAAAACCATGTTGTTGATTTTTCGCTGGAAGCCCTGGAGGAACAGCTCGACCCCGAAACTTTTTTTCGCGTGAACCGGCAACTGATTGTCAATATTCAGGCTATCGAAAAAATTGAAAACTATTTTGGCGGAAAACTCAAAGTGCGCCTGAATCCGCCATTTACCGCGGAAGTTGTGGTGAGCCGCATGAAAGCCATGAATTTCAAGGATTGGGTAGGTCGGTGAATCTTTTTCAGCATAATCCAGTTAATTTTTTTCATAAAAAACATCCAACCCCAAAAGTTCTAAAATAATCAGAACTTTTATTTATCTTTGTAATTAAAAAATGCAGTGTTAGGTTTTGAGAGTCATCAATAAACATATTTTAGCGAAACTGGTTCGTAAAAACCGTGGCAATAAAAAATTGATGAATGCCGTACTTCAATTGATTGATGATATTGAGAACGCCCAGTGGCAAACACCTCATGATTTAATTGCAAACAGGCCAGATGCCGACCACGTTTTTGGCGGCGAATTTTATTTTTTTGAAATTGAAATTCACAGAACGCTGATTTTAATTGAGTTTGAAGAGAACGGCGAAGCAACAATTGTTTGGGCGGGGAGTCACGACGACTATGAACGCACTTTCAAAAATAACCGACGGATAAAAAAAAATGGCTGAAAGCAAACAGTTGGATTTAATCAACAAAACGGAAAGCGATGAAAGATATAATGAACATCAAAGAGATTGACAATATTGCACGGTTGGAAAACGAATATGATTTACAAAAAGCATCACTGCTTGAGCGCAAGCTTCGGCTGATGGCTGATGAAAATCCGGAATTAAAAGCCATACGAAAGAAACTACGCAGTTTAATTAAAGACTACGAAGACAGGAACTGGTATGATTTTGAAAAAGTTACTGATCCACAAATTGAATCGTCTGATAAAGCTGAAGAAATCGTTCAAAATGAAGAAGCTTTCATCAGAAGAAGAAAAGCTGCTATTCGAAAAAAGCTTAAAGAATTCGATATGACACAACAGGAACTCGGTGTTTTACTGGGTCATCCTAAATCTTATATGAGTGAGCTGATTAATGGTGTTTCTCATTTTACACTGAAAGATTTAATTATCATCCACCGAATTTTTGGAATCAGCTTAAAAACATTGATTACAACCTATTTACAATCGGGAACCAGAGAAAAAGTGAGGGAGTCTATCAACAAACTGAATAAGCCAAAATTAAAATTGAGAAAAAATGAAATGGCCTGATATCATTTTCTAAACACATAAATCATCGAACTGCATCTTTTCTTATTCACCAAACTGTTCAGCCACGAAATTTTTCCGTGCATCAAACCTTTGAACAAGGCAAGTTTTGATTTTTTGTATTTTTCGCTGAGGAGCGAAACATAAAAAGAATCGAATGGCATGCTGTGTACAGATTGGAGCCGGAACCCGTGTTTTTCACCAAAAAGTTTCATCTGCTGCGGGCCGAAATGCCAAAGATGGCGGGGCACATCCCAGGCAGCCCAGAATTCTTTGTAATGGCGGGCATCGTATGATGTGTGGTTCGGAACGGCGATTATCAATTTCCCATTAGGTTTTAAGAGGCTGGAAAAAGTCTGCATATTTTCATTCAGCCGGTGAATGTGTTCCAGCACGTGCCAAAGCGTAATGGCATCAAAACTTTCGTTTTCAAACTGAAAAAGCTGCTCCGGCTCATTAATCTCCAGTCCGAATTCTTTTTGTGCAAAAGCCCGTGCATCGCTACTTTTCTCGGTTCCGGAAACCTGCCAGTCGTGGGTTTTCATCTCATTCAGGAAAAAACCGGTGCCGGTTCCCACATCCAAAATGTGACCGGCTTTCAGTCCGGTTACTTTTTCAACCAGCCGGCTTTTGCGGCCGAGCATGTAGTTGCGCACCTGGTGATAAACGGAATTTACAAGGCCTTTTGAGGTGTTGGAATGGGAGATGTATTCTTCGCTCTGGTAATATTTTCCTATTGATTTTTCATCCCCGGCATTGACTGTAAATTTAAATTCGCAGCCTGAACATTCCCGGATTTCAAACTGCTCACCTGACACAAAAAAATCGGTGCAGGTGATAAACGATTTAAATTGATTACTGCCGCAAACCGGGCATTGCTGAATGTTATAAACTGCCATTTCGAAAATTTTGGCGAAAGGTAAATAATATTTTCCCGCTGAAAGCGCAGATAAGCGCTGATTCTTCAGCAATTCTATCTGCGATAATCAGCGGCAACAAAAAATAATGAAGGGATCTATTTGATCTTGAAACGTGCCGTAATCTGATACGAAATGGTGATGTTTTGCACCTCCTCCACACTTTCGTACGCCCTGTCGGCAGCCATCATACTTTTGACCATGTAGGGGCGGACAGAACCGTCATTCAGTTCGGTGATGGAAAGTACTTCGCCCAGTTCCTCACCCAGACTTTCAACCAGATAGGCCGCTTTTTTACGCGCATTTTTCAAGGCATCGGTTTTTACCTGTCTTCGGAACTTTTCGATTTCAGAGTGGCTCATTTGCCCCACATTCAGCGAGCGGATTCCTTTGGCATCCACCAGCGAGGTGAGTTGGTTTACTTTCGAAAAATCGGTAATTTTTACTTCAAGGTTTTTGCTGAATAGAAACTCTTTACCCTGCTGCCGCCAGTAGTTGCCCATTCCGCGTACCCTGATATCTTCTTTTTCAATTCCGGCTTTGCGCAGGCTTTTAATCAGGTCGTCTTCAATTTTGGCAAGTGGTACTTTGGTTTTGTAATCTTCAGGTTCTTTATTTTTCTGAAATTCTTCCTCAAAATATTCCTGAATTGTAATCGAGAGCACCATTTCATCGGGCTGCACTTCCATTTCGGCACTGCCGCGTACTTCAATAAAACGATTTTCTTCGGTGTTCTGTGCTGAAACCGAGAAGGCAAAAAACAGAATAGTGATTAAAAGTAAATTTTTCATGACAATATGATTTAAAACAGAAACAGCTGTCAAAAACAATACCAGTTTTCTGACAGCTGCTGAGAATTTATAGTCCCCGCACCTGATTTGTGGCGGGCTAATGATTTCTTAGATAATTAACATGGCATCGCCATACGTACCAAAACGGTAATTTTCTTTCATGGCTACGTCGTAGGCTTCCATCACAAAGTCGTAACCTCCAAAAGCGGCCACCATCATCAGGAGGGTGGAGTAGGGCAGGTGGAAATTGGTAATCATGCTGTTGGCTACGCTGAACTCATAAGGAGGGAAGATAAATTTATTTGTCCATCCTTCGAAAGGTTTCAGGAAACCTTGTGTTGAAACTGAACTTTCGAGTGTGCGCATTACCGTGGTTCCTACAGCGCAAACATTTTTGCGGTTTTCTTTTGCATGGTTTACTGTCTCGCAGGCTTCTTCTTTAATCCAGATTTGTTCCGAATCCATTTTATGTTTGGTAAGGTCTTCCACATCAACACTGCGGAAATTACCAAGCCCAACGTGAAGCGTTACAAATGCAAATTCGGCTCCTTTAATTTCGAGGCGTTTTAACAACTCGCGGCTGAAATGCAGACCCGCAGTAGGTGCAGCCACAGCTCCCTCGTGTTTGGCAAAAATAGTTTGGTACCGCTCTTTGTCTTCCGGCACTACCGGGCGGTTTATGAATTTGGGAAGCGGTGTTTCACCCAGGCTGTACAATGTTTGTTTAAATTCATCATAGGGCCCGTCGAACAGGAAACGCAGTGTGCGACCACGCGAAGTAGTGTTGTCGATTACTTCTGCCACGAGGGCGTCGTTTTCGCCAAAATAAAGTTTATTGCCAATTCTTATTTTGCGTGCCGGGTCAACCAGTACATCCCACAACCTCATTTCACGATTAAGTTCACGTAGCAGGAAAACCTCGATTTCGGCTCCGGTTTTTTCTTTATTGCCGTATAAACGTGCCGGAAATACTTTAGTGTCGTTAAAAACAAAAACGTCTTTGTCGTCAAAATAGTCGAGAATATCTTTGAAACTTTTGTGTTCAATAGTGCGTTTTGCCCTGTTTAACACCATTAACCTCGATTCATCTCTGTTATAGGCGGGGTGTAATGCAATTTTTTTCTCATCTAAGTTGTACTTGAATTTCGATAACTTCATGGGCAACTATTTTTATATTTCTTTGATTTATAATTTATTAACTTTCAAATTTTTTGTTCAGGCAAGGTTTTCCTGGTTTTAAGGAGTCACCTTATACGCAGTAACTTTTAATTTGTTACAAATGAATTAATGTTTTTCAGGAAATAATCAATGTTTAGTGCATCTTCTACTTTAAAATCACCAATTTTTGTCCTTCTTAATTCTGTTAAATAAGCTCCACATTTTAACTCTTCTCCAATGTCTCTTGCAAGGGCCCGTATATAAGTTCCTTTGCTGCACTTTATCCTGATTGTGGCAAACGGCAAATTAAATGATTCTGTAACAATTTCAGTTATAACAATTTTCCGGGGTTGAAGTTTTAGCTCTTCGCCGTTCCTTGCATAGTTAAAAGCCCTTTTCCCTTTTACTTTTATTGCGGAATAAATGGGGGGAATTTGTTCGGTCTCTCCGCTGAATTTCTGCAACGTATCTTCAAATTGACTGCGTGTAATATTTTCATAGCTTTTCGAGCTGTCTTCTTCGGTTTCTTTGTCGAATGAGGGAGTGGTTGCTCCCAGTTTAATTGTGGCCAGGTATTCTTTTTCTTTGTCCTGAAAAGATTCGATTTGCTTGGTAGCTTTGCCGGTGCAAAGTATCATTAATCCGGTGGCCAAAGGATCGAGCGTGCCTGCATGGCCGACTTTCATTTTTTTGATTCCCATTTCCCGGCACAGGGAATTGCGCACCCGTTGAACAAGGTCGAAAGAGGTCCATTTAAGGTCTTTGTCGAACAGCAAAACTTCGCCGCCCAAAAAATCGTACGTTTTTTTTAGGTGAGTCATGCGCAATGCGTTAACTTACAGTGTTTTGTGAAAATCCCTGAAATCAGGCTGCAAAGATAGCAATTAGCCCGATAATTAAGCAATAAATGGCGAAATAAATGAGTTTCCCTTTTTTTACGACTTTAATCATTAGCGAACAGGCCAGCAGACCGGAAATAAAGGCAGCCAAAAATCCAATAATCAGGGGGCCTGCCCCGGTAGCCAGTCCTTGTGATAAATCGCCATCTGCAATATCCAGCACAGCAGAGCCCAGGATTGGAACTAATACCATCAGGAAAGAAAACCGGGCCACTTCATCTTTTTTTGTTCCCAGTAACAAGCCGGTGGCAATGGTAGCGCCACTGCGCGAAATTCCCGGCATCACGGCCATTGCCTGTGCAATGCCAATAATAAACGATTTGCCCCAGGTAATCTGTTTTTCATGCTTTTTTGCGTAATGAGCGAAAGTGAGCAGGCTTGCAGTTACAAGCAGCATACTGCCTACCAACACCAGGTTTCCGGTAAAAAGCTGTTCAATTTGTTCGGCAAAAAAAAGGCCCAGTATAAGTACAGGAATTGACGAGAAAAGCAGTTTGGAAATGTACTTGGTCGATTCGTTCCACTCAAAGGCAAACAGGTCGGTGAGTAAATTCCAGATATCTTTCCGGAAAACTACCAGCGTACTCAAAACCGTTGCTACATGCACTACCACAGCAAAAAACAGGTGGCTTTCGGCATGAATGCCTAAAACGGCATGTCCGATTTCGAGATGTCCGCTTGAGCTAACAGGTAAAAATTCAGTGAGACCTTGTAGTAAGCCCAGGATTAGGGCCTGGATTTCATTCATCCTCAGAAAATATTAGTCGTTGTCTTTCGGTTTTTTCAGAATGGCGTAAATTTCGAAGATAAAACCGAACAGCAAAAGGAGTGGTGCCAGTGTAATTCTTCGGAAGCTGAATATTTCGGGATTGAAAACTTCAGGATCGTCGCTGCCGCCTCCTGTCATTAAAATAAAACCAACCACTATTACTGCGAAACCGATGGCCATAAGTTTGTAGTTTTCTTTGCCCAGAGCGAAACCGGTTTCTTTTATGTTATCTTTTTTTGCTATTTTTTTCTTCATAACAGGCGTAAAGATAATTAATAAAATTATTCATCAGGTTTCTACTCCGAAAATTTGTTTTGGGTACTGTTTGGGTTAAATATTATTTTGAGGTGCTATGAGTTTTGGCTAATTTTATTCCACGCAAAATTCGCAAAATAAAAGAATCGCTAAAATCGCAAAGAAAAAACAAATGACTGAGAATGACATTACTCAGTTGCTCACTTATCTGAAATTATCAGAAATAAAACCGGGACAACTAATAAATTTCAACTCTAAAACTTTGAAGGATAACATTCATCGGGTGGTCAATAATCTTTAAACTTCGCGTTTTTTGCGCAAATAATTTTGCGTGTCTTTGCGTGGACGATTTTACCAGTACTCAAAATAATATATAGCCATTGTTTGGCAGAGTTCTCCAAAAAGCAGTTTTGCCGCCACTAATTTTTGCAGTGGCACGAAAAGCTGACCTCAACTTCCGGGAAATAACCGGCAATGATTTTATTCCAGGTTTTTGTTCGTATTATTCTACCCTCAAACCTTCATGTATAAGTTATAGAGTTGGGTAATCGATTTTGGTTCGCCAATAATGGTCAGTACGTCGTTTTTGAGCAAACGAGTATTCCCGTTGGGAGCGAACGTGGTGCCGTTGCGTTCAACAAGTGCAACCAGCACATCCGAAGGATATTTTATTTCCTTGAGTTGTTTGCCAATCATATCTTCCTGTTCGGTGCCGGGCAACAACTGGAGCGTGATATAGCGTTCGTTATGCAGCAGGTATTCTTTAATTTTCCGTTGGCTTTTAAATGCAAGCATTTCAGATACAAAGTTATCCCGCTCAATAACATCAACAAGTCTGGACAACATGCGGAGTTGCTGCCGTGGTTCTTTCGACGGATTGACCAGGAAAAAGAATATCCGGATGGTATCTTCTGAGGTTATGCCATTTTTTGAAACCGGTTTAACTATGCCTTCATCAGAAATAACAATGTGCAGCGACGGGTGGTCGATTCCCTTCTTTTTGGCGAAAAGAATGGATATTTCAGGGATTATGAGAGCAGGTTCTATGCTGGAAGCCTGGAGGAATTCACTGACCAGTTCAGATTTTGTCACATGCATTTCTGCCGAAAAAATTCCGGAAACATAGTTGAGCAGGTGATCGAAGTCGGTTTTGTTTTCCGAAAAAGTAATGCGTGACCTGATGATAGTTTCGTCGAAAGGATCGCCTTTTCGCAGGCCTTTTTCTTTTATAATGCTCATGAACTCATTTTCAATTCCGGCATACTGGTATTTCCCAAGCAGGGCAAACCAGTGGAAAATGGCTCCCTCGCGTTGTACCCGAACGCGGGCGTAATATTTATACCATAAAACGCCGGCCAAAATAATGGCCGATGTGAAAAGAATAGCCATCCAGCCCATATAAACAACAAGTACCAGCGAAATTACCATTCCGGCAATTTGCATGTAGGGGTAAAATGGGGTTTTGTAGCCAGGATCGTACGATTCAATATTGCTTTTTCTGAAAACAATTACTGAAAAGTTGATAAAGAAAAATATAAGCAGCTGAAAAGTACTGGCCAGTTTGGCAATGCCCTCTTCTGACAAAACAAGGATAAACAGCAAGATGAAAACAGTGGTAAGTAAAATGGCATGCACCGGAGTGCCCGTTTTTCCAACTTTTGAAAACATGGGCGGGAAAAGTTTATCGCGGCCCATGGCATAAGGGTAGCGCGAAGAGGAGAGCAGCCCGGCATTTCCGGTTGATGCAAAAGCTGCCATGGCGGCTCCGGCCATGAGGTAAGCGGCTGTGTTGCCAGGCATCCAGGTAAAGAGTTTCTTTACTGCTGTGGCGGCCGGTGCCAAATCGTTGGCAAAATCGTCGGGCGGAATAACCGATACCATTATAAATACCCCCAGAAAATATACGAGACCTGTTACCAGCAACGAGAGTATCATGCCAAGCGGGATGTTGCGCTCGGGGTTTTTTATTTCTTCGGCCACACTGGCAATTTTTGTTAACCCCAGGTACGAAACAAAAACAAATCCGGCAGTTACAATGAGGCCTTCGAAACCATTGGTGAAAAACGGCCGAAAGTGGTCGTTGGAACGCGGAATATCAATTTTGTCGGACAGAAAAACATTGTACAGCCCGTCGATGATAAATGTTCCCAGCACTACCATCAGGAAGGTAACGAAAAATTTTTGGAGTCCGGTTGATTTTTTAGCTCCGAAGAGGTTCAGTGCCATAAAAAACAGGGTGGCCATAATGGCAATGGTTTTTATGGGCACATCCCAGAAAATGGCAGCGTATGCACCAATACCAATTATGGCAAACGCCGATTTCAACATCAGGGCAAAGTAAGTTCCCAATCCGCCAATGGTTCCAATTAACGGCCCCAGGCTGCGATCGAGAAAAAAATAGGCACCACCCGAACGTGGCAGTGCAGTGGAAATTTCGGCAATGCTGAACATAGCAGGTAGAATTAGCAATCCGGAAACCAGATAAGCTAAAAAGACCGAGGGACCTGTGTATTGTGACGCGAGACCGGGTAAAAGAAAAAATCCGGAGCTGAACATCGCCCCGGTGCTGATGGAAAATACATCGTAAAGTCCCAGCTCTTTTTTTAGTTTGCTTTTTGCCATATACCGATAACAGCTAAAATCCCATTTCGTTTATATCAGAATACTCAGAAATGGATTTATAAATATACATTTTTTAAATTTTGGTGTTCAGTACTTGCGGTTTTTTAATTCGCTGATTATTTTTTCCACAATATCTTCCAGTTGTTTCAGTTCGTGTCCTTTTTTCAGCTTTACTTTTTTATTAAAACCTTTTTCATACACCTCTTTCAGTTTCCAGGTAAGATGGTCGATGGGGCGAAGCAGATAGAGCGGTAAGAAAATTAACAGCGCGCACAACAAGGCGAGCCCAGTAATTCCCACATTTTTCTGAAGAGACAAAACCCGTTCTGCATGTTCTCTGATGTCGTCGTTTTTTTCTTCAAGAGATTCCGCATTCATTTGGTAAATATCAAGAATTTCTTCGCGTACTTCCCTGAAAAGTCGATTGTATTCATTCCAGAAAAAGGGTTGTTCCCTGGCCACAAGGTAATGCCGGTAGGCATCGAATGATTCCCTAAGGTCATTGGTAAGCTGCAGTTCTCCGGGTTCGGTAATATTGTCAACTTGCAGGTCAAGCGGTTCTTCAAAGGCTTCCAGTTTTTCAATTATCCGTAGCGTTTGGCCTGCTACCGAATCTTCGCTCAGGCCTTGTGCAACAATCACATTTATATCATTTAGCAGCCTGAGCATGTGGAATGTATGTTTTAGTGAAGCATAATTGCTCGTTAATAATGAATCAGATTTTTTTACGATACTCTGATTGGTGCCCATGTTCACCATCATTATGCTGTATGAAATCAGAAAAATTATTCCGATCCCAATCATCAGCTTGGTTTTAATTTTTCTCATGGTTGCAATTTTTATTGTAATATACCATTTATTCTTTATTCCTTATTCACCAAAACGATAGCCAATTCCCGATTCGGTAATTAAAAGTGAAGGTTTTGATGGATTGTCTTCGATTTTTTTTCGCAACTGGGCCACAAACACCCGCAAATACTGGGTTTGCTCTATGTACTTGTATCCCCAAACCTCTTTAAGAATATACTGGTGGGTGAGTACCCGTCCCCTGTTTTTGGCCAGCAAAAGCAGCAACGAAAACTCCGTGGCGGTCAGTTTTAACATTTCATTGTTTTTCCGCACCACGTGGCTGGTGCAGTCGATGGTTAACGAACCGAAGGTAATCACTGCAGAATCGGCCATTTCGTTTTCCGACCTTAGCGCTGCCCGGATGCGTGCCAGCAGCTCTCCGGTTCTGAATGGTTTGGTCAGGTAATCGTTGGCTCCGTTATCCAAAGCTTTTATGATATCTTCTTCCGAATCGCGTACCGAAAGAATGATGACCGGTTTCTGATACCATTCCCGCAGTTTTTTCAAAATTTTCTGGCCGTCGGTATCGGGTAACCCCAAATCGAGTATAATTAGCGAAGGTCGGTGTGTGGCAGCATCAATCAAACCATCCCTGCCGTTTATCGACTGAATGACTTTATAACCACTTGCCGAAAGCGTGATTTCAAGCAACCGGCGGATTTGTTTTTCGTCGTCAATAATCAGTATGGTATCTTCTTCATTCATTGCCAGTCTCCTGTAAATTTTTAATGTCGGGTTCTTCTGTCGGAATCCTGATGGAAAACTTAGCGCCGCCCTCATCGCGGTTTTCAATGGAGATTGTTCCGCTATGCGCTTCAACAAAACCTTTGGCAATGGATAATCCCAGGCCCAGGCCTCCGGTTTTATTCTCGTTCACCCTGAAAAATTTCTTAAAAACCAGGCTGATCTCTTTTTCGGAAAATCCAGGTCCGTTGTCGCTCACTTCAATTAGCATGGTTTGGCTGGAGTAGCTGATGGAAAGCAGGATGTCGGATGCCGGTGGTGCATATTGAGTTGAATTAATCAGCAGGTTGTACAACACCTGTTCCATCAGGCCAAAATCAATTTTCACCAGCGGCATTTCTTCGGGCACATCAATTTTGAGGGTGAATGATTTAAGTTCATTTTTCAAATCATCGGCAACTTTGTTAACGAGGTCGTTCATATCGTACCAGTCGAGCCGTGCCGAGATGTGTCCGCTTTCGAGCCGTGAAATATTCAGCAGGTTTTCAATTAACCGGTTCAACCGGAGCGAAGCCGTGAAAATTTCGTTGCTAAGTGCCGACTGCATTACGGAAGAGTTGGATGAATTCAGCATGGAATCGGATGCGCCCATGATGGTTGCTACCGGAATTCGGAGTTCGTGCGAAATGGAGTTGAACAGCGTTTTATACAGCCGGTCCGATTCGTCTAAAAATCTTACCCGCTGGGCCATTTCCCCGAGGAACTCGCGTTCCAGCGCATTGGAAATTTGTACAAGAAAGGTGTCCCAGTACGATTGCTGGTCGGTTGTAAATTCATTTTCAAGCTTTACGATTACCACACCCGGGCTGACCCGGTTTCCTTGCAACGGGTAGATGGTGAAATCAATTCCCATCGGATGAGGCGAGAGCGCGCCGGCTTTTCTTGCATTCTTAAAAGCCCATTTGGCTGCATTGTATTCTTCAGGTGTCAGTTGTTTTTCTTTTTGCAAGCGGCCTGAATTTCTCAGGGTGTTTTCACCATCTTGTAAAATAAATAATGAATCGATATGAAAATGGTTTCTGATTTCATTAATGGCCACCTTCAATACCTCGTTTATTCCACTGGCTTTCGAAAGTTCTTTGGTTAACTGAAACAGTGCATTGGTGCGCTTTTCGCGGTCGCGTACCAGTTTTTCCTGTTTGCGTACGCGTGTGGTTAACACACCGTTTACCAGTGCAATTATAAAAAAGAGGCCAAAAATTAAAATGTCTTCAGTTTTTTCAATATGAAACGTGTAGTGAGGCGGAATGAAAAAGAAATTCCAGAAAATAGCACTCAGCGTGGAAGCCAGCAAAACGGGGCCGGTCCCCATAAAAGTGGCCAAAATGGAGACTACAAAAAGCAGGATAAACGAAACCACATGGTAGTTTTGCGTATTGGCCAGCGGGGCACACAGCAATGCTGTTCCTCCGGTAATTAACGCCGCCAGGAGGAAGTGGTTAATTTTTTGCTTTTTGTTCCTGTTTAGTTCCATTCTTTTTCTGACTGAGGACACTAAATTTTATCAAATGTAATTATAGCAACCGTTAAATTATTATTCTTTCCAAAAATTCGGGGTAAATAGAATGAGTACGGTATAAATTTCCAATCGCCCTAAAATCATCAAAAAAGTCATCGTTAATTTTGCAATTCCTGTTAAATGGGCAAAATTGGCTGCTGGCCCCACCGTTCCAATTCCCGGCCCGATACCCGCCATGGCGGTTGCGGCAGAACTTGCTGCAGTTGCCCCGTCAAGTCCGGTTAAGGCCAGCACGGCGGACCCAATTGCAAAAACAGCAAGGTAGGTGAATAAAAAGGACTGAATGTTTTGATTGGTTGATTCTTTAATCACATTTCCATTCAGCTTCAAAGGGATAACCGCACGGGGATAGGCAGATTCCCGGAAAAATCGCCGGATGTTTTTAAAGAACAACAGGTGCCGTGCCATTTTTATGCCACCGGCGGTTGAGCCTGTACTCCCGCCCAGGAACATGGCAAAAAAGATGATTAACCAGGCAAACTGTGGCCAAAGCAGATAATCGGCTGTGGCATATCCGGTGCAGGTTACAATGGAAATAACCTGAAAAAACGATTCGCGGAATGATTCTTCAATCGGTTTGCCGGCTTTAAAAAACAGCGATAGTGTAATGATAAAACCTAAACCAAACACTACCAGCAGGAAAAACCGGATCTCTTCGTTCGCTTTAATTTTTTTGAATTCCCGTTTTACCAAATAATAGTGGATAACGAAATTCATTCCTCCCAGGAGCATAAATAGCATCACCACATACTGAATGTAGGGACTGTAGCCTCCAATGCTGGTGTTTTTGGGTGAAAAACCTCCTGTGGCTACTGTGCCAAAGGCATGGCAAACACTTTCGAACAGGTTCATTCCGCCAGCCAGCAAAAAAACCGTTTCTGCAGCGGTCAGGGTTACATAAATGTACAGTAGCCGCTGTCCCACTGATTTTATTTTTGGCTGGATTTTATCCTGGAAAGAAGATTCAAGCGTAAACAAGTGGTAGCCTCCTTCCTGGAGTGAAGGCATAACAACTATAAACAACACCACAATACCAATTCCGCCAATCCAGTGAGTTAAACTGCGCCAGAACAAAATGGATTTTGGCAGCGATTCAATATTGGTTAAAATAGACGATCCGGTGGTGGTAAACCCGGAAGCTGACTCAAAAAATGCATTGATAAATGAAGGGATGGCCCCAGAAATAATGAAGGGCAGGCTGCCTGTCAGGCTAATATAAAACCAGGCAACAGTTACGGATAAAAATGCTTCTTTGCGGGTGATCACTTCATTTTTACCCAGGTTTCTGCTGAGAAAATACATAATCAACCCAACCGCAATAGAAAACAGGGAGGTGATTACAAACGGCCCGGCGTTCTCATTGAACAGAAATGCTATTCCCACAGTGATAAGCAATGCACCTGAAACAATGAAAGAAATCCGGCTTGCTACTTTTGCTATCAGTTTGATATTTAAGACCTGGGCCATTTATTGTCTTTTCAATTTTACCTAAAGCAAATTTGAAACAGATTTCATAAACACTACATAAAATATTGGCCGGCGGGTATAAAGATTTTATAAAGATTATGAGGGAGAAGTACACTGCATTGCTCGATACACATTTTTTGTACATTTGCTATTCAGCCGATTTAAAACCAGTTTATAGGAGCGAAAAATGGATTCCAACGAAAGACGACAACAGGTGGAAGACCTTCCCATTTACAAAAAGGGGGAAGAGATTTATCAAATGACCCGGAAAATCTGCGATTTATTTCCAGAAGATAACGAACACCTGCAATTTATTAAAGGGCAAATACTTTCGGATGCCGGAATGCTCACGGCAAAAGTTGCTGGCGCCGAGGGCGGTGATTTGTATGACCTACGAATGGAAGCGGCGGCAATTATCCGCAAAGCCGCCCGCGACCTGATGGTTTCCAACCATTCGCTGGAAATGTTCGGATTTGAGGAAGTGGAATATTTCGACATTGTGCGGGATTTGATTGAAGAGTACCGCCTGCTGTTTATTGACTGGGTGGCTGGTTTCGACCAGTGGAATTACATTATCGACCGCTGGGGGCTGTTTAACCCGCCCGGAGTTGGCCCGTTCGACAAAGATCCCGACGACGATATTCCGTTTAATCCCGATGACTTTTTCGGTGAAGATGATTAATTTTTAAAATGAGAAAAAATAATGATAATCGCCACACGTAGATACAATAGTGTGTTTTTTAAATTATTTGCCCAATTGTTTTCATCGGGAGGAACATTTTTTCACTATCCGGAAGCTGCTCAAAACCATATTTTTTATAAAATGCAACAGCTTTTTCATTAATTGGATCAACCACCACAGCCATTGCTCCAATGCTTTTGTTCGACAATTTATAACTCCTGAACAGTGCATCCAAAAGGAGGTGTTCTCCAAGTCCGGCTCCTTTTACCCTGATATCTCTTGCAAGCCGACCTAATAAAATAACCGGAGCATTGTAGTTTTTAGGTACCCGTTTTAAGTATTTATCGGGGATTAATTCCCGGCCAAGACTTTCACTTGTTAATGTGTAATAACCTATTACATTATAATCATTGTCAACTGCAACAAAACAGATTACAAGCCTTTTTCGAATATCCTGACTAACCTGTTTCCTGATATATTCAGTCAAGGTATCTTCTTCACAAGTGAAGTCTTTTCTGTTGTGCTTTTTTTTTAAAAGTTGAATTTTCACAATAAATCCGCCTGAGATTTATATTTTTCAGCTGCTTCAATTAATTTCGAATTTGGCTTGCTATCTCCAAACACAGTTTTAAAAAAAATATTCCTGTCTCTTTCACTTGCAATTACCGTGTCATTTTTAGCAACAATTTCTTCAGCTTCCTTTTTAACAACGCGGACAATAAAACTGCTAAAAGATTTATCTCCACTTAATTTTTGAGCTTTTTGAAAAATTCGTTTATCATGGGGAGATATTCTTATTTCAATTCTTTCATCTTTATTTAGTTGTGCTTGCATAATAACTTTTTTTACAAATGTACGGCAATTTGTCGTACAATCCAAGTTTTTCTAAGTACACCACAACAGGATAATGAAATGAAGCCAGTTTAAGAAATTTTTTTTGACTGAATTAAACAGGGTGGATAATCAATGGGAATTATTTGTTTCAGTTCACTGTCCATTCATGCAGTCCTGTAGAATATTCCTCCTGCAACTGTACTTCCAGCTTCATGGCCGAGGTGGTAACCGGCGAAAAAACAACCCGGTTCAATTCATCTTCCATGAGCGGATAAGGCGTTTCGGCATCCACTTCCACCCATTTTTGTCCGCGTTTGTAGTAGAGTTTGTACCACTCGGGCAGGCCGCAACCGCCATTTGGGATATCTTTCAGCCAGTACAACCCGCATTCCGAAATGGTTGCCGGTGCTTTAAAATTGTAAATTACCCAGTGGGTTTCGTTTGTTGCCGGCCACCAGTGGTAAAGCGTGTGGCTTTTGTCGGCCGAATGTTCTGGCAGAAGCTGGTCGTTAATCCCGCGCAGCGCATTGGTTGCCAACGAGGCTTCAACATCACTTTCGGAGGCGATGGAAGGCAATGGCTTGGGAAGGGCCGATTTTTCGGATGTGGGAATCCAGACGGCCATTTGTCCTTTTCCGCGGTGCGCCCAGGCATAATAAGGAATGGCTTTGAATTCACGTGGGTAAGTTTCAGTTTCTCCTTCACTGCTTACTGTTTTTGTGCCCAGTGCATCACCCAAAATTATATTTACTCCACCCAGTTTTTCCGGTTGAAAGGCATACGAAAGTTCTGCGTTTTCCTGCAAAACCAGGCTTAAAATATCCGGGTCATCATAATCGGCCCATTCGGTACAATAAACCAGCGGCCCCAGCTGAAGTGCCATTTTTTCCCAATCGTCTTCAATATTCGGGTGGGCTATTATTTTCCTGATTTCATACGGAAATTCGATTTCAATTTTGTCGCCTGCTTCCCAGTTTTTTGCAATTTCAGCATACCCGTTTTTTGTTTCAGGCGAAACTATTTCGCCATTCACCTTAAAAACGGTGGATGAGGATGGTTGATTCATAAATGAGTACAAATCGCCCGGGACAGGATTTTTGGAAGCCCAGCCCGGAATGCGGATCAGTAAATTTGCTTTGGTGTTATTTTCGGGCTCAACCGCAATTGTCACCTCTCCGTTCCAGGGCATGTTACTTTCCTGCGAAATTTTTAGTTGCCCGTTTTGCGTTTCAAACGTTGTGGAGCCGGGAACAAAAAGGTTAACATACAGGTCGCTTCCGTTTTGGGCGTAAATGTAGTTGGGCATCGACGGGATAAATCGCGAAATATTCGACGGGCAGCAGGCGCATCCGAACCATTCGCTGCGTTCGTGCTGGCCCCTCGATTCCAGCGGGTTGGGGTAAAAGAAATGGTCGCCGCTGAGCGAAACGCCCGACAACACATTGTTGTACAGCGACCGCTCCAACACGTCGATGTATTTGGCATCGCCGGTCATCAGAAACATGCGGTGGTTCCAGAATACGTTGGCAATTGCCGCGCAGGTTTCGCAGTAAGCACGTCCGTTGGGCAGTTCATACTCTCCGCCAAAACCTTCGTGGCCACCCTCGGCACCAATTCCGCCGGTGATGTACAGCTTTTTATACACCACATCTTCCCAGATACTGTTGATGGCATCAATGTACTGTTGGTCGCCGGTGAGTGCCGCCACATCGGCCATGCCGGTCCACATGTAAGCCCCGCGCACCGAGTGGCCAACTGCTTCGGTTTGTTCCACCACCGGCAGGTGCGACTGGTTGTAGGTGGTTTTTTCACCGATCCCTTTTCCGCGGATGTCGAGAAAAAATTTGGCTAGGTCGAGGTACCTTTTTTCGCCGGTAACGCGGTAGAGTTTCACCAGCCCGATTTCAATCTCCTGGTGGCCGGGGAAGTTTTCAATTTTGCCGTACCCAAACTCCCTATCGACCAAATCGGCGCTTTTTATGGCAATATCCAAAATTTTTTGTTTGCCGGTTGCCTGGTAGTATGCCGTTGCTGCCTCATAAAAATGGCCCAGGTTGTAAAGTTCGTGGCTCAAATCATCCACCTTTTCCCAGCGTTCTTTTCCAATCCAGTCGTGGCCGTTTTCGCCCATAATTGTGCGGTTGGTAAACAGGTAACCATCGTCTTCCTGTGCATCGTAAATCAGGTCAATCAGCGAGTCGATGGTGCTTTCCAGTTTTTCATCAGGGAACATTTGCAGCGAGTAAGCAGCGCCTTCAATAATTTTAAAAACGTCGGAATCATCAAAAGGGTAGGGCGAACAAAACTCCCCTTTCATATGGCCGCCGGCAATGGCAAAATTGTCTATGCGGCCGGTTTCATCGCTTTTTAGAATGGCAATGGGAATGGTTACATCGTGGTTGGTTTTTATGCGTTGCGACCAGAAATTATCCTCCACATTCACTTCGGTAAATGGGACAGGAGAAATGGGGTACTCCTTATTTTGTTGGTTTGAACAGGCGTAAAAAAGAATAAAGACAGCTATGAACAGAAACAGTTGGCGCATGATTTAATTTTATAGATTGAAAAACAAATTTAATTATTTCTTTTTAGGTAATATCAGTTTGATTATCTCATAATAAATTTTGTATCTTTATATAAAGACATGTGATGAGGAAAAGAATATACGTTGACACTTCAGTTATTGGCGGATGCTTTGACAAAGAATTCAAAATTTGGTCGAATCAATTGTTTGATGAATTTATAAAAGGAGAAAAGGTTGCTGTGATATCTGACACAACTTTAAGAGAACTTGAGCTTGCTCCTGATAATGTTAAAAGCAAAATTGAAGAAGTCCCAGAAAGTAATATTGAGTACTTGTTAACAGAAATTGAAGCAGAAACATTGGCTGAATTATATATTAATGAAAGAGCCATTACCAGAAGATTTTATGAAGACGCTTTACATATTGCGAATGCAACATTACAAAATGTACATGTTTTGGCAAGTTGGAATTTCAAACATATTGTAAATCTTGACAGAATAAAGAAGTATAATGGTGTAAATTTGAAACATGGATATACTCTTCTGGAAATACGAACACCAAGAGAAATTTTAAAACCTGAAGAAAATGAAGAATAATGAAAAGGATTTTGATGCAGTAAAAATGATGAGAGATATCAGATGTCAGTTACATGAAGAATACGAAAGGAATCCTAAAAAGCGAAAAGCTGATTTGGAAAGAATCAGGAAAAAGTATATGAGAACAACCATTAGCAGGTGACCCATTATAATATTTTTAACAAATTTACGCGGTTATTCTTTCAATCCTGCCACTGCATGGTATGCATTTTTGGGGTTTCTTTCGCGGTCGAACAGCAGCGGATAATTTGTGCGGCCACGTACCGGAAAATTATTTTTCCACGATTGGGCGTCGGTTGTTCCCCAAAAAGTAACCCTGTCGATTTTATCGCGGTGTTTCAGAAATAGTTTGAACAAATCCTCGTACCGCTTTGTGAGTTTATCGTCAATTTTGGGTGGTAAACCTTCGGTGTACGGATTAAGTTCTTCAGAATAATCTGCCCTGTTGGAAATTTCGGCCGAGCTCGACCATCTACTGGGGAGCACGTCCACATCGAGTTCTGTGATATGCACCCGTAACCCTGTTGAAGCAAAGGCTTCAATGCTGGCTTCTATTTCAGTAATGTCAGGTGAGTCCAGGCTGAAATGTCCCTGCATTCCTATGCCATGAATGGGTACCCCTTTTTTCTGAAAATCTTTTACCATTTTCACTACAAAATCACGACGTTTGGGATTAACCATTCCATAATCGTTATAGAGCAGATGACAATCGGGGTCGGCTTCATGGGCCAAATGAAAAGCTTTGTCCATAAATTCAGGGCCTGCGATTTCGAACCAGGGACTTTTACGCCAGCCATCCTCAGGCGTTACCGATTCATTTACCACATCCCAAGCATTTATTTTTCCTTTGTATCGGTCAACCAGTGTTGAGATGTGGTTTTCCATCCGTTTGAGTAATATGTTTTTACTTACGGCGTTCCCGCTCTCATCCTGGAAAATTGTGTGGGGCACCTGGCTGTGCCACACCAAAACATGACCCACTATTTGCATGTTGTTTTCCAAACCGAATTCCACAAACCGGTCGCCAATATCGAACCGCCACTCGTTTTCAGCGGGGTGTACCCGCGACCATTTGAGTGCATTTTCGGGGGTAATAGAATTGAATTCGTGTTTAACAAGGTCAAGCAGTTCGGTGTCGTTTTGTGAAAATGTCCAGCCACTAACAGCTGTTCCAATTGTGAAATCGTTTTCGTACAGTTTGCCCAATCCTGTGTTTTCTGCTGCTTTGTGCCATGCTGCAGCTTTTAAGGTTGCCAGGCCACCCAGGGCTAATGATGTAGTTCCGATAAAACGTCTTCTTTTCATTTTTAGTTCGGTTTCAATTTTTACTCTGCCATTATAAAATTGCTACAAGTTATTAATTTATACTAATTCAAATATGCTTGATTTGATTAAATCAAAAAGAAAAACCCGCTGGAAACGCGATTGAAAGTTGTGGTTCAGTATTTTATTGGGCAGGTTATAACTTTTAACACCCCGTAACCGGTCGGTGGTAATCAGCAGCCAGTAGTAATTCAGGCGTTGTTTCTGGTAGAGCATCAGTTTTTTATCTTTTTTCTGAATCGCTTCCCTGATGTCGGCCACTACATTTTTCGATACGCCGAGGTTATTTGAGCGTTCCCAAAAAGAATTATTCAGGGCAGGGTGATTGACAATCAGTGTGGACTCAATTCCCCGGGGGAGTGAACTGGAATCCAGTGTTTCCCTGAAAAATGAGGCTGGCTTTTTATTTTCAACCGATTGCCGGATGATATTTGCCAGCTGAACTGCCAAAATGAGTTTTCGCTCATCTTCGATGGTTTCATTTCCGGAGAACAGAAATTTTACAAACAGCCGAAAGGGTGAATTACTTTCAAAAATTTGCCGTGCGGTTTCAATAATATCTTCTTTTAATTTTTGCTGTGAAAGTTCCTGCTTATCCGGCGTTTGGGCATTTAGTGGGTTCAGCCGGGTAAGTTCAATTCCCAGGTTATTGCGGCTTTTCAGTGTCACAATAAAATCCGGCGACTCCGTCGGCATCATTTTCCCTTTTGGAAACCCGGGATAACATTCCCGGAAATAATGCATCAGTAAAATTTCCAACTGTTTTTTATCCGGCTGCATCAAATTAAATTTTCCGAAAAATAGACATAAAAAGTACTAATTTTGAAGAATTCATTTATTAAAAGTTCATAAAAAAAGCTACCCGAAACCGGATAGCTTTTAAAATATTGTTCAGGATGAAATTAACCGTCGAGCGAATAACGTTCGAAAGCAGTAACTTTCAAGTCCTTGTCGTTTTGAACCAGGTAATCTTTAACGGTAATTTTACCGTCTTTAATAAACGCCTGGTTAATTAGAGTAACTTCTTTAAACCATTTGTTAAGAGACCCTTGTGCAATTTTGTCGAGCATTGCTTCGGGTTTTCCTTCCTGGCGGTATTTTTCTTTGGCAATTTCAAGCTCTTTATCGATAGCTTCCTGCGGAATAGTGTCTTTGTCGATTGCAATTGGCGACATGGCAGCTGCCTGCATAGCCACATCTTTAGCAACTTGTGTTTCAACACCATCTTTATTGAACCCTACCAAAGTAGCCAGTTTATTCCCCGGGTGGATATAAGCCACAACAGTTTCAGCTTCTATTTTTGCGTAGAAAGAAAGCTCGAGTTTTTCACCAATTACCCCAGTTTGCTCAGTCACTTGTTTTTCAATGGTTCTGCCATCCAGTTCAAGTTGTTTGAGCGCTTCCAGGTTTTCAGGTTTTTGTGCAAGTGCCACGTCCAGGATACTTTCGGCAAATGCCACAAAATTTTCATTTTTGGCTACGAAGTCGGTTTCGCAATTCAGGACTACCATCGCCCCCAGTTTTTTATCTTCTGTTGCTTTTGCAAGAGCAACACCTTCAGAGGCTTCCCTGTCAGCACGTTTGCTGGCAATTAATTTTCCTTTTTCGCGAATGATTTCGAGTGCTCTGTCAAAATTACCATCGGCATCTTTCAGGGCGTTTTTGCAATCCATCATCCCTGCACCTGTTAATTTGCGTAACTTGACAACGTCGCTTGTTGTGAAAGACATAAAGCTAAATTTTAAATCGATTTATTATTGAGTAATCTTACAAACTAATTAATTCTTTTCTTCTTCTGCTCTGGCCTTTTTCGGCTTTTCTTTCCTCACCTTTTTTTTCTTTTTGAGTGTAGGTTCATCTTCGTCTTTGCCTTTTTCGGCTTTTCTTTCTTCGAGGCCTTCTTTAACTGCATCAGTCATTGCACCCACAATCAGTTTAATGGATTGTGAAGCATCGTCGTTTGCCGGAATAACAAAGTCGATATCATCCGGATTAGAATTGGTGTCAACAATAGCAAATACCGGAATACCCAGGCGTTGTGCTTCGCGGACGGCAATTTTCTCCTTCATTACGTCAACAATGAAGAGTGCTGCGGGCAGGCGGGTCAGGTCGGCAATACTACCCAGCATTTTTTCGAGCTTGGCACGCTGCCTTGTAATTTGCAGTTTTTCTCTTTTTGAGAGGTTGTCCCAACTTGAATCTTTCATCATCTTATCGATGGAAATCATTCTTTTTACCGCTTTGCGGATAGTAGGGAAATTGGTGAGCATACCACCGGGCCAGCGTTCGGTAACGTAGGGCATGCCCACGCTTTTTACCTGTTCGGCTACCAGCTCTTTTGCCTGTTTTTTGGTGGCTACAAACAAAATTTTACGGCCTGATTTGGCTATTTGTTTAAGCGCTGCTGCAGCTTCATCAATTTTTACTACTGTTTTTTGAAGATCGATAATGTGAATCCCGTTTTTTTCCATGAAAATGTAAGGTTCCATGTTCGGGTTCCACTTCCTTTTCAGGTGGCCAAAATGGGCACCTGCATCTAATAATTCCTGAAATGATACTTTTGGCATCTGTTTACTTTTTTTATGACTCTAAAAGCAACAGTTGAGTAGTCCCGAGTCCTCGGGAATCTCAACCATTTTAGATCCATATAATTTGACAATAAAAATATTAACGTTTTGAGAACTGGAATTTTTTCCTTGCTCCCGGTTGACCTGGTTTTTTGCGTTCAATTTCGCGCGGGTCTCTGGTAAGCAATCCAGCCGATTTCAAATCTTTTCTTAATTCGGGGTCAATTTTTATCAGCGCACGTGATATAGCCAGGCGCAATGCTTCGGCCTGTCCTTTAATGCCACCGCCGTCTAAATTAACTTTAATGTCGTATTTTTCTGCTGCTTCAGCAATGTTTAGCGGCTGCTTCACAATATATTGAAGGGTAGTGGTAGGGAAATATTCGCTTAGCTCGCGCTTGTTAATGGTGATGTTCCCTTTACCGTCATTTAAATATATGCGTGCAACTGCCGATTTTCTACGCCCTATTGTGTTAACTACTTCCATTTTTATTAATTATTCGTACTTAAATCAACAACTTTTGGTTTCTGAGCCTGGTATTTATGTTCCGGTCCTACAACTACATGCAGGTTGCGAAACAACTGACTTCCCAGCTTATTTTTGGGTAACATTCCTTTTACCGCTTTTTCAACAAGCCTTTCCGGATACTTTGCTAAAATATCTTTTGGAGACTGTTTACGCTGGCCGCCAGGGTAACCTGTGTGACGGAGATAAACTTTATCAGTCAGTTTTTTACCGGTGAGCTGAACTTTTTCAGCATTTATCACAATTACATTATCACCACAATCAACGTGCGGTGTAAATTCGGGCTTGTTTTTGCCCCGGAGGATTTTTGCTACCTCGCTGGCCAAACGGCCCAAAACTACATTTTCAGCATCAATAACCACCCACTCTTTGTTGACGGTTGCCTTGTTTGCCGAAACAGTCTTATAACTTAATGTATCCACTTGTACTAAATTTATTTATTCAACATTCAGGATTTTCTATGGTTTCCCAGATTTGCCATGCATCATTGACAAGCTGTTACTTCAAGAAAATCAATATTTTACACTGCCTACAAGTACGGACAATAATCGGGACTGCAAAAGTATTTTCTTTTTTTGTAAATCCAAAATATAATACCTTTTTTTTCTTCCTGTTAATTAATTGTTTAGACTTTTGTGAATTGTTGTATTTTTTCGAATTTTGGAGGGTATATTTGAAACAATTTATTTTGAAATTCGCCATAAAAAAAATTTTATCCAGTTTAAATATGGGGAATGAATTCAAATACCTTATTTAATTTTAATTTCAACAAGATGACAAAACCAGAATTGAACCGCAGGAATTTTATCACAAAAACTGCGTGGGGCACATTAGGTGCTGCCGGAATTTTAACTTCCTGTTCAGGACCATCAACAAAAAAAGAGGAAGTTCAATTACCTGAACTGCTCGAGCAGGCACCGGATGGAGAGGTGATTAGAGCCGGATTAATTGGTTGCGGTGGCCGTGGAACCGGCGCTGCCCTTAATTTCTTGGATGCAGGTCCAAATCTTCAAATCACTGCACTTGGCGACGTTTTTCAGGATAAAATTGACAACTGCCGGTCAAAATTAAAAGCAGAACGCAACGTGGAAATTGCCGACGAAAATTGCTTTATCGGGTTCGATAGTTATGAAAAAGTGATTGACTCGGGTGTTGATGTAGTATTGCTTTGCACGCCGCCACATTTCAGGGCCGAACACGTGGAAGCTGCCGTAAATGCGCGCAAACACATTTTTATGGAGAAACCCATTGCGGTTGATCCTGTGGGCGCCCGCTCCGTAATGGCTTCTGCCAAAAAGGCGGAAGCTGCCGGTTTGAGTATGGTTAGCGGAACAATACGCCGGGTTCAGAAAGATTACATGGAAACGCAACGCCGCGTGGTCAACGGTGAAATTGGTGAAATAACCGGTGCCAATATAATCCGTAACGGCGGAGCGCTTTGGTACCGTACACGCCAGCCCGAATGGACCGAAATGGAATATATGCTTCGAAATTGGGTGAATTTCTGCTGGTTATCGGGCGATCATATCACCGAGCAATTTATTCATGAGGTGGATGTAATGAACTGGTACATTGGGCAAAATCCGCTCCGTGCAGTGGGCTGGGGTGGCCGCCAGCGCAGGATTACCGGAGACCAATACGACTTTTTTAGTGTTGAATACGAATATGAAAACGGGTTGCGTACACACTGTGCCGCCCGACAGATAAACGGCTGCACCAACAAAAAAGTGCAACAGATTAACGGCACAAAAGGATATGCTGATGCCGCCGGGAAAATTTATGATTTAAAAGGAAACGTGGTTTGGGAATATCCCTACCCGGAAGAAGGTGACACTGATTCGGAATGGAAAGTGACCAATCCTTATGTACAGGAGCACATTAATTTGGTAACAGCTATCCGCACCGGAAATCGATTAAGTGATGCCGAAGCGCAGGTAAATTCTACGTTGATTACAATTATGGGCCGGATTTCTGCCTACACAGGCAAGGATGTTTCCTGGGAGGAAATAATGAATTCAGATTTATACCTGGGGCCGAAAACCTATGCTTTTGGGCCGGTTTCTGAAGTAAAAGAAGAAATTCCGCTTGCAGGAGTTTCAAATGCATGAGGATAAACTGTAGTTAAAATTATTGCCGAAGGTGTCCCTTCGGGAAAAGTCAAAAAAGATGAAACAATTTGTAATTATATTTTCAGTATTAGTCCTGTTTTCGTTTAAACTAAGCGCACAGGATTTGGTGGCAACTTTTGGCAAAGAAATCCAGTGGCAAAGTGTTGTTGGCGTTGAGAATGAGGAAGTAAATTCCATCAAATGGTTTCAGGTGAATACCGAACCGGAAACCTGGCGGGTGGAAGATGATATTTTGGTTTGCAGCGGATTGCCAATTGGCGTTATCCGGAGCGAAAAAGAGTACGAAAATTTTATGATGCACATCGAATGGCGGCACATGGAAGCCGGCGGAAATTCGGGTACTTTTGTGTGGAGTAAAGCTGAACCTGGTGAAAACCGGTTACCCGACGGGGTGGAAGTACAAATGCTGGAACTCGACTGGGTGAACCAAAATGCCCGAAACGGGGAAAAGCCACCCATTGCCTATGTGCACGGCGAATTGTTCGGTGTTGGCGGCGTGGAAATTGTGCCCGATAATCCGCGCGGTGTGCGCAGCAAATCAATCGAAAACCGCTGCAAAGGGAAAGGCGAGTGGAATACCTACGACGTGGTATGCGTGGATGGTACGGTCAAACTATCGGTAAATGGTAAGTTTGTGAACGGTATCAGCAAAGCATCCCAAAAGAAAGGTTACATCTGCCTGGAAGCTGAAGGGGCTGAAATACATTTCAGAAATATAAAGATTGTGGAGCTGCCGTAATCTATTCAGAATTTGAGCTGGTGGCTTTAAGTCCACCTGCTCAATAACCCTGACTATTCATCTGAACCAAAGTCAGCAGGTGAATTACCATTCAATCGGCTCGGGGTGAACAGTGGAAACAAAACCGAATTTGTCAAAAATAACATTTTCCACTTTCGTGCAGATTTCATGGGCTTCGTCAAGAGGCATGTCGGGCGGAAGTTTTATATGGCAGCTTAGCTCGGTGTGGTTTCCATAATTGTGAAGGTGGATGTGATGCAGATGAAGTGGTTCCTCAAAAGCTTTTTGGGTGGTTTCGCGAATGGAAAGTAACATCTCATCCGAAGGCCTTTCCCCAAGCAGTGAAGTAATTTCTTTCGACAAAATTTTATAGCTGACATAACCTATCATCATTGCCACTATAAAACTTAGCACGGCATCGGTCCACCAAAAATAATTACCCACCGCGATCCCCACAAGGATAACTACTGACGAAAATGCGTCGGAACGGTGGTGCCAGCCGTCAGCTTTTAAAATGGATGAGTTCGTTTTTTTAGCTGCCCAGAATGCATACTGGGCCATACCTTCTTTTGCCAAAATTGAAACGATGGTTGCCACCCATGCAAAAATCCCAAATACAGTTTGTTCGCCTTTACTGAATTTATCAACGGCACTCACTGCAAAATCGAACGCCACAATGGCCAGTAAAACTCCAATTATTACTGCGGCAACGTGTTCGGCCCGGCCATGTCCAAACGGATGGTCGTCGTCGGCAGGTTTGCGCGAAATTTTTCCCCCAACTAAAACAATTACTGATGAAACAGAGTCGCTTAAAGTGTGCCAGGCATCGGCAATCAGCGCCAGCGATCCGGTTACAATTCCGGCCCAGTATTTCAACCCGAAAAGAAAAAGATTTCCGAAAATGGAGAGCCATCCTTCACGGTTGATATATTTTTTACTGTCTGGCATAATTCTTTGCTAAAGATGCAAATGTAATAATTCTATGAATTATTGTTTTGTAACAACTTTGAAAGTTCAGGTTTATAGCTTCTTCCAACCGGAAGTTTCTTTTTGTTGATTTCCACAAATCCGGGTCCCACCGATTCAATTTTTGAAATGGAAACGATATAGCTGCGGTGAATTTGCAAAAAACTGCCGGCAGGTAAAGATTCTGCCAGGTGGCTGAGTCTTTCTTTCGTTACAATCTTTTTATCCTGGGTGAAGGCCATCACATAATCGCCCAGACTTTCGAAGTACAAAATATCATCGAGGTTTACTTTATAATGTTTTTTATCGGCTTTCAGAAATAAATAGTCAGAAGTGGAATTTGAATTTTCTTGTTGGAATTTAACCTGATTCGGCTGATGCGATTCCATTTCCATGAATTTGTTAATGGCTTGGGTAAACCGTTCAAACGAAATGGGTTTAAGCAGGTAATCCACCACGTTCAGTTCAAATCCTTCAATGGCATATTCGCGGTAAGCTGTGGTAAGGATTATTCTGGGAGGGTGGGAGAGCGAACGGATAAAATCGATGCCGGTAATTTGCGGCATTTGAATATCGCAAAACAACAGGTCGATTTTTTCATTCGATAAAACCGGCATGGCCTCAATGGCGTTGTTGCATTCGGCCACAATTTTAAAATCAGGAAAAGCCGCCAGGTGTTTTTTTATCACCCGGATGGCAATGGGCTCATCGTCTATAATCAGGCAGTTGTACATGTTTACTATTCCAGTTGCAGCGTTAAATTTACGGAAAATGTTTCCTCTGTTTTGTCAATTTTCAGCATATATTTTTCAGGGTAAATCAAATCGAGGCGCTTTCGAACATTTTTTAACCCGACACCTTTGCTGTGCTCAGCGTCTTTATTTATTGCCGGATTTTTCGAATTCTCAATTTTGAAAATGAGGGTGGTTTCAACAATGTTAGTTTTAATATTGACAAAAGCAAAACCCGGGAAATGACTCACTCCATGTTTAAACGCATTTTCAACGAATGGCAGGAGAATTAGTGGCGCAATTTTCAGGTTACCGGTTTCTTGCGGGAAATTTGTGTTCAGTTTCAGCTTCCCGGAATACCTGATTTTTTCAATTTCAATGTAGTTTTTCAGGTTGGCCAGCTCTTCACCAAGTGACACCAACTTCTCATCACAACGGTATAAAATGTAATCCAGTATTTCTGAAAGTTGCAGCACCAGTTTGGGCGCGTCGTCCGATTTTTCAATTGTTAATCCATAGAGATTGTTGAGGGTATTGAATAAAAAATGTGGATGCACCTGCGCTTTCAATAATTTTAATTCAGCTTCTTTTAATTTCAATTCGGTAGTAAGTTGATTTTTTTCGAGTTGATTTTTTTCCTGCTGCATGAAAAAAGAACGTTTCAACTGTTTTACGGCAATGGCAAAAAACACAACAAAGTGCAGTGTAATCACCTGCCATTCAGGGTGAATAACCGAAGGGTCGATATACGCTTTTTGTGTTATAGCATAAATTAATGCAAAAAACACAATTAAAAACGAGAGCCAGGTGGAAACAAGCAATGTGTAAAAACTGAACAGGAAAAAACGTGCGTATCGTTTTCTCCACAAGTATTTGGGCACCAACACATAATTAAAAAAATAGGTAACTCCCACAGCCACTGGCATCAAGCCAGCAGAAAGAATCAGCGAAACTTCGCGCGATTCACTATTCCGGCTAAAAAGAAGGTAATAAAACACAACCACTATCAGCCAGAAAAAAAGGTGTGATAAAACACGCACCAGGCGCGAGTGATACATTACTATGTTGGTAATGAAAGTCAATGGTTGAAATTTAAATTGGAAAATTAAGAATGATTTGGATAAAAGAAAAATTCCGTTGTTTAATTGCAGGAATTCATCGCCGAACTCCATAAAAATGATACAGAACGTATATTTTTATTCAAATATGCTGTTCGAAAACGAAAATTTACAGTTGAACGATTAAATAATGCGCTGAAATAAATTTGGTTGTAGCTTGCAGACATAAATTTTAAAACAAATTATCATGAACGTAATGGAATTTTACCGCGCCGGTGGTCCTTATATGAACCTCATTTCATTAATGGCCATTTTAACTTTAGTGATTACCATTTGGAAATCAGTAGATATTTTTTCGAAAAAGGCACACAACTTTAAACTCCTCGATTTGATATTACTTGGAGGATCGGTTGCACTTGCTTTGGGACTACTTTCGCAAATTGTTGGAATTGTGCAGGCACTAAATGCAATTATTGAAGCAGCCGATGTTTCACCTGAAATTGTTATGGGAGGCGCTAAAGTAAGCTTTTTTGCACCCATTTGGGGATTCATCGTTTTTATCTTTTCGATGATTTTCTACTTCGTGCTCAAAGAAATTATAAAAGCCAAAATAGAATAGATTCTGATTCCCGGAAACCAAAGTAAAAAAATTGTTATGAAAAAAAGAGATGTATTATTCTTACTGGTCTTTTCTGTGGAACTGGTCCGGGTCTCAACTGCCTGTACCATATTTACTGCCTCCTCGAATAATGTAGTTTTAACTGCAAATAACGAGGATATGTGTACTACCAACACGGTCATTCATATTCTACCTCCTTCCGATGAAAAATATGGTTGCATTTTTTGGGGTTTTAAAGGAGACCACAATTACCAGGGAGGAATGAATGAGCATGGCTTATTTTTTGACGGTGCCGGCACTCCGCCAGTAGTAATGACAGGCTGGGATTTACCCGAATTTGATGGGCGCTACATTTTCGAAACTGTGTTGAAAAAATGCAAGACTGTTACAGAGGTCATTGAACTCGTAAAGAAATATTCACAACCCTACCTGAAGTTTAGTCACATTCTTGTTGCAGATGCAAATGGCGACGCTGTCATTTTTGAGTGGGGCAACAACCAAATGAATTACATCAGAAAAGGGGAAAACGATTTTCTGATTGCAACGAATTTCAATCTTACCGAAACACCTGATCCTGAAAAGGAATGCAATCGGTATGCGAAAGCCAAAAAAATGCTCTCGGAAAACGGTCCCTCTATTTCTCTTTTCGAAAAAATATTGTCGGTTACGCATGCCGAAGGGAATTTCCCAACGGTTTATTCTAATCTTTGCGATTTGAAAAACCGTAAAATGTATCTGTATAACTTTCATAATTACATGTTCAGAAAAGAATTTGATTTGGCAAAGGAATTTGAAAAGGGTGAAAAAGAATACATGATTCGCTCATTTTTCCCTGAAACCAATTCAGAATTACTATTCAGATACATGAACGATTGCATCGACAATTTCGAAGATTTGCCTGTTCATGAAATATCATTTAAAGTGAATGCCAATAAGCCATTTGAAAACAATAAGATTATTATAAAAGGAAGTGCAAAAGAACTCGGAGATTGGGATGATTCGGGAGTTGAAATGGAAGAACAATCTGAGAATACATTTCAAAAATCAGTTATGATTAAAGAAGGAAAGTTATTTGGATTTGCTGTTACAACCCAAAAAGAACAATACACTCCGGTTGATGACCGGAATCAGAAAACGGGTGAAGGAGTAATTGAAGTAAAATCAGATACAACGATTTTTGTGAATGTATACGATTGGAAGAAGAATGAATGAGTTTATTTTGTCAGGCAGTATAAAAGGTCAATTCTAATATGAGTTGGCCTTTTATTTTATTTTATCCGAGACTTTCTGAATCAGCTTGTTAATAAAAGGGATATTATTCAGCCTCGAAAAAAGGCTTCCTTTTCCCAAATGCAGCAAAATGTTGCGTACATAAATAAAAAGCCCCAAACTGTGTGCTGCAAAAAGTACCGGGTCGAGGCGGTAAATGGCGTAAGTGAAAATCATAAGCGAACCAATGGTGCTGATAACCCAAAATCCGAGCGGCAAGAAGGAATTTTTTCGCCTTTCAGAATAAATCCACTGGTAAATAAAACGAAAGGTAAAAATGACTTGTCCGGCAGAACCCCAAATCATAAGCAAAAGCGGGACATTTTCGTTTTTCAGAATGGAACTGAAGTTATGGGTGCTGCTAAACATCAGCCAGCCAATGTAGCTTAGCGGAATTACAATTGCCAGAATGCGTGTAGCGGGGTGCATCAGTTTCCATGCTTTTTTGAGCTGGAGGTTGCGGATGTAAATCATGTAAACGATAATTTGACCCAGCACAATGGCAAAGTCATTCCGCAAAATCCCGTAGGTTAACATCAATATGGAAGCTGCCAGGCTGATTTGCCAGTAAACCACCGGTGAAATTACTTCTCCTTCTTTTTCAGATAAAAACCACTGGGCAATATTCCGGGCAAAAAAAAGGATTTGAGATAAAAAGCCGATTGCGTAAATTAGAATGTCGCTCATCTGTTATTTTTCGGGGTGCAAATATAGCAATTATAAGTGCGAAAGCCGTTTCGGAGCAAGGGCTAATTTTTTAGCTTATTCAATGTTTCGTGCGCTGCGTTTTGCTGCGCTTCTTTTTTTGAGGTTCCTGTTCCCTTGCCAAAAACTTTATTGTTAACTTTTGCCACGGCCACAAAAAGCGCGGGTTTTGATTTATTTTTCGCTTCCTCTTCAGTGGTTTCAAATACAACTTCTTTTTTGTTTTTCTGGCACCACTCAATCAGCTGGCTTTTAAAATTGGAATCTTTCTGTTCAATTTCATTAAGGTTGACAAATTGCGAAAGAATTTTTTTTGTGACAAAGTATTTGGCATCCAGGTATCCTTTGTCGAGGTAAATTGCACCTATTAATGCTTCCAGGGCATCGCCGTAAATGTGGCTTTTGTCAATGTTTTGGGTTGTGTTAGAGTTGATGTAAATGTTCAGCCCCATATCGAAAGTGAGCCGGGTTAAAAAAGAACGGTTTACCAGTTTCGATCGGGTTTTGGTTAAAAAACCTTCGTCTTGCTGCGGAAACCGGTTGTATAAAAAATCGGCAATAACAGCCCCTAAAATGGCATCTCCCAAAAACTCGAGCCTTTCGTTATTCACCATGTTGCCCTGCGAATCGAAAACCGATGCCGACTTATGAATAAATGCAAGGTCGTAAAGTTTCAGGTTGGCCGGGTAAAATCCAAGTAGTTCTTTTAAAAACAAATAAAACTCTTTTCGAGGAGACGAAAAGAGCTTTATTCGTTGTGCTATTCTTCTAACCACAGATTTTTAAAATTTTTTAAAAACCATTGTTGCGTTGTGCCCTCCAAAACCGAAGGTATTACTTATAACCACATTTATTTCCCTCTCTTTGGCAACATTAAATGTAAAATCAAGGTTGTTGTCAATTTCAGGGTCGTCGGTAAAGTGATTAATTGTAGGCGGAACCAGGTTGTCTCTAATGGCCAGGATGCTGGCAATTCCTTCAACTGCTCCGGCTGCGCCCAGTAAGTGGCCTGTCATCGACTTTGTAGAACTGATACTTAATTTGTACGCATGTTCTCCAAAAGTTTTAATAATAGCTTTAGGTTCTGCAATGTCACCCAGCGGAGTTGATGTTCCGTGTACATTGATGTAATCCACATTTTCGGGATTCATTTCCGCATCTTCAAGAGCCCATTTCATAACCAGGTTGGCACCGCGGCCTTCAGGATCGGGAGCTGTCATGTGGTATCCGTCGGCCGACATTCCTCCGCCTGCCACTTCGGCATAAATTTTTGCTCCCCTGCGTTTGGCGCTTTCATATTCTTCAAAAATGAAAGCGCCCGCACCTTCACCCATAACAAAACCGTCTCTGTCCAAATCAAACGGGCGGGAAGCGGTTTTGGGGTCGTCGTTTCGGGTAGAGATTGCCCGCATGGAGTTAAATCCGGCAACACCCGCTTCGTTGATTGCGGCTTCTGAGCCTCCGGTAATCATTACTTTTGCTTTACCGAGCCGAATCATGTTGAAGGCTTCAATCATGGCATGGGTTGCCGATGCACAAGCGGTTACTGTGGTGAAGTTCGGCCCTCTGAATTGGTATTTGATGGAAATTAATCCACCTGCAATGTTGGCAATCATTTTTGGAATAAAAAAAGGCGAAAAACGTGGGTTGTCCACGTTGTAATTCCGGGCTTCTTCAAAAAATGTCTGGAGTCCTCCAATTCCTGCACCCCAAATTACACCGGCACGGTCGTGGTCAACTTTTTCCAAATCGAGCCCCGATGATTCCATTGCCTGCTTAGCCGCAGCAAGTGCATACTGTGTGTACAGGTCGTACTTGCGTGCTTCTTTGCGATCCAGGTATAAGTTCGGATCAAAATTTTTTATTTCGCAGGCAAACCGGGTTTTTTGTTTCGATGCGTCGAAATTGGAAATTTCATCGGCTCCGCTAACACCTTTTTTCAGGTTTTCCCAAAACTCATCGACTGAATTGCCTAATGGGTTTATGGTGCCTACTCCGGTAATTACTACCCTTTTAAATTCCATAAATGAATTTTCTCTCGATTACTTGGTTGCTTCTTCGATGTGCTTAATGGCTTCCCCTACGGTTGAAATTTTTTCAGCCTGGTCGTCCGGTATTGCAAGATCAAATTCCTTTTCAAATTCCATAATCAGCTCAACAGTGTCGAGTGAATCTGCACCAAGGTCGTTAGTGAAAGATGCTTCGTTGGTTACTTCACTTTCGTCAACCCCTAATTTATCTACAATAATTGCTTTTACTTTTGCTGCAACGTCAGACATAATTCTAAATTTTGGTTAATACTAAATTTGACTTTTTAAATAATTCGCTGCAAAGTAATACATTTACGGTTTATATTTCAAAGAAAAAATATAAAAAAGATGTTATAATGTTTGAATGATAAAGTTGCAATATCCTAAATTTGAACGAATTATTCAAATGTTCCAGTGTAAAAAATGAATATAAAATGAATGTTAAGAAGATAGCCATATTCGCTTCGGGGTCGGGCACAAATGCCGAAAATATTATTGTTTATTTTTCTGAAAATGAATTGATTGAAGTTGATTCGTTGTGGAGTAACAAGCCTGGTTCAGGCGCACTTGAGCGTGCTGAAAAATATGGTGTTGAAACCTTGGTTTTTAACCGGCAACAGCTTTACGAAAGCGAAGAAACAGTTCAAAATTTAAAAGAAAGAGGCATCGATTTAATTGTTTTGGCCGGTTTTTTATGGTTGATTCCCCGGAATTTAATCGATAATTTTAAAATCGTAAACATCCATCCGGCGTTACTGCCTGAGTATGGGGGCAAAGGAATGTACGGCATGAATGTTCACCGGGCAGTTGTGGAAAACAAAGATCCTGAATCAGGGATTACAATTCATTGGGTTAATACGGTTTACGACGACGGGAAAATTATTTTTCAGGCCAGGTGCCCGGTGTTGCCTGACGATACGCCTGAAGACGTGGCGCAGAAAGTTCATGAACTTGAATACAAATATTACCCTTCAGTTATCGAAGATATTCTGAAAAAAGAGGATTGATTTTTTGATTGCATTTTCAAAGCTTAATAAAAATTACAATTCGGGGGCTCCTGTTAAATATTGTTAATGGTGTTTCATCCAGCCTTTTATTAAATTTATCTTTGCGGCATGAGCAAAAAGATGTTAGTTACATTAATTGTCTTAATGGCAATGGTGCTATCAGGGTTAATTGTAATACAAACCAACCTGATTAAGACAGCATCTGAGATTCGGGAGGAGCAATTCGACCGGATGGTAACGAATGCGCTCAAGGGAGTGGTGGATCAGCTTGAACTCGATGAGCAACGCCTGGCACGCGAAAGTGCCCGCACAGGCCAGCTTCCGGGTTTCGACAAATCGCCCGGTAATTACAATATTTTTCCACGGAGAGGCTCTGGCCAAATGTCTGGGAGTTTCCGGTTTCGTTATTCTGAGCAGGGGATTTTCGGAGGTTTCCAAGAGGAATTGCAGATTGTAATTACTGATTCAACGCAGACTTCTTCCGGTTCAATTTCGCCTGATGATGAGAATGAAACTACTTTCATGGACAGGTTGCATGAATTTAATCTTGACCTCGAGCGAAGACGGGAACGCTTCCTTCAGGACATTAATTGGTATAACTATAAAATTATTTTAGAAGGAAGGTCGCTTGAAGAGCGGATAGATTCAACCGTTTTGAAGCAACTCATCGAGAATTCATTCAATGAAGCCGGAATTGAACTCGATTATAAATTTGCAGTTCGTTCATCAAGTCAGGGGCAGGACCGGTTTCTTTTGGGCAGTGCCGATTATAACCCCAAGCGAAAAGAAGAGTACCACAGCCTGCTTTTTCCTTACGACTACGACGGTAAACAACCCAATTACCTATATGTATATTTTCCGGAACGCTCAGGTTATTTGTTGAGGGCAACCGGGCTAACCATTATCCCAACCATAATTTTAACCGGACTGCTCATTGCGATATTTGCTTATGCCATCATGGTGATTTTCAGGCAGAAAAAGTTGTCGATGATTAAAAACGACTTTATCAATAACATGACACACGAACTGAAAACGCCGATTTCTACCATATCGCTGGCCAGTCAAATGCTTGAAGATGGGAGTGTTGCCAATACACCCAATACCATAGAACATATTTCAAGGGTTATCAGTAAAGAAAGCAAAAGGTTAAGTTTTCAGGTTGAAAAAGTATTGCAAATGGCCGTATTTAACGAGGGCAGGCTAAAGCTGAAGTTCAAAGAGTTTGATATTAATGCCACCATAAAGAATGTGGTTAATAATTTTGAGCTCAGGGTGAAAAATAAAAACGGCACCCTCAAATCGGAACTAAATGCCGAAAATGCAATGATTAAAGGTGATGAAGTCCACCTTACCAACGTGGTATTTAATTTGCTCGACAATGCTGTGAAATACAGCAACGGCACCCCTGAAATAATGGTTGCAACCGAAAGCAAAAATGAACATGTAACGATTAGTATTCGCGATAATGGAATTGGAATATCGAAAGAACACCACGCCCAGATATTCGACAGATTTTACCGCGTGCCCACCGGAAATGTGCACGATGTTAAAGGTTTCGGCCTGGGATTAAGCTACGTGAAAAAGATTGTGGATTTGCACAATGGTAAAATTAAAGTGGATAGTGCTGTGAATAAAGGCACGAAATTTAGTATATTGTTACCTAAAATAAATAAATAACCATGGAACAAAAGACAAAATTACTTTTGGCAGAAGACGATGAAAATCTCGGGTTACTCCTGAAAGAATACCTGGTTGCCAAAGGTTTCGAAACTGACCTCTATCCCGATGGCGAAGCCGCTTACAAAGGATTCATGAAAGAACATTATGATATTTGCATTTTAGACATCATGATGCCCAAAAAAGATGGTTTTTCGCTTGCTAAAGATATCCGGATTGTAAATGCTGATATTCCAATTATATTCCTGACAGCCAAAAACCTGAAGGACGATGTAATTGAAGGTTTTAAAATGGGCGCCGACGATTATATTACAAAGCCTTTCAGTATGGAAGAGCTGATTTTCAGGGTTGAAGCCATCTTGAGAAGAACCGCACAGGAATCGCAGTCTTCTTCGCAACCGGTTTTTACGTTGGGGAAATATACTTTCGATACGCGCAAACAAATTTTAACCGACAACGAAAAAACGGTTAAACTCACCACCAAAGAATCAGATTTGCTCAAGCTGCTGTGCCAGAATGCCAATAAAGTTTTGGAACGCAATTATGCGTTGAAATCAATTTGGATTGACGACAATTATTTTAATGCACGAAGCATGGATGTTTACATTACAAAGTTGCGTAAACATTTAAAAGATGAGCCTTCGGTAGAAATAATAAACGTACACGGGAAAGGCTATAAGTTAATTTTGTAACGGGAACCGGACTTTTTAAGCCCGGTACTTCCATTCACCTGGAGAGGGGTGAGATTCAACTTCGTTAATCCATTTTCAGCACGGCTAAAAATGCATTTTGCGGAACTTCTACATTCCCTACCTGCTTCATGCGTTTTTTGCCTTTTTTCTGCTTTTCAAGCAGCTTGCGTTTTCGGGTAATGTCGCCGCCGTAGCATTTTGCCGTAACGTCTTTCCGCATCGCCTTCACTGTTTCACGTGCAATAATTTTCGACCCCACAGCTGCCTGAATCGCAATGTCGAATTGCTGGCGGGGGATCAATTCTTTTAGTTTCTCACACATCCGGCGGCCAAACGGGTAGGCATTATCAAAATGAATCAAAGTTGAAAGGGCATCCACCATTTCGCCGTTTAAAAGAATATCGAGCCTCACCAGTTTGGCTTCTTTATAGCCGCTAACGTAGTAATCGAGTGAAGCGTATCCCCTTGAAATGCTTTTAAGTTTGTCGTAAAAATCAAAAACGATTTCACCGAGTGGCAGATTGAAAATTAACTCGGCGCGTTCGGATGTCAGGTAGTTTTGATTCACGAGTTCGCCTCTTTTGTCGAGGCAAAGGTTCATAATAGGGCCAATATAATCGGCAGCGGTAATAATACTTGCCCTGATAAAAGGTTCTTCAATATTGTCGAGTGAAGTGGAGGGAGGCATTCCTGACGGGTTGTAAACTTTTAGCGTTGACCCGTCGGTCAGGTGCGCCATGTACGAAACGTTAGGAACTGTGGTAATCACGTTCATGTCAAATTCCCGTTCCAGCCGTTCCTGTATGATTTCCATGTGCAGCAGTCCCAAAAATCCACAACGGAAACCAAACCCGAGTGCTGCCGATGCTTCGGGCTCAAAAGTCAGCGACGCATCGTTCAATTGCAGTTTATCCATTGCGGCACGCAAGTCTTCGTAGTCATCGGCATCAACAGGATAAATACCTGCATAAACCATCGGTTTTACTTCCTCGTAACCAGAAACTGCTTTGGGACAAGGATTTTCCACATGGGTTATGGTGTCCCCCACTTTAACTTCTTTGGCGGTTTTTATTCCTGAAATGATATAACCCACATCGCCGGCTGAAAGCATATCCCGGGGGTTTAAGCCCAGTTTGAGCACGCCAATTTCATCGGCATTGTATTCTTTGTCAGTGTTTACAAATTTTACCAAATCTTTTGTCCGCAGCTGCCCGTTAATAATTTTGAAATAGGCAATTACTCCGCGGAACGAATTATATACTGAATCGAAAATGAGTGCCTGCAAAGGAGCGTTGGGGTCACCTTTTGGAGGCGGAACTTTTTCAATAATCCTTTCAAGAATGGTCTCGGCCCCCATTCCGGTTTTTCCACTGGCGTGGATAATATCTTCGCGTTTGCAGCCAATCAGGTCGATTATCTGGTCTTCCACCACCTCGGGTATTGCATTCGGAAGGTCCATTTTATTTAAAACCGGAATAATTTCAAGGTCGTGTTCAATGGCCAGATAAAGGTTTGAGATGGTTTGTGCCTGGATGCCTTGTGTGGCATCGATAATCAGGAGTGCGCCTTCGCAGGCTTTAATCGATCGGGATACTTCGTATGAAAAGTCAACATGCCCGGGGGTGTCAATGAGGTTCAGTTTATATTCTTCTCCGTTGTAAACATGGTCCATTTGTATGGCATGACTTTTAATGGTAATGCCTCTTTCCTGCTCCAGCTCCATGTTGTCGAGCACCTGGTCGCGCATTTCCCTGTCGCCAATTGTTTTGGTGCGAACCAGCATCCTGTCGGCAAGGGTACTCTTCCCATGGTCGATGTGAGCAATAATGCAAAAATTCCGTATCCTGTTCATGTAATCTGTTTTCATATAATCTGTGCCCATTTTTATGCTTGCGCAAAGATATTCAATTTTTGAAATATTAAATTGAAATCTAATCTTTTGGGGCAGGGTTTTTATTGAATTAACCTTAGAATTTCCTGTACTATTTCCCGGGCAGTTTTGTAGCCTTCGGGCCATTCGCTCTCCCTTGGTCCGGCAATATTTAAAATTTCAATTTTATTAGTGCGAAGCCATGCCTTAACTTCAGAAAATAATGACGAATTGATTTGATTTGTGGGGTGAATCACCAAAACAGGTTTTTGTCTTTCAATAGCAGTTTGGTAGGTGAATTGGGTGCCACCTGAAAGATTTTCAGGTGAAATGATAATTGTGCCGTCGGAATCTATCACATTTTTTATTGTTCTGAAACTGTATTCTGCCTCGTTGGTTTCTGTAAGCGGGTACTCCCTGTTTATAACGCCATCTTCCGCCAGTCGTCCTTTAGGGCACCAACCGCCGGACGGAAATTTTCGTTCCATGCATACATCCAACGCAGCGCGATCGACTCCTGTCTGTCCACCTGAGATTATTTTTTTTGGCATATTATTTGTAAGTTATTTAGTAGCTATGAAAACAGTTAAAATGAAATTTTTAATCCACATATAAAACACCATTACAGTCAGAACGCAATTTGCTGTTTTTTCATAAGTTTGGTTTAGTTAGGTTTAGTTTTGATCCCGGGGCAGAGGCCCCGGGATTTTCTTTTGTACTAACACGCGAAAGGCACATTGTTCGTATTTTTTTGTGATTTATTGCATCATAAAACTGAAAACACTGCCCGAATTTACTATTTTCGGGAAATTAACAGCTAAAATTATTCAACGATAAAAACCAGCTAGAATGAAAAAATTATTTATACCAATCCTATTGTTGTTTTTTGCAATTCAACTAAACGCACAGAAGTATCAGCCCACCTGGGAATCAATTGACAGTCGGCCAGTGCCGCAGTGGTTCGAAGATGTGAAATTTGGCATTTTTATCCACTGGGGAGTTTATGCTGTTCCGGCCTGGGCTCCTGCCGATGCCGATATTGGCATTTATGCCAAATATTCGGAATGGTATTGGTGGCGGAAAAATGAAGACAGTGAAGCTGGTAAATTTTTCCGCGATTACCACAACCAAATGTATGGAGAGGATTTCAAATACCAGGATTTTGCGCCCATGTGGAAAGCGCAACATTTCGATCCCGGCCATTGGGCGGATGTGTTTAAAAAAGCTGGTGCCAAATACGTGGTGCTCACCTCGAAACACCACGAAGGATTTACCCTGTGGCCCAGTGAGCAAAGCTGGAACTGGAATAGTGTGGATATTGGTCCACACCGCGATTTGTGTGGCGATCTGACCACAGCCGTGAAAGATGCCGGCCTGCACATGGGATTTTACTATTCGCTTTATGAATGGTACAATCCGTTGTATCACAACAATCTCGAAAAATATGTGGACGATCATATGATTCCACAGATGAAAGATTTGGTTAACCGCTATGAACCCGATATTTTTTGGACCGACGGTGAATGGGACCATCCCAGTGAAAAATGGAAAAGCACTGAGTTTTTGGCCTGGCTGTATAATGAGTCGCCGGTAAAAGAAACGGTTTGTGTAAACGACCGCTGGGGAGAAGAAACCCGTGGCGTACACGGCGGATATTTCACCACTGAATATGATTTGGTACACGACCGCGAAGGTGTGGGCGAAGCGGAACGTCCGTGGGAAGAATGTAGGGGAATTGGAACTTCTTTCGGGTACAACCAGGTTGAAGACCTCGACAACTACATGACTTCGGATGCGCTTGTGGACCTGCTTATTGCAAAAGTGGCCGGCGGCGGCAACCTGCTGCTCGATATTGGTCCCACTGCCGACGGACGAATTCCGGTGATCCAGCAGCAACGTTTGCTTGATATGGGTGCCTGGCTAGATGTGAACGGCGAAGCCATTTACAAAACCCGCAAATGGGAAGGTGCTGGTAACAACGATGCAGAAAATGTTTATTTCACCAAAAAAGGAAATGATTTGTATGTTCTCTGCACCAAATTTCCTGAAAAACCGTTTACCGTAAACGGAATTAAAAATGCAGGAAAAGTTTCCATGCTGGGTTTCGATGGGAAAGTCGATTTAAAAAAGTCGGGAAATACAGTCACCATTACTCCACCGGCTTTAACGCCTGTAACAAATCCCAGTCCGTATGCATGGGTATTTAAAATTGAAAATTCATTATAAAAATTTAGTAACATGAATAAAACTCAAGAATTTTTAAAGAAACACAAATTGCATTCATCGGAAATTGACATTAAATCGATTACCGATGATTTTATTTCCGAAATGAAAAACGGTTTGGAAGGAAAAGCAGGATCGCTGCAAATGATTCCAACCTATTTGGGAGCGGAGGGAAAAATTAAACCCAACGAGCCGGTTGTAGCCATCGATGCGGGAGGTACCAATTTCAGGGCGGTGAAGATGACATTCGACAACAACCTGAATCTGGTTACTGAAAACCTGCAGCAACGTAAAATGCCTGCCATCGATGAGGAGTTGTCGAACAAGGAATTTTTTGCCACGCTGGCTGCTTATCTTACCAGTTATAAGGATGTTTCAGAAAAAATTGGATTTTGTTTTTCCTATGCAGTTGAGATGTTTCCCAACAAAGACGGGAAACTGCTGGAATGGAGCAAGGAGGTAAAAGCTCCCGAAGTGATTGGTCAGATGGTAGGCGAAAACCTGCTTGAGGCAATGGGCACACCAGAAAAAAAGATCCTTTTGATGAACGACACGGTTTCCACGCTTTTGGCCGGTCAGGCTGCTACAGCGGGGCGTAAGTTCGATACCTACATTGGTTTTATCCTGGGTACGGGAACCAACGCATGTTACATCGAGAAAAACAAAAATATTTCAAAAACGGCTGATCTCGCCCCGAAAGGGAATATGATTATTAACATCGAATCGGGGAATTTTAGTATGATGCCGCGCACCGACATCGATATTGCATTTGATGACACTACAAAACAGCCCGGACGTTACACATTCGAAAAAATGATTTCCGGCGGCTATTTTGGCGGACTCTGCACCACTGCGTTGAAAATGGCTGCTGCCGAAGATGTTTTCAGTTCCGAAACCAGGGTTAAAATGAAAAACATGGATGAACTGACTTCTGTGGAAGTTAACAATTTCGTTTGTGGAATCGATTTGCCAGCAAATACGCTTACAACAGTTCTTTTAAGCAAGGAGGACAAAGAGGCTGCTGTTGAAATTATCAACGCATTGATAACACGTGCTGCAAAACTAACAGCTGCAAGTCTGGCTGCGGTTATCCTGAAAACCGGCAAGGGAAAATCGGCCGATAAACCCGTGCTCATGACCATTGAAGGAACTACGTTCTACAAAATGAACAACTTCCAGGTAATGTTTGAAGCCTTTTTACAGGGATTCTTCTCGGGCGAAAACCGCCGTTTTTATGAGATTGTGGAAGTACCCAATTCGAGCCTCATTGGAGCCGGAATTGCCGCAATTGTAAATTAAACTGAATTTTAATCCTGGTGGTGTTAACAGCACCGCCAGGGTTTTTCCTGCAATTGCTATTTGAAAAACTTTTCAATCACCGAAAACAAATCCTGTTTCATAAGTGGTTTGGCCAGATAATCGTTGCATCCGGCGGCCAGGGCTTTTTCTTTATCGCTTGCCAGTGCATAAGCCGTTTGGGCAATAATTATGGAGTTTTTATTCAGTTCTTTAATTTTAATTGTTGCCGTGTAACCATCCATTACCGGCATTTTAACATCCATTAGCACCAGGTCGATGTGGCCGTTCGATTGGTACTGTTCCACGGCCTCTTTGCCATTTTGTGCAAAAAGAATTTTTTTGCACTTTCCTTTTAAAAGTTTTGAGAGATAAATACGTGCAATTTCATCGTCATCAGTTACTAAGACAGTAAGCTGACTGAGGATTTCGTTTGAGCTTTTCCCTTTTTGTTTTTTTCCGGCTGCAAGTGCTGAATTTAACCGCTCATTACTCCTCGATTCCCGGGTTTCCTCCATCAGGTTCTGTTCCAGTTTTTTTTCTTTTGATACATCGAAGAAAATAATTTGAAACAGTGTATCATCTCTGTCGATACCTGAAAATGGTTTGGCAAAAAGCCGTATGAATATGGAACCATCCTTTTTCTCTAATTTCAGGTCACAATCGATATCAATTTTACCCAACTGAATTTCTTCCATGAAATTGTTGAAAATAGTATGGTATCCATCGTCAAACAGCTGGAGAAAATCCATTCCAAGCAATGTGTTTCTTTCTTTTCCGAGCAAGCGGCTGGTTGTGTTATTCACTTCTTTAATCCGGTAACCGGTATCGATGATAATGTTCCCAACCGGGGCCTCACGAAAAAAGCCTGCAAAATATTCTTTTTCATGATAAAGTTTTTCAACTTCCTGCTGAAGTTCTGATTTCAATTTTGGGGATCCGGCTTGCAATGAATTTAAATTCTCAATAATCGCTTTCAGGTTATTATCGTAATCTTTCATAGTTGAACAGGTAACAGTACAACACGAATATATTCATTTTTAACAAAAAAAAGAAGCCACTTTATTTTAAAGGAAATTTTTAAAGACGGGAAAATAATGAAAAAGAAAAGGGCAGCTCAACAGCTACCCTTCTTATTTTAACCCCCAAACACACAAGCAATACAGAACGTATTGCACTTCAAATATAGTGATATCTTTTTTAGTACCAAACCTGAGAGGTGTTTTTTTGAAAAAAATCAGCAATTGCAACTAATGAAATAATGAATCAGGGATGCCAGCGCAGCTCCTGTAACCGGTCCCAGTGCCGGAATCCAGGAATATGCCCAGTCGGTATTATCTTTTTTGTTCCTTACAGGAAGTAGCCAGTGAACAATCCGCGGTCCCAAATCTCGGGCAGGATTAATGGCGTAACCGGTCGTTCCTCCCAAACTCAATCCTATAGCGAAAACCACCAGTGCAACAGGGAGAGCTCCCAGCGAACCAAGCCCAACTTTGGTACTCCCAAAACTTTCATACTCGAGTTGGGGCATGGTTATTAGCAACACGGCCAGCACCAGGATAAAAGTTCCAACTACTTCCGAGAAAAAGTTACTGGTGTAGTTTCTGATGGCCGGTGCCGTGCAAAAGCAGGATTTTTTTACCCCTGGTGTTTCCGTGGTGTCAAAATGGTTTTTAAAGAAAATGTAAACGGTTAAGGCACCCAGCATTGCACCCAGCATTTGAGCCAAAATGAATGGTGCTACTTTGGCCCATTCAAACAAACCGCTGAAAGCCAGCCCCAGTGTAACGGCGGGGTTGATGTGTGCCCCGCTTAAATCGGCAGTTGACAGAACGGCTACGAAAACAGCCATTCCCCATCCGGCAGTAATAACTATCCAACCTGCTCCATGACTGTGTGTTTTATCGAGGTTTACGTTGGCCACTACGCCATTTCCCAGGACAATTAAAATGAATGTGCCCAGAAGTTCTCCAAAAAGTTCAATCATCATTTGTTTTCGTTTTTGTCTTCAAAGAAGTAGTTTTTAGCTATATTTTTGAAATCTTCAACTTGTTGCTGCTGCCATTTTTTATCTTTTCCCAGTTCCTGCGCCATTAATTCAGCAACATCGGGAGCAAGCTTAACACTCTCGCGGGCATCGAGGAAAAGTGCCCGGGTGCGGCGAGCCAAAAAGTCTTCCACGGTGCGTGCCCACTCTGTTCGTACAGCCCATGCCACCTGCGCTTTTCGGATTTTCAGTTTTTCGCTCAACCAGCCATCCCACGCTTTATCTTCTTCGCCAATGGAAAGCACTTTTTCTTTGTCAATTCCATAGGGTGACATCGGGTCGGTGTAGGGATCGATGTCCATGCGAAACCCGTGAATGGGCAGGTGTTTGGTCACGCATTCCCTTTCGGGTAGCCCTGCCAGCATGATTGCTTTTTCAATGGTGTCTTCGGCCATTTTCCGGTAGGTGGTCCATTTGCCGCCAATTATAGTGATTAAGCCTGAAACGGATATTAAAACCTTGTGCCCGCGCGAAATTTCCTTGGTTGCTTTCCCTTCTCCTTCGGGTTTTGCCAGCGGACGCAACCCGGCAAAAACACTCAGCACATCTTCCCGTGTTGGTTTTTTCATGAGGTACTGGCCGGCAGTTTCGAGCACAAAATCAATTTCCGAATTCAGTGCAACCGGCTCGAGCGAATAATTATCGATGAGCGTATCGGTGGTTCCCACCACAATATGATTATGCCACGGAACGGCAAACATTACCCGGCCGTCGGAAGTATGTGGAACCATAATGGCAAAATCACCGGGCAGGAAACTTTTGTCGAGTATCAGGTGAATGCCCTGGCTGGGGGTAATCATTTGCGGTTTTTCCGGTTCGTCCATGTGGATAATTTCATCGGCAAAAACTCCTGTGGCGTTGATCACCACTTTCGATTTAATATTGAATTTTTCACCGGTTTCTTCATCAACTGCTTCAACGCCGTTTATTAGCTCACCATCCTTAAGTAGATTGGTTACTTTGCAGTAGTTGAGCAGTGTGGCACCGAAGTCACTGGCTGTCATAGCCAGGCTAATGGCCATGCGCGAATCGTCGAACTGTCCATCCTGATAAATCACTCCACCGGTAAGTCCTTCTGCCGAAATGGTTGGCAATGCTTCCAGGGTTTCTGCCCGCGAGAGGTGTTTCGATGGCCCGAGCCCAAGTTTGCCGGCCATGAGGTCATAAACTTTCAGACCAACGGTGTAAAACGGCCCGCCCCACCATTCATAATTGGGGATAACAAACGACTGGTTGGTAACCAGGTGCGGGGCATTTTTAAACATGAGGCCGCGTTCTTTCAGCGCCTCAAACACCAGCGAAACATCACCTTGTTGCAGGTAGCGCACTCCGCCATGCACCAGCTTGGTGCTGCGGCTCGAGGTTCCTTTTGAAAAATCAACCTGTTCGAGCAACAATGTTTTGTAACCGCGTGAAGCTGCATCTACGGCGCACCCCAGACCGGTTGCCCCACCGCCGATTACTAAGATGTCCCACTCGTTCTTTTTTATTTGTTTCAGCAATAAATCTCTTTCCATACCCTTCATTATTAATCAATATAATTATTATGACTGAATTTTCTTTAATGTGATTCGTACCAGCCTTTGCTACGTTCCACAGCTTTTTTCCAGTTTAGGGTAACCTGCCTGAATTTTTCCGGATCTTCCTGCGGCACAAAAGTGCGGTCGATTTGCCACTGTTTTTTTATTTCTTCCAGGTTTTTCCAGAAACCCGTGGCCAGGCCAGCGAGATACGCGGCTCCCAAAGCGGTTGTCTCAATAGTTTTTGGGCGTGCCACTTTATTGCCAATCGCTTCTGCCTGAATTTGCATTAGAAGATTATTTACCGCTGCTCCGCCGTCCACGCGCAGTTCATGCAGTTCAATTCCGGAGTCGTCCACCATGGTTTCCATTACTTCCATCGACTGAAAAGCGATGGCATCCAGCGCGGCGCGAGCAATATGTGCTTTATTGGTTCCGCGGCTTAATCCAATGATTGTGCCTGTGGCGTATTGATCCCAGTGTGGGGTGCCAAGTCCCACAAAACCGGGCACAAATGAAACGCCGTCGCTGTCATCTACCTGGCTGGCTAATTCTTCAATCTCTGCCGATGACTGAATAATGCCTAACTCATCGCGCAGCCACTGAACTACTGCGCCGGCAACAAAAATGCTTCCCTCAAGCGCATATGTGGTTTTGCCGTTTACCTGCCAGGCAATGGTTGTAAGAAGTTTATGTTTCGACACAATGGGTTTGCTGCCTGTGTTCATTACCACAAAACAGCCGGTTCCGTAAGTGTTTTTTACCATTCCTTCATCAACGCACATTTGTCCGAAAAGCGCTGCCTGCTGGTCGCCGGCAATACCGGCAATGGGAATTTCTTCGTCAAAAAAATCCTTGCTCGTGGTTCCGTAAATTTCGCTGCTCGATTTTACATCGGGAAGCATGCTTTCCGGAACTCCCAGGATTTCCAGCAGTTCTTTGTCCCACTTCAAAGTGTGGATGTTGAAAAGAAGGGTGCGGCTGGCATTGGTGACATCTGTAATGTGCAGTTTCCCTTTTGTCAGTTTCCAAATGAGCCAGGTGTCAACGGTGCCGAATGCCAGTTTGCCGACTTCTGCCATTTCGCGTGCGCCTTCCACATTATCGAGAATCCATTTTATTTTGGTGCCTGAAAAATAGGCATCGATAACCAAACCGGTTTTTTCAGCAAACGTTTTTTCCAGCCCGCGATTTTTTAAATTATCGCAAATGCCGGCGGTGCGGCGGTCTTGCCAAACGATTGCATTGTAAATCGGTTCACCGGTTTCGCGGTTCCAAATCAGGGTGGTTTCGCGCTGGTTGGTTATGCCAATTCCTGAAATTTCAGCAGGCGAAACCTTTTGCTTTTTCAGGACATCGCGGGCAACTTTCAACTGGCTTTCCCAAATGTCGGACGGCCGGTGTTCCACCCATCCGGGGCGCGGATAAATTTGTTCGAATTCCTGCTGGGAGGTATCGGTAATTTCTCCCAGGTGGTTAAAAAGAATTCCCCTGTTGCTTGTTGTGCCCGAGTCGAGTGCGAGAATAAATTTTTGCATAAAAAATCTTTTTTTTACGGTTTAAACCACCGTGCTTTATAAACATGAATATCAGGAAAAGAAAGATTGGCAGTAGGATTATGAAAATTTACATGATAAGTCCACCAACTTTCCTCTGGTACAGTAAATACAAATTGGCCAAGATTATTTTGACTAATACTTTTAATATTTTCAGCATCGGGAAAATTGTCTATTTTGCTAAATTTTTCATTTTCTATATTAAAAATCCACGCACCTGTATGTTCAGTAATAAACAAATTATTTCCATCAGGTGTCATTTGTAAATCATGTCCACTAATTCCCGGGATTTCCCACTCTTCAAATAATTCAAGTTTAAAATTCTCTATAATTTTATATTCTCGCAGAACATCATATCCCAGAGCAAATAACGAATTTCTTTTGTCATCCCATTCAACTCCATGGGCAGAATAAAGGCTATCAGAAAATAATAATTTTTCAGGATTATTGATATCAAAAACCATTAGTCTGTTTCCTCTCTCGGCTGTGGAGGCTGCTGCTACAATTTTATCGTCAGGTAAAAGTTCTATGGAATGGGCGTTAGGAACTTCAGTATAAAAAAGAACTTTTTTGTCTTTTTTGTTCAGGATTGCAATTGCTCCGGATGAAGATGAGATCAATATTTCTTTACCACCTTTAATTGCTTTGCAATCATCTATCGAGTTAAACTTTTTCATTCTATAGTCTGATGGTAAATCAGTGGCATTATGGGCATCCCAATTCCATACAACTGAAGGTGTTGTGTTATTTTGATTTGAAAAATCTACAACTAACACCTTGCTGTCTCCACAGACCAAAACTAAGTTTTCAGGTTCGGTTGTTTCTTTACTACTTAAATTACTACAGGATGACAAATTAAGTAGTAGCAGTATGCCTGTTGATATAATTGCTACACTTAAAACACTTTGATAATTGAATTGCATGATATCCTATTCTCAAATTTCAATAAAAAAATAAGTACTGTAAATCTTGGTTATTTTCCCAAATGTCGGACGGCCGGTGTTCCACCCATTCGGGGTGCGGATAAATTTGTTCGAATTCCTGCTGGGCGGTATCGGTAATTTCTCCCCGGTGGTTAAAAAGAATTCCCCTGTTGCTTGTTGTGCCCGAGTTGAGTGCACGCATGTATTTTTGCATGGTTCAGATTTTATTAATGATTTAGGGGGATGAATTTACAATAAATCCTTTGAATTTAAAGAATATTTAACAATACACTTTCATAAAAATAGCAAGCCTAACCAAAATTGGCGGTATTTTAAAATGAGCTTAAATAACCAAAGCCTGCTGTAAAATTGTTACTATTTTTGTCGCTTAATTTTTTTTTGTATGAATATCAAAACAAGCACTGCAGGGATAATTGGAAGCGGGAGCTGGGCAACGGCCATTGCCAAAATGTTGTTGGAGAATGTGGGGCAAATCAATTGGTTTTTTCGGAAAACGGAAACCATAGAAAGTTTTAAAGAGCTGGGTTACAATCCGCGCTACCTGCAAAGTGTGGAATTTGAAACGGAGCGGATAAATTTTTACAATGATGTGGATGAGATTGTGCATGATTCAGACATTATTGTTTTGGCCGTTCCTTCGGCTTTTTTGCCGGAGATATTGAGCGGATTGAAATCAGACCTCAGTACAAAATATTTTTTATCGGGCATAAAAGGAATTGTAACTCATGAAAACCTCCTCGTAGTTGAATACCTGAATAAGTATTTCAATGTGCCTTATGAAAATGTTGGAGTAATTGCCGGCCCCAGCCATGCCGAAGAGGTGGCGCTGGAAAAACTTTCATATCTCACTGTGGCAAATATCGACGAACCGAAAGCAGCCAGGTTTGCCCGGCTGATTGAAAGCAGCTATATTTTTACTTCCACTTCCGATGATATTTGGGGAACTGAATATACATCGGTGATGAAAAATATCATTGCCATTGGTGCCGGTATTGCCCACGGACTTCGGTACGGAGATAATTTCCAGGCAGTGTTGGTTTCCAATGCAATCAGGGAAATGAAACGGTTTGTGGATGCAGTTCACCCCATTACCCGCGATATCAAAGATTCCGCTTATCTTGGCGATTTGTTAGTCACGGTTTATTCCCAGTTCAGCCGTAATCGGTTACTGGGGACACTCATTGGCAGAGGTTATTCTGTTCGAAATGCATTTCTCGATATGAATATGGTGGCCGAAGGGTATTATGCATCAAAATCCATTCACGAAATTAATCAAAATTACAACGTTGACATGCCTGTTTGCGAGATGGTCCACTCGATACTTTATGAAAACCAACAGGCAAAAAAAGCAATGATTCGTTTAACTGAAAAATTAAGTTGAAATTTTTTTCGCAAAAAATACTTTACGCTAAGTGCTTCAAAAAGCGTTTTGTTTGATTTTTTTAATCGTTGTTATTCATTGTTTTACGATGGTGCGATTTGATTGTCCAACTGGGAACCGGGGAAGCTTTTATATTCACTTTTGATGAAACAGGAGGGTGAATGGAACTGGCGAAACTTAAATTCACCCGTCTTTTTAAGTACACGGATGTTTTAAAAGCTGCCCGGTTGTAGCTTTTCTCTTATACTTTTGAGGTTCGGCTCATGAGTTTTGTAATTCATTTTTTAAACGTTTTGAGTTATTTTTAGTGAAAAGGTAGTGAAGATAAGCTTTTGAAAATTAGTTATTTGGTTTTTTGAATAATACACGAAAAACCGGAATGAGTATGATTTTGCTGTCGAAAATTAAAAAAATGTAATTTTTTTATTGTTTTTACTTACAGTTTGAAACTCCTCCCTGAATTATTTTATTTTTGTATAAAAAGTTTCCCTCTCTACAATTCATGAACCTCCCCAATCAATAATAGTACAAGCAAGTACGAGATAGGTGAGTTTGACAGCAACAGACTAAAATAAATATATATGAATTACAAAAATCCAAATCAATTAACTGAGGATTTTATGGCTTATGTTGAGGCCAAAAATCCAGGAGAAAAAGAATTTCAACAAGCGGTATTGGAAGTGGTTGAAACACTTTCAGGGTTCCTAATTAAAAATCCGAGGTATATTCAAGCCAAAATTCTGGAACGCATGGTTGAACCCGAGCGGGTAATTATGTTCCGGGTGCCCTGGACCGACGATAAAGGCAATGTTCATATAAACCGTGGCTACCGTGTGGAAATGAACAGTGCCATTGGGCCGTATAAAGGCGGGTTGCGTTTTCACCCTACTGTTAACCTGAATATTTTTAAATTTCTTGCCTTTGAGCAGGTGCTGAAAAACAGCCTTACTTCGTTGCCAATGGGTGGTGGAAAAGGTGGTTCCGATTTCGATCCCAAAGGAAAATCGGACAATGAAGTGATGCGTTTTTGTCAGAGCTTCATGACTGAGTTGTCGCGGCACATTGGCCCCTACACCGATATTCCTGCCGGCGACATTGGTGTTGGCGGCCGCGAAGTTGGTTTCCTGTTCGGGCAGTACAAACGCCTGCGAAATGAATTTACCGGCGTGTTAACCGGCAAAGGTGTTGGCTGGGGAGGTTCTTTAATCCGCCCTGAAGCTACTGGTTACGGTACTGTTTACTTTGCACAGGAAATGCTGAAAACAAGAGATGACAGCATGGAAGGAAAAACTGTTACCATTTCAGGCTCGGGGAATGTGGCCCAGTTTGCCGTTGAAAAAGTACTTGACCTTGGCGGAAAGCCCGTGAGCCTTTCTGATTCCAGCGGAACAATTTATGACCCCGATGGTATTGACCGCGAAAAACTGGAATATGTAAAATTGCTGAAGAATGGATACAGGGGCAGAATAAGTGAATATGCGGAGAAATATGATGTGGAGTACTACGAGAACAAACGACCGTGGCACATTAAGTGCGATGTGGCACTGCCTTGTGCAACCCAGAACGAAATTAGCGGCGAAGAGGCTGATACCTTGCTGAAAAACGGTTGTTTTGTGGTAGCCGAAGGTGCAAATATGCCTTCAACATACGAAGCTGAACATAAATTTTTAAATGCCCAAATTTTATATGCTCCCGGAAAAGCTGCCAATGCAGGTGGGGTTGCCGTTTCAGGCCTTGAGATGACGCAAAACAGCATGCGTCTTAGCTGGACCCGCGAAGAAGTAGATGAAAAATTGAAGACAATTATGAAAGACATCCACTCGATGTGTGCAAAACATGGAAAAGAAAAGGATGGAAATGTGAATTATGTGAAGGGAGCCAATATTGCCGGTTTCGTTAAAGTGGCCAATGCAATGATTAGCCAGGGACTGGTGTAATATTTTTTTAGAAATAATGCTCTTGAACAGGTTTCAGGGCATAATTTTTGCTTGACAGCGGGCTGAAAATTGTTACTTTTTAAAATGTTAATTTGTGAAGTACCTGATTCTGCCCGTTGTTTTTTTTATCTCAATTTTTAAAGTTTCGGCCCAAACGGTTAGTGTGTTAAATGCCCGCACAAACGAACCGGTTGAGGGGGTGTTGGTTGTTGCTGAAAGTAACTACACAACGCAAACGGATGAAATGGGGGGAGTAAATCTCGGGTTAATCCAGCAGGAAGAAACCATCCTTTTTCAGCACGCCTCTTTTTTGAATTTCAGCGCAACAAAGGCCCAGATTGTCGAAAACGGAAATGTTGTAATTCTTGTTGAAGACCCTGTCAGGCTCGATGAAGTAGTGATTTCTGTCAACCGCTGGGAGCAGTCGAAAACCGAAGTGCCGCATAAAATTGAAACCCTGAATGCAGAAGATGTTCTGCAGATTAGTCCGCAAACCACAGCCGACCTGCTGGGCACCAAAAACGGAGTTTTTATCCAGAAAAGCCAGATGGGCGGCGGAAGCCCTATGATTCGAGGGTTTGCAGCCAATCGTGTACTGCTGGTGGTTGACGGCATCAGAATGAACAATGCCATATTCAGAAGCGGTAACCTGCATAATGTGATTTCGCTCGATGCCAATTCGCTGGAAAGTACTGAGATTATTTTTGGCCCCGGCTCGGTAATTTACGGCAGCGATGCCCTGGGAGGTGTTATGAGTTTCAGTACCTTAAAACCACGGCTTTCTACTAAAAAAAATGCTGAAATTAACGGAAAAACGTTTATGCGGTATTCAAGTGCCAATTTTGAAAAAACAATACACGGCACCTTTAATTTTGGTTCCCAAAAATGGGCAGCACTGGTCAGTTCAACTTTTACTGATTTCAACGATTTACGGATGGGCTCCAACGGGCCAACTGAGTATTTGCGGAAAGAGTTTGTTGCACCGGGCAAATTCGGTGGTTCTGATGAAATTATTCCGAATGAAAATGAGTTATTGCAGAAGTTTACCGGTTACAGCCAGTTTAACCTGCTTTCGAAATTCAGGTACCGGCCCGGCGATGAACTGGATGTTACGTTTAGTGCCTTGCATTCGCAAACATCAGATATTCCCCGCTACGACAGGCTGATTGCCTACCGGAATGATAAACTCAGGTATGGCAACTGGTATTACGGGCCGCAAAAATGGACGCTGGCTTCGGGGAGTATAAAGTATCAAAAAAATCATCTTTTGTTTGATAAAGCGAATTTGCTGGCGGGTTATCAGAATTATGAAGAAAGCCGCCACGACAGGAGCCTCAACGGTGAAAACCTGAGGCACCGCACGGAAAACTTAGACGTGTTCTCGCTTAATTTGGATTTGGGAAAATCGATTGACACGAGAAATGAAATTTTTTACGGGGCCGAAGCTTTTTTTAACAAAGTGAGATCCTCAGGCTTTTCTGAGAATTTAACTGACACAGTTTCTGAAGAAATTGCGCCCCGCTACCCCGATAATTCAACCTATAACAGTTTTGCCGCTTATGCTTCTTATAAATTGAAGTTTAGCGACAAATTGATTTTGCAGGCGGGGGCAAGATTTACGCAAACCTTGCTCAGTGGCGATTTTGATGCCGGTTTTTATGACTTCCCGTTTTCTGAATTCAATATGAAAAATTCAGCGTTGAATGGCAATGTGGGGGTGGTGTGGCATCCAACAACCGACTGGCAGGTAAATCTGAATGTGTCCACCGGTTTCCGATCGCCTAATATCGATGATGTGGCAAAGGTTTTCGATTCTGAACCCGGAAATGTGATTGTTCCCAACCCTGGACTGGAACCGGAATACGCCAGAAATTTCGAGTTGGGAATTGTTCGCAGTTATGCCGGGAAAGCCCGTTTCGAAATTACCGGTTTTTATACGCAGCTGAAAAATGCCATGGTACGGCGCGATTTTTTACTTAACGGGCAGGATTCAATACTGTACGACGGAACTTTGAGCAACGTGGAAGCGCTCGTCAATGCCGAATCGGCGCAAATTATGGGAGGGAGCTTTTCTTTCCGCTATCTTTTTACTCCGTTTTTCAGAACCCGCCACAATATAACAGTTGTTAAAGGCGAAGATGCTGACGGATTCCCGCTTCGTCATGTTCCGCCTGCTTTTGGGAGTTCTCACCTGGTTTTTGAAAAACAAAAATGGTTTGTCGATTTATACCTCGATTACAGCGGTGCATTCACTTTTAATCAACTGGCGCCGTCAGAGCAGGATAAACCGCATCTCTACACTGAGGATGAAAACGGCAATCCGTGGTCTCCGCCCTGGTGGACGCTCAATATCAAATCAAGCTATCAGGTCAGCGATTATTTTTCAATAAATGGCGGAATTGAAAATATTTTTGATAAACGATACCGTACGTACTCATCAGGAATTGTGGCCCCGGGAATTAATTTTAAACTGTCGGCAATGTTAAAATTTTAGATTGAGGTGTGCGGCGAAAGTTGATTTCAGTTTTTTGAACAGGAAATAATAAATTTAGCAATTCATCGTTTTTGTGCAAAGGAAGGTAAGATTATCAGTCCACTTTATCAGAAGCAATTCGGTATTACCTTCCGTTACAGAGGGGCGCTCAGCGTCCCTCTTTTGGTTTAATAAATTTTCATTTTACCCTTGTCCCGTCACCGTCTTTTTGGGCAAAGTACCTTTTGAATGAAATCCCGGAAATTTAATTCAGTGGTCTTCTTCAAATAAAAAAGAACGTTTTGCCGTTTACTAAAAAAACATTGCATTTTGAAAATTGATAATAAAACAGATAATGCATTTGGCCGGACGGCTGTTTTTGTGGGTGGGGTATTTCTGCTGGCTGCTGTAAGTTTTATTTATTTTGAAGCCTACCTGGCTGGGGTTGTTGTGCAAATAATTTCCTTATTTGTGATATTCTCCTACTCGGGGGTTGAAATTGATACTGACAATAATAGTGTGAGACAATACAATAAATTATTCGGGCTTTTTAAAATTGGCCGCTGGAAATCGTTGACCGCATATAAGGGAGTGGCATTGATTCCAATTGTAAAGTCGGAATCGATAGCTAGCTGGTCGAACCGCACAAACACACTCCGCTCGCGCGATTATCGGATTTTTCTGGTGAACAAGGCACGGAAACCTGCTTTTGCCATTAAATGTTGCAAAAATATGGATGAGGCAAGAGACAGCCTCGATGAATTTTCAATTTGGCTAAAATTGCCGGTTTATTCAGCAAGAAGGTGAATCCTTTTATATTTCCAAAATTTATAATTTGAAAAGCAGATAGCTATAAAGCAGAAGAGAATGAAGCAAACCATCATAATCATATTTTTGATGCTGAGTATAGTCGCAGCCGAGGGGCAGTCGAAAAAACGCGGCCGGGTAAAACGAAAATACCGGAATGTGGAACAGGCAAACGAACAGTTGCCGCAAGTGATTTTTCGCGGGCTGGTGCGCGACATCGATAAAAATCCGGTTGAAGGAGCCAGTGTGGAAATTGAAGGAATAAGCCGCCTGGTTCATACCAATGAGTTTGGGGAATTTATGCTTTCGTATCTGCCAACGGGACGGTTGCGCCTGATAATTACATGTCTGGGGTATCGCAATAAAATTGTCGATTATGTGGTACAGGCCGGTTTCAACGACCATTATTTTACCCTCGAGCGTGAACCGGCTTCGCTTCCAACAGAAATCGCAACCACACAAAACCGCGAACAGCAGGTTTCAGATATTCCGGCTGCCGTTTCAGTTGCAACCCGGTCGCAGGCAGCTGATTTAGGCATTATCGATTTTTCGGAACTGGCTGTTTGGGAACCTGCTTTTCAATTTGAAAATTTGGGAGCCGGCAAAGCCGGCTTTCCCATTCATGGGGCAAATGGCAACTCCGGTTTCCCGGGACTGTCGCCGTCGGTTGCTGTCTTTTCGGATCAGGTTCCGGTAAGCCAGCCCGGTGGATTTTCTTCTGAATTGTTTGACATGGAAAGGGTGGAGGTTTTGAAAGGCCCGCAGAATGTGCTGTTCGGGCGAAATGCACTGAATGGGGCTGTTCATTTTATCAGCAAAAAACCGAAGGATGAATTGGGTGGTTATGTTTCGGTTGGCGTAGGGAACTATTCAAACAAGGAAGTTCAGGCTGCTGTAAATTATCCTCTTATCGAAGATATGTTGTTTGTGCGGGCTGGCGGCATTTTTCGCGATCGAAATGGATACGTGGAAAATTCATCTGGCGGAATGCTCAACGGCAAAAATGTGTTGGGCGGAAGATTTTCAGTTCGGTTTAATCCGGCCTGGAACCATGTAATTGACTTGCAGCTGAACTATCAGAAAAGCGATGAACCGGGCACTGCGTTTATGAATAAGTGGATGCCAAACGAAGACGGAGAGAGCGGGTTGTTTAATTATCGTGCCTCGTTAAACAGGGGAGAAGAATTGGGCTCGGAAGCAGAACGGATGGATGCCACATTAACCTATCGCTTTTTAAGGGATGAACACAATTACTGGACTTCCGTAACTTCATTCCGAAAAAATAATACAGCCGCGAGTTGGGATGCCGACGGGACTTCTTTCCCTGCTCTTGAAATGGATAAAGAAACAAACACAGAACTTTTCTACCAGGAGGTTCGATACAATTTTTCACTCCGGAGCCGGTCAAATGGTTCCTTCGGGTTAAACTATTTTCAGGAAAAAGGGAATATTTCCCAAACTCTTTTTTCGAACGATGAATTGATATATGATCTTTCATCCGCCTCCGCCAATTTTTTTACGCCGGAACAAAGCCGCTTTCCGGATTATCAGCAATCCACCGATTCAGTTCCCGTTGCAGATTTGCCATTCTCCGAGAACCACAGCGAAGCACATTTCGATCAACGAAAAACTCAATCCGCACAGGCATTTCTGCATTATACCTACCAGTGGAGACGCAGTCTGTTTTTTACCCTCGGGGCCAGTGCTGTTTACGACCGGCTTCAGTTAAATCCCGAATCGGAGTTTCTGGATGGCGAAACCTCGTCGATTGGTAAATTTTCGGGGGCAGCGCCCAATTTACTTTACAAACCGGTTTTGGAGCAAGAGCTGAAAAAAAACAGCTTATCGTTTACCGGCCAGGCAGGCATCACCTACCGGCGGAATGAAAATTTTAACTTTTACCTGAATGCAGCCCGCGGAAGAAAACCACAGATTCTCCAGTTTACGTGGGATGGGAACCCGCTGATTACCAGTGCTGAAATTGTGTACAGCGGAGAAGCCGGCTGGAAAACCATCATCAAAAAACGGGTTTTCTGGGAGGTGAACGGTTTTTACCGGCGACATCTTGATGTGCAAACCCTGCAGTGGGGCGGCGAACCAGGAACCGCGCTGCTGGCGGCCAACGAAAAAGCAACTTCGTACGGCGCTGAAACAGGGCTGAAAGTGGCTGTCATTCCGGGGCTGGATGTGTTCGGAAACTATGCCTGGATGCAGTCGGCGTTCGATTCCACCGGAGTGGACGGAGAAGATTTTCGCTATGCCGATAACAGTTTTGCACGTGCACCCGAGCACAGTTTTTTGGCCGGATTTTCAGGAAAGTTGAATGTTGCCCGCACCATGCGGATTTTTGTTAGGCCATGGTATGCATGGCAATCGCATTTTTGGTTTACTGAATCCAATACTTCCGGGCTGGAACAACCTGCTTACGGAATACTGAATGTCAATTTTGGAATTGAAATAGCCGACCCCGATTTGGTGTTGAGTGTTTACGGAACCAACCTGCTGGAAGAAAAATATAGTGCAAGCGCCGGCCACTGGGGCGGACAGTTCGGAATGCCCACTTTTGCTCCAGGGCCGCCGCGGGTTTTAGGGGCAAAACTAACGTGGAAGTTTTAGAAATTAAACTCCTCCAGTCCAATCAGATTCTTTATAATCAGATGAATATTCAATATTTTTCACCCCCGCCCTATTAAGTATTTCTTTTAATTGGTTCAACTGTATGTCTGAAACTCCCACAGCAATCAGTACTCTCGCATAATATTTTCCGTCTTCTTTTTTTACAAATTTCATTGCTTCTGAACTTAATTCTTCAAGAGTTACTTCTCTATCCCAAAGTATTATTCTATCCTTATAAAATTCAACCACAAATTTGGGTGGAGGCGGTGGGGGATTTTTAATATCTTTCGGTTTGTCATAAGCAAACCAAACCGGTACTGCACTATTGACAGCATCTTGTTTTGCTTCATCCAGTTCAAAATAGTAGTTTCCAAAAAATATTTGGGCTTTTTCATTACGTACTTCAAGGTATGCTTCTCCAATTGCTTTCAGCGTCGAATTTATCATTTCTTCTGATGAAGCAATATCGTGTTTGTACATTACCATTCCATTTGACACTTTAACTTTCCCAATGAATGGAATTTCTTTTTCGGTGTAATCCGGTCCTTTTCCACCGTCGGGATTTATGCCGTATAGGTAGTTTTTTACCAACTGTTTAATGTCTTCTTTCTTTTTGTGTTGATTTTCAATTAAAAATTCATTATCCCGATTCATGAGAATTACCAAAACATTGTTTGGTTTTTTTGGTGAATCAGCAGAATTTGTTTCTGGCTGAAATATTCCTTCGCCAATGTTTTGCATCGTCCATTTTTGCAACCAAACTTCTTTCGTGTTTTCATGTAATTGTACAGGAATAAATTCCTCTGGTTGTGAAATTAATTCCGGCCTTGCAAATGCCTGTAAAAGCAAAAGCAGGATGGGGACAAATAATAAAAGTTTTATTTGTGTCCATGATTTTTTATTCTTTTTCATCATTTTAATGCGTTTTAAAATTGGTTTTTGATAAAAATTGTTGGCCAGGGCAAAACGTCTTTCGCCCACCGCCTTTTGTAAAACCAGCAACTGGTATTGTTGCGCATCGATGCCATTGTTCAGAACGGCCTGGTCGGCCTGGTACTCGTGGATCAGTTTTAAATCGCGCCGCAACAACCACATCAGCGGGTTGAAAAAATGCAGCAGCGTAAAAACCTCACAAACCGCCAAATCAATCGCATGCAATTGTTTGATGTGGGCCTGTTCGTGAGCCACAATGCTATTTTTTTTTTCGCGTAAATCTTTTTCGGAAAGCACTACGTGATTCAAAAAAGTAAAGGGTTGAATCATCTCTTTTACCACTGCCAAAACGATGTATTTCAGTTTTTGCTTTTCCGCTTTTTGTATGAGTTGCAGAACCTTTCCAACCGACAAAAACAGCCGGATGATTAAAATGAGGATTACTCCGCCATAAATCAACAACCAGTAATTTATTTCCGTTTTTATTGATTCTGAAACAGAAGTTGTTGCAACAGAATTTTCCGATGAGAAAGTCATCGGAGCCGTAACAAAATCGCGGATGGTTTCAATTTGTTTTGCGGGAACTTCTGTTTGAAAAAACTGAACATTCAGTAGCGGAATGACTGCCGAAAACAGAAGAATCCCCAATAGTAAGAACCGGTTTAAAACCAGCGTTTTGTCGTTTTGCATGAACGCCTTAAACAGCAGATATAACAGCGACAAACTGATGGTGGATTTTATGAGGTATTCAAAAAACGGGTTCATTTCGGGTCGGATTTTGTGTTTTCAATTTCGTCAATCAGCTTTTTCAATTCTTCCAGCGAAATGTTTTCCTCTTCCACCAAAAGCGAAACCACATTTTTGTACGAATTATCGAAGTACTTTTTCACCACGTTCCCAAGTGTTTTCTTTTTGTACTCCTCCTTTGACAAAGCGGCAAAATAGCGGTGTGTATTTCCAAACTGTTCGTGGTCGATGAAGCCTTTTTCTTCCAACCCCCGAACAATGGTGGAAAGTGTGTTGTAATGCAATTTCTGGTCGGAAAACTCTTTTTTCAGTTCTTTCACGAACATTGGGCCCTTCTTCCAAAAGACATTCATGATTTCCTCCTCTTTTTGTGTCAGCTTTTTCATTTTGTTGAATAATAAATTATCACGTCATGCTGAATTTATTTCAGCATCTGATTTAGAGATCCTGAAACAAGTTCAGGATGACTATTGTAAAAACAACAAAACAAATGTAACTACATTTTTTAGTTTTGCAACTATGTTTTATAGTTATTTTACTAATAATTTTAGTTTGAAAAATATTTTCAGCGATTATGGTTATTTAAAATACTGATTCATTGGAATGTAGTTTAATATTTGGTTGCTGAGGATTTATATTCTTTTTACCAAGATTTTTAATTTTGGGGTGGAATTCACCTGCTATTTAGAGAGAAGTAAATTTCTTCATAAGCTTCAACTATATCAGAAGCAGCCAGAAATTTTTTCATTATTTCGCTGTAATGCGGTGTTGAATCATTCACTTTATCAATTAAAGATTCAACAACTAAATTTGCTTTTATATATTCTTCATGTGTTATCATATCAATCCTTTTTATAAGTTTTTAAATTTACTTTATTTAATCCCCAACCGAACATTCACGCCCAGAAAATTCTCCTCGGGATTGATTAAAAACGAACCCAGCATCAAAACGGCATCGTACCACATGTGTGCGGCCACCGCTGGTCCAATGTTGTAGCCCCTTTTTTGAACGTCTCTTCCCAGGAAGAAACCCAAAACAGTGGCTTGCCCAACCTGCAGCAGGGTGGATTTAAAGTCAGGATTTTCGGCAAACGCAAGGTTAGTGAAATGCAGCGCGCCAAATGCAACACTCGAAAAGATGAGTCCTTTGGTTTGCCCGTATTTGTAGTCGAGGATGGGCATCATGTAGTTACGGACAACGTATTCTTCGCCCACTCCCGCCGCCCAGCTCATGGCCAGCGAAGTGGTTCCGAAGGCTGCCAGAGCATTGTTTCGTGGGATGTAGCGGTTCAGGAAATACATTTGTTCCACCTCGGAAAGTGTGTGCTTTTCAAAATGTTTTTCCAGTCCCAAAAATACACTCGCCAAAAGTACCATTCCGCCCGTGATGGGGGTGGCAATGTTTTCCAGTTTGAATGGCGCCAGGTACAAATCCTTTTCCGAAATATCATGGTAGCGAAAACCCGGGTTGTGGTATTTTATCACTTCAAGCTGATTTTTGAAATTGGTCAGTTTTTCGGTTTGGAAAGCCTGTAGCCCCAGAAAAAGCGGATAGTTGTAATACGGACTGTTACTATTGGTTTTCAAGGTTGAACCGTGTTTTATTCCCAGGTAAACACCGCCAATCTCCAATGCAGCAAAAGCAGTTCCTTTCAGGTAATTTTTCTGATAATAATAGGATGCGCCGGGAACATAAAGTGTCCAGCGCGGCAAAACTTCCGGTTTTTTGGTTCGGATGGTGTCGGGTGTTTGGGCAAACAGATTGGCGGCAATCAAAATTAAGAGGAAAATAAAACCTGAACTTTTCATTTCAATTTTTCTTTTAAAAGTATTTAAAAATTACCAATCGGGGATCGTGCCATGGGCATCTCTTCACGGGAAATAACCGGTACCATAAAAAAAGCCCGGTTTTGCCGGGCTTTTTTTATTTCTCAAATTTCTATCAGCTCTCAACTTATTTGTTCCAAACCGGCAATCGTCCGGGGGTCCACGGAGCATTCAATTTGTTCAGTTCGGCTTCCATGGCCGGAATGTCCTGGTCTACAATTCGTTTTAGCGCATTCAGTACCGGTGGAAATTCTTCTTCCAGAATTTCGAATCCTTCAATCTGGGTGGTGGTTAATCCGCTGGTAGAGCTGGCTGTTGCGCGGGTAACGTGTCCTAAACGGTCGTACAGCGGAACCTGTGCCGGCGGTACTTCTTCGCCACTGGCTTTGGCCGGAACGCCGTTCATTTTGAAGTTCAGTTTTTCCAGTTCTTTCCCAAGTTCGCGGGCTTTGTCCATGAGTTGCTGGCTGGCTTCGGGTGTGGAATAAATCGCTTCCTTGAAGTGTTCTACTTTCGAAATCAGCTCGTCGATGAGGCGGTTGCTGCCCACCATGGCAATGGCCAGTTTGCTTGCCTTTTCGTTGAATTCCACATTTTCGCTGTAATCTACAGCAGGCAATGTAGCGAGGTTCAGTTTTTTTACACTGAAATCAACAGGACCTGCCAGGTTGGTGATTTCGCCTTCGTGCCAGAGTTTCATATCCACCGAATAGTTACCGGGCAGAACTAGAATTCCGTTGCCACGGTTTCCTCCCGATGCGGGATTAAAACCGTTGTTCACCCGCACTGCCGTAGGCATGGAATAGCGCAAATCCCAGTTGATTCGGTTCATCCCTTTTGAAGGTGATTTCGTGAGTTGGCGCACCACATTGCCGCCTTCATCGTAAACTGTGAAAATCAGGTGCGATGGTTCCGCTTTTTCTTCCAGTTGCAACTCACGCCAGGTGGGGTGCGGAATAGGTTCACCTTTTTCAAACAGCTCTTTTTCTTTTTCCTTGCGCAGTTGTTCCTGTGTTTTCGGTACTTCTTTTATGTAGTAGGTAAATGTTGCTCCAAATGATGGATTGGGTGCTTTGAAGTAAGTGTCGCCCTGGTTGCTTTTGTTGCTGGTTTGAATGAACATCTGCGCATCTTTTATATTGAAAAGAAGAGCATCATTTTCCACCATTTCGTGGTTGAGTTGGCGCAACGGACTGTAATCATCGAGAATGTAAAATCCACGTCCGAAAGTAGCCAGCACCAGGTCGTTTTCGCGTTCCTGAATGGCAATGTCGTAAACGGCAATTGTTGGTATTCCCGATTTTAGTTGCACCCAGTTTTCGCCGTTATCGATGGTGAAGAAAGCGCCGAATTCAGTTCCCACAAAAAAGAGTTCAGGACGAACATGATCCTGAATGATGGTGTGGACTGTGCCATTGTCGGGCAGATTGCCACTGATGTTTTCCCAGCTTTGTCCTTTGTCAGTGCTTTTGAAAACGTACGGTTTAAAATCGTCGCGTTTCAGGTTGTTGAATGTGGCGTACACCACATTTTCATCGAAACGGTCGGGCCAGATGTCGCTTACGTAAGTGTATTCCGGCACACCCGGAAATGATTTCACCTGTGTCCAGCTTTCACCCCCGTTTTCGGTTACTGATATTACACCGTCGTCGGTTCCGGCATAAAGCAGCCCCTCTTTTACAGGCGATTCAGCCAGCGAAACGATGGTGCCCCATTGCGAGGTGGACACATCTTTCACCACCGCATCGGCTGGCCAGTATTTTCCCATCACCGGAAAGCTGTTGCGGTCAACCTGCGCAGTCAAGTCGTCGCTGATAACTTCCCAGGTGTCTCCGCGATCGTCGCTGCGGAATACTTTGTTTGCAGCGTGGTACAAACGGGTTCCTTTGTGTGGACTGACGAACATGGGTGCATTCCAGTTCCATTTGTAAGTCAGCTCGCCTTTGCGTTCGCGGGGTTTGATGTTTACGGTTTGGCCGCTTTTTTTATCGTAGCGGTAGAGGTTCCCGTACTGGTATTCGGTGTAAACAATGTCGGGATTATTGGGGTCGGTGGCAATAAAAAAACCGTCGCCGCCCATGGTCACATACCATTCATCGTTTACCACACCATCTCGGGTAAGGTTGCGCGACGGGCCGCCCATGGTGTTGTTGTCCTGAGTGCCACCATAAATATTGTAAAAGGGTTCTTCGTTATCCACATGCACACGATAAAACTGGGTCACGGGCAGGTTTTCTTTAAAATCGAAAGTGGCACCGGCATCCCATGTTTCATAAATGCCGCCATCGCCACCAATTATCAGGTGGTCAGTGTCCGCCGGATCTATCCACAGCGCATGGTCGTCAACATGGCGGTTTCTCAGGTTCAGTCGAGTCCAGGATTTGCCACCATCGGTGGTAAAATGAGTGTATGTTTCAACAGAATACACTTTGTCAACATCCTCCGGATCGCAAAAAATTTCGTTGTAGTACTGGCCGCTGGAGTGATGGTCGCTCATTTTCTCCCAGCTTTCGCCGTTGTCGGTCGAGCGGAAAAACCCACCTTTATCTTCGGCTGCCTCCACAATTAAATAAACGTAGTTGGGGTTTACGGGCGAAACGTCGATGCCCATTCCGCCGATATGAACTGAAGGCAATCCTTTCATGATTTTCCGCCAGGTTTCGCCGTTGTCGGTCGATTTATACACGGCCGATTCTGGTCCGCCGCCAATTTTGGTAAAGTGAGTTCTGCGGCGCTGTTCAGATGTGGCATACAAAATATCGGGATTGGCCGGATCAATTACCACATTGTTTATACCGGTATTTTCGCTTATTTCCAGAACTTTGTTCCAGGCTTCGCCGCCGTCGGTCGATTTGTACAGACCGCGGTCGCCGCCCGGTCCCCAGGCCGAACCTTCGGCTGCTGCAAAAACCACATCGGAATTGCGCGGGTCAATTACAATGCCTCCAATCTGGCGGCTTTCTTTCAATCCCATGTTTTTGAATGATTTTCCTCCGTCCAACGATTTGTAAACGCCATCGCCGTAACTCAGCGCGCGTTGGTGATTGTTTTCGCCGGTTCCAACCCAAATTATGTTGTGGTTGTTCGGATCCATTTTTACCACGCCAATGGAATAAGCGCCGTAATTGTCAAAAATGGGATTCCACGTGGTGCCGTTGTTGGTAGTTTTCCAAACGTTTCCGCTGGCAACTGCCACGTAATATTCTTTTGGATTATCCGGATTAACCGCAAAATCAGATATTCGTCCGCTGGCCCATGCCGGGCCGATGCTGCGGAATTTAAGTCCGCTGACAAGGCTGCTGGTAATAATGGTGTCGCCTTTTTCATTTTTTGAGCTTTCGTTTTTCTTTGCCAGTGTAACTGAAGCGGCAAATAGCAGAAAGGAAAGAAGTAATGTAATTTTTCTCATAAACAGGATATTAAAACAGATTTTATTTTATTGAAAACATTGGTTCTTAAACAGTAAAAAATACATGGTTCATGAATTGTTCAACAGGATAAATATCACAATTAATTATTAGTTCACTAATCTGATTAATCCATTTTTTATAAATCAATCATCCGAAATCTGACGAAATAATTGATATTAAATTATTTATCAGTCTTGTTCTAATGTTGGAAATCGAAAAATAATTAAATTTTTAAGATTTCCCAGCTACATACGAATAGCTTTAAAAAAATAATATTCCAATTGCAATAAATTCAGACATTGTTGTCTTTTGTTCTTTTTGTTTTGTGTAGCTATTCCCTTTAAAATGCACTTTTCTTCTTTAGAATCAATATATATTGTGGTTAAATGTCGTAAAACATATTGAGTTATTAAATTGAAAATCATAAATTTATGGAGTCGCGTTGATAGGCATGTTCTGCTGTATGAATTTTCGTATTTGTATATGTACATATTTGGATAATTTTGTTGCTGAAAATGATATTTTCGAAATATTTTTTTAGTAAACAGTTTAAAATAATGAGATGAAACGAACGATTGCTGTTGTTATACTAATTTTTATAGGTGTTGTGGTTTTAATAAATATTTTCAACACCGAAAATGAATATTACAACCTGAAACTGGAGGAGCTAAAGCAGGAGTATGCGATAAAACCGATTTCATCGATCGACCACAGCAAGCTACCGGAGCTGCAGCGGGAATTCGCCACACCACAGGATGTTACGGAAGCCTGCATTAGCTGCCATACCGAAAGGCACAAAGAGATAATGAGTTCTGCTCACTGGAACTGGGAACGTGTTTCTTATGTGGAAGGGCGCGGAATTACCTCAGCGGGAAAGAAAAATGTACTGAATAATTTCTGTTTGGGAGCCCAGTCAAACGAGCTTGCGTGTGCAAAATGTCACATTGGTTTTGGGATGACCAACGATCATTTTGACTTTGAGAATGCCCGGAATGTGGACTGCATGGTTTGTCACGATAACAGCGATGAGTACAAAAAAGGTTCATCCACAGCAGGATATCCCGACCGCACGGTTAACCTCACCAAAGTTGCCCAGGGAGTGGGGACTCCAGGCAAAATAAATTGCGGAAGTTGTCACTTTTTCAGTGGTGGTGGGAATAATGTTAAACATGGCGATTTGGAAGTGGCACAGTTGTCAACCAGCCGGGAAGTGGATGTGCACATGGCGGCTAATGGAATGGATATGTCGTGTGTGGCCTGTCATACAGCAGAAAACCATCAGATTAAAGGTCGGTTGTATTCGGTTTCATCTACCAATACCAACCGTGCTACCTGCGAGCAGTGTCATACATCAACGCCGCATTTCGACGATATTTTGAACCGGCACAATGCAAAGGTTTCCTGCCAGGCGTGCCACATTCCTGTTTATGCAAAAGAAAATCCAACCAAAATGTCGTGGAAATGGTCCGATGCCGGGAATCTCAGAGATGGCGAACCATACAAAGAATTTAACAGTGACAGCACCATTGAATACCAGTCGATAAAAGGAACTTTTGTTTGGGCCAAAAATGTGAAACCCGATTACAGGTGGTTTAACGGAACGGCTGACCATTACATTCTGGGAGACACCATTGAATCGGTCCCGGTGCAAATGAATACACTTTTTGGGTCGCACGACGATCCTGAATCAAAAATTTATCCGGTGAAAATTCACACCGGCGATCAAATATATGACACCAAATACAACACCCTCATTCAGCCTAAAGTGTTTGCTGAAAGCAAAGGCGACAGTGCTTACTGGAAAGATTTCGACTGGCAGGCTGCAGCAGCAGCGGGGATGAAACGGGTTGGCCTGCCCTTCAGCGGGGAGTACGATTTTGTGGAAACAGAAATGTACTGGCCTGTTAATCATATGGTTTCGCCCAAAGAACAAGCTGTTGGCTGTGCCGAATGCCACACACGTTCCGATGAAGGAAGGCTGGCCACACTGTCAGGTTTTTACCTTCCCGGACGTGATCATAATAAACCTCTCGACGGACTGGGAGTGCTTCTTTTCTTCGGCGCACTGGGCGGTGTTCTCATTCATGCGGCCATTCGTGTCATTATGTCTATCCGCCAAAAGAAATATGAAATGAATATTATTGATTACGACGATAACAATTCAACTCAAAAATAAATAGTTGATTATGAAACGAGCATGAATTTTCATTCTTCAAGTTCACAAACCTGCCTACCGGCAGGCAGGCAAGAAGAATTAAAATTAATTGAGAGTTACATCGAATACAAATGAAATAAACAATATTAATGAGATGAAAAGTGTATATGTTTACAAAGGCTTTGAGCGCTTCTGGCACTGGACACAGGCAACACTGATAATTTTCCTGGCGCTCACCGGGTTTGAAGTTCACGGAACATTCCATATCCTGGGATTTGAGCACGCTGCCCGTTTTCACAGGGTGGGCTCCTGGATGCTTATCGGATTGGTGGTATTTGCCATTTTCTGGCATTTTGTAACCGGCGAGTGGCGGCAATATATTCCAACAACCAAAAAACTGGCCGAACAAATACGTTTTTACACCATCGGCATGTTTAAAGGTGAAAAACATCCCACAAAAAAAACAGAAGTTATCAAGCTCAATCCTTTGCAACGTTTGGTTTACCTGGGGTTTAAACTGGTGCTGGTTCCGTTAACCGTTATTTCAGGCATTCTTTACATGTTTCATAAAACCATCGACCGGAACGATATAGTTGTGGTCAGTGATTTTTCGCTCGAGAGTATTGCTTTCTGGCACACACTCGGTGCTATTTTGCTCATGGTATTTCTTGTGGTGCATGTTTATATGACAACCACCGGACATACTCCAACTTCAAACATACGGGCAATGATAACCGGTTACGAAGATTTGGAAGAAGATGAGGAAACCGCGAAAAAGGAGTGAGTTATTCAAGATTTTGTTGATGAAGTAATTTGAGAATATTTAAAAATCAGTTCCATGAAACAAAAAAATATAAACAAAGCAAAGCCTTACATGAATCCCTATCTGGCAGGTTTCCTGCTGGGAATTGTGTTGCTGGCAACTATTTATATTACCGGGCGCGGACTGGGAGCCAGCGGCGCTGTTAAAAGTGTTGTGGTGGCTTCGGTTGAAGGCATTGCCCCGCAACATGCCGAAAACACTGCCTACTACCAAAATTACGCAGAGCAAAACCCACAAGGGCCGTGGAAAGATTTCCTGGTTTTTGAAATTGTAGGTGTGCTGGTAGGTGCATTTTTTTCCGGGGTTATGGCCAACCGGGTTGGATTAAAACTGGAAAAAGGGCCACGGGTTACCAACGCTACTCGGATTATAACAGCTATTATTGGTGGTGCATTGTTTGGTTTCGGTTCGCAACTTGGCCGGGGCTGTACCAGTGGCTCGGCACTGAGCGGGATGGCCGTTCTCTCGCTCGGAGGTATTCTAACTATGCTGGCCATTTTTGGCGGGGCATATGCGTTGGCATTCTTTTTTAGAAAACTTTGGTTAAAATAGAAAATTATGGGACCATTAGTACCTTATATTGTTAGCGAAGAATTGAGCCTTGTGATTGCTTTTTTCCTGGGCATCGGTTTTGGGTTTGCACTTGAACAGGCCGGATTTTCTTCCACAAAAAAACTGGTTGGCTTATTTTACGGCAACGATTTTACCGTGTTGCGGGTGTTTTTTACTGCAGGCGTTACCGCAATGGCAGGCGTGCTCCTGCTGGGGCACTACGGATTGCTCGACCTCAGCATCATTTATGTAAATCCTACCTTTGTTAATTCAGCTATTATTGGCGGAGTTATTATGGGGGCAGGTTTTATAATCGGAGGGTTTTGCCCGGGAACCAGTGTGGCCGCCATGGCAATTGGCAAACTCGATGCACTGGCTTTTATCGGGGGGGCAATCCTCGGCATTTTTGCATTTACTGAGAGCTTTCCGTTGCTCGAAGAAACATACCGGGCCAATAACCTGGGGCAAATTCGGATTTCAGAATTTTTTGGAATGTCAAATATAGCATTTGGGTTTATTCTGGCCGCAATAGCTGTTGGCGCTTTTGTGGCTACCTGGTTTATTGAAAACAAGGTGAACAAAAGGAAATCAAACATAGGCAAAACCTTAAGGAACAAATATGCCCTGGCAGCTGCAGGTCTTTTTGTCGTCCTGGCAATTGTGGCTTTTTTGCCTTCCAAACAAGATATTGTAAATAGGCGCATTGCGGAGGCCAAACGTCAGCAAACCTGCGTATTTAAAGAAATGTCGGCAGATAAACTGGCTCATGAAATTGTAAACAAATATTATGAGTATAATATTATTGATGTGCGTTCGCCTGAAGAGTTTGAAAAATTTCACCTGCCACTTGCCATAAATATTCCGTTTGAAAATATTATGGACAGGCAATACGAACCGCTCTTTAAGCAGCGGCTCAAGAGCAATGTGTTTTATGCCGACAGCGATACGCTCGTGCGGATGGCCTGCCTGAAGGCCAAATACATTGGTAATTCTGAGAATTATGTTTTACGCGAAAGCGCTGAAGAGTTCCATGAAATGTTTTTCGAGCTTGAACCACCTTCGGCAGATGCTGTAAAAGCAGAGCTTGAAGAGTACGCTTTCAGGAGCATGGCTGCCGGCAAAATGGAAGATTTGGTAGATGCGCTTAAAAACATTGGAGCCCCTGTAAAACGCGAAACAGTTACCATACAGGGAGGGTGTTAACCAAAAGTATTTTGAATGATTAACCCGGGATTCTCCCGGGTTTTTTGTGCCATCCATTTTTATAATTTTCCAGCAAGTTTATCGCCCTGGAAAAGTTTGTCCCCATTTCATTTTATTTTAGCAGAAGGTGATTAATTTTGTGTCTCAATAAATTTTGAAAATTATGTCAAAAATTCTTGTTATCGACGACGAACGCAGTATTCGTAATACGTTGAAAGATATTCTCGAGTACGAAAAATACGAAGTGGATTTGGCAGAGGATGGCAAAAAAGCACTGGAAATAGTAAAAAATGCCGAATACGACATTGTGCTTTGCGACATTAAAATGCCCGGCCTCGATGGCATAGAAGTTTTGGAGCAACTTCAGAAAATGACACCCGATACACCTGTGGTAATGATTTCAGGACACGGAAATATTGATACCGCAGTTGAATCGATAAAAAAAGGAGCCTATGATTTTATTGAAAAACCGCTGGACCTCAATCGTTTGCTGATTACTATCCGCAATGCCATGGATAAATCGACCCTGGTAAATGAAACCAAAATTCTGAAAAAGAAAGTCAGCAAAAAATTTGAAATAATTGGCGAATCACCGGCCATCAAAAAAGTGATTGAAATGGCCGACCGCGTGGCACCTACCGACGCGCGGGTTTTAATTACCGGCGCCAACGGAACCGGGAAAGAGCTGGTGGCCCGGCGTATTCACGACCAGAGCAGTCGGTCCTCGGGGCCGTTTGTGGAAGTGAATTGTGCAGCTATCCCCTCGGAGTTAATTGAAAGTGAATTGTTTGGGCACGAAAAAGGCGCTTTTACTTCGGCAGTGAAACAGCGCAAAGGAAAATTTGAGCAGGCAACTGGTGGCACGCTGTTTCTCGACGAAATTGGCGACATGAGCCTCTCCGCCCAGGCCAAAGTTTTACGGGCATTGCAGGAGAGCGTGATTTCGCGGGTTGGCGGCGACAAGCACATTAAGGTTGATGTGCGCGTTGTGGCAGCTACCAACAAAAATATTTCAGAAGAAATTGACGCAAATCGGTTTCGCGAAGATTTGTACCACCGGCTGAGTGTTATTTTGATTCATGTGCCGGGTTTGAACGAACGACTGGAAGATATCCCGCTTTTGGCTGGTTATTTCATCAACCAGATTTGCAACGAATATGGAATGCCCGAAAAAGCGATAACTGATGATGCTATAAAAGAGCTTCAGAAAATTAACTGGACAGGTAACATCAGGGAATTTCGCAATGTAATTGAGCGGCTGATTATTTTGTGCGACAAACAAATCACCGGCGACGATGTTGTCCGGTTTGCCATGCCCATAAAATAAACGTTTAACATCTTTTATTTAGGATTTTCCCATTCGCTGTTTTCCTTGTCCTGGATGTAGGTTTCAATATGGCGATCGTATTTCACCTGGTAAATATCTTTTATGGTAACAATAATGCCTGTTTCCAACACCCCGCCAAAATCTTTGTTAAGTGCCGTTCCAAAAGTTTTCATCGAGGGTGAAATATTCATATAGGCATTAATAAGCGGCGGCACGTTTTCGCCGTATGATCTTACTGTCTGCACAAGAATTTTGTAGTCCTCACTGTAGTTCTTGCCGGTAAATACCGCTTTCATCTCCTCCTCATTGTAGTCAAATTCCACCGGTTCTTTCGGATATACCAAATTCTCTTTGTCGCGGAAATATTTTTTAAAGAAATACTGAATCAGGTTCCGCGCTTTGTTATGAAAGTGCTGATACATGGTGACTTTCCCGAAGAAATACTCAATTTCCGGATGATCGACTGTGAGTGCACCCAAACCGTCCCACAAGTTGTCAAGCGCAAAAAGTGCTTTTGCCCCGGCTTTGCTCGATTGGTAACTGGGCTGAACAAATGAACGCCCCAGTTCAAGCATGTGCGGCAAATATTCTTCAGTAAATTTTTTCGATAAATGAAAAAGGTGCGCAGTGGCCATCATTGCTTCCCCGTCTTCGTTTTTTGGGGTTTCAGAACAGTTCATGTACCGGTATCCGCCCAGGATTTCGCGGGCTTCGGGATCCCAAACAATTAGTTGGTTGTAAGGAAAATCGGCAATGTCGTAATCGTCGATATCGGTTTCTTTACCGGTGCCGCCACCTGCATCGCGAAAAGTAATTTCGCGCAACCTGCCTATTTCATGCATAATAGCCGGCGAATTTTTATGGGTTACCACGTAAATTTCATTACCGCCCTTGTTGGTTTTACGCAACATTTTTTCCGGGGTGAGTTCGGCAATAATTTGATCTTTTGGTAGTGGCGCTACTATATCTTTCATTCGTAATCTTTTTTTTCAAAACTGAATGCAAAATTAACAAATAACAATTAGAATGTTAAAGCTGTCCTGTTTTAATTTGCATCGCTTGTCATTACTGTAATTGATATACTTTTTCTTTCACAATTGTTGCCCATTCCCGGTGGGTTTTGGATCGATCGAACGAGTTGTATGGAATGGGTTTTCCAAAGTAAATGTGGACATCGGAGTTGCGGTGTCGCATGGTTTCGTCGGGCAGAAAAAACATCTCAAGGTTCCATTTAATTCTGAAAAATTTACGCAGTTTGGCCAGCCGGTAAAACCGGTTCGAATTTCGCCCGCCAATAAAAACAGGAATTACATCGCGCTTATATTGAATTGCTTTCGAGATAAAATGTTTTTTCCATTCCAGGTCAACAATTTTCCCTTTTATTTTTCGTGATGCCAGCCCCGATGGGAAAATCAGAATCTGGGCATCAGACTCGTAGGTCTCTCCCAATAGCTTTGCTACATCGCGACTGTGCCCGCCATGTTTGTTTACCGGAACGAACATTGATTTTAGCTGAGGGATATTCATCAAAATATCGTTGGATAAAAACCTCGGTTTTCCCAGTCTTTTATCCACCGTTTTCATCAGCAACATACCGTCAAATCCTCCAAGCGGATGGTTGCTGGCAAAAATAAACCGCCCCGACTCGGGAATATTTTCCACCCCGTATAAATGTTCTTTTACATTGAATTCTTTAACTACCTGGTCAACAAAATCAATGCCTCTCAGGTGGCCATATCTTTTAAGTAAATCGTTTAGAAAGTCGATGTGCATTATGCGCCTGATGTACCGGTAAACAAAACCGGGAATAATTTTGGCCAGCCCGGGACTTTTGGAGGCAATGACCTCCTTCATGTCAATAGGCTTAAAAGTTTCCGGTATTTTTTCATTCCCCATGTCGTGGCTGTTGCATTTAAATCAGGTTGCTAATTTAATTGAATTGGAAGAAAAGACAAGGTTTTATACGTATCCTTCATTTTTTCAGTTTGGCCTGTCTCTGGTTTTTTACCTGAATATAATGAATCCGGCGAGTTATCAACGGGTGTTTGTAAATATTCTTGTTAGAAATAAATGGCTGATTTAATGAGCTTTGTGTTAATGGTTCTCTGTTTTTGTATTTGTTTTCAACAGTTGATTAACAGCTTTTCAACAAAATAGCGGGTGTAACAGGTTAGTGTAAAGTGGAATAATGTGGAAGAAAATGGAATATTATGGAAGAAATTTTTACTTTTACACTACGAAAATCTATTTTCTGAAAAATGACAGAATTTACAGGGACATATCATGCAACCATCGACGATAAAGGCCGTTTTGTTTTGCCTTCGGCTTTTAAAAAAGAGATGGGTGAAATGGCCCTGGAGCCACTCGTTATTGAGCGGAATTTGTTTAAAAACTGCCTCGACATTTACCCCGAAGCGTTTTGGAAAAACAGGGTGGAAGCGTTTAAAAGTACACTCGATCCTTTCGACGAAGAAGATGATGCATTTCTGCAGTTTTTTTACGAGAACTTTATCAAAGTGGGAATGGCTGCCAATGGACGTATAAATGTGCCCGGCGAATATCTCGGTTACGGGAAATTGACAAAGAGCGTGAGGCTAATCGGAATGGGCCGTTCTATCCGGATGTGGGATTCAGCAGAATATGAAGCCGGCCGAATGGATAAATCCACATTTGCCAAACGATTTCAGGAAAAAAGAAAGAAAAAACAGGAAGGGCAATGACAAATGAATATCACATACCGGTTTTGCCCGGGGAATCTGTTGAAGGATTAAACCTTTTTCCCGGAGCTGTTGTGGTGGATGCTACCTACGGTGGCGGAGGCCATTCCCGGCTCATCCTGAATGAACTGGGGGACGGGAGGCTATTTGCCTTCGACCAGGATGAGGAAACTGCCGGCAATGTGATACACGATGACCGGCTTTTTTTTATCCGGCATAATTTCAGGTACCTGAAAAATTTCCTGCGCTACCACGGTGTTGAAAGTGTGGATGCAGTTTTTGCCGACCTGGGCGTTTCATCACACGATTTTGATGAAGCCGACCGTGGTTTTTCGTTTCGTTTCGACGATAAGCTCGATATGCGGATGAACCGCAACGCAACCACAGATGCTGCCGGTGTGGTTAACAATTACACTGAAGAGCAGCTGATTTTTGTTTTCAGAATGTATGGCGAAATTAAAAATGCCAAAAGACTGGCTGCGGAAATAACCAGCGAACGAAGTAATGAACCATTAAAAACAACCGGTCAACTAAAAGAAGTGGCATTGCGTTGTGCCCCAAGAGCGATTCAAAATAAATATCTGGCGCAGGTTTTTCAGGCTTTGCGTATTGAAGTGAACGACGAAATGGATGCACTGAAAGAATTTTTGCAGGCATCGCTCGAAGTGCTTAAGCCGGGCGGCAGATTAGCTGTAATTACTTACCACAGCCTGGAAGATCGTCTGTGTAAAAATTTTATGAAAGCAGGCAATTTTGAGGGTAAAATTGAAAAAGATTTTTACGGGAACCAGATTACTCCTTTTCGATTGGTAAACAGAAAAGTGATAATCCCCGGCACCGAAGAGGTGGAGAAAAACCCGCGCTCGCGAAGTGCAAAATTGAGGATAGCAGAAAAAATTTGATATGGCAGAAAAAAGTAAAAATAGTAAAAAGAAAGGCGGAATGAAACCATTCCTCGGGGGGACAATCCTCACCGATGAACGGGTAACCCGTCAGTTACCGTTTTTGTTCCTTCTTGCCTTTTTTGCCCTGGTGTTAATTACCAACCGCAACTGGTCGGAACGCACCATCAGGCAAATTGAAGTATTGCAGGACACGCTCGAAGAGTTGCGGTCCGAGTCGATTACGCTTTCGGCCAAACTGATGGATGCCAGCAGGCCGTCGGAAGTGGTGGAGAAAGTTACGGAGTCGGGAATTGGATTGGAGGAGCCTACCCGGCCTCCCCGGAAAATTAAAGTTCAAAAGAAGTAATAGGTGGATATCAGAAAGTCAATAGTATCGCGTATAGCCATTATTTATTTCGTACTGCTGTTGTTTGGAATAGCGGTAATTTTAAAAATGGTTTCTGTTCAGCAAATTAAAAATGAACGGTGGGCGCAAATTGCCAAAAATCTGGAAGAAAACACGCTCCGCGTGCAACCCAATCGCGGGAATATTTGTGCCGACGATGGCAGTGTTTTGGCCACCTCGGTTCCCGGTTATTTTGTCAGAATTGACCTGGCTGCCGAAGGGGTGAAACGGGTGTTTAACAATCAAAGCGACTCGCTGGCTCATGCACTTTCTGCCTTTTTTAAAGATGCATCGAAAAATGAATATGCAAGAAGGCTGAATGCAGCTTTCCGGAAAGGCGATCGCGGATATATGCTCACTCCCCGGAAGGTGGACTATCATGAGCTTCAGCAAATCAAGAAATTTCCCATTTTGCGTCGCGGTCGTTTTGGCGGGGGAATGATTATCGAACAGGAAAACAAAAGGTTAAACCCGCTGGGATCGCTCGCACTCCGCACCATTGGCGATTTGAACAAAGGAGCCTACGGCGGCGTGCACGGCAATATTGGTTACACCGGTCTCGAGGGGGCTTACGAACAATATTTGAAAGGCGAAGAAGGCATCAGCTACAAAGAAAACCTTTCGGGACGCTGGGTTACCCGGACTGAAATTGAACCCCGCGATGGGATGGATCTGATAACTACCATCAATATTAAATTGCAGGATATTACCGAAAGTGCGCTTTACAGGCAGTTGAAAAAAATGAATGCCGATTGGGGAACAGCCATTTTAATGGATGTTGAAACCGGCGAAATTAAAGCCATTTCGAACCTCGGAAGAGAAAACGGTGACTATTTTGAAAATTATAATTATGCTATGGGGCATGCCGGAAACTACGAGCCCGGCTCCACATTCAAACTGGTTTCTTTGGTGGCTGCAATGGAGGATGGATTAATCGATACCAGCGATGTGTTTGATACCGGTAGCGGCGTTTGGAAATACAAAGGCCAAACTATTTACGACAGTGATTACCGCTATGGCGGGCACGGGGAAATGACCGTCAAACAAATATTTGAGAAGTCTTCCAACGTAGGTGTCGCAAAAATAATCACATCGTGTTATGAAAATAATCCTGAAGATTATGTGGACCGGATTTACAACTTTGGATTGAATAAGCCTCTCGGGATGGAGATAAAAGGGGAAGGCCAGCCATTTTTTAAGTATCCGGGCGACTCCGACTGGTGGGGCACCACACTGGCGTGGATGTCGTATGGTTACGAATCTAAAATGACCCCGTTGCAGGTACTCACATTTTACAATGCCGTAGCTAACGACGGGCGAATGGTAAAACCCCGGCTGGTTAAAGAAATCAGGAAGAGCGGGATGCAGGTCAAGCAATTTAAAACCGAAGTGCTGAATCCGATGATTACAACTAAGGAAACCCTTGGAAAAGCTCAAAAACTGCTCGAGGGAGTTTGCGAAAACGGCACCGGACGTTCGCTGCAGAACCCGTGGTTTAAAATAGCCGGCAAAACCGGTACTGCGCAGGTGGCAACAAGCCAGGGAGGTTACGAAAAAGGAATGTACCTCGCTTCTTTTGCAGGCTATTTCCCGGCTGATGATCCAAAATATTCATTGATAGTGACAGTGAATAACCCGAGGGGCGGAACTTATTACGGTGGCTCAGTTGCCGGGCCTGTGTTTAAAGAAATTGCCGAAAAAGTGTATGCGGCGCGTATCCTGTTCGATGACGCACCCGAAGAGAAAACGTTACCATCCGAACCGCAATTGCCCGAAATTAAAAACGGGAATCCTGAAAATATTTTTCGGCTGGCAGAAGAATTAAGCATTAAAAATCTGGAAGGTAATCCTGCATCAGAGCTTGTGAAAGTGAAAAGAGTTGACGACCGGATTATTCTGGATGAAAATGAAACTTCAGTTGGTGCTGTGCCCGATGTGAAAGGGATGGGGGCCAGCGAAGCCATTTTTTTACTGGAAAATGCCGGGTTGCAGGTGCGCCTGAAAGGAATGGGGAAAGTTGTTCGGCAATCGCTGACACCAGGTGCAAAGGCTAACCGTGGCGATATTGTTTATATAACACTGGGATGAAAATGAATTTAAGAAAATTACTGGAACATATTGATTTTTTGGAGGTACACGGAAAAACCGACCGTGAAATTGATAGTGTTGAATTCGATTCACGTAAAATTAAAAAAGATTCGGCGTTTGTAGCCCAGCGCGGACTGCATGCCGACGGGCACCGGTTTATTCCCGCCGCACTTGAAAATGGCGCTGCAGTAATTTTTTGTGAAGAATTGCCGAAAGAATTACCTGCCGGTGTTACGTTTGTTTCAGTAAAAAATTCCGGTTTGGTTTTGGGAAAGCTGGCCGCAGCTTTTTATGGTTTTCCTTCAAAAAAAATGAAAGTTGTGGGTGTTACCGGAACAAACGGCAAAACCAGCATTGTTACTTTGCTCTACCGGCTTTTTAAACAGCTGGGGCATAATTCCGGTTTGATTTCCACTATTTCCTACATGATAGACGATAAGGAAGACACTGCCACGCATACAACACCCGATGCGTTGCGCATTCAGCAGCTAATGGCGCAAATGGTTGAAGCCGGCTGCGAATATTGCTTTATGGAAGTAAGTTCGCACGCGGTGCAGCAACAGCGTATTGAAGGAATTGAATTTGCCGGCGGCGTGTTTACCAATATCACCCACGATCATCTGGATTACCATAAAACTTTTGCGGCTTACATTAAAGCCAAAAAGCAGTTTTTCGATAATCTCACTGAATCGGCGTTTGCACTTACCAACATCGACGATAAAAACGGGCGGGTGATGGTGCAAAATACAAAGGCCAAAGTAATTACCTACTCCAACCGGGCACTGGCCGATTATCACTGCAAAGTGATTGAAACCCATTTTAACGGAATGATGCTCAACCTAACCGGCCGCGAAGTGTGGACACGATTTGTGGGGAAATTCAATGCATCCAACCTGCTGGCTGTTTTTGCGGTTGCCGTAAATCTGAACCAGGATGAGGATGAAGTACTGACACACCTCAGCAACCTCGAGCCGGTAAAAGGGCGTTTTGAAACTGTTCGCAGCAACGATGGAAAAATGGGGATAGTGGATTATGCCCACACACCCGATGCATTGAAGAATGTTTTGACGGCCATCTCGGGAATTCGTTCGGGAAACGAGCAGGTAATTACCGTGATTGGTGCAGGTGGCGACCGCGACAAAACAAAGCGCCCCGAAATGACACAGGAAGCCATTGCCGGAAGCGACAAGGTAATCCTGACTTCCGATAACCCGCGCACTGAAAATCCCGCGCAAATTATCCGCGATATGGAAACGGGAATTGGGGCGGCCGACAATAACAAAGTGATCTCTATTGAAAACCGGAGGGAAGCAATAAAAACAGCAACGCTGATAGCACAGCCCGGTGATATAATTCTGGTAGCCGGGAAAGGCCACGAAAGTTACCAGGAAGTTAACGGTGTGCGGCACCATTTTGATGATGTGGAGGAGTTGAAAAATTGTTTTGGTATAAGCGAATAAAGGCAAAAAGCTATGCTCTATTATTTATATGAATTACTGGCTGAACACGATATTCCCGGGTTGGGGATGTTTCCATACCTCTCCTTTCGGTCAGGGGCAGCCATTATTTTATCACTGGTGATTACACTTGCCTTTGGTAAAAAAATGATTCGCCTGTTGCAGCGCAAGCAAATTGGCGAAGAGGTACGCGATCTTGGTCTCGAAGGACAGCTGCAAAAGAAAGGGACTCCCACAATGGGCGGGTTGATAATTCTTGCAGCCATAATTATCCCCACATTGCTTTTTGCCCGGCTGGATAATATTTACATCCTGCTGATGCTCATAACTACTGCTTTTCTCGGCCTCATTGGCTTTATCGACGACTACATAAAAGTATTCCTGAAAAATAAAGAAGGGCTGGCCGGGAAATTTAAAATTCTGGGGCAGGTGAGCCTGGGGCTTTTTGTGGCTGCCACTCTTTTCCTGAGCGATGAAGTTAAAGTTCGCCAACATGTACAGAGCGACAGTGGCACGGATTTAACACAGGTCATTACAGATCCGGTTACGGGCGAGCGCTCTACAAAATTTGTAACCGAAGATGTGAAATCAACCAAAACAACCATTCCGTTTTTCAAAAGAAATGAGTTTGATTACCAGTGGCTTGTGGCATTTGCGGGCAACGCGAGTTCATGGCTGAAATGGGTCATTTACGCAGTGGCCATTATTTTAATAATCACTGCCGTTTCCAATGCCGCCAATCTTACTGACGGCATCGACGGGCTGGCAGCCGGCACATCGGCGATCAGTGGCGTTACACTTGGTGTGCTGGCTTATGTGAGTGGTAATATCATTTATGCCGATTACCTGAATATCATGTACATACCAAGTATTGGCGAGTTAACCGTATTTATTGCAGCTTTCATTGGGGCAACAATTGGGTTCTTGTGGTATAATTCGTTTCCTGCGCAAGTGTTCATGGGCGATACAGGCAGTTTGGCGCTCGGTGGAATTCTGGCTGTTTTTTCAGTTATCATCCGCAAGGAAATTTTAATCCCGCTGCTTTGTGGAATTTTTCTCATAGAAAATCTGTCGGTTGTGATTCAAGTGTCGTGGTTTAAATATACCAAAAAGAAATATGGCGAAGGACGCCGGGTGTTATTGATGAGCCCTATTCATCACCATTACCAGAAAAAAGGAATACCGGAATCGAAAATAACAACGCGCTTCTGGATTGTAGGAATCCTGTTGGCGGTTTTAACAATTGTAACATTAAAAATCAGGTAAGTTGAAAACCAAAATTGTCATACTCGGAGCTGGTGAAAGCGGGGTGGGTTCAGCCATTCTCGCACAAAAGAAGGGGTATGCCGTTTTTGTTTCCGACCTGGGGAAAATTAAAGAGAAATATAAAAACGTTCTTTCACAGAAAAAAATTGATTTTGAAGAAAGCAGGCACTCCGAGTCAAAGATTTTGGAGGCGGAAACAGTAGTGAAAAGTCCCGGGATACCGGAAACGGCCCCACTCATTCAAAAATTGAAAAGCAGACAGATTCCGGTAATTTCTGAAATTGAGTTTGCCGGAAGGTTTACGAATGCCAAAACCATTTGTATTACCGGCAGCAATGGAAAAACAACAACAACACTGCTTACCTATCACATTCTCAAAAATGCGGGGTTAAATGTGGGGCTGGCCGGAAACGTGGGGCAAAGTTTTGCCTGGCAGGTAGCTGAAAAACAGCATGATATTTATGTGATTGAGCTCAGCAGTTTTCAGCTCGACGGAATGTTCGATTTTAGGGCCGATGTGGCTGTTTTGCTGAATATTACTCCCGACCATCTCGACCGGTACGGAAACTCGATGCAAAACTACACCGATTCCAAATTCAGGATTATTCAAAATCAACGCGCTAACGATTATTTCATTTTTTGTGCGGATGATGAAATCATTCAAAAAGAAATAAAAAAACGAGAGATAAAACCTGTTGCGGTTCCTTTTGGAGTTTCAGACCCAAAGTCGCCGGGAGCAGGCATTGCAAACAATAAGATGATTATTAATATTAACCAAAAACAATTCAGTATGTCTATTCTGGATTTATCATTACAGGGGAAACACAATACTTACAATTCCATGGCAGCAGGTATTGCCAGCATGGTTTTGGAAATCCGCAACGACCAGCTCAGGGAAAGCCTCTCCGATTTTAAGGGAGTGGAACACCGCCTGGAGCACTTTTTAAAAGTGCACGGAATTGAGTTTGTAAATGATTCCAAGGCCACCAATGTGAATTCCACCTGGTACGCGCTGGAAAGTATCCGGCAACCCATTGTATGGATTGCGGGAGGAATCGACAAAGGCAACGATTACAGTATGTTGCACGCGCTGGTAAAAGAAAAAGTAAAAGCCATTGTTTGTCTGGGAAAAGACAACTCAAAATTGCATGCGGCTTTTGACGGCATTGCAAAAAATGTGGTGGATGCAGCGAGTATGGAAGAAGCTGTTAAGGCAGCCTACTACCTTGCCCGCAATGGCGACACCGTTTTGTTGTCGCCCGCCTGTGCCAGTTTCGATTTGTTTGAAAACTATGAAGACCGTGGCGAACAGTTTAAAAACGAAGTAAGAAATTTGTAAAAAAGTATGGTTGCACAATCGAAAATATTCAAGGGCGATCGTGTTATCTGGGTTTTGCTTTTGCTGTTGTCGCTGTTGTCGCTGTTAATCGTTTACAGCTCCACTGGTGCATTGGCTTACCGCCAGGCTGGGGGGAATACGTTGTATTTTCTGGTGCGGCAGCTGTTTTTTATTGGGGCCGGGTTAGGGCTAATGCTGGTAATGGTCAATTTCCTGTCGGTTAAAATATATTCCATCGTCGCCAATCTGCTGATTTACCTGAGCATTGGACTTCTGCTTACCACAGTTGTGCTTAATTTTGCAGGAATGCTCGAAGGCAGTGGCCGTACTCTCGATTTGGGATTCATCTCTTTTCAACCGGCTGAACTGGCGAAAATTGCTTTGATAATGTACACCGCAAAAGTGCTGGCCAAAAATCAGAAAACCAAAGGTGATCTTAAAAAAGCATTTCTGAAAATAATAATTCACTCTGTACTTGTTTGCGGAATGATTTTCGTATCCGATTTTTCAACCGCAGCCTTGCTTTTTGCTGCCATTTTTGCCATGATGTTTGTGGGACGTATTCCTTTTAAATATTTGTTTTTGGTTATAGGAACCGGAATTGTGTTGGTGGTGGGAATTTATTTCCTGGCCGATCAGTTCCCCGGTGCCCCGGCAAGGGTACATACTGTAAAAGGGCGTATCGACAGGTTTGTTTTTGGAGACCCCGATGCAGAAAAAGGAATTACACAGGCCGATTACGCCAAACTCGCCATTTATGAGGGCGGGCTGTTGGGAAAAGGACCGGGACATTCGGATGTGAGTAATTACATGGCGGCAGCTTATAACGATTTTATTTTTGCCATTATTGTTGAAGAGTACGGATTGATTGTCAGTACAATAGTGATGTTTCTGTACCTCGTTTTCTTTTTCAGGAGTGTGGTTATTGTGCGACGGGCTACCCGGACCTTCCCTGCATTCTTGGTAACTGGATTATCATTGGTGCTGGTTTTCCAGGCCATGATAAACATCGGGGTCTCAACAGGCGTGCTGCCGGTTACCGGGCAACCGTTGCCGTGGGTGAGCCTCGGTGGCACATCGTTGCTATTTACCTCGGTGGCTTTCGGGTGTATATTAAGTGTGAGTTACCAGAATCAGGTAAATCGCAAAATTGAAAAGCCTGCTGTGCAGGTAAATGTACCCGACGAGGATTATGAAATGGGACAAGAAAAAAAGAATGAAGATTGAACGCGTAATAATAAGTGGTGGTGGTACCGGCGGGCACATTTTCCCTGCCCTGGCCATTGCAGGCGAAATCGGCAACCGTTTTCCGGATGCTGAAATTTTGTTTGTGGGCGCTTTAGGCCGCATGGAAATGGAACGCGTGCCTGCTGCAGGATATAAAATCATCGGTCTGCCGGTAATGGGGTTTCCCCGCAAACCGGGATTGAAGATGCTGAAATTTGTGACCAGTCTGTTGAAAAGCAACCGCCTGGCCAAAAAAATTATAAACGAATTTAACCCACAAATTGCAATCGGGGTGGGCGGTTTTGCCAGTGGCCCGCTTTTGAGGGCTGCTGCAAAAAAGCAAATTCTCACACTCATTCAGGAACAAAATTCCTATGCCGGAATAACCAACCGGCTGCTGGGCAAAAAAGCCGGGGCAATTTGTGTGGCATACGATAAAATGGAACGCTATTTTCCGGCAGAACAAATTGTGTTTACAGGCAATCCGGTGCGTGAAAACCTGCTTAAGAAAATTGATGATCGGAAAGAGGCACTTTCTTTTTTCGGATTGAAGGAAGAAGATAAAGTGGTTTTGGTTATCGGAGGCAGCCTCGGGGCACGTTCCATAAATAATGCCATGCTGAAAAATGTGGAAGTCATGGCCAAATCAGGGGTGCAGTTCATCTGGCAAACCGGTTCCATCTACTATTGCGAAATCACGGAAAAGATGAAAGATGCCACACCGGATAATTTGCACATTCATGAATTTCTTTCAAGAATGGATTTGGCGTATGCCGCTTCCGGAGTGGTTATTTCGAGGGCAGGGGCCGGAACTATTTCGGAGCTTTGCCTGGTGGGCAAACCATCCATATTGGTGCCATCGCCCAACGTGGCAGAAGATCATCAAACCAAAAATGCAATGGCATTGGCCGAAAAAAATGCGGCCATAATGATTCCTGATCATAAAATTGACGAACAATTGCTGCCCGAAGCCATCCGGTTGATTAACAACCCAGAGGAGTGCAGCCGGCTGTCGTTAGAAATAAAAAAACTGGCAAAACCCGATGCAACCCGTCATATTGTTGATGAAGCAGAAAAACTATTGAAACGATGAGCTACCTTCAAGACATAAAGAATGTGTATTTCCTCGGTATCGGGGGGATTGGGATGAGTGCCCTGGCCCGGTATTTTAAATTTACCGGGCGGAATGTGGCGGGCTACGACCGCACACAAACCGCGCTTACCGATGCTCTTCAGCAAGAGGGAATTGATGTGCATTACGATGATGATATCCGGAATATTCCCTCCAGATGGAATCCGGGTGAAACACTCGCTGTTTTTACTCCCGCACTTCCCGACGAACACAGCGAACTCTCATGGTTCAGGGGAAAACCGATTGGTTTGCTGAAACGTGCCAAAGTACTGGGTTTGATTTGTAACGAGAAGAACGGAATTGCAGTAGCCGGCACCCACGGGAAAACAACCGTGAGCACAATGACGGCCAACATTCTTGACAAAACAAAAGCAGGATGCGGTGCATTTTTGGGCGGAATTTCCAAAAATTTCGGAAGTAATTTATTGCTGCCCAATGAGGATTCGCCATGGATTGTTGCCGAAGCCGACGAATTTGACCGCTCGTTTTTGCACCTTCAGCCATTGCTGGCCCTGGTCACGTCACTCGACGCCGACCACCTCGATATTTACGGGGAAAAGGAAAAAATTGTAGAGTCGTTTGAAAAGTTCATTTCACAGATAAAACTGGGCGGGAAATTATTACTGAAAAAAGGAGTTGAGCTGAATACGCAAAAAACATCAGCCCGGGTGTTTTCTTATGCATTAAAAGAAAATGCGGATTTCAGTGCGGTGAATTTAAAATTGAGCAGCGAAGGTGGTTTTTACCAGTTCGATTTGAAAACTCCGGAAGGGATAATTGCCAACTGCAGGCTCAATTATCCCGGATTGATAAATGTGGAAAACGCTGTGGCAGCTGCAGCACTGGCCTTTTTGGCAGGTGTTTCGGCCGACGAAATTAAAAGCGGGCTGGAAGATTACCAGGGAGTGTTGCGTCGTTTCGATGTGCGTTACAAAAGCGACAGCCAGATTTACATCGATGACTACGCGCACCATCCGGCTGAGCTAAAAGCGGTTATTTCTTCGGTAAAAGCATTGTACCCCAGCCGGAAAATCACCGGCATTTTTCAGCCGCACCTTTACTCACGCACCCGCGATTTTTCAGCTGAGTTTGCAGCCAGTCTTGATTTGCTGGACGAAACAATCCTGGTTTCCATTTACCCGGCCCGCGAAGAACCAATAGAAGGGGTGAGTTCAGCGATAATTTTTGAAAAGATGAAGAATGAAAATAAAATTATGGCAGAGAAGGAAGATGTGGCTCAACTTCTTGCCGAAAGAGAAACCGATGTGGTGCTTACAATGGGGGCCGGAAATATTGACGGAATCGGGCCACAAATAATTGAAGTGCTTAAAAATAAACAGAATGTTGCGTAAGTTATTAAAACTGACAGGTTCCCTTGTGCTAATCGCCTTTTTGGTGGTTACATTGTCCTTTTCTGCAAGAGAAACAAAGGACGTAACCTGTGGCAATATTGAAATTGAATTACAGGAAAATGAGCTCATAAAAATAAGTAAAGACGAAATTACCCGGTTGGTCAGGTCGGCCGATGACCAGCTTGTTGGCAAGAACCTGCAGCTTATAAATGCCGATTCCCTCGAAAGAGCGGTGGAAAAACATCAGGCCATTCAAAAGGCTGAAATTTATAAGGTAATCACGAAAGACAGCGTGGGTTATCGTGGTACATTAGGTGTTAAAATTAAGCACAGGGAACCAGTAGTACGGATTATGTCATCAGAAGGAAGGTATTATCTCGACCGCAATGGCGAGGTAATTCCTACTTCGGCCAATTATACGGCCAATGTTTTGGTTGCCACCGGGTATTTTTCTGAACAGTTTGCCAAAACGCAGCTGCTCCCGTTTGTGTTGTTCATCGAAGAAAATCCCTTTTGGAAGGCGCAGGTGGAACAGGTGCATGTGGAGCAAAACGGCGATGTTTTGCTGACTCCACTCGTTGGAGACCACATAATTGAAATGGGCTCGCTTGAAGATTATCCGCAGAAGCTGCGCAATATGAAAGCTTTTTATCAGCAGATAATGGCCGGGAACAATTGGAATATGTACCAAAAATTAAGTGTAAAATACAAAAATCAGGTAATCGCAAAAAAAAGATAATATGGCTTCAAAAATCAATTATTCGGTTGTTGTTGATATCGGCACATCAAAAATGACTGCTCTTGCCGGACAAAAAGACAGCGAAGGGAGGATGGAAATTCTGGGCGCTTCAAGCTTTCCTTCAAAAGGCATAAAACGCGGGGTGGTCTTTAATATCGAAGAAGCCACCATTTCGTTGAGATATCTGTTAAACGATTTGCTTGACCAGGTGGGGGGCAAAATCAAAACGGTTGACATTGCCTATGCCGGGCAACCCATGAAAATATACGAACACAAAGGAACCCGCCTGACTTCGGGCGACGGAGTGGTGACTGAAAACGATGTAAATGAATTATTCAATGAAGCCGGAAAATTAAAGGTGGAAAAGGATTTTAAACTTCTTCATGTTATACCGCAGTCGTTTGTTATTGATAATGAGCCGGTGGAACTTAGTCCCGTGGGGATTACCGGACAGAAAATTGAAGCTACTTACAAATTAATAGCCGTACCCGAAATTCACATTACCAATTTTGAGCGGGTGCTCGATAAAGTTGGAGTTGAACTGGGGGAAGTTGTGTTATCGCCAATGGCAACAAGCGAAGCCGTTTTAACAGAAGACGAAAAAGAACTGGGCACTATTTTGCTCGATATGGGTGCCGGAACCACCAAGCTGGCTGTTTTTAACGAGGGAACAATGATTCACACCGCAGTTATTCCATTTGCCGGAGATGTGGTGACCAACGATATTAAAGAAGGTTGTTCAATTCTCCCGAAATGGGCAGAGCAACTGAAAACTCAGTACGGACAGGCACTTGGCGATTTTGCCGACGAACAGAAAGTGGTTACTATTCCCGGTCACAGCGGATGGGAACCTAAAGAGATTTCATTTAAAAGCCTGGCTTTTATTATTCAGGCACGCATGGAAGAGATTATCGACAGTGCTTTCTACCAGGTTGAAAAATCGGGTATTGCCGAACAACTGGGCTCCGGAATTGTCCTTGCGGGCGGAACTGCCTCGCTGAATAACCTGATCTCGCTGGTTAAATTCCGCACCGGAATGGATACCAGGTTGGCTTTCTCCGTTGTTCGTGCCTCTTCAAAAGCTGAAATTATTGAAAAGCCTGATTTCTATACCGCACTGGGCCTCATGAAAATGACGCTCGAAAAAGTTGATCCGCTGCCAAAGGAGAAAAAGCGAAAACCAAAAAGGAAGAAGAAAGATTCCGGCATTTCTCCCTGGCTGAAAAACGTAGTGCAAGGTGTACTCGATTATGTTGATGACGATGATGATGTTGCATTGAATTAAAAATTAATGATATGACCGAATTAGTAAATTTTCAATTTCCGCGGACTTCATCCACCTCCATTATTAAAGTTATTGGAGTGGGTGGAGGTGGCTGCAACGCGGTCAGTCATATGTTCCAGGAAGGAATTGCCGGTGTCGATTTCATTATTTGTAATACCGACGGCCAGGCAATGGAAAACAGCCCTGTGCCAGTAAAAATTCAACTCGGTGTTACTTTAACCGAAGGCCGCGGTGCCGGCAATCAGCCGCAAATGGGCGAGGAAGCAGCACGCGAAAATTACGAAGACCTGAAAAATGTACTGAAAGAGAACACCAAAATGTTGTTCATTACCGCAGGTATGGGAGGTGGCACGGGTACAGGTGCAGCCCCGGTAATTGCCCAGTTGGCCAGCGAACTCGACATCCTCACCATTGCTGTGGTTACTGTTCCCTCGCCCGCAGAAGGCAAAAAACGTTTCGGCCAAGCCATGGAGGGTATTGAAAAATTGGGTGAATATGTTGACAGCATGCTTGTGGTAAGCAACCAGCGTCTGCACAATATTTTTGGCGATTTACCTGCCCGGCAGGCCTTTAAAATGGCCGATAACATTGTGGCTACAGCAGTAAAAGGAGTCGCCGAAATTATTACCCTGCATGGAAATGTGAACATTGATTATACCGATGTTTATACCGTAATGCACAACAGCAACGTGTTCATTATGGGCACAGGTGTTTCTTCGGGCGAAGGCCGTGCCATGAAGGCTGTAAACGAAGCGCTTGAATCGCCGCTGCTCGACAGCAACGATATTTACGGAACACAAAATATTCTGCTCAACATTATTTCGGGCAAAGATGAAATTACCATCGGCGAAATAGGTGAAATAATTGAAGTGTTGCAGGAAAAAGCCGGCCAGGATGCGGATATCATTTGGGGCAACGGCTACGATGAATCGCTGGAGGAAGAAATCAGTGTAACCATTTTGGCAACCGGATTTGTAACCAACCCGAACCAGTTGCTGCAACCTAAAAAAGAGCCTGAAAAATATAATCTGGAAGAGGAAAATAATGAATCCCTGGAGAGGGAAGAAGAACCCGTTGAGGTGGAAGCAGGGGCAGATTTCAGGGAAACCCTGAGCGAAGCTGGAACGAAAGAGAATGAAGGGAAAATGGGTGTTAGGGAAGAAAAGAAAAAAACGCCCAAAACATTAACTGACAGGTCTATATTTTCAACCAAACGAAATAAACGAAAAAAGAAAAAACAGAAAGCCAATGAACCGGTTGCACAGAGCAATATTGACAATTGGTTTTATAAGAATTTTGGATTGGGAAAATTGTTCGAAGACGACGACCAGTCGATGGATGAATAGTTTCAGTTTAACCTTAAAAAGACAGTAAAATGACAGAAAATATGGCAAATTTCACATTACCGACAAATCCAGGCGCTGAAATCAAAGTAATTGGCGTTGGCGGTGGCGGCGGAAATGCCTTAAATCATATGTTTAAGCAGGGAATCAGAGATGTTGATTTTGTGATATGCAACACCGATGCGCAGGCTCTCGATGCCAGTCCGGTGCCCACCAAAGTGCAACTGGGATCATCGCTTACCGAAGGCCGTGGTGCAGGTAACAAACCCGAAGTGGGCAAGCAGGCTGCCATCGAAAACATCGAAGACGTAAAACAGGCGCTTTCAGAAAATACAAAAATGGTTTTTGTAACTGCCGGAATGGGGGGCGGAACAGGCACAGGCGGGGCTCCCGTAATTGCCGAAGCGTGCAGTGCCGAAGGGTATCTCACCGTTGGCATTGTAACCATTCCTTTCCGGAACGAAGGGAAACGGCGCATAAAACAGGCCATTGATGGAATTGCTGAACTGGAAGGTCATGTGGATGCTTTGCTGGTGATTAACAATGAACGCATTCGTGAAATGTTTGGCGATTTTGGTATTTCGGAAGCTTTTTCGAAAGCCGACAATATTCTGGCCACAGCAGCCAAAGGAATTGCAGAAATTATTACTGTTCCGGGGTATATCAATGTTGATTTTGCCGATGTGGAAACCGTGATGCGCAAAAGCGGTTTGGCCATTATGGGAACAGGAGTGGCAAGCGGCGATGAGCGGGCAACCGAGGCCGTTGAATTAGCTTTGAGTTCGCCGCTGCTGAATAATAACGACATTCGCGGTGCAAGAAATATTCTGCTCAACATCACATCCGGCACTAAAGAAGTTACCATGGACGAAGTGGGGCAGATTACCGATTACCTGCAAAATATGGCCGGGTTTGATGCCGACCTGATTTGGGGAAACGGAAAAGATGAAACTTTGGGTGACGATATTTCGGTTACTTTAATCGCCACAGGTTTTGGGAACAGTTCAATTCCCGAAATTACAGGCGAGCGAAAAGTTGAAAAAGAACCCCATCATCTTAATGAGGTGGATAATAAGGGAGAAAATTTCACAGAAAAGAAAAAGCCGGGCAAAACGACTTTCACTTTATCCGATCAGCAAACATTAAGTTTTAGCGGAAAGGATGATTCGCCAGACGGGTCTGCTGAAGATGACCTGGAATTTGAGGTGCTTTATCCGAAAACCAATAAAGCCCGCAAAAATATTGAAAACGCCAAAATGGATTTTTCTTCGGCATCGGATGAAGATTTGGATGAACTCGAAAATATTCCGGCATACAAACGCCGGCAAATGCGCATGAATGATCCGAAGTACAAAAAAAAATTGTCGAATTATTCGGTAAACAACGAAAATAAACTAACCGATAAAAATTCGTACCTTCACGGACAGGTTGATTAACACAGAAAAACAAAAAATTATGTCACTTTTCGATCAGATTAATAACGACATGAAAGAGGCCATGAAGGCCCGTGATAAAGTTAAACTGGAAGCACTTCGAAACATTAAAAAAGTAATGCTCGAAGCCCGGGCAGCCAAGGGCGCCGGTTCGGAATTAAGCGAGGAAGAATCGCTGAAAATAATTTCGAAGCTGGCCAAGCAGGGTGCCGATTCTGCCGAAATTTACAAACAGCAGAATCGTGAAGATTTGGCAGAGCAGGAAATGGCGCAGGTAAAAGTTTTTGAAAACTACCTGCCGGCAAAAATGAGCGACGAAGAATTGACAGCGGCAGTAAAAGGAATTATCGAAAAAACCGGCGCTTCCTCCATGAAAGATATGGGGAAGGTGATGGGATTAGCTTCCAAAGAGCTGGCGGGAAAAGCTGACGGCAAAGAAATTGCCGCCAAGGTGAAGATGTTGCTACAATAAACTAACCGTCATCATCGTCTTCTTCTGAAATCTGATCGGCTACGTGGTCAAGGTCGGCATATTTGTCTTCGTAATCCTGTTTCACATTGTCTTTCAGAAAACCATCATCGTCGAAGTCGTCGTCTTCGTCCACAATTTGAACCGCTTCATTTTCAGTCATCCGGAGCATGTAATATCTGTCTTCGGTTTCAAAAGGAAGTGCGGTGACTTTCACCCCGTTTTTATCGAAAAAATGAATGAGGTTTTCGGCAAATCCATCCGCGTAAACAAATTTAATTTGTTCCTGTAAATCTTTGTCGAGTTTATTGTAATCTTTGATAACTCTTGGTTTGTTAGGTGTCATAATCGTTTGTGCTATTTAGTTAATAATCAGAAATCAGAAAACGTTAAATGCATTTTTGTTTATCGATTTTAACCAATCGTGAAGTTGTTAAAATCGTTGTAAATCATACCAACAAATAAATGTGTTAGATTTGATATATACAATAGTTCGGTGATTTTTTTTAACGTTTTTTTTGCCTGCGGATTCTCCCGTAAATACAATCCTTGTCTTTGCACCACTCGCACTGGTAACCTATTTGTTTACAGTTGGTTCCAATGCCGGTTATTCCGCTGACTGATTTGATGGGATGCATTAGTGAGGAGGGGGATAGCTGAATTCCGCAAAAACCGGCAGGCAGAAGCGAGAAGAGCTTTTGCTGTTCGGCCACGCTCCAGCTGCAATACCCCGGCGAAAAGGCATCGGTAATTCCCATGCCGGATTCGCGAACCAGTGCCGCAATTTTTTCCTGGATTTTTTCTACTGTTTTATCGGCAATTTGAGAGCCAATCACATCCAGCACATAGGCCAGTAGTTCATTTCCTGATTCAGTTTGTTTTTTAGTGAAAATTGAAATCTCTTGTCCGGCAGTGCAGGCAAAAAGTGCAGCTGAAGTAACATTTTTCAGCCGTGACACAATAATTTTTCCGGGATTGAAATACTGATTTTTTATACGAATGGTTTTCTTTTCGCGATCCACTTCAACCTGTTCAAAAATTATAAATCCGCCTTTGATTGCACAAAGCGATGGAGCTTCATTTAAGCCTTCTTTAATTAATTCCGGAAAGGGGTCGGGTGATTTCCCCGGGGCAAAACCCAACAGTTTTTCTATTTCTCCGGGTTGTATTTGAAGTTCTTCAATAGAGAAAGTGTAGTTTTTTATAACGGATGACATTTCTGGTTCGATTAATTAACCGGATTGCAAAGTAGTAAAAAAAGAAGTTGAATTGGGGAATTGAACTTGAAATTCGTGGTGCGGGAATTGGAGAAGAGATTCAAAAAAAAGAGGAAATACACAGGTAAATCCTCTTTTAAAACAGTGCAGTTTGTTTTTATTATTTTTCGGTAATTTCAATTTTGTCAATCACGTCGCCCGGGCGAATTTTGTCAATAACCTCGAGTCCTTCGGTTACTTTACCAAAACAGGTGTGATGTCCGTCTAAGTGTTTGGTGTTTTCGCGGTTGTGGCAAATAAAAAACTGTGAGCCGCCGGTGTCTTTTCCTGCATGTGCCATGGAAAGTACGCCGCGGTCGTGGTATTGGTTGCCGCCATCGGTTTCACATTTAATGGTGTATCCCGGGCCGCCTGCACCTGTTCCGTCGGGGCATCCGCCCTGGATTACAAATTCCGGAATTACCCTGTGAAAAGTAAGCCCGTCGTAAAATCCTGATTCGGAAAGTTTCACGAAATTTTCTACTGTTCCGGGTGCATCGTCATCGTAAAAATCCACTTTCATTACACCTTTGGCAGTATGTATTGTTGCTTTTGTCATTTAGAATTGTTTTAATATTCGGGCGCAAATGTAAGAAAATAAACTGATTTCTGAATTTGCTGTTGTTTCATCGGGAGCTAATTAATATCTTTAGAAACAAATATACAAGCCACTTTAGCTCAGTTGGAAGAGCAGCTCATTCGTAATGAGCAGGTCGCGGGTTCGAGTCCCGTGAGTGGCTCGAAGAGACGCGCCGGGACGAGAAGTTTATCCGGCTCCTGACGGAAGTCTCGTGAGTGGCTCGGGTTTTCACTTAATCAATGTTTTAAGCATAAAAAAGGGATCAGCATATTGCCAACCCCTTTGTTCTTAAAATTTTTTAAAGCAGAAATTAAAAGTCATTCAGAACACTATCCAGTTTTGTATTAATTTCTTTGAGGTCTTCCTCAAAGCTGGCCCTGAAATCATCCCATTCTTCTTCTGAGGTATTTTCAATTTCATTTAACCGTTCGTTCACTTCAATACGTTTTTCCTGGATCTCATCCAGCATCTCTTTTTGTTGGTCTGTAAGTCCTTCACCTTTTTCTTCAATCTGTGCATTCAGCTCGCGAACTTTATCATTAATGGCTGAAAATTCCTCGCTGACCATACTCTTCAGGTCATTTTGCATTTCCATGAATTTTGCACTGATTTTTTCCTGTGTGCTGGTTTCTTCATCTTTTTGATTTTGCTGCCCGGAGTTGCACGCTGAAAATGTAAAAGCACTTATGCTAATAAATACTGCTGCTAAAATTTTGGTAATCTTTGACATCATAATCATTTTTTTTGTTTTTGTAATTTACAATTATTACGGTTTTGATTTTTGATTGTTATACTATTTTCCAAAAAATATGAAAAATGCAGTAAGAAATAAAAACAGGGAGGATAGATCCCGTAAGATTTAATGGTTTTTAACATTAACCATGATGCCAGTTAAAAGATGGAATAAATTTTTTATGCAAATGCTTCGATATTCACCAACTCTCCTTCCATCGAAAAATCGGAGGAGCCAGTGATTTTTACATCGGCAAACTGCCCGGTTAAATTTTTGTCGTCCGATGGAAAACGTACAATGAGCTTGCCTTCGGTGAGCGATGTCAGATAACCTTCTTTTCGGTCGGCACCCCGCACCAGCACACGCACCTTTTTACTTTCGAGTTGCCGGTTGTAAACCCGGTTGTGTTTTCGCAGTTCTTCAGTAAGAATATGCAACCGCCGTTTTTTCTCCTCCAGAGGCACATCGTCGTCCCAGCGGTGACTGGTGGCTCCCGGTCGAGGAGAGTAAATTGCTGTATAAGACATGTTGAATTTGAACTCTTCCATGGCAAGCCGTGTATTTTCAAACTGCTCTTCCGTCTCGCCGGTGAATCCAACAATGATATCGGTAAACAACGTTGCTTCAGGAATCAAGCGACGGATGGAATGCACAATTTCGCGGTATTTTTTCATGTTGTGCTTGCGGTTCATTTTAATGAGCACTTTATCGTCGCCACTTTGCATGGGCAGGTGGATTTGTTTGGCCAGCACCGGATAGTGGGCAATCACTTCAATCACTTCGTCGGTCATGTCGCGCGGATGTGGAGAAGTAAAATAAACCCAGAATTCTTTTTTTATGCGGTTCCCGAGTTCTCCAACCTGCCTGAGCAATTCGGGGAAAGTAATTTCTTCTCCTCTTTTATCCAGGCCATAGGAGTTGACATTCTGCCCGAGTAGTGTAATGGATTTGTAACCCTGCGAGACCAGCAGTGCTACTTCGGCAAGTATGTCTTTGGAGGGGCGTGAAACTTCCCTTCCGCGGGTGTAAGGTACAGCACAAAAAGTACAGAATTTGTCGCAGCCGTTTTGAATGGGAATGAAGGCCTCAAAACCCGATTGGTACGAAGGTTTTACATCCCAAAACTGTTCGATGTTTTCGTTGTGCGGGTCAATTCCGGTTTTCAGGTGAATGGAAGTTGTTACTCCGTAACGGCTAATCATTTCAGGCAGTTGCGGCAGATCTTTCATCTGAAAAGTAATGTCGAAAAGTTTCAGGAATTTTTCATGGTCGTTGGGCAAAATACATCCCGAAATAAATGTGATGAGGTTTTTATGGTTTTTCCACTTGTTCCATTTGTGGATACGCGAATACACTTTGTCAATTGCTTTTTGCCGCACTGAGCAAGCCAGAATTCCAATCAGGCCGGCTTCTTCCTCGTTGTCGGTCCAGGTGTAACCGGCTTTGTCAAGTACAGAGATTACCCGCTCGCTGTCCGACAGATTCATCTGGCATCCTAATGTTATTAAATGGTACTTCATAATATCTTCTAAAAATAAACTTCAGTATAAATATTTTGAACTTCAATTCCTTTTTCGGTGAGAATATCAAAGGCCTCCTGGATCATTTCACTGTTTCCACACAAGAAACACTGGGTATCGCTTTCCAGTTTTTGGGTGGCAAGGAATTGCGTCACCCTGCCCATAAAGTTGCCGGTTTTATCGCCTGTGGTGCAAAGTGTAATGTTTTGTTTATTGAAATCGTGGTGTTCATAAGCCTCCTCCCCAAATCTTACGCCGTGAACCAGATGGTAGTCAAGGGAGGGATAAGTTTTCACGAAACTGTGAAACGGGCTGATTCCGGTTCCTGTGGCCACAAACAGGAATTTTTGCGAGGGAAACATTTTGGGATTGAACCGGAAAAATCCAAACGGGCCATCCACTTCCAGTTGATCGCCGGGTTGCATTTTTTTTAGTCGGGGTGTCACTTTTCCCTCGGTTACTTCACGTACCAACACTTCCAGAAAATTGTCTTTCGCGCCGCTGTAAACCGTGTATTCGCGTTGCTCAATGGTGCCCGGGCGACGCAAAATTACAAATTGCCCGGTATGGAATGGCAATTCCTTGCGCTCCAATTGTAACACGAAAGTGGAATCAGTGAGCTGCCTTACTGCTGTTATTTGATGTAGCTTCAATTTTTCTGTTTTTTGTTTTCTGAATTCAGTGGACAAAAATACAAAAATATCTTTTATTGAAGTCGCTGAGATTTTTTATCATTACCGGCAAGAACTTTAATCCTTAACATTTTTTATCTTTGAAGTTGATATACTTAAATAAAAACATATACCTGAAATGAAACAATTAACATACAGAATTCTTCTAAATCCTGAACCTGAAGGCGGATATACTGTAACAGTTCCGGCCCTGCCCGGTTGTGTTACCTGGGGCGAAGATATAGATCATGCTATTGAAATGGCAAAGGAGGCCATTGAAGTATACATTGAAAGCATGGTGGCCAGTAATGAAAAAGTACCTGATGAATCGAAAACATTGGAATACGCATTAACCCTTAATGCAGCGGTATGAGTACCATCCCGTCATTAACACCTAAAAAATTGACAGGAATTCTTTCAAAAAAAGGATTCAATTTAGATCGTGTTAAGGGGAGTCATCAGGTATGGATAAACCAAAAAGATGGAAAACGCGTAATTGTTCCGATGCATAAAAAAGATTTACCGATTGGAACGCTTCATGCTATACTTAGACAAGCAGGAATTGATAAAAGTGAAATATAATACTCATCAATAGGTGGAAAATAAAAAGGGGACCGTTTCCGGCTCCCCTCACTATTCATCTATTCAAAAAAAATTATTGTTCTACGGGATTGCTACTTCCATCTTCGGGCTTCCCGCTTTCGTTTTCCATCTTCTTAAAGCGACTCCCCAAAATCTTCCTTGAATTTAGCCATCAGTTTTTCTGGCCAGTCGCCTTTTGCTTTCAGGCGGCCCATAAAAAAGCGCAGCAGCGGCGGTTCCTCCACCCACTCAAGTCCACCAACAAGCTCGCGGTTTTCGTAGAGCCATTTCACGCGGTCGATGACAAACTTAGTTTGCGAGAGTGTAAAAACCCGTCGAGGGAAAGCCAGGCGGAGCAGTTCCACATCTGCCGGAATGTCGTCGCCGTTTTCGTCGCGTACACTGGAGATGGTTCCCCTTTCCATTCCTCTGATTCCTGAAATAATAAAAAGTGCCGTTGCCAGCGCCCCTGCCGGATAATCGGTTTGCGGAACGTGGGGCAAAAATCCCATCGCATCGATGTGGCAGCCCAGTGCTCCCGGCGGTGTTATTACCGGAACCCCGGCAGCGTCGAGTTCGTTCACGGCGTAGGCAATAAACGAAGGCGACTGGCTGATTACGGTTTCGTCGCACGTTTCATTGAGCCCAACAGCCATGGCCTCAATTTCGCGCACTGACATGCCGCCGTAAGTGAGGAATCCTTCGTAAAGTACCAGTAAATCGCGCATTTTCATGTACAGATCTTTGCTGTTGGTAACAATTCCACCACCACGTGTAGAACTCACTTTCCGGCTCGAGAAATATACCAAATCTGCATAACTGCACATTTCCAGCAAAATGTCTTTTATTTCGGCGTTTTTAAATTCTTCTTCGCGTTGTTTAATAAACCAGGCATTTTCGCCAATCAGGCTGGCATCGAGCACCATCATGGTTTCGTTTTCTTCGCAAATCTTTTTCACATCACGCATGTTCTGCATGGAAAAAGGCTGGCCCCCAATCAGGTTTGTAGAGGCTTCCATGCGAACAAATGCCACTTTTTCTTTTCCGTAGGTACTGAAAACATCTTTCAGTTTATCAATGTCGATATTTCCTTTGAATGGTTTATCGCTTTTTATTTGCAGCGCATCGTCGGCATAAATTTCAAGCACCTTGCCACCGTTCAGTTCCATGTGTTCTTTTGTGGTGGTAAAATGGTAGTTCATGGGAATTACTTCGCCTTTTTTTATGAATGCCTGCGATACAATATTTTCTGCGGCGCGTCCCTGGTGTGCCGGCAAAACGTAGTGCTTTCCAAACACTTCGCGCAATGCCTTTTCCATGCGGTAAAAACTTTGCGAACCGGCATAAGCATCGTCGGCCTGTAACATCGACGAAATCTGGTTGTCGCTCATGGCGTTGGTGCCCGAGTCGGTAAGCATATCCAGAAAAACATCTTTGGTACTCAGTAAAAATGTGTTGAACCCGGCCTCTTCCATGGCAGCTTTTCTTTCTTCTATTGGTTTCAGAAAGAGTTTTTGCACCATTCTAACTTTGTGAAGTTCAACAGGAATTTGCTCGCCACTATAAAATTTAATGACGTTGTTTTGATTTGTCATTTTTCTATGGTTTATTGTTTCGAATTTTAAAAAAATCAAAAGTAATTTCTTCGATTTAAAAACTGGTATATTTTCTGCAGATGTTTTGCTGTCTGCTCGTATTTATATTCAATCAAAATAATAAGGTGAAACTGATTTCTTAAAAGTTATATAACCTGTTTAATTCCTGAAAAATATTTTTGCTTAGGTAAATTAATAATCTCAAACCGTTTAAAATACGAATACAAAAAAATATTTTTCACAAGTGCGCTTATTTTAATGCATCTGCTGCGTTGCGAAACCTTTGAAATAGAAAACTATGTCTGCAGGTTCCGACGCCTTGCACCTGCATCAAACTAAACGCATGAATTAAACAGGATAAATCAGGGGCAAGCCGGAACGCAGAAAAGTATTTTGAAATGGGGGTTTTATAAAAAGCGTAGCGTTAAATACCCAATAGCCGGGAGATGCCACTTAATAATTCAAACGCTGGTGAACCGGCAAAACACGATTTGCAATTTGTGTACATCCACAAACAATCAATTAAATCGGTGAGCATGTGGAAAAGCAATCCGATACCTATTATATTGAATGGTTTTCTGAAAAAAAGCAGGAGACCGTAAACTCCCATTGCATAATAGGTGTGCAAAATATGAAAATTGATGCTGCAACGGTTGGCCTCAAAAATGGGAGTGGCCAGCAGGTGGTCTAAATCAACCAGCATGGTGGCCAGTAAGATTAAATAGACTTTTTTCCACTCTTTTCTGAAAAATACAAAAGCAATAAGGAGAGGAAAAACGAGGTGCAAAAAGTAATGAACAAATTGTTGCATCAGCTCAGTTGGTTTTAGATTTTTTTTGCATGCTGCCCAATTAAATGTATATCAGCTCCAATATTTTCTCCAGCCAGCGGGCATCCACTTCGTTGAATGCACCTTTCAGGTTGCTGTCCACGTCCAGCACGCCAATTATTTCCCCTTGGCGGTTTTTCAGCGGAACCACAATTTCGGAATTGGAGCGCGAGTCGCAGGCAATGTGCCCCGGAAACTGGTGCACGTCTTCCACCACAACGGTTTCTTTTTTGTTAAAAGCGGCCCAGCAAACGCCTTTGTTTTTTTCAAGGATTTGGCAGGCCACCGGCCCCTGGTACATGTTCACGGTCATTTGGCCGTTTTCCATAACATAGAAACCTGTCCAGAAAAAAGTGTCCATTTTGTGGTGCAAAACCGCAATAATGGTGGCCATCCGGGCAGTGGGACTTTTGCTCTTCCGGGCAAGCTCGCTTAGTTGTTTGTATAATCGGGAATATCTGCCTTCTTTTTTGTTTTTATCCATTTGAATTTACCTGCTGATTTCTATCTGCGAAAGAACAAAAAATGTGTAATTTAGTTGAATAAAATTTGAAAAATATGCAACGCCTTGTTACTGATCCAAATGAAAAACTGTGGGGAATGCTGACCCACCTGCTGGCATTTTCAACATTTGTGGGAATTCCACTGGGCAATGTGGTTGGCCCGCTAATTATTTACCTGATCAAAAAAGATGAGTATGAGTTTGTTGCCGAACAGGGAAAAGAAGTGCTAAATTTTCAGATTACCTGGTCCATCATTTTTATTGTTTCGGCCATTTTAATAATTGTTGGAATTGGGTTAATAATGTTGATTGGATTTGGAATTGCCTGGCTGGTTTTGGTGATTTTAGGTAGTGTGGCAGCCAATAACGGGGAAAGCTACAAATACCCGCTGACGATTAAGTTTTTGAATTAAAGGTAAATCTTGTTTCTAACAATCCTCTCTTTTTCGGTAAAGGGTTGATTATTATTCTGTATCGGCTCATTCTTTTTGTAGGTTGGATTTTACTTCTTCCCAGCTTTTCCCTTCTTTAGGATTTTTGATTGCATACTGATATCTTGCTTCTAATTCTTTTACCATATCGTCCGATAACTCTGGTTCATCTTCGTGAATTTATATAAAAGAATAATCTTCCGACAATTCTTTTAGCATATTTATAATGCTTTTGGCTTTGGGATTATTTGTGTCAATCTAAACAGTGTAACTCATAGTATTTCAATTTATTTGCCGGTAAAAGCAATGCCTTACAAATATAAATATTTTTTAAGATGTGTATTTGTCTTCGATCATACATTTAGCTTCCTCATTTATATTCATTATTTTTGCACACCTTAAATGAAAATGGAATAAAAATGGCACAAAAACCTTCTATCCCGAAAGGAACGCGTGATTTTTCGCCGGCCGAAATGGTGCGTCGCAACTATATTTTCGACACGATAAAAGATGTATTTCGGTTGTATGGATTCCAGCCGATTGAAACCCCGGCCATGGAAAATCTTTCTACTTTGATGGGAAAATATGGCGAAGAAGGCGATAAGCTGCTGTTTAAAATTCTGAATTCCGGCGATTTTGTGTCAAAAGTTTCCGATGATGTTTACAATGAAAAGGACTCGGTAAAACTCACCTCGCAGATTTCAGAAAAAGGATTGCGTTACGATTTAACCGTGCCGTTTGCCCGTTTTGTTGTGCAACATCAAAATGAAATTACCTTTCCTTTTAAGCGTTACCAGATTCAGCCGGTATGGCGTGCCGACCGCCCGCAAAAAGGGCGTTACCGCGAGTTTTACCAGTGCGATGTGGATGTGATTGGAAGCACCAGCCTGCTGAATGAAGCTGAACTAATTCAAATCATCGACAAAGTTTTTAAGCGCCTGAAAATTGAAACCATTGTCAAAATCAATAACCGGAAAATTTTGGCCGGAATTGCCGAAACTATCGGAGAGAAGGAACGAATTACAGATATCACAGTCGCCATCGATAAGCTGGAGAAAATCGGGCTGGAAAAAGTGAACGAAGAACTTTCTGCGAAAGGAGTTTCGGATGAGGCCATTCAGAAGTTGCAACCCATTTTGGATTTGGAAGGTGATACTGCTTCAAAACTCGGCCAGCTCGAAGAAATTATTTCTACTTCCGGAGTCGGAGTTCAGGGGATTGAGGAGATGAAAACGTTGTTTTCTTACCTCGAAAAAATGAACCTCGCCACAAATTTTGAACTCGATTTAACATTGGCCCGCGGGCTGAATTATTATACCGGAGCTATAATTGAAGTGAAAGCAAAAGATGTGGAAATGGGTAGTATTTGCGGCGGTGGCCGTTACGACGATTTAACCGGTATTTTTGGACTGAAAGATGTTTCGGGAGTGGGGGTTTCCTTTGGCGCCGAACGTATTTACGATGTGCTGACTCAACTCGATCTCTTTCCTCCGGAATCTACTGAGACCACCAAAGTGCTGTTTGTCAATTTTGGCGAAAAAGAAGAAGCCTATTGTTTGCCGATGCTTTCCAAATTAAGAGCCAGCGGAATAAATGCAGAAATTTACCCCGACAGTGCCAAAATGAAAAAACAGATGAATTACGCCAATAAAAAGGATATTCCGTTTGTGGTACTAGCCGGCGAATCGGAAATGGCAGCTCAAAAGTTTACCCTGAAAAACATGGAAAGCGGCGAGCAAACTCTGGTTACGTCTGAAGACCTGATAAAAATCCTTTCATAGCGAAACCACAAATCCGAAATTGCTTCAAAATTCGAAGCAATGAATCATAAAATATTTCAAATTACTCCCCAAAATATAACTTACAGCGATATTCAGCATATCCTTGAAAACAATATACTGTTGCAGCTTTCAGAAGAATCTATGCGACTGATTGAGAAAAGCAAAAAGTACCTCGACCAAAAACTGGAGGAGTCGGAAAAGCCTTTGTATGGAATCAGTACCGGTTTTGGTGCACTTTGCGACATCGAAATTTCGAAAGCAGAACTGAGCAAGCTGCAGGAAAACCTGATTCTCTCCCACGCCTGCAATGTGGGGCCTGAAGTTCCTTCGGATGTGGTGAAACTGATGCTTTTGCTGAAAGCGCATGCGCTGGCAAAAGGAAACTCGGCGGTACAGCTAAAAACGGTTGAGCGGATTATCGATTTGTTCAATCACAATATTTTACCGGTAGTTTGCGAGCAGGGTTCGCTGGGCGCGAGTGGCGATTTGGCCCCGCTGGCCATGCTTTTCCTGCCGCTGCTCGGCATGGGAGAAGTTTATTATAAAGGGAAAAAGACCGAAGCCAAAAAAGTACTCGGCCAACTGGGTTGGAAACCTATTAAACTGGAAGCAAAAGAAGGACTGGCGCTTTTAAACGGCACACAATTTATGGCAGCGCACGGTGTGTATTCATTACTGAAAACCTTCCGGATTATAGATCAGGCAGATATGATTGGTGCACTTTCACTTGATGCATTCGACGGTTTGATTGAACCTTTTTCGGAAAATATTCAAAAAATTCGTCCGCACAAAGGACAGGCAAAAACGGCTGCCAATTTCAGATTCATTTTGAAGGATAGTGAAATGCAGGCCCGGAACAAAAAACACATCCAGGATCCGTATTCGTTTCGCTGCATGCCGCAGGTGCACGGCGCAGTGCGCGATGCCCTGAATTATGTGGCGGGAGTATTCGAAACCGAAATGAATTCGGTGACTGACAATCCGACGGTTTTTCCGGATGAGGATGAAATTATTTCCGGCGGCAATTTTCATGGCGAACCACTGGCACTGGCGCTCGATTTTCTGGCAATGGCAATGAGCGAACTTGGAAGTATTTCCGAGCGGCGCACTTACCGGCTGATTTCCGGGGAACGCGGATTGCCCGAATTTTTGGTGGCCAACCCCGGATTGAACAGCGGTTTTATGATTCCGCAATATGCTGCCGCTTCCATTGTCAGTCAGAACAAACAACTTTCAACGCCGGCATCGGTCGATTCCATTCCTTCATCCAACGAGCAGGAGGACCACGTGAGCATGGGGGCCAATGCGGCCACAAAAGGACTGAAAGTGGTGCTGAATACAGAAAAAATTCTGGCAGTGGAGTTGTACAATGCTGCCCAGGCAATGGATTTCAGGCGACCGGTAAAAACTTCGCCCTTCCTCGAAAAATTCCTAAAAGAATACCGCAAAACCGTTGCGTTTGTCAACCACGATGTTGTAATGTACGAAGGGATGAATAAATCGGTGGAGTTTTTGAACAGGACAAAATTCAATAAATTAGACAGTACAAATTAATCAGTTTTTGTCCAGTTTTCAATTTGTATGTTTTGAATTCTTTTAAAATGAGATTCATTATTTGTAACTAAAACCATATTATTAACCACAGCAGACACACCTATAAGTAAGTCAAAATCATCAATTGGTTTTCCTTGTTTTCTTAAACGGGCTTTTTCTTTTGCATACAAGTCTAATGAAGGTTTGCTGAAAAACAATATTAACAATTGATTGTCAATAAATTACATACAAAAAAGTCACACAATTTAGCTTCAAAGTGCAAACAAAATATTAACTTCAAGGGAAAAAGTTTGCACATCATGGTTAAATATCAATCTGTCCGGCAGTTAAAAATCG
>NZ_FQZE01000067.1 GCF_900141875.1 Tangfeifania diversioriginum | reverse complement strand
AACTTTCGAAAGTTAGCAATGAGTCTTTTATAGGCAAACCCGTAAAACGACTCTGACCACGTTCAGAGAACGTGGGTTTCTAATTTGAACTAAAATTACACAAATCAAAAAAAATACTGATAAGAAATTATGTCTCAACCCTGAATAATTGTTCTTTCTGTTCTGATTTATCAAAATATGAAGCCGAAAAAAACAGGATTGAAGTTCAAAAAATAATTGAATTGTTGAATTTCAGGCATTCAGATCATTTTTCTGAAGAAGAAAAAGCTCTGTTAACCTATGTTGACGAAATAACCACAACAAAAAATGCAGATGAAGATACTTTTGTGCTGCTTAAGAAATATTTTTCCGATAAAGAAATAATTGAAATAACCTGGATATGTGCCACCGAGAATTATTTCAACCTGATGACAAAGCCACTCGGGCTGCGCTCGGACCAATTGAGTAAAATGAACCGTAGCGTGCGCTAATCGTGTTAGCAAAAACTTAAAGGACACCTGCCGGGCAGATGGCTTCCCCTACATAAAACCCGGGATGCGATAACTGAAGAAATGAGGTTACTTTAAGAACATTCCCGGTAACTCGGTAACAACTTACAACAAAAAAAAGCCAGAAATAAATTTTTTGTGCATTAAAAAGTGTAACTTGCAATCAATTAATAATATAATACAATGAATAAAGGAACAGTAAAATTTTTCAATGAAACCAAAGGTTTTGGTTTCATCAAAGACAATGAATCTTCAAAAGAGTATTTTGTACATTCAACCGGGTTAAAAGATAATATCCGTGAAGATGACGAAGTAACTTTTGATTTGGAAGAAGGTAAAAAAGGATTAAACGCCGTAAATGTCAAATTGGCTTAATTTATAAGGCTTACAATCGGTTATGATCTAATCCCGCTTTTCGCGGGATTTTTTTGTGCATTTTTATTAGGTCTGATTTATGCTGTTTAACTGCGGTTATAAAAGATACGGGTAAATTTGACTGTGAAAAATTTACAGCCTGCTTGATACATAAATCAAGCAGGCTGTATTGCATTGGTGCTATTCCAAATTTTTGCCGGCAAGTACCGGCGCGAAAATCCATTATTCCATGCTTTTCAGGTATTTATAAAGTTCGCTGTCGGTTGAAAGGATAACGGTGGTAGTGGAGTCGAACGTACTTTGAAAGGTTTCCATACTTTTCATAAAGCTGTACAATTCTCTCGAGCTATTCGATTTGTTGTAGGCGCTGGCATAGATTCCGGCCGCCTCAGCATCGGCTTTTCCTTTAATTGTCTCAGCTTCTTTATATGCTTCCGATTGTATCTGGTTCAATTCGCGCTCTTTTTCTCCGTTGATCCTCGAGGCTTCGCCTTCACCTTCCGACCTGAATTTGTCGGCAATCCGGATTCGCTCACTTTTCATGCGGTCGTAAACCCGCTCCCGTACATCCTCCACGTAATTGATCCGTTTAAACCGGAAGTCAAGTACTTCGATGCCCAGGTCCCGTGTTTCTTCGTTAACTGTTTCCTGGATAATATTCTGGATTCGTTTTCGGCCCACCTCGATTTGGGCAAGCGAATCTTCAATAATCTCACTTATTTTGGCCGTGGTGTCGGCCTGGCGGTTGGTGTTTCTGACCACTTCTTCCAGACTGTGACTGGCCACCTGGTCGCGGGTTTCGCCGTCAATTATATCGTCGAGCCTGCTTTGCGCGCCCCGTTCGTTGGTAAGGCGCTTGTAAAACTGCAGCGGATCGGTAATGTGCCAGCGGGCGTAGCTGTCCACAAAAATGAACTTCTTTTCTTTGGTGGGAATCTGATTGGGATCGCCGTCCCATTCCATATAACGCTTTTCAAAATAATTTGCTTTCTGCACAAACGGAGTTTTGATTTTCAACCCGGGGTCGGTCACGGCATCGCCCACCGGCCGGCCGAATTGAGTGACCACCACCTGCTGGGTTTCATTTACAACGTAAATACTTTGCGATAAAACAATTATGCCTGCAATAATTATTGCTACAATTAGTAATATTTTATTTTGTTTATTCATTGTCATTCTTTTAAAAAAATTGATTTTGGGGTGTTTAATTCAAATCCTTTTTCAGTAAAGGAATCATGTTGTTGCCATTTTCTGAAGTGATGATTTTGTCTCCGAGCCTGGGCAGAACTTCTTGTAAAGTTTCAAGATAAATTCTTCTTTTGGTCACTTCCGGCGCGCTGACATACTCGCTGTAAAGGGCGTTAAACCTGGCCACTTCTCCCTGTGCGTTGTTTACGCGTTTGGTGGCGTATCCTTCGGCTTTTTGAATGGTTTCCTGCGCCTGTCCCCTGGCCCTCGGGATTACCTTGTTGTATTCCGATTTGGCTTCGTTAATCAGGGTTTCCCTTTCCTGCTGTGCTTCGTTTACAGCATTAAATGCCTGTTTAACCGACTCCGGCGGATTGATATCCTGAAGCACTACCTGGGCTATTTCAATTCCCAGTGAATATTCCCTGGCCATCTCCTGCAGCAAAACCTTTACTTCGCTGGCAATTTCGGCTCTACCAACGGTTAATACCTCGTTAACGGTACGGTCGCCTACAATTTGCCGTGTAACAGCCTCGGAAAGGTCGCGCAGGGTATTGTCGGGATTGCGCACTTTGAACAAATAGTTGTAGGGATCGCTTACGCGGTATTGTACTACCCACTGCACATTAGCCAGGTTCAAATCACCCGTCAGCATTATCGCTTCGTCATCGGTAACAGAACCTGTGCGGCTGTATGCCGTCCTGACTCCGGCTTGCTGCGTACGAAAACCAAACTCCTGCTTTTTTTGCCTTTCCACAGGCACTTTGTAAACCGTTTCCATAAAAGGTATTTTCATTTTCAAGCCGGGTGTAACTGTCCTGACATGTTTCCCGAAACGAGTTACCACTCCCTCTTCTTCGGTACCCACCTGGAAAAATGAACCAAATCCAACAATTAGAAGCACAATTACAATAATTACTTTCTTGTAATGCTTTTTTATGAGTTGTTGTATTTCATCTGTACTGAATTCCTGATTGTTCATAAACTACATTTTTTGATTTTAAAAATCTTGGAATTTACAACTATTCGTATGGTTTGGCAATGATTTCATGTTATCATTTCAAAATATCGAAAACAGTGCAGGAAAATTGAAAACGGCTAATCCCTCTTTCGCACAAGATTTACATGAATTTTGGTGGATAATAAAAGTTTGCATGGTTTTGTATTTTTATGATTTTGTGGCTTAAGATGTGGTTGCAGAACTCAAAGTAGCGAGTATCGCAAAATATGAATAATTGCAATACGTATTTTATCCTTTACAGTGATATCCCAAAACTACGATCTCAGGGCACATTTTTTGCTCCTTCCAGAATTTTTCCCAGCGCTGTATTTTTACCGGAACGCTCTCGAAACGGGTGAAAAATGCCTACGTAATTTCTTTGATAATCAGGTGAAAAATATCTGAAATTAGAGGTTTACCTGAATTTAATATTGTCGAAAAAATGTAAACAGCTAATTGATAATTGTTTGTGTGCCGTTAGTGCTGATTATGAATTCGTTAACAGAAAGTTAATGAGCCCTGGAGAATAATGGATGGTGAATTAGCATACTTTAGCGCCCCGAATCACAAAATGTATCATAATTATGTTTGTAACAATGTTTGCAGTATTTGTACTGGGGTATATTTTAATTGCCCAGGAACATGTACTAAAGATAGATAAAGCCGCCATCGCCCTTTTGCTGGGGGTGGCTATCTGGGGCTTTTATATCGTTGGTGCGGGAGATATTCTTCCGGGGAATATTCATTACGAGCATTTCCTTCAGAATAACCCTGACTTGACAGCCCAATCAAAACATTCGTATATCGACTTTATTGCACATCATGAAATCACGGAACATCTGGCCGATATAGCATCAATCATTGTGTTTTTGCTGGCTGCCATGACGATTGTGGAACTAATTGACAGCCATGAAGGTTTCAGGGTTATCACCGATAGAATTAAAACAACCGATAAAATAAAACTATTGTGGATGCTTAGTTTTATAAGTTTTTTCATGTCGGCGGCGCTCGATAATCTTACCACGTCGATTGTTATGATTACATTGCTTAAAAAACTGGTTACCGACAATAAGCGGCGATGGTTTTTTGCCAGTATGATAATTATTGCTGCCAATGCGGGGGGGGCCTGGTCGCCAATCGGAGACGTAACCACGATTATGCTGTGGATTGGAGGGCAAGTAACTGCGGCCCACATTATTACCCATCTTATCTTGCCAAGTATTATTACAATTTTGACTCCACTTGTAATTGTTTCTTTCGGAATGAAAGGAAATGTTACCCGTCCGCAGGAGACAATCGAAATCGAAAAAGCCAACCGAACAAGCAGAATGGAGCGACAACTCATATTTTCACTTGGGGTTTTCCTTTTAATGATGGTGCCCGTTTTTAAAACAGTTACAGGTTTGCCTCCATACATGGGAATGCTGGGCGCTTTAGGAATAATATGGATAGTAACAGAATTGCTGCATAAACCCAAACCTATAGAATATAAAAGCGCATTCACTGTGACAACCGCACTTAAAAAAGTTGATTTCTCCAGTATTTTGTTTTTTTTGGGAATTTTGCTTGCTGTAGCCGGATTGCAATCGGCAGGCCATTTACGCATATTATCACACTTCCTTGATCAGAACCTGCATAATATTTACGCCATAAACCTGGTTATTGGAGTACTTTCTTCAGTGGTGGACAATGTCCCACTTGTTGCCGGTGCTATGGGAATGTATGACGTAGTTGGTGGCGGAGCTGACGGGTACCAAAGCTTTTTCATGCAAAATGGAAGTTTCTGGGAGTTTCTCGCCTATTGTGCCGGAACCGGGGGCAGTATTCTTATAATTGGCTCTGCTGCCGGGGTGGTGGTTATGGGCATGCTAAAAATCGATTTTACCTGGTACCTGAAACGTATTTCTTTGCTGGCCCTCTCTGGCTACCTTGCCGGAGCCGTTGCTTACTACGGGATGTCGTTTTTATAAAATCCAGGTCCAAAAATCAGTTTTGTGAGATGAACTATATTTTACTGTTAGTTAGATTGTTATCTACGTGAATGCAACTTCCCCAGTGTAGAATGCTCCAATATTAAAATTTATTTCGGGGCAGCCTCAAAAGCCCTCATCAATTTCATCCTGAATAAAGTCGACAATATAAGCATCAGTAAGACATATATTTAGACTATGTTCGATATAGTAAAAACTTTTCTGTGCTAAAATTTGAACTTTTTAAAAGGTTATATTAAAAACTCATCTCTGCCCTGAAAAATATTCCGCCTCTGTCAGCAAAATTTTGATTTGCATACGTACCACCAAGCTGATGCACATATTCTACTCTTAACACTTTAAAAATATTTGTCAGTCCGAACCCAATTTCTACATACGGATTATTCATTTCAGTGGTATAATAACCGGGTAAATCGAAAACTGGTTTATAGCTGCCGGTAAGTTTTCCGTAATGACATTTCAATGAAACCATTTCCCGTAATTTTAAATTTCTTAGCAG
>NZ_FQZE01000045.1 GCF_900141875.1 Tangfeifania diversioriginum | reverse complement strand
ATAACAAGCTTTTACCTTCTCTGAGGGTAAAGGTATTTTCATCCCCTTCCAGGGGTTATCCCAAAGCCACGTCCTCTGGGCGTGGTTTTTTACTTAAGTGCCTTGTAATTATTTGTAAGATGTCTAATTCAAGAAAATTATTTTAAAGATTTTAAAATTTAGGAAAGGAGTTAAAAATGAAAAAAACAAAATATCAAATTTTGATAATTATGCTCATGACAACAAGCCTTTTGGTTTCGGCTCAAACCAAAACAGATAACCCGTTTGGTCTGGTTTATCAGGATGCTATTACAGAAAATGTGGAGGGAAAAGTAAACATCCACCCGGTAACCTACACATTGAATGGTATTGAAATCGCAGCGAATGTTTATACACCTGCCGGTTACGACCCGGCAGAGAATTATCCGGCGGTTGTGGTGGCTCACCCCAACGGTGGGGTAAAAGAGCAGGTTGCCGGTTTATATGCTCAGCGCCTGGCGGAATTGGGCTACATCACCATTGCTGCGGATGCTTCTTTCCAGGGTGCCAGCGGGGGACAGCCTCGCAATGTGGACAAGCCCGCCAACCGGATTGAAGACATCCGCGGAATGGCCGATTACATTACGCAGCATGAAGGGGTAAACGCCGACCGATTGGGCGTATTGGGTGTTTGCGGTGGCGGCGGTTATTCGCTTGCTGCGGCCCAAACCGACAAACGTTTTAAAGCAGTGGCAACACTGAGTATGTTTAATTCGGGCGTGGTAAGGAAAAACGGATTTATGAATTCGCAGGTTTCCACCATTCAGGAACGGCTGGAACAGGCTTCTGAAGCCCGTGCACAGGAAGCAGCCGGAGGGGAAATTCTTTATGCCGCCAATACCGTGCCCACCGATGAAGAAGCAGACGATATGCCATTCGACCTGTATCGAGAAGGGCATTATTATTACCACCGAACCCATGCGCATCCTAATTCCACATTTCGCTATACCATGAGCAGTCTGCTCGACCTGATGGCTTTTGACGCAGCCGCCAATATGGAATTAATCGATCAGCCCCTGCTGATGATGGCAGGTAGCAAAGCCGACACCTATTACATGACCGACAGGGCATTTAACAAGGCCACACGTACCGATGAAAAAGAATTGTTCCTGATTCCCGAAGCAACCCACATTCAATCCTATTATGTTCCGGAATATGTGGAACAGGCAACTAATAAACTGAAGGAGTTCTTTGGAAAATATTTATAAAAACAAAACTATGAGAACAACAATTTTCGGACTATTTATAATGCTTGTAAGTGCGCAATGGGGTTTCGCACAAAATTCTGCTGCTGAAAAGGAAATCATTCAACTTTCGAAAGACAAGTGGGAGTGGATGGCCGACAAAGATGTGGATAAACTGGATGATCTGTTTCACGAGAAATCGATGTTTGTACACATGGGCGGTTCATGGGGAAAAGAACGCGAAATGCAAATTATTGAAAGCGGTGGTATCTGGTATAAGAAAGCCGATATTCATGAAGTTTCGGTAAAAATTATCGATAATACTGCCATTCTTTTAAACCGAATCGATTTGCTGGCTGAGGTTGGTGGGAACGAAGTCACCAATCCTTTTGAAGTGACCGAAGTATATGTAAATCAAGACGAAAGCTGGAAACTGGGGTCGCTTTCTTTTACCAGGCTGATGTCGCGTGGTGACGATCATTAGTAATCATTTAGCATCTTCAAAATGAAAAAAATAATAACCGTTTTAGCCATAATTACAGGCTGCAGTTTACATTCGCAGGCAAACAAAATCCCAGGTTCTGAGGACAAGGCGCCGACCGTAAAAATTGAATCGGGAATCGTAAAAGGTGTAACCGAAGGAGAAGTATCCAGTTTTAAGGGAATTCCTTATGCAGCGCCGCCGGTGGGTGAATACCGCTGGCGTCCGCCACAACCTGTGAAACCTTGGGATGGCGTGCGCGATGCTACAGAGTTTGGTGCCACCTGCGCCCAGGCTGGCTGGGGAACCGCACCGGGAGCAATTGCGGAAGGTTCCTCCGAAGATTGCCTGTATCTGAATTTGTGGGTTCCTGCCGAAGCTAAACCGGATGATAAACTTCCCGTGATGGTTTGGATTCATGGCGGTGCTTTTGTGGGCGGCAGCGGAAACACATCCGGAGAGCAGTTTGCCAAACAGGACGTTATTCTGATGTCATTTAATTATCGTTTGGGGCGTCTCGGCCATTTTGCATTCCCCGCTTTGAGTGAAGAACATCCGGAAGAGCCCAAAGGCAGTTATGCGTTTATGGACATGATAGCAGCGCTCGAATGGGTACAGGAAAATATTTCAGCATTTGGAGGCGACCCGGATAATGTAACTATTTTCGGTTTCTCTGCAGGTGGCGTTTCGGTTCATTCCCTCCTGACTATACCGGCTGCGAAGGGCCTTTTTAACAAAGCAATCAGTCACTCCGGCGGCGGCAGAGACGGTGTGCTAACCGGAAGACCGATTAAAAAGGAAAACGCCGATCCTTTCTATTCCGTTTCTGCTGAAACCATCGGGATAAATTTTGCCCGTAAACACGGGATTGAAGGGACTGATGCCGCAGCACTGGCAAAACTTCGCGCCATGAGTGTGGAAGAGATTGTGGACGGAGGCCAGGAAACCGACGGACAGGGAGGTCCGCGTACTTATTCCGGCCCTGTTCTCGACGGAAAACTGGTGGTGGAAACTTCTGAGAGCGCCTACAAAGCAGGCAGACAGGCTGATGTTCCGCTCATGATCGGGAATTGCAGTGCAGAAATAGGTGGAAGTTTTGTGAATACCAGCAGCTCGAAAGAAGAATTGTTTTCACTTTTCGGGGAACTGGAAGATGAGGCAAAAGCTGCTTATGATCCAAACGGCAATAAGGAATTCGCTGAGGTAATTACAAAGTTTAACACCGACTGGGTGTGGGGCGAACCGGCCCGGATGACAGCAAGAATTTTTACCGCCAGTGGAGAACCGGCCTATATGTTCCATTTTGGTTATGTTCCTCCTGCGATGAGGGAGAGGGCACGGTTTGGCGCCGGCCACGGATCTGATGTTCCGTATGTATTTGGCACGCTAAATTCGCGCTGGGGAGCAGCAGAGCCAACACCGGAAGAAGAAAAGTTAGCGCACATAATGAACAGCTACTGGGCAAATTTCGCCAAAACTGGCGATCCGAATGGAGAAGACCTGCCCCTTTGGCCGCTTTATGATACTCAAAAAGAAGAAATTCTTGATATTGAGTTGGATGGAAATCCGGTTGGCAAAACCGATCCGCGAAAAGCAAGACTGGATGTAATTGAAAAAGCTGCTGAAAAGTATAAAACACGTTTACAATCGCGTGGTATTTAATTAATAATAAAAAATGAGAAGATGAAAAAATTAACGATACAATTACTTATCGGTTTACTTTTAATAACAAGTGGTTTTTCGAAAAAACTTTACGCGGATAATACGAATAAAACCAGTAAGGAATTATCAGTAAAACAACAAAACATTATCCCCATTGCAGCCTACACTGCAGTTGGCGAACTTGAAAAACTAAAACCAGCGCTGAACGATGGCTTGGACACCGGATTAACCATCAATGAAATAAAAGAAGCTATTGTGCATTTATATGCGTATTGCGGATTTCCGCGCAGCATACGTGGATTGCAAACGTTTATGGAAGTGCTCGACGAACGAAAAGCCAAAGGCATCATTGATGAAACGGGTGCCGAAGCTTCGCCGGTAAACGACAACCGCACCAAATACGAACGGGGCAAAGCGAACCTGGAAGCATTGATAGGAAGGCCATTGGACGGCCCGCAAAGAGGTTATGCAGCTTTTGCCCCGGTAATCGAAATATTTCTGAAAGAACACCTTTTTGCCGATCTTTTCGATCGTGATATCCTGACGTATGCTGAACGCGAACTGGTTACTGTTTCAGTGCTCGCCAGTATCGGCAGAGTTGAGCCCATGCTGCGTTCGCATTTGGCCATTTGCCTAAATCTTGGATACACACCCGAACAGTTGAATGAATTTACAGGTATCATCAAAACAACTATCGGTAAAAAGGCAGCTAAAAATGCACAGGCCGTTTTAAACGAAGTACTCGAAAATCGTGAATAACATGAATTTAAATTGATACAACAATGAAAAATATTTTAATATCCACTCTGATTTTTATGACACTCCTGATTGCTGCTTGCAATACAGAGAAGAAACCAACCGAAACCACCCAACAAAATGAATCTGTTTTTCCGAAAGGCGAAAAATTGGATAGTGAAAACTTCACCGGCACGGTGTGGCTGCAAATGATGGGCGCCAGAGATACTGCACTTCATGCAAGTTTTGGAAATGTAACCTTTGCACCCAAAGCCCGCACCAACTGGCACTCGCATCCTGGCGGTCAGCTCCTTTTTATAACCAGTGGCAAAGGATATTACCAGGCAAAAGGCGAACCTGCCCGACCACTAAGTGCTGGCGATGTGGTAGAAATTCCACGCAATGTGGTCCACTGGCATGGCGCTGCACCCGACAGTGAATTTGCGCATATTGCCGTCAGCCTGAATGTGGATGAAGGTGGGGCGGTTTGGATTGGGCCTGTTACAAATGAGGAGTACGTCAGTATAAAGTAATACGGATTTACAACGTTGCAGAAAAAGATGCCATATGCCACAAAGATTCCTGCGGTGATAGCAATTTCCCCTGCAAAAATAAAATAGACTGGTGCGGCTTGCAAAATTTTGTATATTTCCGGAAAATTTTAAACCGGTTGTTTTATGAAGTTGTTTCAGGTTTTTGCAGCGGCAATTATATCTTTTACTTTTTCTGCTCAGGTTTACTCTCAAACCCCGGAATTTGACAACCCCATTGCCGACCAGCGCGCCGACCCGTGGGTGCACAAAACAGATGACGGCACTTATTACCTGATTGCCACGGTGCCCGAATACGACCGGATTGTTATCCGAAAAGCTTCTACTATAAACGGCTTAAAAACCGCCGAAGAAAAAGTAATATGGCGCAAACACGAAAAAGGGGTAATGGGCCACCACATCTGGGCACCGGAGCTACACCGGATTGACGGCACGTGGTACATTCATTTTGCGGCTGGCGAAGCTGAAAATATCTGGAACATCAGGATGTGGGTGCTGTCGAACGATGCGGAAAACCCGATGGAAGGGGAGTGGAAAGAAGAAGGGCAAATAAAAACGCAACGCGAATCCTTTTCGCTGGATGCCACAACTTTTGGGCACCGGGGAAAACGGTACTTGATTTGGGCGCAAAATGTACGCGGAGGCGACCATGGCACAGCGCTGGTTCTGTCGGAAATGAAGAATCCGACCACACTTACCGGGCCGGAGGTGGTTATAACCGAACCCGAATTCAACTGGGAAAGACAAAAATACAATGTAAACGAAGGGGCAGCAGTGATTAAGCGAAACGGAAAAATTTTTGTAACCTACTCTGCCAGCGCCACCAATCATAATTATTGTATGGGCTTGCTGTGGATTGATGAGGATGCCGATTTACTAAACGTGTCCAACTGGCATAAATCGCCTGGCCCGGTATTTTACACCAACGAAGATTTAAAACGCTACGGACCGGGACACAATTCTTTTACCACTTCTGACGACGGAGAAACCGTAATTATGATTTACCATGCCCGCGACTACAAGGAAATTCAGGGACACGAGCTTTCCGATCCCAACCGCGCTACCCGCGCACGGGTAGTTCGTTGGACAGAAAGCGGCTTCCCCGATTTTATGCAAAATGAAGGGGATTAGACTTTTTACTCTTATGCTCCTCTTTTTTATGAAAATAACTCTCACCTCCTGCTTTGCATGGAATTGAGCTGCCGGTAACCCACCAGTCGGTCGTAGCGCGAACCCATTTCGTGGTAGTACACAAAAATTTGGTAATCGTTTTCGGTTTGCCAGAAACTGCCTTCAATGTTTTTATGGTCGGCAACAGCCGAACCCTGCGGCACATAAACGTACATGTAGTTGTAATATCCCTGTTTCAGCAGGAGGGTGAGTTCGTAGGCGCTGGTATCAAAATTCCAGGTCATCTCGTTGCTTTTGTTGGCGTTCCAGTTGCTCAGTGCCCCAAAAACATTCACCGAACCGCCCAGAAGTATCGATTCCAGCGGTAATGAGAAATGCACGAAGGTGTAATCGCACTCCGTGTCAAAGTCTTCCACTTCGCGGTCCTGGCTTTCCACCACATATTTTCCGTTCATCTCTTCGTATTCAAAATATTTTTTGTTTGCACGCGGCTCGTCTGTCATCAGGGTTTTATGAAAATAAGGCCGGTGAAAATCGGTTGAAAGCACATTCTCTCCTTCCACGCGGTTGGTGCGGTTGTCGAAATACCGAAATTCGTTTCCGGCTACAAAAACATTTTCGCGGTTGTAGTCATACACCAGCGAGCGGTCGCGGATAAAAAGTGGTTTCAGGTCGCGAATGGCATTGTCCCACCGGTTGTTCTGCATAATAACCACCTTTACTTCTTCGTTCGGATTTTCAATTTTCAGGTTTTCGTGAAGGAGGGTAAAATCTACTTCATGGTTTTCGCCCATGAATGCATCGAGCGTAGCCCGACGAACCGTTCCCTCCACGTCAACCAGCGGTTCTACCACGTAGAAACGTTTGCTCAGTACAATGTTTTCCTTGTTGCCGTCTTCATAAACCACGAGTGCATAATTTCCCGAATAGTTAAAATCTACATCATCATTGGGCAGAAAAAGCCGGTAATTGATATAATCGAACGAAGTGTTAAACGACCGGGCGTAATCATCCAGCGGATTTTCAGCAAAACCCTCGAGGTAATCCGATTGCGGGATGTAGCTTTCATTCCAGTCGGCATCGCAATGAATTATGGTGTAATAATAGTTTTTCACTTCACCCGATAAATCGTCGAATTTTAAAATTAGTTGGGTGGCTTCGCCTATTTCGTAAACCGGGTTGGAGAGCTCAAAACCATCGCGGTGCATTAATACCGTTTTTATATTTTCATCGTAAACCGCGTTTTCGTAGTAAAAATTCTCTTCACGGGCCGATAATTCACTGATAAACCCAAGCAGGAATAATAGGATAATAAAATACTTATTTGCCATTACAATTACTATTTTTATTGGGAATGCCACATCTTTAGTAAAAATACACCTATCCCTTTTATCTCAAAATTAAGCCATTTATTGTTCGATAACAGTATTTTTTTGTAAACACTCACCATATTCCAACGTTTATTATTGTAAATTTAATCTGGAAAGATCAGGTTTTTTTATACCTGAATTTAAAATGGTTAATAAGGTTGATAAAAATCAATAAACATATTGACTTATCAGTATATTTTGAACCATCGATTTTTCCATTATGAAGATTGCGTAAAGACAATTAATTATTTACTTTTGCCAACCTGAAAAAAATACTATTCTTGATTAAAATGTCAGAAGTTATTAAGTTAAGGAAAGGGCTGAATATAAAGCTTAAAGGTGGTGCCGAAAAGGCGCTCGAAAAACTGCCTGTTCCTGCCACAGTGGCTTTAAAACCAACTGATTTTCCGGGGCTTACTCCAAAGTTAAGTGTTAAGCCGGGGCATAAAGTTAAAGCCGGCGATGCGTTGTTTTACGACAAATACCATCCCGAAATACTTTATACAGCTCCGTTAGGCGGAGAGGTAAAATCAGTTAACCGTGGCGAACGGCGAAAAATTCTGGAAGTAGTAGTTGAGGTGGATAAAGATGCTGGTGAAGCGGCTTTTAAAAAGGGCGATCCGAAAAAATTATCTGCGGATGAAATTAAGGAACAACTTCTAAAAAGTGGGCTTTGGCCGTTTATAAGGCAGCGTCCCTACGGGATAATTCCATCGCCTGATAAAAAACCACGGGCCATTTTTGTTTCAACTTTCGACACTGCACCATTGGCAGCCGATAACAGTTTCGTTCTGGAGAACCAGATGGAAACATTCCAGAAAGGTATCGATGCGCTCAGTAAGCTTACCGAAGGAGATGTGCATTTGGGCGTGAACGGTGATTCCCCTTTTGCCGGTGTGAAAAATGTTAAAACCCACCAGTTTTCAGGGCCCCACCCGGCAGGGAACGTAGGTGTTCAAATTCATCATGTTTCTCCTGTAATCAGGGGTGAGGTGGTTTGGACGGTGAATGTGCAGGATGTCCTGTTTATTGGCCGTTTGTTTGAAAACGGAAAGGTTGATTTTACAAGGGTTTTTGCGCTGGCAGGTTCAGAGGTAGAAAAGCCAAAATATTATCAAACTGTTTTGGGAGCTCCTGTTGCATCAGTTACCGATGGCCGGCTGAAAAAAGCGGATTACAAACAGCGTATTATCAGCGGTAATGTATTGACCGGAACGCGTGTTAAACCGCAAAATTACCTTGGTTTTTACGATACTTTGGTCAGTATTATTCCCGAAGGCGATGAATACGAACTGCTTGGCTGGGCTACCCCAGGAGTTGATAAATTCAGTGCATCAAAAACATTTCTTTCAAAATTATTCCCAAAGAAAGAGTATGAATTAAATGCCAACCTACATGGTGGTGAACGCGCATTTGTACTTACCGACCAATACGATAAAGTAATGCCGATGGATATATTGCCGGTGTTCCTAATGAAAGCCATTATGGCCAACGATATTGACAAAATGGAACAACTGGGTATTTATGAAGTAATTGAAGAAGATGTGGCGTTGTGTGAATTTGTCTGCACCTCAAAAATCAAGTGGCAGGATAATTTACGCAACGGAATCAATACCATGATAAAAGAGCTTGGATAATAATTGCAGGTAACAATTTAGTCTGATTTACAATGAATTTTTTGAAGAACTTTTTTGAAAAAACAGAGCCATACGTACAGAAGGGGGCAAAATACCACTGGCTGAATTCGGTACACGATGGTTTCTTTACGTTTCTTTTTGTGCCGAAGAAAACATCGAAAAGCGGTACACATATCCACGATTTTATTGACATGAAACGTACAATGTCAATAGTAGTGCTGGCTCTCATTCCTTCCCTGCTTTTTGGCATGTACAACGTGGGTTATCAGCACTTTAAGGTGATAGGAGAACTGGCTTCAACAGGATTTTTTGATATTTTCCTCTATGGCTTTCTTAAAGTATTGCCTGTTGTTATTGTGTCGTATGGTGTGGGGTTGGGCATTGAGTTTGTTTTTGCCCAAATTCGCGGCCACGAAATTAACGAAGGATTCCTGGTTTCCGGAATGCTTATCCCGCTGGTTATGCCCATTGAAACTCCGCTCTGGATGATTGCCATCGCAACTGCCTTCGCCGTAATTTTTGGTAAAGAAGTTTTTGGCGGAACAGGCATGAACATCTGGAATCCGGCTTTGCTGGCACGTGCTTTCCTGTTTTTTGCCTACCCCGCGCAAATGTCGGGGAACTCGGTTTGGTATTCATTTAGCGAAAATGCACAAACTATTGATGGTTTTACAGGAGCCACCCCAATGGCCGAGGCCGCAGCAGGAAACATTACTTACACCGTTTCCGATGCCTTTTTCGGTTTTATTCCTGGTTCGATTGGTGAAACATCTACGCTTGCGATTTTACTCGGGGCTGTGGTTTTACTGGTTACCGGAATTGGTAACTGGAAAATCATGTTCTCCACGGTGGCCGGCGGATTGTTTATGGGAATACTGCTGAATATTTTCGCTGGGAGTCAGGGACTTTCAGAGGAAGCAGCTACCTTTTTCGGCATACCTTTCTGGCACCACATGGTGCTTGGCGGGTTTATGTTCGGGGCTGTTTTCATGGCAACTGATCCGGTTTCGGCCGCTCAAACCCAAAAAGGAAAATGGATTTACGGATTTCTTATCGGGGTCCTCGCCATCTTAATTCGTGTGCTGAACCCCGCTTATCCCGAGGGAATGATGCTGGCTATTTTATTGATGAACACTTTTGCACCGTTAATTGACCATTACGTAGTTCAGGGGCATATTAAACGTCGAATGAAAAGGGCCAAAGTTGCTGCTTAACCGAAAAATTTAAAATCATGGACAGGAACAGTAATACATATACATTTATTTATGCAGCAGGCATGGTAATCCTGGTTGCTGCAATACTTGCCTCGGTGGCTATGGCTTTACGGCCGCTTCAGAATACCAACATCGAGGTAGAGAAAATGCAGAATATACTTGCTTCGGTTAATATTGAAAGTACGGCTGCTGACGCTGAAGAAATTTATACTGAAAGAATTCAGACCCAGTATGTTGTTAACTGGCAAGGCGAAGTTGTTGAAGGTGAAGATGCTTTTGATATCGATTTGAAAAAAGAGCAGGCAAAAGATTTGGAAGAACGACTTATGCCGGTTTACGAATGCCAGACCGAAGAGGGATTAAAATACATTTTTCCGATGCGTGGCTCCGGTTTGTGGGGGCCAATCTGGGGATTCGTTTCCCTCGATTCGGATATGAATACTATTTACGGGGCCAATTTCGATCACCAGAGCGAAACCCCGGGATTAGGCGCCGAAATTTCCACCGACTGGTTTCAGGCTACTTTTAGTGGCAAAGAGATTTTTAATGAACAGGGTGAACTGGTTTCACTCACCATTACAAAACCCGGCCAGGATGCCCCCGAAGAACATAAGGTTGACGGCATTTCTGGTGGTACAATCACCAGCAAAGGCCTGGAGGAAATGCTCCTTTCCGATTTTCAGAGTTACAGTGAATTTCTAAAGAAGAAAAAGTCATAAGCAATGAGCGAACCATTATTTTCCAGAAAAAATTTAAAACTGCTTTCCGATCCAATTAACGACAGCAACCCGATTACAGTTCAGGTGCTGGGTATTTGTTCGGCTTTGGCGGTAACAGCCCAGCTAAAACCCTCAGTGGTGATGGCACTTTCAGTAGTTGCCGTAATGGCGCTGTCAAACGTGATTATTTCATTATTGCGAAATACAATTCCAAACCGCATCCGGATTATCGTTCAGCTGGTAGTTATTGCCTCGCTGGTAATTCTTGTGGACCAGGTGCTGAAAGCATTTGTTTACGATGTGAGTAAACAGCTCTCGGTATTTGTGGGATTAATTATTACCAACTGTATTATTATGGGCCGCCTCGAGGCATTTGCACTGGGAAACCGTCCGTGGCAATCGTTTCTCGACGGAGTTGGAAACGCTGCAGGATACGGCGTAATCCTGATTATTGTGGGTTTTGCACGCGAACTTTTTGGTTCCGGATCAATTTATGGATTCCAGATTATCCCCGACAGCTGGTACATTGCCAACGGAGGGTTTTACGAAAACAACGGAATGATGATTCTACCGCCAATGGCGCTTATCACCGTGGGAATAATTATCTGGGTTCAGCGTAGTAAAAACCGTAAGTTAATTGAAGATTAACCGCCAAAAGGAAATGAATTATGGAAAATCTGATTAATATTTTTATCAAGTCGATTTTTATTGAGAACATGGTTTTTGCCTATTTCCTGGGCATGTGTTCTTACCTGGCCGTTTCCAAAACGGTTAAAACAGCTACCGGTTTGGGAATTGCCGTAATTTTTGTACTCGGAATCACGGTACCAGTAAACTTCCTGATTGAAAACTATATATTACAGGAAGGTGCTTTAACCTGGATTAGCCCGGCTTTTGCCAGTGTCGATCTCAGCTTTTTGTCCTTCATCCTGTTTATTGCAGTTATTGCATCAATGGTGCAACTGGTTGAGATGGTAGTTGAAAAATTCGCCCCTGTACTATACAGCCAGCTGGGAATTTTTCTGCCGCTTATCGCTGTAAACTGTGCAATTTTAGGTGGTTCGCTGTTTATGCAGCAAAAAGCTTTTCTGAATATTGGCGAAGCTTCAACTTACGGAATAGGTTCCGGCGTTGGCTGGTTCCTGGCAATTGTAGGTATTGCGGCAATCCGCGAAAAAATTCAGTATTCAAATGTACCGGCACCGCTGCGCGGACTGGGTATTACTTTTATTGTAACCGGTTTAATGGGGCTTGCTTTCATGGGCTTCATGGGAATTAAATTGTAAAATATAAAACCAATTTCAATGCTATTGTTATCAACACAAACAACCGTTGTTATTGCCAGTGTGGCGGTTTTTCTGGGGATTATAATCCTGCTGGTTGCCATCCTGCTTTTCGCCAAGAGAAAACTAACCCCTTCGGGTGAAGTTAAAATTGACATAAATGAAGGGGAGCGCGAAATAGTGACCGAACCAGGAAGTACACTGCTTTCCACCTTAAGCAACAACAAAATATTACTCCCGTCGGCTTGTGGTGGCGGAGGTACCTGCGCCATGTGCCGCTGTCAGATTCACGACGGGGGCGGCTCAATTCTGCCTACCGAAACCGACTTCTTTACCCGTAAAGAACAAAATGAAAACTGGCGCCTGGCCTGTCAGGTAAAAGTAAAGGAAGATTTGAAAATTGAAGTTCCGAAAGAAGTTCTGGGCGTTAAAAAGTGGGAATGCGAAGTGGTGTCCAACAAAAACGTGGCTACCTTTATTAAGGAATTTGTTGTAAAACTGCCGGAAGGTGAAAACCTTAATTTTAAATCGGGCGGTTATATTCAAATTGACGTTCCAAAGATTGAAGTCGATTTTAAAGACATCGAAGTGGATGATAAATTCCGCGAAGACTGGGAGAATTTTGGCATGTTCGATTTGAAAATGAAAAACCCGGAGCCAACATTCAGGGCCTATTCAATGGCCAATCACCCTGCCGAAGGAAATATTATCATGTTGAACATCCGTATTGCCACGCCGCCGTGGGATCGTGCCAACAACGGATTTAAAAAGGTGAATCCCGGTATTTGCTCTTCTTTTATTTTCTCACGCAAACCGGGCGACAAAGTGACGATTTCAGGACCTTACGGGGAGTTTTTCCTGAAAGATAACAACAACGAAATGATGTTTATTGGTGGTGGTGCCGGAATGGCGCCCATGCGCTCGCACCTTTTCCACCTTTTCCATACCCTGAAAACAAGCGACAAAAAAATCACATTCTGGTACGGAGCCCGATCGTGGAAAGAAGTTTTCTATTACGACCAGTTCCGCGATATTGAGAAAGAATACGATAATTTTGAATTCCATCTTGCGTTGTCAGAACCGCAACCGGAAGATAACTGGGACGGCCCCACCGGATTTATACACCAGGTGATTTACGACGATTACCTGAGCAATCATGAAGAACCCGAAGAAATTGATTACTACATGTGCGGCCCGCCAATGATGAACGACGCCTGCCAGAAGATGCTCTACAACCTGGGCGTACCTGACGAAAATATTGCGTTCGATGACTTTGGCAGTTAGTGACACTGTGATTTTGAAATCGTCAAAAACATTAAGTTGAACTAATCCCGCGCCAAAGTGGGGAATCATGCGATTTAAAATGCTAATGATATTTCAAAAAACCATCTCTGAAAAGGGGTGGTTTTTTTCTTTATAAAAGGGCGGTAAGTTACTTTTATTGCAATTTCTTTTCCAGTAAACGGTTTATCATATTCAGAAGATCATTTTTTTGTAATGGTTTCGAAATATAGTCGTTACAACCCGCTTCCAGAGCTTTTTCTTTATCGCCCGAAAGCGCATAGGCCGTTTGGGCAATTACCGGAATTTTTTTGTTGAACTGTCTTATTTCCCGTGTTGCCTCAAGGCCGTCTTTTTCGGGCATTTTTACATCCATAATAACTACGTCAATATCCGGATTTTGGCGCACCATTTCAACAGCTTCATTCCCGTTATCTGCTTTTATCAACTTGTAGTTTTCTTTCGAAAGCATTATCTCCAGCAATGTGAAACTGATTTCATCATCTTCAGCTACCAATATTGTGGCTTCGTTTTGGCTTTTTGGTTTTGCAGAAGGTGGTTTCTTGTCCGTTTTTTTATCGCTGTTTTCAGCCGCAATATAATCAATGTTGAAATAGAATGTACTGCCTTCTCCTTTTTGCGATTCAACCCATAAATCACCGCCAAGCATTGCGGCATAAGCTTTTGAGATGGATAATCCCAGGCCGGTTCCTTCATGGCCCCGGTTAATTCCCATTTCTGCCTGTTCAAAACGGTTGAATATGGCCTCAATTCTGTCGGCAGAAATGCCAACCCCGGTGTCTTTTACAAAAAAATTAAGTTTGTTGCCCGAAAGCTGGCATCCAAATTCAATGGTTCCTTCTTTTGTGAATTTAAGGGCATTATTAATCAGGTTTGTCAGTATCGAATCCAGTTTATTCCTGTCGGTTTCAATGGCGGGAAGAGCACTTTCCGGGAGTTGCAGTTTCAATGTAATTCCATTGGCTGCGGCTCCGGGTTTAAAAAAGCTGAAATGCTCATTCATAATTTCATCTACCTTTTCCCGGGAGAAGTTGAGCTGAGCCTGCCCGGCTTCAATTTTCGAAATTTCAATGATGTCGTTAATGGTTGTGAGCAAACGATTGCCGCTCTTTTTCACCAAATCGAAATAGGTTTCCCTGTCATCATCCCGTGTGTCAGGGTCATTCAGAATATCGATAAACCCAATTATCCCATTCATGGGGGTACGGATTTCGTGGCTCATGTTGGCCAGGAATGCTGACTTGAGCCGTTCGCTCTCTTCTGCTTTTTCTTTGGCTGCCAGTAAATCGGTTTTGTATTGAAATTCATTCAGGGCGGCTTTAAGCAACGGAGAGATGTAATGGCACAGTTCTTCCATTAAGCGGATATCTTTATCCGTATAGTCGCCGTTTTTGTTTCCCAGTACAATTTGGCCCAGCGTTTCGTTCTGATGTAAAATAATGCCCGAAATTGAATTTTTTAACCGGATGCGTTTTCCGGGAATTTCGAATTCGGTATTTTGTGTTAAGGTCTGTTTTTTTCTCAGGCTTTCACTCCAGAAATTATTCAGTGTTTCAATTTTAATTTTATGTTGTTCGTGGTGAGAATTAACTTCTTTTCTGTTGTTAATATAGCTTTTGCAAACCATGTTTCCGCTGTTGTTTGTATGGCAGAAAAAGCCAAAATTGCTCTGAAAAGCCTGAAGAAATACTTCAAGTATCTTCCGGAAATTTTCTTCTTTGCCCGATACAATAAATGCATTGGCAATCTGGTTGCGTATTTTCAGGTTTTGCTCCTGGCTGACGAGCATTTCTTCGTAAGCTTTCTGGTGGGTTACGTCGTGCGAATTTAATACTATTCCCTTCACCGCAGGGTTATCGAGCAGGTTTTTTACCGTTCCCTCCATGTGTTTCCACGAACCGTTTTTGTGATGAAACCGGTATTCGAACCGGCCTGTCTTCTCTTTTTCCAGAAGGATATGGCTGAAAAGCTGCTGCACACGCAGTTTGTCGTCGGGATGAATTTTTTCCAGGGCATTTACACCCAGCAGTTCATCCTGCTTGTAACCAAGTATTGTTGAATGCGACGGACTTTTATAGCGGATTATACCGTTTTCATCGAGAATGGAAACAATGTCGGTTGAATTTTCAATTAGTGCCCGGTAATAGTTCTCGCTTTTCACCAATTCTTTTTCAACAAATATTTTTTCCAGGAAAACCGAAATTTGCGAAATAAATGCCTCCACAAAATGCCGGTTAAACTCGTTTTCATCCTCATTTAAAGCAATTGTAACTGTGCCAAAAATTACCTCATCTTTTTTGAAAGGCACCACCAGAATACTGTTATACGGAAGTGCCTTTTTTAGCTCGTTGCTGGTGTTTTGGTCAATTTTTCCGTTGGTGAATTTGTGTAAATCAAAATCGAATCTGGCCATTTGCCCTGTTACAATATCGCCCATAAACCCGGTTTGGATTTCGCCCTCCAGGTTTCGGATATCGATACCAAAATTTTTAAAAGTTTTTTCGATAAACGGGCTGAGGCCGGTTATATCCATCATGTACCACCGGTTGTTGGGGGTGTCGTATTCGGTAACGGCCACAACCGATTTTTTATCAAACAACTTGTACAACTGGCTGGTGGTGAATTTATAGACCTCTTCCGGGGTTTTTAGTGTTGCCAGTTTCAGTGTGCTTCTGGTAAGAAATGTGGTGTATTTTTCCGCTTTCCGGCGTTTTGTTATGTCATGTACTATTGAAAGCAGCAGTTTCCTGTTTTGGTAAATCAAAGGCGTTGAATAAACCTCCACATCCCTTATTTCACCAGTTACCAGTTTGTGTTTAAAAATAAAATGGTTTTTGTTTTTGGTGATGGCTGTTTCCATCAAATCGAATACTTTCTCATTAGGATGCTGGTTGATATTGATAATATTTTCTGACAAAAGGTTTTTGTACCCGTAAAAATTATGTGCCGCCTGGTTGGCATCCAAAATCTGTCCCGTTACAGGGTTAACCAGCAGCATAACCGACTTGTTCTGCCTGAAAATTTCACGAAAAGGCCCTGAGCTTTCCGTGATATTGATTGGATCTTTTTCAGAAGCGTTGTTCATTTCTACTTCTTCTAATTAATAAAGGGTTTGTAATCAACAGCTGCAAGATATAAAAAACTGCTGAAGTACCAATCCTAAGGTGTTCGATAGCAGGTGTTCCAAAGATGACCGCTCTTTTAAAAAGAAAGGTTCCGTTTAATTGTCTGAACCGGGATTTGCCCTGATTGCCCGGATTTCCACGATTTTTTTCCCTAATCCCGGCAATCCCTAAATCAGCTTCAATCGTGGTTCAGACATTCTTAATCCCGGTTCAGACTTTATATTTTTTATTCAGCAGCCGTTTAAATTTTAAACTTTGCTCGCCAAAATTAATCAGCAGCCCAACCTCCAGGTTATAGGCCTCTAGGTAATTCAACCCCTGCGCAAGGTTGGTATCATCCAGATGGCTGATGGCTTTTATCTCTACTGAAATATTATCCTCCACCAAAAAATCCACCCGCCGTGTACCAATTTGCACATCGCGATACATAATCGGCATTTCAAATTCCCGTTTAAAATACAACCCGGCAAAACTAAACTCAATTTCCAGTGCCCGCTGGTAAATTACTTCCTGAAAACCACTGCCCAATGTATTGTGAACCGTCATTGCACATCCAATAATTTTTGAAGTGATTTCAGAATACTTGTACTGCTCGTTTTTCATGATGTATTACTTTGGTTAGTCAATTGTCTTAATTAAATTGTCTTAACCGGGATTTACCCAGATTTCCATGATTGCCACGATTTATTTTCTCTTAATCCCAGTAATCCTTTAATCAGTTGAATCGTGGTTCAGACTTTCTTCATCTGTCTTAACCGGGATTTATGTGATTCCCCTGATTCCCGTGATTATTCTCAAAAATTGTCTTAACCGGGATTTACCCAGATTCCCTTGATTCCCACGATTTATTTTCTCTTAATCCCAGTAATCCTTTAATCAGTTGAATCGTGGTTCAGACTTTCTTCATCTGTCTTAACCGGGATTTTTGTGATTCCCCTGATTCCCACGATTATTCTCAAAAATTGTCTTAACCCGGATTTACCCTGATTTCCATGATTGCCACGATTTATTTTCTCTTAATCCCAGTAATCCTTTAATCAGTTGAATCGTGGTTCAGACCTTCTTCATCTGTCTTAACCCGGATTTTTGTGATTCCCCTGATTCCCGTGATTATTCTCTAAAGTTGTCTTAACCCGGATTTACTCTGATTCCCCTGATTCCCACGATTTTTTTCTCTAATCCCGGCAATCCCTAAATCAGCTTCAATCGTGGTTCAGACTTCTTCATCCCGGGTAATCCTTCAATCAGTCAAATCCAGGTTCAGACCTCTTCATCCCGCTTCAGACTTCTTCCCCCTCCACCACCTTCACCTCTTCTTCCGTCAGCCCGTACAACGCGTAAACCATCTGGTCGATTTCGGCTTCCAGCGCCGTGGTGTCGGCTGATGGATCCTGCTTTTTGATTTTTATTATTGTTTTTGAAAGCATTTCAATTTCACATGAATACTTTTTATTTAAAATGAAGGGTAGAGATTCCAATTCATTCGTGCTAACGTTATTATTACTAGATGTTTTTTTAAAACGCCATTGTATCAATTTCGAATTTAATAAACCTAACATGAAATATATAGAGAAGTCTTTGTTATTAACAATATGTATAGAATTAGTTGAATCAGCGAAAAAGGAAATAGGCTCAACCAAGGCAGCTACAACTCTTAATTTTTCATCAGTCCCGGTTATCCTTTGTGTTGCAATTCTTTGAATTTTTGCAAGCTCATTAGATTTTCCATCCTCATAGAATTTATTCGCATCAAAATATTCTTTCACTCCTTGACTTAGTTTTTTCCTAATTTCATAAGGTCCAATTTCTACCCCTTTTACAAGGTTTTCTAATTTTGAGTCAGTAGATATGTATTTTCTAAAAATTGTTTGATTTATCTCACCTCTTCTAACAATAATGCGATCAATATCCCTTATGACTTGATATTGATGTATTTTTTTTAAAATATTCCATTCTTGTTCAGATACTAATGGGATTGACAAACGATAAGAATCAAATAGTTTAAGGTTATTGATATCAGTATTGTAATGTTTATTGTCATCATTGAATGAATTAAAAGGATAAGTTGAGACAAAAATATGTGAATTTGATTTTGAATTTAATACCTTTTTACCCAAAAGAATTAATGTTGATTGTTTTGCATCTTCGAATACTCTTTTCTTTGCATTATCTTTTTGAGGAAAGCAAATAAACTTAAGATTTACAAAATTATTTAATACAAAACTCCTTGTTGAAAATAAAGAATTGTCACCAACTAAAGTTAAAGGTATTATAAAGCTAAATTGATTATTTAATTTAGAAATATCAGCAGCAAGTTTAATAAATAATCTGTATAAATTTAATTTCCCTCCTTCAACATTAAAATATCTCTTCGTGATTTTTGAATATTCTAAAATTGCTTTATATGGCTCTAAGGGTGTATTTCTTTCTTTTTCAAGCACCGCATACGGCGGATTTCCAATCACCACGTCAAAACCCACAAAATCGCCGTCGTCGTTGAGTACTTCGGGGAATTCGAACCGCCATTCAAATGCATTTTCGTATATTTTGTTAGTGCGGATCTCTTCCAGTTCGGTTTCCAGCTTTCTGATTTGGCCGGTGAGTTTATCCACTTTTTTGTTGTATTCGGTTTTCTCTTTGCGGGAGCGGTCGAACAACTGCTGCTGGTTGGTAAGGTGAAAAAGCTCGCCGCGCAGTTTACTGAGTTTGACAACCCGTTTATCGTTGGCGGCAATTTCGCTTTCAAAGTCGCTTTTTATCCGGTGGATGAGGTTTTCCATTTCGCGCTTCACCTCCTTGTTTTGGGCATTGCGGTAGGTCATCACCGCCACGCGGTAATCGTCGATGTTCCACCGGCTTTTCCTGAGTGCCTTTTTCATGTCAGCATCCAGCGCGTACCGGCTGATGAGCGAATTCCCGGTTTTGATGTTGATGTCGATGTTGGGCAGGGTTTCAAGAGCCCCCTCCCGGCCTCCCCCAAAGGGTGAGGAGTTGGTGACCTGGTGATTTGGGTTCACCTGGTCACTATTAGATTTACTGCGCAGGTGACCGGGAGTCTGATTATTAGTGATAGCATGACTTTGAGTCATACCATCACTGGTGCGGTAATACGCATTCTTCAGCAACTCAATCCATAGCCGCAGGCGGCATATTTTTACCGAATTGGGATTGATGTCCACCCCAAACAGGCAGTTTTCGATGAGGGTCTGTTTTTCATGAAAAAGCGTTTCCTGCACCCGCTGGCTTTCGCGGCTGCCGGGTTTATACTCGAACAGCCGTCCTTCGTCGTCGGTAACTACCAGCTCGTCGTTCACCACCTCCACGTGGTAATCGCGCAGGGTGCGGCCATTCCGGTCGGTCAGGATTTTCAGCTCGCTTTTCAGCGCAATCATCTCGTTGAGCGCACTCACCAGAAAATGCCCCGAGCCCACCGCCGGGTCGCAAATCTTCAGGCTGTTAATCGCCTCATTCGCCTGCTCTTTGGTAAAATCACTCCCAATGGCATTATACACATCATCAATATTTTTATACCTTCTCTCCTTTTTCTTAATCCCGGCAATCCCTTCATCATAAGAATCCGGGTTAAGACCCTCTCCTTTAATCCTGGTAATCCCTGAATCCCTGTAATCCTGGTTCAGACCTTTTGAATCCCGGTTCAGACTGTTAAACTTCTCCACCACAGCCCTTCTGATGGTTTCCCGCGCCATGTACATGGTAATAAAACCGGGGGTAAAAAACGAGCCGTCTTTGTAGCCGTTTATCTTTTCAAAAATCAGCCCCAGCACAGAGGCGTTGATGAGCGTTTTGTTTTCCTCCTGGATTTCTTCCGAACCTTCGCCGGCAAAATCGTAAGCATCCAGAAATCCGAACAGGTAACCGAGCGTGTTCAGCTCGCCCTTCCGGCGTTTGCCGGTACGGTCTTTCAGCACCGTTGTATTGAGCAATGGCAGTGTGTATTCATCCTCGAGGTTACTGATACGTGCTGTTTTATGTTCCAGTTCGTTGGGCTCGAACAGCGAACTGTTGAGGTAGGGGATACTGGCATATTTTTCGCGCACCGGTTCGTTACGTTCTTCCTCTTTTACGGCCAGCACCTGGAAAAAGAGCTTGTTCAGTTCGTCGAAATCTGGTATCCGGTCGCTGTTCAGAAAGCGGAAGGATTTATCACCCGCGTGGTATTTCACCAACTGGCCTTCGAGCAGTTTCAGAAACAGGATGCGGTTGATCCAGGTAATTACCAGTTCGAGCGCCACGTTGTAAAGTTGTTCTTCTTTAGTGGCGCCATAGTCTGATGCTTTTAGCTGCGAGAGACAGTCCTCGTATTTCAGTATGGTGATGGTGTTTTCGATGAGCGACCCGGCATTGCGGTCGTTTTCGGCTTTGCGGCCAATCAGTTTTTTCCCGCCCGATTTGGTCTCCTGCAACCCGATGATGTGAAGCAGCTCGGTGTAAAATCCGCGGTCGAGGCTGTTGCTGTCGTTAACAAACGGCAGTTTCAGCAAATGCTCGGGCGAAAACAGCTTGAACAGCGCCACCAGTTTATTGTCGTCGCGCGGATTGCTGTTGCGGATAATTTTTTCAAACTCCCTGATGTCGGTGTAGGTAAAGGTTATTTCCGTTTCAAGCTCATCGAGAAATGGTTTGGCAATCTGGTTGTAGAAATAATCTGTGCGGTTATCTTCTGTGCGCCCTTCGTTAAATTCGGTAAATTGCTTCACCAGCGTTCTGTTTTGGGCAAACAACCGGTAAAACTCCTGGGCATCAAACACAAACCACTCATGAATATTAGTGATGATTAAGTGCTTGATGTCTTTGTTGCCGGCAGTAATCCGTTCGCGCAGGTAGTACAGCATCAGCTCGTGCATGGCTTTGGCATTGAGGTTTTCTTTGGTGGGCATCTCCGCTTTGTTCGACGGCTTTTTGGTTTCTATCAGCACACCCACTGCCGATGTTGCATTTTTGCTGTTATGAATCACCAGGTCGGTGCGGCCTTTGGTATTGATGTAGTAGCCGGGCGAATAGTATGTTTCGCGCAAAAAGGTGCGGATAATGTTTTTGTGGTGTTCTTCCGATTCCTGTTCGTTAATCTGGTTGAATAGCTGAAGAATATTCGATTTAAACATTTCGATTTGCGAACGGTTGGGCTTTACTTTGCGGTAAGCTTTGTTGATGGATTTCCGTAAGGTAATTTCGTTTGGTATCATAAAATTGTTCCGGTCAAATAAATTGGGATTAAAAATAGTTTTATTGTTTAATAATTGCAATTAAAGAGCTTATTTTCACCGTTAATCATTTAATTAAAGCCTGAAAAACCGCTGCTAAGGCGTTAATTATTTAATGAAAGCCAGAAAGTTTGCCGGCAAAGCAACAATCATTTAATTAACAGCCCTAAAACCGCCGGCAAGCTAATTATCATTTAATTAATGTCACAACCGGGATTCTTTCACTTGTCTTAACCGGGATTTACTTTGATTGCCCAGATTGCCAGGATTACTCTCATACATTGTCTTAACCGGGATTTTTAGGATTACTCTGATTACCCTGATTTTTCTCTAATCCCGGTAATCCTTAAATCAGTCAAAATCGTGGTTCCGACTTTCTCAATTGTCTTAACCGGGATTTACTCTGATTACCCAGATTGCCAGGATTACTCTGATTACCCTGATTTTTTTCCTCTCCTAAACCCGGTAATCCCTTAATCTGATATAATCCAGGTTCCGACTTTCTATCCCGGTCATCCATTAATCTGTTCAAATCGTGGTTCAGACTTTCTTCTATCCCGGTAATCCTTCAATCAATCAAATCGTGGTTCCGACATCTTCATCCGGTTCCGACTTTTTTATTGGAAACTTGTGTTTTACAAAATAATTTTTGTAAATTGAAAAGCGATATGTGTCAGAGCACCTGAACTTTAAATAACCAAAACAGATGCAATGACCACCCAATTACTAACATTAAAAATTTTATTATGATTGACAAAATTTTAACCAACAGCCGCGTCACTGAAGTTGATGCTGCAACGGGGCGCATTGTCAGCGCTTACAAAAACACTTCTCTGAGCAGCGACACGCATCTTGCTGCCATTTTTGCCGAACTGGAGCCTGCCACGGAGCGGTTAACCGCGGCCATTAACCAGTCGAGGGCCGAATCGGTTTTGGATGAGAAAGACGCGGTACGCGATGAAAAATTCCGTGGGTTGTTTTACCTCGTCAGCGGGTTTGTTCACCATCCTGACCCGGCCATAAAAGCTGCCGCCAACGAGATGGAAGAATTATTGAACGATTACGGCCTGTCGGTGGTGGGAGAAAGTTATGCCATTGAATCGTCGCTCATCCAGTCGCTTTTAACCGATTTGGCAAAACCCAAATACCAGTCGTCTATCGAAGCGCTTTCGGGGTGTGCCGAACTGATTGCCGCCCTGCAAACTGCCCAAGCCGATTTTGAACAGGCAAGGGTGGCCTACGAAGAGGAAAAAGCCAGGGAAGGTAATCGCCAGAATGCAACAGAAGTAAAAAAAGAGGTGCTCGATATTACAAACGATAAGTTGGTGGTTTACCTGCGCGCCATGATACAACTGGATGATGCCACTTTTGGCGATTTTGGCCGCACCGTAGGCGAAATTATCGCCGAAAACAATGAAACGGTGAAACGCCGCCGCAAAAAACCGGAACCAGAAGTGTAGCGCTATACACACCTGAACTCAAAGGGAACCGTTCTTTCACAAGGAGAACGGTTCTTTTCTGTTTAATTGTCTTAACCGGGATTTACGCAGATTACCCAGATTGCCAGGATTATTTTCCAAAATTGTCTTAACCAGGATTTACTTTGATTCCCCAGATTCCCTTGATTTTTATCTCTTTTAATCCAGGTAATCCCTTAATCAGTTCAAATCGTGGTTCAGACTTCCTAATCCGGGTAATCCTTCAATCAGTTAAAATCCAGGTTCAGACAGTTTCATCCCGGTTCAGACTTTCTTCATCCCGGTTCCGACGTCTTACAATCCGATTTCCCTGTAAGTTAAATGTTTTCGATAACAGGTTTTATTTGATTGAATCTTACTGTATAAAAAGTATATTTACCGGAAAAAATCAGGCAAGGTTTTGCGGTAATCATCAACAATGAAAGAAACAATCACTGTTTACACTGGCGAAATAAAAATCTCCGACGGGACAACCGATTTAAAATCGAGTCCGCTGGGATCGTGCGTTGTGGTTGTTTTATTTGATGAAGAGGTAAGCGCAGGTGGCATGGCGCACATTATGCTGCCGGGCAAGGCTCCGGTAAAAGAGAATGTAGTGCCCGGAAAATATGCCGCTAATGCCATCGAAAAACTTATTCAGGATTTAAAGGCTGAAGGGTTAGCGGAGGAAAAATTAAAAGCAGTTGTAGTTGGTGGCGGCAATGTGTTAAAAAGGGAAAACGAAACCATTGGCACCGATAATCTCTTTTCGGTGTATCAGCTTTTAGAACTTTATAAAATTAAGCTGGAAGCCAGTTCGGTAAAAGGCACCGAACGTAAATCTGTCAGGTACAATACAGAGAAAGGAATTATTTATTATACAAAAGGTGACGGGCCGGAAAAGGAACTTTACCGCATAATGAGGAAACCACAAATGTTAATTGGTTCATAGTATGGCAAGCCACACCAATGAGAATACAGAGTTGGGAAAACTGAAGCAAAAAATTGCCGGGCTTGAAAAATTAGAGCAGCAACACAAAAAAGTTGAAGCCAAATTAAAAACTGTCAACAAGCAATTGCAGGCCAGCGAAAATCAGCTCAAAGCTTATAACGAGCAACTCAGGGAAAGCGAACAAAAATTAAATCAGCAAAAAGAAGCTGCAGAACAAAGCCGGGAATTTGCCGAGAGCATTATCGACACCATAAGGCAACCGCTGTTGGTGCTGGATAAAAACTTAAGGGTAATTACTGCCAATCAATATTTTTACAAGTTATTTCAGGTATCGCCGGAAAGTACCAAAGGCAATCTGCTTTACAACCTCGGAAAAAATCAGTGGGATATCCCCGAATTAAAAGAACTGCTGAAGAAAACCCTGCCTGAATTTTCAGCCGTTGAAGATTTTGAAGTGGAATATCAGTTTGAAACCATCGGGCATAAAATAATGTTGCTGAATGCCCGCGAACTCTTACAGAAACAGGGAAAGGAACGACTTATTTTACTTGCCATTGAAGATGTGACCAAAAGCAGGATTTACAAAAAGGAGTTGGAGCGGCTGAATAAGGAGCTGGAGATAAAAGCAGAGGAGTTGCAGCAAATTTTGTATATCACCACCCACGATTTGCGTTCGCCACTGGTCAACATCCAGGGATTTACCAAAGAGATGGAGGCTTCGCTTAATGATTTAAAAAAACTGCTTGAGAAAATGCAAATCCATCCGGCAGAAGAGAAATCACTGAACACAATCATGGATGAGGAAATCCCCGAAGCCATTCACTATATCACATCCAGCACCACAAAAATGGATAACCTGTTAAAAGGGTTGCTGTCACTCTCGCGGCTTGGTCGGCAAAAACTAACCTTCCGAAAACTCGATATGAACCGTTTAATGCAACAGGTGCTGGACGATTTTGAATTTGAAATCGGGAAAAATCAGGTGAATATTGAAGTGGGAAATTTACCTGATTGCATGGGAGATGATTTACAGATAAACCAGTTGTTTTCCAATCTAATAGGGAATTCGCTTAAGTTTTTAAAACCTGAAGTGCCCGGGGAAATCGTTATTTCGGGTGGGAGAGTAGAAAATGGATGCCGCTTTGTGGTAAAAGACAATGGCATTGGAATACCACGAGAATACCAGGAAAAGATATTTGGCCTGTTTGAAAAGCTCGACCCCAAAAAACCGGGAATCGGACTGGGAATGAATGTTGTAAAACAGGTGGTAGAAAAGCACAATGGCAGTATAGAAATGGAATCGGAATTAGGAAAAGGAATGAAATTTAGTATTTTTATTCCGGATTAAAAGAAAAAACCGCTTAGTAGAATCAGATTATAACTTTTTCTGAAAAAAATGAAACGAGCATGTAAAATACTTACATCCAGGAGCATTATTAAAATACATGCGAGTTCCATACTATACCACTGAAAGTAAACAATTTTAATAGTATGAAGAAAGAACTGAAAATCATTCTGGCCGAAGACGATGAAGGGCATGCATCGCTCATAAAGCGCAATCTGAAACGAGCCGGGTTGATGAACGAAATTATCCACTTTAAAGACGGACAGGAAACACTCGATTTTTTATTTCAGGGGAAAAAGGACAAAGATGAAATAAAAAATGTGGCCTCTCTGCTACTGCTCGATATTAAAATGCCGCGTGTAGATGGTATTGATGTGTTGCGAAAAGTGAAGCAGGATGAATTTCTGAAAAAAATGCCGGTTGTTATGATTACCACTACCGATGACCCGCGCGAGATAGACAAGTGCCACGAACTGGGCTGCAGTAACTACATCACCAAACCCATCGACTACGATAAATTTGTAGCCGCTATTCGCCAGTTGGGGTTATTTCTGCTGATTGTTGAGGTACCTGATTTAAATAATATGATTTGATTGGTTTCCCTGATAATAAGTTATTCGCTTAATAAAGAAGATTTCAAAATAATATGGGTAAAAAGTTCAATATAATAATTGTTGAGGATGATGACGGACTTGGGCGTTTAATGCAAAAAGAGCTGGAACGGCACAAATACAATGTTGCATTGGCTCAAACTGGCGAATTGGCATTGGAACTGACCAAGGGAGCTAAAAATGAGTTCCTGCTGGTAGATTACAAACTGCCCGACATGAGCGGAAAACAACTGGTTTTGAAACTCAGGGAAAAATTTGGTTACACGCCAAACTATGTTACACTCACCGGTTACGGCAACGAAAAAATAGCCGTTGATATGATGAAACTGGGCAGCAGGGACTACATTGTGAAAGAGCAAAACTTTATGGAATTGCTGCTTGAAGTGCTGAAACGAAACTTTGCCGATTTATCTAATGAAATAAAACTGGAAGAAACCGAAAACCGGCTGAGGAAGAATATTGAATTATTAAAAGAAACAGGAGAATTGGCCCGCGTGGGGGGATGGGAAATCGATTTAAAAACCAATACTGTATTCTGGACCGATACAAGTAAAAAACCACGCCCAGAGGACGTGGCTTTGGGATAACCCCTGGAAGGGGATGAAAATACCTTTACCCTCAGAGAAGGTAAAAGCTTGTTAT
>NZ_FQZE01000008.1 GCF_900141875.1 Tangfeifania diversioriginum | reverse complement strand
TAACAAGCTTTTACCTTCTCTGAGGGTAAAGGTATTTTCATCCCCTTCCAGGGGTTATCCCAAAGCCACGTCCTCTGGGCGTGGTTTTTTACTTTGGGGCCGATTGTCTATTTTTGCATCCGAATTTGACAATCAGGAAAAAATGACAAATAAACCGACAGTTTTAAGTGGGATTCGACCCACAGGATATTTACACCTCGGCAACTATTTTGGGGCAGTGCGCAATTTTGTGCGCATGCAGGAAGATTTCAACTGCTACTTTTTTATTGCCGATATTCATTCACTCACCACGCACCCCACTCCAAAAGATTTGCAGTCGGGCGTGAAACAGGTGCTGGCCGAATATTTGGCCTGCGGTATCGACCCGGAAAAAGCCACCATTTACATCCAAAGCGATGTGCCGGAAGTGACCGAATTATATACTATCCTGAATATGAACGCCTACCTCGGCGAGCTGGAGCGCACTACTTCGTTTAAAGACAAAGCGCGCCAGCAGCCCGAGAATGTGAACGCCGGGCTCCTCACCTACCCGGTTTTGATGGCCGCCGACATTATCATTCACAAAGCCAATTTTGTGCCGGTGGGAAAAGACCAGGAACAAAACCTGGAAATGGCCCGCAAATTTGCCAAACGCTTTAACCGGATGTACAAAAACGACGTGTTCCCGATTCCGCGCCCCTACACGTTCGACGGAAAAGACATGATTAAAGTTCCGGGGCTCGACGGCAGCGGCAAAATGGGAAAGTCGGAAGGAAACGCCATCAACCTGTTTGAAGAGCCGAAATCGATTCGCAAAAAAGTGATGCGCGCCGTTACCGATGCCGGCCCCACCGAAATGAACCAGGAAAAACCGGAGCCGGTGCAAAACCTCTTTACACTGATGGAAATTGTTTCGGAACCCGATACGGTGCGGCATTTCAACGAATTATACAACAAATGCGAAATCCGTTACGGCGACATGAAAAAACAACTGGCCGAAGACATTATCAAATATACTACACCAATTCGCGAACGGATTATTGCGATTCTGGAAGATGATACGTATCTTGCAAAAGTGGCGAAACGGGGTGCTGAAAAAGCCCGCGAATCGGCTGCAAAAACATTACAGGAGGTAAAAAACGTGGTAGGATTCAAAAAACTGTTTTAGTACAGTTTCACACCCCATTTTAGCATAAGTGCCGGGCTGTTGCCCGGCTTTTTTTGTTTTATTTGAACTCTTAGTATTTCTGCGTATATTTGATAAAAAAGATGAAAGACAAATTATTAAACAGGATTACTTTAAACCCGGAAATCTGTCAGGGACGTCCCACGATCCGGAATACACGTTATACGGTGGACCTGATTTTGGATTTATTATCTGCCGGTATGACAACTGAAGAAATACTGGATGATTATCCGGCACTCGAAAAAGAAGACATTAATGCCTGTCTGGCATTTGCTTCAAAGCTGTCAAAAGTTAAAACCATTCACAGAATTGTGGCATGAAATTTCTGATTGATGCAAACTTACCATACAAATTGGCGCTTTTGCTCAAAAACAAAGGATATGATGTCATTCATACAGATAATCTGAAAAATAAAGAACGTACAACAGATAATGAAATCAGAAAAATTGCTTTGGAAGAAAACTATATTGTTGTGACCAAAGATGCTGATTTTTTTGATTCTCATGTGATAAAGAAAATTCCACCTAAATTATTGTTTGTGACGACTGGGAACATTGTCAATAATCAGTTATTGACGCTATTCGAAACTCATTTTGAAAAAATAATTGTTCTTTTCGAAAATTACGAGTTAGTCGAGTTAGACAATAAACAGATTATTGTACACGAAAAGTAGTTTTCTGTTATTGATTTAAAACTTAAACCTGTTATTATGAAACCAATGAACCGAAGAAACTTTGTGGCCTCCACAACTGCCATTTCTGCACTCACCATTTTAAAACCCTCCACTGTTTTCGGAAGCCGGGCCAATTCCACCATCCGTTTGGGAATAATCGGGTGCGGTAACCGCGGAACTGCCGTTATTTCGAGCATGGTTCGAAATGCCAATGCGCAAATTGTTGCCATGGCCGACCTCTTTAATTACCAACTCGAAAAAGCAAAGCCGGTGTTCGACAAACTGAACACCGACAACGGCGGCGTAGCCATAAACGAATCGCAAATATACAAAGGTCCCATCGCCTACATGCACCTGATAAACGATCCGAATGTAGATGCAGTGCTAATTTCGTCGCCCGCTTACACCCACCCCGATTTTCTGGAAGCTGCAGTTCAGGCAGGCAAACATGCTTATTGCGAAAAACCGGTTTCGCCCGATGTGGAAGGTTGCCGGAAAGTCATCCGCACCGGCGAAAAGGCTGATGGGAAAGTGAGTGTAGCCATCGGTTTTCAAATCCGCCATGCCACACCGTATGTTGAAATGGCAAATCGAATCCGTCGCGGCGATATTGGCGAAGTGGCAAATGTACAGTTGTACTACATTTCATCACTCAAAAAAGAACCGGTGCAGCCGGTTGGCGATTCTATGGATGAATTCATGATTCGTAACCACTTCTATTTTCGAGAACTTTCAGGAGGCATTTTGCTCGATCAGGGAATTCACATGCTGGATGTGTGCAACTGGGTGCTGAATGAGCATCCCGAAAATGCAGTGGGCAACGGCAACCGCACAGGTGGTGCCGATTATGGCAATACGTTCTCCAATTACCAGGCCATTTACGGCTACCCGGCCAACCGGAATGTGAGTATTCATTCCACGCAAATCGGGCCGGCGTTTAACGATGTGTGTGCCCGGTTTATCGGTACAAAAGGTATTGCCGAAGCACATTACAGCCGCGGGGTTTTTATCGAAGGTGAAAATCCGTGGGATTCAGGCGTTGTGAAAGGCGAACCGACTGAAGAACAACGGGCATCAGGCGCTTTTACCTCGGCACTATATGACTCCACTTCCAACAAAGTGAAAGCATTTATTGAAAGTATCGAGTTGGGCAACCTGATAAATGAAGCACACTCGGGAGCAAATTCAACGCTTTCGGCCATTCTGGGAAGAATGAGTGCCACAGCCAAAGAAGCCAAAACATGGGAGGAAATGTACTATTCAGGCCAAAAATTCAATTTAAATTTGAACATGGAACTGTTCCGCAATTTATGAATGAACTTTGAATAATTGAAATTCCAATGCCTAATAAAACCAATTTTATACTTTCAGTAATTCTTTTCTTTTTCACCATTACCGGTTTTGGACAGGTAAAACTTCCCAAACTGGTGAACGACGGAATGGTTTTACAGCGGGATACCGAAGTAAAAATCTGGGGATGGACGACACCCGGCAAAAAAGTTAAGGTTCATTTTTTAAATGATTTTTACTCCGCCACATCAAATGAAAAAGGCGAATGGAAAGTAAATCTCTCCAACCTGAAAGCCGGCGGTCCGCATACCATGCAAATCATTTCATCCGATACTATCACGCTGAATAGCATTCTGATTGGCGATGTGTGGGTTTGCTCGGGCCAGTCGCAAATGGATATCGACATGAACCGTGTGAGTCCGCTTTACGAGGAAGAAATCAGAAATGCAGGCAACGAAAACATCCGGTATTTTGCGGTTCCCACGGCCTACGATTTCAATTCACCGCAAAAAGATTTGCCCTCAGGGAAATGGGAAAACATCAGTCAGGAGAATATTCTACGGATTTCGGCTATTGCTTACTTTCTTGCCAATGAATTGTACCACCAATACCAGATTCCGGTGGGTATTATTCGTTCCAGCCTCGGTGGTTCGCCGGCTGAAGCATGGATAAGCGAACAGGCCATCAAAGAATTCCCCAATCATTATCAGGAGGCTCAAAAGTTTAAAGATTCGGAATATATCCGCCAAGTTGAGGCAACCGATCAAAAAAAATCCGCTGCCTGGTATTCAAAACTGAATCAAAAAGACAAAGGCTACCAAAACCCGAAATCCACCTGGCACCAACCTGACCTGGACGATTCCAACTGGCCGGAAATGAAAATTCCGGGTTACTGGGTCGATGAGGATTTGGGCATGGTAAACGGTGTCGTCTGGTTCCGGAAAACTATTAAACTACCTGCTGAACAGGCCGGAAAACCTGCCCTGCTAAACATGGGCCGCATTGTGGATGCCGACTCGGTTTTTGTAAACGGCACATTTGTGGGTTCGGTGGGTTACCAGTACCCGCCAAGAAGATATCAGATTCCTGAAAATGTTTTGGTTGAAGGTAAAAACACCATTGTTGTGCGCGTAGTCAGCAACAACGGCCGCGGCGGATTTATCCCCGACAAGCCTTACGAACTGCGGGCTGATGATTCTAAAATTGATTTAAAAGGAAAGTGGCGCTACCGGCTGGGAGCTGAAATGGAACCTGCACCGGGCCAGACTTTCGTTCGGTGGAAACCCACCGGCCTGTTCAACGGGATGATTGCCCCGCTAACCAACTTCTCCATTAAAGGAGTCGTTTGGTACCAGGGCGAATCGAATACCAACCGGCCCGATGAATATGCCAAACTGTTCCCCGCCATGATAAAAAACTGGCGGGAAAAATGGAACCAAGGCAATTTTCCGTTCCTGTTTGTTCAGCTTCATAATTTCATGAGAACCTACAACCACCCCACCGAAAGCAACTGGGCACGCACTCGCGAAGCACAGATGGAAGCGTTGGAATTGCCCAACACTGCCATGACCGTGGCAATCGACTTAGGCGAATGGAACGACATTCACCCGCTGAACAAAAAAGATGTGGCCAAACGCCTGGCACTCGCAGCGCGCAAAACCGCTTACAACGAAAATGATTTGGTAGCATCTGGCCCCATTTTTCAATCCATGAAAATCAATGAAAAAATGGCTGAACTAACATTTTCAAATGCAGGCAGCGGTCTTGTGGCAAAAGGAGGTGATAAGCTGAAACAATTTGCTGTAGCCGGAGCAGATAAAAAATTTGTGTGGGCAAAAGCAAAAATCAAAGGAAACAAAGTTATCGTTTGGAGCCCTGAAATAAAAAATCCTGTTGCCGTGCGTTATGCCTGGGCCGACAATCCCGAAGGAGCCAATCTTTATAACAAAGAAGGCCTTCCGGCATCACCTTTCAGAACTGATGACTGGTAAATTTTCTCAGAAAACTGCAAAACAGAAACAGGGAAAGCAAATTTAACTGGCAGATTTACGCCAGTAATTTCTCAGGCAATCTTCATGCCTGCTGATTATGGTTCTAATTTCCATAGAACTCATTCCCCTTGTCTTTTCAATCAATTCAAAAAGTGACATTTCACTGAATTCTTTTATTTTACAATCATCATGACAAAAATCGAAATTTCCATCAAGCAAAAGTTTATAAAAAAAGGTCTTCTCTTCCATTTCGCAGTTTATTTTTAACGACTTTTCCAATACAAAATTATTTAATTTTGTTAAATATAAATCAGGCAAAAAGCTGAAAGTTAATTCTCAAATTGCTTATATGTTTCTATCTAAAAACTGAGGTGTTGTACTGATTCCTGATTTATTTCGCAGCCTGGCAACTACTACGCCTATTTCGCGGCGTACGATTTTTAAAATTAAAATGATAACAAGAAAGGTGTTCAACAAAACAACAGAGCAAAATAAAAATTTCCAAAAAGCACACATTGACAGCAGGTCGTTTAAAATTCCGGTTATTTTTGTATGTGTTTGCAAGCATAAAGAAAAAATATCTCTTTGATTACAGTAATTATTCATAAACCTATTACCATGAAAAAAATTATTTTGACAATTCTTTCACTTTTGATTGCAACAATCAGTTTCTCTCAAAACAATACGCCCCGCACAATTCTTTCGCTGGAAGACAACTGGAAATTCATCAACCGGGATGTGGAAGGTGCTGAAAATCCTGAACTCACCACCGCAAACTGGGAAATTGTTTCGGTACCTCACGACTGGGCCATCAAAGGTCCGTTCGATAAAACAATTGATGCGCAAAAGGTTCGCGTGGAGCAGGACCTGGAAGAGGAAGCCCGGCTGAGAACCGGCCGTACCGGGGCTTTGCCGCACATTGGCGTGGGTTGGTACCGCAAAATTTTTGAGGTTCCTGAATTCGAAAAAGGCAAAAAAGTGTTGCTGACTTTCGACGGCGCCATGAGCGATGCCCACGTTTGGATAAACGGCGAAAAAGTGGGAAATCATCCGTACGGTTATGCCTATTTCTATTTTGATATAACTGATTATTTAAAAGAAGACGAAGAAAACCTGCTGGCAGTTCGTTTGGAGAACCTGCCCTTCTCATCACGCTGGTACCCGGGTGCCGGAATTTACCGAAAAGTCCAGGTAATTGTGAAGGATGAGGTGAATTTCAAACATTGGGGAACATTTATTACCACTCCTTTTGTTTCAGAAGAAATGGCACAGGTGAACATTAAAACCGAAGTAAATGGTGAAAATGTAAAACTGGTAACGGAAATCAAAGATGCGGATGGAAATATTGTGGCGACTTGCTCGTCAGAAAAAATGTTCGGAAACAAAATTGAGCAAAACATCGGTGTTCCCAATCCCAAGATCTGGAGCCTTGAAGAACCCAATCTCTATTTTGCCACCATGAAATTGTACCAGGGAAATGAACTGAAAGACGAACAAACCATCCGTTTTGGAATTCGAACTGTGGAGTATGAACGCGGGAAAGGCCTGGTATTGAATGGCAAAGTGACTAAATTTAAGGGCGTTTGCCTTCATCACGATCTGGGCCCACTGGGAGCAGCCGTAAACAGGGCGGCGCTCAAACGGCAACTCACCATTTTAAAAGACATGGGTTGCAATGCCATTCGTTCGGCTCACAACATGCCGTCGATAGAACAAGTGGAACTTTGCGACGAAATGGGAATACTGATGCTGGCCGAAAGCTTTGATGAGTGGGCCAAACCAAAAGTGAAAAATGGCTACAACCGCTGGTTTGATGAATGGGCCGAAAAAGATGTGATGAATTTGGTTCGTGCCACCAGAAATCATCCTTCCATAGTAATGTGGAGCGCCGGCAACGAAGTGCCCGACCAGTGGGGCAACGAAGGAGTAAAGCGCGCCAAATGGTTACAGGACATTTTTCACCGTGAAGACCACACACGCCCGGTAACGGTTGGAATGGATCAGGTAGCAAACACCATGAAAAACGGATTCGGAGCGATTTTCGACATCCCCGGCTTGAACTACCGCCTGCATTTGTACGACGAAGCTTACGACGTGTTTCCACAGGGATTTATTCTGGGCTCAGAAACCGCTTCCACAGTGAGTTCCCGTGGCATTTATAAATTTCCTGTGGAAAAATATAAACACAAAACATACGACGATTTCCAAAGCTCATCTTACGACTTGGAAGCCTGCCGCTGGTCGAACGTACCGGATGAAGATTTTGTGTGGCAGGACGATTACGACTGGGTAATTGGCGAATTTGTGTGGACTGGTTTCGATTACCTGGGCGAACCGACTCCTTATAACGAAGCCTGGCCTGCACGCAGTTCCTATTTCGGTATTTGCGATTTAGCCGGGTTGCCCAAAGACCGGTTCTATCTTTACCGCAGCCGATGGAATACCGATGATGAAACGCTGCACATTCTGCCGCACTGGAACCTGCCTGACCGGCAGGCAGGCTGGGAAAACCGCAAAGGCGAAATCACGCCCGTTTTTGTATATACCAACTACAACAGCGCCGAACTGTTTGTGAACGGAAAAAGCCAGGGCATTCAAACCAAAACAAAAGAGAAAACCAAACAACACCGCTACCGGCTGATGTGGATAGATGTGAAATACGAACCCGGAACGTTAAAAGTGGTGGCGTTTGACGATGACGGAAATCCGGTGGCTGAAAAAGAAGTGCACACCGCCGGGAAACCGCATCACCTGAAACTGGAAGCCGACCGCAGCGAAATTGAAGCCGATGGAAAAGACCTGAGCTACATTACCGTTTCGGTAGTTGATAAAGATGGAAACCTCTGCCCGACTGCCGACAACCAGCTCAATTTTGATGTTTCCGGTGCCGGAAAATTTAAAGTGGTTTGCAACGGCGATGCCACTTCTCTTGAAATGTTTCACAAACCCACGATGAAGGCTTTCAGCGGAAAACTGGTGGTAACGGTTCAATCGCTTGAAGAAGCCGGTGAAATTGAATTGAAAGTAAACGGGAAAGGATTGAAAACGGAAACAATAAAAATTCAGGCAACAAAAATGTAAGTTCATTTCGGTTATTCACCTTAATTCAAAATATGTATTTTTAAGGTTTATATCGTCATTAATCTGAAACTAAATAAAGCATTTCGTCTCATGAAAAAATCAATCATCCTGCTTGCAATTGCCATTGCCTTAATTTTCACTTCATGTCAAAATCAAAGCAAAGAAGAAACAACACCTGCAAAACCCAACATCGTTTACATCCTTGCCGATGATTTAGGTTACGGCGATTTGAGTTGTTACGGTCAAACCCATTTTGAAACACCCAACATCGATAATCTGGCTGAAAACGGAATGAAGTTTACCCAGCATTATTCAGGCTCCACCGTTTGTGCGCCTTCGCGTTCGTCGCTCATGACCGGCAAGCACACCGGCCACACTTTCATTCGTGGCAATAAAGAGTGGCAACCCGAAGGACAGTACCCACTGGAAGCTGAAGCGGTAACAATGGCCGAAACACTTCAGGATGCAGGATACGTAACCGGCGCTTTTGGAAAATGGGGACTTGGTTATCCGGGGTCAGAAGGCGACCCGAACAACCAGGGATTCGATGAATTTTACGGGTACAACTGCCAGCGAATCGGGCATCACTACTATCCGTACCACATGTGGCACAACCAGGAAAAGGTGATGCTGGAAGGAAACTCAGGCACACAATCTGGGACCTACGGACCGGAAATCATTCAGGAACACGCCATGAAATTCCTGGAAAACAATAAAGACAAACCGTTTTTTATGTATTATCCTTCTATTATTCCCCATGCTGAATTGTATGCGCCGGAGGAGTACATGGAAAAATACCGGGGGAAATTTGAGCCCGAAAAAATTTATGAAGGTGTGGATGCAGGTGAAGAAGGATTCAGAAATGGAGCATACGGCTCGCAACCGGAATCTCACGCAGCTTTCGCGGCAATGGTGGATTACCTGGATATGCAGGTTGGCGAAATTATTGCAAAATTGAAAGAACTGGGTGTTTATGAAAATACCCTCATTATTTTTACTTCCGATAATGGTCCGCACATGGAAGGCGGCGCCGACCCGGATTATTTCGACAGCAATGGTCCGCTGAAAGGATACAAACGCGATCTCTACGAAGGGGGCATCCGGGTGCCGATGATTGCCGTTTGGAATGGAAAAATTGTAGCCGGCAGCCAAACCGATCACATCTCTGCTTTTTGGGATCTATTTCCAACTGTAACAGAAATTTCAGGAGCCAGTGTTCCTGAAGATATCAACGGAATTTCTTTTCTGCCAACACTTTTGGGAAATGAAGAGGAGCAGAAGGAACACGAATACATGTACTGGGAATTTCATGAACGTGGAGGCCGCCAGGCGGTGCGGAAAGACAACTGGAAACTGGTAAAATACAATGTGCTCGATCCGGAAAAAACAACCACCGAACTGTACAATCTTGAAACTGATTTGGGCGAGCAAAACAATGTGGCTGAACAGCATCCCGAAATCGTGAAAGAACTTTCAGAAATCATGAAAAATGCCCGGATCGAATCGGAAGTGTTTACTTTTGATGCAACGGGATATTTGCAGTAATAAAATATTGTAATTGAAAAGATTAGGCAACATTTTTGTTATGCGATATTTAATCGTATATTGCATCGTATAAAAATTGAATTATGAAAGTAACTGCGATAATAGATGAAAATGTTATAAAAGATGCTATGAAATATTCTAAGGCATCTACTATTACGGAGACGCTGAAAGTTGCTCTAAATGAGTATATCAGATTACAAAAGTTAAAAAAACTGAATGAATCAATTAAAAAAAATCCGATTCATTTTGAATATACTGCTGAGGAAATAAGAAATATCAACAGACAGTAATGAGCATTATTGTTGATACATCGGTTTGGATAGAATATTTTAAAGGAAACCAAAAATATTTCGATTCTATTCAAAACTTGCTGGAAAAAAATGAGATACTAACGATTGAGTTGATTTTTGCAGAATTGCTACAAGGAGCTCGTACTGGAAAAGAAGTAAAAATGCTAAAATCCTATTTTGAGCTTGTTCCAAATGCGGAGATAGAAAACCTTTACATTTTGGCTGGCGAGTTTTCACAGCGAGAAAAATTAATCAGTAAAGGAATTGGACTTATTGATTCCTGCATAATTACAGCCACTATTTTCTCCAACTCCAAACTTTGGACATTGGATAAAAAAATTCAACAATTTCTGGACAATCACTATCTTTTTAAAAATCAAAATACTTAGCTAGAATGAAATATACTTTACTTCTTGCAATAATTTACCTTTTGACTTTAAGTGCTTGCCAAACAAAAGTGGAGGAACCGAATAAACCCAACATCCTTTTCATCCTGGCCGATGATTTAGGTTACCACGATTTAAGCTGCATGGGTAGCGATTTTTATGAAACGCCCAACATCGACAGGATTGCCAACGAAGGAATGATTTTTACCGATGGATACGCCAACTGCCAGGTTTGCAGTCCGTCGCGGGCCAGTATCATGAGTGGAAAATTTACAGCCCGACACGGAATAACCGACTGGATTGGCGCAAGCACCGGCGAAGCATGGCGCAAGCAGGGAAGACATAATCAATTGCTTCCTCCGGAATACGTCCATAATCTGCCTCACGAACATGTTACCCTGCCAGAAGCATTAAAAGAAGCTGGTTACAAAACTTTTTTTGCCGGAAAGTGGCACCTCGGAAGCAAAGGTTCCTGGCCCGAAGATCACGGTTTTGACATCAACAAAGGGGGCTGGGATGTAGGTAGTCCACATGGCGGATTTTTTGCCCCGTGGGAAAATCCCAATCTCGAAAGCGGTTCCGACGGTCAAAATCTTTCGATGCGACTTGCGAAAGAGACCGTCGATTTTATGAAGGAAAACCAGGACACTGCATTTTTCGCTTTTCTCTCGTTCTATGCCGTTCATGCGCCGCTGCAAACCACGCAGAAAAAATGGGCCAAATACCGCGACAAAGCCGAAGCGATGGGAATTGCCGAAACCGGGTTTGAAATGGGTCATTTTTTGCCCATCCGGCAGGTGCAGGACAACCCGGTTTACGCCGGACTGGTGGAAGCAATGGACGACGCTGTGGGCGAGGTGCTGAAAGCTCTTGATGAAATGGGATTGAATGAAAATACGGTTGTAATTTTTACGTCGGACAATGGTGGAGTGGCTGCCGGTGATGCGTTTGCCACATCAAACAAACCGTTGCGGGCAGGAAAAGGTTACCAGTTTGAGGGCGGCATCCGCGAACCATATTTTATAAAAATTCCCGGAATGCAGGGCGGACAAAAAAACACGACACCCGTTACCGGAACCGACTTCTACCCTACTCTGCTGGAACTTGCAGGAGCCAATTTGCGGCCCAAAGAACATACCGATGGTGTCAGCCTGGTGCCACTGTTAAACGGCGGCACAATCGACGAGCGACCACTCATTTGGCACTACCCGCACTACGGAAACCAGGGCGGACAACCTTCCTCCATCATCCGGTTGGGCGACTGGAAACTGATTCATTATTACGAAGATGGGCGGGAAGAATTGTACAACCTGGAAACCGATTTGGAAGAAACCACCGATGTTTCGACAGAAAACCCGGAATTGACAAAACAGCTTAGTCAACAACTTTTTTCTTATCTGAATGAAGTGAGTGCCCGCTTTCCTGAAAAAGACCCCGAATACAACGAAGAGGCAGAACGAAAACATTTGGAATGGGTGAGAAACCAACGCCTGCCGCAACTGGAAAAACAACGGATGAAGTCTCTATCCAAAGATTTTGAGCCAGGAAACAACTGGTGGGGAAGCCTGGTAGAAGAATAAAATTGTTTTGAAAGATTATATTCTACCATTGATAAAATCATAAAAACATAAAATATCAAACTGAAATAAAAATCTTAAAAAATGAAACGAATCCATCTGCTAGCTATTATTTCTTCTTTACTATTGAGTATTAGCGCATTCTCCCAGCAAACCCAAATCGTTTTCCTCTCAGGAACCGACGCTACCAACACGGTGGAGTGGGATTTCTTATGTACCGATGGCAGGAACAGCGGCGAATGGACCACCATTCCGGTGCCGTCGAACTGGGAACTGGAAGGTTTTGGCACATACAACTATGGCCACGACTGGCGCAACGAAGAAATTAAGCTGGGAAAAGAACATGGTTTGTACAAACATGAATTTGATGTTCCACGTGAATGGAAAGGCAAAACCGTGAATATTGTTTTCGATGGATCCATGACCGACACCAAAGTAAAAATCAACGGAAAGCCGGCGGGTGAAATCCATCAGGGCGCATTTTACCGGTTTAAATACGACATCAGCAAATTGGTAAAATACGGCCAGACTAACCTGCTGGAGGTGGATGTGGCCAAACATTCGGCCAACGAGTCGGTAAACCGCGCCGAACGCCAAGCCGATTTCTGGATTTTCGGCGGCATTTTCCGCCCGGTTTTTCTTGAAGTTTTGCCAGAAATCCACATGAGCCGAACGGCCATTGATGCCAAAGCCGACGGCACTTTTAAATCGTTTATTGTTCTGAATGATTCAAAAAACGACTACAAAATAACTGCAGAACTATTCGATTTGGAAGGAACTAAAATTTCAGAAAATATTGAATCAGAAATAAATAAGGGAGAAACCGAAACATGGATTTCAGGCAAATTAAAAAATATTAAACCGTGGAGTCCCGAATGGCCAAACTTGTACGATGTTAAGATTTCACTCAAAAAAAGTAGTGAAACCATTCATGAGGTAACCGAACGAATCGGCTTCAGAACCATGGAATTAAGGGAACATGACGGTTTTTACATCAACGGCGAAAAAGTGGTTTTTAAAGGGGTGAACCGCCACTCGTTCTGGCCCGAAACCGGCCGGGCGCTGAGTGAAGAAAACCACCTCACTGACATCCGGCTGATGAAGGAAATGAACATGAATGCTGTTCGTTGCTCACATTACGTGCCCGATAAACGTTTTCTCGAACTGTGCGATTCGCTCGGACTTTTTGTGCTGAACGAAGTCACCGGCTGGCAGGATGGCTACGATACCATAGTTGGGCCAAAACTGGTGAAGGAAACTATTCTGAAAGATGAAAATCACCCCAGTGTAGTTATCTGGAACCACGGCAACGAAGGCGGCTGGAACTTTGCCAACGAAAAAGGATTTCATCAATACGATATTCAAAACAGGCCGGTTTTGTATCCGTGGCTGCTTCGCAACGGAGCCGATACGCACCACTACCCGGAATTTGATTACGCCATCGGCCGCTTTGGCAACGGCAACGATCCGTTTATGGCCACCGAACTGCTGCACGGGCTTTATGACGGCGGGCATGGCGCGGGACTCGAAGATTACTGGCGAAACTACGAAACCTCGCCGCTGCATGCCGGTGGGTTTTTGTGGGTGCTGGCGGACGAAGCCATTCTACGCACCGATTTGGAAGGAACGGTTTACGATGCCGACAGAAACCACGCTCCAGACGGCATTTTGGGGCCTCACCGCGAAAAGGAAGGAAGTTTTTACACTATCAAAGAAATCTGGTCGCCGGTGCAGGTAAAACCGGTTATCATCAACCGGAAATGGGATGGAAAACTTTTTCTGGAAAATAAATTCATCTACACCGATTTGAAAGATTGCGGGTTTAGCTGGAGGGCTGTAAAAACTGAAATCGGCAGCGTTAAAGAAAAAGTTGTGGGTTCCGGAATATTAACCAGTCCGGAAGCTGCCCCCGGAGAAACAGTGGCCCTGAAAACCGACTGCCAGAAAACATTGCAGGAAGCCGATCTTTTTCTCTTTAAAGCTATCGATCCGCATGGACATGAGTTGCACACCTGGAGCTGGCCAGTGGTTCAGCCGGATGAAAAAGCCGCAGAACTGGCTGTCAATGGGAAAAAAGATGAAATAACAATTATTGAAAATGAACAATCAGTTACTGCCGTTGCAGGCAGTATTGAAGTCACTTTCAGCAAAGAAAAAGGTACTTTGCTGGCGGTAAAAAACAACAATGGAAATATTTCGCTGAATGGCGGGCCGGTTCCGGCAGGAGCAGATTCAGAAATAACCGGCACCACCTGGGAAAAAAATGCAGAAGGCAATTTTATTTTTGGAATTACAACCAACAATTTCCCTGAAAAAATGACCTGGAAACTCCATAAAAACGGGCTGCTGAAACTGGAAGCGAGTCAGCTGAAAAAATGGGTCAGAGAAGTTGATTTTATTGGAATCTCTTTCAATTATCCTGAAGAAAAATGCACCGGCATGAAATGGATGGGCCGCGGGCCTTACCGTGTCTGGAAAAACCGGCTGAAAGGCAGCAACATTGGAGTTTGGGAAAAAGCGTATAACAACACCATTACGGGCGAAAGTTTCAACAATCTTGTTTACCCTGAATTTAAGGGTTATCACGGCAATTTATACTGGGCCACACTGGAAACCACCGAATCGGATTTTACAGTGATTTCCGAAACTCCCAACCTGTTTTTCCAGCTATTTACACCTAAGGAGCCAAAACATGTGGCCGGTGGCACGCACCCGCCTTTCCCCGAAGGCGACTTGTCATTTTTATATGAAATCCCGGCCATCGGAACAAAGTTTAAAACGCCTGAAGCACTGGGCCCGCAAAGTGGCAAAGGCCATTTTGGCGGACATACCGGAGATGAAAATTACCCGATAAAACTGTGGTTCAATTTCAGGGCAAATTAATACATGTATAAATAAGAAATCTGCGATGAAAAATTATTTTCCAACCTTGTTCCTTCTTTTAGCCTGCCTGTATTCGACGGCTCAACCAATTCCGTCAGATCCGCAGGCAACCCCCGAAACCGTGAATCTTTATAAGAATCTCCTGAAAGTACAACAGGAAGGCATGATGTTCGGGCACCAGGACGACCTGGCTTATGGAATTGGCTGGGTGTACGAAGAAGGCCGCTCGGATGTGAAAGATGTGGTGGGCGACTATCCGGCAGTTTACGGCTGGGAGCTGGGCCACCTGGAGCTGGGCGATGCGTACAGCCTCGATTCGGTGCATTTCGACCGCATTCAGGGCTGGATAAAAACAGTGTATGAAAGGGGAGGAGTGAACACCATAAGCTGGCACCTGCGAAATCCGCTCACAGGCGGAAGTTCGTGGGACACGTCCTCGAAAGAAGTGGTAAAATCCATTCTTCCGGGTGGCAAAAAACATGAACTTTTTAAACAGTACCTCGATAAAATGGCGGATTTTCTGAACGGATTAAAAACCGCTAACGGGACCTTAATCCCGGTCATTTTCCGTCCGTTCCACGAACACACAGGATCCTGGTTCTGGTGGGGGAAAGACCTGTGCACAGTGGAAGAATACACTTCGCTGTGGCATTTTACAGTAGATTATTTGCAAAAAGAAAAAAACATCCACCATGTATTGTATGCATACTCCACCGACCGGTTTACTTCAACTGAGGAATACCTAAAACGCTACCCGGGGGACGACATTGTTGATTTGCTTGGTTTCGACTTATATGACCGCGGCCCGGATTATTTGCCAACTATGAAAAACTGCGCGGAAATGCTAACAACTCTTGCCAGCGAAAAGGAAAAAATTGCCGCCGTTACCGAAGCCGGCGGGCCCATTGCGCAAAATCATAACTGGTGGACTCAAGTTCTGGAAACGCTGAAGCCGTTCGATCTTTCTTATTTTATGGTTTGGAGAAATCCATGGAATCCTGCCAGCCACGGGGCCTTTGCACCCTACAAGGGCAGCGCCGATTCCGAAAATTTTGTGGAGTTTTATAACAATCCGGAAACACTTTTTCAGAAAGAAATAACAAAGAAAAAGTTGTATAAATAGATCTTAGCCACGGATGAACACTAATTTATTCGTGCAAATTCGTGTAATCCGGGGCTAAAAATCTTACCCCAGAAATTTCTTCCGCAACGCTTCCACCTGGTCATTATTAATGGGAACCAGTTTACCCAGCGAGGCTCCCATTGTAAGCGATTTGGCGCTGAATTCGGCCACTTCTAACCGGTCGAAAGTTCCCAGCAGTTTATCGCCTGTAACCAGCACCGAATCGTTGTTGATAATAACAGCCGGGGTGTTTTCAGATAACACATTCAAAATCGTTTCTTCGCCGGCAAAGTGGGAGCCAAACGGCACATTCGGCACATCCTGCAAAAAAATCCAGCTTTCGGGAATGGTGCGTACATCCAGTTTTTCATCGGTTACGCTGTAAGCCATTAAGTAAGGTGTCTGCGTCAGAATTATCGAATTGATTCCCGGGTTGCGGCGATAAATTTCCTGGTGCAACCAGGTTGAACGGCTCGGGGTTTTTCCCGGCTCGCGCTTCCCACCTTTAATTTGTACAATGTCATCGTTTTGAATATCCCACCTTGCTACATCGGTTGGGGTTATCAAAAAATCATTTTCACGCCAGCGTACAGACACCGTTCCGTAGGAACTAATCATCATTCCCTGTTTGCAGGCACGATGCACAATTTTTTTAATTTCCTGACGGATAGCCCGTTCCTCTGATGGATGTTCCACGTGGCTCATTTCGGGAAGCAGACGTGGAATCTGATTTTCAAACTCTTCAATTTCAGCATCGGTTAAATAATTGGGAGTGCCTATTGTATTTCCATAAATAATGGTTCGCCCGCAAAATTCAAGGGTTTCAAAACGCTGGAAGGCGTCGCGTAAATCACTGCCGCCAACCACTGTTCCATGGTTTTCCATAATCACTGCATTGAAGCCTTTGATAAATTCGTCGGCGATTTTATTGCCCAGCTCTTCGCTGCCGGGCAGTTCGTAGGGGGCATAACCAATTCCCCCGCAAACATATTTTGCCTGCGGAATAATGTTCGTATTCGGAATTTGCCGCACGGTACTGAACGAAACCAGTGCCGGCGGGTGAGCATGCACAATGGCTTTTATATCGGGCCGTGCTTCGTAAATGGCACGGTGAAACGGATATTCCGACGACGGTTTGTGTCGCCCTTCAATGGTCCCGTCTTTCCGCACTACTACAATGTCGGAAGGTCTCAACGAGCCTTTATCGACGGCTGACGGAGTTACCCAGATATCGCCACTTTGGTCAATTATGGAAACATTTCCGCCTGACGTTGTAGTTAAACCACTTTTATAAATTTTGTCGATGATTAGGATAATTTGGTCGCGGGGGTGCATCAATTTGGTATCGAGTTTTTTCATAATTTTGACGTATCGCAGTTTATATAAGCAAATTTACGAAAGAAAAGGGATGTATGCCTGGAATTAGGATTATTGGCTAAAATTTAATTTTATGTTGAGCTTGAGGTAATTTTTAGTTAAAACAAAAAAGCACCTTGAAAAAACAAGGTGCTGTGTGTACCCGGAGTGGGAATCTACCTGTATTTTTTGTAATATTTCGGTTTGTAGTTAAAAATCTGTTTATCAACTCAAAAGGTGGAAAATATTATTTTGGTTTTGCCATTGTTTTTAATACTTATTTCCCTAAATTGGTAACAAAAATGGTAACTTTTTTTTTGAGCTGTTTTGATTACTTAATTGAAAAACCATGCCTAATATTACGTATTATATACCGGGAATCAAAAAAACCGATGTGAAAATTGATTGGAAGAAAACCCTGAAAGACAAAAACGGCTATTCTCCGATAAAAGCAAATATTTCAATCCAGGGCACGAAAATAAGAAAGACAGTTGAGAAAGTTAAACCACGCTTCTGGAACCCCAAAACGGAAAGGGTAATTAAACCCAAACCATACGAACCCGACAACAACCACGAAGCAATTAACGCCCGTTTGGATCAGCTCCAAAACCATGCAAAGGAATATTTCAAAAGCTGCAAACAACGAAACATCCCGGTAACTGCAGAGCTGGCAAAAGCTTTTCTGAAAGGCCAGAAAATTGCTTTTGGCCACAGGGAAATGAGTTTTTGGGCTGCTTATGATGAATATTTGCAAGTTGGCCAGCTGGAAAAATCATATAACACCAACAGGAACCGCAAAACCATTTATAACAAGCTGAAAGAATTTGAAACAAACACCGGCTATAAATTAGCATGGCATAGCATCGATTCCATTTTCTGGGATAAACTCAAAGAATACATTCTCGACAATCCCGATCCGGATGTGAATTACAGCTGGAATTATCTTTCTGCCATTGCTGATAAATTCAAAGCATTCATGAAATGGAGCCAGAAAAGAAAATACCACACTAACGATGCATTCACGGATTTTTCAGCACCGGAGAAAGAACCTACCATTGTTTATCTGACATGGGATGAGCTGAAAACCCTTATTGATTACAAATTTGAAAGCAAGGCCCAGCAGCATGCCCGCGATTTCTTTTGTTTCGGATGCCTTACCGGGTTACGGTATGTTGACCTTTACCAGCTCACAAAAAACAATATTTCAAACGGTACGTTAAGCATTACCACGCAAAAGACCAACCGGAAAATTTCGGTTCCTATCTTTCCCCAGGCACAAACCATTATTGACCGTTACCCGGAACAATACCGGTTATTGCCGCGGCTTTCAAACCAACGGCTGAACAGCTACATTAAAAAATGTTGTGAAAAAGCCGAAATTAACACCCCAACAGAATATAAAACCTTCCATAAAAACGAAGTGAAAAAGGAATTCAGGCCAAAGCATGAACTGATAGGCAGCCATACGGCCCGCAAAACATTCATTTGCCTGGCTTATGAAAAAGGCCTGGATATTGAAATGATTAAATCCATTACCGGCATTACCCAGGAAAAAACCCTGAAACGCTACCTGCAGATATCGGATGAGAAGAAAAAAGAAAAACTGACTGCAGCATTCGGAAAACTATAAATGTTTCCTTTTGTGAAACTTTTTTAATATATTTGCGCTATAAACAATGAAAGTTCATTTAATTAAGCAAGCAACCATTGAGGCATTCACTAAAGAAAACAGCCTGAACAAAGGGCCTTTCAATAGCTGGGTGCAAATAATAAAATATGCCAACTGGAATAAACCCCAGGACATTGTTACAACTTTTAACAGTGCCGATATCCTGGGTAAAAGTTCAAACCGGGTAGTATTTAATATTGCCGGCAACAAATACCGGTTAATTTGCAAATATTATTTCGGAAAAAGCCAGGTGCATTTATTTATTAAATGGATTGGAACACATGCTGAATATACCAGCCTGTGTAAAAACGGGAACCAATTTACAGTTGAAAATTATTAAAAACAGAAATATGGAAGCATTGAAATATACCGTAATAAAAACAGATGAACAATATAAAGCGTATTGCAACATCCTGGAAAAATTACTGGAAAACGATAACGAAGCTGCAGCAGATGAAATTGATTTACTGACCTTGCTAATTGAAAAATGGGATGAAGAAAACACCTCTTTTAACCCACACACACCAATTGAACTGCTAAAATCGTTAATGGAAGAAAACAACCTCAAAGCAGTGGATTTGGCCAATATTTTAGGTTTGTCGAAAGGTACGGTTTCAAAAATTCTGAATTGCCAAAAAGGTTTATCGAAAGAAACGATCCGGAAACTTTCAGCACATTTTAATATGAACCAGGAAGCTTTTAACCGGCCGTACAAATTAACCAATAAATTAAACCGGCATTACAAAAATGCCAGCCTTATGAACACACCCAAAAGCATGAATAAAAAAATGGCCGTTTGAGGTTATTACATATACCACCACAAATGAGTGCAACCCAAAAGAGGCAGGAAATATAAAATCCTGCCTCTTTTCAATTATGGAGATCATCTCCATAGTTGAACACCTGGGAATCTTCCAACCATTGCCAAAACAGACAACGGATCAACCGGCCGGTACTCAAAAAAATAACCTGGAATAACAGGGAATTACAAAAAAGTACTTAATTTTGTACGAAACAAAAACAACAGATAATGAAAGCAGTTAACTATTCAGAATTGAGACAAAATTTAAAGAATAACCTCGACACTGTAACCGATAACGAAGAAATGCTGATTGTTCACCGGCCAAAGAACCGGAGTGTTGTAATGATGTCGTTAAGCGAATACAATTCGATGCAGGAAACGCTACACCTTACCAAAAGCAAAGCCAACCGCCAAAGGCTTGAAAAGGCCGTGGATAATATCAATAAAAAACAGCATTTAACTGAACACAACCTCATTGAAGATTAACCGGCATGGATATATTTTGGGACCGGTCCGCCTGGGAAGATTACCAGTACTGGCTGACCAACGACAAAAAAACACTGAAAAAAATTAACCGGCTTATTAAAGAATGCCAGCGGACACCCTTCACCGGAACCGGAAAACCGGAACCCCTGAAAGAAAATTTTTCGGGGTTTTGGAGCCGGAGAATAACAGGCGAACACCGCCTTGTTTACAAGGTTGAAAACAACGTGCTTTACATTGCTCAATGCAGGTACCATTATTAAAACTTTTGGGTACTGAATTTTTAAAATCTGCGTTGGCTACACAACCAATACAGGTCACCTGGCAAACTTCCAACCATTGGCAGTACAGCCAACAGTTGAACCGGCCGGTTCTCATCCAACCGTATGCCGTTCAGCATATAGTTGAACTGTTTGCTCAATAGCAAATAGTTGCCGGAAACTATCCCCTGATTAGTAGATAGTTCATTTCCTTTCATTTGGAAACAATATGTGTATATTAGTGTATCGAAATTAAAGCCGTAATTTCCGATGAACCACTGAAAGCACCGGGCCCGGAACCCGGTGCTTTTTTATTACCTTTGAGCCGGGGACGAAACAGGCGGACGACCGCCGGGGCGTGAAACTACCAGGTAGATTTGCGCCCTCTTTTTTTGCTCAAATACTGCTTTTTACCTGCGCTTTTCTTGCAACCCACTATAATACAGCCAATTGAAAAAAATATCCACAAAATGAAGTTTTTTTAACCTACAAATTGTAGACAACCTGCCGGAGCCTCTCCCACCAATTACACCCAAACCACGCAACAACCAACTGCCAATTTGAACCAACTGCAGCAATACCACCGCCGGAAATCATTCAACAACAGCACATTAAAAAAAATATCTACGTTTTGTCCCTTTTCTGGGGGACAAAATAAAGAGTTTACAACGTGTTGATTCTAAGGGGCCAAAAAAATTTATCTGCAAAATGAAGTTTCTTAAACCTACAAATCGCAGACAACCTGCCGGAACCTCTCCCACCAATTACACCCGAACCACGCAACAACCAACTGCCAATTTGAACCAACTGCAGCAATACCACCGCCGGAAACCAATCAGTAACAGCGCGTTAAAAAAAAATATCGTGAATTGTCCCTTTTGTAGGGGACAAAACACGGACAAAATTTTAAAAAATGATGATCAGTTTTTGCCACCGGCACGCACAAAAACAGCTAAGTGTTTGATTTCTAAATCCTAAGAAAATTTATCTGCGTCTTGTCCTGTTTGCGGGACATTTGAAAATGGTTGATTGTTAGCCGGAGCGGGAGGCTTTCTCTTCATAAACTGCTAAGAACTTATTTACCTTTTCTAAACTTATTTCGAAAAATTGGTTTAGATATTTGGTCCAGTTCTCAACAAAATTATCACCCTTTTCGTACAAATCATAAGACTCTTCATCATATTCTAATATGATTTGCAGAATATCGAATTTTGAAAAATAACCAGATGAATAAATTTCATCAATGTTGGATTTTAAGATATCAATGTTAATTTCAAGAGCATTAGTAAACGCACCTTTTTCTATTTTATTTTCAGCGTTTTCAATCTTTATTTTAAGTTGAGCTATTGTTTTTAACTCATCTCTTATTTCAAGTCCTGATTTTTTCCAGTATAAATCCCTGTTTTCCTTCTCTAAATATTTGATGAGTTTATTATTTTTTTCAACAGTATCTTCCAACTCATTTATTCTTTTCTCATATTTTTTTAACTGACTTTCCAACTCTGGGGTAACCAATTTAGAATTTTCAATCTCAAATAATTCTACAAACGGAATATCTAAAGCGCGTGCAATACCTTTTCCAACCTCAATAGAAATACTTTTTGATGTTCCACTTTCAATATTAGAATATGCTGCTATGGAAATGCCGGCATTATCAGAAATTTGTTTTTGACTTATTCCCTTTTGCTTTCGCAGACGTTTTAACTTCTCATTTAGCTTTTCCATAAAGCAAATTTAAGATTTTTTGAAATTACTTAAACATATACATTAACAATTCAATGTTAATAAAAATTTGTTTCAGAATACTTGAATATTATTTTATAATTCTTAAATTTGTTTTCAGTTATCTGAATGTAAATTTTATAAATTTAAAAATGATGTCAAAAATAAGCGAAATTATTTCAAACCAGGAACACAAATGTTTTGTGTTTAAACCCAGCCCTGAGTTTTACGCCCATGTTGGAATTAACAACCGTAGATGGGCACAAATCTACAGAGGGCAAGTTGAACCTACTTTAAGCGAGGCAAAAGCTATTGCCGACTATTTCGAAATCGAAGTTACCGAACTTTTTTAGTCAAACGCTATGGAAGAAAAAATAATGATTTACACCACTGCAGATGAAATTGCTGCAGGGTTACAGAAAATTCTGGATGAGCACACAGCCAGCCAGCCAAAACCACCGGCAACCGACCCGGAACAACGCCTCACACGCCGGCAGGCAGCTAAATTTATGGGAGTGAGCTACCAAACGATGTATAATTACGTCAAGCGCGGATTAGTTAAACAGCATGGTATCGGGCAAAAGAAGTGGTTCCTTAAACAGGAACTCATTGAAGTGATTAAAAACGAGAATTTGTAACCAATTTATTACCAATAATTTAAAAATTAAAATCATGAAAGTAGAATTTTCACTTTGCGGAATCGAGGGCTTGAAAGAAGACACCAAAAACATGGATCGCCTGGAAAATTATTTACTCCACGTTGCCCTGGGGCACGAAGACCCGAAAGACTGGTTTTTTGAAGCCATGCAGCAGTTTAAGGACATGCGAATGATAGTCGAACAACTCATCCATGACGCTGAACAAACAGCAGAAACCACAAGCAAATAATAATTATTCACCTCTAAAAATTTAAGAAAATGAAAAAAGTAACCATTGGAGATTTAAGCGAATTTGACCACAGCCGTTTTAACGACGCGTACCGCAGTCTTATCGATGTAGGTTTAATTGCCCAACAGGAGCAAAAAATGCTCGGTGTACTTGGGTTCCTAAACGAACTCGAATCACTAATTGAAAACATCAAACAAGATTATGCAGCGGAGCAGGATGAGACTCGGAACCAGACCGAAAAAGAACGCGAACTGCTCACAGAAAACGCGAAAATGAAAGCCGAAATGAAACAGCTTAGGGAGTGGGTAAAGGAGCTATTACCTGAAAACCTGAAAGAAAAGCCCAATCCCTCAAAAATGAAAGTTTCGAAATAACCCACAACTACAATTATTAATCATTAAAAATCAGAATCATGAACGAAGAATACAAAAAAGAGCTGTTGGGAAAATTAACCAATAATGAACTTGTTAGCTTAATGGAGCAACGGGGTTTAGTAAAGTTTATAATTCGCGATGAAACTGGCAATGCAATAGCTGTAGTGACAAAGGATAATGAGTTGACTGTATTTAAACCCGATAAAAGCGAAATTAGTAATTGTCGGAAAAGTCCGTTGAATTTGATTTTCAGTAAAATTTCGGACCAATAATAATGGATTACAAAAGAGAAAAAACAGTCCTCTTTTTTTGTCCTTTCGGTTGTAACGCAAAATGTAAAAATTGCGGTAACAAAAATTTACACAAATGGAAAATATCGATTTAAAACAAGTACGAAAGAAAACACTGAGAATCGGAATCCGGCTTTCAAAAGATGAACGGGCCGCTTTGGATCAGTACTGCCAAAAGGAAGAAATTACCATTACAGATTTTATCCGGATCGCGATCCGGAAAGTGGTGAATGAAAAACAGGTGAAATAAAAAATGGATTACCTGAAAGAAGAAATACCCGACAGCCAGAACCCGGATGAAGAACTGGAACTATACGGATTTTATATCTATGGTAGTAAATATTTCACCAAAGAGGCGAAGGGAAAAAAGACGGTAAAAATTGAACTTTCCAATTTTGTGGCCCAAAGTCTTTTCCACCTGGTTAACGGAACTAATAACAGCAAGCGGATTATAAAAATCCAACGCCGCACCGGTGAAAAATACATTGTTGAAGTACAAAGCTCCGAAATGAAACTGGATGCATTTGAGGTAATTCTAAAAAGTGTGCAGTGTACTTTTTTTGGCAACAATTATCAGCTAAAACGGATTTTCGGGCACTGGATGGATTTCGAAGTCCAGGCAAATGTAATTGATACTTTGGGCTGGAATAAGGAACATCAAATTTATTCTTTTGCCAATGCCGTTTTTTCATCAAAAAATAAAATACTGCAGGTAAACGATGTGGGTATTATCGATGATCCGGACAATGAAAAACAAAAGTATTATTTACCGGCTTTCGGAATGGCACACATTAACAACCCGGATTTTGACGGTGAACGTAAATTCATTTACATCGAAGGAAAGCTAAATTTTGAGCAATGGAGTAAATTGTATTTTGAAGCTTTTGAAGCCAACGGCGGAATTGCCATACTTTATTTAATACTCTCCGTTTTCTGGGATATTGTTTTTGAACAGGTAGGATTTTTCCCGTTTCTTTTCCTGTTTGGAGCCTACGGAACCGGCAAAACAACGCTGGTTGAAAACCTGCTCCGTTTATTTGGAAAAGATTACATTGGTATTCCGCTAAACAACGCTACCCAGGTAGGATTATCCCGGACCATTGCCAGCCGGAACAACAGTATTTTTTATCTGAAGGAATACACGCAGGAAACCGATGAAGCCAACCAGGATTTATTATTGACGGCTTACGACGGTTCCGGCAGGGCGACGGGTGTAAAAAGTAACGACAATAAAACCAGGGTAGCAATGGTGAAATCTTCAATCATTCTGGACGGCAACCACCTGCCTACGCAAAAAACAGCGGTTCTTTCCCGTATGGTATTACTGAACTTTGAAAATAACAAGTTCAGCGATGCACAGCGCAAAGCTTTCGATGAATTGGAACGGAACCACGACAAAGGTTTCGGGAAAGTTTTAACGGACATCCTGCAGCACCGGGAACATTTCAGGAAGCATTTTAAAAAGACCTTCGATGAAAACATGAAGGAAATACGGGAAATTATAAAGGCTGATTTTGCCGAACGTACTTTAAAACACGTTGCCCTGTTACTGACACCGGCCAAACTATTAATCAAAAAACTGCAATTGCCCTTTTCCTTCAATGAGATAACCAACATTGTGGTTGATAATGCCATTGAACAGAACCGGCTGCTAAAACAAACCGATGAGATTACCATATTCTGGACAGCTTTTGCCTGGGGGGTTAAGCATGGAAACCTGATTGAGTATAAACGTGATGAAGTTAGCGACAACCGGAAAAACAGCCACTTCAATATAAAGTGGGATGAATCAAAGGAGCCAATCCTTCAAATTAAACTACCTGGTATCTTTCCTGAATATGTAAGGTACTGCAAAAATAACGGGCAACGGTTTTTAGATCATAACAGTTTGAAGATGCTGCTCACTTCAAAATCGTACCAGCCATTTATCCCAAACCTTCAAAAGAAAAGAGGGGATGCCTATACTGATTTTTATTTCGGTTCCTGTTACCAATTCAGGCTGCAAAGTTCTGAAAACGGTTATTCAATTAATGAAGTAGAGATAAATATGTAAATACTGTAAATATTGTAAATATAAAATAGTAACTCAATGAAAATCAATATAAAATACATTTACAACTCATTTACAACATTTACAAAGAGGTTACTTTACATATTATTGCGATGTAAATATTGTAAATATGCCAAAAAAGAATTTAAAACATTAAATGTTAGATTGTTAAGCCCATTAATGGGTAAAAAGCACATTTACATTGGTTGTTTTGCTATTCATCTCACAATCAATCAATTACAGTTTTTGATTTACAATATTTACAACATTTACAGTTTCACATACACCCCAAAGCCCCGGTAAAAAATTAACCATGAAAAGCAATTCAAATAACAATCAAAAGTTCAGTAAAATGAAAACTCCAAAATTCAGTTACTTCAATGAACCGGTTACCAATACCAAACCGTATAAATCTATTACCTTGGCCGATGTTTACATGGTACTCACCGGGCACTGGTTTAAACAAGCCACCGAAAAATTAAGAACCATATCCGATCCGGATGCCAACCGTAACTTTAAAGCACAAAGATTTCCGTTTGTTACATTCTCCGGCACATTCAGCACCCGAAAAGAAAGTGGATTGATTCAACATTCAGGATTAATCACAATCGATTTCGACAAATTGAAGGATGTTGAAACGTTGAAACTTCAATTATTGAAGGATAAACACTTTGAAACCGAGCTGCTTTTTACCTCCCCAAATGGCAACGGGCTGAAATGGATTATTCCTATTAATACCAACGGCGAATACAATCACGGGCAATTGTTTGATGCAATTAGCAGGTATATTCAGAAAACCTATCAAATTGAAGTGGATAAATCAGGCCGCGATGTTGCCAGGATTTGTTTTCTCTGTTACGATCCGGACGCTTTTATGCACCCTCGACACGGACGCTCAAACCGGCACTGGCCCGGTGAAATATATACAGTGGAACGCCAAAAGTTTAATCCTGGTAAATGGCTGAATGAAACCAATCGTAAAAAAGATTTTAAGCCGGTTCCCTTTTCATCCAACATGACACGCACCCAGCGCGATGTTGAAACCGTTCTCCGCAGGATTGAAAACTACCAGGTTGATTTAACTATGAATTACGAAGATTGGATCCGCCTGGCTTTCGCTTTTGCTGATGAATTTGGCGAAACCGGCCGGGATTACTTCCACAGGGTAAGCAGGTTTTATTCAGAATATAATTCAACTGAATGTGATCGACAGTTTGACCGCTGCCTGAAAAGTGGGAAATCCGGTGTAACAATCAAATCATTCTTCCAGGCGGCCAAAGATGCCGGGATAAATATAAGAGTTTAGTTCATGTGCTTTTGTTGAGTTTAAGCCAACCGGTTCCCGTGTGCTGCATGCAGCAGCCACGGGGCCGGTTTTAAAAAGAAAATTTGAATGAAATGGTACTTGTAAGAAAACGATATTTCAATAACGGCATTCGCACTTTCCAGGTGAAGGTGCGAATTGTAACAAATGACGGAAAGCGGAAAGACCGCGAAATAAAAACAAATGCCAAAAACGCGAAAACTGCAGGATTCAGAGCCGAACAAATTTTACGAAAACAACCGGAAGTTAAATCTGCCAGGTGGCTTTTTGTGGTGGATCAAACGGATGGGAGCATACACTATTAAAAAACATATTGTTAAATTATAAAAATAAGATTATGAACAAAGAAAATTTCACACCACAATTGATTGGCCGTAATTACGAGGCCATTGAGAAAGAAACCGACAACTGGCAGTATGCCGTTCAGCAGTTGAACAGCATTGCGCGGGAGTGGCAGAACCAGTTTGCCGAATTCGACGTACCATTTACTCCGGATCGTGTAAATGAGATCTTGGTTGCCAAAGATATTGGTTACCTGCTAAAATCGATTTTTATCGAAAATGAACCTGAGCTGGCAAAGCTGGCAACCAGCAACCGGATTAAACGCACGAAGCTTATTGAAATTACAGATTTCCCGGATTTCGATTCCCTGAAAAATGAAATTATAAGCTTTAAGATTTGGGTAGATCGCACACGGATGGAAGGGCGACTCAACCAAATTGATACTATTTACCAGGACGGCAAATTTGTTTTCCCCGATGAAATGAAAAAAAGCATCGAGGAGAACCACACCTGGTACACCCGCGATGAAACTGAAAATGCAGCCCTGAAAATCGTTCAGGATGTTTGCAGCGCGTTCAATCGGTATAATGAATTGGGGGGCGACGTGAATTCACGCGATTTGCCGCGTCCGTTTGGCGATTACATTACCACCGTGAAAGGCGATAAAACATTTGGCGAACTAAATTCCGGGGCCAGTGAAAGCCGCTATTTTGTGCCAAAACTTATTCCACACTGGGGGATGTTTAAGAGCGACAAAAACACGCTGCTAAATCTGGTATCAGCCAATTATTTTATCGATTAGGCCAATAAAAAGAACCAGCTCAATAGCTGGTTTTAGTAGTAACCTGGTCGGTATTGACGTTAATAAAAAATTTTAATTAACTCAAAATTAAGGAAAAAGAAGTAAAAACAAAAATTAAATGACATGAACTATTCAATTATTCCTATCCCCGAAAAAGAGAAGGGACGCTTTAATGCGATGACAAAGCAGGATCGTATTTTATGGCACAACCGTTTTATTCAAATCATCGATGGGATAACCGCTGAACATGAATGGCAGCGGCACACAACCACCAACGATTTACCCGAACACGAACTGGATAAGGCCGCGAACCTGTACCGCGAAAACAAACAAAAATTCCTGTATTTTAAAGAACGGGCCGAATACTTGGGAAATTTACTGCAGCTCGATCCGGATGCAAGTATGTTGGAATATTCTCCGCAAAATTCATTTTTGGTCCCGAAAGGAGTTGAAGAATATGCATACAAGCAAATGACACCCAGGGAACTTGAAATGACCTACCTGCAATTTACCAAAATATTAACCGGTATCGATGAATCACTTAAATACTGGCAAAGTGGAAACTACATAAACGACCCTGCAAAAAAAGGGGGAGATACTTTAATTAATTACAACCATGAAATCCGTTCCTATTTTTCTGAACGGTTAAAACTGATTGTTGAACTTATTCAGAATCATTCCCTGCAGGATGATCCCGATCCGAGAAATATATATTGAGGTTTACTGTTCTTTTGCGTTTCATTTTTTGGGTACAACCGGGGTGCAATCGTTTTTGCATCCCGGTTTTTTTATGCCTGTTAGCAGCATCCCTGATTTGTCCTTTCATAAAGCCGTTAACCGCGTTACATTAGCTGATAAATTATTTAAAAATGAACAGATCAGAAAAACAGTTTCCGGCAATGGTAGGAATTAGGCTTTCCCAACAGGATCGCGAAGACCTGGAACGGCTATGTTCAGCCCTCGGAGTTACCAAATCCGAATTTGTACGGAAACGAATTGAAAATTTAAATTCCACAATCATGAGTAAAAACACATTATTCAACATTCCACCGGCACCGGCAACCGATGCCTGGGGGCGCAAAATTGCCACTGAGAAAAGTAAAAAGGCAAAAGCCGACAAATCATTTAAAGAGAAAATGAATGATGAATTCAACAGCGAACTAACCGCGAAACACGGCAATGTTTCAGCTATCGATGAAGGTGAAACACCTTTTTCCACACCCGAAGGAATTTTGGTTCAACTGAAAAACCAGGCAAAAAAATGAAACAAATCTGGACAATGAAAGAGGCCGAAAATTGGCGCGAGATTCAACGCGACCTGCCTGCAGTAATTAAACTTTCGAACAAACCGCAAAGCGAAATTTGCCGCCGGTCCGGTATTTCTTCATCACACTTCAACCACATTTTGAAAACCCCTTCGAGAATGAAGCCAAAACATTTTGTCGCCATTTTCAGGGCCATTGTTGAGGTAGATAATTTTGAACGCGTTAAACAACAATCCGATGGTTAACGAACAAGCCAATGTAAAAATTACCCTGAACAGCCAGGGGGCACAAAAAGAGCTGGGAGAGCTGCAGGGCGAAATGAAGCGGCTTATTGCGCTGAAAACGAAAGCAGAAAAAGCCGGAGACGTTACCGGCTGGAAAAAAATTGACGGGGAATTAAAAAAGGTAAATAAGCAGGCAAATAAACTGGTCCGCGAAAACCAGGACATTGAAAAAACCCTTAAAAACATTAACGGTGCAAGCCTTAACGACCTGCAGAAAGCCAAACGGCAATTAACAAATCAGGTTAACAAGCTGAACCGAAATACCGATGAATACACAAAAAAATCGAAGCAACTTAAAGCGGTTAAAAAAGAAATTTCGGGTATTTATTCAGAAACCAGCGCGGCAACCGGAATGACCGGCAAACTTAAAAACCTTGCCAGTCAGTTATTGCCTGCTTTCGGTTTTGCGGCTATCATTGGCGGGGCAATTAGAGGAGCGAAAGCCTTATTCAATTTATACCAGCAAACAGCAAAAGCGCGGAGAGAAGCGGAGAGGCTGACAGGGTTAAGCGGCCAACCGCTGGCAGATTTTACAGCCAAAGTTCAGGCAACGGCCAAAACCTTTGAGCAGGATTTTAACAAGGTACTGGTTTCTGTGAACTCCATTTCCCAGACAATGGGAATTTCACTGGATGAAGCGCTGCAAAAAGTAAACGACGGTTTTTTGACAGGAGCCGATTCATCCGGCGAATTTTTGGATATCCTGAAAGAATACGGGCCGCAATTTAAAGCTGCTGGTTTGTCTGCTGATGAATCCATTGCACTAATCAGCCAGCAGGTTAAATCCGGTATTTACTCCGACAAAGGTATTGATGCAATAAAAGAGGCCACAATCAGCATTCGTGAAATGACACCGGCCACACGTGCCGCGATTGAAGGAATTGGAATCAGTTCCGTTACCATGCAGCAGCAGCTACGAAACGGGACCATTACTGTTTTTGATGCCATTCAGCAAATCAGTAGTAAAATGGCTGAATTGCCGCCGCAAAGTTCAGAGGTGGGAACTGCTTTAGCTGATATTTTCCGCGGAGCCGGTGAAGATGCCGGACTGGAATATATTGCCATGCTGGGAACGGCTGAAATGAGTTTGGAAAAACTCAAAGCTGGAGCGGGTGAAAATGCCGTTGCACAGGAGAAACTTTTACAGGCCAACCAGAAACTTAATGAGGCATGGTCGGAGCTGATGGGAACCGGAACCGGCACATTCGATGCCATTAAAGCTTTTGCTATTGATTTGGCAGCCACAGGAATTGGAGGTATTGCCAAAGGTATTGCAGATGTCAGGGATTGGTTTATTACCATGTACAATGAGAGCCTGCCGGTAAGGGCCGGATTTCAGTACATGCTGGCCACCTGGCGAACCGGTTTTTTGGGTGTAAAAATTGCGCTGCAAAGTCTGTGGGAACAACTCAAATTAGGTGGCAATCTCATTAAATCGATTCTCACTTTCGATGTGGAAGGCATTAAAAATGCCATTACCACCTGGGGCGACAACATGACCGGCAAAGTAGCTGATAACGCCACCAAATTAGCCGATATTTGGAAAAATGCCTGGAACAATACCATTGACGGCAAACTGACTGCAGGTAAACAATTTCAGGACCCTGCAACCAGTCAGCAACCGGCAACAGGTTTTTCAGGTCCGCCAACGTTTGATAACAACCAGGAGGGCGACGGAACCGGAGAATTAGGCAGAGAAGAAACACCTGCAGAAATGGAATCCCTCGGAGATCCCCGGATTGCAAATGAAGTAATTTATACCGATGCCGTTTTAGAGCAGAGCCAACTCAGAGAAAGGATTCTCAACAAAGAACAAGAGGCTGCAGAACAACGCGCGGAGAATGAAGAAAAGCTTCAACAGCAGAAAAGAGATGCCTATTTATCCACACTCGACACTATTATTGGCGTTTTTGGGGAAGAAAGCCGTATTGGTAAAGCTGCATTATTGGCAAAACAAGCCTATGCCGTTGCCGAAACCATTATCAACATTGCCAAAGGTACCGGGGAGTCAGCAGCCGCGGCACCTTTCCCGGCCAACATTCCGCTTATTATTGGTTTTGTAGCACAAGTTGCCGGGTTAATCGGAACCATAAAAAGCGCAACAGGCAAAGTAAAAACAAATGCCGAAGGCCGTTATCCTGTTACCGGGTCTGATGGGAAAACATACAGCGTTAGTTATTCAGGCAGGCCACAAACCGGGTTTTACGATGGCCCTCAGCTCGGGATTTTTAACGAGGTATCCGGTCAGCCTGAATTAGTAGTTGATGGCAAAACTACCAGGGAACTTAGGATGAATTACCCTCAAATTGTTGATGCGATTCTTCGTGTAAGGGATGGCCGCCCGGTAACTTACGCCGAGGGCAAATATCCTGCTAAACAAGTTGATTATCCATCTGGCAGCAGCTCAATCGACACTGAAACCGGAAAAATGGTTGCCGGTGCCGTACTGGAATTGAAAGAAGAAATTAAGCGGTTCCAACGGTGGAAACCCACTGTTTACACCCAAATGATTAAAAAAGATTTGGAAACATTGAATGAAATTGAGAACAAAAGAGGGCTTTAATCATGCTTGCATTTTATTTAAATAACAAATCATTTGCAGTTGACGAGGACAACTCGGTCAAATTAACCTGGCGTAACCCCGCCTGCAATTTCGATAGTTTCCCCGGCGATGTTGGCCTGGGGATTAACATCCCGGCAAATGATATTAACCGGACAATCTTAGGCAACCCCGAAGATTTTGAGCGATACGCAAAAGAAAACACCCGCGAATTCGAAGGGTTTGAAATCCATTTCAGCGGGGTTTTGTTAATGGCGGGCACGCTGATAATTAAAACCGCCGACAACGAAAGTTATAATTGCTGGTTACGCTCGAACACCGGCAACATTGGCGAAGAACACCGGGAAAAATACATTTACGACAGTATTTCATTTAAGCAGCAAAAGGTTTTCCAGAACAAATCGGATTACGATCCGGATGTGGATGAATATGCCTGCCCAGGGGTTTATAATCCAGATTTTTTTAAAGAGAAAGGGCAAAAAGTACCCGTAATAAAAATGGTTGAAAACCCGTCCTATGGTAAGTTAATTATTGAATTCAAATGGTCTCACATCCTAAAAATTGACGACCGTGAATATATTCCCGAAACCGTGGAATCCGAAGATTTAACAGAGGCATTTCTCCGTTATTCAGGCTGGCAGGTAAACGCTAAAAACGAAGACGGCACTATAAAGGCCCCGAAAACTTCCAGCGATGCGGATGCGGAAAGTGTGAAAAATGATTTGGATGTTTCCGTGGTTTCTCCCATGTTGTTTCTGAATTATGCCATAAAAACCCTTTTCAAAGATGCCAAATTCGGAATTAAAGAAAATTTCATTGCCGATGATCCCGACTTGAAAAGGTTGGTTATTTACCACAATTTCGACATTAACGAAATAGCCACAACAGCCGACCGTTCATTTTATAAGGATTTTTGGGATGAAACGTATGAAGGGATTTATGAGGATCACACCCCCAGGGCCCGAAGTGTAGGAAACAGGATAAACCTGGTTGGCAGGCAGGTTAATACGTTTTATTACAAAGAACTTTTTCCGCCCATAAAGTTGAAAGAATTCATCCTAAGTGTGCAAAATCTGCTCAATGTTTTCTTCCATTTTCAACCCAACCGAAGGATCGTAAATATTATTGACAGGGAATCCGTTTTCACATCCGCTTCAATCGATATCAGCAAATATTTGGACGGAAACTGGCAACTGGAAGATAAAAAAGACAGCTCCCTGAAATTTGTTTATGAACATGACGGCGACGATCTTATTTTTAACGAGCAATGGGCTGATTTAACCGATTACCGGTTAAACGAAAAGGAACCGGTTGATACCTGGGACGAGCTCGAACAAATCGATAACCCGGAAATGGATGAAATCCGATTTGTAAGGGAAACAAACACCTACGTTCAATATAAATTGTGGCTGCTTGAAAATACAGACGAAGAAACCGGGGAAAATACGCAGGAAAAATACATTGGTTGGCGGCACCTTTCAATAGGTTTTCAGCACGCTTTTTACAACCACGGTAAAGATGAAACCGAAGAAATAAAAACAGAATTCAGCACCCTGGTTGGAGAGGAGAGTGCCGAAACCCGGCAAATGGGAAATATGCGAAGCGAACAGTTTGAATACAGTTCCTTTACACCACGGTTGTTATTCTATAATGGCAATAATACCGGAGCCTACCAAACCAGTAATTTAAGCCTCGATTTTGAGCAAGAAACCACCGGTTTGTTAGAAAAGAGGTGGCGGTATTGGAGCCGGTTTTGGGCAACCAGGCAGCCCGTTTCCTGCAAGGCGCATTTCCCTCTGGGTGTCTTGGATCATGTACTGAACAACATTTATCGAAAATTCAAGTCCAGGGAAGGAGAATTCATCATTGAAGAAATTACCACAGAATTTGGAACCAACCAGATAGGCGCAACCGAAATCAAAGGCTATAAAATGAACTATTCACCACGGGTTTATTCCCTCGAGGATGCCTGGGATGTGAATGATGTTATATGGGTGGATGAAACTATTGATATGACAGGAGCCGAACGGTTTTTCCCATTAGTAATTGATTAACTGGCATATAGCGCATTTTTTTTATAATCGTAATTACGTTTTTGATTCAGGGCGGTGCGGGGTACATTAGGTTACAATGACAGAAAATCAAACCTTCTTAAAGGCCAAAACGCTGATTTTCAGCATAAATTCATTTTTTTGGTGACAATAGCGTTATCTATTTAGAATTATTCTTAATAAGAACCGGTAAAAACCGTAATTATTTTTTCATTGTTGCATTTTAAACCCGCTCGGGACCGTGTGTTTCGGGTGGGTTTTTTGTGAAAAAATCAATCCCATTTCCCAAAAATGGTAACAAAAACGGTACTAAAAAAGGCCTAACTAATTGATAATTAAGCCTTTTTCGTACCCGGAGTGGGAATCGAACCCACACTCCATTGCTGGAACTGGATTTTGAATCCAGCGCGTCTACCAATTCCGCCATCCGGGCTTTTTCCTGTTGTGGAAAAATGGTGTGCAAAGCTAATTATTTCACCCAAATTGACAAAATCTATTTTCTTATATTTGTTTTGCGGTTGTTGCATTAACAAATCACCTCAAAAAATGAGTAAAGAAAACAGGGATACAAAACTACGCGAACACCTCGCAAACGAACGCACATACCTGGCTTGGATACGCACTTCCGTTGCGTTAATGGGGCTGGGATTTGTAATTGTAAAATTTGCGCTCTTTCTTAAGGAAATTACATTAATGATGGACAATTCCAGTTTTGCCATTTCAGAAAGATCTTCGGCCGTTATTGGTGTTGTTATGGTGGCTTTGGGTGTTGTCCTGACAATTTTTGCATTTTTTCAGTACAAAAAGGTGGAGAAACAAATCAACCGGCAAACCTATAAATCTTCCTCTCCGGTTTCAACTATACTTACACTCGCCATATTAATCGGGGGTATAATTCTTGTTATTGATTTATTAACCAGCATATCATTTAATTGAAACAAAATTCGCTCAAAAAATCAACCTGTTTTATTACCTTGGACACTCATTAGGATGGAACAATTACAATGTACCTGCAAGAAGATTACATACTTTTCGAAAAAATAAAACAGGACGACAAAAAAGCCTTTGAAACCCTTTTTCATCGGCACTACGGTATTTTATGTCATTATGCAACCCATCTTATAAAAAATGAAGCAGAAGCCGAGGAAATCGCCCAGGAACTGTTTGTGCGGCTTTGGGAAAAACGGGAAAAAATTCAAATTGACACTTCGCTGAAAAATTACCTTTTCAGGGCAGTTAAAAACCAATGCCTGAACTACATTCAACACAACCAAATAAAAAATCAATATGCCCAAAAGGTTATTCACGAAACAGAAGCCGTGAAAACCGACGAAAGTAACTACCCGAAAATTGGGCTGCTCCACAAAATTGAAGAATCTATTAACTCGCTACCGGAAAAACGGCAGGAAATTTTCAGGTTAAGCCGCCAGCAAGGTTTAAAATACCGCGAAATTGCTGAAAAACTCAATATCTCGGTAAAAACTGTTGAAACACAAATGGGCCTGTCTATTAAAACCTTACGCGAAAAGCTGAAACACTACTCAGGCATTCTCTTGTTTTTCATCTAAATTTTTTCAACTCATTTAAGGGTAAATTCATTTCAGCCTGTCTTTAAAAATAGAAAGGCGAATGTGTGCGCATTTCACAAAACTATTTAGCAAGATTCTTTTACATGATTTCATACCAAATAAAGAATGAAAAATAAAGTTACATCTGAAAAGCCCGATTGGGATTTAATAGGCAAATACCTCACTGGTGAAGCCACTCCCGCCGAAAAAGAACGAGTGGAAAAATGGGCAAACCAGTCGGTTAAAAACCGCGAAGAACTTGAAAAGGCAAGGCAAATGCTGGAAAATGCCGATTTGGTTTACAAGCTGAAACAGTACGATTCAGCTGCAGCGTGGCAAAAAGTTGCTGCACAAACAGTGCCGGTTCGGCAAATGAATTTCAGGAAGGAAATTGTTACGAAAATTTACCGTTACGCCGCTGTTATTCTGGTTGCAATTTTACTTGGAGTGGGAGGGTATTACATTGCCAACCAAAACCCGGTGAATGAAATTTATACTGAAATTTTACCTCCCGAAACGCTCGAATTGCAGGAACATACTTTACCCGATGGTTCGGTTGTTACGTTAAACAGCAATTCAAAAATCAGCTTCCCGAAACGGTTTAAAGGCAATGTAAGGGAAGTTACCATCACAGGAGAAGTCTTTTTTGATGTGGAGCCCAATCCCGAAAAACCCTTTGTAATTAACGCCGGAGAAACGCAGGTAAAAGTGCTGGGAACATCATTCAACGTTTCGGCATACCCGGAGCAGGAAAAAGTGGAAGTAATTGTGGAAACCGGAAAAGTACAGGTAACCAGGAAAACCAACACATCAACAAAAGAAACCGACAGCCTTTTACTGACACCGGGAGAAAAGGGAACGTTTTCAGAAAAAAACAATAAACTGGAAAAAAATGTGAATGCCGACCGCAATTACCTCGCATGGAAAACCCACAACCTGGTTTTTGAAAAAACACCACTCCACCAGGTAATCAGCCATCTAAAAAAAGTTTATCGTATTGATATTCAGATCACAGACAAAGAATTAAACCACCTGGTTTTAACTGCTGAATTCAATGAAAAACCAATAGATTTTATTCTGAATGTAATACAACTGACATTTGATTTAGACCTCAGCGAGGAAAACGGACAATATATTTTGTCGAAACAGGAAATTGTTAACAATTAAAGCTTCAAGGAGATGAAAACAATGAAAACAAAAATCGGATTTGCAATGGCCCTTTTGCTGGCTCTTGCTGTGTTTATGCCCAATACTTCGGTTGCTCAGGAACACAACGAACAGGTTCTCGATCAAAACATAAGTATTTATGCCGAAGATGAACCTTTGTCTGATATCATCGAAAAAATATGTAACTACTTAAACATAGATTATTCCTATAATTCAACGCTTGTAGCAGACAAAAAGGTAAACCTGAACGTTTCGAATAAACCCATAAAATTTGTGCTGGAAAAACTGATGCAGGATTTTTATCTTCTGTTTGAAATTGAAGATAACATTCTGGTTGTGAGGGATTACGTTCCGCTGGACGAAAGCATTGAATTCGACCGCGACTCCCGGCAATATCATTCGGCAAACCGTGGCTTTCTGTTTGATGATCCCTCCGACAAATCAATTACACTCGATTTCAAAACGGCCAGCAACCTGATTATTATTCCGGTAACCATTAACGAATCAGATACCCTGAATTTTATTCTCGATACCGGAGTTCGATTCCCCATTATTACCGAGTTGCCGTTTGTTAATAAATTGAATCTGAACTATTTAATGCCTGTCCAGGTAAAAGGATTAGGCGAAGGGCATGAACTTACGGCTTATCGCTCAGGCAATAATACAATGAAATTAAACGGGTTAACCGCCCGAAACCAGGAAGTGCAAATGATTATCGATGAAAATTTCCAGATTTCGCACATGCTGGGAATTCCGGTTCACGGACTTATCGGTTTTAACCTTTTCAAAGATTACATCGTAAAAGTCGATTATCCGAGCGAAAAAATTACGTTGTTCAAGCCGGAATATTACAAATACCGCGATCGCCGGAAAGACATAATTATGCCGCTGCACCTGGAAAATAACAAACCATTTGTACGCACCAGTATTATAACCGACGACCTCCAGGAAGTTCCTGTAAAACTGCTTGTTGACACCGGTGCCAGCGATGCTATATGGCTTTCTGAAAAATCGGACGAACGCATTGATTTACCGGATAAAAATATCGACACCTTTCTGGGTAGAGGATTAAACGGAAATGTATATGGAACCAAAGGAAGGATAGACGGAATCTGGGTTGGCCCGCTGATTCTTTCCAAGCCAATTGTGGCATTTCCAAATTCAGATCTTATTAAGCAATTAATTTCATCCAACGACCGCAACGGAACGCTTGGAGCAGAAATACTGCGCCGGTTTATTGTAACGATCGATTACCGGAACAGCCGCTTAACGCTGCGCCCTACAAGCCGCGTGAAAGAAGATTTCAACTACAATATGAGCGGCATGGAAGTTATCAATCCGGTTCCCGGATTACCCATTTTTACCATTACAGATATCCGCGAAAATTCACCGGCCTATTTTGCAGGGCTCAAAGAAAACGACCAGATTTTGTCGCTGAACTGGAGCAACCATAAATCGATGGAATTAAATGATATAAACTTGTTGCTTCAAAGCCGCGAAAACAAAAAAATAAGGGTGAAAGTTTTACGCGAAGGGGAAGAATTTAAAACTTCATTCGAGCTGAAAAAACTATTTTAATGTCGATTAAACGAATTTGCATAGCACTCTCCATCCTGTTGTTTTCTTTCAGTTTGAAAGCACAGCAACAGGATGGATCTGTTTTTGAACGACGCGTTTCAATTAACGCCGAAAAGCAGCCGTTAAGCAATATTCTCGACCAAATCAGCTGGCAGGTCAGGGTGTACTTCTCCTACGATGCTACGCAAATAAATGCCAGTCAAAAATACACAATCCAGGCCATTGAAAAATCGCTCTATTCTGTTCTCACTGAACTTTTCAATCCACAGGAATTTATACTGCATGAACTTGAAAACCAAATAATTATAACAAAGAATAACAGTCCGAAAGATTCGGTACTGAGTGTTGTAAACGACAGCATTCCTGTAAAATATTTTTTTCTGACGGGAAGAGTGCTCGAACAGAAAAAAGAGGTCCCGGTAGCCTATGCATCAGTTTCAGTTTTAAATGAACCCGTGGGCACAATCACCAATGCCGATGGCGATTTTCTGCTAAAACTGCACCCGGATTATATCCAGGACACGCTGGTGATTTCGAGCATGGGATACAAACAAATTTTAAAACCGGCCTATCAGTTTCTCGACGAGGATATTTTTCTTCTGGAGCCCGTTTCCATTCGCATTCGCGAAGTGAAGGTAGTTTCCACCGACCCTGAAAAACTGCTCGATAATATCAGCGAAAACATTGAAAAAAACTACAGTGCCTACCCCAAACTGATGTCGGCATTTTACCGCGAAACCGTGAAACAAGACGACGGCTACATAAATGTTTCAGAGGCCGTTATGGAAATTCTGAAAGCGCCATATGTGAACACCTATCGCGCCGATTTGGTAAGGCTGGTAAAAGCACGCCAAAGTCCGGATGTTCAGCCTTTTAAATGGATAAATTTTAAATTGCAGGGCGGCCCCTTCACCATAACCCAGCTCGATGTGATTAAAACGGTTGAAAGTTTTATCGATGAAGAAACCCGTCATTTTTACGATTACCAAATCAGCAATGTCATCCGCTACAACAACCACCCGGTTTTTGTGCTTGATTTTAAGCCTGTTAGCGGCACCAATTTTCATGGTTACGTGGGCGAATTGTATGTTCACCGTGAAACATTTGCCGTGGTGCATGCCCGCTTTGGACTCGACAGGCGCGGACTGCGAAAAGCTACCAGTATTTTGATAAAACGAAAACCAATCGGGGTAAAAGCACGGCCATCGTTTGTGGAGTATGAAGTAAACTACAGGCAGTACCAGGGAAAATGGCACCTCTCAAATGCAAGGGCTTCCACAAAGTTTAAAATCCGCAGCCGGAAAGACAACATCAACTCCGAGTTTCACAGCGTTTCCGAACTGCTGGTTACCGACCTTCAACCTACTGAATTAAAACGTTTTCCGCGAAAAGAATCGCTCACGCAACGCGATGTTTTTGTGGAAATGATAAACGATTACGATCCCGGGTTCTGGGAAAACTACAACATAATTAAACCCGATGAGGACCTTCGAAATGCCATTCCAAAGCTCATTTCAGAAACAAACTAACAACCCTTTAAAAATCAATATTTTTCTGGTTAAACCGTTTTTCAGGACAATTTTTGGTAACTCTTTTCATCCTGATGGTTTCACACCTTCGCTTTGAACTATTTTCGTTAATTTTGCCTAAAAATAATAAAGGGACAAAACTCTTATGGAACAATTCAGCACCAGACAAAATAAAATCTCCCGGCTCGTACAGCGCGAAATGGCAGATATTCTGCTTCAGCTAAATAAATCGAAATACCAGGGAAAACTCATTAGCGTTTCTATTGTGCGTGTAACCAAAGACATGAGCATTGCACGTATTTACCTGAGTATTTTCCCGTCGGAATATTCAGCGGAAATATTAAGTGAAATTAAACTGAATACCAAAGCAATAAGGGGAGATCTTGGCCACCGTATCGGAAAAAGCGTACGAATAATTCCCGAATTGGAATTTTATATCGACGACAGCCTCGATTACATTGAACACATTGACGATTTGCTCGGAAAATAGATCAAATAATTGGCAAAATTTATCGTTTCACACCAAAAAGAAAGTTGAATCTACCACTATTTATAGCAAAACGATACCTGGTTTCTAAAAAGAAACAAAATGTTATTAATATAATTTCGGGTATTTCGGTTGCCGGGATTATTGTTGGCACCATGGCGCTGGTAATTGTCCTGTCGGTTTTCAATGGTTTTAACAGCCTGATAGAAACCTTTTTCAGCAACTTCGATCCGGATATAAAAATTACCTCGGAGCGAGGAAAAATGTTTTCAACCGATGATGAGCGGTTCGAGAAACTAAAACAACTGCCCGATGTAATTCACTATGCCGAAGTAATTGAAGAGGTGGCTTTGCTGAAATACAACCAGCAGCAGTATGTTGCTGTTGTAAAAGGCGTTCCGGACAATTTTGCCCGATATACAAATATTGATACTCTCATTGTTGACGGTGATTTTTTACTCAATGACAATGGAATTAGTTACGCGGTAGTAGGGCAGGGAGTGGCCTATAATTTGGGCCTCGGGCTTACGTTTGTTGACCCAATCAGGCTGTTTGTACCCCAAAAAGGAAGGCCAACTGCAGTCAATCCGGCCCGCGCGCTCAACTACGACTATATTTATCCATCGGGCGTTTTTTCTGTTCTGGAAGAAATTGACTCCAAATACATTATTGTTCCCTTTAATTTTGCGGCTGAACTTTTTGAAAGCAACAACCACATTTCGGCTATTGAATTGGGACTAAACCCCGATGCAAACGCCAAAAAAGTACAAAAAGAAATTGAATCGATTTTGGGTGAATCGTTTCACGTGAAAAACAAATACCAGCAGCACGATTTGATTTACAAAACCATGGAATCGGAAAAATGGGCGGCTTACCTCATTTTAGTTTTTATTTTGGTGGTTGCCTCGTTTAACATGCTGGGAAGCCTTTCAATGCTCATAATCGACAAAAAAGAAGACCTGTTCATACTGCGCAGCATGGGAGCCAACTCCACACTAATCCGACGAATTTTTCTTTTTGAAGGATGGATGATTTCATTTTTCGGGGCAATAATTGGCGCCATACTTGGCATTTTAATCTGCTGGGCACAAATTGAGTTCGAACTAATAGGGTTGCCCGGGGCAGGGTCATTCATCATTTCGGCCTATCCTGTAAAAATTATATTTTCAGATATCCTGATAATTTTGGGAATTGTATTTTTTATCGGATTTATCGCATCATGGTATCCGGTCAGATTTATTTCGCAACGCTATCTGCTAAGCGAAAGCAACTAAAAAACTATTTTCCAGGTTATTAAAAATTCAATTTGAAAGATATTTTGTAATGCTGATTTTCCTTCTTCTTTTAACCTCAAAATTATTTTATTTTGCAAACTGAATCATACGAAACATTTTAAAACGATAAAACGTGAAAGCACTGGTAAAAAGCAAAGCAGAAAAAGGTATTTGGATGGAAGATGTTCCAATGCCTAAAGTTGGCCCCAACGATGTACTAATCAAAATAAAAAAAGCCGCTATTTGCGGTACCGATCTTCATATTTACAAATGGGACGAGTGGGCACAGCAAACCATTAAACCCCCGGTAACTATCGGGCACGAATATATGGGAACTGTTGTTGAAGTGGGTTCAGAAGTTGACCGTGTGCAAGTAGGGGAGCGGGTTACTGTTGAAGGCCACATCTCCTGCGGATTTTGCCGCAACTGCCGGCGCGGGAGGCAGCACATTTGCGACAATACAATTGGCATTGGTGTTCAGCGCGATGGTGGTTTTGCCGAATACATTTCAGTACCCGCCAAAAATGTTTTGCACATAGATGTAAGCATCCCCGACGAAATTATGTCCATCATGGATCCACTCGGAAACGCCACACACACAGCGCTTTCATTTCCGCTTTTAGGTGAAGATGTTTTAATTTCAGGAATAGGCGGCCCAATTGGCGCAATGGCTGCTGCCATTTGCCGCTTTGCAGGAGCACGCAATGTAATCGGAACCGATTTAAGTCCTTTCCGCCGTGCTTTGGCCCGTAAAATGGGTGCTACACGCGTAATCGACCCCACCAAAGAGAGCATAAAAGAAGCTATGGAACGGCACAACATGGTGGCCGGTTTCGATATCGGACTGGAGTGTTCAGGCTCGCCTGCAGCTTTTAACGACATGGTAAATCACATGTACAACGGCGGAAAAATCAGCTTACTGGGGATTCTTCCACAGAAAACCCAAATTAACTGGAACAACGTCATTTTCAAGGGATTAACATTAAAAGGGATTTATGGCCGTGAAATGTATGAAACCTGGTACCACATGGAAATGATGCTCACTTCGGGACTGGATATTACGCCGGTAATCACCCATCGTTTTCCGGCCGATGATTACCAAAAGGCTTTCGAAATTATGGAAGAAGGAAATTGTGGCAAAATCATATTAAACTGGGATTAAGAAAATTACACACATGTTCCACGTGAAAACAACTTTGTTTAAAACGTGAATTAAAAACTTATTTTGAAAAAAGGATTAGTAATAAAATCGACAGGTAGCTGGTTTGCAGTTGAGGATGAAAACGGAGAGGTTTTCGATTGCAAAGTAAAAGGCAATTTTCGGATGAAAGGAATAAAAAGCACCAATCCGGTTGCTGTGGGCGACAAGGTGGATTTTATTATTCAGGATGATCCGGAAAGCCATTTTGATAAAAACCGGGGCTGGATCACTGCAATTGAAGACCGTAAAAATTACATTGTTCGCCGGTCGCCCAACCTTTCAAAACAATCGCATGTTATTGCAGCAAATATCGACCAGGCAGTGCTAATTGCCACCATTGCCTGGCCTGTAACAACCACCACTTTTATCGACCGGTTTCTTGCTTCAGCCGAAGCTTACCGAATTCCAGTACTGCTTGTTTTCAATAAAACGGACAGATACAGTTCAGACCAAACAGAAAAAATGAACGAACTGATAGCCATTTATTCCAAAATTGGTTATAAATGCCTGAAAACGTCTGCAGAAAAGAAAACAGGATGGGATGATTTGAAAGAAAACCTGAAGGATAAGACCAATGTAATTAACGGACACAGCGGGGTAGGGAAGTCAACCCTTATAAATTTACTGCAGCCCGGCCTCAATCTGAAAACATCTAAAATTTCAGACACGCACAAAACAGGGAAACATACCACTGCTTTTACGGCCCTTTATAAATTATCGTTTGGTGGATATATAATCGACACGCCGGGAATTAAAGGTTTCGGGATGCTTCATATGGAAGCCTGGGAAATTTCCCACTATTTTCCTGAGATTTTCAGAATTTCAAAAAATTGCCAGTACAATAACTGCTCACATACGCATGAACCGGGCTGTGCAGTTAAAGATGCGGTAGAAAATGGAGAAGTGGCCCAAAGCCGGTTTATAAGTTATTTGGGATTACTGGAGGGAGATGACAAATACCGAAAACCTTATTAGTCAAGCTGAACCATAAATAAATCCTCCGCCAATCACTCGTTCATCGTCGTAAATTACTGCTGTTTGCCCATTGGCTACCATAGCAACTGGCTCCTTCAATTCAACCACAGCTTTTTGCTGTGGTAAAATACGAATCCGGCAAGGTGTTTCCTGTAATCGATACCTGATTTTTACCGTATAAAGTTTACCAATATTTAATGCTTCAACATTAACAAAATGAGTGTTTTGCAGGTACAATTCAGAACGATACAATTCATCAAAATCAGCTAACACCACTTCATTGGTTTTGGGTCTAAGTTCCCGAACAAAAACTGGTTTATTCAGATGAATTCCCAGTCCTCTGCGCTGTCCTATGGTGTAATGAAAAATGCCTTTGTGTTTTCCTACTACTTCTCCATTTTTGTTAATGAAATTACCAGGTTCAGATTTTACCCCCAATTCAGTGAGGTATTTGCGATAATCATTCCCTTCAATAAAACAGATGCCCATACTCTCACTTTGTCCCGAAAGAGAGTTAAATCCTTTATTTTCAGCGAATATACGAACATCATCCTTTAACATATTTCCTAAAGGAAAAACCAGGCGCTGAATTATATTTTCTGACAGGCCCCACAGAAAAAATGATTGATCCTTTTCATTATCCTTACCGACTGAAATATATTTTCCACCCATATTTTCCACAATATTTACATAATGTCCGGTAGAAATATAATCACAGGAGAATTCATCAGCATACTTTTTCAAATTATGAAACTTGACTTGCGGATTGCAGACTGCACAGGGAAAAGGAGTGTTTCCGTGCTTATAACTATCAATAAAATAACTGATAATCAACTCCTTAAACTCATTTCTTAAATCAATTGTATGATGGTCAATTCCTAATTTTTGAGCTAAACGTTTCGCTTTTATGGATGTGGGATGATGTTCAATAGCGCTGTTCCCTGAAAACAGAAATGTTATTCCAATGACAACAAATCCTTTCTCCTGGAGAATCATTGCAGCAACAGAACTGTCGATTCCCCCGCTCATTCCAAGTAAAACTTTTTTGTTCATTTCTGTTTCTCAGGATGAAAATATTGAAATAAAATAGTTGCTTTTTGATTTCCAACTGACTTAATAAGAGATTCTTGTGGAGCGTCTTTAATATTCTTTACCGATTTAAAATCGCGCAATAATTTCTGTGCTGTCTTTTCTCCAATTCCGGGAATATGCAACAATTCAGAATCAGTCATACTTTTGGACCGCTTTTGCCGGTGAAAAGTAATACCAAATCTGTGCGCTTCGTCACGAAGCTGTTGAATTATTTTTAATGTTTCTGAATTTTTATTGATATACAACGGAACAGAATCGCCGGGAAAATAAATTTCCTCTAACCGTTTTGCGATACCTATAATTGAAATAACTCCTTTTAAATTAAGCTTTTCCAATGCTTTTACAGCAGACGACAACTGACCTTTTCCGCCATCTATAACAACAAGTTGAGGAAGTGGTTGATTTTCATTTAACAGACGTTTATAGCGACGATAAACAACCTCCTCCATTGAAGCATAATCATTTGGACCTGTTACTGTTTTAATGTTGTAATGACGGTATTCCTTTTTACGTGGTTTGGCATTCTTAAAAACCACACATGCGGCCACGGGATTGGAACCCTGCAAGTTACTGTTATCAAAGCATTCAATTCTCCGTGGAAGTTCAGCCAAATGAAGGTCAGTTTTTATTGTATTTAAAATACGCTCTTCCCTGATTTTTGGGTTCTTTTGTACCAGTTGTTTATCTTTTTCAAGCCTGAAATACCTGGCATTCCGGTAGGACAAATCCAGTAATTTCTTTTTATCACCACGCTGGGGAACTTTGAACACAACATCTTTCAATTGTTGATCAGGTAAAAATGGTACTAAAATTTCATTGGCATTACTGAATATTTTCTGCCGAATATCTACAATTCCGGCAAGCAATAGCTCTTCGGACGATTCATCAAGGCTCTTTTTAATTTCCAGTGTAAATGTTTGAATAATAGCCCCCTTTATAACCTTCAAATAGTTAATATACGCAAACTTGTCATCCTGATCGATAGTAAAAACATCAACATCAGAAATAGTTGGAGAAACAACAGTTGATTTACTTTGATAACGTTTAAGGGATTCATATTTTTCTTTAATCTCATGTGCTTCCTCAAAATTCATTTCAGAAGCCATTTCATCCATACGTTGCTCCAAATGCTTAATAACCCCGGAAATATTTCCTTTTAAAATATTGGTAATATCCTCAATTCCCTCGTTATACTTTTCAGCCGAAACAAGCCCTTCGCAGGGCCCTTTGCAATTACCGATGTGATATTCAAGGCAAACTTTATATTTGCCGGATTGGATATTTTCGTTAGTTAGCTGATAGTTGCAGGTACGCAATTTATACTCTGATTTAAACAGTTCCAGAAGCGTGCGTACCGTATAGATAGAGGTGTAGGGACCAAAATATTTTGAGCCGTCTTTAATCAAATTTCGGGTTTTAAACACCCTTGGAAATGGCTCATTTTTAATACAAATCCATGGATAACTTTTGTCGTCCTTTAGTCGAATATTATAGCGCGGTTGATACTTTTTTATAAGGTTATTCTCAAGCAGCAGGGCATCCTGTTCGGTTTCCACAACCAGGTGTTTAATATCTGCTATATTACGTACCAACAGTGCTGTTTTTCGGTTATCGTGCTGTTTTGAAAAATAGCTGGAAACACGCTTTTTGAGGTTTTTGGCCTTACCGATATAAATAATTTTACCAGTATTGTCAAAAAACTGGTAGATCCCCGGTTTTCCGGGCAGCACGGAAATCAGGTTCTTTAAATAATCAATATCTCCATTTTTTGACTGGTATTTCACAAAAGCCTAATATTTTACCAAAATATGCGGATTGAATTTTTGGATTACTTCTTTTTGTGGTGTTAGAATAAATTCAAGATCACAAACAAAACTGAAATAAATATTCTTCACACCAATTCTTTTCAATATATTATATACTGCATTGGCTGTGCCACCGGTGGCCAGCAAATCGTCGTGAATAAGAACTACATCTTCTTTGGAAATGGCGTCGCTATGCATTTCAATAGTATCAGTTCCATACTCCAGTTCGTAGATTTCAGATATTACTTCAGCGGGTAATTTCCCTTTCTTTCTAACTGGAACAAAACCTGCATCTAATTCGAGGGCTAATGCACCGCCAAAAATAAATCCACGTGATTCAATTCCCAAAACCTTTGATATGTGTTTATCCTTAAATTCTGTTACTATCTCATCAGTAACAAACCGAAAAGCCTGCTTGTCTTTTAAAAGCGTAGTAATATCTTTAAAACTTATTCCTTTAGTTGGAAAATCAGGAATCTCCCTGATTTTACTTTTTAAATCCATAATTGATTTGGTTTTTTGTTCCACGTGAAACATTAATTTATCTGCCCAGCAAAATTAATAAAACATTTATATCGGAAGGAGAAACACCTGAAATTCGTTTGGCTTGACCAATGGTTTTCGGATTATTTTTTTCTAATTTTTGGCGTGCCTCGGTTGATAAAGAATTTAATTCACCATAATTAAACTTATTCTCAATATAAATATTTTCGAATTTGTCTAACTTTTCGGCCAGTAATTTTTCGCGGTTAATGTACCCTTCATATTTTATTGAAATCTCAGCTCCCTCAATAATTTCCTGTTTTCGCTCCACCGGAACCCTTTCCAGAAACTCCTGGAACGGGGAGAGGGTATTTGCCAAATCAAATATGGAAATCTGAGGGCGTAAAATTATATCGTGAAGTTTAACGCCTTGTTTTAATTCTGATGTTCCTTTTTCTGTAAGTAACTGATTAACAAACATTGGCTTAACACTAAAATTTTTAGTAAAGTCAATAATTTGTGCAATTAGTTCGGTTTTTTGCTTCAATAATTTCAAGCGTTCTGGAGAAGCAAGACCCAATTTATAGGATTTTTCGGTTAAACGAATATCGGCATTGTCCTGACGGAGCAAAATTCTAAATTCGGCCCGGCTGGTAAACATACGATAAGGTTCATCAACACCTTTTGTAACCAGATCGTCAATTAAAACCCCAATGTATGCTTCATCGCGTTTCAGAATAAAATCATTGCCGGAATCATGACACCTCAAGTGTGCATTTATTCCCGCAACAATTCCCTGGGCACCAGCTTCTTCATAACCGGTTGTACCATTAATTTGTCCGGCAAAATATAAATTGCTGATAAGTTTTGTTTCGAGCGTGTGATGAAGTTGAGTAGGTTCAAAATAATCGTACTCAATGGCATAACCCGGTCGGAAAATTTTGGCATTTTCCAGCCCGGGAACTTTTTGCATGGCTTTATACTGCACATCCCAGGGCAGGGAAGAGGAGAAACCATTCAGATAATATTCCACTGTATTTTCACCCTCGGGCTCCAAAAACAACTGGTGTTTCTCTTTTTCAGCAAAAGTTACCAATTTCGATTCAATACTTGGACAATATCGGGGCCCGGTGCTTTGAATCGTTCCATCAAACATAGGTGAAACCTCGAATCCGGTTTCAAGCTCTTTATGTACAACCGGGTTGGTGTAGGTAATCCAGCAGGAACGTTGCTTTAATTTCGACTGCGTACCCGGCAAATAAGAAAATTTAAAGTTGTCCTCATCACCTTTCTGTTCAATTAATTCTGAAAAATCAATTGTACGTCCATCGATTCGGACCGGGGTTCCGGTTTTTAACCTGCCGGTTTTAAAGCCAACTCCCAGTAATTGTTCAGAAATATCATACGAAGCGGCTTCACCAATTCGCCCCCCTTTCATTTGCGATGACCCCACATGAATCAGCCCATTCAGAAATGTACCATTGGTAAGAATTACTGTATTGGATTGAAATTCAACGCCAATTTTAGTACGCACTCCCGTTACTTTATTATCTTTTAACAGCAATGAGGTAACCGCATCCTGCCACAAATCGAGGTTTGGAATATTTTCGAGGGTGTCTCTCCAAAATTCAGTAAACCTGAAACGGTCGTTTTGTGAACGCGGGCTCCACATTGCCGGTCCCTTGGATAAATTTAACATGCGAAACTGAATGGTACTTTTATCTGCAACAATACCGGAGTACCCACCCAGCGCATCAATTTCGCGAACAATCTGACCTTTGGCAATGCCACCCATTGCCGGATTACAGGACATCTGAGCGTACTTTGTCATGTCCATGGTAATCAGTAATGTTTTCGATCCCAGATTGGCGGCTGCCGCTGCTGCTTCGCAACCGGAATGACCACCCCCAACAACTATAACATCATATTTTAAATTCATTCTTCCAATCTCCTAAAATCTACCTTCGCCAGGTAATAATTTTCCTTTTGGCGCATCACCTTTTGTTCTGCTTCGGTTTTATCATTATATCCAATCAAATGTAAAACACCATGAAAAATCACCCGGTACAACTCCTCTAAAAAGGCGACGCCAAATTTAACGGCATTATCTTTAATTCTGTCAGCACTAATAAATAAATCGCCCGATATTAATAAATCGTCAACATAGTTAAAGGTAATTATATCTGTATAATAATCATGTTGAAGATGTTTTTTGTTCATTTCCAACAAATATTCATCAGAACAAAAAATTACCGAAATATCTCCCGGCTCTTTTTCTTCTTCGATAATTAACTGTTGTAACTGATTTTTAATGAAATCCTGATTGGTTTCAAAAGATGTAATATCTTCAAAAAAAAACGCTATATCACTCACTTACATGCAATTTTAAACTGAACACAATTTCCTCTATTTTTAAACTCAAGTTCGTTGCTCAACGATTTAATGATGTGAATTCCTCTTCCGGACTCCTTCTTAATATTCTGTTTTAATGTCGGATTTTCAATATTATTGTAATCAAATCCATCACCTTCATCACTGATCTTAATAGTAATAAACTCTTTTTTGCAATCAGCCTGAATGGAAACCTGTTTATTGCTGTCGTTTCCGTTACCGTGCTGAATGGAATTAACTACAGCCTCTGACAAACACAAAAACACACGGTTAAAATGTTCATCCGATAAATTATTTTTTCTGAAAAATGAAAGTAAAAAATCCTCAGTCTTTTTTAATTCACTTAAATCAGATTTAATAACCAGTATTTCAGGAGCTTCAGTCAATTTAATTATCAATGTTATTTAAATATTGTTTGTACTTATTATTGTAAAAATTATTCAGTTTGTGGGAATTCCTGTTTAGATACTCAATTGAAAAGTTTTCATCTTCCTTATACTCGAAAAATTCAGCAGGGTTACTGTAAAAATCTTCGGCTGTCCGGCTTTCGCGTTTGTCCTCAAATTCACGTTCGAGTTCTGCTTTTTCAGCCTCCAGTAAACGTGTTGTAATCTGGTTTTGGCGGGCAATCATATCCGCATTCACATTCTTGTTCATCAATTGTTTGCGGTTTTGTTCAAGAATATCGTCAATTTGCTGTAGCGCCTTTCGTGCACCGCTGCCTACTTCTCCGTTATTCATAATTTCCCGCAACATTTGCTGCATCATTTCGTGTTGCATCAGCGACTGGCCCATTTGCTGGTTCATTGGCTTTCCCTGGCCGTTTTTCATCTGATCAATCATTTGCTGCAGCTGTTGTTTAATATTTTCCGATTGTTGTTTAAGCAGATTCATTCCGGGTTTGCCCTGCCCGGGATTTTCACATTGCTGATCGCCCGGTTGTGCATTGGCCATTTGCTCTTCCAGATTTTGCAATGCCTCGTTTAACATGAGCGCCAGATTGTTGGTAGCTGTAATTACATATTGCTGGCTTGCACGTGCATTTGGAAATTGCGCTTCATCTAATTGTTCCCGTGCTTTATCCAGGTTCATTTCCATTGAAAGCAACTCGTTATTAACCATGCTGCCGAGGGCAGGAGTTCGTTTGGCCAGCGCATACAACGAATCTTTCACAATCTGACTTTGATTTTTTATTTTTCGTTGTTGCTGGTTCAATTCATTCAGTACCGGATCATTGGGGGTTATGCTTGTTAGTCCATCCAAAACTTCTTCTTGTGTAAAAGAAAGGTACATCAAATTGCTTAAAATTTGCCGCAGGTTTTCAATGTTCTCCATGTTTTGCTGCATGGTGTTTGAATTGAGCATTTGCTGCATTGCAAAAGCCGCATTTTTTAATTTTTCAGAAGTGTTTTTAATACTCGAACCGGATTTTTTCTTGTTCTTTTTCTGAAGCTGATCCTGGCTTTCCTGCATGCTGTTTTTTATATCATCCAGTTCTTCCTGAAAATCATCAAAATTCATTGGTTTTTCGAGTTCCTCGTTCATTTGCAGGGCATCATTTATTTCCTGCTCGAGGTTGTTCAAATCCTCTTCATGTTCGCTCACTTTTTCACTAACCTCTTCAAAATTGCTATTTTCAGAAACCTCTTCAGCAAGATTTTCCTCCTCACCTGCCATCTCGTTAGTATCATCAATTACACTCTGAAGTTTTTGTTCCACTTTCATTTTGCGCAACATCTCAAGGTTGCGGTCAAGTTGTTTTTGCAAATCTTCGTAGCTCAAATCCATTTGGTCCGACAGCTGGTTGAGTTTTTTACTGTCGAACTCCTCGGCCAGTTTATTGAATTCTTCAAGTAATTCTTTCAGTTCATCCGTAAAAACATCTTCCAGCAATTCTTCAATCTGCTGCTGTTTTTCGCGAATATCATCGTTTTGTTTATTAAATGAATTGAGGTAATTATTCAGCTCCTCATTATCTTTTTTAATCTGATCGTACAACTGTTCCAGCTTATTTTGTTTCGACATCATTTCGTTAACCATCTGCGATTTTTCCCATTCCGAAATATTGGAGTCCATATTTTTAACGCGCAGGTTTTGTAAATCGTTCTGAATTTCTTTAGCCAGTTCCTGGCTTTGCTGCAGCTTATTTTCAATGTCTTCAAACTGCTCTTTTTCGCTGGCTAATAATTCTTCCTTCTCCGGAATTTTAAAAACAAAATTATCTGAAGTCGTTGTTTTATAATTATTTATAACATCATTGTCGGTAACCGAAAAATAGTACGATACCGTGCCCGATTCATCTGCGAGGTTGGCAAAATTATAACTGAAATAAAAATCCTGATCGGTTAATTTTTTAACTATTGGTATTGAAACTGCCGAATCAGTATTATTAATATTGTAATGAAATTTCAGATCAGAAAACCCATAATCATCGCCAATAACACCTTTAAAAAAGAAACGGGTCATTTGCAGCGAATCCTGAATGCGTACAATTTGAATCTCCGGGAAAAGGTCCGGAACCACGTCAATTCCATAAGAAAGTGCAAGCTCGGGTTCTGTCACATCATTTTTTATATACACATTGTAGTTTGATGAATTGAAAAACTGCTTTTCAACCGTGAAACCATTATCCGTTTTTTGGGCACCAATGGTTGTTGAATCGTTGAGCGATAAATAAACTGTATCGATGTCAATTCCCTGAAAGTTCCATTCTACTTTTGTTCCGTTGGGCACTTGTAAATCGCCTGTGTTTTGGTGCTCCCGGTTTGGCAGGCCGGTATATTTTGGTGGAAAAACTGAAACATTAAAATTTGTAATTCCCGGTTTTGGCAACAACTGTAACTGGTGCACATCCGATTGGTATTTCAAATCAGTAAAATAAAACTGAACCGGATTAATAACCGAAGCAATTTCATATTCAAACACTCCTGTTGAAGTGTTTTTCATCAGGTAATTATTTCCTTCAATATTAATGTAAACTACTTGTGGTAGTTCATTTCCACTGCATTCAACCTTAATTTTATGCGCATTGCCTTTTTGCACTTTTAAATCGGTAGTTAACAGGTTGAACGAAAAAGGCGCAGGTTTTACAAATTCGGTATTAAAATGCACAAGCCGGTTGGTAGCGGTGGTAAAAATTGATCTGTCAACTACAAAAATGGTTAAAGTGACCACCAGGCTAAACAAAAAATAGTATAGAACCAGCCGCAGATTTTTAAACTGAACTGCGTCGTTAAAATTGAAAATACGGAGCTCATCTATTTTCTGATCGATACTGGCCAGCACAATTTCGTTGGAATAATTTGAATCTGAAATACTTGACAACTCAATAATATTCAGTAATCTATCTTTAATATCACCAAAATGTTTCTGAACCAGCTCTGAACTTTTTCTAATGTCCATGGGCTTAAAAACATGCAGTAACTTTAAAACCGGTACTATTATAAACTGCAATGTGAGCAAACCGCCAAAAATCACAAAACCGTAAAAAAGTATTTTTCGTATTCCAGCAGGCAGATAAACAAAATATTCAACAAGTGAAAAGGCTGTGTATAAAACCAATAGCAGAAATAAAGTAAGCAAAACCCCCTTCATAAGTTTATACGAATAGTATTTAACCCGAAAGGAGTTTAGTTTATTAACAAGTATGTTGAAATTTTCAGTCATTTATTCTAATTTATTTACCACCAGTATTTTAAAAAACAGCCACTATTAACAATTGTTTTAACACATGGTGAAAAAACAAAATTAATCTTTTATAATAAAATTTGCATTCGTAAACTTTTTTACCCGGTAAAAATATTCTGCAAATTCAGTTCAATATTTTTTAATTTTTTCGGCCAATTTCTTCACAAATAATAAACCACTCATAACTTATTTTGAAATTGTATGATTTGTATTAACAGGTTGTGAAAAAAATAATTAATTATTTATGAAACAACAAATTATTACTAAAAAGTGTGTTTATAATTTGTTAAGTATTATGTGTAATGTATATTTAAAAGTTATTAGAAATAGTAATTAACAGTTATGAACAGACTATAATTATTAGTATTAATCTATTACATTTGTTTTAATTAATATAATATAGAAACCTTGAAAATACTTTTAGTAGAAGACAATTTATTAAATCAAAAAGTAGTTGGTTTTCATTTGAAGAAAAAAAATTATGAGGTTTTAAATGTAACCAACTGGCGCGATGCCCTGGAAAAAGTAAAAAGTAATTCGTTCGATTTAATTCTAATGGACATTATGCTCCCCGAAAAAAATGGTTTCGAAATTACTGATGAAATCAGGAAGTGGGAGGCAGAAAAAGGAATTAATGAAGGGGTGCCGATAGTGGCGCTGACTGCCAATACGCTTGATAACGACAAAGAGAAATGTTTGAATGCAGGAATGAACGATTATTTGCCAAAACCATTTTCGGCAGAAGAATTATACACTGTAATTGAACAACTTACAGGTAAAGGGAATGAGTGAAGAAATTGATATCAGAGGTGAAAATTATCCGGAAAGTGACCGGGAACTCGACCGGAAACTCAGGCCGCTGCAGTTCGATGATTTCAGCGGACAATACCAGATTGTTGAAAACCTGAAAATTTTTGTAAAAGCAGCTTCGTTGCGTAATGAAGCGCTCGACCATGTATTATTGCACGGCCCGCCCGGGCTGGGAAAAACCACCTTGTCGCATATAATTGCCAACGAAATGAATGTGGGCATTAAAATTACTTCCGGCCCCGTTTTAGATAAACCCGGAGACCTGGCTGGTTTGCTTACCAACCTTGAAGAAAGGGACGTACTTTTTATCGACGAAATTCACCGGTTGTCACCCATTGTGGAAGAATATCTTTATTCGGCCATGGAAGATTTCCGTATCGATATCATGATTGACAAGGGACCCAGTGCAAGGTCCGTACAGCTCGAATTACAGCCTTTTACTTTAATTGGGGCAACTACCCGTTCCGGGTTGCTGACATCGCCGCTGCGGGCCCGGTTTGGCATTAATTCGCACCTCGAATATTACGACAATACCGTTTTAAAAGGAATTGTAAAACGTTCGGCACAAATTCTTGAGGTAGAAATTAGTGAAGATGCTGCTGAAGAAATTGCCGGACGGAGCCGCGGAACACCGCGAATTGTAAACTCGTTGCTGCGCCGTGTGCGCGATTTTGCCCAGGTAAAGGGAACCGGAAAAATTGATATCGATATTACAAAAATGGCTTTGAAGGCAATGAATATCGATAAATATGGACTGGATGAAATGGACAACCGGATTTTACTTTGCATTATCGATAAATTCAAAGGCGGACCGGTAGGAATTACAACCATTTCAACTGCAGTGGGAGAGGACAGCGGAACCATTGAAGAGGTGTATGAACCATTTCTGATAAAAGAAGGATTTATTAAACGGACACCTCGCGGAAGAGAGGCTACCGAACTGGCATATAAACATTTAGGAAGAGTGAAATATGGCGATAATCCCACACTATTCTGAAGGGACCAACTCAATCTCAAAAACACGCGGCCACCATTTACCGGTTACAAAGAGCCGGTCATTTTCAGCATCCCAGGCAATTCCGTTCATGTAATCGATTTTTTCACCTGGTTTCTGATACAGGTTCAGAATGCCGTTCATATTTATTTCGGAAAATACTTTTCCGGTTTCCGGGTCAATTTCAATAATCATTTCGGTGGTATATATATTGGCAAAAAGTTTACCGTCAATATATTCCAACTCATTTATATTGTTGATTATTCCTTTGTTATTGGCCACCTGAATGCGTTTTATTTCAGAATAATTTTCAGGGTCGAGCCAAATAATTTCGTGCGATCCGTTGCTCATAATCAGGTTTTGTCCGTCGTTTGTCAGTCCCCAGCCTTGTTGCGATTTATACTCAAAAGAGTCAATTAACGCAAAATCGATTAAATTGTAAACAAAACCTTTTTGGGCGCGGTAGGTGAGTTGGTAAATTTTATCGTTAAGAATGGTAATTCCTTCACCAAAATATTTTTCGTCTAAAAGATACTCCTGTAAACTATTTCCCGATTTCAGGTCGATTTTAAATAAACCTGAAGATCCGTTTTCGCCTGTTCCTTCGTATAAAAAGCCCTGGTGAAATTCGAGCCCCTGGGTGTAAAAACTATTATTGTGCGGGAAATTATTTATGGTTTTGTAGGTGAATTGTTGCGGTTCAATTTCGGAAACCACATTTACCGAAATAACACGCGTGTTGCTCACACTGTCCGTTTTCATGGCCACTGCCCTGAAAGTATTTCGGCCAACATTTTTAAGCACCACATTTTCGGCCCTGAATTCGAGGTCGCTGCTCTCTTTTATCAGTTCGTCTTCATAATAGAGTTTAATGTTGTCAATTTCGCCATTGCGCAGTTTGGTTTTTACATCAACTGCAACTGAATTTCCGTAAATATAATTGCGGGCGTTTGGTTCAATTGTAATGCTGCTTACCGGTTTTCGCGAACGTTTGGGCTTGTTCGAACAGGAAATAAATGTTACGAACAAAAAGATAATCAGTACTGTCGGAAAAAAAGTTCTATTCATTTTCAACAAAATTTCTTTTCAAAGATAAAATTTATTACAGTTTGAGTTTCAAGTAGAAGCTTTTAAACTGTACAAATTTAATGCTTGAAAAACTGAATGAGAAATATATTTGGGTGTGAAAATGAGGTTAAGTTTTTTTAATCAATAAAACCCTTATTTAAAATCATCTCTAAGAATGTTCTTTAAGTAATCAGGTCTTTTGTAAAGTTTATCTTCAGGCTTTACCAAATAACTATCTTCATAAACAATACTTCCTAACTTTTTATCTGCAGATCCTGGACCTCCAAATTCAGAGGGAAATGGAGAACTCATCATTGTCTCTCCATACAATGATTCAGGATGATTTGCGCTAATAAACAAATGACCCATCTCGTGAGGAAAAGTAGTAATTCCATATCTTCCAGCTTTAAGATAAACCGTTCCACGTGAAATAATCGGACTAAACTGTTCAAAACCTCCAGTATTAGTAACTCCAGTTGCATAAAGATCTTTTCTTGGAATAACCACAATAATTCCTTCAGAAGTATTAACTCTTGCAGGTTTGTGGTTTTCATTCCAAACATAATCTTTAAAAGTCTCATCATTTCCAAAAACAATTTGTTCAGGTTTTATTTCATAATTCCCAATTATCCCATTAATATTTTCTTTATCCAATAATTTCTGTTTAAACACTTCTTGCTCTTCTCTTGTAAATGTTCCTCCAGTATAAGGGTCTTCATCTAATATTCTAATTCTTTTCAATCCAGTATAATCTTCAAAACCAGGCAATCCTTCTAGAATGCTTCCATCAAAATCAAATCTTGTATTTAGGAAAGGAAATTCCGGATTAGGAAAAGGAGGAGGCATTATTGTTGTTTCGGCAGCATATTTCTTAAATTCATCTTTTCTATCCTCATAAGGAGCATACGGAACAATCCTAACTAAAACATTTTTAAACTTTTCTTTGGGAATATTCTGAACCCTGACCCATCCTTTATAATCTTCTGGAATTCCTTGTCTAGCCATCAACAAAACATCTTCTAACTCCTCATGTCTCTTATTTAGTTTGAAATTAAAGTAACCCGAAGCATCAGTTAAATTCCTACCTTGTTCATCAGCAGTTTTAGAGAATAATCTAATTGTATCATTTCCAATCACTTCATATGGAATTAAAGTAGATCTAATACCTTCATGAGATTCATTACTTTCTATAACTCCAGACAATTTTGCAAGTTCATAAATCATCCCTTCTTTAGAAACAGAACCAATTCCCCTTTCTCCAGAACCAAACTCTGCATTAACATTGTAATTTCCAAATATATCCTCAATCCCTTTAATTTTTAAGGAATTCTCTTCTGAATCAAACTCCAAATCTGCTTTATCAGAACTAAAACTCTCAGGAATATAATTAACTGGATTATCTTCAGGGTTTTTATCTTTTGGAATAGGAAGATTGATACTAATTTCAGAATCTTCTTCAAAATTCATATCCAAATTATCCCAATTAACTGTGGGGTTATAATTGGGAATTTTTATTCTTGAAACTATGCTTGTATCTTTTCCATCCTTATTCTTGAATTTTGTAATAAAATCATAATTACCTTTAGTTATTTTCTCATTTGAGCTGTAACTAAATGTTTTAGAATATCCTGAATTAGAGATATTTTCAGATAAAATCTTCTCCCCATCTTTAACCAAATTAAGTTGAACAACATCAATATTTTCAAAATTAACATTATATAAAACATCAATACTATCTTCTAAACTAACAGATTGGTTAACAGAATGTTGAGGCTTTCAAGAAATGTTCATTCCAACACTCTTATTATCACTATCTCCTGCCTTATCTCTTACAGTCCCTTTAATAGTATATTCTCCAGGAGTTGAAAAAGTAAAAGTTGTATCTATTGGATTCTTTTTATCAAAATCAATCCCTAACTCTTTTATTTCTAGAGAATACCTTGCAATATCTGATTTTCCATCCTTGTCTGTTCCATCAACTTTAATTCTTGATTCTAAAGGCGCTTCTCCTTGATACGGACTTGCCAAAATTGTTGCCACAGGGGGATTATTTATAGTTTCCGGTTTATCATTTTCTTTTTGGCATCCGTGAAACGAAAAAATCACAATGATAAAAAATGAGGTGATAAAATGAGGATATTGGATTTTGGAAATGTTGAAAACCATGAGGTTAAAGTTTATATTGATTTTTTACACAATAAAAGTAAATGATTGAAAATTAATATACAAGAATTACTAGTACGCTTTCATCCAAAATAAATGAGGTAATAAGGTTCGAGAAGTTTCACGTTTGGTTTTGTTACTAAGGTTGTATAGAGAAATAAGGTTTTGGGAGTTTAAAAAGCAAATAACAAATTCCGGTAAAAATCAACCTTATTTTAATTAACAACCTTAGTAACAATAAGAAACCGTATCAACTTTAAAACCTTATTACCTCATTAAAAGTAAATCATTTCAAAGATGAATACTATCTTTGTTTTAAAATTTATCAGTATTGAATCCATTTAAAAAATTAGCAGGCGAAACAGTAATTTATGGCATGAGCAGTATAATCGGCCGGTTTTTAAACTGGTGGCTGATGCCGCTCTATGTCAATTTGTTTGTGCCCGGTGAATACGGAATTGTAACCAATTTATACGCCTACGTTGCTTTTTTAATGGTGTTTTTAACCTACGGAATGGAAACGGGTTTTTTCAGGTTTGCCTCCAAAAATTCCGAATCCGAAAAGGTTTATTCCACCGCATTGATATCGCTGTTTTTTTCCTCGTCGCTGTTTTTGGTTTTAATCCTGCTTTTTAATAACGAACTGGCGGCGCTCATCCAATATCCTGAACACCCGGAGTATATTTTATGGTTCGGTTTTATACTGGCTATTGATGCTTTTACCGCTATTCCATTTGCCCGGCTGCGGCTAAACAACCGGCCTGTGAAATTTGCAGTGATTAAATTGATTAACATTGGTTTTAACATTGCGTTTAACCTGTTTTTTCTGCTGCTTTGTCCCAGGTTGATGGAGAACAATCCCGATTCGGTTGTGCAGTTGGTGTATTCCGCAGACATTGGCGTGGGCTATGTTTTTATTTCAAATCTGCTGGCATCCATTGTAACACTTTTGCTGTTGCTGCCCGAGATATTCAAATTTTCATTCTTTTTCGACAGGGCACTGCTTCAAAAAATGCTGAGTTATTCTTTTCCCATTCTGGTAGTAGGAATGACTGGTATTTTAATTCAGCAAATCGATAAAATTCTGATTCCTTTTCTGATTCCGGAAGATCAAAATCCGATGGAGCAGTTGGGAATTTACGGGGCAGGAGTAAAAATTGCCGTTTTAATGAACATGTTTATCCAGGCTTTCCGTTATGCTTTTGAACCCTTCTTTTTTTCGCAGGCCGAAAGCAAAAACGATAAAAAAATTAATGCTGACATCATGAAGTATTTTGTGATTTTCGGCTTGCTGATTTTTTTGGGAATGATGTTCTATATCGATATCATAAAACTTATCATTCCAATTGATTACGAAGAAGGTTTTTCAATTGTTCCGGTTATTATGCTGGCCAACCTGTTTTTCGGTATTTATTTCACGCTTTCGTTGTGGTATAAACTCACCGATATGACGCGCTACGGAGCCTATATTTCAATAACCGGGGCAGTAATTACCATCACCCTCAATTTTATTTTGATTCCGTTATATGGCTACAAAGGTTCGGCAGCAACCTTGTTAATCAGCTTTTTTATTATGATGGTGATTTCCTATTTTCTGGGGCAGAAGTATTACCCTGTTCCTTACAATTTAAAACGAATAGGAATTTATTTTTTGGTTGCCGTCCTGCTTTTTGGTAGTTCTCAGTTTACCAATAATTTGCAACCGGCAGTAAAATATCCGTTTCACACTTTATTTTTGGCCATTTTTGTTTTTACTGTATATAAAATTGAAAAAAGAGACCTAAAAAATTTATTAAGACGAAATAAGAATTAAAAGTATTTTTATTTTTAATTATTTGAATATCAAGAATTTAATTTTTTTCTCCTCACAGTTTTAAATTAACAAAAAGAAAAAATGAAATAAATATCAAAAAGTATTAATTTTGCAGATATGAAGAAGTTAGATGATACTGTAATAGCACTTGCAAGCGACCATGCGGGGTTTGAAAAAAAACAAGTCATTATAAAATATTTTCAGGAGAAAGGAATTCCTTACAAAGATTTTGGTTGCTATTCCCCTGAGAGTTGCGATTATCCTGATTTTGCTCATGCAATAGCCGAGGCCATTGAAAAAGGTGAGTATGAAAAAGGGATAACGTTTTGCGGAAGTGGCCAGGGAATTAGTATAGCTGCCAATAAGCATCAGAATATCCGGTCGGCTATTTGTTGGAATGCCGAAATTGGAGCTTTGGCAAAACAACACAACGATGCTAACATTTGTTCTATTCCCGGCAGGTTTGTTACAAACCAGGAAGCTATCGATATTGCAGAGGCTTATTTAAATGCCGAATTTGAAGGCGGACGCCATGCCCGGAGAATTGCAAAAATTCCGCTAAAATAGAATATAAGAAATAAAAGAAGTTAAATTAAAACACAGGAATTATGCTGTCTAATACATGTAAATACGCTTTAAGGGCATTGATTTATCTCGCGAAATTTTCAAAGGAAGATCAAATGATTGGGATCAAAAAAATATCCGAAGATTTGGGTTTGTCTTCTCCTTTTTTGGGTAAAATTTTGCAAAATCTGGTGAAACAAAAACTGCTGGTTTCAACAAAAGGGCCAAACGGAGGATTTGCTTTGGCCAAAAAAACACAGGACATTTCGCTTTGGGATATTGTAACCAAAGTTGATGGTGAAGAGTTTTTTACCAACTGCTTAATCAGGCTGGAACCCTGCCGTACCCACGATCCTTCAAAACCGTTGTGCCCTGTTCATTCTCAATACGATAAACTGCGTTCCGAAATTGCCAAATTTTACAAGGAAACATCGCTGGAAATAATTGGGAAGGATATCGAAAAATATGACGATCTTATAAAGCTTTAGAAGCTATTAGCTTCAACAGTCCGCTAAAACATTGGTTCCCATTTTTTTCCTGAAACAAAAAAATGGAAAAAGAAGATGGAAGCTACTATTCCGGCGGTATTTGCCATAAAGTCGTATAAATTGCTGCTTCGTGTTGAAGACAGGATGTGTTGTGTAATTTCGAGCAAAGCACCTAAAATAATTGAAACGGCCGGTGCAAAAATATAAGGGTTAACATTTAATCTGCGGAAAGGTCTGAAGAGCAGGAGACAAAATACAAAAAACAATCCAAAATGAACGATTTTGTCAAAATACGGAATGTTTAAAAATGGTTTGGTTGGCAGATCGCTGGCCGGAATAAACAGACCATAACAAATGAGAGCAAGCCAGACCAAAGGCTTTATAAAAAGTTTTATTTTCATTAATTTTCTGAATTTGTAACGGAAGCAAAGTAACAAAAAGTATGGCAGGAATTTATATTCATATCCCCTTTTGCCGCCAAAAATGTTACTATTGCAATTTTTATAAAACTGTAAATCAAAACTTTACGTCTATATTTCTCAATGCTTTAGCCAACGAAATTGTTTCCGGAAAATATTTTTTGTCCAGCGAACCTGTTGAAACTATTTATTTTGGTGGCGGTACTCCTTCGGTTTTAACAGAAAATGAACTGGTAGAAATTCTGAATCTGTTGCACAAAGAATTTACAGTTACATCAGATGCCGAAATCACTTTCGAAGCCAATCCCGATGATTTAAATCCGGCTTACCTTAATTCACTTTTTAGTTCCGGAGTAAACCGTCTCAGTATTGGAATTCAGTCGTTTAATGACGAACACCTGAAAAAAATGAATCGCCGGCATACCGCAAAACAGGCGGTAAATTCCGTTGGAAATGCAGTGAAGGCAGGTTTCAATAACATCAGCATTGATTTGATTTATGGCTTGCCCGGACTCACTTCCCAACAATGGAAACAAAACCTTGACGATGCATTTCAACTTCCGGCAGAACACCTTTCGGCCTACCATTTAACCTACCACGAAGGAACGCCTTTTTATACCTGGCTGAAGAAAGGTACGCTGACTGAACTTTCGGAAGATAAAAGTGTTGAACAGTTTAATATTTTGTTGGACAGTTGTTTAGATGCAGGATTCGAGCAATACGAAATCTCCAATTTTACCCGGGATAAAAAATACTCGAAACACAATACAGCCTACTGGACGGGTGGTAAATACCTCGGACTGGGCCCGTCGGCCCATTCGTTTGATGGTGAAAAACGCCGCTGGAATGTTGCTCATGTTGAAGCTTACTGCAATGCCATCGAAAATAAAACGTCGTATTTTCAGGAAGAACAGTTATCAGAAAATGACAAGTTCAACGAGTATATTTTAACAAATATTCGCACTAAGTGGGGCCTTTCTCAGGAAACTATCAGCGAGCGGTTTGGTAAAAGCAGGGCTGATTTTTTTACCCGCGAAATTGAAAAATACATTCAGAACAAGAAGATAACTGAGCAAAACGGGATTTTCACTCTAACACGTGCAGGTTTATTTGTTTCAGATGACATAATGGCGAACCTGATGATTATTTGATTGTTAACCAAATGGTTGAATCAACAGCCGAATTAATAAATAATGTTAATCGCATGTGCCGTCTCTGTGAAAAACTTTATCTTAGCGGTCTTTTAAAAAACAGGAATAAATGCAGGTTAGAATAGTTAATCAATCCAATCATCCGCTGCCGGAATACAGCACAGAAATGTCGGCAGGAGTAGATTTACGCGCTTATTTGAATGAACCGGTTGTGTTGAAACCACTGGAACGAAAACTGATACCCACCGGATTGTTCATTGAATTGCCCAAAGGCTACGAGGCGCAAATTAGGCCACGCAGCGGGCTGGCCATTAAAAAAGGAATTACGGTTTTAAACACACCCGGAACCATCGATGCCGATTACAGGGGGGAAATAAGGGTCATTCTTGTTAATCTTTCCAACGAGGAATTTGTGATTGAGAACGGCGAACGCATTTGCCAGATGGTGATTGCCTCGCACGAACAAGTGGAATGGAATTTGGTAGAACAACTCAACGAAACACAACGTGGCGCAGGAGGTTTTGGACATACCGGAAATAATTGAAAAATGAAGAATATTACTATAAAATGGCTGACTTTTTTGCTTCTGATCGGAATAATTTTTTCGTGTTCAGGAGTTAAAAAAGTTGCAGAACAGGAAGAAAATCAATCAAACAGTGCCGCTCAGGATACAGTTGATTTAGCCGAGGAAGATCAAAAAAAGTTTGAATATTTGTTTGTGGAGGCCCTGAAGGAAAAAGCACTTGGAAATCCGCAAAAAGCCATTCAGCTCTTTTCGGGTTGTTTGGATCTTGATCCTAATTCTTCGGCGGCAATGTACGAGCTGGCCAGTATTCATGCGGCCAATAACGATTTTACCAGTGCATCGCTTTTACTTGAAAAAGCCATTAGCCTGAATCCCGAAAACAAGTGGTATAAAATCTTGCTGGCACAGATTTACCAGCAAACCCGCCGCTATGGCAAAGCTGCAGAGGTTTATAATGATCTGCTCGAAGCTGAACCCGAAAATTTGGATTTTCTTTATCGGAAGGCCCTTTTATTGTCGAACGAGGGAGAATTTGAACAAGCCATTGAAACGTACGACAAACTGGAAGAACAAGCCGGGATTAACGAACAAATTTCGGTGGCCAAACAACAGCTTTACGAAGAAACCGGGCAGATAGAAAAAGCTTTTAACGAAATAGAAAAGCTGATTGAACACAATCCTGACGAACCTAAATATTACGGGTTGATGGCCGATTTATTCCAGAGCCAGGGTGATTCGGTGAGTGCCATGAAATATTATCAGAAAATTAAAGAAATTGACCCTGAAAACGGATTCGTGCATTTTTCGCTCGCCAACTATTACCTGCAAAACGGGAAGCCGGAAAAATCATTCGAAGAAACCAAAAAAGGATTCAGAAGCGAAGAGGTTGATATTCAGACCAAACTGCAGCTTTATATGATGCTTACTTCCAATCCGGAAGAATCGAACTTAACACCCGAACAGGAAGATCAGCTAACTGAAATACTGGCCGAAACGCACCCTGACGAACATCTTGTTTACACAATCCGTGCTGAAAAAATGCTTAAAAACAACAGGATTGAAGAAGCCCGCGAAGAGTTACTGAAATCGCTTGAAATTGAAAAAAACGATTATATGCTTTGGGAGCGGTTGCTTTTTATCGACAACGATTTGCAAGACTGGCAAGCATTGTACGAGCACAGCCGCGAAGCAACAGATTTATTTCCCAACCAGCCACAAACCTATTTTTTAAATGCTGTGGCATGTGTTCAGCTCGAAAAATTTGAAGAAGCAGTCTCCGTTTCCGAAGAAGGATTAATGTATGTGGTTGAAAACAAACAAATGGAAGGCCAGTTTTTGATGCTCAAAGGCGAAGCACTTTATAAAATGGGAAATGTGCAGGAGGCATTCGAAATTTTCGACGAATCGGTTGATTTAGATCCTGATAACCATATCGCCCTGAATAATTTCGCCTACTACCTTTCGCTGGACGGAAAGAACCTTGACAAGGCCGAACGCATGAGCGGAAAAGTAATTGAACGGTTCCCCGAAAATCCCACTTACCTCGACACACACGCCTGGGTGCTGTTTAAGAAAGGCGACTATTCGCTGGCCAAATTCTACATGAAATCGGCCCTTGATAACGGAGGAGAAGAAAATCCAACTCTGCTGGAGCATTACGGCGATATTCTGATTAAAATGGAGGAAACCGACGAAGCGCTTAAATACTGGGAAAAAGCCATTGAGTTTGGTGGTGAATCCGAACTGCTGCAGCGGAAAATTGACGAAAAGCAATACCTGGAAGAGTAGATGAAAGAAGATGTGTTGAGACGAAAAAGGTTAGTTATTTTTCTTGTTCTGATTGCGGCTTTGGGAATATCGTCGTGCCGGACAACCCGCAATTTGACTGACGACTCCATAAAACCACTGAGCACACGGAGGCTGGTAAAAAAGGTGGAACAAAATGCCTTCGATTATGATTTCCTTACTATCAGACGGATTAATTGTCGGTTTTCTGGTAATCAAAATAATACCAATTTTCGTGTCAACCTGAAAGCCATAAAAGATGAAAAAATACTGGTTTCCATCAGTAAAATAAATATACCGGTTGGCCGCGTTCTGCTGACACCCGACAGTGTGAAATATGTGAATTACATCGATCGCAACTATTTTGTGGACGATTACTCCTATTTGAGCCGCTTTTTAAACACAAAACTCAATTTTGAAATCGTTCAGTCCATCATTTCAAATAACGCTTTTTCTTACCACGATTACGAGAGCAGAGCAAATTTCACGCATTTCAACTCATCGGTAGAAGAGGGCCTGTTTTTACTTGAGTCAGGCGAAGAACAAAAAATGTATTTCAGTCCGCTGAATTATGCGCTAACAAAGTTGATTGTTAACGATGAATTGAATGCCCGGGAACTGGAAATGGTTTTTGAAGATTTTGAAAAGGTGAAGAAGAAAGATTACCCCGGAACCATTGAAATGAACATGGTTTCGCGCGGAGAACGCATTAATTTGAAACTTAGAATGAATGGGTTTTCAACCGATAAAATTGATGAACTCACGCTGCGAATCCCCGATAGATACGAACAAATCAGGGTGAATTAAAAAAGACTTCTATTTTGAAATGACGTAATAAGCCGCGGTAGTGAAGAAATTTCGCAACCACGGGATACCAGCAATTATTTTAGATTGTTTGCGGGGTTTCAGTCCGAATTTGGTTTCATAGTTCGGATTAATAAAAAAGAAGGTTCGCTTATCGGTGCTGTAAAATTCCTTTTTCAGAATTCGTTCAAACCGTTCAATGGAAATGCCGGTTTCTTTAATGAAAAGCAGTTCGTCAATCCTCTTTTTGTTGCTTTCACCACTATTCAGGATAAACCGGTAAAGAAAACGGGGCAACAGGTGAAAGTAAGGCAATTTCGACAGAATTTTATTTTGGCAAACCTGCTGGTGTCCGCCAAACGGGTTTTGCCAGGGCGGAAAAGCCAGGAAAAATTTCCCTTCCGGGTTAAGAAATTTTTTCACGTAATGCATAAATTTTTCCTGATCGGGAATGTGTTCAATCACATCGCGCATGATGATAATATTGAAGGTTTTTCCCTTTAAATTCACGTTGTAAATGTCTTCGCAAATCAGGGTGAGGTTGTTCTTTTTGGGATGATTGGAATAAAATTCCCTTGCCAGCTCAATGCGTCCGCACGAAATATCGATGCCGGTGGCTTTACAACCCAAATCCAGAAATGGTTTCAGATTGCCGGCCTCGGCACACCCAATTTCCAAAACTGTGGTTTGCGGATCAATTTTTACCTGGTCCGAAATATAGGGGATTACATATTTCCGGGTAGTGTTTGCCTGTTCAGAAAAGTAGCGTTTTTTGTTTTTATGACGTTCCTGCATCGGGTTTTAAATATTGGCCACTCGCCTTAAACTGGGTATATCCAAAAACTTAATCTTTCTTCCCTGCAATTCGATTAGCCCATCCTGTTTAAATTCCGAGAGCAAGCGAATAACCGATTCTGTGGCAGTTCCCACCATGTTGGCAAGCTCCTCGCGGGTTAACGAAATCTGCAGGGTATTCTGGTTGTCCACTTCAAAATTTTCTTTTAAAAGAAGCAGCACTTCAGCCAGTCTTTCGCGCACTGTTTTTTGTGCAATATCGGTAATGTAATCGTTGGCTTCGCGCAGCTCGCGGCAAACTATCTGCAGCATGTGGTGCGAAAATTGCCAGTTGTTTTTAATCAGGAAAAGTAATGTTTGATACGGAACGTGGCACAACACGGCTTCGTCTATTACTTTTGCAGTTGTGCAGGCCAGTTCCTGGCTTAAAAGCGAGCGGTAGGCAATTATTTCACCCTTTTTGGCAAAGCGTATAATCTGTTCCTTCCCGTCGATACCGGTTTTTAATACTTTTACAATACCGCGGGTAACACAGAAGAAACCCGTCAGCCTGCTGCCTTCACGGTAAATAATGGTTCCCTTTTTGTAAAGCGAGCAGGTTTTCTCATAATTCAACCGGTTAAATTCGTTCTCGTCCAGCTTTTTAAACAAATGAAATCCGCTTAAATCAGTTTCCGCTTCCGTGGGTCTTTTTATAACACTTCTCATTTCCTATTGCTCTGTTAATTACCTTAAATAACAACTTTGTTCAAAAATAGTTAAAGATACAATTTCAATGAATATTTGAAAAACTATTTATATAGATATTTCGATGTTGTATATTTGCAGCGGAATGAATTGAAACACAAGTAAAAGAAATGAATATGAAACATGTAGTTGATTTATCGTGGACCGACAAAGTTGCGTTTGAAACGGATATGGATGGCCACAAAGTAGTTATTGATGCCACAAAAGAAGCAGGTGGCAGCGATTTGGGCCCTCGTCCCAAAAAATTAATGCTTACCGCACTTGCCGGCTGTACAGGCGTTGATGTGATTATGATCCTGAAAAAAATGAAAGTGGAACCCGAAGCATTTAATGTAATTGTGGAAGCCGATGTGACCGACGAACATCCAAAGCATTACAACAAAATGAAGGTGATTTACCAGTTTAAAGGGAAAGATTTACCCAAAGCGAAACTCGAAAAAGCAGTTAAACTTTCCGAGGAAAAATACTGCGGGGTTACCGCTGTTTATGAAAAGGCGATGGATATAAAAAGTGAAATCAGAATTGTGGAGTAAATCGATAATTCTATTATTTACTGATAGATAAAGCAACAAAATTTGTTGCTTTTTTTTGGCCTTGAACAAATTAAAGACAAATTTGTCTTTAATTGTCGAAAATATAATTACAGATAGAAAAAAGTAGAATAAAAAATTAAAAAGACATGAAAACAACAGGGAAATTATTAGCAACAATTTTATTAAGCACCTTCTTGGGAGTTCAGTTATTTGCCGGAAACTATGAGGTGGACAATAGCAAAAGCACAGTGAAATGGACCGGCAAAAAAGTAACCGGGCAACACAACGGTACAATCGATTTTAAAAGCGGATCGCTCGAAGTAAAAGATAATAAAATAGAGGGAGGTACTTTCAAAATTGATATGACTACAATTGAGAACGCAGATATAAAAGATGAATCTTCAAAGCAGAAACTGGAGGGCCACCTGAAATCCGATGACTTCTTTTCGGTGGATAAATATCCCGTTTCTACCCTGGTGGTGAAAAAGGTTCAGCATAAAAGCGGGAATGATTATTCATTTACCGGCGATTTAACCATAAAAGGAGTAACCCACCCCGTTAGTTTTACTGCTGAAGTAACCATAGGTAACGACAGGTTGGTGTCAGGGGGAGTAATTGAAGTCGATCGCACCTTGTACGATGTTCGTTATGGCTCTGGTAAATTCTTCGATAATTTGGGTGATAACATGATTTACGACACTTTTACGCTCGATTTTAATGTAGTGGCTACTGAAACATCTGGTACCGCTATGTTGGAAACGAAGTAATGGAATAAAATTGATAACCCTGAAGGAGGGTGTCCAAAAAAAGTAATCTGTGATGTCATTCTGAAACAAGTTCAGGACAATGGCATTTAGCAGATTTCAATCTTTTTTGGATACCCTTTTTCTTTTAAAATTATTTACAATGGAAAAATTAATTCATAAGGCTTCCGACAGAGGAATTGCCGACCACGGATGGCTAAAAGCAGCCCATTCCTTCAGTTTTGCCAATTACTACAATCCCGAAAAAATTCATTTCGGCAAACTCAGAGTGCTGAACGACGATATTGTAGCCCCTTCCAAAGGATTTGGAATGCACCCGCACGAAGACATGGAAATCATTACCATTCCGCTTTCGGGGGCATTAAAACACAGCGACAATATGGGAAACGAAGGCGTGATTACCACCGGCGAAGTGCAGGTAATGTCGGCTGGCACAGGAGTACTTCATTCCGAATTTAATGCCTCCGACTCAGAGCCGGTCAACCTGTTTCAAATCTGGATTTTCACCGATGAAAAAGGCCATGAACCGCGCTACGATCAGAAAAAATTCAGCCCGGAAGGCCGCCAAAAGAAATGGCAGCTGCTGGTTTCACCCGATGGTCGCAACGAATCGCTGTGGATTCACCAGGATGCTTTTATATCGGTAATCGATTTTAAAAGGGAAGGAGTAACCGAATATAAACCGAAATCAGAAAAAAACGGAGTTTATTTCATGGTGATTGAAGGACAGGCAGAAATTGAAGGCACCAAGCTCGAAAAGCGCGATGCCGCCGGTTTCGGGCCAGTCAACGGACCGCTTAAAATTGCAATGAGTGAAAACTCAAAGCTGCTCGCCATAGAAGTTCCCATGCATTAATTGAAATTTTCAAAAACCTGATTCCATTTTTTTCGTAGTAATTTTTATAAATTCGTTTATCAAATAAATGACTACCAAAATATGATGAAATCAGTAAATCCCGTTACGGGTGAATCTTTTCAGAACTACGAGATTTTTTCAGAAAAAGGAGTTGAAAAAATAATTAACTCGGTGGATAAAAGCTGGCATAGCTGGCGCAAAACATCGTTCTTTCACCGCAGCCAGATGATGCAAAACCTGGCCAGCCTTTTAAAAAGTAAAAAAGAAGAATTGGCCCGCCTGATGGCCCACGAAATGGGGAAGGTTTTGCACGAAGGAATAGCTGAAATTGAAAAGTGCGCCTGGGTGTGCGAGTATTATGCTGAAAATGCCGAAAGTTTTCTTGAGAATGAAATCATCGATTCCGATTTTTCTTCATCGTATGTGAGTTACCAGCCTATTGGGACTATTCTCGCTGTGATGCCCTGGAATTTTCCGTTCTGGCAGGTTTTCAGGTTTGCGGCACCAACTGTAATGGCCGGCAACACTGCGGTGTTAAAACACGCCAGTAACGTACCCGGTTGTGCCCTGGCCATTGAAGATCTGTTTCGCGAAGCCGGTTTCCCCGAAAATGTGTTCCGTACACTGTTGATTGGAAGCAAGCAGGTGGAGTCCGTAATTAAACATCATGCAATAAAAGCGGTTAGCCTTACCGGGAGCACTCCTGCCGGTAAAAGTGTGGCTTCGGTTGCCGGAAGCGTAATGAAAAAATGCGTGCTCGAACTGGGCGGCAGCGATCCGTACCTCATTCTGGAAGATGCCGACTTGGTTTCGGCTGCAAAAACCTGCGCCACCGGAAGGCTGGTAAATGCCGGACAGAGTTGTATTGGTGCTAAACGGTTTATTGTAACCGAAACGGTTTATCCCGAATTTCTGGAATATTTTACCCAGGAAATGATGAAAGCAGAATATGGCGATCCGTGCGAACCCGAAATTACAATGGGGCCGCTGGCAAGGATTGATTTACGCGACGAACTTCACCGTCAGGTTACCGATTCAGTGAAAATGGGTGCCGAAGTAATTATTGGTGGCGAAAAACCCAACATGAAAGGGGCATTCTACCCGCCAACCATTCTTGAAAATGTGAACCCAGGCATGCCCGCCTACGATGAGGAGCTGTTCGGTCCCGTGGCTTCGGTCATCCGGGTGAAAAATGAAACAGAAGCCATTCGCGTAGCCAACGACTCTGTATTTGGGCTCGGAGCTGCTGTTTTTACCCGCGACCTGAAAAAAGGAGAAAGAATTGCCGAAACGCAATTACAGGCCGGTTGCTGTTTTGTGAACGATTTTGTGAAATCCGATCCGCGCATCCCGTTTGGTGGAATTAAAGAGAGCGGGTTTGGCCGCGAACTTTCATCGCACGGTATCAAAGAATTTATGAACGTGAAAACCGTGGCAGTGAAATAAACTGTGCCAGGCATTTGGATTTGCCCGGCATAATTCAAATACATTCTTGTGAATTTCAAACGGGCTTAAATTGATAGTATGACTTCAAAGATGCTACCCTAATTACCCGGAAATTACTTTTTCTTCACTATCAGGTAAACAATAGCAGTAATAATACTGAAGAGCACAGCAAAAATGGTCCAGATTATTTTTGAGCCGGTACTCAATCCTTTGTTTACCGTCCACACATGGTAAATCACCCAAACAGCACTTACAAATGCAATAATTCCACCAATAGCTTCCATAATATTTGTTTTTTTTTAGTTGATGTTTTGAAGGTACAATATTTATTATTGAAAACAAAAGTTTGAAATTTATGCAGGTTCCATTGAGCTGGTGGCTTAAAGTCCACCTGCTCAATTTGTGTAGATTCACCTGCTGACTCTAAGTTCAGCTGGTAAATAGCCATTAACTTCAACCCTTAAACCTGCTCAGCGCGCACGAATATTTTTTCTCACGCAAAGGCCAGGCTGCCCAGATTTTTCGGCCGGCAAGCTGTCCGATGAAAAAACTGCCCAGCAGAAACGGGGCCAGCGACCAGGTTAATTCCAACCCATGAAAATCGCGAATTAGAATAACGAGTGGCACCGGTGCATGAATGGCGAGAAACCAGCAGGGCGAAAATTTTTGCAGTGCGCCACGCAGGTAGCCAAACGGCAGGTTGATGATGATCGTGGCCAGGCAGGTGTAAAAAATACGCCACTCTAAGCTGAGCAGGTTGGTGAAAAACAGCGGTATGTGCGATGAAAATATCATTGGGAATCAGCTTTAAAATTTATCCAGTCGATTCCTTTTTTGAGCAGGCTGAGTGTTTCTGCTTCAAAACCGCCCGCTTCGGGTTGGTAATTGTATGCCCAGCCAGCGTTTGCCGGCATGCTCACCAGTATCGATTCGGTATTTCCCCCCGATTCCAAACCGAATTTGGTTCCGCGGTCGTGAATTAAATTGAATTCCACGTACCGGCCACGACGCAGTTGTTGCCATTTCTTTTCACGTTCAGTGTATTTTTTCCGACCGTTTTTGTTCATAAATTCAATATAGATTTCCGGGTATTTTTTGGCCAGTGCCACGCAAAAACCGAATAACCTTTCCTGTTCTTCCGGATTTCCGGGACGTTGTCGGTCGAAGAAAATCCCGCCCACACCACGTGTTTCTTTGCGATGGGTCAAATAAAAGTAATCGTCGGCCCACTGTTTGAAATCCGGGTAAAACTGGTTGTCAAAAGTGTCGCAGGCTTCTTTTAACGATTGGTGAAATTTGGCGGCTTCACGTGGAACAATGATATGAGGCGTGAGATCAATACCGCCGCCAAACCACGAAACTCCACTGTCTAACGTGAAATAGCGCACATTCATGTGAATAATCGGCATCCACGGGTTTTCGGGATGCAGGATGGAAGAAATTCCGGTGGCGGCATATTTTGTACCTTTTTCGCCCAGAATCCGTTCCATGCGCTCGGAAAAATCACCCTTCACAAATGAGAAATTAACAGCCCCCTTTTCAATCACCTCACCGTTTTCCAATACAGAAGTTACGCCGTTGCCAAGGTTTTTCTCCCAACTGTTGTGATTGAAATTTCCTTTTCCGTCAGCTTCTTCCAACTGTTGGCAAATTTCCTGCTGAAGCTTGCTGAAGGTGTCTGCTATTCGCTCGATTCTGTCCATTTTTTGCCTTTTAATTGGCTATTTCCCCATTTAATCATTTATTGAAATATCATCATCTATGAAATGTCATTTCGACGACGCAGGAGGAGAAATCTTTTCCTTTAATAACAGATTTCTCATCTTCGTACCTCATCTTCTGCCAAAGGCATCTGCCATAGGCATCACTTCGTGGGCTTCGCGGGAAATGACAGCAATATTTAATCTGTCATCGTTTCCAGTCGGTGTTTTTCACCCAGTCGGCCAGAAACTTTGCATTTTCGTAAGGTAGTCCCGGCAAAAAGCCGTGGCCGAGGTTAAAAATCCAGTTGGTGTTTTTGCTGCCAAAATCGATGTACTTTTCCAGCACTCTTTCCATCTCTTCCTGCGGGGCATACAGCAATCGCGGGTCGATATTTCCCTGCAATCCAATATCGTCGTGAACAAGTTCACGCGCAGTGGGCAACGAAGTTTGCCAGTCGATGCTTAAGAAGTCGCAGTATTCCGGTGTAATATTTTTGATGCCGGTTCCCAGTCCTTTCGGAAAGAAAATAAACGGCACATTTTTCGCCCGGACGGCATCGGCCATTTTTTTCACCGGTTCCAGAAACAGTTCGTTGTAAAGATCGAACGGCAGCAACCCGGCATGGGTATCGAAAAGCTGGAATACTTCCACGCCATGGTTAATTTGTTCTTCAGCATAAATAATGGAAAGGTCGGTCAATTCATTTACCAGGGCTTTCACCTCTTTTTTGTGCTGATAAATAAATTTGGTGGCATCGGGGAAATCGCCTTTGCGGCCCAGCCCCTGCAGCATAAAAAGCAGCACGGTGAGCGGCGCACCGCAGAATCCGATGAGCGGTGTGTTAGCCGGCCGGGTTTTGATGATTTCATCCACCACATCGTAAATGTAGTTGAGTTTGGAGGGATCAGGATTCAATCCTTCCAGCGGATTATCGCGAAAAGCCAGCGGTTTTTCAAACACGGGGCCGTTATCGGTAAAATCGAGGCCCATTCCCATAGCGTAAGGAACTACCAGGATGTCGCTGAACAGAATGGCCGCATCCACGCCCAAATCGTAAACCGGCATCAGCGTGACTTCGGCTGCCACTTTGGGTTGCTGCATCATCTGCCAGAACGTGTAATTTTCTTTCAGCTTCAGGTAATTGGGCAACACCCGGCCCGCCTGCCGCATAAACCACACCGGCGGCCGGCTGGTGGCTTTTCCTCTCAACGTTTCTAATAAAATGGGTTCCTGCATTATTTTATCCTGATTAATTTTTATTTCATGTTAATTGTCATTTCGACGACGTAGGAGGAGAAATCTCAATTTTTTAAAACAGATTTCTCATCCTCTTGCCTAAGGTTATCAATGATAGAACTGGCTTTAGCGCATTCACTCCTTTTTCCTCCCCTTGGGGAGGTTAGGAGGGGCCTCTATTTCAACGCTTTCAACGCCTGGTAACTTACTTCAACTGTTTTTTCCAAATCGGCTTTGGAATGCGCTGCCGAAACAAAACAGGCTTCAAACTGCGAGGGTGCAAAATATACGCCTTTATCGAGTGCTGTTTTAAAATAGCGGCCAAACAAACCAGTATCGCAAGTATTTACATCGGCAAACGACTGCACTTTTTCAGCGTCAGTAAAGAACAGCGTGAGCATGGAGCCAACCCGGTTAATTACGCCGTTGAGATTTAATTCTTTCAGGTTGTTTTTTAATCCCTCTTCCAAATAGGCCGAAGATTTTTCAAGTTCTTCGTAGAAGTTTTCGGTTTCATCGAGCAAACGCAATGTTGTTAACCCGGCAGCCATGGCCAGCGGATTTCCGGAAAGTGTTCCTGCCTGGTAAACCGGACCGGCCGGTGCCAGCATGTCCATAATTTCCTGCTTTCCACCGTAAGCACCCACGGGCAGGCCGCCGCCGATTATTTTTCCGAACGTGGTCAAATCGGGCGTGATTCCCAGGATTTCCTGCGCGCCGCCTTTTGCCAGTCGAAAACCGGTCATCACTTCGTCAAAAATCAGTACTGTTTTGTTCTCGTCGCAAAGTTTCCGCAGCCCTTCAATGAATGCTTTCTGAGGCTGAATAACGCCCATGTTTCCGGTAACCGGCTCCACAATTACGGCGGCAATCTCATTTTTATGCTGTTTAAAAAGGTTTTCTACTGAAGAAAGATCATTGAATTTTGCAGTGAGCGTATCGCGGGCAGTTCCTTTGGTTACTCCGGGTGTGTTGGGCACTCCGAGTGTCAGCGCGCCCGAGCCGGCTTCAATCAGGAAACTATCGTTGTGGCCGTGGTAGCAGCCTTCAAATTTGATGACCAGGTCGCGTTGTGTGTAGCCACGTGCCAGGCGCAGGGCACTCATGGTGGCTTCGGTTCCTGAATTCACCATCCGCACCGTGTCGATGGAAGGAACCATTTTTTTGATCTGTTCCGCCATTTCGGTTTCTACCAGCGTGGGGGCGCCAAAACTGGCTCCCGATTCGGCAGTTTTTTGAATGGCTTCCACCACTTTCGGATGTGAATGCCCCAGGATCATCGGGCCCCACGAACCTACGTAGTCGATAAATTCATTGCCGTCGATGTCTCTCACTTTCGAGCCTTTGGCTCTGGCGAAAAACAGCGGGTCGCCGCCCACGCTTTTAAACGAACGTGCCGGCGAATTCACCCCGCCCGGAATGTGTTTTTGTGCTTCTGCAAATGCTTTTATACTTTTTTCGTAATTCATAACTCAATCGTCTTTTTTGTCAATTTAATATGAAGTAAGTCAATTGTGAATTGTCATTTCGAATCCCGGTATTCCGGGTGAGAAATCCAGAACTTTGAAACAGATTTCTCCTCATTCTTCGTCGAAATGACAATATATATTTAAAATGATATTAGAGCTATTTACAATTCTTCAATAATATCTTGCGTATGGTACGAGATAATTATATCCGCGCCGGCGCGTTTCAGGCCGGTGAGTAGTTCAAGTACGATTCGTTTTTCATCGATCCAGCCTTTTTCGGCAGCGGCTTTTACCATCGAAAATTCGCCGCTCACGTTGTAAGCTGCCACCGGAACATTGAAGTTGGCTTTCACGCTTTGAATGACATCCATGTAGTTGAGTGCCGGTTTTACCATCACGATGTCGGCACCTTCCTGGATGTCGAGCTCCACTTCACGCAGCGCTTCGTCGCCGTTGGCAGGGTCCATCTGGTAAGTTTTGCGGTCGCCAAATTGCGGAGCGCTTTCGGCAGCCTCGCGGAACGGACCGTAAAAAGCGGACGCATATTTTGCGGAATAAGCCATAATTGGGGTGTTTTTGAACCCGTTTTCGTCGAGCGCAGTGCGAATGGCTCCCACGCGGCCGTCCATCATATCACTTGGCGCCACCATGTCCACACCGGCTTCGGCGAGCGAAACCGACTGCCGGGCCAGCGTATCGAGTGTCAGGTCGTTGTCCACATCGCCATCCACAATGGTTCCGCAATGTCCGTGCGTGGTGTATTCGCAATTGCAAACGTCGGCAATCAGGTACAACTCGGGCACTTCCTTTTTCAGTGCGCGTACGGCCTGTTGTACAATTCCATTGTGCTGACAGGCCACATCGCCGGTTTCATCTTTTGTTTCAGGAATCCCGAAAAGCAAAACCGACTGCACTCCTTTGTTGTACAATTCACGGCATTTTTTCACGAGCAAATCCACCGAGAACTGCGAATTTCCCGGCATGGACGAGATTTTGTTTTCAACTCCTTCTCCCGGGCAAACAAACAGCGGCATAATTAGGTCGTTGCGGGTTAGTATCGTCTCGCGCACCATGTTGCGGATGGCGGCGTTTTTGCGTAATCTGCGAAGTCGTGTAACAGGAAATTGCATAGTTGTATATTTTTTTGATTTTTAGTTGTAATAATTAATTATCGCATCTGCCAAACCATTTGCCGTTGCTTTTTCAGCAACCACAAACGGTTCAATTTTATTCTCTATTGCCGTGCGGGCCGTAATTTCTCCGATACAGGCCACACGCAGTTTTTCCGGTTGTTGGGTACCGCTAATTTTCAGGAAGTTTTTAATTCCTGAAGGACTTGTAAAAATAAGCATTTCGTAACGGTCTTCCTCAATTCGTTTCAAAATATTTGGGTCAACTTTTTCAGGAATAACCGTGGTGTAAAAATCGATGCGGGTACAGTTGGCGATGTCTGTCAGCGCATCCTGAATAACCGTGCGCGCCAGTTTTCCGAGCGCCAGCAAAATATCCGGGTGTTGTTTTTCTTTTTGAAGGTGTTTTAAAAATGCTTCCGAAAAATCTTCGGCTGTGTTTCCGGGATTTACAAAATCGGGCGAATAACCGTATTCTTCCAGCTTTTGTTGGGTTTTATTGCCGATGACTGCAATTTTAAGATGGCCGGGGAGTTTTTGTTTGTCTGTTATATTATTGTAAGTTTCAAAAAAGTAGTGTACTCCGTTGGCGCTGGTCAAAATCAGCCAATCAAACATTTCAATGTTTTTCACCAACATTTTTTCTTCTGCTGAAATAGAAAGCGGTTCAATTTTTATCAGCGGCATTTCCAGTAATTCTGCTCCCGCACTTTCAAAAAGGTTTTTCATCTCGTCGGAGCGGCCTGCCGGACGGGTGGAAATAAACAGCTTATTTTTCAGCGGAAGATCCATGGTTACTTTCTGATGTTTGCCAGAATTTCGGCGGCTCCTTTTTTACGAAGTTTCTGCGCCAGCCTTTTGCCTGTTTCATGCGCATTCTCAACTGTTCCGATTTCTTCATCAATCAGGAATTGCGTTCCGTCAACCGAGGCCACAAATCCGGTAATGGTAAATTTTTCTTTTTCAAAACGGGTAAAACACCCCACCGGCACCTGGCAGCCACCCTCAATGGTATGCAAAAATGCGCGTTCGGCTTCAATGGCATTCCAGGTTTTATTGTGGTTTATTTTTTTTAGGATTTCATCTATCCGGGTATCATTCTCGCGCGATTCTATGGCAATTACTCCCTGGCTGGTGGCCGGAATCAACACATCGGGATCCAGAATTTCGGTGATGTAATTGTCGAGTTCCAGGCGCTGCAAACCCGCTGCGGCCATAATCATGGCATCGCAGTGGCCTTCTTCCATTTTGCGGAGGCGGGTGTTCACATTTCCGCGGATATCCACAATGTTAAAATTTTTGTTGATTTTGAGCAAAGCTGCTTTTCTCCGCAGGCTCGAGGTGGCGATTGTATCACCGGGAGTGAGTTCGCTGAGTTTGCGTCCGTCTTTGCTCACCAGTGCATCCCGATATTCACCTCTTTCTAAAACGGCTCCCAGTTTTAAGCCTTCGGGCAAAACGGTGGGCAGGTCTTTCAAACTGTGCACGGCAATGTCCACAGTTTCGTCGAGCAGGGCATTTTCAATTTCTTTGGTAAACAATCCTTTGTCGCCAATTTTTGACAGCGCCACATCAAGAATTTTATCGCCCCGGGTTTTTATAATTTCAATTTCAACTGAGAGGTTGGAGAATTTTTCAGACAGTTCTTTTTTAGTTCTTTCGGCCTGATACAAGGCCAGCTGGCTGCCCCGTGTGCCGATGCGGATGGTGTTTTTGTCCATGTCTTGTTACTCTTCGCTGATATTAAAAAGTTCGTTTACAATGTCGAGCGCCTCGGTGTTTTTCCCGTTGGCTGTCAGTTCTTTCAGGTTTTTAATGAACATCCGGGTATATTTTTGGGTGAGGTGTTTCGAAAAATCGCGGATGGCCAGTTGCATGTCTTCTGAATTCACTTTGTTGTAGCCCGAAAGTTCTTCTTTGGTCACTTTTTGCATGTTGTATGTAATGGCTTTTATAGCAGGCCGCAGCGAACGACTGGCCATCCATTCATCAAAATCGGCCACCATATCATCGATAATTTGGGTTGCTGAATCGATGCATCCTTTGCGTTTTTTCATGGTGGTGTTCACAATTTTGTCCAGATCATCGATGGTGTATAAATTGACATTTCCCAATTTTCCAATGTCTGTTTCAATGTTGTGCGGCACTGAAATATCGATGTAAACCTGTTTCCGGCCTTCCCTCCTTTCGGCTGCTTCGCGGGCCATTTCGGTGGTTACCAGCGGAATTTTGGAACCGGTGGCAACAATCACAATATCATATAAGTATAAATGGGAAGGCATGTGTTCAAATGGCAGTGGAGTGCATTTGTGTTTTTTTGCCAGTTTTTCGGCTTTTTCCTGTGTACGGTTGGTTAAAGCAATCCGGTAAACGCCGTTTTTATGCAGGTTTTGCAAAACGAGGCTTCCGGTTTCGCCGGCACCTATCAGCAACACGCGCTTGTCCGACAGCTTCTCAAAAAGTGTGATGCATTTTTGCACGGCAGCGCTGCTAATTGAAGCGTTTCCCATTTTGATTTCCGTTTCGCTGCGTACTTTTTTGCTGGTTTCGAATGATTTTTGAAATAGTCGCATCAGCACCGCGTCAGTCAGGGCTTCTTCGGTGCAAAAAACGTAGGCATCTTTTATTTGCCCGATGATTTGATCCTCACCAATAATCATGGAATCGACACCTGATGCCACTTCAAATAAATGTCGCACTGCATCTGATTTGGTGTAACTGTAAAACGTGTGCCAGTATTTTTCCTGAATTCCTTTAAATTGCTTCAGCGTTTTGTAAACCAGTTTTGCTGCCAGGTGAAAATCGTACTTGTTTTGCGAAAAATAAATTTCGGTGCGGTTGCAGGTTGACAGTACAACTATATCTGAAATGTCAGTTTCTTTCTGCAACATTTCAGAAAAAGGAACAATTTCATCCTGTGCCACTGCGAATTTTTCCCTTATTTCCAGGGGAGATGTTTTATGGCTGATGCCAATCAAGCCTATCATAAATTTTTTTTTCGAATTGGTTAACTGAGATTTTTAACTTAAAGGTTATCTCCTCGCATCCACAACACCTGTTATTTCTGTTTTGTTGAATAAAAAGATGAGAAAACGAAAAGTCCTTCGCATTAGACTCCTTCCGGAAGAAAGGAATATTAACATAAAGTTGGTGGCGGTCTGTTTGATGTGCCGGGAATGAAATGAAACCGATAATAAAGATTATCTGTCAACGCCTTTCGGCTGATTTTTCTTTTAAAAATAAATTCTTCGAATTTTTCCTGCGCTGCAAATGAATCAGTAGTTTGGTAATAAAAGCAACATGTATTTTTAGCATCGAAGTGGTCAGCAACCTGAACCTCGTAAAGGGAAGAAGTTGCATTTTCTGCAACAATTTCTCCTTTCGATGCTTTTTCCATTCCGAAAAGCAAAAAGTAGGCATAGAACGCTACCAGTGCTATGTAGGGAATATGTGTGGAAAATATGCCTATTGTAAACATCTCGATTATTTGCTTTTCAAACCGCTAAAATACAAAAAATATAACTGATAATTGTTTAACGCTTTTATTTATAACAAGATTGCAGTTAAACATCAACCCGTGTATTGAGATATGTCAATTTTCGTCAGGGGAATGGGTTCAGTTTGTATTGTCGCTTATTTATGGAGGAATATGCTGTGTTCAAAACAATATAAAAATTTTATCATTAACTTTGAATTTGTTATGCCAGTTGTGTTAAGGATTAAAGGATACCGGTTTTATTTCTTTAGCAATGAAAGTGGAGAACCAAAACACATCCATGTAAATAAAGCAGATGCGAATGGAAAAATTTGGTTGGAACCGTTTGATTGAAACGGTGTATTTTTATGGATTTATAACAAAAGAGCAGAAAGAGGTAAATGAGATTGTAATTGAAAATTTGGATTTTCTCAAAAAAGCATGGGATGAATACTTCGAAGAATAAAATAGCAGATATTGGATCAGATGACCCTCTGGATAAATTAATTTTTGAAAAAGGGTTGCGGATTAAAAATGTAATTATTGATGAAGAGTTGGACCTTATAGGTATAATTTTAAATACTGGGAAAATACTGGAAACAAAAATTTCTCTTTATCCGCGTTTAAAAAATGCTACAGAAAAGGATCTCCAAAAATGGAACCTGATTGGGAATGGTGTAGGTATTTCCTGGGAAAATTTGAATGAAAATCTTTCCATGAAGGGATTTATTCAAACTGTGGCAATCAACGAAATGCTCGAACACTTGGAAGCTTCTGTCATTTCACCCAGGGCTTCAGCTTAATTTTTTTGGGTTTACTTTTTCCTAAACTTAAACTACTTACAATGAAAATAAATGGAGTTCTAGTATTATTATTTTCCCTGATAATGAGTTCATGTATGAAAAAAGAAACGGTTGATTTAATTGTAACCAACGCCAAAATATATACTGTTGACACCACTTTTTCGGAAACTGAGAGTATGGCCGTGACCAATGGAAAAATTGTGGCCACCGGAAGCAGTGAAGAAATCAGGTCGAAATATTCGGCTGAAAATAGTGTGGATGCCGAAGGGAAATTTATTTATCCCGGATTTAACGATGCCCACGCGCACTTTAACGGCTACGGAGAAAACCTGATGCAATATGCCGAATTACGCGGAACATCGGGACCAGATGAGATTTATGCCATTCTGGAAGAACACCATAAAAAATTTGGCGGCGACTGGGTACTTGGTCGCGGCTGGGATCAAAACGACTGGGAAGGGACTGAATTTCCGGATAAGACGAAGCTCGACGAAATGTTTCCGGACACACCGGTTTACCTGGTTCGTGTGGATGGGCACGCGGGCTGGTGCAACTCAAAAGCTCTGGAAATGGCCGGAATTACAGCTGAAACGAAAACTGCCGGCGGCCAGGTGGTGATGAAAAACGGGGAACCCACAGGAATTTTAATCGATAAAACCATGGAACTGGTTTCGCAACTAATTCCTGAAATTACAAAAGAGCAGCAACATCTCGGGTTACTGGAAGCCCAGAAAAACTGTTTTGCCGTGGGCCTCACTTCAGTAACGGATGCCGGTCTCAATAAAAATACCATCGGGCTGATGGAAGAGATGCAACAGGCAAATGAACTGAAAATGCGTATCAACGCTGTGCTGAACCCCACCGAAGAGAATTTTGACTATTTTGTCAAAAAGGGCCCGGTTCAAACCAGTCGCCTTTCAATAAATACCATAAAAGTTTATGCCGACGGTGCTTTGGGATCACGCGGTGCGCTGCTGATTGACAATTATTCAGACGACCCCGGCAACAAAGGAATTCAGATTGAAAGCCAGGCGTATTACGACAGCATTTGCCAGCTGGCGTACGACAATAATTTTGCCCTGGCCACCCACTGCATTGGCGATGGTGCCAACCGGCTGATTTTGGATACCTACGGGAAATTTCTTAAAGGTAAAAACGACCGGCGCTGGCGCATTGAACATGCGCAGATTATTCATCCGGATGATATGGAAAAATTTGCCCGGTATTCTGTAGTTCCCTCGGTGCAGGCAACCCACGCTACTTCCGATATGTACTGGGCCGATGAGCGGCTGGGCGAAAAACGGCTCAGCAATGGTTCGTACGCTTATCAAACGTTGCTGCAGCAAAACGGTTGGCTGCCCAACGGCACCGATTTTCCGGTGGAACACATCGAACCGCTGTTTACGTTTTACGCTTCGGTTTTTCGCACCGACCACGACGGCTGGCCCGAAGGTGGATTTCTGACAGATGAAGCACTTTCGCGCGAGCAGGCGCTGCGTTCCATTACTATCTGGCCGGCAAAAGCCTCGTTCGAAGAAAATGAAAAAGGCAGCCTCGAGCCCGGCAAGTGGGCGGATTTTGTCATCCTCGATACCGATTTGATGACCGCCTCTCCACAGGAAGTGCTGGATGCAAAAATTGAAGGTACCTGGGTTGGGGGAGAGAAGGTTTTCTAGTTTTTTTTTCTTATTGAGATTCAATACCTTTAAAGAAAAAAAATGAAAACGCTAATCCCGTTTGTATTTCTGTTTATCGCATTTGTTTCGTGTGACCGTAATGAAATCCCGGAAGAACTTTCTCCCGAAATTAGTTTTGAAGTTTCACAATTTATTGAAACACAAATCCCGGTTTTTAATTTTGAATTAACGCCCAACGGTTTTTATTATTCCGGCTATGAAGAACCACGGATTTACTTTTCCACTTTTTCAGGCGATACCATGTCAATACAAACAGAATCAGATGTAAAAGCTTTGGTTTACGATCGAAGGTTTCGAAAACTGTATATCGGGACAAAATCCTCCGGTCTGGGTGTACTAAAGGGGAACACTATAAATTATTTTTCTCCCGATAACTCAATGCTTCCACGTTTTGTTATCGCAAAGATGGATATCGATAGCGATGGAAATTTGTGGATAGCTTCATCAAATGATGGGGCTGGTGGGTTGTATCGGTTCAATGGGAATGAATTTATTCATTTTTCAACAGAAAATTCTCCCTTGCATCACGATTTAATCCGGGGAATTTGTTGCAGGAATTCAGCCATATTTATTGTTACAGGCGGAACAGAGGCAACACATAAAGTTTTTAAAATAGAAAAGGAATTTGGGAATAATTATACCTGGGAAGAAATTATAAGTGAAGGCTATTTTTATGATATTGGGGTTGATTTAAACGAGAATGTATATTTGCTTTTCGGCCATTTTGCATCAGAAATAATGATTCTTTTCAAAAATGGTGAAACAAAGACAATTACACCCGAACCGGATGGAGTAGAATATATTTACACCCAGTTTACACCCGATAAAAGAGGTTATATGTGGATGTGTAAATTCCCAAGACTTGGCGAAGGTGGAAATTTATCAGTTTTTGATGGTGAAAAATGGCACGAGCCTGAAACTGATTTAGCGTTTGGACCACCAAACTGGATTGATGTAGATGAAAATAACAACATTTGGTTGGGAACCAGTAACGGTATTTATGTTTTGAATCAATAAGTAAAAATCAAAGTTATATTTATCACTCATCATGAAAACGCTACCTATATTCTTTATCCCGTTATTGTTTCTTTTCTCCTGCAACAAAGACGACGAAGTTGCACTAAATCCTTTTTCAGAGGAAATTAATTTCGATGTTTCGGAATGGGTGTTGAAGGGCGAAAATATTACTTGCGTTGATTTTGACAGCGATGGCAATGCCTGGGTTGCTTCGGGAAACAATTTGATTTTTTACGATGGTTTGAATACGCAATCCTATTCAGCCGGTACGGTCATTCAGGATGTTTCGGTTGCGCCCGACGGCAAAGTGTGGCTGGGAACCAAAGAAAAAGGCCTGGCGCGTTTTTCAAAAGGCGAATTCACGTTTTATACATCTGAAAATGCCGGGCTGCCGAGGGATTATGTAAATGAAGTGGAAGTTGCCCCCAACGGAAAAGTCTGGTTTGGCAGTTGCGCTCACAATCTGGGTGGACTGATGTGTTACGATAACGGCACATTCAGCCTTTATACTCCAGAAAACTCTATGCTGAATCAGCATGTCGTTCAGAACCTGAAAATTGACCATGACAGCCGGGTTTATTTTGTGACCCTGAGCACCGTTGGAAATGCAGCAGTTTACAGTATTGACAACCAAAACAAATGGAAACAACTCGGGGGAGATGCGAGTTTTTACTGGATTTCAAGTCTTGTCGTAAACTCTGAGAGTGAGGCGTTTGTGGTTGTAGATTACTCTTTGTCATCTTACTCTGGTTATGAAAATTATCTGGCTTTTTTCGATGGAAAGAAATGGGAAAAAATTGAAGCGGATTTTTATTTTTCAATATTACCCCGAATGTCTATCGACAAACGTGATTATGTCTGGGTTTACGGATATGGATCTGTTGAGGGCGATTATCCCGGCTATTTTGTTTACGACGGCCAGAATTGGCTCCGCTCTGCAGAAGGACAAATCCCGGAAGTCTTTATAAAAGGAGTAAGTGTGGACCATCAAAATAACATCTGGTTTTGCTCCGATGAGGGAATCTTTATTTTACGGCAGTGAATGTAAAACCCAATCAAATCTGGCTGGTAAAAACAAACTCCGGCGGTTATGGTAAAATTTTAATCCTCAAAACCAAGTCCGGACATCTCGATGACAAACCGTTTGCAGAAGTTAATTTTATGGCAGATATCCTTTAGCCTGAATTTTATTTTATATTTTTGAAAATACAGAAAAATTTCAGTTATAAAATAGAAGAATTATGAAGATAAAATTACCGGTTTTGCTTGCAGCAGCATTTTTTCTGCTGCCCGTTTTAAGTAATTATTCAGAAGTAAAAGCGCAGGCCCGCACCACGGTTGAAGGCATTGTATATCACGATAAAAACGGGAATGCCGTTTATGATTCCAAAGAAGACGACCCACTCGAAGGAGTTGCCGTGTCCAACGGCCGCGAAGTGGCGGTAACCAACCGCAAAGGCGAATATGAGCTTCCGCTGCGCAACGATGCGGCCATTTTTGTGATCAAGCCCCGCAACTGGGCTGTTCCGGTGGATGATGAAAATGTTCCGCAGTTTTACAAAATGTTTAGCGCAACCGGTATTTCGGGAACAAAATACGAAGGACTGGAAGCCACCGGTCTTTTGCCCGAATCAGTTGATTTTTCGCTTTCCCCATCTGAGGAGCCGGATAAGCTGAAAGTGCTTGTGTTTGGCGACACCCAGCCTCGCGACGATAAGGAAATTTATTACATGTCGGAGGAGGTAATTTCCGAACTGGTTGGTGTGGATGCCGATTTTGGCGTTACCCTCGGCGATGTGGTCTTTGATGATTTAAGTATCTACGACCATCTTATTGGAAGCCTTTCAAATGTAGGAACGCCAATGTGGTACGTGGCCGGTAATCACGATAACGATTATACAGGAAACAACAGCACCGAAGCCCGCGGTACATGGTTTAACAAGTTCGGACCTTCTTATTACTCTTTTACCCATGGTCCGGCACATTTTGTGGTGCTCGATAATATCCGCTGGATTGTTGAAGACGACGACCGCTACTACCGCACCGGCCTTGGTGAAGCACAGATGGAATTTCTGAAAAATGAAATGGAACGGCTGGATGACAACCAACTGCTTGTATTAATGGCGCATATTCCTTACGAAGGTTCAACGCCCTGGTATGACGAGGCCGAAAAACAGGCGTTTTACGAATTGATTGCCACCCATCCCAATACCGTTTCGCTGGCGGCGCACACGCACCGGCACTATCATCATTTTATAGATAAAGAACAGGGATTTCCGGGAAATGAACCGCACCACATGATAAGTATGGGAACCGTTTGCGGAGCCTGGTGGACTGGAGCTCCCGATGAATATGGAATTCCGCACACCATGATGTCGGACGGAACCCCCAACGGTTATGCGTTTTTAAACATCGATGGAAACAGCTGGAACCTGAAATGGAAAACCGCCGGCGTGCCTGAAAATGTGCAGATGCACATTGCTGCACCCGATGTGGTTTCTGCTGAAGACGACGCTTTTAAAGTAATTGCCAACATTTACAACGCCCTGCCCGATGCCGATGTAAAAATGAAAATAGGGGAGGACGGCTCGTGGATGGAGATGAAACGGGTTCCTCAGAAAGATCCGGTGCGACTGACCGAAAAAGAACGGGAAAACCAGCTGGGCGAAGTACCTTGGCGAAAAATGGGAGGTGATGCCGATTCGCAGCACATTTGGGAAGCCGAAGTGAATCAGAACATTGAGCCGGGTGTTTATCATATTCAGATAAAATCGGCCGACGACTGGTTTACATACGAAGGCAAACGGCTGGTGCGAATTAAATAGTTCGAGTAATTTTGCTTTACCAAATTTTTTTATTTAAAAACAGCACCGTCCTTTAGGGCGGTGAAAAGTAGATGACTTTATTTTATGAAGAATTTTTGTAAAATATTGTAAAATAATAAATTACAATATTTTACAAAAATTCCCGTGATGTAAAATGATTTTAAAACACCGCCCTGAAGGACGGTGCTAAATTTCAAAACTAGTCGAACTAAAATTAAAAATACCGCCTTACTTTTTTCCGGTATTCACGGTAGCTTTCGCCAAAATGTTCATCCATAAATTTCTCTTCTTTCAGAATGAAAAGATGGATGCTGAAAATGGCTAACACGGCAAATCCGATGAAAAACCAGCTGGGGAAAACGAGCGCTGTGCCCAGGAAATAAATCATGATGGACAAAAAAAACGGGTTGCGCGAAAATGAAAAAATACCGTTGGTAATCAATTCACCGCGGTTGTTTTCATTCAGTCCAAAACGCAGCGAGGCTTTAAAATTATGCAGTGTTAGACCCATGAAAATCAGTGAAATAAAAATCAGCAAAGCGCCGGCAATTTCAAGAAAAAGATAATCGGCAAGCGGCGTGGTTAAAAGGCTGTTCAAAATGGAAAACTGAAAGTGAAACACCGGTTTTGCCAGCTCAAAAACCCAGGCCAGCAGCAGAATAAAAAAGACCGGGTAAAGGATGAACATAAACCGGGGAGGATTTTCATTGCCGGAGCTAACTTTTACACCTCTTTTTTGCAGCAGGAATATTTTTCCCGAAATTAAAGCAGTGAGAATCATGAATCCGAGAAATGGAAAAATTTTGAGCCAGTTCATTACAAGTATTTTGAGTTAAAGTAAATGAAAACCCGTGAATTTTAAAAGGATGTGATTTCAGAAGCACGAGGCACTAAAAATTTAGGTGATTTGTGATAATTTTTGAATTACAATTTGTAAATCGCACGTTGAAAAACGAACCAGAACAATGCTTTGTATTCAGCTTGAAAATAGCGACCCGTATTTTTGCCTGGCTGCCGAAGAGTACCTGCTGAAAAATTTCAGTAAGGATATTTTTATGCTCTGGCAAAGTTACGACACAGTGGTTGTGGGCAAGCACCAAAATGCCCTGGCGGAAATCAATTACCCATTTGTACGGGAGAATAATATTACTGTTGCCCGTCGTATTTCCGGTGGCGGAACTGTTTTCCACGATGCCGGGAATGTAAATTTTGCTTACATCAAAAATGTAAACGACACTGCTGAAATCAATTTCAAAAAATTTACAAAATTTGTAGTTGAGGCGCTGGCAGAGCTCGGTGTAACCGCTGTAAATTCAGGGCGGAACGATTTGCTGGTGAACGATAAAAAAATTTCGGGGAATGCCGAGCACGTTTTCAAAAAGAGGGTGCTGCACCACGGAACCCTACTTTTTGATTCTGACTTAAGCAGTCTGGGGCATTCTATAAAAGTGGCTCCCGGAAAGTACACCGGCAAAGCTGTGCAGTCGAACCGGAGTTTTGTTGCCAACATTCAACCTTTTCTGAAGAATAAAATTACGACTGAAGAATTCAGAAGGTTTCTGCTTGGTGTTCAACTCGAAAATGAAGAAAATTCAGTGTATGAATTGACCGAAGTAGATAACCTGGCAATTCAAAAACTTGCCGATGAAAAGTTTAAAACCTGGGAGTGGAATTTCGGATATTCACCCAAATATGCGTTTCAGAATGAAGCTAAATTGGGAGACAGAACTATAAAAATAGCATTGAATGCCGAAAAGGGCCGGATTACTGAAGCCGCTGTTTCGGGCGATTTCTTTTCTGAACAAAAAGCTGATTTTTTGAATCAAAAAATTTCCGGCAAACGGCACTGTTTTGAAGACATAAAAGAGATGCTGAATGAAGTTCAACCCGATGTTCCGGATGAGTTGGTATTTGCTTTCTTTTAAAAAAAATACCCGTGATAACACTCTGAGTAATATCACGGGTAAATTTTATATTTTCCAACCTCTCCCCCTTGGGGGAGCCGGAGGGGGCCCTTATTTCGGCATCGGATAATCTTCCAGTTCCTTCAGGTTTTTCGCGATTTCCGATTCCGGATATTCATGATCGTGTAAATTGCCGTTTAAGTATTTGTTGTATCCAACCAAATCCATCAGTCCGTGTCCGCTAAAGTTAAATAAGATGACTTTTTCCTTGCCTTCTTCTTTCGCCTTTTTAGCTTCCCTAATGGTTGATGCAATGGCATGAGTGGTTTCCGGGGCAGGAATAATTCCTTCGGTTTTTGAAAACAGCAATCCGGCTTCAAAACACTCGCTTTGGTGGATGGCCTGTGCCTCCATCAATCCGTCTCTCAGCGCGGCACTTACCAGGGGCGACATTCCGTGGTAACGCAATCCGCCCGCGTGAATAGGTTCCGGCACAAAATTGTGTCCCAAGCTGTTCATAGCCAGAAGAGGTGTCATTTTAGCCACATCGCCGTGGTCGTAAATAAATGGCGCTTTTGTTAAGGTTGGACAGCTAAAAGGTTCCACCCCAATAATTTGTATGTTGGCACCATGAATTTTTTCATACATGTACGGAAATGAAATACCGGCAAAATTACTGCCGCCGCCGCAACATCCGATTACCACATCCGGATTTTTAATGCCCACTTTTGCCAGTTGCTTTTGTGATTCCAGCCCGATGATGGTTTGATGCAGCATCACATGGTTCAGTACCGACCCCAGTGAATAACGGGTCTCTTTTTTTGGGTCAGTTACAGCTTCTTCAATGGCTTCCGAAATGGCAATACCCAGACTTCCCGGAGTATCGGGGTATTTAGCCAGAATATCACGCCCTGCCTGAGTTTCGTTGCTTGGACTGGAAATGCATTTGCCACCCCAGGTCTCCATCATCATTTTACGGAAAGGTTTTTGGTCGAAACTCACTTTCACCATAAAAACCTTGCATTCAATGCCACCCAATTGTGCGCAGGCAAACGAAAGGGCCGAGCCCCATTGCCCGGCACCGGTTTCAGTGGTTAATTTTTTAATTCCAAACTCCTTGTTGTACCAGGCCTGGGCAACTGCCGTGTTTGGTTTGTGGCTTCCCGCCGGCGAAACGCCTTCGTTTTTGTAATAAATTTTGGCCGGTGTATCCAGTGCTTTTTCCAGTTCGTAAGCTCGGACGAGCGGACTTGGCCTCCACTGCACCAGAATTTCACGGATGGGTTCCGGGATGTCGATCCAGCGTTCCTGGCTTACTTCCTGTTCAATCAGGTTCATGGGGAATACCGGTGCCAGCATTTCGGGTGTAACAGGTTTCCCGTCGGGCCCCAGCGGCGGATTCATAGGAGTGGGCAGGTCGGGTGCCAGGTTGTACCACTGTTTGGGCATTTCCGATTCTTCGAGATAAATTTTCTTTTGATGAGTCATGATTTTTATTTTTTTGAAGTTTATTTTATACGAAAAAAGGGATTTACTGCTTTAACAATAAATCCCTTTTCGGTATTATATCCGTTTACTATTATTTATTTCCCGCGCTTCCATTTTCACGTTGCGCCAGTTCCACTCTTTTCCGTATGATGGCATGGTGTACATATCTTTCTTTTTTTCAGGGTGGTAAAACTAATACTATTTTTTCTTGAATCAAACAGTTCAAATTTTAAAATTAATACGGGAATGAAAATTTAATGTTTTTTTGGTTTTTTGAATCGCAGGAAGGGATTTTGTTGCAGTTGAATGAAAAAAATCCACCGTTATTTTAACCTCGTTAAAAATGCAGCCTGCTGTTGTTGAGATAATTTTTTGAATGATTTGTCGGAGAATAGGTTTTTGTCTATTTTTGCAGACCTGAAAAAAGGATGGCCCCATAGTTCAACGGATAGAATAGCGGTTTCCTAAACCGTAGATCCAGGTTCGATTCCTGGTGGGGCTACTAGGCTATTGATAGCCAAACACTTACGAGTGGAGTGTGATTTTCGACACGATTTCGGCTCCACTCTTTTTTTGCGCTCCTTTGTGGAAGGCTTCAAAAAGTAGGTGGAGTAAAAAAGAAATCATGAATTTTAATAATGATTCGCTTTTCCCTGCCGGGAGCCTTCATCTTTGCCTTCCTGCCCGTCTGGTCAGGCGGGGAAGCAAAGACGAAGCAGAAAATTCGAGGCTGATTTTCATCTTCAACCTCCATTTTCACAAAACTTAACTTCGGCTGGGTGATCTCCTCATATATTCGGAGCTTCCCGGTCTCAGTAAGGTTTTATTTTAAAATGGTTATCCGTATGTATCAAGTATTATATTGTATTCCCGCAGATTCCGCAAATAAACGCTGATTTTTTATAAAATTTCTGTGAAAATCTGTGTAATCCCAGCCTGCGTCTGGCAGTAGCGGGAGATTTACTTTTTAGGTATATATGCAGGCATTCATATATTTTAATTTTGGTTTCGATGAAAACAGGCTGCAGAACTGCAAGTTCGAAACTATTAAAGTGCTTGCACAAACCCCATGGCAATCAGTATCTTAATGGATTTTGCCACAAATCTGTTACAGAATGACTATCAGGGGATATAATAACTACAATTTATTAATTATCAGAATATTAAATAGAATATCAGTTTTTAACAAATGCAGGAAAGACTTTTTCTGCGAAGTCGTTATCCTTTTGCTTTCCATTAAAGGGCGTGTCAACTTCTTACAGCTTGGCCGCTATGGAAATTTCAAAGAACAAAGATACCGACAACAATTTAAAAAACCTTTCCCTGGCTCGATTTTAACATAGAACTTGCCCTTTCGCATGGTGGCAGCCGGTTTGTAATCGCATTTGACTCGAGCTACATCAATAAATCAGGGAAGAAAACACCAGGACTGGGTTGGTATTGGTCTGGTTGTGCAGGACAGGCAAAATGGGGCCTTGAAATTGGCGGCCTTGCAGCCATCGATTTGGACAACCACACTGCGTTCCACCTTGAGGCTGTTCAAACCCTGTTTGAAGATAAAGGTAACCAGTCTGACTGATTGGTATGCAAACATTATAAAAGAACGCAAAGAAACACTTTGCTCCATTTCAAAATACCTTGTTGCCGATGCCTGGTTTTCCAAAAAGCCTTTTGTGGATCAAATCATAGAAATGGACATGCACCTGATAAGCCGTTTGCGCGATGATGCCGACCTGAAGTATTTATACCTGGCCTTCAACCGGGAAGAAGGGACGACCATGTAAATATGCCGGGAAAGTTATTATGCATACTCTGCTAAAAATCGAAACCTTGTCAATGAACTTATATATTATGGCACTATTGCCGCTTAATTATTTAACGAAGTATTGATTTGTAGTCTATTAAAAATAAACGATGCGCTGATTATCTTTTTATTAACCGCACCATTCTCAGCGCGGTATCGAGAAAAATAATGCGGGCATTTCCGTTCATGGAAATGTGTTTGATGCCCCGCTCAAACTCTTTGGCAAACGGCACGATGTTTCGTTCGTTAATGAAAGGCGCGAAATTTTTTCCCCAATTTCGTTCTTTGTTGTTCAGGTAAACGAGGTTGGGTTTTTTCATGTTCATCACAAAATATTCGCGCACCAGCCGCAGTGCAAAACTGAAGAACGATTTTTGGCGGTCGCGGCCAATACGGCCCATTTCCTCGGCCCAATCCACCAGCTCTTTCACCTCACGTTTATAAGCAAAACGCATCATTTCCTGAAATTTAGTGAAATAAAACTGCGTGTCTTCGTCCGGGTTCAGGTATTCCAGCGCCTTGATGTAATTTCCGCTGGCCAGGTGCACGGCTTCTGGTATTTGTTCTTTATCGATTCCCTCGATTTTTTCGAGCGCGCTTTTCATCGAGTTTTTATCGATAAACGGAACCTTTAACAACTGGGCCCGCGAGCGGATGGTGGTGATAATCGACTCTTCATCTTCGGAAACCAGCAGAAAAAGTGTTTTGTTGGGCGGTTCTTCAATCAGTTTGAGCAGCTTGTTGGAACAAGCCTGGTGCATTTTTTCGGGCAGCCAGATAATCATAACTTTGTATTCCGACTCGAATGATTTCAGGTTGAGTTTGCGCATAATGGAATCGCTCTCCCGCTCGTAAATCAATCCCTGCGCATTTTCATTTTCAATAAAACCCAGCCACTGGCTAAGGGTGAAATAGGGATTCTTCTTAACCATTTCGCGCCAGCGGGGCAAAAAATCATCGCTCACAGGTTTTTTGAATTCTTTGGTGGGAAAAACCGGGAAGACAAAATGCAGGTCGGGGTGCGCCATTTTTTGGTATTTACGGCACGAGGGGCATTCCCCACACGAATCGGTTTCGCCACGGTTACGGCACGAAACATACTGTGCAAATGCCAGCGCCAAAGCCAGCTTGCCGGTTCCTGCGGGGCCGGTAAACAGTTGTGCATGGCTTATCCGTTGTTCTTTTACCGAGCGGATCAACCGCTTTTTGATCTCCTCCTGGCCTATTACATCGTTGAAAAACATTCCCCAAAAATAAGCTTTCTGCAATTGATAATCGAATTTACGATTCGAAAAATTCAGGACTGTAATTTGATGATGAATTGGTGTGTTTTTATTTTACCCGAACATTAAATTATCAGGTGGTTGAAAATGGGACTGTTTCTTGCGGAATTAATTTTTTATCTTTGATTACTTTTTAGAAAACCAAAAAAATAAAATACTATGCAAACAATTCACAACTACGATTTTTCAGGAAAGAAGGCATTGATTCGCGTCGATTTCAACGTGCCTTTAAATGATAAATTTGAAATCACAGACGATACCCGCATGCAGAAAGCGCTTCCTACAATCCGAAAAGTGATTGAAGGCGGCGGCTCTCCGCTGGTTATGTCTCACCTCGGACGTCCGAAAAACGGGCCGGAAGATAAATTTTCAATGCGCCATTTGGTTGATCATCTTTCGAAACTGTTAGATGGAGCCACTGTGAAAATAGCACCGGATTGCATTGGCGATGAAGTGAAAAAAATAGCCGATGAATTGAAACCGGGAGAAGTTTTGTTGCTCGAGAACCTGCGTTTTCATAACGAAGAAAAAGGCGGCGACGAAGAATTTGCCAAAAAACTGTCCGAACTTGGGGACTGCTGGATAAACGATGCATTTGGAACCGCTCACCGTGCGCACGCTTCAACAGCAGTTATCGCAAAATTCTTCCCCAACGATAAAATGTTCGGCTACCTCATCGAGAGCGAAGTAAAAAGCCTCGACAAAGTGGTAAAAGAACCCAAACGCCCGCTGACAGCTATTATGGGCGGTGCCAAAGTATCGTCAAAAATTACCATTATTGAAAACCTGCTCAGCAAAGTGGACAACCTGATTTTGGGCGGTGGAATGACCTACACTTTTGTGAAAGCCAACGGCGGCGAAGTGGGTGATTCAATTTGCGAAAACGATTACCTGGAAACTGCAAAAAATATTGAAAAGCTGGCCAAAGAAAAAGGGGTGAACCTGATTATGGCTACCGATGTACTTGCTGCCGATGCCTTCGACGAAAATGCCAATACTAAAATTATGCAGGCCAACGAAATTCCCGAAGGCTGGCAGGGACTGGATGCCGGACCCAACAGCATTGCCAAATTTAAAGAAGTGATTGAAAACTCGGCTACCATCCTTTGGAATGGTCCCGTGGGTGTGTTTGAAATGGATAAATTTGCCGATGGCTCAAAAGCAGTTGGCGAAGCTATTGTAAAAGCCACAGAAAAAGGTGCTTTCTCGCTGGTTGGCGGTGGCGACTCAGTGGCATGTGTCAATAAATTCAACATGGCCGACGGTATGTCGTACATTTCAACTGCCGGCGGTGCACTGCTCGAATACCTCGAAGGAAGAACGCTTCCGGGTGTGGCTGCGGTGAGAGGAGAATAGAAGCCCCTCTAAATCTTCCCAAAGGGGGAGACTTGAAGAAAAGAGGACATAATATAATTGAAGCCCGGAGTTTTTGGATTCCGGGTTTTATTTTTTCCCAAAAATCAAGTACTTTTAAAAGAAAAAAATGACACGAAAATTAGTACTTGTCGAACAACAATTTTCTCGTTACAACTGTGCCCAAACCGTTTTCAGCCTGTTTGCTGAAGAGGTGGGGCTCGATAAAAAAACAGCCCTGAAAATTGCCAGTGGATTTGGCGGCGGCATGGCCTGTGCCGAAACCTGCGGGGCAGTTACCGGTTCCTACATGGTAATTGGCATGAAACACGGGCACGATTCCAGCCACCCCGATGCAAAAGCCCGTACAAAACAGGCCATTCAGCGATTCAACGAAAAATTTAAAAAGGAACATGGTTCGCTCATCTGCAAAAAACTCACCGGCTACGATATTTCAACGCCTGAAGGAGCTTCAGCAGCTCATGAGGATGCGGTTTTTCAAACGAAATGCACGGCATTCATCAAAACAGCATGCGATATTTTGCAAGATGAATTCTAAACCTATACTGGAAATTTACGTTCAACAAATTAGAATCAAAAAATCAATAGTATATGAAATGTAATGTAGGTTCGGTTGACAGGTTAATCAGAATTATTTTAGGTTTAATAATTGCCATAGTTGGAGTAGTATTTAACAGCTGGTGGGGGCTTCTTGGAATCCCACTCATTGCAACCGGTTTGTTTAAATGTTGTTTGCTGTACATGCCATTCAATATTTCAACCGCAAAAAAAGAAGAGTAGTTTACAATGAAACGAAGGAAAGCGGCAGAGACTGAACCCCTGCCGCTTTTTTTGTGGAAATATTTGATTAATGCAGCTATTTTTCGAAATTTAGCCCCTCTAAAAATCCAAAAAATGTCAATTAAAAAAGTGCTGTTTTTGAATATGGTGATTGCCTTTGCCTTTGGTTGTCAGCCAAAAGAGAAAAATCCCAACCTCATGGTGCAAAACGAAATTAACGAAAACTGGCAATTCCGCCAAGCAGGTGAAGCGGATTGGATGGATGCCACCGTTCCGGGAACAGTCCACACCGATTTAATGGACAATGGCGTAATCGACGACCCGTATTACCGGCTAAATGAGCTCAATATACAGTGGATTGACAAAGAAGACTGGGAATACAAAACCACTTTTACCGTGCATGAAAACATGCTCAGCCACGACCGTGTGGAACTCGATTTTAAAGGACTCGACACGTATGCCGATGTTTTTGTGAACGGAGAGCAGATTTTGGCTGCCAACAACATGTTTCGCGAGTGGCAGGTGGATGCAAAAGAATTTCTGAAAGAAGGCGAAAACGAACTGCGGATACTATTCAAATCACCCATAAAAATTGGTCTGGAAAAATACGATGCCAATGAATTTGTTTACCCCGGTGCCGAAAACGACCAGGCCGAAAGGGGCGAAGTGGAAGATGGAAAACGTGTGAGCATTTACACCCGGAAAGCAGGTTATCATTACGGCTGGGACTGGGGCCCTCGACTGGTGACCAGCGGAATATGGCGGCCGGTTTTTTTAAAAGCCTGGGACGAAGCCCGCATTGAAAACCTGCAAATTGTGCAGCACGAAGTTTCGGACGAAAAAGCCACATTCACCGCTATTTTTGAAGTGGAAGCCGAAGGAAACGAGAAAGCCACTCTTTCGGTTTTGAACGACGGAACAACGCTTGCCAGCAATAAAGTTCAGATAAAGGAAGGCGTAAATAAATACTCCGTGGATTTTGAAATTGAAAACCCTGAATTGTGGTGGACAAACGGATTGGGCGAAGCGCATTTGTATAACATCACCGGGAAAATGAAAATTGGTCAGCAAACATTTTCTGAAGATACCCGCATCGGAATTCGCACGCTCGAGCTGGTTCGCGAAGAAGACGAACATGGCACGTCGTTTTATTTCAAACTGAACGGGCACCCTGTATTTATGAAAGGTGCCAACAACATTCCAAACGATATGTTTCTGCCGCGGGTTACCGACCAAAATTACCACACCATGATTGAAACCGCCAAAAAATCGAACATGAACATGTTGCGTGTTTGGGGTGGCGGTGTTTACGAAGATGATCTGTTTTATGAATTGTGCGACGAAAACGGCATCCTGGTGTGGCAGGATTTTATGTTCGCCTGTGCCATGTTCCCCAACGACGAACCGTTCCTCGAGAACATCCGGCAGGAGGCCATCGACAATGTGAAAAGATTGCACAATCATCCGAGCATAGCATTGTGGTGTGGCAATAACGAAATCCTCACCGCCTGGAATACCTGGGGCTGGAAAGGAATTGCTGAAAAACAGGGCGAAGATGTTCCTGAAAAAGTGTGGCAGGCCTACGTCGATATTTTCCATGAAACACTGCCCGAAGTGGTGGAAGAATTCGACCCGCAGCGCAGCTATTGGGGATCGAGCCCGTCGTCAGGGTTGGGCGTACAGGCTGATTTGGTGAACGGCGACGAACATTACTGGGGCGTTTGGTGGGGCAAAGAACCCTTTGAAACTTACGCCACACACCTCGCACGGTTTATGAGTGAGTACGGGTTCCAGTCGTTCCCTGAAATGAGCACGGTGAAAAAATATGCCGAACCGCAGGATTACGATATCTATTCGGAAGTGATGAAGTCGCACCAGCGTTCATCCATCGGAAATGAAACCATTGAATATTACATGCTGAAAGAGTACGACCAACCAAAGGATTTTGAGTCGTTTTTGTATGTAAATCATGTGTTGCAGGCCGAAGGAATTAAGTTTGGACTGGAAGGTCACCGCCGCGCCATGCCATTTACCATGGGCAGCCTTTACTGGCAGTTGAATGATGTGTGGCCGGTAGCATCATGGAGTTCAACCGACTATTACCAGAAGTGGAAAGCATTGCAGTATTACGTGAAAAAAGGTTTTGAGCAGGTATTGGTAAGTCCTTACATCGACGGGGTAAAACTGAAGGTGGGAATCGTGAATGACCGGCTTGAAAATGTTAATGCGCAACTTAAACTGAAATTGATGGATTTTGATGGCCGCGTAATTTGGGAAAAAGCCTCGCTGGTGGAAGTTCCTGCCAATACTAGCGATAATTATTTCAATGAAAATCGCCACGAATTTTTGTATAGAAAAGATACGAGAAACTTGCTTTTATCCGCCGAACTGGTTGAAAACGGCGAAACTATTTCGCGGAATATTTTCTTTTTCCGCCCGTTTAAAGAGTTGAATGTACCTTCGCCCGAAGTTGACTATTCTGTTACAAAAACCAGCGATGGTTTTAATATTGAAGTCAGCACCGACAAGCTGGCAAAAAATGTTTACTTCCAGATGGGAAGTGAAGGGGGATTCTTCTCGGATAACTATTTCGACATGCTGCCCGGCGAAACTAAAACCATTCATCTCAAAACTGAAATTTCAGAAATAGATCTCAACGAGGTGCTTACAGTGCGAACACTGGATGATGCGTTTTAAAAATAAAAGGAACCGTTTTCTCCAAAAGAAGAACGGTTCCCTTCACACCATAATTTCGTCGATAAAAAAGTATCAATACTTTAAATTATAAAAATTTAAAATTGGTTTGCTTCAGATCGGCTACAAAAGTCATGTCCGGGCGATGGGATATTTTATTCGGATTGCGTGGTTTGTACCCTCTCCTTGCCCCCCTATTGCCCCCCTATTTGTATAAGCCATATCAAATTCCATAACCAAATTTGCAAAAAAAATTCTATCGCCTTACGTTAGAAAAACTTATCGCTTAATCTGTGATAATTTGAGTTTCTTCTTCGATTTCTCAGCATCCATAAATTCTAACAAAGCATCAAAATCCTCTTTCAAAAAGTTCGATACTAACCCGGTTGGGGCTACAAAATCCGCTGGTTACCAGCGGCCTTTTTGTTTGGTCATACACTTAGTCATGCCGCAAAAGAATACCTTAATTTAGTTTTTATGCCAAAATCTAAACTTAGCCACATTTTATTCTTAAATTAACTCAAAATTCAACAATAAGGAAATATGAAATAGAGAGTTACCCACTACATGCTACTCAATGAGCTTGAAAAAGATGAATGTTTTGAAAGAAATTACAGGAGCACAATGAAATAAGCTATATGTTTTTTAACGGTTACCTGAAATTATTTTAAAACGAATAAATAACAGAGTTGATAACTGATAATTCTACTAATAGAGAAACGACTTTTCACTATTCTACAATATCCTGAAAAAATCAGATATTTGCTGTAATCTTATTCTAATGAAAGAACTGTTACTTTTTACCGATGGGAGCGTAAACACCAAAACCAAAATTGGAATTGGTGCATGCCTGGCTGTTGAAAATTCTGAAATTTCGTCTGAAAAACTTAAAAAAGAGGTAAAAATCAAACAGTTTGAAAATACTTCTTCCACGCGCCTGGAGCTGGAAACCTTATTGTGGGCACTTGGCGAAATGGCTTCCTCCGAAAATGCAATCATTGTTTATACTGATTCACAAAATATAACCGGACTGCTTCGCCGTCGTGAAAGACTCGAAAAAAACGACTTTCGATCGAAAAACAACCGGCTGATGAACAACCACGATTTATACCGGGAATTTTTTCGGGTAATCGATGAATTCGAATGCGAATTTGTAAAAGTGACTGGACACCAGCCCACGAGGGGAAAAGATAAAATCCACCGGCTTTTTACTTTGGTTGACCGGGCTTCGAGAAAAGCGCTGCGTAAATACAGGGGGTAATTTTTTTCCTGACAGTAATTTAAAGGGATGTATTATAGTGAATTTGAATTTTTCAAACAAAAAGCCGGCTCTTCCCGGAACCGGCTTCTGTATTTTATAATGTGGTTCGGCGAATTCCAATTCGCCGAAAAGCGATTTAGAAATCGCTTCACCTTTAATCTTCTTTATACGCTTCAATCAAAATGCTCAGAATCTTTTTTCCGGCAGCGGCAACGCTGGTTCCGGGGCCAAAGATAGCAACTGCACCTGAGTCGTACAGGAATTTGTAATCCTGCGATGGAATTACTCCCCCGCAAATCACCATGATATCGTCGCGGCCGAGCTTTTTCAGTTCTTCTACCACGGCGGGAACCAGGTATTTATGCCCGGCTGCCAGCGAAGAAACGCCTAACACATGCACGTCGTTTTCAACGGCTTGTTTGGCTGCTTCTTCCGGAGTCTGGAAAAGCGGACCCACATCCACGTCGAATCCGAGGTCGGCGTAACCGGTAGCCACTACTTTGGCACCGCGGTCGTGTCCGTCCTGGCCCATTTTAGCTACCATAATACGCGGCTGGCGGCCTTGCATTTCGGCAAACTGTTTGGCCAGCTCCTGCGCTTCTTTAAACTCGTCTCTTCCTTGTGCTTCTGATTTATACACGCCTTCAATTGTTCTGATTACTGCTTTATATCTTCCTGCGACTTTTTCGCAGGCATCTGAAATCTCTCCCAAAGATGCACGTTTTTTGGCTGCCTCAATCGACAATTCAAGTAAATTTCCTTTGCCGGTTTCTGCTGCCTTTGTGATGGCAGTTAGTGCAGCCTGCACTTCATCTTCGTTGCGTTCGGCACGCAGTTTTTTAAGTCGTTCAACCTGCGATTTACGCACTGCGGTATTGTCGATGTCGAGAATGTCTATCGGGTCTTCCTTGTCGAGGCGGTATTTGTTGATACCCACGATGGTTTGTGAACCACTGTCGATTTTTCCCTGTGCGCGCGCCGCTGCTTCTTCAATGCGCATTTTCGGCACGCCGGTTTCGATGGCTTTGGCCATACCCCCCAGTTTTTCCACCTCCTCGATGCGTTCCCATGCTTTGTGTACCAGGTCGTTGGTCAGCGATTCTACATAGTAGGAACCTGCCCAGGGATCGAGCGAGCGGGTAATTTCAGTTTCCATTTGCAGGTGCAGCTGCGTGTTACGAGCGATTCGTGCCGAGAAGTCGGTTGGCAATGCAATCGCCTCATCCAGCGCGTTGGTATGCAAACTCTGGGTGTGTCCCAGCGCTGCGGCCATGGCTTCGATTGCAGTTCTTCCCACATTGTTAAACGGATCCTGCTCGGTGAGCGACCAGCCCGAAGTTTGCGAGTGCGTACGCAACGCCATCGATTTTGGGTTTTTCGGACCAAATTCTTTCACAATTTTCGCCCACAACATTCGTGCTGCGCGCATTTTGGCAATTTCCATGAAATGGTTCATGCCAATTCCCCAGAAGAATGACAACCGGGGAGCAAAAGCGTCGATATCGAGACCGGCTTTCATTCCGGTTCGGATGTAATCCAGTCCGTCGGCCAGAGTGTAGGCCATCTCAATATCGGCAGTAGCACCGGCTTCCTGCATGTGGTAGCCCGAAATGGAAATGGAGTTGAACTTCGGCATGTATTTCGAAGTGAACTCGAAAATATCGGCAATAATTTTCATTGAAAAATCAGGTGGGTAAATGTAGGTGTTCCGCACCATGAATTCTTTCAGAATATCGTTCTGAATGGTTCCCGAAAGCTGTTCGAGTGTGGCACCCTGCTCGAGTCCTGTTACAATGTAAAAGGCCATCACGGGCAACACAGCGCCGTTCATGGTCATTGAAACCGACATTTTGTCGAGCGGAATTTCGTCGAACAGAATTTTCATGTCGAGAATGGAGTCGATGGCCACGCCGGCTTTTCCCACATCCCCTTCTACACGAGGGTGGTCGGAGTCGTAGCCGCGGTGAGTGGCCAGGTCGAATGCCACCGATAAACCTTTTTGGCCCGCGGCCAGGTTGCGGCGGTAGAATGCGTTCGATTCCTCGGCCGTTGAAAAACCTGCATACTGGCGGATTGTCCACGGGCGCATAGCGTACATCGCCGAATAAGGTCCGCGGAGGAATGGTGGCAGACCTGCTGCAAAATCGAGGTGCTCCAGTCCTTCCAAATCGTCTTTCGTGTAAACCGGTTTCACCGGAATTTGCTCCGGAGTCAGCCAGTTTTGTGCGTTGTTAGCAACGCTTCCGGGCGTTTGTTTGGCCCGGATGTCTTTTATGTTGATGTTTTTGAAATCAGGTTTCATATCTATTGTTTTTCAGTATATTAACTTTTTGTTTTTGATGTCATTTCGACGAGTATCCGAGGAGAAATCTCCATCTTAAATTGGCAGATTTCTCATCCGCCTTTTGGCGGATTCGAAATGACAGCTTCTGATTGTATCTCAGAATTATTTAATTCCCAGTTTTTCCTGATACATTTTCAAATCTTCCAGAATATTACTTTTCACATGAATGAAATTGGTAATTCCTTTTTCTTCCAGTTCCGGTTTGCAGGCCGGGTGTCCGGCAACTACCAGAATTTCGTTATCGAGTTGTTCGGCAACCTGTGGAACAATTTCAGCATATTCATCGTCGGAGCTGCACACCACAACAATATCGGCATCTTTGGCTTTGGCGGCTGCAACGCCATCTTCAACGGTTTTAAATCCGTTGTTGTCGATAACGTCGAAACCGGCCACGGCAAAAAAGTTGGTACTAAACTGGGCCCGTGCTTTTCGGAAATTAAGATTTCCCATGGGCAACATAAATGCCACCGGGCGCTTGTTGTTTTTCGCGTACTGGTCAGTTCTATAGCGAAGTCTTTCAAATGGCTGGGCACCGCGGTACATTTTTAGTGTTTCCGCTTCCGCACCTTCTTTGGTTAAATCGGTGGGATAGAAAATCGATTCGTCAAATTCCTTTTCCGCTTTTTCAGTGAAATTTGGAAACTGATTTGTTCCCAAAATATTTTCGCGGCGCATGGCAATTTTCTGGTCGCGTTTGGCGGCCATTGCTTTTATTTCCGACTGGATGAATCCATCACGGAAAGCTTTCACAAAACCACCTTTGTCCTGCACTTCGAGGAACAGCTTCCATGCATGTTCGGCCAGCGAGGCAGTCAGGTTTTCGATGTAATAAGCGCCGCCTGCCGGGTCGGCAATTTTATCGAGGTGCGACTCTTCTTTCAGTAAAATCTGCTGGTTGCGTGCAACGCGCTCGGCCATTTTATTGGTTTCGCCAAAAATGGTATTGAACGGCTGAACTGTAATCGAATCGGCACCACCCAACGCAGCCGACATGGCTTCGGTTTGTGTGCGCAGCATGTTTACATACGGGTCGTAAAAAGTTTTGTTGAAGGAATTGGTTTCGCTGTGGGTAATCATTTTCAGTGACTCCTCGTTTTTCGGGCCGTAAGCTTTTACAATTTGTGCCCAAAGCAGTCGGGCAGCGCGGAGTTTGGCAATTTCCATGAAGTAGTTGTTGCCAATTCCGAAGTTGAATTTCATTTTGCCGGCCACCTGGTCGATGGTCAATCCCATTTCGGTTAGGAGGGTGAGGTATTCCACTCCCTGTGCCAGCGAAAAAGCCACTTCCTGAACCAGCGAAGCGCCGCTGTTGGCAAAGAATTTTCCGTGAACGCCGATGACTTTGAAATAGGGAAGTCCGGCGGTTTTCTCCACAATGTCTTTCAGTTCGTCAAAAGCGGCATCGTCGAGTTTCCCTTTCAAAGCAAACGAACCGATTGGATCGATGGGAGATGATCCCAGGATGCTGTTGTTTTCCGTTTTGCTTTCAGAAGCATATTCGGCAAAAGCCAGCGCCCCGTTGCAGTTTTCGCAAGGGCAAACAAAATTGGTTTCAATGGCTTCGAGACAGATGTCTTTTAAAAGAACATCCAGATCGGCGCGGGTAATTTTGTTTTGGCAATCGAAATAAAACCCGAGCGAAGTAACGCCTTTGCCTAAAACCTCCAGCGCTTTTTTGTTGGCTTCCTTGAAATCTTTCACATAAATGTCCTGGCGGATAAACCAATCGTTTCCGGCTTTTTTATTGCCGCGCACAAACGGAAATTCGCCGGGCAGGCTTTTGAGGAAATCGAGTTCTTCCAGGTTTTCTTTTCGGTAGTATGGCTGCACTTCAAATCCTTCGTACGTCCTCCATACCAGTGCTTTGTTGTAGTCTTTTCCCTTTAAATCAGCATTGATTTTTGCCTCCCAGTCGTTTGTTGTAACCGGGGCAAAATCGGTGAAAAGCTTTTTATCTTTTTCTACCATGTTGAAAATTGTTTTATAAGTAATTGGAGGTACAAAATTAGTTGAATTAAAAGATTGAACATTAGAAATCATCAGTTTTCGGGTAATGTTAAGCCAATGTTTTAAAGTGGATTAAAAACCTGTTCTATGGCATAAAAAATTAAAAATCAAATCTTTGGTAATTTGCACAAATTCATTAGCTCCCGGGCACTAATGACTCAACTTTAATTTAATTAACAAATTTTAACAATTAATTTAATTAATTGATTTACAACTATATTAATCTAAAAATATTTATTTTGAATAAAATAATTTAATTAACTCTAAACAAAATTAATGTTTAATCCTTTTAGTGTTTGTGTTAAACATTTTGAAAACAATTAAACAGTTCAGAAAACTTTAGAAACAATTATTAAAAACAGAATTATGAAAACAAAATTGAAATTTATTCCGGGGTTACTCTTACTATTTGGTGTTGTACTATTTACAGGGTGCAACGATGACGAAGACGCACCGCAAGTGGACGAAAAAAACATTGTGGAAGTAGCTGTTGATGCAGGAAGTTTCAGTATTTTAATCGAAGCCGCCCAAAAAGCGGGTCTTGCTGAGTTTTTAAGCACTGAAAACAATCTCACAGTTTTTGCTCCCACCGATGATGCCTTTGCTGCATTGCTGAGCGACCTCGGTCTTTCATCGCTGGATGATATTCCCACGGCTGACCTCGCAAGTATTCTTACCTATCACGTGATTGGCACTAAAGCCATGTCGTCAGATTTGAGTACAGGTTATGTGTCAACGCTTTCGAGTTACGACAACAACAACATTACCATGTACATCGAAACTGAATCGGGAGTAATGATTAACAACTCAGTTTTGGTAACCACCGCCGACATTGAAGCCAGCAACGGCGTGATTCACGTAGTTGATAAAGTGATACTTCCGCCAACGGTTGTGAATATTGCGCTGGCCAACGAAAATTTTACCACGCTGGTTCAGGCGGTTGTAAAAGCCGGGTTGGTTGATGCGCTGAGCAGCGAAGGTCCGTTTACGGTTTTTGCTCCCACCAACGATGCTTTTGATGCGCTTTTTGCCCAGTTGGGTGTGTCGGGAATCAATGACCTGACAGCCGAACAACTTACTCCGATTCTTTTATACCATGTGGTTCCCGGCAATGTTGTTTCAACTGAACTCACATCAGGAGAAGTGGGAACATTGAACGCCGATAAAAACCTGACTGTTGATTTGAGCTCAGGTGTGAAAATTAACGAGAGTTCAGTAGTTGCTGCCGATATTCAGGGCGCAAACGGTGTGGTACATGTTATCGACAAAGTATTGATTCCATAGCTTGTTCGTCATAGTCTCACTCAAAGTGAGGCTATGACTTGACTCAAAATATACGCTATGAAAATGCCGGCCCGAAAGGAGCCGGCATTTTATTCAATTTCAATATTTAGAATACACCAAATTCCCAAGAAGCCTTGCCTTTTAACAGTGGTTCAGCTTCGCCAAAACGAATCATTCCACCCCTGCTTGTTTTATGTGTAATAAACAGTTTTTGGCGAATCAACTTTTTAATCAATCCCGATGTACTGCCCTAAGTAAAATATATAGTACTTAGTTTCTGTTAACTATTTTCAGGTGAAATTCACCTTCAGTAAAGCGGATTGTATCAGGCAGGCTTGGGTTGGTTATCCGGTCATTTGCATCCCTTACAAAAGTTACCTGAAAAATTCCTGACATTTCCATTTTATCCATATCTAACTGTTGAATATCGATGAAATTATCTTCATCTTCAAGCACAATAAACTGGTCTTCGGTCACATCGCCATCTGCCATGATGGTTATATATCTGGAATACAAAGTATCAGTCCGGGAACCTGGTATTTTTTGTTTCCCTATCAAAGGATCAATATTTCCTGTAGATAAATTTTCTCTAAGGAATCCATATTCATTGAATATATTTGCCTGTATTTCACCTATTTTATAGCTGCTTCCAATTTCAACACGATATGCAATTGCTTCCGCTTCCCAGTACTGCCCATCCTTTTGTGCCTTTACTTTCGACCATTCCGGGACTTGTCTTTCAATGTTTTCCTTTGGAGAAATAAAACAATTAGGAAAAAAGTACAATATGATTTCATGATTATATGAGTTTAGAAAAGCTGCCCTTGTTGAAGGACGGCTTCTGGTTATTATTCTATAACAATTTTTTGTGAAAAAGATTGGCCTTTTAATGACAATTTACAAAAATATACACCACTTTTATAAATTGAAATATTAATCTGAGCGAAATATTTACCTTTATCCTGAATGCTATTTATAACAGTTTCCACTTTTCTTCCATTAGTATCAAATACTTCTATTGACACCTTACATTTTTCTTTCACATAGTAACTGATTGTTGCATTATTTTGAACAGGATTCGGATAAATTGTCAAATCCGGTGAAAGTTCAAATATTTCTATGTTTTGGTTCTGTGCGATGACTTTCATCTCTTCGCTATCAGTTGTAATCTCAACTGATTTTAAACCAAATCCTGCATCCATGTTAATTACGGAATGATAATCAACATCTGTTTGCCCGTCGGAAGAAGTTACAATATCAACCGGTCGTGCTACATAAAATTTATTTGTGCCGGGTATTTTAACCGGAAGCGTTCCATTATTTGTTTTTGAAAGTTTTGACACATTTCCTAATTTAATTAATTCCACGCTTCTGTACTTAAGTTTTTCAACTTTTTTAGAGTGTTCATTCTTCAAAGAAAGCTCTGCTTCATTTGAAATTTCGATAAGAGACTGATCTTGACCAAAAGTCACAACTGAAAATAATAGGATTAATCCAGTGGTAACGCTTATAACTTTTTTTAAATTTTTTGTTTTCATTTTTATGATTAATTTTTAAAACGACTTTAATGTCCATAGATCACTTTTACATTGCATAAGTCGCTCCCGGTTTAGTAGTTTTGCACGGGTAGTTGCAAAACTACCTGCCCCTGTGAAATTTGTTTTGCATTTCACGGGATAAACATCCCCGGAAGGGAACAAAGTAAGACGTGGAACTGATTCCGGGGAGGCTTACCCAATGAATTTGTTTTTGCTGGTTAAAGTATTTTTCATGATTTATTTGCATTTGGGCAATGCCCAGGTGTTTATAATACTATTCGGTTAAAACAGGAAAAGGTAACTCCGGATTTCAATAAAATTTATGGAGGGGGATAATTTGAAATTAGTCTGAATAAAAAAGTTGTTCTCATCGCCAGTCAAAGCCTCACTCAAAGTGAGGCTTTGACTTTTTGAGGATCAAAATTCATCTCTTGATCCAGTTTTCGATTTTAAGATTTAAAATCCTTTTAAATTCCTTTACATTTTCGGTTACCAAAATCAGGTCTTTTTCAACGGCCGTACATCCGATTAGCAGGTCAAAGTCACTTATCATTTTGCCCCTTTTTCGAAGCCTGGATTTCTCTTTGCCGTAAATTCGAACAGAATCTAAAATGGGTATTATCGTCAACTGATTAATGAATTTTTCAATTATTCCATAGTTCTTTTCCGGGTTGTCACTATTTTCTGCTCCATATACCAGCTCAGCCAGAGTTATTTCTGAAATAGCACAATTTCTTAATCCCACTGAGTTTAACTTGTAAATCACTCCAAATTTTCCACGAAAAAAGTGAATGCAAATATTTGTGTCGAGTAAATATTCCATCAGAAATTGAGTATGTTATTTTTTTCAACTCTCGAATCTCTAATACCCTTAATTATTTCATCCGAACTTCTAGAGTCTTCCCATGCTCCGTACAAACTTGCCAAATCAAAATCTGTTTCCTCTTTAACTTCAATTGATTCAGTTAGTTTTACAATTAACTTTTTCTTGGAGATATTATCTAATCTGGTTAAAAAACCAAAATACTTATCAATGGTACTATTTGTTAATATTAAACTCATAATCAATCTTTTTAACAAATATAAGGCTTTATTGATATTGTGAATAATTCAGGATCGATAAAATAGAATTTAAATTGATAACTGTTAGTCATAGCCTCACTCTGAGTGAGGTTATGACTTGCTTTACGATTCGTTAAAGTTTCTAAAATCGGTTTTCTCCTCTTTTACTTCGGTTCAGATTTTCATAACTTGCATCGCGGATTTTGAAAAATGTGACGATGGATAAACTGCAGTGGACAAAACAGGTTTTTGGTTCGAAACTGGAGATTCGGCGGGGGAGTGAGCTCATCGGGAATATCCGGTGGGAGAACATGTTCAGCTCCAAAGCGCAGGCCATGATAAATGGCCGGCTGTTCGCGCTCAACCGCGAATTTTTCCTCTCGAAACTGGAAATTTACGATGCCAACGACCAGTCGTTGCTGGGAATGGTAATGGTGAACCTGTTTAATCCGCGCACCGACGTAATTGTTAACGGCAAACGTTTCGAGCTGGAAATTCAGAACTTCTGGCAGTCGCGTTGGTCGTGGAAATTCAACGGCGCCGAAATCATTACGTACACTTCCAGTGAATTCCTTTCGAAAGACAAAGGCGAAATCGAACTTTACACCACCCTCAGCGAAGAGGTGGAAGTGCTGATTTTGCTCGGGTTGTTTGTCCGCAACCAGTTTGTGCTGTTTATGTTGCTGTTACTGCTGGTAATTGTACTTGTAATTGCATAAATAAGATTTTATATGACTCCGGAGTCATATGTTTATAGAAATATTGTTTTCTATAAGCCTGTGACACCGGCCGGGGTCGAATTAAATCTTTGCAAAATCATACCATTTTACAGATAAATTTCCCCACAAATATTAGAGGTAAAAAAACCGCCCTTGCGTACAAAAGCGGTTTGTTATATGTGGAGTAAGTTGCCGATCCGTGTTAAGCGGTACTGCAACTTACGGGAAAGCACCAACAGGAGTTGGCGCTTGTACTTTCAGTCCTGCTTTTAAATTGAAGCTACTCCGGCTTCACCGGGCAAAGTAAGTTTATTAATGGCTGAATAAAAAATAAGTTTTCGTTTATCTTTGCGGTTTAATTTCAGAAAAACAGAGATAATTCATGGATAATAAAGAAAAAACAACTGCAGTTTTGGGGATTGGAAATGCCCTGGTTGACGTAATTAATGTATTGGAAAACGATGCTGTGCTCACAGAGTTTGGATTGCCCCGGGGCAGCATGACCCTGGTGGATGCGGAGTTGTCGCGGAAAATATATGAAACTACCCGTTTCAACAAACGCGAAATTACCACCGGTGGCTCGGCAGCCAATACCATATATTCACTTGCCAGTCTTGGCGGGAGTTGTGGTTACCTCGGAAAAATCGGCGACGATAAACTGGGAAAGATTTTCAGGGAAGAATTTGAACAAAAAAATATTGGCACGCACCTGCTGAAAAGTGACAAAGACACCGGCCGGGTGATGAGTTTGGTCAGCCCCGATTCGGAACGCACCATGGCCACTTACCTTGGCGCGGCAGCCGATTTGAAACCCACGGAGCTTACCCGCGAGATTTTCAGCAGCTATTCCATTTTATACATTGAAGGTTACCTGGTTCAGGATCATGAATTAATTGAAACAGCCATTGATTTGGCGCGTGCCGAAGGGCTGAAAATTGCGATTGACCTCTCCAGTTTCAACATCGTGGAAGAAAACCTTGGCTTTCTGCAAAAACTGATTACCGGGAAGGTAGATATTGTTTTCGCCAACGAAGAAGAAGCCCTGGCTTTTACCGGCAGAGAGCCGCAGCAAGCCATAGCCGAAATCGCAAAAGTTTGCGACATTGCTGTGGTTAAAATTGGCAAGGCAGGGTCAATCATTCAACGCGGCAATGAACGGGTAAATGTAGCCACTATTGAGGCCAACCCAATCGATACAACCGGCGCCGGCGATAATTATTCCGCAGGTTTCTTTTACGGGCTGGCCAATAATTTCAGCCTCGAAAAATGCGGACGGATTGCCACCCTGGTTTCCGGAAAAGTGGTGGAAGTAATTGGCGCCAAACTATCAGATGAACAGTGGCCCGGTATTTTGAAACAAATCAGCGAAATGGATTAAAACAACCCGTGAATTTGTGCGTCGATTTTGTCGATAATGGAACTTAAATCCTCTTTGTTTTCGGTAAAATCGAGGTTGTCCACATTTATTACCAGCAGTTGTCCCATTTTGTAGCCCCCGATCCAGGCTTCGTAGCGCTCGTTCAGCTGTTTCAGGTAATCGAGCCGGATCGAATTTTCGTACTCTCGGCCGCGTTTCTGAATCTGGTTCACCAGCGTGGGGATTGAAGATCGGAGGTAGATTAATAAATCGGGCGGCTGGATGAGGCTCACCATTAAATCGAACAGCGCCTTGTAGTTTTTAAAGTCGCGGGTACTCATGAGTCCCATGCTGTGCAGGTTGGGTGCAAATATTTCGGCATCTTCGTAAATGGTACGGTCCTGAATAATCGTTTTCCCCGATTTACGGATGTCCAGTATTTGCTGAAAACGGGAGTTCAGAAAATATATTTGCAGGTTAAACGACCATCGTTGCATGTCGTTGTAAAAATCGTTCAGGTAGGGGTTTTCGTCCACATCTTCGTAGTGGGGCGTCCAGTTGTAGTGTTTCGCCAGCAACTGAGCAAGGGTTGTTTTTCCGGCGCCAATATTTCCGGCTACTGCAATATGCATTTTAATCTGTTTTATGAATTAAAAAGTAAATATAAAAAATTTATTTCTGGAGTATTTCCAAAACTTCATCCAGGTATTTGCGATCGTTTGCCAGACGTGGTATTTTATTCTGGCCGCCAATTTTACCTCGTTTTTTCATCCAGTTGTAAAATGTTCCTTTTGGAGCCGCAACCAGATGAATCATTTCAAGGGTGATGTCTTTGTAGCGCTTGGCCTCATAATCGGAGTTGAGCGATTGGAGCGTTTCATCCAGTATTTTGGTAAACTGTTCTTTGTTGGCAGGTTCGTTTTCAAATTCAATAATCCACTGGTGCGCCCCTTTTTGGTTGTCGCCCATAAAAACCGGGCCCGCGGTGTATTCATTAACAATTGCACCGGTTTCATTGCAGGCTGTTTGAAGTGCTTTTTCGGCATTGTCAATTATTACTTCTTCGCCAAATGCATTAATGAAATGTTTGGTGCGCCCTGTAATTTTTAATTTGTAAGGATATTTTGAAGTAAACTGAATGGTGTCGCCGATAACGTACCGCCACAAACCTGCATTGGTTGAAATAACCAGCGCATAGTTTTTATTCAGCTCCACCTCCTCGAGCGTTAACACTTTCGGGTTCTCTTTTCCGAACTCTTCCATGGGTATAAATTCATAATAAACTCCATAGTCGAGCATCAGTAGCATATCCTTGGTTTCAGGATTATTCTGAATGGCAAAAAAACCTTCCGATGCATTGTAAGTTTCCATGTAATGCATTTGGTCCGAAGGAATGAGTTTCCGGTACTGCTCGTGGTAGGGCTCAAATTTCACACCCCCGTGGATAAAAACTTCCAGGTTGGGCCACACTTCCAGGATGTTGCTTTTGCCGGTTTTTTCAAGCACTTTTTTCAACAGTACCAGGTACCACGACGGAACACCTGCCAGCGAAGTAACATTCTGATCGAGTGAATTTTCGATGATGTGGTCAATCTTTTTTTCAAACTCAGGGATGAGCGCAATTTTGGCCGGGGGGATGCGGATGATATCAGTCCAGAAAGGGACGTTTTCAATTAAAATGGCCGACAAATCGCCGTAATACGAATTATTGCTGAAGTTGTTGATTTCGTGGCTGCCGCCCAGGGTGAGCGTTTTGCCCCAAAGTACATTTGTTTCGGGATAGTTGTTGATGTAAATGGCAAACACATCTTTTGGCCCGCGCAGGTGGCAGTCTTCGAGCGCCTCTTTGGTTACTGGGATAAACTTGCTTTTGTCGCTGGTGGTTCCCGACGACTTGGCAAACCATTTTACCTCGCCCGGCCAGAGAAGATCGTTTTCCCCGTCGCGCAGCCGGTCCACATACGGACGAATTTCATCGTACGTTTGAAGCGGTACAGCTTCCTGAAAATCATGAACTGAGCGTATTTCGTTGTATTTGTGCAGTTTCCCCCACTCGGTGTTTTTCGATTTACTGAGCAGGTTCAGCAATGTTTCTTTCTGAATGTCATTCGGATGTTCGCGAAATAACTCTATCTGGTAATTTCGTTTGTAGTTAATCCAGTTTATAACAGTGTTGAGTAGTGGCATTCCTGTCAATTATTATTTTTATTCAAAGGTAGAAATATTTATTTGCTGTACTTCAAAAAAATTATTTCTACTTTTACATTTTACCAATTTAACAAACTAAAACGATGAACTACATCGACATCATCCTCGGGCTGTTATTGTTATTTGCCGCCATTTCGGGATTCCGGAAAGGACTGGTGGCCGAACTGGCTTCGCTGGCTGCATTGATTCTTGGCATTTGGGGTGCCATTGAATTTTCATACATTACCACCGATTTTCTGACCGAAAATTTCAATTTTGAAACGGAGTACCTCAATATCATTTCGTTTATAATCACATTTATAGTAATTGTTATTTTGGTTCACATTGTGGGCAGTGCAGTAAATAAATTCATTGAAGCCGCCATGCTCGGGTTTATTAATAAGCTGGCCGGCCTGGCATTTGGCATTTTGCGCTCGGCACTCATTCTCAGCATCATATTAATTGTTTTAGAAAAAATTGATGAAGATGTTGAAATCCTTTCGCAGGAAGCAAAAGCCAAATCACAGCTATATGAACCAGTTCGAAATTTTGCCCCCGCGCTTTTCCCGTTCATAAATATTTGGGATGATTCTGATGAACCCGGCAAGAAAGATGAAAATATTTTTGAAAGCGTTAAGAAAGCGGTTAATGGATAAAAAACGTGAAGAACCTGCACAGAATATTGAATGCAGGAACTGTGGCACCCGGTTTAGCGGCCATTATTGCCCGATGTGTGGTCAGTCGGTAAAAGAAGTTGACCAACCTTTTTCCATCATTTTTTACGATTTTCTGGGCAATGTTTTTGCGTTCGACACCCGTTTCTGGAAAACTTTTTTGAATTTGATTATCCGCCCCGGATTTCTGACCAAAGAGTTTTTTGCGGGTCACCGTGTCAGGTATGCCACACCTATCCGGTTTTTCATTTTTGCCAGTTTTATTCTTTTTTTGCTGCTTCAGATTCATACGGGCAGAGGCCTTAATTCTGCACTAAATAGCCCTGTTAAAGGAGGCGGTTCTGTTTTCGGACTCGACTCTGCTTCGGTTGTTGTGGCCGATTCAGTTTTTTCTGATTTGGGAGAAGAAGTCGATCCGGCTGTGTTGGGAAATTTCACCTTTTCCGATTCTTCCAACCATATTTTATCGTCCGTTAATTTTGATGAAGTTCTTCAGTCTCCCGATTTAAGAACCGCACTCAATAACCTGGCGCTTCAGTTTGAAAAACAACTGGAAACAGAAGAAAATCCTGAAAAAAGGGCAAGGCTCATAAACTATATCCGATTGTGCCGCTCGCCGGAACAGTTCCTGGCCCGCGGGCTGAAGTACATGTCGTGGGCATTTTTCCTGCTGCTGCCGGTTTTTGCGCTTATTTTGTGGCTTTTCTATTTCCGGCGAAACCAGTATTACATCCGGCACCTGATTTTTTCCATCCACGTGCACTCCTTCATTTTTATCATTTTTATTCTGCTGACCATCATTTATATGATTTTTGAGCGAAACACAGGGTTGATAAGTCTCATTTTGCTCTTTACCATTCCGGTTTATTTATTACTGGCTCTTAAACGGTTTTACGGACAGGGAGTTGGAAAACTGCTACTCAAATTTGCCGGTATTTCAGTAATCTACAATTTTATATTCTGGGCAGCTGTGGGGTTGGTTTTTCTCAATGCCCTGAATCTTATTTAGTCTCCTTCTTATTTTGTAAATAAAGTAACCTGTAAAAGGGCGACATTTTATATCTTTGCGCAAATTTTGCAAAAAAATAGTTGAATGAATTTTGTTAAAGAGCTGGAATGGCGCGGGATGTTGCAAGGCATGATGCCCAGGACCGAAGAACAACTTTCCAAAGAAATGACGGCAGCCTACGTGGGAATCGACCCCACTGCCGATTCGCTGCATATTGGGCACCTGGTAAGTGTAATGATGCTGAAACATTTCCAGCTGGCGGGCCATAGGCCCATTGCACTGGTTGGCGGTGCTACGGGAATGATTGGCGACCCGTCGGGAAAATCGCAGGAGCGCAATCTTTTGGATGAACCCACACTGCGGCACAATCAGCAATGTATTCAAAATCAACTCGAAAAATTTCTCGATTTTAAAAGCGATGCGCCTAATGCCGCAGCTTTGGTGAATAATTACGACTGGATGAAAGAGTTTTCATTTCTGGAATTCATCCGCGATATTGGCAAGCACATTACGGTGAATTACATGATGGCCAAAGACAGTGTAAAAAAACGGCTGGGCGAGGAGTCGAAATCGGGAATGTCGTTTACTGAATTTACCTATCAGCTGGTTCAGGGATACGATTTTCTGCATTTGTACCAAACCCAGGGTTGCAAACTACAAATGGGCGGTTCCGACCAGTGGGGGAATATTACCACGGGAACAGAGCTGATTCGCCGTAAAACCGGTGGCGAAGCTTTTGCCATGACCTGCCCGCTGATTACCAAAGCCGACGGCACCAAATTTGGCAAAACCGAATCGGGCAACGTGTGGCTCGATCCGGAGCGGACGTCACCCTATAAATTTTACCAGTTCTGGCTCAATACTTCCGATGAGGATGCCGAACGCTACATTAAAATTTTTACGCTGCTAAATCAGGAAGAAATTGAATCCTTGGCCAGGGAACACCGCGAAGAGCCCCACCGCCGGCTGCTTCAGAAGAAACTGGCCGAGGAAATTACCATCATGGTGCATTCGAAAGAGGATTATGAAATGGCCGTGGAAGCTTCGCAAATTCTTTTTGGGAAAGGCACTGCCGAACAGCTCCGCAAACTGAATGAGAGTACATTCCTTTCGGTTTTTGAGGGAGTTCCACAGTTTTCAGTTTCTAAAAGCGAAATCGAGGCCGGAGCAAATGTGATTGATTTGCTGGCCGAAAAAACACAGGTTTTCCCATCGAAAGGCGAATTGCGCCGGACAATTAAAGGGAACGGCCTCAGTATCAACAAAGAAAAAGTAACCGATGCCGAAGTGGTTATTGGGAAAGAGTTTCTGATTGGCGATAAATATATCCTAGCTCAAAAAGGGAAAAAGAATTATTTCCTCCTAATTGCCGAATAATGCGTTAAACAATACTAAAAATGGCTCCGGTTCGTTCCATAATTGCTATCAAATAGAAACCACATTTATGAATAATTTTTTTGATAATCAGCGTATCCTTCAACTGATTTGGAGGCGGAAATTTCATTTTGTAATTGTTGGAGTTGTTGCCATTGTATTGGCGGCCATTTTTTCGGGCCCGGCATTTATCAAACCCAAGTATAAATCCACCGCGCGAATTTACCCCACCAATCTTTGGGTGCTGAGCGAAGAGTCGGAATCGGAGCAAATGCTTGAAATTATCAACTCGCGCGATATCAAGCTGAAAATGTTCGATGCTTTTCAGCTGGATGAGGTGTATAAAATTAACCGCGACGACCCGCATTACCTTACGTATATGCTCGACATTTACAACAAGAATGTGAGTGCAGCCAAAACCAAATTTGAGACAATTGAAATACAGGTACTGGATTATAACCCACAAAGAGCCAGTGATATGTGTGATTCTATTGTCGCGTTTTACAACAAGAAAGTGAGGGAAATACATAAGGCCAAAGACTGGGAAATGGTGAAAATTTCAAAAAACGGCCTGGAGAAAAAATATAACGAGTTAGATACACTGACAGCTCAACTTAACCTGGTACGTAAAGAATACGGAATACTGGATTATAAAAGCCAGGTAGAAAAAGTGACTGAAGGCTATATGGAAGCGCTTGCCAGCGGACGGACTTCCAGTTCAAATACCCGGGAAATCAGAGATTTGTATGATAATCTGGCTGAACAGGGAAGTGAAGCTGAATGGCTGGAGAACAGGCATGAATTTTTAATAAATGCCATCGATTCGCTGACCACCCAATATGAAACGCACCTGAGTGAATATGAAAAAGATATTACCTACGCTCATGTGGTTGAATACCCTGTTCCGTCCGACAAAAAATCGTACCCGGTGCGTTGGCTGATTGTGGCTTTTTCTGCGTTTTCGGCCGTATTTGTTGCCTTGCTGGTTTTTCTTGTTCTCGATTACCGCAAAAAAGACTAACTTTTGTTTCGCAGTAATGCCATAAAAATTACCCTTTTTTACCTCATCTCAATAAGTTTTATCTTGTTGAATATCTATTTTGTGGTAAAAAGAGATTCGCTGATAATCAATGCACTTCCGGCATTGCTTGCTGTTTTTTTGCTGGTAATCTTTTCATTCGATAAACTGATTTATCTCGTTGTATTTTTTGCCCCGCTTTCGCTCCCGCTTAGCGAAGTAATGCCCGGGTTGAGTTTCGATATGTTTCTCCCAACCGAACCTATTTTGTTTGGCTTGCTGATTCTTTTTCTGCTGAAAATTATTCATGAACGAAATTTCGACCGCGATATCCTTACACATCCGGTTTCATTGGCCATTTATATTAATTTGATATGGATATTGCTCACCAGCCTGACCAGCACTATGCCGGTTGTTTCCATTAAGTTTTTGCTGGCCAGAATCTGGTTTGTGGTTTGCCTTTACCTTTTAACAGCCAAAATTTTTAAGGGTGGCAAAAAAATGGAACAATATGTTTGGTTGTATATTATTGCATTTTTAGTGGTTATTTTTTACGCAACCTACCGGCACTGGGGTTACGGATTGTGGGACAAGCAGGCCGCACATTATGTGGTTTCACCGTTTTATAACGATCATACTTCATACGGCGCTGCAATTGCCATGTACCTGCCATTTGCCATGTTGTTTGCCTTTAGTAAACAGTATTCCAAAAAAATACGAAATGCAGCACTGGTAGTGTTGGGAATATTATTTATGGCTTTCATTTTATCCTACAGCCGTGCAGCCTGGGTGAGTATGATTGCAGCCCTTATGGTTTGGGGTTTTATTAAGCTGAAAATCCGGTTTCAGCCCATTTTTATTACTGCCATTATTGTGATTGCGCTGGTTTTTTCATTTCAACACCAGATTGTAATGCATCTCGAACGCAATTCCGATGAATCGTCGTCCAATTTAACCGAGCATTTTTCTTCCATATCAAATATTTCATCCGATGCCTCAAACCTGGAACGGCTCAACCGCTGGGGATGCGCCATCAGAATGTTCAAAGAAAAGCCGGTGTTTGGTTTCGGACCGGGCACTTACATGTTTCAGTATGCCCCTTTTCAGCTGAAAAAAGAACGTACAATAATAAGTACCAATGCCGGCGATAGAGGAAATGCCCACAGCGAATACCTCGGGCCGCTTTCAGAATCGGGGGTGCTGGGGCTGGTCACTTTCCTGATTATTTTGATTACTGTCCTTTACACCGGAATTCATGCCTATGGCCGGTTAAAGGATCCAAGACTGAAAGGAATTGTGCTGGCAGCCATTATCGGGTTAGTTACTTATTACGTGCATGGATTCTTAAATAACTTCCTGGATACCGATAAATTGTCGGTTCCGTTTTGGGGGTTTACCGCCATGATTGTGGCGGCTGATATTTATTCGAGACGCGAAGCAAAAGCAGTTGAAGAAAAATAAAAACCCGCACTTTCTGCACGGGTCTATAAAATTATTCATTTCAGAAAACCACCGGGCTTTCGTTTACAATTCGATAGGCACGCCGTTGTAGAAGTCCAGGATTTTGGCGCGGAAAATATACTCGTACCTGGCTTGCAACAGTTCCGACTGCGCTGTGGTGAGGTTATTTTTACTCTGGTTGTATTCCACGGAATTAACCATTCCCACGTTAAATTTTTCTTCGGTATAACGAAATGCTTCGCGGGTTGATTCAACGGCTTTTTCACTCGACACATAGCGGTTGAGTGCTGCCAGCGCATTGGTATAAGCCTGTTCAATATCTTTTCGCAATAAATTTCGGGAAGTTTGCAGCTGGTATTCGTAATCGGTAATTTGCAGTTTGGCATTGGAGACGCCGTTTTTTACCTGAAAGCGATTGAAAATTGGGATGTTCAGGGTGAATCCAAATCCATACCGGCTGTTACTTTTTAGTTGTTCGCCAAATGGCAGCTGTTCAAAGTCGCTGTTCATAATATTGTAATACTGGTTGTTGTAATTTGCCCCAAAACTCAGGCTGGGGTACCGATTTCCTTTCACAATATCGAGCTGGCGTTTGGCGCTTTCAACCCTGAGCCGTGCGGCTTCTATTTCGGGGCGTATTTTCACTGCTTCCGAAAATACATCGAACGAATGGGCCATGGTAACATTGGCTTTTACCTCAGGCAAAACGGGCGCTTTAATTTCAAAACTTTTTTCAACAGGCAGTTCAAGCAGTTGGTACAAATTCAGGTAAGCGAGCTTCACCCGGTTTTTGTCGTTTACCAGTTGCAGCTCTTCGCGGGCCAGCTGGGCTTCAATTTCGAGCAGGGCGCCGCGAGCCAGGCTTCCGGCTTCAATCAGTTTTTGAGTGCGGTCAATTTGTTGACTGGTCACTTCAATTTGTGCCTCGGCAATCTGTGCCAACTCTTCGGCAAATAATATTTCGAGGTAGGCAGCGGCAATATTCAGGATAATATCGTCTTTGGTTTTTTCCAAATCCTGAATGGCAGCCTGTAAATCGAGCCGGCTTTGTTCAATGGTTTTTTGCAACGTAAACCCGTTAAACAGCGTGATGTTTGAGTTCACATAACCGGTTAATTGTGTTGAGTTTACATTCTCATATACGTTGTCGTTATTCAGCGAACGCCCGTAACTGAAATTGTTTGACGCACCGGCATTCAGGTTGGGTAGCCTGTCGGCCCGTGCCTGGTTAACCTGGTTGCGGCTGTATTGGGTATTCAGTTCCTGCCGTTTTATTTGAATGTTATTTTCCAGTGCATAATCGATGCACTTTTGGAGCGTCCACTCTTCCTGGGCTTCCGAAACAGTTGAAGCGCCGAAAAACAGTACGGCGGTAAAAAGTATTATAATCCTGTTCATTTTTCTATCGATTTTTTCCGATGATTTCAAAAATATGTTTTGCAGTACTTCTTTCGTAATTTTGAGCTAATTTAAATAAATCAAACTGAACTACCTACGTTAACCCTGGCTGGTTTCTTCTTCTGTTGCCTTTGCCGGATCTATTTTTTCTCCTTTTACTTTGTCGTCTTTTGTCAGGCCGCTTTTAATTTCAATGTTAATGCCATCAGACAAGCCGGTTTGTACATATCGTTTTTCAAATTGCTGTTCCTCGCCGTTTTGAACTTCAACAAACGATGAGTCGTTTTCAAATTTCAGCAATCCTTCCGGTATCACCAGCACATCGTCTTTCTGATCGAGAACAATGTTGGCATTGGCACTGTACCCGGCGCGGATAAACTGATTGTCTTTCAGCTGAACGCGCGCTTTAATTTCAAACTGAATGGCGCCGTTTTCTTCCACACCTTTGGGCGAAATGTATTCCAGAATGGCCTGAAATTTTTCTTTCTCGATGGCGCCAATTTCCATTTCAATGGGCATTCCTTCACTGATTTTTCCCACTTCGGTTTCATCCACTTTGCCTTCAAAAATCATATCGCTCATGTCGGCCACGGTGGCAATGGTTGTGCCGTCGTTAAACGTGTTCGACTGGATAACCGAATTGCCTTCCTCTACCGGAACATCGAGCACCATTCCGTTAATTGTTGAACGCACCAGCGTATTAGTCGATTCGGCAGCCTTTTTTGTTACACCGTTTTTAATTAATTCGAGGTTATTTTCCGCAGCAGTCAGTTCTTCTCTGGCTGAATCGTACGTCACCTTTGCATTTCGGAGCTCTTCGTAAGAAATTACATCCTGGTCGAAAAGTTTTTGCTGACGTTCATAATCGGTTTTGGCATCTTCAAAACTAATTTTTGCCCTGTTCAGGCGTGTTTCGGCCGAATTGAGTGTTACCATGTCGGGTATAATTTTGATGCGGGCAATTACCTGGTCTTTTTTTACCCGTTCGCCGGGCACAACAAACAGTTCATCGATAATGCCCGAAACCTGCGGTTTAATTTCAATTTCGAAACGTGGCACTACCGAGCCGGTTGCCACGGTTTTCATTACGACATCGCTCACAAACGGATTTTTTGTTTCGTAAACTTCCGGTTTCTTTTTCGATTTTGTATAGAGGAAAAACAGCGTTCCTCCAAATGCGCCTATCAACAGCACAATTCCGATAATTTTGAATACTTTTTTCATCTCCTTGTAGTTTAATTGTTTTCTGAATTCTTTATTCTGATTTTTTTACGTTTTCTCTTCACGAATGGCATCGATTGGTTTAATTCTTACGGCCCGCCGGGCAGGAATAAATCCGGCAAAAATACCTGAGAAAACCAATACGGTAAGCGCTGAAACGGCCATTTTGAAACTGATTTCAGGACGGCGGAAAAATATCTCATCGCCGCCCGACTCGAGCGCCATGTTCAGCAGTTCGAGCAAACCTACTCCCAGCGTAAGGCCCACATAACCTGCCATTACGGTCAGGAAGACACTTTCGGTTACAATGTGCAGCATCACTTTGCCGGGAGTGGCCCCTATGGCGCGTTGGATACCAATTTCCTGGGTACGTTCGCGGATAATGACCATCATGATGTTGCTAACGCCAATAACTCCTGCAAGCAGGGTCCCGATTCCCACAATCCAGGTTAAAATCTGGATGCCGCTAAACAAGCCTTTGTATTTTATATATTCCACTTCGAGGTTAAACGACCCGATCGCTTGCATGTCGTCGGGTGCCACATGGTGACGGGCTTTCAGCAATTCTTTCAACCGGTTTTCGAGCCCGCTCACGGGTACGCCGGATTGCGAGGTAACCGAAAAGAAATGAACCACATCTCCCATATTGTAAGTGCGCTGCATGGTTGAAAACGGAATCATAATGGCTTCGTTTTTTTGGCCGCCGTTGAATGTGATCCGGGTTTCGGGATGCACCACACCCACTACCTGAAAATAAACGCCATTGATTTTGATATACTCCCCAATCGGGTCTTCTTCTTTTTCAAAAAGCACTTCTTCCACCCGTTTACCAATAATGCACACTTTGCGGTTTTGCAAAATATCGATTTCATTCAGCAACCGGCCTTTCACCGGGGTCCACGGATCAATTTTAAAATAATCGGGGTAATCGCCAGTAATATTGAACGCTCCGCTTTTTTCGTCCCTGATGGTATTGTCGCCGCTGTAAGTGTTGGGGCCAAAAAGCCGGGGCGACAAATATTCCACATCATTTATATGGGCTTTTATGTATTCCATATCCGAATTTTCGTAATTCCAGTTTCTGCCGCGCTGAAATCCTTTGTGAGGTTTGCTGGTACGCTCGGTCCAGAAAAATGCCGAATTGGTGGCAAATGATTTGATGCCGTCCATAATTCCGTTTTCGAGGGCTTTGCCTGCCCCCGACATGATGATAAGCATAAAGATTCCCCAAAACACCCCGAATGCAGTCATAAAACTGCGCAGCCGGTTTTTCTTTAAGGCGCTTATTATTTCTTTCCAAAGATCTAAATCGAACATATCTTTAAGTTTCAAGTTCCATGTTTCAAGTTTCGGGTTCAGGTTCCCGATGTGACTAATTAATCTTAATCATTCTTTTTCTCCAGTTCTCCTTCCGCCAGCGGCGGAGGTTAGGGGAGGCTCCACTCCTCTATTCATCACGCAGTGCTTCAATCGGTTTTATTCGGGCAGCCCGTTTGGCGGGAATGTACCCTGCCAGTGCGCCTGAAAATATCAGCAGTAACGTGGCTGAAACAGCCACATTCAAATCGACAGTCGGATTGCGGAAAATGATATCGCCGTTTCCGCCGTTGGTGCCTGCCGAGGCTGCAAATTGCTGTTCAACCAAAAAATTGATTCCTTCCATTAGTCCGGTTCCCAGCACCAGTCCAATGTATCCGGCGATGGTGGTAATCAGGATCGATTCGAGCAGAATTAAACCCACTACCGACCGGGGGCTGGCACCTATTGCCTTGCGGATGCCAATTTCCTTGGTGCGTTCTTTTACCACAATCAGCATAATGTTGCTCACGCCTACCACTCCGGCAATCAAAGTTCCGGTGCCAATAATCCAGATGAATATTTTAATGGCCTGGAAAATTTTCATTGTCTCCAGGTAGTTTTCAAGTTTGTTGTAGGAGCCAAGCGCTGAACGATCTTCCGGATCGAATTTATGTTTGCGTGCCATGGCAGTCCGCACTTTTTCTTCAATAACCTTACTTTCCTCAATTGAACCGGCATTGATGGTAAGTGCAAAATTGTGCAGCCGGTTGGCACCGTTAAACACTTTTTGCCCGGTGGTTACCGGAAGATACGCGTTGCGGTGGCGTGTGCTGCCACCTTCGCGGCAAATGCCAACCACTTTGAAAGGGATGTTATTAATTTTTACATATTCGCCAATGGCTTCCTTCCCTTTGAACAGCGCATCGTAAATGTCTTTTCCAAGCACTACCGACTTGCGGGCCTGGTTGATATCTACCGGGTTGATGAACCGTCCGTTGGTTATTTCTATCGATTCCACATCTTTTAAATCGGGGTGGCAGGTAACTGCGGTGTATTCTCCAAATTCGTTGTTGTACGAAAAAAGGTTGCCCGAAATAAAATACCTGCCCGACGCTTTGTCGATGCCTTCCAGGTCGCTGATAACATCATAGTCGGCGTTGGTGAACCTGATTTCGCGGTTCTCTTTCATCCCCTGGTACGGCACGCTTGTCCGCCCGCTCCACAACCACATGGCATTTACGGCATCTCGCATAAAATTTTCAGCCACTCCATTGCTCAGTCCGTTTCCGGCTCCCAGCAAAATCATCAGCATGAAAATCCCCCATGCCACGGAAAATCCGGTGAGGAAGGTCCGCATTTTATTTTTTTTGATGGTGGCAATAATTTCCTGCCAAATATCTAAATCGAACATGTTGTTTCAAGTTTCAAGTTTTCCCGAAGGAATGCCTTCGGCACGCGTTTCGAATTCCGAGTTTCAGGTTTCAGGTTGAAGATCCCTGAACAAGGTTGACAGCCACCGGTCTTCTTTCTTCCTGCTTCCATCTTCCCGCTTCCCGCTTCTTCATGCAATTTCCAGTTCTTTCCTGTACTGATGTTTCCACTCTTTCAGGTCACCATTTTTAATGATTTCGGAAATAACTCCGTCTTTTAGGCGGACGATTTTATGGGTCATGGCAGCAATGTCGTGCTCGTGCGTAACAATCACCACCGTTATTCCATCTTCATTAATTTCTTTCAGAATATCCATCACTTCGTAGGACGTAGTGGTGTCGAGCGCGCCGGTGGGCTCGTCGGCCACAATAATTTTGGGCCGGGTAATCAGCGAGCGTGCAATGGCTACCCGCTGTTTCTGGCCGCCCGAAAGTTCGTTGGGCATGTGGGTTGCCCACTGCAGCAATCCCATTTTTTCGAGGTATTCCAGCGCAATTTTGTTTCGTTTTTTCCGGTTAACTCCCTGGTAGTAAAGGGGAAGTGCTACGTTTTCCATGGCGTTTTTAAACGAAATCAGGTTAAACGACTGAAATACGAAACCCAGCAGATCGTTCCGCAATTTTGCCGCCTTTTTTTCCGACATGTCCCGAATCAGCGTCCCATTCAGATAATACGAACCCTCTTCGTAATTGTCGAGGATGCCAAGAATATTCAGCAGGGTTGATTTCCCCGAACCCGACGAACCCATGATCGATACAAACTCTCCCCGCCCGATTTCAAGGTCGATGCCTTTTAGTACATGCAGCGGGCTGTTGCCGGTGACATAAGACTTGTGAACATTGTTAAGACTAATCATAGCTTTAATTGTTTTTTGTTTTTCTGAAGGAGCTCTTTCACTGAAGATTTCCTTCGTGGCTTTTTCCTGCGGCTAAACAGGTTCTGTTTTCTGTTTTAAAATTCCTAATTTCCTGTCAATTGGCTTAATTTATTCGACAAACAACCTGTTCTTTTATGTGAAAAACAGGTTTTATCAGTTTTTCAAATTGAAGCAATTTCTTTTTATGGCTTTGAAGCAATTTTCCTTAATTAATTTGTGAGACGTGCTATATTGCGAACAGTTACAAATTTTCTGCTTCGGAAGTAAATTGCCTGAATAAAATGATAAATCAACAATAAAAGAGTGAGTAGTAATATTTGCCTGATAGACAGGTGTTTTTGCCTAACGAAGGTAAAACGATTCATTTTTTCAGGGAATAAAAAATTCTTCTTTTTGTAAAACAGTTTGATTATTTACTTTTGAGTTGAAACTTTTTCAAGATGGGATTTAAAACACTTTCTTTAAAACTGCCAACTAATTTTACACCAGAGCAACTGAGGGAAAAAATCGGAAGGCAATTACGTATTCGTGATTTTTCTTTTCAGATGGAGCATAAAAGCCTGGATGCACGCAAAAAATCGAACATTTTCTGGCAGGTAAGAGTAGTTGTTAATTCGCCCGAAATAAAAGGAGGTGATGCACCGGCAGATGAAAAATTAGAAATTCCGTTCCGGAAAAGAAGAGAACAGGTAGTTGTAACCGGAAGCGGCCCGGCCGGGTTTTTTGCTGCCCTGGTTTTACAGAAAGCAGGTTTCAATGTAACCATAATTGAGCGTGGTTCGGAAGTGGGTAAACGTGCGAAATCTATTGCTGCTTTCGAAAAAAACGGAAAGTTCGATGCTCAAAACAATTATGCTTTTGGCGAAGGCGGTGCCGGCACATTCTCCGACGGGAAACTCACTTCCCGTTCCAAACGTATTTCAAAAGAGAAAAAATTTATTACAGACAATTATATTGAAGCCGGCGCACCGGCAGAAATTGCTTACATGGCGCACCCCCACCTCGGAACCGACAATCTAAGAAAAATAGTTAAAAACCTGCGGGTGAAATTTGAAAATCTTGGAGGTAAAATTCTTTTTGAAACGCTGTTCGAGGATATCGTCATTAAAAATTCCAACGTTACTGAAGTCAGCACAACAAAGGGGAATTTGTCTGCAGATGCACTGTTTGTTGCTCCGGGTCATTCGGCTTATGAAACTTACCGAATGCTAATGCAGCGTGGCATTCAGTTTCGAACCAAAAATTTTGCGATAGGTAGCCGGATGGAACACCGGCAGGAGATTATTAATTTGGCGCAATGGGGCAAAGAAAAATTGCCCGGTGTAAAAGCGGCGGAATACCGGCTCACATCACAGGCCGACGGCAACCACCCGGTTTTTTCGTTTTGCATGTGCCCCGGCGGAACCGTGGTACCGGCTGCTGCCTACCCCGAAACCAACATAGTAAACGGCATGAGTTACTACCGCCGAGGCGGGCAATTTGCCAATGCCGCCTGCGTAGCCGGTGTGCATCCAGACGAACTGGCCGGAAAAACCGTTTCGCCTTTGGAAGCGCTTGAAATTGTTGAGAATCTGGAAACGGCTTTTTACCGGCACACCGGAAGTTACCGCGCCCCGGCCTGTAGCATTTCCGGTTTTTTGAAAAACCAGAACAAACAATCGTCGTTCGAGAGCAGTTACCCGCTGGGATTGGTGGCAGCGCCGTTGTGGGAACTGCTGCCAGAAACGGTTGTGAAATCGATGCAGACTGGGTTAACTGATTTTATCCGGAAAATGCGTGGTTTTGAAACCGGTAATTTAATCGGATTGGAAAGCAAAACATCATCGCCCATCCAGGTATTGCGCGAAAAAAATGGGTTGTGCACCGGATTTGAAAATCTGTTCTTTATTGGCGAGGGAAGCGGTTACGCAGGCGGAATTATTTCGAGTGCTGCGGATGGGATTAAAGCGGCAATGGGGTTTGCAGGAACTACCAAATAAATGAAAGATATTTCTTATTATAAATTTTGTAGTTTTATAAAATTTAACAGTTATCCTAATGAATCTTATTGAAATCTGTATTGCGTTTATAGTTGCCATTGTGAGTATTGGAACACCTTTGGTATTTGATGCAATTTCAAAATTTGATGATAAATATCGCTCAGAAGAAATTCTTGATTTTTTTGAATTTAAGAGTAAGAAAAAAGTATTTCAAATAATTTTAGTTTGGATTGTAATAATGATTGGTATATACATAATCATTTCAATTTTTGCTATTTACTCAAGGGTTCAATTTTTAAATCTTTTAATTATATGGTTTTCTTATTTGATTTTTACTTTGTCATGTGTACTTGTGGGTTTATTTATTCATTTTACATTCACGACAATAAAGTTTAGTAGGCCGACGTCTTTGCAAAAACTACTTATTGAAATAAATACTATGAGTTTGGATCCTAAAAATAGGACAACAACTCGCCGAAGATTATTTGGTAAAGCAGATATAGATTCTTTTGGATTAATTACAGACTTTTCCATAAATACAATTCAGAGGAAAGATTTTCCTAATTTTCAAAAATTGATTAATCATTTTATTGATGTTTATAATAAGACCTTCATTGCACAAAGGCAAATACCCGAAAAGTTTTATGAAACCGGATATAAAATCACGAAAGTATTAGCAACAGAAAAGGATAGAGATTTCATTTTATTTAAAAAATTTACGATAGATTATCTTTGGTTATTTGACAATTTAGATGATACTACTTATGATTGGCTATGGCAAAATTTAATAACAATTGTCGAAAATGGGGAAGATGAAATGATTTTTTATTATTGGAAACGTGCATTTCGCCATTTTGAATACAATCTCCGTAGAATCAGTCCCACCTACATTCAGGGAAGTTTTAAGCACGCAAATCAGGAAGAAATAGATAATAGAGACAAGGAAAGAGTTGAGTTTATTAATTTTCATTATTATCTGGGTGGTTTATTACTTTACGAAAACCGGATTGAATGTATCCGAAAAATCTGGGACCATACAAACAGTCAACCTCCAAGATATCCTTTATTGCCATCGACAATGGATGAAATTTTTAACCGTTATTTTGAATTTTGCAAAACGTTTGATCAGAAATTATGGGAAAAAGCCTTAAGGTTCAGATTTCCCAGAGTTGATTCAGTAAACTTTGATTGGATTATTCATAGCTGGACTCGCAAATACTTAATTTTGCTTTTCCTTAGGCAATATACTTTACCTCGGTATTATGTCTATGAGGAATTTTTAAGAATACCAGATTTGCCAGAAACACAAGCAGAAAAAAAACATTGGTTAGATAATATTCAGAATTTTAAAAATAGCTTAAGAGATATTTTGGATAATACAGAGCAATTAAAAATATTAAGATTGGACCATATTAATCCTGAATGGTGCGAAAAACACAAAAATCTTTATCCCATTGAATTTTTAGACACATTGAAACAAAAATTGGAACATGATTTTAATAGAGCGAAAAAGCAACAACAAATTTCACCTGAAAAGAAAAAAGCATTTTTAGAAAGCAGCAGAAATACTATTAATAAAACCTTTAAGGAGTACAGTTCAATTCTAAATAATTTAGACATTAAGGATTCTTTTAATTCCGTTTTAATTAATGGAGAATCACAATTGTTTGAAAAAAGTGATTTTGCAGATGACCAAGAATATACAAATTTGAATTATGATACTTTCCTTCCACAAAAAATGAAAAGAAAAATCCAAATCAGGATATCAGAAAGTTTTGCTTTTGTAACTACTCAAAAATACTTATTAGATGAAAACGATTTATTTCCTGCTATCGACAGACTTAATATTTTCAAAGAGTCATCTGATTTTATTATTGTTCCATTCAAAATAAATCTAAACTACTACATTGAAGTGTTAAAAATCTCTCATCTGACTTTTGGAAATTATCGAAAAGTAAAGATTCAGCATTACTGGCCATGTAATTCAGACTTGGTTGGAAATACATTTTTTATTCTTAGAAAATCGGATTTACCTCAGTTAGTCTTTAATGAGCCAATTCACGATTTAAAAGAAGAATTTGAAGAAAGGGAACAAATAATACCTGACAAGAAAATTTATGCTTCTGTAATTGACCTTTATAAAGAAAATAAGATTAGAGAAATAATAGAACAACGTAGTAGCCAAAAAGATTTAGAAGATAAAGTTTTTGCTCTTATAGAAATGAACGCTGAAATACGTTGGAAGAAAAATGCCAAGGTAATTGCGTTAAGAGTTGCTTCGGCTCATGAAAATGTGGGAATTTCCAATAAACTGGAAGAGGTAAAACCTTTTGATGAAATATAAGATTCATAACAGTCACAGGTTCATGTTTGTATTCCTGACCATTCTGTCAAACCTGACTTACAGGTTATTTTCTATCACCTACAATAAATCAACTTCAGCTGGTGAGTGGTTTGGGCTAAAACTTCTTATTTTTGAAGATCAAATAAAAACACGATGAAGAAATTTTGTCATTTTGCATTTTTTATTCTTCTGATAATTTCTGTTTCGAAAATGACTGTTGCCCAGTTCTCCTGGCCCAACGCCAAAGCTGCGGTTGTTTTTACTTACGACGACGGGCTGGACTGCCACCTTGATGTGGCTGTTCCGCAACTGGATGAATTCGGGTTTAAAGGAACGTTTTACTGCACCGGCAATTCCCAAAGTTTGTACAACCGGACGGATAACTGGCGCAAAATTGCCCTAAACGGCTACGAGCTGGGCAACCACACGCTTTTTCATCCATGTAACGGGGAACAGTTTGATTGGGTAAAACCTGAATTTGATCTGAATAAATACACCATTGACCAATTGCTGACCGAATTGAGAACAGCAAGCACTTTGCTGAAAGCGATTGACGGAAATGAAAACCGGACTTTTGCTTATACCTCCAGTTCCAAATGAGTTAATTCATCTGAAATTTCGAAATCGTATTCCGGGTATTCGTACATGGGCATGCGCGGTTCCGTTTCGCCCAGTGAGTAACCATAAACGCCTTCATATTCTTTTGTTTTTTCACCCATATCGTACAACTGCCGCAGGTATTCCGATATTGATTTCGACTCGATAACAATAACTTTTCCCATATCGTCGATAATCGGGCTGTGGTTACGTGTGCGGTCGTGATCGAACTCCAGGATGCGCCTCCCGTAACGGGTGATTCCAATGGTACGGAATGTAAGACTTTTCCCAACACCAGGGAGGTTCATAATGTTGCGGTCGGTGGCAAGGAAAGGTATTGCGTGTTTTTGGCGCAAAGCATCGATATTTTCGGTTAATTTTTCAGCGTCGTGGGTAAGTGTGCGCAGTGTTTCCATTTCGTCCTGCGGAAGCTGTCCAATGTATTTTTCTTCCAGCTCTTCCTGCACAGCACGTGCATTAGGAGTAAAGTTGGCGCTGTTTTCCTTAAATCCTTTCACCGTAAATGTATAATAGGTGAGAACGCCAATATCGTTCAGTACTTTACGCAATTTTGCTGAATGACCCCTTCGTGAGGCAGGTGCTGTAAAAACCAGCTGGTTGGTTACCGACCAGCCAGCGCTGAGCAACATTTCAACAGCCTTTTTTGCTTCGGGTGTTACTTCCATTGGCGATTCAAAATGGGTTTGAATAACGAACTGTTTTATTCCTATTTCAGCAGCTTTGTGTTTGAAATCGGCCAGAATATCCACCAACTCGGGAGTAATCCGTTGCGGAATGTAAACAGGCAGCCGTGTGCCAATTCGTATTCGTACAATCTCTGCATATTTTTCGCGGTCAGGCCGCTGTTTGTTTTCTTCTTTTTTCCGGAGGGCCATGTTATACACTTCATCCAGAATATTTTTCAGGCTTTTGTCAGAACTCATCAGCGCGTCGCCGCCGGTAATCAGGATATCGCGCAACTGGGCATCGTCTTTAAAATAGTCAAGCAGATTGGGCATCCGTTCGCTCCACGATTTTTCAGGCTTCAGGTTTTTCAGGTTGAAGTTGTAGTGGCCGTTCTGGAACTCGTACATCCGCTGGCAGCTGGCACACAACCCGCCACACGCGCGGCCCACGGTATCGGGTACAAAAATGGCCACCTCGGGGTAGCGCCGGTGAATGTTATGTGACGACGGCAGCAGCCAGCCCGCTGCGTTGGGTTTGCCGGGTTGCACTTTGTCCTCTTTCTCCCAGGCTTCGATGAGGCCAAATTCCTCAACCAGCTGTTTGCTGTAAACAATGTAACAGCGAATAGCCAAATCACCGCCCACCGCAAACCCAGGGGTTTGAACATTTAAAAGCGACAGATAATATGGATTAACAAAAAACGGAATGCCTTTTTTCTCAGCTTCGTATAAAATGTCCATTGTGTCGGGGTCGAGGGAGTAATCGAGCATTTCGTTCAGCAGCCCGGGTGAGCGAACTGCAAATTTCAGGTGAAAGCGGCTTTCGTTCCACCACTCCAGCATCTGTTCCTTTTTTTCTTTCGGCGAAAGATTGGGATCAAACTTGTAGCGGCCTGTAGTTATCTCGCCATTGTCAATTTTTTCAATTAATATTTTTATAATCCGGTCGCGGTTTTGTCTTCTCAGCTCGGCAATGTTTTTATCCGTTCCGGCGGGGTAGCGTTTCATCCACTTTTCAATTTCCGCGCGTTGCGGAATTTCAGGTTTTAATTTACCATTCAGCTGGCGGAACAGGCGAAGCATATCGTGAAAAAAATCGGGTTTGGCGCCCCCAATTCCGAAATTGGTAGCCAGCCACATCATTTTTATGGGGTTGGTAACCGCCATTTCACCGTGAATATTCTGGTCGGGATAAGCTTCTCCGGCATGTTCAATATAATCCAGCAAACGGATGGCTGCAAAATCTTCCCAGTTCAATTGCTGAAAAAGCTCATGGCTATGGTCCTTTTTTTTGTAGAATGCCTCTGCTGCCGGGTTTTTTTTCAACATCGGACGCACCCACTCTTTTATGGCTTCCATAGCCTCTGTTTCGTTAGCCGAACTGCGCAGAATTTTTTCCAGTACCGGGTTTTCTTTCAGAATTGAAAGTAGAATTCTGCGAGCATGAACATTAATTGCTATTTTATCAAGGTGTTTTGTATCCATTACCGAATTTTTTAATCAAACGTTTGTTTTGAAAATAGCAAAAAAATGGGAAGCGTCAAACCACAAGGGCGTTGAGGCATGTTTTTTAAATACTTTTAACAAGAAAAATAGCACACTAACATTAATAACTGCTTCGTTTTTTAAAATCGGTTATTGAAATTCTTTACAGGTAACACAATTCAATTATCTTTGCGCTGATTTTTAGTGAATTGTGACATCCCATCCAAACTACACCTTCAACAAAGGGAAAAAGAAAACAGGGGAGCGGTTAAAATTGATTTGAAACAGAAATTTGATACAATAAAAATATGGCACATAAAGCTGGTTTTGTAAATATAATCGGGAATCCAAACGTGGGTAAATCCACTATAATGAATGAATTGGTGGGAGAAAAATTGTCGATTATTACCAAAAAAATGCAGACCACAAGGCACCGCATAAAAGGAATTGTAAACGGCGATGATTTTCAGATTGTATATTCCGATACACCCGGAATTTTGAAGCCCGGTTACAAGCTGCAGGAAACCATGATGAAATTTGTGGATTCGGCACTTACCGATGCCGATGTGATTTTGTTTGTGACCGATGTGGTGGAACAGCCCGATAAAAATCCGGAGTACATTGCACGCATCCGCAAATCGAATATGCCGGTAATTGTGCTCATCAACAAAATTGATTTGTCGGACCAGAATGAGGTAACCCGCCTGTTTGACTACTGGAGCGAGGTATTTCCCGGAGCCGATATTTTTCCTGTTTCTGCCCGCGAAAAATTTAACCTGGAACCCGTGTTAGCCCGCATCCTGGAACTGCTGCCCGAAAATCCCCCGTTTTTCGGAAAAGACCAGTTCACCGACCGCAGCGAGCGGTTTTTTATGCAGGAATTTATCCGCGAAAAAATATTGCTGGCCTATCAGAAAGAAGTCCCTTATTCGGTTGAAATTGAGGTGGAGTCATTTAAAGAGATGGAGGAAATTATTCATATTGAAGCCGTAATTTATGTGTCGCGCGAAAGCCAGAAAGGAATTATAATTGGCAAAGAAGGCAAAATGCTGAAAAGAGTGGGTTCCGAAGCCCGTGCCGATGCCGAGGAATTCTTCGGCAAAAAGATATTTTTGAAACTTTTTGTGAAAGTGGCCAAAGACTGGCGAAATAAAGACCGTGCCCTGAAAAATTTTGGGTACGATGCGTATTAAATATAGCACCGTGCTTCAGCGCGGTGAAAATAAAACATCAATGTTTATGCGAATCCATTTTTTCAAAAATGGATAAAGCAACTGAGTTGAATATCATGACACCGCGCTAAAGCACGGTGCTAATTTTAAGAAAAATGAGCAACAAAATATTAGCGATAGTAGGCCGCCCCAACGTGGGCAAATCCACATTTTTTAACCGGTTGACCGAATCGAGAGAAGCTATTGTAGATGAGATGTCGGGCGTTACCCGCGACCGCAATTACGGCAAGGCCGAGTGGAACGGCAAAGTGTTTTCGGTAATCGATACCGGCGGTTATGTGGTGAATTCCGACGATGTATTTGAAGCTGAAATTAACAAACAGGTCCACCTGGCTATCGATGAAGCCGATGTAATTCTTTTTGTGGTGGACGTGGAATCGGGAATTACCGACCTCGACGATGCCATTGCAGCTATTCTTCGGAAAAGCAGGAAAAAAATAATTGTTGCTGTCAACAAGGTGGACAACAACCAGCGCATTTTAGATGCACAGGAATTTTATGGTTTCGGTCTGGGCGAAATATTTTGCATTTCATCCATGACCGGCAGCGGCACCGGCGATTTGCTCGATCAGGTAATTGAAGCTTTCGATTTTTCCGGAGAAGAGGAAGAAGAGCATGAATTACCCTATTTATCAGTGGTGGGCCGCCCCAATGTGGGGAAATCTTCTTTTATCAATACCCTGCTCGGCGAGGATCGCTACATTGTAACCGATGTGGCAGGCACCACTCGCGATTCCATCCACACCCGCTTCAATAAGTTCGGGCACGATTTTGTGATTGTAGATACCGCCGGCCTGCGCAAAAAAGGGAAAGTTCACGACGATATCGAATTTTATTCCGTGCTGCGTTCGGTACGTACCATCGAAAAATCGGACGTTTGCATGTTGCTTGTTGATGCCACCCGCGGCATGCAGGCCCAGGATGTGAATGTGTTTAACCTGATTGTACGAAATAAAAAAGGGGTGGTGATTTTGGTGAACAAGTGGGACATTATTGAAAAAGATGGTTACTCAACCCGGAAAGTGGAAGAACAAATCCGCGAACGAATCGCCCCGTTTACCGATGTTCCCATTTTGTTTGTTTCAGCAAAAACAAAACAACGGGTGCACAAAGCACTTGATTTTGCCATTCAGGTTTATAAAAACCGCAAAAACCGGATTAAAACTTCCAAGCTGAATGAAGTGCTGCTGGAAGCTGTTGAGAATTATCCGCCACCCTCGGTAAAGGGGAAATTCATTAAAATTAAATATGTAACCCAGTTGCCGTCTCAAACACCGTCATTTGCACTTTTTGCCAACTTGCCGCAATACATTAAGGAACCCTACCGGCGGTACATCGAAAACCAGATTCGCGCAAATTTCGATTTTAAGGGCGTGCCTATTCAGGTGTATTTCAGGCAGAAGTAAACTGTTTTCTACAACTCCCTTTCCAGTTCTTCGAGCGAGGCGCCTTTGGTTTCGGGTACAAAAAATCGCACCCAAACCAGTTGCAGCACCATCATTCCGAGGAACAGACCAAAAATGAATTGTGGTTTCCAGGCTTCGGCCATCAGCGGAAAAACCAACGTGAGTGCCGCGGCAAAAAACCAGTGGGTGAAACTCCCGAGCGACTGTCCGAATGCCCGCTGCCGGTTGGGAAATATTTCGCTGATAAAAACCCAGATGACGGCTCCCTGGCTAATGGCATGGGCAGCAATGAATGCAAAAATACATACCGGCACAATCCCGGGGTTTCCGGAGGCAAAAGCCCACGTGGTAAGACCCAGTGAAGCAATGTACCCAAAGGATCCAATATATAGCAGCGTCCGGCGGCCCAGCCGGTCAATCAGCCACAATCCCACGAAAGTGAAAATCAGGTTGGTGATGCCGATGCCCACCGATTGCAACAGGGCAGCCTGCGATTCCAGACCGGTCATTTCGAAAATGCGCGGCGCAAAATAGAGAATGGCGTTAATGCCCGAAAGCTGGTTGAAAAAAGCAATAAAAAAAGCCAGAAAAGCCGGTTTTAGCAGTTTTCGGGTAAAGAATTTTTGGTGCTTGCTTTTTTGATTTCCGGAGTTTTCAATTTCATTTACCAGGGAATCCAATTCTTTTTCTGAAAAATCCGGATTTACCTTTTTTAAAACGGCTAATCCTGCTTCCCGGTTTTTGTTCTGCACAATCAGCCACCGCGGGCTTTCGGGCAGTCCGAAACAGAATGTGGTAAACAGCAACGCCGGAATGGCTTCCACGCCCAGCATCCAACGCCAGGCGTTTTCACCAATTCCGCCAAGTAGCGAGTTGGAAAGATAAGCCACCAAAATTCCAAATACAATATTAAACTGGAACATACCGGTCAGGCGGCCACGCATGGCCGGCGGTGCAATTTCGGAAATAAACATGGGCGCTGCCACCGTTGAAATGCCAACTCCCAATCCGCCGATAAATCTGAAAACCATGAACGAATAAACACCGGGCGCCATTGCAGAGCCAAAGGCAGAAACCAGATAAAGTACGCCAATCCAAAGTAAAGTTTTTTTTCTGCCAAAAAATTGTGCAGGCCAGCCACCTGTTAACGCACCCAGCACTGTTCCCCACAAAGCCATGCTGATGGCCAGTCCGTGCAACGAACTGTTCAGTCCCCAAAGCGTTTGAATTTTTTGTTCGGCACCTGAAATCACCACAGTGTCGAACCCAAAAAGAAAGCCCGCCAGTGAGGCAACTATCGCACTTTTGTATAGAAAATTTCTGCCGTTCATTGGTTTAATTTTAGCGTTTTATTCTGCAAGTCTGAATAGAGTATTTTTTCAGAAATAAAGTAAAAGTGCATTTTTTTATCAAAATAAAAGTAAGTACCAGTTTAAAATTTTCAAACATGCATCACTCTTTTCCAAATTTCAACCACATTTTTTTAATTTTGAAGAAAAAGATAAGCTATGTTTATTGTTCATGTTTTTGTTCAGGTAAAAAAAGAGGAGGTTGAAGCATTTAAGAAAGCCACCCTTGAAAATGCCCGCCAGAGTTTTCAGGAACCCGGAGTTGCCCGGTTCGATGTGGTGCAGCAACAGGATGATCCCACACGTTTTGTGCTGGTTGAAGTGTATCGCACACCCGGTGATCCGGCAAAGCACAAAGAAACGGCACATTACAAAAAATGGCGTGACACCGTGGCCGGCATGATGGCTGAACCCAGGAGCAGTATTAAGTTTTCAAACGTTTTTCCAAACGAAGAAGGATGGGATTAAATTTTAATTTTTCAACAGCAACACAAATACTTTTTGGTAACGGAACCGTTGCAAAAGTGCCGGAGCTTCTGAATACCTACGGGAGGAAGATTATGCTTGTGACCGGAAAAAATTCGGAACGGGCAAAACCGTTAACAGATCTTTTATCTTCAACTTCTGAAATTTTTCGTTTCGGGGTTGAAAAGGAGCCTTCTGTAGAAGTAATTGATGAGGGAGTGAAACTGGCCCGGAAAAACCATTGCGAAGCCATTGTGGGTTTTGGTGGCGGAAGCGTCATCGACAGCGCAAAAGCCATTGCAGCATTAACACCCAATGCAGGAGAGCTTTTAGATTACCTGGAGGTGATTGGTAAAGGGAAAAAGCTGACTGAAAAGCCCTTGCCGTTTATTGCCATTCCAACTACGGCAGGGACAGGTGCCGAGGCCAGTAAAAATTCGGTTATCTATTCTGCAAAGCATAAAGTGAAAGTAAGTCTGCGCAGTTCGCTCATGTTTGCCGATGTGGCAGTGGTTGATCCGGAACTGACACTTTCCATGCCGTCTGAGATTACAGCAACTACAGGAATGGATGCCCTGACCCACCTGCTCGAAACTTTTGTTTCTAACCAGGCCAACCCGTTTATCGACAATTTTGGCCGCGAGGGAATGCAGCGTGTTTCGCGTTCGCTATTAAAGGCTTACGAAACCGGTTCTAATTTGGAAGCCCGTGAAGATATGGCTTACGCTGCCCTGCTGGGCGGCATGGCGCTGGCCAACGTAAAGTTGGGTGCAGTGCACGGATTTGCAGGCCCCATGGGCGGCATGATTCCTATACCACACGGTGCGGTTTGTGCCCGTTTGCTTCCGGCAGTTATGGAGGCCAACCTGAAAAGTGCAAAATCACAAAATCTGAAGTACATTATTTCAAAATATGATGAAGTGGCACAACTATTGACGGGTGAATCAAATGCCCGGTCAGAAGAAGGAGTTCAGTGGGCCCAGCAAATGGTTGAAAAACTGAATATTCCTTTATTATCAGCATTTGGGTTAACACCGGATGATTTTCCGGTCCTGGTGGAGAAAGCCAAAAAAGCCAGTAGCATGAAAGGAAATCCGGTGGTGTTAAGCGATGAGAGCCTGATGCTGATTTTGGAGAAATCGATCTGAAGCCACTCTCTTTCCGGCTGAAATAAATTTTGCAGAATAAACGTTACCTTTGTAGCAGATAAAAATTTAAAAATATGATTGGTAGGTTTTTTCATACACCTGCAGCAAAAAGATTTAATATTACTCCGCGGTTTTACGATCCTGAAAAAGAGGAACGTGAGGAGAGAGAAAGGCGAATAAAAGAAGAACTGGGAATATTTGATGAAAAGAAAGATGATGGAAAACCTTACAAACCCAATGTGAAAGGACAATTTCGCAAAACACAGGGCGGGTATTCCAAAACAACCGAGAAAGCCCGAAGGGCCTCAAATACCCGGTTAATCATATTGGTTATGATTTTAGTGTTAATTTTCTATTTGTTTTTTTATTCAGATTTCCTAGGCTAGTGAGTGATATTATCCAGTTATTACCCGATGCTGTTGCCAACCAGATTGCTGCCGGCGAAGTCATTCAAAGGCCGGCCTCTGTTGTGAAAGAATTGGTCGAGAATGCGCTCGATTCCGGTGCTGATGACATTGTTATTCATATTAAAGATGCCGGAAAAACCCTGATTAAAATTACCGATAATGGTTGCGGCATGTCGCCCACCGATGCGCGAATGGCTTTTGAACGGCATGCCACGTCAAAAATACTTTCGGCCAACGATCTGTTTTGTATCCGCACCATGGGGTTCAGGGGCGAGGCACTGGCTTCGGTGGCGGCAATTGCCGATGTGGAGCTGCGCTCCAAAAGGGTGGAAGACGAAGTGGGCACACTAATCCACATTGTGGGCTCGGAGGTTAAAACGCAGGAACCCGTGGCCTGCAACAATGGAACCACCATAACAGTTAAAAATCTTTTTTACAATGTGCCGGCACGGCGTAAATTTTTAAAAAGCAATACTACCGAGCTTAAGCATATTATCAACGAAATTCAGCGGGTTGCACTGCCAAATCCGGAGATTAAATTTGCCTTTTATCATAATTACTCGCCACTTTATGAGTTGGTTAAAACCAATTTCAGAAAACGCATTGTCGATGTTTTTGGGAAAACTATAAATCAGAGCCTGGTGCCGGTGAAAGAAGAAACCAGCCTGGTAAATATTACAGGATTTATTGGTCAGCCAAAATTTGCACGCAAAACAACAGGCGAGCAGTTTTTCTTTGTTAATAAACGTTACATGCGGCATCCCTATTTTCACAGGGCCGTAATGCAGGCCTACGAAAAAGTGTTGCCTCCCGAAACTTTTCCATCCTACTTTTTATTTCTTGATCTCGACCCGTCGGGAATCGATATTAATGTACATCCTACCAAAACTGAGATTAAGTTTGAGAATGAACGCACCATCTGGCAAATCATTCATGCCTCCATTCGCGAATCGCTTGGCAAATACAACGTGGTGCCTTCCATCGACTTCGACCAAAGTGGCAGCATCGATATTCCGGTTCCCGAAAAAGAGGGTGGTGACCGTTCTTACCCGGAAATAAAAGTTGACCCCGGTTACAATCCTTTTGATCAGGAAAAAGAAATATCGACGGGGAACTGGGGACAAAGCAGTCGCGACAGCCAAAACCGGGAACATTGGGAAGACTTGTACTCCGGGGCAGAAACGAATTATAGGGAAGAGCAGTCGCAACTGAGTTTTAAAGGAGTTGAACCGGAAAACAGGCAGACAGAAGAGAAATTTACCGGAAAAAAAGTACTTCAGCTTAAACAAAAGTATATTCTTACTCCGGTTAAATCGGGTGTGATGATTATTGACCAGAAACGGGCGCACGAGCGTATTCTTTTTGAAAAGTTTATGGAAGTGCTGAAATCTGAATCGGTGGCCAGCCAGCAACAACTGTTTCCGCAAAAAATTGAACTGGATGCAGGCGATGCCGAGCTGCTGAAAAATATTCTGGATGATTTGCTTTCACTGGGTTTCGATATACGCGAATTTGGTAAAAACACGTTCGTTATAAACGGGACACCCGGCGTACTGGATGTTTCATCGCCCGAAATTATAGTAGAGAAATTGCTGGAAGAATACAAAAATTCGCCTGTTGATGCCCGGGCAAAAGCAAAAGAGCAGGTGGCTATTTCGCTGGCCAAAGCCTCAGCACTCGACTACGGAACTGATTTGGGAAAAGTGGAAATCGATCATCTCATCGATAATCTTTTTGCCTGTGCAACGCCCAACTACTCTCCCGAAGGAAAAAAGGTGTTGACCATTCAGCCGCTGGAAGACATCGAAAAAATGTTTAATAAATGACAAGTTGTCGTTATTTTAGGCGTATAAAAAATTGGCCTGCCAATTGCTGAAAGGCCACCAAAATATTTTGATATGAATTATCGACCTGTAATGAGTAATATTCCGCCGGTAGTAAAAAACCTGATTATCATTAATGTAATTTTATTGCTGGCCACCTGGGTTTTGCAGGCAAGTGGAATTGATTTAGTAAACTATTTAGGGATGCACTACCCCGGTTCCGATAAGTTTATGATGCACCAGGTTGTTACGCACATGTTTATGCATGGCGGAATTGCCCACCTTTTTTTCAACATGTTTGCACTTTGGATGTTTGGCCGCGTGCTGGAAAGCGTCTGGGGATCGCGCAGGTTTCTCATTTATTATTTTGTAACCGGACTGGGCGCGGTGGCGCTGCACATGTTTGTGAATTACCTTGAAATTTCATCGATGCAAAATACCATCGAAGCATTCAGGAATACCCCATCGCCCGAAATTCTCGATCAGTTTGTGAATAAACACTTATCGAATGCATCGGTGCAGGTGCGCGATTTTGTGAACACCTGGTATGACGAGCCAACAAATTCGGCTTTTGCCGCTGAAGGCCAGCAACTGATGGAACGGATCCTGCAAATGAAAATGGATATTCCCACCGTTGGGGCATCGGGCGCTGTTTTTGGCGTGTTGCTTGCATTTGGTGTGTTGTTTCCCAATACCCAGCTGATGCTGCTTTTTCCGCCCATCCCAATTAAAGCTAAATATTTTGTTATCGGGTACGGATTAATTGAACTCTATCTCGGATTTTCGCGGCCCGGAAGTAATGTGGCACACTTTGCACACCTCGGTGGCATGCTGTTTGGTTATATTCTTTTGAAATACTGGAACAAAACATCCAACCGATTTTACTAACCCGATAAAAAAAACCGAACCTGACTTGTGTTTGCCAATTGAATTTTGCTATTTGGAATTTTAAGAAAATGGATATTGCAGCCGACATAAAACGTACATTCAAAGAAGGTTCTGTATTAACCCGGTTGATCTACATTAACCTCGGGGTTTTTCTGGTGGTGAAAATCATTGGCTTGTTTTTTTACTTTGCAGGCCAGCCGCAAGTGCTTGTTGAATGGCTTTCGGTGCCTTCAGATTTAGATGTGCTGGTACGTCGTCCCTGGACTCCCGTAAGCTACATGTTTATGCATGCAGGTTTTTTGCACCTTCTTTTTAATATTCTGGGTTTGTACTGGTTCGGCAAACTTTTTCTCTATCATTTTGAAGGCGATAAACTGCTGAGTGTTTACCTGCTGGGAGGTATCAGCGGGGCGCTGTTTTACGTGGTGGCCTATAATGTTTTTCCGGTATTCGATTCGGTAAGGGCAATTTTGCTGGGGGCATCGGGCTCGGTACTGGCTATTTTGGTGGCCGTTGCCGTTTATGACCCGCAGCGCGAAATCCACTTGTTTTTTATCGGGCGTTTTCCGCTCAAATACATTGCTGCATTCTATGTGCTTCTTTCCATAATTGGCATTTCTGCTTCAAATCCGGGAGGGAACCTGGCCCACCTTGGAGGAGCTGCCTGGGGCTGGTTTTATATTTACCAGCTGCGCCGTGGAAAAGACTGGGGCTCCGGAATCGTAACACTTCTCAACAAAATGGAAGGCTGGTTTATAAAAAGACAGGATTGGTTCAAACCCAAAAACAACATGCGGGTTACCTACAAGCATCCGCCGCGCGACGATTATGAATACAATCGCCAGCAAAATATCAAGCAGGAAGAAATCAACCGGATTTTGGATAAAATTGCCAAATCGGGGTACGAAAGCCTTTCCAAAAAAGAAAAAGAGATACTTTTTAAGCAGGGCAAGTAACAGTAATTCTGTGGCAGTTTCAATCCTCCTTTTCGGTTCGGGCCTGGTAAATGCTGGCATTCAGCTCAAACCCTATCAGGAGAATCAACGACATAATATACATCAGAAAAAGAATTATCAGCAGGGTTCCGATTGAACCGTAGAGTTTGTTGTATTGGCTGAAATTGTTGATATAGTAAGTAAATCCGCCTAACGCTATTACACTTAATACTGTTGATAAAGTACTTCCTGCCGAAATAAACCGCCATTTTGTTTTTTTTGCCGGCGCCATGTAGTATAAAAAAGAGTTGGCAAAGAAAAGAAGTAGCACAATAACTATCCACCTTCCGAAATTGAGCAGGAAAATGGTAAAACTGTCGCGCAAAATATCGTTTTCTTTCAGGTAACTCAACGCAATTTCGCCGCCGGTGAGCAGGGTAATGGCCAGGGTGAGCAACACGGCAAGAATTCCCAAAAGAAACGTGGCCGCAATGCGCTGGCTCAGCCACGAACGCCGGTGAATACTGTGCACCGTAGCATCGAAGGCACTCATCATGGAAGCCAGGCCGTTGGTAGAAAAAATTAACGCCATTAAAAAACCCAGTGAAAGCAACCCGCCTCTTGGGTTCTTTAAAATATCGGCAATAGTATCTTCCACAACCACAAATGTTCCTTCAGGCAACAGCTCCTGAATAATGCGAAAAAGTTCGTTCTGAAAATTATCGATGGGAATGTAAGGTATGAGCGTGAACAAAAACAGCACGGTTGGGAAAAAAGCGATGAAAAAGGAAAATGCAATGGCCGATGCCCGCGTGGTAATGGAGCCGTTAACAATACTTCTCCAAAAAAACAACGCGACATCGTAGAGTGGGACTCCATCAAAAAAAGGCAGTGAAACTTTTTCCGCCCGCTCAATCAGTTTGTCCCTGATTGTCCTGAATTTTCTGCGGTTTAATAAAACCTTATTCATCAGACTCTTCCAGTTTTTCTATTCGGAGTTGGTGAATATAATTTTTCCCGTCGTTTTGTTTCAGCAAAAAATAAACCCTGAAAGTCCCGCTTTTGGTTGAGAGGTTGCCGATAACCGATTTGGAACCTTCTCTTCCTAATTCGTGTGAAACTGTAAAGTTTATTGGCGAGTTGGCACTGAAAAAATTATCTACAATTTGTTGGGCCTGAGCTTTACTGTAAACATTATCGTTTTCAAGCACTACAAGTTCAACATTTTGGTTGAAGTACTCCGACAACACTTTTGAATTACCGGTTTTCAGGCTTTTTGTAATTTCCTGGGGAACCTGTGCTCCGGTAGTTATTGCGCTTAAAAGAATTCCTGAAAACAGGAAAACTATAATTACAATTTTTTTTATTGATGGCATACTTTTTTAATTTCAAATATTTAGCGCCAAATTAGTAGCAAAAACTATGCAAAAACAAGTTGAACCTTTATTTTAGTTGTAAATTTAAAAAATTAAAATTCATTTGGCCGGATGAAAGTGACTTTATTGGTAGTGGGAAAAACCGACAAACAATTTATGAGGGAAGGTATTAAGCAGTATTCCAGTCGTTTAAAGCATTATGTTGATTTTGATATTGTGGTGATTCCGGATATTAAAAAATCCAGGAAAACCACCCCGGAACAGCAAAAAGAAATGGAGGGAGAAAAAATTCTTGCGCAATGGACCCCGTCAAAAGAGTTCCATTTGTTCGACGAAAAGGGTAAAAATTATTCGTCGAGAGAGTTTGCAGGGTTTTTGGAAAAGAAAATGCTTAGCGGCCTGAAAGAGCTGGTATTTGTAATTGGTGGGCCCTACGGATTTTCTGACACCGTTTACCAAAAAGCCAGTTCGAAAATTTCGTTGTCGCCTATGACTTTTTCACATCAATTGGCGCGACTTTTGTGTGTTGAGCAGATTTACAGGGCATTTACAATTTTAAAAGGCGAACCATATCATCACGATTAACGTGTTGCAAAAAGTAAATAAATACACTTTCCTCATTTTTGCCATCAGCTTGTTTGTGGTTGCGGCAATCATTGAAAACGGATTGCTGAAAAAGCATCCTGAAATTCACCTTGTTGAAGACTTCAGGGAACAATTGTGGGGGTACGAGGAAAAATTGGCTGAATGCACAGGCGAAATTGCCTCGGCAATGGCTGAAGGCGACATGGAATCCGGTTTTTATAACTACATCACAGCAAACAGCCAAATGCTCCGGGAAAATGGTTTTGGCTTTTTGGTCTATGAAAATGGGGAACTAATTTACTGGTCTAACCGTTCCATCTCATTTTTTAACTATGAAGAAATGTTGCCCCAAAATGAAGGGCTGGTAAAATTGCCAAACGGGCATTATTTTGCCGAAAAAAGAGAAACTGACGATTTTCATATTTACGGGTTCCACCTCATAAAAAGCAGTTATACCTACGAAAACAATTACCTGAAAAAAAACTTTTTTGAATGTTACGATATACCCGATGATTATTTGATTTCCGAAGGCGAAAGCGACGACGAATATGCTGTGCACAGCAACAACGGTAACTACCTTTTCACCCTGGAGCCGCGGGGAAACTTTTTGTGTACCACCCACCAGCTCTATTTTCCGGGAATAATTTATTTTATAGGCTTGTTAATTTTCCTGGTGTATTTGAGACGTGAATTTATTGAATCAGATGCTCCCTATTTTATCAAATTGTTTGGACTGGCCATTGCGCTGTTCCTGGTTTACTGGTTGCATCTTATTTTTCATATTCCCAGGGTCCTCTTTCATCTCGACTTTTTCAGCCCTTCGGTTTTTGCCCTTAACAGCTGGCTGCCGTCGCTCGGCGATTACTTTTTGCTGGCGCTCTTTTTCCTTTTCTGGATATACCATTTTGGGCAGCATCTCGATATTGATGAAATAAAGAAAAATTCTTTTTTGCCCCGAAGAACAATTGCCGTGTTGCTGTTTTTGTTTTCAGGCAGCATTTATCTTTTAATTCATTTTCTCATCCGCGAGCTCATATTTAATTCCACTATCTCTTTTTCGCTTAACCAGATAACCAGTGTCACCATTCAAAGCGTGTGGGGTATTTTTTCGGTGGGAATGTTTTTGCTGGCCGGTTTTTATTTTACCATTAAAATTGTGGAATGCTCGCGCAACGATTTTAGACTGGGCGAACTGGCGGGGATTGTAACTTTAATTGCATTGTTTTTGGCGGTGGTACAATTCATTTCGGTTGGGTACGTAGCAATTGCTGTACTGGTCCTTTTTATTACAGCATCGGTGCTGGCCTCGCTCTTCAGCAAAAACTACCTGCAAAATTTCACACTCAGTTACCTTATAATTTTTATTTCGGCGGCATCGCTTTATTCGCTGGTGGTTTTTTACACCTCCATTTCAGAAAAACAGCGCGGCGATCAGAAACTGATGGCCGTTACACTGGTGGCCGAACGCGACCCCGCTGCCGAGGTCTTTCTCACTGAAATTCAGGAAGATATTAATACTGACCCGAATATTCCAAATTTGCTGATTGAAGATGACGGATTGGAGAAATACATTGAAGAACAATATTTTAACACCTATTTCAGAAAATACGAAGTTCGCTTTTTTGTGTGTTCGGGAACCGACAGCCTCGATATTGAATCGGAAAACCGCACTGCCCTCTGCATGGACTTCTTTGAAAATATGATTGAAACACAGGGCGTGAAAATTCCGGGTACCAGTTTTTATTTTATGGATAATATGAACGGCCGGATTTCATACACAGGGTGCCTCCATTATCCGCTTTCATCCGAAAAACGCGGTATTTCCATTTTTATTGAATTGAACTCCGATTTGCTTTTCGAAGGGATTGGCTTTCCGGAACTGCTCATCGACAAATCGATGACCAAACCCGACAATTACAAAAAGTTTGATTATGCCAAGTATTTTGGGGGAGAGCTTACCGATAAACACGGAGATTACAATTATAACAATTATGTAAACTCCTACATTACAAGCGATAAAGAGTTCGAGTTCAACCGCTGGGACGGCATGGAACACCTCATTTATCACACCCGCGATTACAACTATGTAATTGTTTCGCGCGAGCTGTTTACGGCAATTGATTACCTTATTTCGTTCCCCTACTTGTTTGTGTTTTATTTCCTTTCGGTTTTAATCCTTCTTTTTGTCATCAATCCTTCGTTGCGAAAACGCCCGGTTACTTTCGATCTTAAATTCAGAATACAGGCTTCAATTATTTCCATTGTTTTTGTTTCATTACTGGTGGTAGCCACAGGAACCATCTGGTACAATGTAAAAGAATACAAAGAAAAGCATCAGAACGACCTGAATGAAAAAATGATTTCAATTGCCGAGGAAATTGACATGCGGTTAGAAAATGTAGATGAAATATCGTACGATCTGGCTGACTGGCTGCAGCGCGAACTGTCCAAACTTTCAAATATTTTCCGTACCGATATTAATGTTTACGGAACCAATGGCAACCTGGTCGCTTCCTCGCGCCCCGAAGTTTTCGAGCGGGGGCTGGTTTCCGACCGCATCAATGCGCGAGCCTATAACGAAATCCTGAATAATTTCCAGATCAGTTATTTCCAGCCCGAGCAAATTGGCGAAATGTCCTACCTTTCAGCTTATAAGCCTATTATCAATAACCGGGGAAGTTACCTCGGGGTTATCAACCTGCCCTATTTTGTGAAGCAGGACAGATACAGCCAGGAGCTTTCCACAATAATTGTGGCTTTCATTAACCTGTATGTGTTGCTGTTGCTGGCCAGTGTTATTGTGGCAATATTTATTGCCAATCAAATTACCCACCCACTGGTGCTGATTCATGAAAACCTGAAAAAAATGCAGCTGGGGAAACGGAACGAACCCATTTTTTACAAGCGGAACGACGAAATTGGCAGCCTGGTAAAAGAGTACAACAAAAAGGTAGAGGAGCTGGCCGTTAGTGCCGAACTGCTTGCCCGCTCGGAACGCGAGTCGGCATGGCGCGAAATGGCCAAACAAATTGCCCACGAAATTAAAAACCCGCTTACCCCCATGAAGCTGAATATTCAGCACCTGCAGCGGGCCAAAGGCGAGGGGAAAGAGTACAACGAATACATTGAAAGGGTCACATCGACGCTGATTGAGCAAATTGAGAACCTCTCGAATATTGCTACCGAGTTTTCCAACTTCGCCAAAATTCCCAATGCACGCAACCAGGTTTTTAAACTGGGTGAGCAGCTGCAAAAAGTGCTCGATCTATTTGAAACCCACAGCCGGGTAACCATCGATTTTAATACGAACGGCCTCGATTATGTGAAAGTAAACGCCGACAGGGAACAGCTTTCGCGGGCTATCATCAACCTGGTGAAAAACAGCATCCAGGCTATTCCTGAAGACCAGGAGGGAAAAATAAAAATTAATCTCAGCCGGCGCGAACACATGGCAGTGATTGCCATATCCGACAATGGCGAAGGCATTTCACCTGAAGTACGCGACAAACTGTTTAGTCCCAGCTTCACAACAAAAACCAGTGGCATGGGCCTGGGACTTTCAATTGTGAAAAATATTGTGGAGAATTTTTCAGGAAAACTATGGTTTGAAACCCAACAAGGCAAAGGCACTACTTTCTATATTGAAATTCCGGTGTATGAAGAGTAATTTTTTGCAAAAAACGCCGATTTCTGCTATTCTTGCATTGAAATAAATTTTTGTTCCTTAAAAATTGAATTATGGTCCCGCTTTCATTTCGCGAAATTTCTGAACGACTGAAACAAACTGAATTGCCTGAAATCGATCTGGTTATTGGAATTGGCTCGGGAGGAATTGTACCGGCCAGCGTGGTGGCTTTTCACCTCAACGCCGAGCTCAGGGTAATGGTACTGAATTACCGCGACGAAAAAAACAATCCCCGCTACAACGAACCCAAAGTGCTGGAAAAACCCGGCGGCGACCTGCAGGGCAAGCGAATTCTGTTGGTTGACGATGTTTCGGTTTCAGGAAAAACCATGCAAACCGCACTCCTCCAGCTGAAAGGATTGAATGTGAAAACCCTTGCCATGAAAGGAAAAGCTGATTTTGTGCTTTTCCCCGAAATAAAAGATTGTGTAAACTGGCCATGGAAACCGTAAATAATTTTAACGCATGAAGACTCCATCTTTCCTCGCAGCTGCTTTTTTGTTACTGTTCTTTTCGTTTAAAAACCAGGCGCAAACCATAAAACCGGGCAAAATATGGCCCGACAATAACGGCGTTCACATCAATGCTCATGGCGGCGGAATGCTTATTCACAACGGGAAATATTACTGGTTTGGCGAGCATAAAACCGAAGGCCGGAGAGGAAATGCTGCCTGGGTAGGAGTGCACTGCTATTCATCGGAAAACCTTACCGACTGGAAAGACGAGGGCATTGCCCTGGAAGTGAGCGACGACCCGGAAAGTCCCATTGTGGAAGGTTGTGTGCTCGAACGGCCGAAAGTGATTTACAACGAAAAGACAGGTAAGTTTGTATTATGGTTTCATCTCGAGTTGAAAGGACAGGGATACACCGCCGCAAAAACCGGTGTGGCTGTGGCTGACAATGTCACCGGGCCATACACTTTTTTAGAAGCCCTGAACCCGAATGCAGGCCATTGGCCGGCAAATTATCCCGGTGAGTTGAAAAATAAAACGTTCTCTGATGATCTGGAGTCGTGGTCGGAGGAGTGGTTGCAAGCCGTAAAAGACGGGCTTTTTGTGCACCGCGATTTTGAAAAAGGGCAAATGTCGCGCGATATGACACTTTACATCGACAATGACGGAACGGCTTACCACATTCACGCGGCAGAAGAAAACCTGACGCTGCATATTTCGGAGCTGAACGAGGATTACACGGGTTTTACCGGGAAATACATCAGGGTGCTGCCTACCGGCCACAACGAGGCCCCTTCAATTTTTAAGCGCAACGGGAAATATTACATGATTACCTCCGGCTGTACCGGCTGGGATCCCAATGCCGCACGCCTGCTGGTGTCCGATGCCGTAATGGGCGAATGGCAATATGTTGAAAATCCGTGTGTGGGCGAAGATGCCGACATTACTTTCGATTCGCAGAGTACCTATGTTTTTCCGGTTCAGGGCGAAGAGGATGCCTTCATTTTCATGGCCGATCGCTGGAGGCCGCAAAATGCCATCGACGGAAGATATGTCTGGCTGCCTGTTCAGTTTAAAGAAAACGGAATGCCCTACCTGGAGTGGATGGACGAATGGAGCCTCGGTTTCTTTGAATAGAAAATTTTAACTCAGACCTCAAATCTCAAACCATTTTCATAACTTGTTATTAAATTTTCAAAATTATGAGTTATGAATTGATATTTTATTTCAGGGTTAATTGCCTGCAATTCAAATCAAAATCAAAAGAATTGATTTTGAAACTTATGCTGATTTTACAGAAAAAGGGAATACCATTTTGAACCAGGCGCAGGGTGTTTTGCTTGCGAATGTGAGCAGCGCCATGCAAAAAGGCGGCCCCGAATATGCCATAGCATTTTGCAACCTGGAAGCTTCCGCACTGATTGACAGCCTGAGTACTGCCAATAACTGCACTATTTCAAGGGGTTCTTCCAAAAACCGGAATCCTGGGAATGCCCTTGGCTATGAACAGGAAAAGGTGTTGTGGAATTTATACGAGAAGAAGCTGCAATCCGGAAATGCCGGTGATACGTTAATACTGAACGATGAGGCGCTGGTTTATTACAAAACCATAAAAACAGCCATGCCTGCCTGTTTAAACTGCCACGGCATCCCCGGTTCCGATATAGCCCCTGCTACTCTTGAGAAAATTCAGGAATGGTATCCGCGATTGTTGATGTGATCTTTGGTCAGTTACCCAGTTCGGAGTTTCTTTTCCAATTGTTTCAATCCTTTTTCCCGGTTTTTTTCTGTCATTGCGGGCCCTTTTTTGAGAATAGCTGACGATTAACCGGCCGTTTCTGCTTTTTAGTTCCCGGGGACTACCTTCTTCAACACCAAGTTTAATCACTTTTGGCTTTATTGCCTCGGTTTCATTTCTAAGCTGTCTGCCCAGAATATATTTGATATCCGATAGGATAGCCATGATTGCTAACCAGCAGTCCAATCATAATTTGGGACTGCTGGTGTTTTTCGTAAGTGCCATTCTGGCCGAAATAAATTTTGAGTAAGTCATCTAATTTACCTCAAAAACCAGTCTAAGTCAGTAGGAATTAAATCCGCAAATCTCATCCGTTGGTTTGCGGATTTTTTTGCGCAAACTATAATCCTCCGGCGGATAACCCAACGTTATCAACAATCCGATTTTCCGTTTTTTCGGAATATTTAGCAACTGCTGAATCTTCTTTTCATCGAACCAGCCCATCATGCAGGTTCCCAGTCCAAGTTCTGCTGCCTGCAAACAAAAATGGGCGGCGGCAATTCCAATATCGTATTGCGGGTATTCCTTGTTTTTGATCCCGCCGCCAATTTGCGCAATCAGTTTGGCTTTTACCATCACCAAAACAGCAATCACCGGTGCTTCGGTGGCAAATTTATTAAACGAAATTGCTTTGTTGAACGTGGCTTTGGCCACCTGGTTTTTAAGCTCCGGTTCATCAACAATAATTAATTTCCAGGGTTGTGAATTGCAAGCCGACGGCGCCAGATGAACTGCTTCGATAAGTTTTTCAATTTTTTCTCGTTCAACCGGCTTATTTTGATAACGGCGTACACTTTGCCTTAATTTGATTAATTCCTGAAAATCCATAATGTTATTTTTCTGAACCCCGAAATTAATTGAATTCTTTCAGCTTCCGATTAAACAAAACAAAAATTCTATCGTACATATTAGTAGTTATAATGTAAAACCATAAAATTTTAAGTTATGTCAGACAGTGTTTATAAAATTATTGAAGTGGTTGGCAGCAGTCCCGAATCATGGGAAAAAGCAGCTCAAAATGCAATTGACCGTGTATCTGAATCGATACGCGATTTGAGAATTGCCGAAGTGAAAAAAATGGACTTACACCTGAATGAAGGGAAAATTGAATTTTACCGCGTAAAACTGAAAGTTTCGTTTAAATATCAGGGGAACGAATAATGGCAGGTAGTTAAGATTTTATTGAAGGGCGTAATTTTAAGCGCCCTTTGTTATTTTTTTTAGTTATTTGATTTTTTCTTAACTTGGTAGAAATCAAAAAAATCAAAATAAAATGAAAAGAAGAAATTTTATACGTAACAGTACCCTCGGGGGACTGGCGCTTACCATTCCCGGTATTCGCAGTTTTGGCAACGATTTTTCGGCCGATTACCATATCCCTAAACGGGTTTTAGGAAAAACAGGCGATAAACTTTCGGTTATCGGGTTTGGCGGAATTATGCTGAACGATAACCCGCAGGACTTTGCCAACGAGCTGGTGGCCAAAGCATACGAGTTGGGTGTAAATTATTACGATGTTGCGCCCACTTACGGGAATGCCGAAGAACGCATGGGGCCGGCACTGAAGCCTTATCGGAAAAATTGCTTCCTGGCCTGCAAAACAACCCAGCGTGATGCCAAAGGTGCCCAGGAGGAACTGGAAAATTCTTTAAAACTTTTGCAAACCGATCATTTCGATTTGTACCAGCTACATGCAATTACCTCTGTTGAAGAAACTGAAAAAGTGTTTGCTCCCGGCGGTGCAATGGAAACGTTTGTAAAAGCCAAACGCGATGGGAAAGTCAGGAACCTCGGCTTTTCAGCACACTCGGTTGAGTCAGCACTCATGGCAATGAATAGTTATGATTTCGATTCAGTATTGTTCCCCATTAATTTTGCCTGCTGGCATGGCGGCGATTTTGGGCCGCAGGTATATGCCGAAGCCGAAAAACGTGGAATGGGCGTTTTGGCCCTTAAATCAATGGCACTCACCCGGCTGAAAGACGGAGAAGAAAAATTATACAAAAATGTGTGGTACCGCCCCATTGAAGATGAGGAAATTATGAAGATGGCGTTAAAATATACGTTGTCGAAAAATATTACTGCTGCCATTCCTCCGGGAAAAAATACTTTGTTTTTGAAAGCGCTCGAATTTATGAACAACTACGAGCCAATTTCCGGGGCTGAAACCGACAAGCTTTTATCGCTGTCGAAAGTAACCGAACCTGTTTTTATGCACGCTTAAGCGGTGTGTCATCTCAATTCAAAGGTGGTGGTTCCAATGTTGTAACCGTCGGCAAAAATGTCCACGGTGTATTCGCCTGTCATTAACTCGGGCTCGTTGGAATTGTCCCAGAAAATAGCAACAGGCAGGTCATGTCCTTCGTAAACTACTTCGCGCATGGCGGAATATTGAATTTCCAGGTCCTCGTACCTGAACAGGTTGTTTTCCGATTTGCTCATTAAAAGCTCATCGGGACGCATTATGCGTGCGTAAATATTTTTTGGCCCGCGTTTGGCTGCCACGTTTTCGCCCAAAATAAAATAAATCCTGATTTTATCAGTCCGCCGGGCAAACCGGGTAGTCTGGCTTCTTGTGTTAAGCGGCTCGGCTCTTAATTCTCTTACCTGCAACCTGGAGGCACGCTGAAGGTTTTGTTCCAGTTGTTGTTTTTCTTTACTCAGTTGTTGTTTTTCTGATTCAGCCTGCTTGTACTGCTCTTTTACTTCAAGGTTTTCGGCCATCAGTTCTTCATTGCGGCGGTTTAATGAATCAATCTGAACCACAAAATCGCGCATGATTCCTCTTAACGTAGTTACCTGTTTTTGATAGGCATTAATTTTTTCAAGGCTGACTTTCTTGGTTTGTTCCACTTCCACCAAAAGGTCTTTTACTTTGGTTTGTGCCACAAAAAGTTGTTCACTTAGCGTGTCGCTGGCAGTTTCAAGCGAGTCGTAACTGGTAACTAAATGATTTAATTCAAGTCGTATGGAGTCTTTTTCGGCATTCAATTCATTTAAAATTGATTTATGCTCTCGGTTTTGTAAAAAGTAGAGAACCACAACCACCACAAGGAGAACCGAAAGAGCAATTACAATAATATTGTTCCTACGGTCTTTTGCATTCACTTTTTTTTGGGCATCCAAATCATTCATTTTCGATATTTTATATATAAGAGCCTGTCTTTTATTCAAGAACGGCGTAAAATTACAAATCTTTTGTGTGCCACAAATAAAAAGAGGTTGCCTTTTTTATAGCAACCTCAGCAGGAGATAATTATTATTTTGAATTACATATTTCCGATTTTTACCCCAAAATAAAATGTGCGTGGATTGAGTGGCCCGTAAATATAAGCCGGATCGCGATTAATTCCTGAGTCGAAATCGTTCTGATAGCTGTTGGTAATGTTTTTTATCCCGCTGTTTAACTGAACGATTACGTTTTCGGTAATTTTTATGTCGTAGCTTAATTTAATTCCCGCATCGAAAAACGAACCGGATTTATTCAGCTTTCCTTCTTCCGGATTTTCAAGCTGCGGCCCAAAATAGGGGATGAGCATCGGGCCTGTATAATTTCCGGTAATTGCAGCATTAAAATAGGGTGCCGGGCTGTAATTTAAACTGATGTAGCCGTAAGTGTCTGGTGTGCGGAAAAAACGTGTTTCGTTAAATTCCTGCGGCTCTTCATACCGGCTTTTCTGAAAAGTGAACCCCGACTGCAGCTGGAACCAGTTGGAGGGAGAGGCATTGAATTCAAGGTTAACACCCTGAACTTTTGCCCCTTTTTCAGCATTCACACGGGTATAAATTACCACCCCGTTTTCATCCGGAGTGCCGTATTCGTTGGCAAACGGATTGTTGAGGTGGGTGTAGAAACCTTCCACTAAAAGTTGGTATTGCCATCCACCATTAAAATTGGAAAAATCGAGCGAAGCAGTAAAACTGTTTGAAGATTCCTGTTTCAAGTCGTTTGCATTTCGGTGCAGCACCTGGCGCGATCCGGAGGTTTCAATATGCAGGTCTTCGTCAAAAATTTGCGGGGCACGAAAACCGCGTGCATAGCCAGCCCTGAATTGGAAATTATCAAATATATTATACATGAAATTAATCCGCGGACTTAATACATCACCCGTGATTGACTGGCTGTCGCGGGTCTGGTCTTCAATTTTATAATGATCGAACCGCACTCCGGCACTAACCACTACTTTGTCTATTTCCCATTCCGATTGCAGGAACCCGGCTTGTGTTTCCATTTTTTGGTCAGCAACCAGCGTGCTGCTGTGCTGAAGGTTTTCTTCCGGATCGTAGTAGCCCGGTTTTTCGTCGGTGAGCACACTGCCGTTCGCTTCCAGGCCGGCAGTGATTGCAGCTTCCGAAAAAACTAAGTTGTGCAGGTGTCTGATATACTGTATTCCGGTGGAATAAGTTAAATCATCTGTTAAACCATACGCAGAAGGATCCTGTTCAGCGCCATAATAGGAGTCGCGGTTTACGCCTTGTGCCGAGAGAAATGCCGAAAATTTGTCGTGTTCGCGCAAGAGTAAATCGAAATTTAGTGCCCCCGAATTAATCTTGTGTTCAACACTTTCGGCAATGTCAGCTTCATGCAGGGGCATGTCGAATTTATTCCCTCCTCTTCTGAATTCATTGATATGAAAATAATCGAAGGTGATTTTTCCGCGGGAGGAAACACGCTGAAATATACGTGCCCCCAGGGTTACATTTTCGATGGATGACAATTCCGAAAATCCGTCGTCATTGGCATCGAACGGATCGCGTTTCCTGTGAAATCCGAAGATGCTCAACCCCGTTTTAAAATCGTCACTAATCAGCGATCCGTTTAACTTTATATTGTAGTCGTCTGAAGCTTCATAATTATTAGCCACGCCGGTAAAACTCTGCGAAACACCTGCTGAAAACCGGTTGGTGATCGGATCCTTTGTAATCAGGTTAATGGTTCCGGCAATGGCGTTGCTGCCATACATCGATGAACCACCACCACGAATAACTTCAACGCGTTCAATCATATTTGAAGGAATAAGTTCCAGCCCGTAAACGCCTGCCAGCCCGCTGAATATAGGACGCGAATTAATCAGTATTTGGGAGTAAGGCCCTTCGAGCCCGTTCATTCTGACCTGCGAAAAACCGCAGTTCTGGCAATTGTTTTCCATGCGCAACCCCGGCGAAAAGTTTAATCCTTCGCTTAGTGTTACATTTTGTGTACGCTGAAATAGCTTTGGGTTAATACTGTTTACAATGGTGGGCGTTTCTTTCCGGTTCTTTTCATTCCTGTCGGCCGACACCACAACCTGCTCAATGCCAATGTTGTCAGGTTCAAGCTCAGCAAAAAATGTTGTACTTTTGTTGGCTTCCAACATTACTTCTTCCTTAAGTGTTTTGTATCCAACGGCTGAAACCACAATTGTTTGTTTGCCTTCCGGCAGGTTGGCCATTTTAAAATGTCCTGTAGCATCAGCTGCCGATGCAATTGTAGTTCCTTCAATAACAATGGTTGCAAACGGAATGTGTTCTTCGCCCGATGTTACGTGCCCGAAGAGCATGGCATCGGTTTTAGGCCTTTTTAAGGGTTCATCAGAATATACAGAATTGCTGGCGCAAATAAATAGTGCACTTAAAATAATTACAGAAATCAGTCTCATTTTGGTTATTTAAACTTTGCCAGAGGTGGTCTTAACCCCTTTTAAAAAATTAATTTGAATTGCGGGCAAAATTAGGTGTCAGGCTCCAGGTGTAAAATCCCCATTTGTGGTGATTTTGTTCTACCATTGACCAATTTATGCTGCCCGGAGAATTGGGTGGGATTTTTGGGGAGGTGGCCCACGGGGGGCGGGTTGAAAAAGTGAGACTGAATTGTAGTTACCTTCTTTTGGGAGAAAAGGTAGAATGAATTCTGGTGGCTCAACAGCCAGTATTTGCAATTCCTGCGAGAAGTTATAATAATCGAAATTTAACTGGCTGAATAAACAGATTTCAGTTTTGGTGTGTTGGTGGTTCTCAACCGGATTTTCATTTTCTGAATTTAACGGATGAGAGTGGGTAACCACAATTCCGTTGGAATAAAAGTGGGTATGTTTGTTTTGAATGGAATTCTGAACGATATAAAAATATATCGGCAAAATGAAAACAAACAAAAAATTGATATTTTTTCGGATAAAAATCACTTCTTGGTTTAAGTTTCGTAAAAATAATATTGTTGAGGTAAATAGAAACAACAATTTAAACATTTGAATTAATAATTAACCATGAGACGAAAAAACCCAATATTTAAAATTTATAGTTACGGTGAATATTCCAGGTGGAACCGGGAGAGCAAGGAAATCCCGAAAATTCTGAATTTTACTACCACCATTGAGGCTGAAATCGGAACTGAGTTTGGATACGTTTTGCACATTAAGAATGGGAAAAGTGAAAATATAAAATATAAGATTGAACACCCACCTTTCAAAAATGAAAACGGAGAAATTGTGCCACCTTTTGAAGGTTGGGAGTTTATCCGAACTAACGACTACCGGTTTTACCTGGGCGATTGCATTTGGGAACCGCTGGAAGATAAACTGGGCGATTGGGAGTTAACCACCTACCACAACGGAAAAGCAGTAGCAAAAAAACTGTTTAAAGTGGTTAAGAAAGAAAATTAACTCACTTTTTTAACTTCGGCTGAAAGCTTTTCGAGCTCCTTGTCGGCTGTAGCAAGCAATTCGGTATTGAGCTCTTTGTAATATTTCTTTACAAGTTTGGGATTGTCTTTCCCGTCAGGATGGTTGGCCCGTTTGCGAAAATCGCGATGCTTCTCCACCACTTCCGTGGCAATATTCATTACAGCGTCCTGATTTACTTTCTGATTATATTCCAATACGTAAAAACAATCGTTTAATACCAACGACATCAGCAGGTCAATGTCTTTCTTCAAATCTTTAATACTTGCCATAATCTGTTTTGAATTAGATTTCTTTGAACCTGCAAGATAGCAATTTTTTCAGTTTTATAATTCATCAAAATCATATCTGGTTCAGGTAGTCATACTCCCATTTAAAGTGAGGGTATGACTAAATTTGAAAATAATTACCGGATTTTTCTTTGGCGCAGTTTAAATCTGTTATCTTTTAAGGAATAAAATTAATCATGAAATTTATAGCCGATTTACATATTCATTCGCATTTTTCACGGGCAACCAGTAAAACGCTCATACCAGAATACCTTGATTATTACGCTGGGCTGAAAGGGATTAAAGTAGTTGGAACCGGCGATTTTACACATCCCGGGTGGCTGGCCGAGCTGAAAGAAAAAACCGAACCCGACGGCAACGGGTTGTTTAAATTGAAAAAGGAGTACCGGCTCGATTCACCTTTTTGCGATAATGATTCGCGGTTTTTGCTCACCGCTGAAATCAGCAATATTTACAAACGCGGAGACAAAGTTCGTAAAGTACACAATGTGGTACTGGCTCCCGGATTTGAGGAAGCCGAAAAAATAAACCAAAAACTGGTAAATCTGGGCGGAAACCTCACCTCCGACGGGCGGCCAATCCTCGGGCAAGACTCCCGCGATCTGCTCGAAATTGTGCTCGATTGCAGCGAAAAAAACTATTTTATCCCGGCACATATCTGGACACCATGGTTTTCCATGCTGGGTTCCAAATCGGGTTTCAATTCGCTGGGAGAGTGTTTTGCCGACTTGTCGCCACACATCCACACCATTGAAACCGGGCTCTCCACCGATCCGCCCATGAACTGGCTTTGCTCGTTTCTCGACAAGGTCACGCTGGTTTCCAACTCCGATGCTCACTCGCCCGACCGGCTGGGACGAAATGCAAATATTTTTAATACCGAACTTAGTTATCAGAGTATCACAGAAGCACTTCGAACCGGTAATCCGGAAAAATACCTCGGAACAATCGACATGTTTCCGCAGGAAGGAAAGTACCATTACGACGGTCACCGCAAATGCAATGTGTGCTGGGATCCGGCCGAAACCCTGCGCAACAAGTCTATTTGTCCGGTTTGCGGGAAGCCGGTGACAATTGGCGTGATGAACCGCGTGATTCAATTATCCGACAGGGAAAATATTGAAAGTCGTCCCAATAAATTGCCATTCCGTTCCATTATTCCGCTAAAGGAAATGCTTGCAGAAATTGAAGGCGTTGGTGCGAAATCGAAAAAGGTGGAAGCCGGATACAAACAAACCCTGGAAAAACTGGGAAAAGAACTGGATATTTTACTTGAAATTCCGTTGGAAGAAATTAAATCAAAAACATCGGAAACACTCGCTGAAGCGGTTCGCCGGATGCGCAACCGCGAGATTTACATTCAGGAAGGATACGACGGGGAATACGGAATTATCAGTGTTTTTAGGCCCGGCGAAGTAAAAAATTTCGAGGCAACGGGCTCTCTTTTCCAGATGGAAAAACCGGCACCGCCTGAAAAACGGGCACTGATTCAATTCGATTTAAAAGGCATTCAAAAGTTGCTGCATCAAAAAGAGCAGATTGAAAACCTGGCTGCGGAAAAGCAAGAGCAATACAAAGCAGAAACGACAGAAAAGCCGGTTTTCAACAATTTAAATCCTGAGCAATTTTCCGCAGTTCAAAACAATGAAGGACCATCACTTATTATTGCCGGCCCCGGAACGGGCAAAACCAAAACCCTTACCAGCAAAATTGCCTGGCTGGTGGGCAATCATAAGGCAGAACCCGAAGAAATCCTGGCCATCACATTTACCAACAAAGCTGCCGGCGAGCTCAGGGAGCGACTGGAGGTTCTGCTGAAAAATAAAACGAAAGCCAGTCAGGTTACTGTGGCTACTTTTCATGCATTCGGTCTTTCGGTTTTAAAAGAATACCACACGGAATTTAGCCGAAGTGAAGATTTTATTTTGGCCGATGAGGGATTGAAACTGGAAATTATCAAATCCTTTTCAGAATTGAAATCCGGAGAAGCCAAAAAATTGAGCGCCGAAATTTCGGAAATAAAAAATGGCACCAAACCGGAAACTTCCAGTTTCACCAAATATGAAAAAGAATTGCAGAAGCTCGATGCTTTCGATTTGGATGATTTGATTGCCAAACCTTTGCTGCTTTTCAATAAAAATGAAAAAGCGAAAGCCGTTTATCAAAAGCGATTTCGGTACATTTTTGTGGATGAATATCAGGACACCAACGATGCACAGTACCGCTTGTTGCGGCAACTTGCCCCGGATCCATCTTCGAATCTTTGTGTGGTAGGCGATGCCAATCAGTCGATATACGGATTTCGTGGCGCGAATGCCGGCTACATTCAACGATTCACCGACGACTATCCCGGTGCAAAAGTTTTCAGGCTGAAACAATCGTATCGGTGCTCGCAAACCATTTTATCTGCTTCGTCAGATGTGCTTTCGCAATCTTCCGGATTTTTGCAGGGCCTCACAGAAGGCGTTCAGGTTTCTGTTTCGGAACAACCTACAGGTGCTGCTGAAGCTGAATTCATTGCCCGGCAAATTGTGGAACTGGTGGGTGGGGTCAGCTTTTTTTCCATCGACAGCTCTGTTACCCGCGGCGAAAAAAACGAAGGTATTTCCAGCCTTTCCGATTTGGCCGTGTTGTGCCGCACCCGCAACCAGTTTGAGGCCATCGCCAAAGCATTGAATGACCATCATATTCCTTATCAGGATGTGGGAACAGTGCCGTTTTTCAGGGAAGAACCGTTTCAAAGTTTCGTCGATTTGCTGAGTGTTTTTTTATCCGGCAATTTTGAAAAAGCTGCCCCTGTTTTTAACCTGAAGAAAAGAGCATTTTCAAAACTGCAGTTTGAAATGGCAAAGGAGGAGACCAAAAAGTTGGATGCTGTTTCATTTTTGAATTACCTGAAAGATTCGTTTTTCGCTGGTCAAAAATTTGATAACCAAAACTGGGAGCGGTTTACCGGTATGGCCGGCAATATGCAAAATTGGGGTGAATTTCTCAATTATGTGAAGCTGGGTTCCGGCGCAGATATTCACCGGAAAAACCTCGAAGCTGTTTCGCTGATGACGCTGCATGCATCCAAAGGACTGGAATTTGAATGTGTTTTTATTCCCGGTTGCGAAAAGGGCCTGCTGCCCTACAATTTGTATAAAACTGAAGTGGATGAGGAGGAAGAAAAGCGCCTGCTTTACGTGGGAATGACCCGCGCCAAAAAACTGTTGTACCTCACTCATGCCCGGAGCCGAACCCTGCGCGGACGGAAGTTCAATTTGCCTAAAAGCCCATTTCTTGGTTCAATTCAGCAGGAGCTTATTCAGCAAATAAAAAATAAACCACATAAAAAGCCGGAGGAGAAGGATAATCAGTTAAGTTTGTTTTGACGAATAATGAAAATTCCAACAATCAAATTCCAAAAAACAAATAATAATCAAACTTCAAAGCCTCAATTTTCTAAACCTTCCTATTTGTTAGAGATTTGAATACGTACGATATTGTTATTTGTTTGATTTTAAAAATTTACAGCTTGGATTTTTTTGATAATTGTAGTTTGGATATTGAAATTTATTTGAATTTTGTCACTTGATATTTGAGATTTAATAAAAGCAGCATGTTACTGGCAATTGACATAGGCAACACCAACATCGTTTTTGGAGTGAATGAAAACGGGAAGTGGCAAAACCACTGGCGCATTCAAACCGACCATAAAAAAACGGCCGATGAGTATGAAGTTATTTTTCGTTCGTTGCTTTCGGCAGGTAAAATTTGCCGCGCTCATGTGAATGACATTATTTTGAGCAGCGTGGTTCCGTCGCTGGTTCGTCCGTTCACCGAAATGCTTCCGGGATTGTTCGACGGAACAAAAATTACAGTTGTTGATCCCGATATTTACCCGCAACTACCCATCAAAATTTTGAATCCCTACGAGATTGGTGCCGACTTGGTAGCCAACGCGGTTGCAGCCTTTCAAAAATTTGGAAAACTAACCACGATCATTGATTTTGGCACTGCGCTCACGTTTACTACAATCGGCAAAAATGCTGAGATTAAAGGAGTTGCCATTGCACCCGGTTTGCAAACTGCCGTTGCGGCTTTGTCTGGCGGAACTGCCCAGTTGCCGCAGATTCATTTAACGCCGCCACCCTCGGTTTTGGGCGAAAATACGGTACATGCCATCCAATCGGGTATTGTTTACGGGTTTACCGGTCTGGTCGATTCCATGATTGAACGCACACAGGACGAACTGGATGAAAAGCTTACCGTCGTGGCCACCGGCGGATTAAGCTCGGTAATAGCTCCGCTAACTAAAAACATTAAACACGTGGAGCTGCTGTTAACGCTGGATGGGCTTGCTGAAATCTGCAGGATTGTTTGTGATTAATATTTTAGTTCAAATTAGAAACCCACGTTCTCTGAACGTGGTCAGAGTCGTTTTACGGGTTTGCCTATAAAAGACTCATTGCTAACTTTCGAAAGTTG